>NZ_JBJHDO010000001.1:0-1095904 GCF_050958605.1 Mesorhizobium sp. 1B3 | reverse complement strand
GTGCGGGGAGAGATGTCCGGCAGGACAGTGAGGGGTTGCCTGAACTGGAATTTTGCTTGAATCGCCGGCGCCCTGCGCCGGCTTTTTTGCGCCCGCCACAGCGAGTTGCCCGTTGAATTAATTAAACGTTCGTTTTATTATCTTGCCATCGGGAGGTTTTTCGATGGCGCGAACCACGGGCTCGGATGGCGAGAAGACGGAAGCGGCGCTTCGTGAGGCGGCGGTCAGCCTGATCGCGCGCTACGGCTACGAAGCCGTTTCCATGCGGCAGCTCGCGGCTGAGGTCGGCGTGCAGGCGGCGGCGCTCTATCGCTATTTCCCGAACAAGGAGGACCTGCTTTTCACCCTGATGCGCGAGCATATGGAAGGGCTGATCGGCGGCTGGGGAGCCGCCCGGCCCCGGTCCGGCGGCCCGGTCGGGCGGCTCGCCGCCTTCGTCGATCACCATATCCGCTTCCATGTCGCGCGCCGCCACGCGACCCATGTCTCCAACATGGAACTGCGCAGCCTCTCGCCCGAGAGGCTCACGCATATCCTGCGCCTGCGCACGACTTACGAGAAGGAGCTGCGCTCGATCCTGCGCGAAGGCGCCGAAAGCGGCGATTTCCAGGTGGACGATGTCGGTCTTACGGCGATGGCGATCATCCAGATGATCACCGGCGTCATCGTCTGGTTCCGTCCCGATGAGCGGCTCTCTGTCGAAGAGGTCGCGAAGACCTATCTTTCAATGACGATGCGCCTCACGGGCGCACGCACAGCGGGCGAGAAGAACAATGTACACGCATTCGCTTGATTTCGGACTGGGCGAGGACATCGAGGCTCTTCGCGACATGGTGCGCCGTTTCGCGGGAGAAAAAATCGCGCCGCTCGCCGCCGAGATCGACCGCACGAACGAATTTCCGAGCCAACTGTGGAAGGAACTCGGCGCGCTCGGCCTGCTCGGCATCACCGCCGATCCCGAATTCGGCGGTTCGGGCATGGGCTATCTCGCGCAGGTCGTGGCGATCGAGGAAATCAGCCGCGCCTCCGCCTCCGTCGGGCTCTCCTATGGCGCTCATTCCAATCTGTGCGTGAACCAGATCAACCGCTGGGGAACACCGGAACAGAAGGCCCGGTATCTGCCGGCGCTTTGTGCGGGAGATAAGGTCGGCGCTCTCGCAATGTCGGAATCGGGCTCCGGTTCCGATGTCGTGTCGATGCGGCTCAGGGCCGAGAAGCGCAACGACTGCTACATCCTCAACGGCACCAAGATGTGGATCACCAACGGTCCCGACGCCGATACGCTTGTGGTCTACGCCAAGACGGATCCGGAACGGCAATCGCGCGGCATCACCGCCTTCATCGTCGAGAAGGAATGGTCCGGCTTCTCGGTCGCGCAGAAGCTCGACAAGCTCGGCATGCGCGGCTCGAACACGGGCGAGCTCGTCTTCGACAATGTCGAGGTGCCTTTCGAGAATGTGCTTCACCGGGAGGGCTCGGGCGTCGAGGTGCTGATGTCCGGTCTCGATTACGAGCGCGTGACCCTCGCCGCGGGCCCGGTCGGCATCATGGCCGCATGCATGGACACGGTCGTGCCCTATGTGCATGAGCGCAAGCAGTTCGGCCAGCCGATCGGCGAGTTCCAACTTGTCCAGGGCAAGCTCGCCGACATGTATGCCACGATGAACGCCTGCCGCGCCTACGTCTATGCGGTCGCCGCCGCTTGCGACCGGGGGCAGACCACACGGAAGGATTCCGCCGGCTGCGTGCTGTACGCCGCGGAAAAGGCGACCCGGGTGGCGCTCGACGCGATCCAGCTCCTTGGCGGCAACGGTTATATCAACGACTATCCGACCGGCCGCCTCCTGCGCGATGCCAAGCTCTACGAGATCGGCGCCGGCACAAGCGAGATCCGTCGCTGGCTGATCGGGCGCGAGATCATGGCGGAGAGCCTTTAGACGCCAATCAGCTATTCTCCCCCGCCGATCCGGGAATCGGTTCGAATTTCGAAGTCATCCGCCGAGGAACCATGGCCACGCTGCAGACCCAGATCTCCCCCGCCTCCGATGCCTTCAAGGCCAATGCCGAACGCATGCGGGCGCTTGTCGCCGACATCGCCGACAAAGCGGCGGTGGTCGAGCACGGCGGCTCGGAGGATGCCCGTGAGCGCCATGTCTCGCGCGGCAAGCTCCTGCCGCGCCAGCGCCTCGCCCAGCTTCTCGACACCGGCTCGCCTTTCCTGGAGATCGGCCAGTTCGCGGCCTGGGACCTGTATGGCGGCGACATCGCGTCGGCCGGCATGATCACGGGTATCGGCCGCGTCGAGGGCCGCGAGGTGATGGTGGTCGTCAACGACGCGACGGTGAAAGGCGGCACCTACTATCCGCTGACCGTCAAGAAGCACCTGCGCGCCCAGGAGATCGCGCTGCAGAACAACCTGCCATGCGTCTATCTCGTGGATAGCGGCGGCGCCAACCTGCCCAACCAGGACGAGGTGTTTCCGGACCGCGAGCATTTCGGGCGCATCTTCTACAACCAGGCCAATATGAGCGCCGCCGGCATTCCCCAGATCGCCTGCGTGATGGGGTCCTGCACGGCGGGAGGCGCCTATGTGCCGGCCATGTCCGACGAGACCATCATGGTCCGGAAACAGGCGACCATCTTTCTCGGCGGCCCGCCGCTGGTGAAGGCGGCGACCGGCGAGGACGTGACCGCCGAGGAACTCGGCGGCGCCGATCTTCACACCCGCCAGTCGGGCGTTGCCGACCATTACGCCATGAACGACGAACATGCGCTCGCCATCGCCCGGCGCATCGTCAGAAACCTAAATCGGAAAAAGGAGATCGGGCTCGATCTTCGCGATCCTCGCCCGCCGCTTCACGCGCCGGAGGAGATCTACGGGGTTATCCCCGCCGATCTGCGCCAGCCCTACGACGTGCGGGAAGTGATCGCGCGCGTGGTCGACGGATCCGAGCTCGACGAGTTCAAGCAAAACTACGGCACGACCCTGGTCACGGGCTTCGCCCACATCCACGGCATGCCTGTCGGCATCATCGCCAACAATGGGGTGCTGTTTTCCGAGAGCGCGCTGAAGGGCGCCCACTTCATCGAGCTCTGCTGCCAGCGCAGGATCCCGCTGGTGTTCCTGCAGAACATCACCGGCTTCATGGTGGGGCGCAAATACGAGGCCGGCGGCATCGCCAAGGACGGCGCCAAGCTGGTCACTGCGGTCGCGACCGCACAGGTTCCGAAGGTGACGATGATCATCGGCGGTTCCTTCGGCGCCGGCAATTACGGCATGTGCGGCCGGGCCTATTCACCGCGCTTTCTGTGGATGTGGCCGAATGCCCGGATCTCGGTCATGGGCGGGGAACAGGCCGCCACCGTGCTCGCCATGGTCAAGCGCGAAGGCATCGAGCGCCGGGGCGGCAAATGGTCGGCATCCGAAGAGGCGGAATTCCGGGCGCCGATCCTCGACAAATATGAACGCGAGGGGCACCCGCTCTATTCCTCGGCAAGACTGTGGGACGACGGCATCATCGACCCCGCGAGAACCCGCGACGTCCTGGCGCTGTCCCTGTCGGCGGCGCTCAACGCGCCGGTGCCGGAGACGAAGTTCGGCGTCTTCAGGATGTGACGGCCATGCCTTCGATCTTCGAGCGAATGCAGGTGAACACCGGCGACATCACGAGGCTGGAGGTGAGCGCCATCGTCAATGCGGCCAACCGCTCGCTACTGGGCGGAGGCGGCGTGGACGGCGCGATCCATCGCGCCGCCGGCCCCGGGTTGCTTGCCGAATGCCGCACGCTCGGCGGCTGCGAAACCGGCGATGCCAAAATCACCGCCGGATATCAACTGCCCGCTGCCCATGTCATCCACACTGTTGGCCCGGTCTGGCAAGGCGGTTCGGCAAACGAAGCGGAACTGCTGGCATCCTGCTACCGGCGGTCATTGGAGCTCGCGCAGCTTCACGACTGCGCCTCGATCGCCTTTCCGGCCATTTCCACGGGGATTTACGGCTATCCGAAGGACATTGCGGCGAAGATCGCCGTGCACACGGTTGCGGCTTTCCTGGAAACGAACGATCTGCCACGGTCCGTCGTCTTCGTCGGCTTCGATGAAGCGACCTCGCAGCGCCATGCAGCGGAAATCGCGGCACTGAAAACGGGCGAGTGAGCGTTTCGAGAGAGAAGGAAAAGATTGCATGGACATGAAACTGCACCGCGGCCGCCTCATCGACCACATCCATCTCCGCGCCCGGGACCTCGATAAGACGAAGAAGTTTTATCGCGCTGTGCTGACGGCGATCGGCAGGGCGGACGCGATCCACGAGACCGACAGCTACTTTTCCGCCGACGAATTGTGGATCGACGCGGCGGACGGTCCCACCTCGCGCATCCACCTCGCGTTCCAGGTTCCGGACCGCGACACCGTGGCGAAGTTTCATGCCGCCGGTCTCGCCGCCGGCGGCACCGACAATGGCGCGCCCGGCGAGCGCCGCTACCATCCCGGCTATTACGCGGCCTTCCTGCTCGATCCCGATGGGAACAACATCGAGGCGGTTCATCACGGCCCGGCGGCGCGATCGGCCGCGTCGGTGGAGATCACCTGGAAGCAAGATAGCTGAACTCGCCCAGGACGTATGTGCCGGCCGAGATCGAAGAAAGGGTGCTGATGTTTGCGAAGATCCTCATTGCCAACCGAGGCGAGATCGCAGTCCGTGTCATTCGGACGGCGCGCAGGATGGGGGTCCGCACCGTCGCGGTCTACTCGGACGCGGACGCCCGGTCGCTGCATGTCGCCATGGCGGACGAAGCCGTCTACATCGGCCCCTCCCCGGTCGGCGAGAGCTATCTTCGCGGCGATAAGATCATCGAAGCTGCCAAGGCGACAGGCGCCGAGGCGATCCATCCGGGCTACGGCTTCCTTTCCGAAAACCCCGACTTCGTGGAAGCGGTCGTCGCGGCGGGGTTGGTCTTCATCGGACCTTCCGCCTCGGCTATCCGCGCCATGGGTTTGAAGGACGCGGCCAAGCGACTCATGGAGAAGGCCAGCGTCCCGGTCGTGCCGGGTTACCATGGAGAAGATCAGGGGCTCGTGCTGCTTGCCGGCAAAGCCCGCGAGATCGGCTATCCCGTCTTGATCAAGGCACGCGCCGGAGGCGGCGGCAAGGGGATGCGGCGTGTCGATCACCCTGACGACTTCGCCGAAGCCATGGCGGCCGCGAGGCGCGAAGCCAAGGCCGCTTTCGGTGACGACCGCGTGCTCGTGGAAAAATATGTCGAGAAGCCGCGCCACATCGAGGTGCAGGTCTTCGGCGACAATTTCGGCAACGCCGTCCATCTCTTCGAACGCGACTGCTCGGCTCAGCGCCGCCATCAGAAGGTCATCGAGGAAGCTCCCGCCCCGGGCATGACGCCGGAACTGCGCAAGGCGATGACCGAGGCAGCGGTGAAGGCCGCCAAGGCCATCAAATATTCCGGCGCGGGCACGATCGAATTCATCGTGGATGCCTCGGAGGGCCTGAGGCCCGACCGTTTCTGGTTCATGGAAATGAACACACGCCTCCAGGTCGAACATCCCGTGACGGAGATGGTGACCGGCATAGACCTCGTCGAATGGCAACTTCTTGTGGCGGCGGGCGCCAAGCTGCCGAAAAGCCAGTCGGATATCGGGCTCGACGGCCATGCCTTCGAAGCCCGCATCTATGCCGAGGACCCGTCGAGGGGTTTCCTGCCGGCGACGGGAACGCTGCATCATCTGAGCTTCCCGGAAGCAGCGCCAGATGGCGCCGTCGTTCGGATCGAAACCGGAGTCAGGCAAGGCGATGCGATCTCGCCCTATTACGACCCGATGATCGCCAAGCTTGTCGTGCATGCAGGCGATCGGGCATCCGCGCTTGCCGCGCTCGACGAGGCACTGGGGCAAACCCGGATCGCCGGCTCGGTGACGAACGTCGCCTTCCTGTCCGCGCTGGCGCGCGATCCCGATTTCGCCTCCGGCGATGTCGACACCGGCCTGATCGGACGAAAGCAGGAAGCGCTCGTCGCAAGCGATCCGCCCAGCCACAGCGCCGTCGCCAGGGCGGCGCTGGCCGCCACCGCGCCCGCCGCCGCGCTCTCCAGCGATCCATGGGCCCGGTTGAGCGGTTACGCGCATTTCCACACCACGGCGCGGCTGGTGAGGTTAGGCTATGGCGAAGCTGAGATGGCAGCCCGGGTATCGGCTCGCCGGGACGGACGTTTCGACGTGGCCGTCGACGATTGGGATCCGATGACGCTGGAGACCGGCGGATCCAGCCAAGCCAACGACGTTGTCGTGTGGCCGGGGCACATCACGGTGTTCGGGGAAGGCCGGGCTTTCACCTTCGCCACGCCAGACCCGCTGGAGCGCGCGGACGATGCGGCCGCCGGCGACAGCTTGCGGGCTCCCATGCCCGGCCTCGTGAAGATCGTGCGCGCGGCCGCCGGCGAAGCGGTCGCCAAAGGGCAACCGCTACTCGTGCTCGAAGCGATGAAAATGGAGCACACCATCACAGCGCCCCATGAAGGCGTGATCGCCGAGATCGTGACGGAGGGCGCTCAGGTCACCGACGGCACGGTGCTCGTCCACTTCAGCGAAAACTAACGAGAAATGGCCGGGAGGACCCGGCCATTTCTCGGATCAGGTCGATCCAATTACTACTGGAGCTTCGAATATTTGCCGTCGCTCCAGACATTAATGTCGTAAGCGGCATTTTTGATATCGCCTTTCTCGTCGAAGACGATCGGGCCGATGACGGTCTCAATCGGCTCGCCGTTTTTCAGCGCTGCGGCGACGGCCGCCGGATCGTCACTGCCGGCGCGTTCGATGCCCTGCGCGAAGGCCTGGATCGTCGCATAGGCAAAAAGCGTGAAGCCTTCCGGCACGAAGCCGGTGGCCTTGATCTTGTCGACCGCTGCCTTGGCTTCGGGGCGGGCCTGCGGATCGGCTGGGAAGACGAACATGGTGCCCTCGCCCGCTGGGCCGGCGATCTGCCAGAACTCCGGCGTGGCGATGCTGTCCGGCATGATCAGCTGGAACTTGAAGCCCTGTTCGGCGGCCTGGCGCAATATCAGGCCCGCCTCGTTGTGATAGCCGCCGAAATAGACCACATCGGCCTTCAGCTCCTTGAGCTTGGTAACCAGGGCCGAATAGTCCTTCTCGCCGGCATTGATGCCGTCATAAAGGATCTCCGTCAGGCCGCCCTTGTTCATTTCGGCTTTCACCGCATCGGCCACGCCCTGGCCGTAGGCGCTCTTGTCGTGCAGGACCGCGACATTCTTGCCTTTGTACTTCTCCGCGATCCACGGACCGATGAAGGTGCCCTGACGATCGTCGCGTGTGTAGAGGCGCATGATCGTGGCCCAGCCGTTCTTGGCCGCGTCCTCGGTCAGCAACGGGTTGGACGAGGCCGGGCTCATCATCAGCGCGCCCGCCTCGGCATAGACCGCCGAAGCCGGGATGCTCGAGCCCGAGCAGGCATGACCGTCGATGAAGTTGATGCCATTGGCGACGATGCGGTTGGCGACCGACACCGCCTGCTTCGGGTCGCAAACATCGTCTTCGACTGCCAGCTTGATCGTTCGGCCGCCGACGCCGCCGGCTTCGTTGATAGCCGCGACCGCCGCTTCCGCACCGTGGCGGAACTGGTCGCCGATGGTCGCCAGCTGTCCCGTCATCGGTCCGACTACCGCAAAGGTGATCTCGTCGGCCGCGGCAGAGCCGGAGGCCATGGTCAGAGCGATCAGCGCCGCCCCTAGAATTCGTTTCGAAAGCATTTCTCCTCCTTCGCCGCACATGTTCCTTGCGAGGCGTCATGAAATGTGAAACCGGACCTTTTCACTCCCGCTTGGGCTTGTCCAGTCGCATCACGAAAACGAAAAGCCGCGCCGGCGTTGTCTCGCCGGTCGCGGCTTTGCATTGGCGCTCTGTCGGCGCCGAGATCCCCGGCCGTGGCGCTTCTTTCCCGCTCTCCTGGCCGGAGCCTTCCCTGTTACGTCAGTCAAAAATCAGTGGGTGGTCATCCATTCCCGCGCTTCGCGCAGCGCCCTGGCGATCTCGGGCTTAGACATGGCGGCCGAAAGTTCGGAGCGCAGTTCGGCGGCCCGCGCGGAACCCTTGATGGCAGCGATGTTGAACCATTTGTGGGCGGCGACGAGATCGCTCTCGCAGTCGCGGCCGGTCGCGTACATCATACCCAGTTCCAAGAGAATGTCGGCCTGAGCGGTCGAACCCATGGTACCGAACCCGGCCTCGAGCATTTCGAAACGTGCCATTTCAATCCCCTGTCTCGTCTTGGTCGAGCGGCTCCGTTTCTTCTTGTCGAGCCGCCCTTTCGATGCTTTCGAGAATGCGGCCAACGCTTGAATCTGCCGTTAAACGGCTTGCTTAATTTGAGGAAAACAAAGCTAAAACAATAAGTAAACGATAGACTTCGTTAAGCATCGAACCTGGTGGGATTCCTCGATTTTTCAGAAAAACCTCTGAAAATTGGCCCAAGCTCCGGCAAGCGTTTGCTAACCACGAAAATGGGCGTCCCCTACAAACCGTGCTCGACGGCCTGATCTGCGGAGACAAACCTGGGCCAAACTTTGAAGGCATTCCGCGCAGCTGTGCAGGCATCGGACGCGAGCTCAGGGCGACCGATGCCAGGGGAAGTTGTACCTTTGAAGGCTCCTACGCCCGGGCGCGTTGCCCGAACAGCACCTTCTGAGCTTCCTTGTCATCGGCGAGATTGCGCCGATGTTCCTGGCCGATCTCGACGGCCCGCACGACGGCGGGACGTGCGCCGATCGTCTCGAACCAGCGCTTGAGGTTCGGGAAATCGTCGAGATCCTGCCCCTGGTTTTTGTACGGCCTGACCCAACCATAAGAGGCCATGTCAGCGATCGAGTAGTCACCTGCAAGGAATTGCCGCTCGGCAAGGCGCTTGTTCATCACGCCATAGAGGCGGTTCACCTCGTTCGTATAGCGGTCGACCGCATAAGGAATCTTCTCGGGAGCGTATTGGCGGAAGTGATGAGCCTGCCCGGCCATCGGTCCCAAGCCGCCCATCTGCCAGAACAGCCATTCGTCGACCGCAACTCGCGCGCGCTCATCCGTGGGATAGAAGCGGCCGAATTTCCTGCCGAGATACTGAAGGATCGCCCCGGATTCGAACACCGAAATGGGCTCCCCGCCCGGACCTTCGGGATCGATGATAGCGGGCATCCGATTGTTGGGAGAGATCTTCAGGAAGGACGGTTCGAATTGTTCGCCGCGGCCGATATTGACATATCTTACTTCATAGGGAACGCCGAGCTCTTCGAGCATGATCGTTATTTTCCAGCCGTTCGGCGTCGGCCAATAATATAGTTCGATGGGCTTCACTTGGGTGGCCATGGGCAAGTCTCCACGTCGCTGCGCCTTGAACGACAGCACCGGGAAACCGGCACTGATGCTCTAGCTCATTGCTTTGCGCCGAGTTTCTCCGAATCCTCATGCACTGTCGGAGGACCCAGCGCTCCAAAGCAGATAGTCGACGTCGGCCGGAACACAAGCCGACAATATTGGACGCTGCTGTTAAGTTTCTTGAACACTGGATGAACGCCCTTCTCAGGGCTGGTTCAGTGCGCGCGATGCATGCTGTCCCCAAGTTGTTGAAGGGGACTTCGAAAAATGCTCGCTCGCCGGTTCACGATCGTCTGCCTGCTGATGGCGCTGTTCGGCATGTTGTTCTCCATCCTGGTCGCGCAGACGGGCCGGAAAGCACATTCCTGGAAAGAAACAATCGTTGTTTCCAGCGCAATGCAAAACGGAAATGCCTCTGCCGGACAGGCCGGTTGAAGAGCCTCAGGGTCAAGACAATGAAACAGTTGACTGACACCCTCCGCCTCCTCGTCCGTGCGGCCTTCCTGGCCGGGCTCGTCGCCGCCCCGCTGCTGATGGTGCCCCAGGTAAACGCTGGCGACCGCGTCTTCATCGAGGCCCCCGGCCAGAAGAAGATGGGCGCCGGGCTTGTGCTGCTCGTCAGCCTGCAGCGCGCCTGAAGAGCGCGCGCGGGATCAGCACCGAGCTTCCTGGCTCCCCCTCCCCAAACCCATCGGATTCTCTATAATGGGTTATGGAAAAGCGAATCTATCCACAGCCGATCGAATCGATCGCCAGTCCAGAGCCCTTCGCCCGCCAGAGCTTCTCCGATGCGCGTCAGGCGGTCGATGCACTCAAGATGCTCTACGACCGCAATACCGCATTCCTGCGGGACTCCTTCAGGCTCCTCGCCGAGGGCCGCGACAACAATCGCCGTTTCCGCGCGTTCTATCCCGAGGTCAGCGTCTCCACCTCGTCCTTCGCCCAGGTCGACAGCCGTCTTGCCTATGGCCACATGCCTTCACCGGGACAATATTCCACCACCGTCACGCGGCCGGATCTCTTCGAGAACTATCTGGTCGACCAGTTGCGGGTGATCATGCGCAACCACGGCGTACCGGTGACCGTGTCGGAATCCGAAACTCCGATCCCCGTGCATTTCGCTTTTGTCGAGGGGACCCATGTCGACGGGGCCTTCGCCGACGGTCTGAAGCGGCCGTTGCGGGACATTTTCGATGTGCCGGATCTCAACGGCACGGACGATCTTATTGCCAACGGCACGTTCGAGCCCATCCCGGGCGAAGCCCTGCCGCTTGCACCCTTCACCGCACAGCGGATCGACTATTCGCTGCACCGGCTGTCGCACTATACGGCGACGAGCCCGCAACACTTCCAGAATTTCGTGCTGTTCACCAACTATCAGTTCTATGTGGACGAATTCTGCCTCTATGCCAGAGACATGATGACCCGGGGCGGAGGCGGCTACACGGCCTTCGTCGAGCCGGGCAATCTCGTCACCTCGGCCGGGCAGGCCGCTCCGCAGCAGGGCGCCGCCCTCGCGCGGCTGCCGCAGATGCCCGCCTACCACCTGGTCAAGCCCGGCCATGCCGGCATCACAATGGTCAATATCGGCGTCGGGCCGTCGAACGCAAAGACCATCACTGATCATATCGCGGTATTGCGCCCCCATGCCTGGCTGATGCTCGGCCACTGCGCCGGTCTGCGAAATAGCCAGGCTCTCGGCGATTACGTGCTCGCCCACGCCTATGTGCGCGAAGACCACGTGCTGGACGACGACCTTCCCGTATGGGTTCCGATCCCACCGCTTGCCGAGGTCCAGGTCGCCCTTCAGGAGGCGGTCGCCGAGGTCACCGGGCTTTCCGGCTATGATCTCAAGCGCATCATGCGCACCGGAACGGTTGCCACCATCGATAATCGCAATTGGGAACTGCGCGAGCAGCGCGGCCCTGTGCAGCGGCTGTCGCAGTCCCGCGCCATCGCGCTCGACATGGAATCGGCGACGATCGCCGCCAACGGTTTTCGCTTCAGGGTACCCTACGGCACGCTGCTCTGCGTCTCCGACAAACCTCTCCACGGCGAGTTGAAGCTGCCCGGCATGGCCACCGAATTCTATAAGCGTCAGGTCGCGCAGCACCTGACGATCGGCATCAGGGCCGTCGAAAAGCTTGCCGAGATGCCTCCGGAACGGCTCCATTCCCGCAAGCTCAGAAGCTTCTCGGAAACGGCCTTCCAATAAGGCACTCTTCCGCGGCTCCACCATGAATGGGCCGCATTCATCCTGCACGTCCTGCGCCATGAACAAGAGGGGCGTGTTCGAACTGTTGCGGCTCGCGGCACTGGCATTGCCGATCGCCGTATCCTTGCCGCTGATAGCGGGCTTCTTCGGAGCTTGGCATCCGGCTTTCGACAGCTTCGCCCATTTCCGGATGCATCTTGCCGTGGCGACGGCCCTATCGGCGCTTCCGGCCCTCTCCCTGGGGTATTGGAAAGAGGCCGGTCTTTCCATCACGCTGGGCCTGGGCGCCTTTGCAACAGCAGTAAACTTCCCTGCCACGCTGGTCTTCGGGCAGGTCAATGCCGCCGTGAAAACGAACCAGGCCACCTATCGGCTTCTCCACGTCAATGCGCGCTTCGACAACGCCACTCCGGAAAAGCTCCTCTCGCTGATCGGCCGGACCCGCCCCGATATCGTCGCCGTCAACGAGGTCTCGCCGATATGGATAGCGCAACTGGAGCGCATCTCGGCCGCCTATCCCTATTCCATTTTCTGCGAGCCGCGGAGCCCCATAGGACCCGCCGCGATCCTGTCGCGCCGCCCCTTTGCAGCGGGAGGCGAAGGCGCATGCTTCGAAAGCGGTGCGATGGCGACTGCCGAAATCGACCTGGGCGGCCGAAGCATCGCGGTGGCGGCGATGCACCTCAAATGGCCCTGGCCGTTCAGCCAGGCCAGGCAGATCGACCGGCTGTCGGGCCCGCTTGCGCAACTCGGCGAGACCGCGCTCGCCGCGGGAGATTTCAATGCAGCCCCGTGGAGCAACGCGGTCGCACGCATCATGGACGCGGGGGGACTCGATCGCGTGAGCGGATCGACGCCCACCTGGCTTTCCAGGAGACTGCCTGTTTCCTGGCGGCAATGGATAGGCTTGCCCATCGACCATGTCTTCAGGAAAGGCGCCGTCACGGTCCATTCGGTGAGCATCCAGGAGGATGTCGGATCAGACCATGCTCCCTTGCTGGTCGAGTTTTCTCTCGACCCCGTCGAAGTTCCGGCCATTGAGGAAAGTACGACCGCGCTCAATCACGGCGGCGCGAGGTTCTGACGCTCACCGCGTACATGGCAGCCGAATTCAGCGACTTCTGAGCAGTGCGTCCACCAAGCCCTCGACCCGCCCACCGTCGCGATGCTCTTTGCCGTCGAACTGGACCTGGCGGGCCTCGTAGTCGGCATAGATCGCGGCCACCTTCCGTTTCACTGCGCGGCGGCTCTTCGAACAGTCGGGATCGTTTCGCATCGACATGCCAGCTACTTCCCGCTCGGCGGCACGCACCATTTGCCTGGCAAGCGTCCCATGTGTTTCCTCATGCTTGCGCACGCCTTTCATGAATCGGGTCCAGCGGCGGTCGAGGTCAGGCGGCAAACGATTGGCGACACGCGGGAAAGTGTAGGTGATGGCAAGCTCGGCCGTCGCGTTCTTCACACGGCAAGTGCCGTTGGCCATGGCCCATTCGATTTCCCAGCCCACCGTATAGCCGGTCTGAGCAATGGCACGTGTCAGAAACCCGTGTTTCGGTCCCCGTCTGTCCATGGCGTCGAGCAAGGCGGGACCATTGCTACCGGAAATGTCGTAGTTCTTGCGTTTGACGCTGACCTTCACTTCCGCCGACGCGGAACCGGCAAACAGCACACAAACGGCGGCGATGCAGGCTTTTGTGAAGAATTGCATCGAACAGCCCTCCACACTGGCCTAAGCACAGCACATCCCGGCAAGCGTTTCAATACGGGACGCGTCGCCAGGCAAACCGTCGTGGGTCTGTTCAGGTGGCGCGCTGTCCTTCGGTCCTTGGCGTCGCCATGCGACGCCAAGACCCACTCGGCTGCGAAGATCGGGGCCTACATGTTCGGATAGACCGGCCCTTCGCCACCCTGCGGCGGCACCCAGTTGATGTTCTGGTTGGGATCCTTGATGTCGCAAGTCTTGCAATGCACGCAATTCTGCGCGTTGATCACGAAGCGAACGTCGATACCCATCCGATCGGCCGCCGCATTGCCGTCGCCATCCACCCATTCGTAGACGCCTGCCGGGCAGTAGCGCGTCGAGGGACCCGCATAGACATCGTGTTCCGACTTCTTCTGCAAGTCGGGATCCTTCACCTGAAGGTGGATCGGCTGGTTCTCCTCGTGGTTGGTGTTCGACAAGAACACCGAGGAGAGCCGATCGAAGGTCAGAACACCGTCGGGCTTGGGATAGGCGATCTTCTTGTGCTGGGCCGCCGGTTCTAGCGACGCATAGTCGGGTTTGCTGTGCTTCATGGTGCCGAAAGGCGAGAAGCCGAACAGCGTGTTGAGCCACATGTCCAGACCGCCGATGGCGACGCCGAACAGGCCGAGACGCGACCAGAGCGGCTTGACGTTGCGGACTTTCTTCAGATCCTTGCCGATATCGGACGACCGCCAAGCGCTCTCGTAACCCAGCAACTCGTCATGCGAGCGGCCTGCCGCGATCGCCGAGGCGACATGTTCGGCCGCGAGCATGCCCGACAGCACGGCGTTGTGCGATCCCTTGATGCGCGGCACGTTGACGAAACCGGCCGAGCAGCCGATCAGCGCCCCGCCGGGGAAGGAGAGCTTGGGAACGGACTGCCAGCCGCCTTCCGTGATCGCGCGCGCGCCATAAGAAATACGCTTGCCACCCTCGAAAGTGCCGCGGACCGCGGGATGCGTCTTGAAGCGCTGGAATTCCTCGAACGGTGCGATGTAGGGGTTCTTGTAGTTGAGATGAACAACGAAGCCGACCGCGACCAGATTGTCCTCGAGGTGATAAAGAAATGAACCGCCACCGGTCTGGGTACCCAGGGGCCAGCCGAAGGAATGCTGGACGAGGCCGGGCTTGTGGTTCTCGGGCTTCACCTGCCACAGTTCCTTGAGGCCGATGCCGAATTTCTGGGGCTGGTGGCCTTCGTCGAGCTTGTACTTGGCGATGAGTTTCTTGGCGAGCGAACCGCGCACGCCCTCGCCGATCAGCACATATTTGCCGAGCAGCGCCATGCCAGGCGCAAAGGCGGGGCCGTGCGAACCGTCGCGCTCCACGCCCATGTCGCCGGTAACCACGCCGATAACGGCTCCGTTGTCGCCATAGATGAGATCGGCCGCGGCGAAACCCGGATAGATCTCGACCCCCAGCGCCTCGGCATGGCCGGCGAGCCAGCGACAGACATTGCCGAGCGACACGATATAGTTGCCGTGATTGCTCATCAGCGGCGGCATCAGGAAATTCGGGATACGGAACGAACCTGCCGGGCCCAGCACCAAGAATTGATCGTCGTTCACCCTCGTCTTGAAGGGGTGCTCCGATTCATTGCGCCAGCCCGGCAACAACCGATCGATCCCGATGGGATCGACCACGGCGCCCGACAGTATGTGCGCGCCCACCTCCGCTCCCTTTTCGAGCACGACCACGGAAAGCTCTGGATTGAGCTGCTTCAGCTTGATCGCCGCGGCCAAGCCCGCCGGTCCCGCGCCGACGATGACCACGTCGAATTCCATGCTTTCCCGTTCGATTTCGCTCATCAATTCCTCCGCCCTGGCTGGACCGATCCCGTCGCTGCATAACCTAAATGTCCGCAGCGGGGAACCGCATAGGACATGCGACAATTCATCTGGCGAAGCGTGGTTGTCGCGCGCTCGTGGTAAAGTGCATTTACGTAAACGTCAATGTCGGCGCGAACAGGCTGTGCGGCTGCTTTTTCATAGTCGACTTTGTCATTCTCGTTCATACTCTACCCATGTGGCGTCTGTTCCGAGGTTCACGTCCCTTGGTACGCTGGGCCGGAACGGCACTTCTGGCCACCTTGCTGGTCGCGACCACCGCAAAGGCCGAGGGGGCGCGCGTATGGCACGCCGGCGCTTACTCCTTCTCGGACGAGCTCGGCGGCTTTCGGATTCTCGGCGCATCGGGCACCGGCCGGAAAGACGACCCCTTCATCATACTGGAGGAGTTCACCACGGCCAGCCCGGCGACCATGGTCATCCGCGCAACCATGCCGATCCGGCCCTTCGACCAGTCCGGCGTTTTTGCCAGCGGCTTTATGCATTTCCGCATCGTCGTCCTCAACAACAGCGGCCAACCCTGGATCGAATTCGAGTTCGAGCTTCAGGAACTGCGCGGTCTGCCCAGCGTGTTCGGCGATGGGCTGTCCTTCGACCAAAGGCGCGACGAAAGCGGCAATATCTCTTCCGACAGCTTCGCCCGCTACAGCCGCGATTTCGAACCTTATGACCGACTGCTCTACCGGAATGGGAAAGTGGACCCGATGACGAAGGCTGGTTTCAGCTTCCTGGTCACCGACTATACGCCCCGCAGCCAGTTCTATCTGGTGCAGGATCCACGCATTCCTTCGTCGTGACCTTGAAATCGCCGAACCGATCTGCGAACCATCGCACTCACAGGTTTCCCGATGACCCCTCAGTCAGACGACATCCAGGCCAGCTTGCGTGAGCTACTGCATTTCCTCGCCGACGCAGGCGCCGACGAGGCGCTGGACGAGATAGCGGCCGATCGCTTCGTCGCGCCGCCCGCCAGGCAGACGGCCAGAACCGGCGAGCAACCGACTGCGGGCGCCGGATTGCAGAGGCGGCAGCCAGCCTCCCCGGCGATGGCTTCTTCCGATACTTCTCAGCGCGGCGATGTAGCCGTGCCTGACGAGGCACAGGCCGCGAGAGCGCGGGAACTTGCGCGCAATGCTGCCACTCTCGAGGAATTGCGTGAGATCCTGGCCGCCTTCGACGGTTGCAATCTGAAATCGACGGCCAAGAATCTGGTCTTCGCCGACGGCAACCCCGAAGCGCCGCTGATGCTTGTCGGCGAGGCGCCCGGGCGCGACGAGGACCTGGAAGGTCTGCCCTTCGTGGGAAGGTCCGGACAATTGCTCGACCGAATGCTGGCGGCCATTGGGCGCGATCGCACCTCCGCCTATATAGCGAATGTCATTCCGTGGCGGCCACCGGGCAACCGCACCCCGACCCCACAGGAAACCGAAATCTGCCGACCGTTCATCGAGCGCATGATCGAACTCGTCAACCCGAAGGTCCTGGTCAATCTCGGAGGCCCCTCGGCGAAAACGCTACTCAACACGACCGAAGGCATTCTCAGGTTGCGCGGAAACTGGCGTGTCCATACGACCACCTCAGGCATCTCCATCCCCGCGATGCCGACCCTGCATCCGGCCTATCTCTTGCGCAATACCGCCCATAAGAAACTTGCTTGGCGCGATTTCCTTGAGGTGAAGGCGAAGCTGCGCAGCCTCGATTGAGATCGCTCTTCAAGCCCGTTTCCTGAAAATCCGGCTCGTCACCATGCCTTTGGCGATCAACCGGCTCTGCCCGTCCCGGACGAACACGTCGGAAACGGTCTGGCTTTTGCTTCGCTGGATCACACGCGCCTCGGCAAAGAGATCGCAACCGTCGGCGGCGACGAGATAGGCCACGTCTATTTGCGACGTTGCCCCGCCACTCACCTCGTCTTCATCGAGACCGGACCCCGAGGCCGCTGCACCTGCGATGTCGATCAAGGTCGCGATCGCGCCGCCGTGGACGACCGTTCCAACCGTCGCCAGCTCCGGCCTGAACGGTAGCCGAGCAACCACCCGGTTCGGCTCGGCCTCTGCTATCTCGATGCCCAACAAGGAAGCGAAGGGAGACTTTCCCAACACGTCCTCTATCCAGTACCGAGCCAATGCATGCATCGATAACTCTCCCATTGAGTGTCCCGCATAAATCGAACCCGCAGCGGCGCTGCGGGCCCGACATTCGGGCAGTCATGCCGCGGCCGCAGAACGGCGCAGGCCGATGAATTGCAATTCGGCGAAGAGGGCAACCGCAAGCGCCTGCGCGGTGACGAAGAGTATGCCAAGCAGGCTCGGTGCGAACGAGCCGGAAACAAGCACGGCGAAGCTTCCGATGACCCAGAGTGCGTTGATCGCAATGATATCGATCAACACCAGGCGGGACGTCGCTTTCCGTCTCGCTGTCGCGACAAGCATCACAACGAAGGGGAGCAAGGCGATACCAGCCCAGAACAGCAATTGGGAGGGAAGGCCGAGCAACGGCTCGAGGATGCTCGTCCCGGCAACCAGCAGGATGGCCGTGGCGCCGCTGGCAAGGGCATCCACCAGCAAGGCATTGCGCAGGAAGGGAGTGATGGCGATCGACATGGAATACTCCTTCGGGATGTTGTCGCTGCCGGTGCCTCCATCGTCCGAAGCGTCCGACGGTCCGGACAGTGACATCTCCGCGAAGTCGCGGCGATTACGCGTCAGGTAATAGAATAGCGATGGAGCGCGCGTTAGTTTTGCAGCCACCACGCAAACGGAGCTTTGCCACAATGAAAACGCACGCCATGCCGCAGGTTGACGAATCCGTCGGCTCGATGATCCGGTCGTGGCGCATGCGCCGGCGCATGAGCCAGCTCGACCTCGCCGCGGAGGCCGACATTTCCCAGCGCCATTTGAGCTTCGTCGAAAGCGGGCGCGCCGCGCCCTCGCGCGACATGGTGCTCCATCTCGCCGAGCGGCTCGACATTCCTCTGCGCCAGCGCAATCTGCTTCTCCTGGCAGCCGGCTACGCGCCCAGCTTCGGCGAACGTCCGCTTACCGATCCCACCCTGAAGCCGGCGATGGCAGCGGTCGAGCAGGTGCTGAAGGGGCATGAGCCCAACCCCGCGCTGGCCGTCGACCGCCATTGGAACCTGATCGCGGCCAACGCGGCAATCGAACCGTTCATGGCCGATGTCGGGGACGCCTCGCTGCTCGACCCGCCTGTCAACGTGCTGCGGCTCAGCCTGCACCCGCATGGCCTGGCGCCTCGGATCGTCAATCTCGGAGAGTGGCGGGCCCATCTCCTGACTAGGTTGCGGCGCCAGAACGAGACGTTCGGCGACCCCATGCTCGGTGAGCTGGAACGGGAACTGCAGTCCTATCCCGGCGAGGCTACGCGGACACGCGTGGTGCATGACGAAGGCACGGCTATAGTCCATCCCTTGAGGATCCGCGCGGCCGGCACCGTGCTTTCCCTGATCAGCACCATCACCGTTTTCGGTACGCCGGTCGACGTGACGCTTTCGGAGCTTGCGATAGAGAGCTTCTTCCCCGCCGATGAACAGACGCGCTTCGCCCTGCAACGAATGGCGCTCGCTGCGGCCTGAACGAATTCAGAGCGGCGACAGCCGCGTCCGCGCCGCCGGCGCCCAGGTTTCGGCGGTTCTCGGCTTCGTCTCGGCCAGGGAACGCTTGACGGCGCGGCCGCCCTCGAAGGTCACGATGCTGGCGTAGAAGGGAGCGCCAGAAGGCGACCGCGGCGCTTCCGTCTCGTGCATGACGCTGATCAGCGTCATGCCGGGACATTCTTCCTTCAGTGCCTGATGGAAGGCGATCTTACCTGCAGGGTCGAGCGCCCCCGCCGCCTCGTCGAGGAAAAGAAGATCCGGCTTGTGCAACAGGATACGCGCCAGGACGAGCTTCTGCTTCTGGCCGCCCGAAAGGACGAGGTCCCACGGTCTCCCCTCCCGGCATTCGTCGTCGAGGTGCTCTATGAACGAGCCGAGGCCTGCCTTGTGCAAAGCCGCCGCGACCCGTGCGTCCGAATGGTCTTCGATATCGCCCGGTAAGCAGACCAGAGCCTTGAGAGAAAGGCCCGGCAGCTTCACTTCCTGCGCCGCATAGAATGAGCGTACCCCCTCCGGCAATACGATATCGCCCCGTCCATAAGGCCACAACCCATTGATCGCCTTGATCAGCGAGGTCTTACCGCAGCCGGATTCGCCTTTCAGGAAGGTCCACTCGCCGCGACGGAAACGAAGATTCGTAACCTCAAGGAAAGGCTTGGCGTCCTCGCCTTGATGCATCAGTTCGAGCTGGCGCACGGTCAGTCCGAACACAGCATGCTGCGTGGAATAGGTGAAATCCGAGTGGCCGGTCAGCCGGTAGAATTCCTCTGGCTTCCGCACGTCCTCGATGGCCTGTGCCAGGTCCGTGACGCGCTTGGCATTTGCCTTCAGTGCCGCGATCGCCGGCATGACCTGAATGAACCAGGAACACTGGCCGATGAGCCCGTTGACCAATTCGGCCCCCGTTACGTAGCTCTTGAGGCTGATCTGACCGCTGAC
The DNA here is from genome assembly GCF_050958605.1 of Mesorhizobium sp. 1B3. NCBI lineage: Bacteria > Pseudomonadati > Pseudomonadota > Alphaproteobacteria > Hyphomicrobiales > Phyllobacteriaceae > Mesorhizobium > Mesorhizobium sp. 1B3. Next base: position 1,076,156 of record NZ_JBJHDO010000001.1, on the reverse strand, counting down.
GTAGGAAAGCAATCCCGGACCGTATGAGACGATGCGCGCCGCCACGAAATGGTAGATCAACTCGAAGGACTGATAGCCGGCGTTGATCCGGTTCAGCTTGGCCCAGGTTCCGTCGATGTCGGAATAGAGGCGACCGTGCATGTCCTTCTGGACGTCCTCGCCGCGAGAGGCAGCCACGTGGAAGGAACGCCGCAACAGGGTAGTGAGCTCGGCCCTGTAGGTACCCTCGGCACGCTGCAGGGCGATGGTGAGCCTCTCCATGACCTTGCCGAGCTTCACGGCAAGAAGCGTATTGAGCGGCACATAGGCTCCGACCGCCGCGAAGGCCAGAACCGCGCTGCCATACACGCCTAGAAATTCCAGACCATCGACAGCGGTCGATGTTTCAAGCAGCTTCTGACCAACGAAATAGAGTGAGGTGGCCACTCCGAGCACGCCCATGGCCAGTCCGATCGCACCGCCTGTCATGCTCTTGATGGATTCCTGAACCCGCTGGTCGATATTGTCGGGGGGCGAGCGAACCTCGGCCGTGCCACCACCCGCGCCGTGCTGAACGTGGAAATGGGTATGGTTGCCGTCGAGAAGCGCCTCGTTGAAGCGTCGGTCCAGCCATGCTCTCCATTTACGATGGAGCGTGGCGGAAACAAGATGCCGGATGCCGACGAGTCCGGCATCCTTGGCGAAAACGATCAGTAACAGCGTTCCTGCACTGATGAGGAGCGATTGCAGTGGATTGATGTTGCGGGGGTCGTGAAAGAACGCAATCGCGTTGACGAGCTCGCCTGACGCTTCCGCCATCCAGACCGTGGCCTTGCTCGTGGCCGCCGTCAGGAGGGCGATGATCACCGTGAGGAACCACGCTTCCTTCCAGCTATCCGAGAACCAGTAGGCTCTCATCAGGCCCCAGAAGCTGCGCATCGAGGAAACAGGATCTCCCGGCGAGGATCGCGTCGTGCCGCGTTTTGTCTCGCCAATTTGTCCCAATCGGGTTCCTGCGACCCGTGCGCGAATCACCTTTTACCCACCCTTGCTTTACCCCGTTTATGGTTAAAGGTAACCTCAGTTCACGAATTTGCAAAACACTTTATTTTTATGTGATGTCAGTAATCCCGCTGAAATCGATGGATTTTCCCCTTTTTGATGAAACGGATGCACCGCTGACTAGGCCAAAAGGCCAACACTCCACGACAAGTTGAAAGCAACAAAGAAGCGACGGAATTATCAACCAATTTCAGTCAATTACGCTTTTGCCGCTTGCCTTCGCGGTTTAACTCTCCTTCTGGGTGGAACTAAAGCGCCGACCCGAAAAACGGAACAATTTGGCTGCGCCGTCCTGCGGTTCGGAAGCGCGATACGTAATATCAGAGCGATCGAGCATCCTTTGCGCGTCCAATCGGAGGCACGGCGCTCTACAGCTCATCGCGTGAAAAGGATTCACGCGATGAGCTGTAGGTTCTGGATTGCGCATGTCTTTTTCCCGAAACCGCTGCACATTTTCGGGAGACATGCTCTATTGGGGCGGAGCGAGCTTGCGAGCCCCTGCCCGCTCGATTCCGAGGCGCCGCTCACGCCAGATGATGAAGAGCCCGGCAGCAACAACGATCGCGCCTCCGACGATCATATGCAGTGTCGGGATTTCGCCGAAGGCCAGGTAGCCTACGGCAATTCCGAGAATCATCGATGTGTATTCGAAAGGTGCCACTGTAGACGCCTCGGCATAGCGGTAGGCCTCGGTCATCAGGATCTGCGCGACGCCACCGCAAATGCCGGCCGCCACAAGGAAGGCCGCCTGCTCGCCCGAGAGCGGTTCCCAGCCGAAGGGCAGCGACAGGAGGCCGGCAGCGCTGGAAGTAAGAGAGAACCAGAGCACGATGGTCGTCGACTTTTCCGTGCCGACCAGGTTCCGGACGAGGAGCAACGCTACCGCCGACACGGCCGCACCCGCCAGGGCCGCAAGGGCACCGACCGCCGCCTGATTGCCCAAGCCTCCCCCGGCGCCGAACAATGTCAGCTTCGGCCAGGAGACGATGCAGACACCCACGAGCCCTATGATGACCGCGCTCCAGCGATAGATGCGGATCGCCTCTCCAAGGAACAGCACGCTGAATATGACCACCAGCAACGGTTGCGCGTAATTGAGCGTGATCGCTTCAGGCAGCGGCAGTCTCGTCAGGGCAAAAAAACTGAGGCCCATCGCGGTGACGCCGACGACACCGCGCATGATGTGGCTGAGCGGTCGTTTCGTCGCGAGGGCGAAACGCAGTTCCTTCTGCCATGCGAGCATGACCAGGATCGGCAGAATGGCGAAGAAGGAGCGGAAGAAAACGATCTGGCCGGCGGGGACTTGTCCTGCCGCTTTGATGCAGGACGACATGCCAACGAAAATCGCCACCGAGGCGATCTTCAGGGCGATCCCACGCAGCGGACTTTGGTTGTATCGGGTGTCACCGGGCCGCATCGCGGCTCCCGGTGCTGCATTCGCGTTCCATTTCGCCCTCGGCTATCGAGGGCGCGGTGTTCATCCCGGCCGCCCTCGCCTGGTCAAGCTGATCTGGCTTCGCGAATTGTGTTCCAGACACGTGTCGGCGTCGCCGGCATCTCGACATGCCGGATTCCGTAGGCGCGGTAAAGTGCGTTCGTCACGGCATTGAGCGCAGCCGGCGTTGCCCCGATGGTGCCAGCCTCCCCCGCCCCTTTGATGCCTAATGCGTTGGTCGTCGACGGCACGTTGCGCGTTTCGAAATGAAAGGAGGGCACGGTGTCGGCACGCGGCATGGCATAGTCCATGAAGCTTGCAGTCAGAAGCTGGCCGTCCTCCCCATAAACGGCATTCTCGCTCAAGGCCTGGCCGATGCCTTGCACCACGCCGCCATGGACCTGGCCGGCGAGAAGAATCGGATTTACCGTGGCCCCAAAATCGTCGACAATCGTGTAGCGCACGATCTCGGTGGCGCCGGTATCGGGGTCGATCTCCACCTCGCAGATATGCGTGCCATTGGGATAGGTGCACTCGTCCTGCACGAAATCGCCGAACCCTTCGATATCCTCCGGCTTCTTCGCCGCCTGGGCGATTTCGGCGAAGCCGACCTGGCGATCGGTCCCGACGATGCGCGCCATTCCGTCTACCAGCTCGATGTCGGATGCCGAAGCTTCGAGCTCGTCCGCCGCGATCCTGCGGATCTTTTCGGCGAGATCCTCGCCGGCGCGGGCAGCCGACACACCGCCCAGCGGGATCGAGCGCGAGCCGCCTGTACCGCCGCCGCTCTTCAGGCGATCGGTATCGCCCTGATGCACCTTGATCTTCGCGATGTCGAGATTGAGCTTTTCCGACACGAATTGCGCATAGGCCGTAGCGTGACCCTGGCCATTGCTCTGCGTGCCGATGGACAAGGTGACGGTACCGTCGCCGTTCAGCCGCAGAAATGCCGGCTCCGAGCCCGGGAAGGCGCAAGCTTCGATATAGGTCGCCATGCCGATGCCGCGGATCTTGCCCGCACGCGCCGATTGCGCCGCGCGCGTGTCGAAATCCTCCCAGCCGGCGCGTTCCATCGCCTGCGACATGTGGCCTTCGAACTCGCCAGTATCGTAAAGCCGCCCGGTCGCGGTGCGATAAGGAAACTGCTCGGGCCGGATGAAATTCCGGCGGCGGATTTCTTCGACACCGAGCCCCATATCCCGCGCGCAGGCATCGACCAGTTTCTCGAGCAGCAGCGCCGCCTCGGGCCGCCCGGCACCGCGATAAGCATCGACCGGGCAGGTGTTGGTGTAGACCCCGCTGATCAGGACGTGGAGCGCTGGAATATCGTACACGCCCGTCGACATGCTGACGCCGACAAAGGGAATGAACGGGCCGTATTGGGAGATGTAAGCGCCCATATTGGCGACGAGGTTCACGCGCATGGCGAGGAAGCGGCCATTTTCGTCCATGGCCATTTCGGCCGTTACCATATTGTCGCGGCCCTGCGCATCGGTCAGGAAATGCTCCGTCCGATCGCCCGCCCACTTGACCGGACGCTTCAAACGGCGGGCAGCCTCGATGACCAGAGGGTACTCACGGTAGACGAAGGTCTTCGGTCCGAAGCCGCCACCGACGTCGGGTGTGACGACCCGCAATTGCGCGGTCGGCATGCCGAAGACGCCGGCCAGGATCTTCTGCATGGAATGCACGCCCTGGGATCCGGTGGTGAAAACGAAACGCTCTTCGTCCTCCCTCCATTCGGCGATGGCCGAGCGCGGTTCCATGTAATTGCAGACGAGCCGGTTGTTGACGAATTCGACGCGGGTCACCTTGGCAGCCTCGGCGAAGGCGGCGGCTGTCCTGGCTTGGTCGCCGATTTCGTTGAGGAAAGCTCGGTTCGAGCCGAGTTCCGGCCAGACCAGGGGCGTGCCTTCGTCCAGCGCGGTCGCCGTTTCCGCCGCGGCGTCCTCGCTGTCGTAGTCGATTTCGATCAATTCGGCGGCGTCCTGCGCCTGCGAGCGAGTGTCGGCCACCACGAAGGCCACGGCATCGCCGACATATTGGACGCGGTCGCGGCACAGAATCGGGATGTCGCGCGTCGGCGCGCGCGTGCCGTCGGGCTGCTTCTGCATCACGTCGGAACGAAGGTCGCCGAGATGCTCGAGATCGGCACCTGTGAGGACGAGATGCACCCCAGGTGCGGCGCGCGCCGCAGCCGTCGAGGTGATCCGGAAGGTCGCCTTTGCTACGGGTGAGCGCATCACATATCCATGCAACAGCCCCTCGGGAACAATATCGTCGGTGTAGCGGCCCTGGCCAGTGATGAAGGCCCGGTCCTCCAGGCGCAGGACCGATGCGCCCATCCCGAATTTCGGCGTGACGACGGTCATGCTTTCCCTCGCAATCGTGGTGAAGAAGTTCAGCTAAGAGCAGCAGTTTTGTCGAGGCTGCCTTTGGTGTAAAGAGCACCCGTTCGTTTTTGTTGGGCCAGCGTTTCACTCCGGGCGCCCGAGGACAAGACAGGAAACACCGATGCGCACCGATACCGGCCAGATCTTTCGGCTGGAGGACTACCGTCCGAGCGATTACCTGATACCCACGACCAGCCTGGATTTCCGGCTCTCTCCCGATCGCACGAGGGTCATCGCCGAACTCGCCATCGAGCGGCGCAAGGGCGTGGCCGGTGACGCGCCGCTGGTTCTCGACGGCGACGGGTTGGCGCTGAAGCGGCTCGAGATCGACGGCCGAGCGGCGGCCGCGAATGCCTATGAGGCGACACCGGAAAGATTGACGATATCGAAGCCGCCAAAGGCCACCCGCTTTCGCCTGACGATCGAGACCGAGCTCGGGCCGGCCACCAATCTGGCCCTGATGGGACTCTATCGCTCCAACAATGTCTATTGCACCCAGTGCGAGGCCGAGGGCTTCCGCCGCATAACCTATTTCCTCGACCGGCCCGATATCCTCTCCGTCTACACGGTGCGCATCGAGGCCGACGCCAAGGAAGCGCCACTGCTTCTCTCCAACGGCAATCCGAGAGAGACAGGCAAGCTTGAAGGCGGACGGCACTATGCGGTATGGCACGACCCCTTCCCCAAGCCGTCCTATTTGTTCGCATTGGTGGCCGGGGATCTCGGACGCATCGGAGACACATTCGTCACGGCATCCGGCCGGAGCGTCGAACTCGGCATCTATGTCGAACATGGCAAGGAAGCGCGCGCAACCTACGCGATGGATGCGCTCAAACGGTCGATGCGTTGGGACGAGGAGAAGTTCGGGCGCGAATACGACCTAGAGGTCTTCAATATCGTGGCCGTGTCGGATTTCAACATGGGGGCCATGGAGAACAAGGGCCTCAATATATTCAACGACAAATACGTCCTGGCCGATTCCGACACCGCAACGGATGCCGACTTCGCCAACATCGAGGCGATCATCGCGCATGAGTATTTCCATAATTGGACAGGCAACAGAATCACTTGCCGGGATTGGTTTCAGCTCTGCCTCAAGGAGGGTCTGACCGTTTACCGCGACCACGAGTTCTCCGCCGACCAGCGGTCGCGCGCGGTCAAGCGCATTGCGGAGGTGCGCACGCTGAAGTCGCACCAGTTCCCCGAGGACCAGGGCCCTCTGGCTCATCCGGTCCGTCCGCGCCGCTATCGCGAGATCAACAATTTCTACACGGCGACCGTGTACGAGAAGGGTGCCGAAGTCGTCCGCATGATCCATACGATCCTGGGGGCCGAGATCTTCCGCAAAGGCATGGACCTCTATTTCGAGCGGCATGATGGCGAGGCCGCGACCGTCGAAGATTTCCTGAAGGTTTTCGAGGACGTGTCGGGCAGCGACCTGTCGCAATTCGCGCTGTGGTACCATCAGGCCGGCACGCCGAACCTTGCCATCACCACCTCGCATGATGCCAAGAACAGCGAATTTCTGGTCGAGATCGAGCAGAGCGTGCCGCCCACGCCGGCCGAAAGCCGCAAGCGTCTCATGCACATCCCCCTCGCCTTCGCTCTCGTCGGCAAGAATGGAGGAGATATCGCCTACACGGGCGTGGAAGGCGCGACAGTCGAGAACGGCGTCATCCATCTGCGCAAGCGGCGCCACAACATCCGCTTCTCCGGTGTCCCCGGCCGCCCCGTCCTTTCACTTAACCGCGGCTTCTCGGCGCCTGTCACTCTTTCGGTCGAGCAGCGACCGGAAGATCAATATTTCCTGGCGCGCCACGACAGCGATACCTTTTCCCGCTGGCAGGCCTTCAATACGCTGCTCACCGACGCCCTTGTCGCGGCCTTCCGGCGGATACGCGGTGGCAAGGAACCGGAATTCGCGAGCGATATCGGAGATTTGGCCGGCGTCTTTGCGGCAGACTCCACGCTCGAGCCGGCATATCGGGCACTCGCGCTGACTTTGCCGGGCGAAGCCGATATCGCTCGTGAAATCGGCGCCAATATCGACCCGGACGCCATATTCACCGCACGCGAACTCCTCGCACGATCGATCGCCGACACGAACGTCGGGAGGTTTGGCGAACTCTATGCCTCGCTCAGGAATGAGGGAGCCTTCAGCCCGGACGCGGCAAGCGCCGGCAGAAGGGCGCTGCGCAACGTGTTGCTCGACTATCTCTCACTGAAGCCCGGCGATGTGACGCTGGCGGAGGGGCAATTCGCCGACGCGACGAACATGACGGACCGGGCGACCGCTCTCGCCATTTTGGCGCACCGGCAGCCAGGAAGCGAACCGGCAAAGGCAGCACTCGCTTCTTTCGAGAGGCGCTACGCTTCCGATCCTCTCGTGATGGACAAGTGGTTCCAGATCCAGGCAAGCGTTCCCGGCGCCGCCACTGTCGAAGCGGTTAAGGCGCTGACACGCCATCCCGCGTTCTCGATGAACAATCCGAACCGGGTCCGTTCGCTTATCGGGACATTCTCCAGCGCCAACCAGACAGCCTTCCATCGCCCCGACGGCGCCGGTTACGATTTCTTCGTCGAGGCCGTATTGAAGGCCGACGGCGACAATCCGCAACTCGCCGCGCGGCTTGCCACGGCACTTCGCTCGTGGCGATCCCTGGAACCGGGACGCCAGGGCAAGGCCCGGGAGGCCTTGCTCGCCATCGCCAACGCCAAGGATCTGTCCACCGACCTGCGGGACATCGTGGAGCGTACGCTGGCCTGAGGCGATGCCGGGCGGATAGTCGAGAGGCTTGGTCGCGCACTGCGGGTCATTTCCAAATTTTTTATAATTTTAACGATCCGGGTCTGGACAAGCCGAATCACGAGTGATTCTTTGTGGCAGATTCGGAAGTGCGGCGTTGCCGGATCCTCAACGGGCAATGGAGTATCGGGGAGCCATTATGGCGAAGGCGGACGCGTGGCGCGCGCCCGGAGGGACGATTTTCGCGCGGCGCCGGCCTGCTCGTCGGGCCGGACCCGCGGGGAATGCGAAAATCATAGCGGCGCCTGCCTACAAGCGGCTGCTGGCGGCCGAGCCGTTGCTTCGTCGCTCCATCCCGGCCCTCGTCATCATCTTCCTTGTCGTGGTCGCGGCTGCGCGGTTCCTGTCGCTCGCCGCCACCCATGACGACGTCGAACGCAACGCCAAGGCGGTGCTGTCGCTCGCCGCGGGCGAACTAGCCAATGCGCTGATGCTCACCGAGGGTGGGCCGGCGGCCGCGCAACGCTCCCTCGAAGAGATCCTGCAGACCACTGGCCAGCACGGCGCGATGGGAACGCGGCATGTGCTCGCGATCACCGACGACGATTTCAAGGTCATAGCGGTGTCGCCGGAATCGACCGGCTGGCAAGGTGACTCGATGGAGGCCATGGTGACCGGCGGCCAGCCGCTTTTCCTGTTCGGCGAACGCGCCGGAGTGATGGAAATCCGGATTGGCGGCGAGGACTGGCTCGCGGCGCTCAGCTTCACGGCCGACCGAAAGGCGGCGGCAGTCGCCCTCATCTCCCAGGACGACGCCTTTGCCGAATGGCGCAAGACCGTCTCGCTCAACGTCACCCTTTTCGTGCTCACCGCCAGCGTGCTGCTCGCCATCCTTTATGCGTATTTCAGCCAGGCTGCGCGCGCCCAGGCGGCGGACCGCATCTACCTCGAGGCGCATCAGCGCATCGATCTTGCACTGGTACGCGGCCGTTGCGGACTGTGGGACTGGGACATGGTGCGTGGCCGAATGTACTGGTCGCGGTCCATGTACGACCTGCTCGGCTATGAGCACAGCGACGACATGCTCTCCTTCGGCGACGTCGCCGAGATCATCCATCCCGACGACGCCGATCTTTTCGTCCTGGCCAACCGTATCGTCTCCCGCGAAACCGACCATATCGACCAGATCTTCAGGATGCGCCACGCGGCCGGCCATTGGGTCTGGATGCGAGCCCGCGCCCAGGTGATCGATCCCGAGGCGCCGGAGATCCAGTTGATCGGCATCGCGGTGGACATCACCGAGCAGCGCCACCTGGCGCTTCGGTCGGAAGCGGCCGATCTCAGGCTGCGCACCGCGATCGAGAGCATCACCGAGTCCTTCGTTCTTTGGGACTCGGCCAGACGTCTCGTGATGTGCAACACGAAGTATCAGCAGGACAACGGCCTAGCCGATCGGGACGTGATGCCCGGAGTGGCCCGCGACGTGGTCGAGGCACGCATGGCCGCCTTGGTGTCCGAACGCAGGCTGGCCAACGGCTCGCGCGGAGTGTCGGCTTTCGAGCGCCAGCTCGGCGACGGACGTTGGCTGCAGGTGACCGAACTCAACACGCGAGACGGTGGGACGGTGTCGGTGGGGAGCGACATCACCGCCCTCAAGCAGCACCAGGAAAAGCTCGTCGACAGCGAGCGCCGCCTCATGGCGACGATTCACGATCTCAGCCTAGCGCGCAAGGCGGAAGAGGAGCGGGCCCGCGAGCTTTCAGAGCTCAACCGTAAATACATGAAGGAGACCGAACGCGCCGAGGCAGCCAATCGCGCGAAATCGGAGTTCCTGGCCAACATGTCGCATGAGCTGCGCACGCCGCTCAACGCCATCATCGGCTTCTCCGAACTCATGGACTCGGCGCTGTTCGGGCCGCTCGGCGCGCCGAAATACGAGGAGTATGTCAAGGACATCCACAGCAGCGGAACCTACCTGCTCGGCGTCATCAATGACATACTCGACATGTCGAAGATCGAAGCCGGCCAGTTCTCCATGGACAGCGAGGAGATCGATCTCTGTCCTCTGATCCATGAGACCGTCAGGGTGATCTCGCTCCAGGCGGCGGGCAAGTCGATCACGATCGAGACAGAAATCGCTGAAACGATGCGCCTTTATGCCGATCGTCGCGCGATCAAGCAGATCGTGATCAATCTCCTGTCGAATGCGGTGAAGTTCACGGGTCAGGGTGGACGCATCACTGTTCGCGCCCGCAATGTCGCAAATGCGATGATGCTTTCCATCGAGGACACCGGCTGCGGCATCCCGCGCGATGCCCTGAACAAGCTCGGCCGGCCGTTCGAGCAGGTGCAGAACCAGTTCTCGAAGAACCATACGGGTTCGGGCCTTGGCCTGGCGATCTCACGTTCTCTGGCGGAACTGCACGGCGGCGCGCTGAAGATACGCTCCACCGAAGGTGTAGGAACCATCGTTTCGGTTCGCATACCGGCCAGGCGCCCGGTCAAGAAAGCAGCCTGACGTTGATGTTCACACATCTCGGCGATACGGAAGGAGCGGATGGTGGCTGCTGTTGCCTACGTTCGGCTGCTTCGCTCGGCACCGTCGGGTGGCCGGCCGCTTGGGAACGGAATGGATCCACGGGTCACCTCACCTCGCTTCCCTCGGCTCGGGCCCGAGGATGACGAAGCTTCTATGTCGATGCCAACCACAAGCGTTGGCGATTGATTCAAGCCTTCAACGCGAATCGTCATCCTCGGGCGTGAGCCCGCGCCAGCGGGCGAGCTGACCCGAGGATCCATTCCGTTCCCAAGCGGCCGGCCACCCGACGGTGCCGAGCGAAGCAGCCGAAGGGTATCAGCAATCGTCCCGCTCTTCGAGCTTTCGATGCATTGCGCGACGTATTTCACCATCCAACGGGCCGCCACCGCGAGATGTGAATACCGTAGGTAAAAAACGGGGAGAGAGAGGATGGCCGCTTGGGTTCCGCCATTCGGAGCGTTGGCGATTGATTGGCGAAAGTGGAGATGAAAGCGGTCTTCTCTCCGCCTGCGGGAGGTGCCGGCAGGCGGATGAAGGGCTCAATGGTTGTTGCGACCCCTATTCGACCGAAGCAAAAGGTCGAAGATTTTCCTCACCTTCCGCGACGTTTCCTTCACATGCGCTTCGAGCACCGCGAAATCGGGAAGATCAGTCACCCCCAAGAGCAGGTCGCAGAGACCTGGAGGGGCATCGTCCCGTTCGAACGGGCCGGTCAGGCACAGGCGTATGATCTGCGTCAGAGCGGAATAAAGATGATGCGCATCGACGAGCTCCTGGCGCCGCTGAGCATCGGCGAGCGAGGGCGCGAGATGGGCAAGCACGTCTCCCGTCCCCGTCATGTGGGCAATCCCGGCCCCTTGCCCGGTCAACACCGCAAACTGCGCGATAAATTCGAGATCGATAAGGCCGCCCGGGATCAGCTTCAGGTCCCAGAGGTCGCGCGGCGGCTTTTCCTCGCCGATAAGCTCGCGCATTTCCGCTACTTCCCTGGCAATTTTTGCCGTGTCGCGCGGCAACGCCAGAATCTCGTCCACCTCCTTCTCGATCTCCGCCGAGAGCGCGGGATCGCCGGCGACCGGTCTGGCCCGGGTGAGAGCCATGTGTTCCCACGTCCAGGCGTCGTTTCGCTGATACTTGCGAAAGGCGTCGATATGGGTGGCGACCGGCCCCTTGTTGCCGGATGGCCGCAGGCGGAGATCCAACTCGTAGAGCACGCCTTCGGCGGTAGGGGCTGAAACAGCCGCGATCAGCCGTTGCGTCAGCCGAGCGAAATAATGCGACGGGGCAAGCGGCCGGCCGCCGTCGGACTCCTCCGTATCGGCATCATGGTCGTAGAGCAGGATCAGATCGACGTCGGAGCCGGCAGTGAGTTCGCGACTGCCGAGCTTGCCCATGCCGAGGATCACCGCCTTGCCACCCTTTACCCTGCCGTGATGCAGCGCGAATTCCTTCTGGACCGCATCGAAAGCCGCCCCGATGGTCAGGTCCGCCAGGTCGGAAAATGCCTTGCCCGCGCGCACCGCGTCGATCGAACCGGTGAGCAATCTGACGCCGATCAGGAACTTCTGCTCCGCCGCGAAAATCCGAAGCCGGTCGAGCACGTCCTCATGTCGGATGGTACCCTCCAGAAATACCGAGAGGCGAGCGGCGAGGTAGGGACGATCCGGAAGCTCGGACAGGAGTTGAGGATCGAGCAGCCCGTCGAAGACGTGCGGACGGCGGGTGATGATCCCCGCAAGGCGCGGCGCGGCACCCATGATCGTCGCGATAAGCTTCAACAGCCATGGATTGGATTGAAGCAGTGAGAAAAGCTGGATGCCGGCGGGCAGGCCGGCCAGGAACTCGTCGAAGCGCAGCAGCGCCTCGTCGGCCCGGTGCGTTTGGCCGAAAGCCTGGAGAAGCGCCGGGGTCAGTTCCGTCAGCCTCTCACGCGCCTCGGCCGACCGAGTGGCCCGGTAACGCCCGAAATGCCAGGTCCTTATCACGCGGCAGATATCGCTCGGCCGCTCGAAGCCGAGATTGCGCAGGGTCTGAAGCGTGTCCGGATCGTCCACGTCGCCGGTGAAAACCAGATTGCCCACGCCGGCCGAAAGCTGGGGCGCGGCCTCGAACAAGGCAGCATAGTGCTTCTCGACCAGTTGCAGCGACACCCGGAACACCTGCGAGAAGGCGGCTGCGTCCGAATAGCCCAGCAGGTGCGCGATGCGCTCCAGCCCCTCATCGTCCTCCGGCAAGGTATGGCTTTGTTCATCGGCCACCATCTGGATGGCATGTTCGACCCTGCGAAGGAACCAGTATTGCTGCGTCAGCGCGTCCCGCGCCTCAGGCGTTATCCAACCGCGCGAAGCGAGCACCCCGAGCATCGAGACGGTCTCGCGGCCGCGGAGTTCAGGAAAACGGCCGCCGGCAATGAGCTGCTGGGTCTGGACGAAGAACTCGATCTCGCGGATGCCGCCGCGACCGAGCTTGACGTTATGGCCTTTGACCGCGATCTCGCCGTGCCCTTTGTGCGCATGGATCTGCCGCTTGATCGAGTGCACGTCGGCGATCGCCGCGTAATCGAGATATTTGCGCCAGACGTAGGGTTCCAGCTCCTTGAGGAACCGACTGCCCGCCGCAACGTCGCCGGCGACGGGCCGCGCCTTGATCATGGCCGCGCGCTCCCAATTCTGGCCTCTGCCTTCATAATAGTTGAGCGCGGCGAGAACCGGGATGGCCAGGGGCGTCGAGCCGGGATCCGGCCGCAGCCGCAGGTCGGTTCGGAAAACGTAGCCGTCGGACGTCCGATCCTGCAGGATGCGCACCAAACGGCGCGTGAGGCGGGAAAACAGGTCGCTCGCTTCGTACGGGTCGAGGACGGCTGGCGCCTCCGGATCGAAGAACACCACCAGATCGATGTCCGACGAGAAATTCAGCTCGTGCGCGCCCAGCTTTCCCATGCCGAGCAGAATCCAGCCTGATCCTTCGGAGGGGTGCTCGGGAAGCGGCAGCTTGAGCTTGCCTTGCATGTGGGCGTCGCGCAACAAGAAGGACACCCCTGCGGTCACGCAGGCATCGGCGAGGTCGCTCAGACGGCGTACGGTTGTTTCCGCCTCGACCTCGCCCGCCAGTTCGGACAAGGCGATCAGGAAATGCGCCTCCGTCTTCAATGCTCGCAATGCCGACATCAGCCCCGCCTCGGAAACGTCACCGGCGAAGGGTGCAGCGCCTATGGCCTCGACGATGCTCGCCAGCCGCTGATCCGTCGTCTCGCCGAAGAGCCGGTCGAGCATTCCGGGACGCCGGCGCGCGCAGTCGCGCAGGAAGAAGGAGAGATTGAAGGCTGCGCCGAGGAAATCCTGCAGAGGGCCTTCGCCCTCGAGCAGCGCGGCAAGCCTGGGCAGCTTTGCCTCCTTTGCCGCGTCGGCGAGTTCGACCAGTTCCCTGGCCGCCTCGCTGGCGTCGAGAGGCGTCAGCGCGCGCGCCGGCCCGCCGAACCATTCGATCCGCTTCGTCTTCCGTTTCGGCGCGGCCGTCATCCGTTACCCCAACGTTCCGGGAAAATCATCGTGACGGATAATCCGGGATCGCGAGGCGAAAGATCAAGCCTCCCGCCATGAAACTTCATGACGGCCTTGGCGAGGCTGAGGCCGAGGCCGGAGCCCGGCTGCGAGCGGCTCTTCTCCAACCGGACGAAACGCTCCGTCGCGCGCTGGCGGTCGGCGTCGTTGGGAATGCCCGGACCGTTGTCCGAGACCTCTAGCGATATCTCACCGCCATCGCGGGCGAGGCTTACCCGGACCTGCGGCTTGCCTTCGGTCCCGGCCGAATATTTGATCGCATTGTCGACGATGTTGGAAAGGGCCTGGGCGATCAATTCGCGATTGCCGTCGATGGCGAAAGCTCCGCGCACGTCCGCGTCGAGCGCCACGCCCACCTCGTCCGCGACCGGTTCATAAAGCTCGACCACTCCCTGGACCAGTTCGACGAGGTCGACCTTCGAGACAGCCTCGGTCGAATAGCCGGCTTCAAGGCGGGAAATCATCAGGATCGCGTTGAAAGTACGGATGAGTTGGTCGGATTCGGCGATTATCGCCTCCAAGGTCTCCCGGTATTCAACCGATTTCTTCGGACCGGCAAGGGCGGATTCCGCGCGGTTGCGCAGCCTCGTCAGCGGCGTCTTGAGGTCGTGGGCGACGTTGTCGGAGACCTGTTTGAGGCCCTCGTTGAGGCTGGCGATCCTGGTCAGCATGATGTTCAGGTTTTCCGAGAGACGATCGAACTCGTCTCCCGAACCGGTCACCGGAAGCCGGCCGGCCAAGTCGCCGCCCATGATACGCACGCTCGCCTCGGAAACGCTGTCGATGCGCTTCAGGGCCCGGCGCCCGACGAGATACCAAATGGCCAGGCCGCCGAGGCTCATCATGCCGAGGGCAACGACCAAGGCCCTGCGGACGACGTTTCGGAAGCGCTCGGGCTCGCCGAGGTCCCGTCCGACCATCACGATCATGCGATTGGGGAGGCGAAGGACCAGCGCGATCGCCTCGTGCCGGTTCTCGCTGGCACGCGAGACCTGCCCTGTATTGCCGCGGTCGATTGTGCCGGTGTCGCCATAACGCTGGTAGGAGAAGGGTCTCCGTGTCCAGCCCTCGACATCGAGTATGCCGCCATCGAGGCTTTCGACATTGCCGGAAAGAATACGGCCGTTGGGATCGGCGATCAGATAGAGGTTGGCGCCGGGCTGGCGGGCCCGACGTTCGATGGTCCGGACCAGAAGTGGCAGGCCCCCGCGCTGATATGCCGAGGCGAGCCCCTGCATTTCCTCGTTGATCGTCTCCTGCAACTGTGTCGCCAGCATCCGCTCGGAAAGCGACGTCATGTAGAAGACGAGAAACGTGGCGCAGATCGCGAACAGCAGCAGATAGAGCGCCGACAGCCGAGCGGCGGTCGTTTTCATGATGGCCGAAAGCGTTTTCCACATCCGGCTTTAGACCATGAGGAGACCAAGGTGCATGATGGTCTAAGCCTTGAGCATGTAACCGGCCCCTCGGACCGTATGAAGAATGGCGCTATCGAAGCCCTTTTCGATCTTGCTCCGCAGACGCGAGACATGAACGTCGATGACATTGGTCTGCGGATCGAAATGATAATCCCAGACATTTTCGAGCAGCATGGTACGCGTCACGACCTGGCCGGCATGCCGCATGAGATATTCCAGCAGCCGGAATTCGCGGGGCTGGAGAATGATCTCCTTCCCGGCGCGGCGAACCGTATGGGAAAGCCTGTCGAGCTCGAGGTCCCCGGTGCGGTAGAGGGTTTCGACTTCCTTGGCGCCGACACGGCGGCTGAGCACTTCGACCCGCGCCAATAGTTCGGAAAAGGCATAAGGTTTGGTGAGATAGTCGTCGCCACCCGCGCGCAGCCCGGTCACACGGTCGTCGACTTCGCCGAGCGCGGAGAGGATGAGCACCGGCGTCTTGTTGCCGCGCGAACGAAGCGCGGCAATCACCGAAAGCCCGTCGCGACGTGGCAGCATGCGGTCGACCACCATCACGTCGTAGTCGCCGGCATCGGCCAGCGCGAAGCCCGTTTCGCCATCAGAGGCCACATGGGCGGTATGCCCCGCCTCGGCGAAGGCCTTCACCATATAGTCCGCTGCTTCGCGGTCGTCCTCGATCACGAGAATCTTCATGGGTGTGTTATACGCGATATCTGCTTCGATTGCCGCCCTGGCGCGCATTTCAAACACTCCCCGCTCTCTGGTCAAAGTTGCGGCAGCGGGAGATGGGACCCGCTGCCGCAGGAGCCGATGCAAGAACTGACGCAGCATCGACCCCGGCCCTGTCGCCGGCCACCCCGGGGATGGAGTAGCCAGCGGCAAGGTTGCATGGCTCGGCTCAGCCTTGCTCGACGGGGAGCGCTACGAAGCGGCTCGTATCCTCACGCATGACCTGCATGAGCACCGCCTTGCGGCCGGACTTCGCAGCCTCGGCCACGGCTGCCGTCACCTCGTCGCCCGAGGACACGTCCTTCGAGTTGACCGACACGATCACGTCTCCCGCCTGGATGCCCCTGTCAGCGGCATCGCTGCCGGGCTCGACATCGGTAACCACGACGCCCTTCCCGTCCTCGTTGCGGGTCACGGTCAGGCCAAGATCCTCGAGCAGGTTTGCGTCGGCCGGAGCAGGCTGCTCCACCTTGGCCTGTTTGTCGGCGCCGGGCATCGTGCCGAGGTCGACCTTGACGTTCTCGGACTTGCCGTTGCGCCACAGCGACACTTCGACGGACTTGCCAGGCTGGACGCTCGCAATGAGACGCGCCAGCTCCCGCGGCGACGCGACCTCCTTGCCGTCGACGGCGGTGATCACATCACCGGCCGTAATGCCGGCCTTCTTGGCAGGACCATCAGCCGGAACATCCGACACCAGCGCGCCCTTCTCGGCCGAGAGGCCAAGCGACTCGGCGATGTCCTTGGTCACCGGCTGGATCTGCACGCCGAGCCAGCCGCGCGAGACGCTGCCGTTCTTCATCAGATCCTGGACGACCTCACGCGCGGTCGAAGCAGGAATGGCGAAGGCGATGCCGACATTCCCGCCGGAGGGCGAGAAGATCGCGGTGTTGACGCCGACCACCTCGCCATTGAGATTGAAGGCCGGGCCGCCGGAGTTGCCACGGTTGACGGCCGCATCGATCTGGATGAAGTCGTCATAGGGGCCAGCGCCAATGTCGCGGCCGCGAGCCGACACGATGCCGGCAGTCACCGTGCCACCGAGACCAAAGGGGTTGCCCACGGCGACGACCCAGTCGCCGACCCGCACCTTTCCGTCGTCTGCGAAGTCGACATAGGTGAACTTATCCGAGCTGTCGACCTTGAGCACCGCGAGGTCGGTGCGCGGATCCGTGCCGATCAGCTTGGCATCCATCTCGTCGCCAGAGTCGGTCACGATCGTAAATTCGGAGCCGCCGTCTACCACGTGGTTGTTGGTGACCAGATAGCCGTCCTCGGAGATGAAGAAGCCAGAGCCCTGGGAGCTGGGGCGCGCCCTCTCGCGGCGCTCGCGATGCTCGAAGCGCCGACCCCCGTCACGATCCTGATCGCCGCGGAACTCGCGGAAGAAGCGCTTGAGCGGGTGGTCGTTGGGGAGATCCTCGAACGCACGAGGCCCAAAGAACATGCTGTCGTCGCTGGCCGGCTGCACTTTGGATTTCACGCGGACGCTGACAACCGCCGGGCTGACTCGCTGCACGACATCGGCAAAGCTCGGCACCTGCGGTGCCTCGACACGCACGGCTTCGGCAAGAACTGGGGCTGTGCCGGACGCTATGGCGCCGGCGCCGATCGCGCCGGCGATCGCAACAGAGGCAACCGCAGCCAAAAGACGCTTGCGGCGGCTCGAAGACGGATTGGGGGAAGAAGTCATGATCTCGTGTCCTCTCGGGTTCCGGGATGCGTGCTTCGGCATCCGTTAAGCCGAGAGATAGGAGCCGTCACATTACGGCGTCCTTTCCACCGAATGAAATTTTCGTAATGTTGAATAAACTACTGATTTTACAAGAAGTTTTTCGATCTACTCGCCATCGCGCAGCAGCCGATCGAGCGCCTCGCTTTCAGCCTCGGTCAGTTCCCCCGTTGCCGGTCGTTTGCGGCTGCGAGCCGAAACGAACAGGAAGAAGCCGCCTGCGAGCAGCAATATGGCCGGCACCGACCATAAGAGCGCATTGCGCAGGTTGAAGCGCGGCTTCAGGAGGACGAATTCGCCGTAGCGCGATACGACATAGTCGAGCACCTGCGCGTCCGTGTCTCCGGCAGTGAGCCGATCCCGCACGACGATACGCAGGTCGCGCGCCAGATCAGCGTCCGAATCGTCGATCGACTGGTTCTGACACACCATGCAACGCAGTTCGGAGGACAGGCGGCGCGCGCGCTCCTCCAGCGCTGGATCCTTCAGAACCTCGTCCGGCTGAACCGCCCGTGCCGCATGGCCCGCGAAAAGCGCCACAAGCAGGACGAGACAGGCTAAGGTCTTGCCGAAACTCATGACGTTGCAGCTGCAGGCTTGGAGGTGCCGCGAGGTTTCTTGCGCGAGGGGGCGCCGACACGCAGTCGGCGATCCGCCAACGATACGAAACCGCCCACCATCATCACCACGCAACCACCCCAGATCAAAGTCACCAACGGCTTCCACCAGATCCGCACGACGATGGCGCCGGACGGCGTCGCGTCGCCCAGGGAGACATAGAGCTGGCTCAAGCCAAGCGTTCTGATGCCAGCCTCCGTAGTCGGCATCTGGCGCACTGGGTAGAGCCGCTTGGACGACATGATCTCTCCGAGTTTGCGGCCCTTCGAGTCGAACAAGGGGAAGCGTCCCTGATCCTCGGTGTAGTTCGGGCCCCTGACGCTCGCGATACCTTCGAAGCGCAGCGTGTAACCAGCGATGTCAACGGTTTCGCCGGGCCGCATGGCGACGATCCTCTCGCCCTCGAAGGCCGTGACGCCGACAATTCCAAGGACGGTCAGGCCAAGCCCCATATGGGCCAGCGCGGTGCCGAAGACGGATTTCGGCAGGCCGACAAACCGTCGGAAAGCGACATTCGGCTTCACCGAACCTACACCGGCGCGCAAGGACAGATCGGTCAGCGCGCCGAGCACGAGCCAGGCGGCGAGCCCCGCACCCAGAGCAGCCAGGACGCTCGCACCGTCGACGAAAAGAAGGAGGACGAGCACGACGGCCAAGGCGCAGGCAAAGGCAGTGAGCAGCCGCTGCGCCGCGGCCAGCAGATCCCCACGTTTCCAGGCCAGCAGCGGCCCGAACGGCACCATGACCAGCAGTGGCACCATCAGCGGGCCGAAGGTCAGGTTGAAGAATGGCTCACCCACGGAGATCTTGTCGCCCGTGAATGCCTCGATGAAGAGCGGATAGAGCGTGCCGATCAGAACCGTCGCCGTGGCAGTGGTGAGGAACAGGTTGTTCAGCACCAATGCGCCCTCCCGCGAGATCGGATGAAACACGCCTCCGGTGGTCAGTGATGACGCCCGAAAAGCGAAAAGAGCGAGCGAACCGCCGATGAAAAAGGTGAGGATGCCGAGGATGAAGACGCCGCGGCTCGGATCGGTGGCAAACGCGTGGACCGAGGTCAGCACGCCGGAGCGAACGAGAAAGGTGCCGAGCAGCGATAGCGAGAAAGTGAGTATCGCCAGCAGCAGGGTCCACACTTTCAGCGCCGAACGTTTCTCCATGACGATCGCCGAATGAAGCAAAGCCGTTCCGGCAAGCCAAGGCATGAAGGAAGCGTTCTCGACCGGGTCCCAGAACCAGAACCCACCCCAGCCCAGTTCGTAATAGGCCCAATAGGAGCCCATGGCGATGCCGCCGGTCAGGAAGGTCCAGGCAGCGAGCGTCCAGGGCCGGACCCAGCGCGCCCAGGCAGCATCGATCCTGCCGTCGATCAACGCCGCCACGGCAAAGGAGAAGCAGACGGAGAATCCGACATAGCCGAGATAGAGAAGCGGCGGATGAACAGCCAGGCCGACATCCTGCAGGATAGGATTGAGGTCCCGCCCTTCGAACGGCGCCGGCGAAAGACGCGTGAAGGGATTGGAGGTGACGAGGATGAAAAGAAGAAACGCCGCGCCGATCACGCCCTGGACCGACAGGACATTGGCTCGCAGGGACGCCGGAAGGTTGCGCCCGAACACGGCGACGAGCGAGCCGAAGAACGCCAGGATGAGCACCCAGAGCAACATCGAGCCTTCGTGATTGCCCCAGGTGCCCGTGACCTTGAACAACATCGGCTTCAGCGAATGGGAGTTCTCCCAGACATTCGCCACGGAGAAATCCGACCGCACATAGGCGAGCGTCAGCACGAAGAAGGACAAGGCCGTCAGGACGAAGCCCATGATGGCCACGGGCTCGCCGACCGCCATCAGCCGTTGGTTGGCGATCCGGGCACCGATCACCGGCACGCTCGATTGGACGAGGGACAGAGCGAAAGCGAGTACAAGGGCGAAGTGACCGATCTCAACCATCGCTCTACTGCTCCTGCCAGAGGCCTTTTTCCTTCAGGCCTTCCGCGACTTCCCTAGGCATGTAGGTTTCGTCGTGCTTGGCCAGAACGCTGTCTGCGATAAAGATGCCACTGGCATCGAAGCTACCTTCGGTGATGACACCCTGCTCCTCCCGGAAAAGGTCCGGCAGAATGCCGTTATAGACCACCTTCACGGTTTCGACCTGGTCGGTGACGGCGAAATCGACCTCCGTGCCCTGTCCGCGTTGGATCGAGCCTTTCGCTACGAGGCCGCCCAACCGGATGCGCTGGCCTTGCGCGACAGGGTTCTCGGCAAGATCGCCAGGCATATAGAAATAGGACGCCTTCTGTCCGAGCGCGTAGAACGTCAGAAAGGTGGCGAGGCCGAGAAAGGCCAGCGCCCCGCCAATCACCGACAATCTCTTCTGCTTGCGTGTCATCGTCCTACTCGGTTCGCGTCAGGCCCAGTCCGGCGGCGAACTCCAGCAGCGCGGCAGCATCGGTGCTACCGGCGCCCAGCGCCGTGACGCCGCGGTCCAGCGCCGCCGCCGCTTCCGTCCGGCGATCGAGCACCATGTAAGAACGCACCAGTCTGCGCCATCCTTCCGGATCCTTGGGATTCTGCCGCAGCTTCTCGTCCAGATTGGCGACCATGGTCTCGATCATGGCTGTGCGGTCGGCATCGGACATCGAGGCTGCCGCATCCATGTCCTCCTGCGAGGGGCCGGGCGATCCGGCGGGTTCACTGGTCCCGGTCAGGCGTTTCGTTGTTTCGGCAAGGGCCTGCTTCGCTGCGGCGCGCCACGGCGAATCGGCGGGTAAATCCGCGACCATGGCTCGCCAGCCGGCGCTCGCCTCCTCGACGCGGCCGTCCTGCGACAAGGCAGCGGCAAGAAAGAATCGCGCCTTCGGATTGCCGGGCTCCAGCTTGAGGGCCCGTTCGAAGGCCGCACGCGCCTCGGGGTTCAAGGCGCCTCCAGCCGTTGCCGCGATAGCCTCGCCGAGCCCGGCCTCGCGATTCGCGGTCGCGCCCTCCAGCCGGATCGCATTGCCGTAGGCCGTCACGGCATCCTGGAACCGCCCGACGCGCAGATATATCGGCGCCAGAACGTTCCATCCCTTGCCGTCATCCGGATTGGCGGCCAGATGAGCTTCGGCCCGTGCCACCAGTTCCTCGACCGGACTTTTCGCCGGATCGGCCTCCAGTCGGGCCTGCAGAGGCTCGGATGGTAGATCAGGCGACCCGAGGTAGCTGTAAAAAGCCCAGCTCACCAACGGCACGGCAAGCACCGCGGCCATGCCGACGAGCCGCGTCGCGAGCCGGCCTGTCGGCTCGCCGCCAGCTTGTGCGCCGGCAGCCACCTTGAGAATGCGCCGGCCGATTTCAGCTCGTGCCTCGCCAGCTTCCGACGGCTGGATCAGGCCGCGGCCGGCGTCCCGGTCCAGCTCGGCGAGTTGGTCCTTGTAGACTTCGAGATCGTGCTCGCCCGCGCCTGGCCGGTCGGGCTCCCGACGTGCCAGCGGCATCAGCACGGCCAGACTGGCAGCAAGGGTAAGCAAGGCTGCGGCAAACCAGAAGAACATGCCGATGACATAACCCTTGCTGCGACCGGTGCCAATGATCACGTGATGCGGCCAATTGACGAGTGCCAGCCGGCTCCGCGCCGGATCTGGCGACCGATCAGGTCAGAGGTGTCCAACTGCCGTCAGGATTGCGGCAGGCTGTGCCACGCACCGTCTTCGGCTCTCCGTTGGCGATGACCGTATGCTTGTATTGGCGGCAATCCTGCGAGCCAACCCGGTAGGGCTGAGCGGCGACCACTTCGCCATACCGTCCATCGTCGCCGCGCCAGGTCACCACCTGTCCGCTCGGCGTATGTTCGAGCGCCCGGTACTCTGCCTCGAGCGCGCTGCGCCGTTCGGTATTGTCGAGCCCATTGCCGATCGAGCCGCCGATCAGCCCTCCCCCCATGGCGCTGATGATCGTCGTGGCGACCTGCTCGGGCTTCGCCTCGCTGATAGCGCCGCCGGAGCCTGCATTGGTTCCGCGCCCGATCCCCATTGTCGTACAGCCCGAAACAGCCAGCAATCCGGCGACCACCGCCACCTGAAATCTCATCGTCCGCACCGGTCTGCCACAATTCGAGGTTGAACGAGCCAGGTCCTCGCAACAGCGAAACCCGCTAATGCCGATCTTTGACCGAATTTGGACCAAGTTGCTATCCTACGTTCGACGACAATTACTGCGCTCGTTTGAGCTCGACGATGGCCTTGAGCCCGCCCAGCGCGGAGCGTTCCAGCGCCAGCCGTCCGCCATATTCATTGATCAGGTCGGCGACGATTGCCAGCCCGAGACCGGTACCCGGCTTGGTCTCATCCAGCCGTCTCCCCCGCTTCAGCGCCTCGCGCGCCTCGGCTTCCGGAATACCAGGCCCGTCATCCTCGATCGCCAGCACGAAAGTCGCGTCGCGCTGCTGCTCCTCTCCAGCGGTCACCGAAACCGCGACTGTAGACGAAGCCCATTTCATCGCGTTCTCCAGGAGATTCCCGGAAATCTCCTCGAGATCCTCGCGTTCGCCGGCGAACAGGAGTTCGTTGGACGGTAGAGAGAGCCGCATGCCGATCTTGGGATTGAGCTTCTCCATGACTCGGATCATGCGCTTGAGCGAGGTGCCGACGGGTGTGCGATAGACGACGCTGTCGCGCTGAGCGGCGATGCGCGCCCGCTGCAGATAGTGATCGAGTTGCTTCTGCATGGCCGTGGTCTGCTCGGTGATGAGCCTGCCCTTGTCTCCGCCGATAAGCCGGCCCTCGTTGAGCAGCACCGCCAGCGGCGTCTTGAGGGAATGAGCGAGATTGCCGACCTGCGTCCGCGAGCGCTCGACGATTCGCCGGTTGTTCTCGATCAGGGCGTTCGTCTCGTTGGCCAGCGGCTCGATCTCGGCAGGAAAACTGCCGTCAAGGCGTTGAGCCGTGCCTTCGCGAACCTGGGCCAGAGCATTGCGCACACGCTGCAACGGCTGCAGTCCGAGCAAGATGGCCCCGGCATTGATGGCAATCATGCCGACACCGAAGATCGACAGATAGGTGTAGAGGCGGCGCTCGAAACTGTCGATCTCTGCGTCCAGCTCGCTCAGGTTACCCATGACCCTAAAACGCGCAATGCGATTGCGGATATCGAGAACGAACTCGCTTTCAATGACCCGCAGCCTCTCGCCGGCAATACCCTCGGCCGTGTAGCCGCGCTGGAATTGGGCAGTGAAGGGAACCTCCGACACCAGCGGTGATGGGATCGATCGCGTCATGGAGGGCGAGTGGAGCTCGCCGATGAGGCCCTCCGAAACCGGCTCGACCGACCAATACCATCCGGAAGCGGGTTCGGAGAACCTGAGATCGCCGAGGTCGGGGCTGCCGATCAGCGATCCGCCGCCCGAAACCCCCACCGAGCCGATCAGGTTGAAGAGATGCGCCGAAAGCAGGCTCTCGAAACCGCGTTCGCTTGCCTGGCGATAGAGCGTTGTGATGACCGTGGCGATGGCGATCAGCGCCAGAACCGCCCAGATCGTGGAAAGCGCAATGACCCTGATGGTCAGTGAGCGTGGAACGATCCTGAGGGTCGCCATGACTTCAGATCGCGAACGCGCCGCCGCTCACGCCCCGGGCTCGCGCATGCGATAGCCCATGCCGCGCACGGTCTCGATCATGTCCACGCCCATCTTCTTGCGCAACCGTCCGACAAAGACCTCGATCGTGTTGGAATCGCGGTCGAAATCCTGATCGTAAAGATGCTCCACCAGCTCGGTGCGCGAAACCACTTCGCCGACATGATGCATAAGATAGGCGAGCAGCCGAAACTCGTGAGAGGTGAGTTTCAAGGGCATGCCGTTCACGTCGGCTTTCGAAGCCTTGGTGTCGAGGCGCAGCGGGCCGCAGATCAGTTCCGAAGATGCGTGACCAGCCGCCCGACGAATCAATGCGCGCACGCGCGCCAGCACCTCCTCGATGTGGAAGGGCTTGGTGACGTAGTCGTCCGCGCCGGCATCGATGCCAGCCACCTTGTCGCTCCAGCGGTCGCGCGCCGTCAGCATCAGCACGGGCATTTTCCGGCCGTCGCGCCGCCAGCGCTCGACCACGCTGATCCCGTCCATCTGCGGCAGGCCGATATCGAGCACCACGGCGTCGTAAGGTTCCGTCTCGCCAAGATAATGCCCCTCCTCGCCATCGAAGGCGCGGTCGACGACATAGCCCGCATCGACGAGCGCCTCGGAAATCTGGCGGTTCAGGTCCTTGTCATCCTCGACGACGAGTATGCGCATGGAATCACATCGGCTGTTGAGACGGCGTCGGAAGGTATAGGCCGAATTGGCAGGATTGGAAAATCGTGATCGTCAATTCTGCGGCACGACGAATTCGGCCCTGCGCGGGCGCTCGCCCTCCTTGGCGGGGAGGAGCACGACTATCCGGCATACGGGCTGCCCGTCCTGCGTGGCAGGCGTGGCCCTGGCGAGGGTTCCGCCGTTTTGCGCCGCGACTTGCTGCCCGATCGCAAAGCAATCCGCCGCGGCTACCGTGGGGGCCGTCGCCCCAAGCACGGCAACCACCGCCGCCATTCGAAGCGCGGCAAAGGGTATGCGAAGAAGGGTGCGGAAAACTGTCATGCCTGCTTCTAAATCACGGGTCCTGAACACGAAATGAACGGCAATGTAACCTTTCCGGCATCTAACGACAAAACACCGGGAAGTGGAAGCAGTATGGGGAAGAAGGATCAGGCCTTCGTCATGCCCCGCGGACGGCGAGCTCGCCTGGGGGCGGCGCCTGCTGTCGCGCGGAATCGAAGCAAGCCATGGCGAAGTTCGAGGTCCTCGTCATGGCGGGCTTCCGTGAACTCCAGACGCACCGCCGCGACCTCCCCGTCACCAAGGGCAAGCGTGCGCCCGTCTAGAAGCGCCCTGGCGCGTTGCATGATGGACAGGGCTTCATCGTCGCTGCGCGCCTTCGACCATACATGAAGCGTGAAGAGTTGTTCATTCTCGTTTTCCGTGCCGCTCCAGTCGCAGACGCCGGTTCGTCCGAAGGTGATGTGAGGATATCCGGCCGGCGTCCTGTCGTGCACGCTTGAAATACCTGGCAGAGCCGCTTCGGTGGAGAGCGTACGCAAGACCGCGTCCTGCAGGTCGGTGGCCAGAGACGCCATGTTTCCTCCCTCTCTGCTGTCATACCTGCGGTGAAACGTCTCGAACGCCGTTTCCACAGGGCAGTTCCTACACTTTACCGTGTTTACGAAAAGCTATCGGTCAGTAGGCTTTGTTCTTGCCGCCGGTAGGAAAATCAGGGAAAAACGGCGGCCTCCTTGCGGCCATTCCGTGACATTCCCGGTTTGGCTCCCACATGTTCATGGAGGCAAGGTGTACGATGGCGGATCCTGTCGAACCACGGAAGTCGCAAGGCTTGAAGGCCAAACGCCTGCTGGCCATCGATGCCTGGATCGATTCGAGCCTCTATGATGCGGGGTTCAAAGCCCGCGAGCTCTGGGAAACGCTGACCATCTTCTTCCGGCGCTTCCGCGTTACCGGCTGGCGGCGGGCCGCCGTCGAACTCGCCAGCGAAGCCGCGACGCTCGGGACAGCGGGTTCGGTCGTCCTGCTTGCGCTGGCCATGCCCGCATTCGAGGAAACGTCCAAGGACTGGCGTTCGCAGGGCGACTTCGCCGTCACCTTCCTCGACCGCTACGGCAACGAGATTGGGCAGCGCGGCATCATCCAGCGCGATTCCGTGCCGGTCGACGAATTTCCCGACCATGTCGTCAAGGCGGTTCTGGCGACCGAGGATCGCCGGTTTTTCACCCATTTCGGCATCGACTTTCTCGGCCTTACGCGCGCCATGCAGGAGAATGTGCGCGCCAATTCCGTCGTGCAGGGCGGCTCCACCATCACTCAGCAATTGGCAAAGAACCTCTTCCTGTCGAACGAGCGCACCGTCGAACGCAAGATCAAGGAGGCGTTCCTTTCGCTCTGGCTGGAGATGAACCTCACGAAGAAGGAAATTCTCCAGCTCTATCTCGACCGCGCCTATATGGGCGGCGGCACCTTTGGCATCGCCGCCGCCGCCGACTTTTATTTCGGCAAAAAGATAAAGGATTTGACCCTTGCAGAGGCGGCCATGCTGGCCGGACTGTTCAAGGCTCCCGCGAAATACGCGCCTCATGTCAACCTGCCCGCTGCCCGCGCACGCGCCAATGAGGTCCTGACCAATCTGGTGCAAGGTGGCTTCATGACCGAGGGCCAAGTGCTTTCGGCGCGCCTACACCCGGCCAACGTCATTGACCGCGGCAACAGCAAGAGCCCGGATTATTTCCTGGATTGGGCATTCGAGGAAGCCAAGCGCGTTGCCGAGAAATCCGGCATGCATTCGATGGTCGCACGCACCACGATCGACATGAACATCCAATCGGCGGCTGAGGAATCTCTGGAATACCATCTGCGGCAGTTCGGCAAGGATTACGGTGTTACCGAAGGCGCGATCGTCGTCATCGAGACCAATGGCGCCGTACGGGCGATCGTCGGCGGACGCGACTACGGGACGAGCCAGTTCAACCGCGCCACCAAGGCGTTGCGCCAGGCCGGCTCCTCCTTCAAGCCTTACGTCTATGCCGCCGCGATGGAGAGCGGCCTCACGCCGGACTACGTGATCTCTGACGGCCCGATCTCCTGGGGTGGCTGGTCACCGAAGAACTATTCTCGCGGCTATTCCGGACGCACCACGCTCGCCATGGCGCTGATCAAGTCGATCAATACCGTCCCGGTGCGGCTGGCCAAGGACCATTTGACCACCAAGCCCATCAAGGAACTGGCCAAGGCGATGGGCGTGGAATCGGAGATCAGCTCCCATAAGACCATGGTCCTGGGCACATCAGGGATGACCGTCATGGATCAGGCGACCGGCTATAGCGTGTTCGCCGACAACGGTTATGCCGGACTGCGGCACGGCATAACACAGCTCGTCACTCATTCCGGCGAGGTGATCTACGATTTCGAACGCGACGCTGCGAAGCCGCGTCGCGTTCTGTCGGAAAAAGCACTCGCCGAAATGAACTCGATTCTCGTCCAGATACCCGAGATCGGCACTGCACGCCGCGCCGCGCTGCCCGGCATCCGTTCGGCAGGAAAGACCGGCACCACGCAGGCCTATCGCGACGCCTGGTATGTCGGCTTCACCGGCAACTACACCGCCGCGGTGTGGATGGGTAACGACGACTTCACCTCGACGAAGGAAATGACCGGAGGCTCATTGCCTGCAATGACCTGGCAGCGGCTGATGGCCTATGCCCATCAGAACATCGACATAAAGCCGATTCCCGGCATAGAGAATCCATTCGTTTCGCCCGAGGTGGCCGCCAAGGCCGCGGAGAAGAACAAAAAGACAGCCGAAGGAGAGGCCGCGCCCGACGCAGGACGGCCGCCTGTCCTATCCGCCAATACGACGCGCGTGCTACGCTCCATGACGGATCTGTTCCGCACCGCGCCGATGCTCAACATTCCCGAAAAACCGGAGAAGCTGTCGGCGTTGTAGGCGCCTAGAGCATTTCGCAGCCGACCGGAAATCGGTCGGCGTCGCGAGAATGCGGCAAAAACAAAGACCTAAAGCGTGTCATCCGAATCCGATTGCCAGCGACACGCTCTAAGCGCGGCGCCTTGCCGCTGAATCGATCGATGAAAGGTGGGCGCCAAAGCGCCCTCCTTGCAAAATGGTTCAGCCGTGGGAGATCTTGGTCCCTAGTACCTTCAGGCATTCGCGCATGAAGGCCGCCAGACCGGTCCAGCCCTTGGCTGAGACCATGTTGCCATCGACGAAGGCCTCATGCGGCTTCACGTCGATATAGGTGCCTCCCGCCAAGATCACTTCCGGCTCGCAGGCGCCGAGGGCCGCCACTTTCTTGCCTCGCACCACGCCATCCACTGCCACAAGGATCTGGACGCCGTGGCAGATCGTGAAGATCGGCTTTCCGGTCTCATGGAAGTGGCGCACCATGGCCTGGACGCGCTTGTCGGTTCGGATGTATTCCGGCCCACGCCCGCCAGCACAGTAGACGGCATCATATTCCTCGAGGTTGACCTCGGAGAAGGTCTTATTGATCTCGGCCAAGTGCCCGTAGCGCTCGACATAGGTCTGATGGCCCTCGAAGTCATGCAGCGAGGTCTGGATCATCTCGCCCTTTTTCTTGTCGGGGCAGACGACGTGGACGATATGTCCGACAGCCTCCATCCCCTGCTGAAAGACGTAGATTTCATACTCCTCCGTGAACTCGCCGCAGAGCATGAGGATTTTTTTGCCACTCATGATTGGTCTCCTGTCTGTATGTCAAAAAGGCCCGGGATACAGGCGCCTTGGGCAAGGGTCATCAGAACGGCGAGTCGGGGAAGTAGAACTGCTCGGCGTTCTCAGGCGTGATCAAGGGGGCGTCCAGTTTGAAACTCCCGCGCACCGGCGCCTGCCCCGCAAATTGCGCGGCGGTCATGTAGATGGCCGATTTGATCATCGAAGGAGGATAAGGTGTTGAGATCGGAGTAACGGCGTCTTTCGCCATCACCATCTCGACGACATCCTTCATGCCGTTGCCGCCAAGCGCATATTTGATCTCGGTCCGACCGGATTGCTTGACCGCCTCCAACACGCCCAAAAGCATGTCGTCGTCATTGGCCCAGACGGCATCTATATGCGGATATTTGGCGAGATAGTCCTGCATCAGTTTGAAGGCCTCGTCCTGATTCCAGTTGGCATACTGGATGTCGAGGACTTCGATCTTTGTGCTCTTGATGACGTCGGTAAAGCCCTGGATGCGCTCGTCATCGATCACCGTCGGAATACCGCGCAAGACGACGATCTTGCCCTCGTTCCCCAGCTTTTCCGCCAGCCACTTCGCGGTGTTGGCCCCGACGGCAACATTGTCGCCGGCGACGTAGAGATCCTGAATGGCAGGGTCGGTCAGGCCACGGTCGACAACGGCGATAAAGGTGCCGTTCGCCTTCACCTGCTCGACCGGGCCGGTCAACTCTTCCGAGGTGAACGGCAGGATGACCAGAGCGTCGAGCTTCTGGCTGGCGGAGAGGTCTTCCAGTGCCGAGACCTGTGCTGTAGCCGAGGGCGAGGTCTTCACGATCACATCGATGTTCGGGAAAGCGGCCTCGATCTCCTTTTCAGCCTGTTCGGCGTGGTAGACCACGCCACCGGTCCAGCCGTGGGTCGCAGCCGGGATCGAGACGGCTATGGTCCTCTTGTCCTGTGCGATTGCCGCAGTCGCGGCAATTGCTACGAGGCTGGCTGCTGAAAGCAGGCCAAGGGCGCGCTTGGTGATAGTCGTCATCTACATTTCCTCCTTTTTCGAACTGATGGCCGCCAGCCTCAGGCGGCTATTTCATGAAGCGATGGGCAAGCATTGCGAGGATGATGATCACCCCTTGCACGGCGGCCACGAGGTATTCGGACACCATGTTTGAAAGCACCATGAGGTTGGCGATCACTTCGAGGATCAGCGCACCCGCGACCGTGCCCCAGATCCTCGCCTTGCCACCGCGCAGTGCGGTTCCGCCGATCACCACGGCGGTGATCACCTGTAGTTCCCAAAGTTGTCCGGTGGTGGGCGTGGCCGCGCCAAGACGGGGGATGTAGCAGATAGCGGCGGTGGCGACGCACAGGCCCTGGATTACAAAAGCGGTAGTACGGACCTTCGCCACCGAGACTCCCGAGAAGCGCGCCACCTCGGCGTTCGATCCCGCCGCCATGCAGCGCCTCCCGTATTTGGTTCGGTAAAGGACGAACGCCCCGATCAGAACCACGACCAGCGTGATGAGTACGGGCACGGGTATGCCGAGCACGTTGCCGAAATAGACCGGGCGATAGGGGTCGCGCAGGGCACGGTCGATCGGGATCGAGCCGCCATCCGACATCCATGTTATCAGGGCGCGGAAGATCCCCATGGTACCAAGTGTGGCAATAAAAGGCTCAATTTTACCAACCGTCACGATCAGTCCGTTGAGCAAGCCACACAGCGCGCCGACCAACAAACCGACCCCCGCGCCGACCAGAATGGCATTTGCGCCCATCGACGGCTCCAGTCGGTTCATCGTCAGGATCATAATGCCGGTCACGAAGGCCATCATCGAGCCGACCGAGAGATCAAGCCCGCCCGACGAGATGACAAAGGTCGCGCCCACGGCAATGATCGCGATGAAGGCGGAGCGGGTGACAACATTGGCGATATTGGTGTCAGCGACGAAACTGCTGTTGATCAGCGTTCCGATCAGCACCACCACCCCCAGCGCGATGAACGGGCCCATATCGGCCCAACGGATGCGGAGCGAGCCCTCGTTGCCCGCCGCCGTAGCTGTGACGCTTGTCATTGCGCTTTCCCCTCGGTTGCGCGCAGAGCGGGCTCGTGACCCTTTCCGCTGGTCGCCGCATAGACGACGTTCTGTTCGGTAATTTGCTCGCCGATCAGTTCGGCCACGATGCGCCCCCCTCGCATCACCAGAACCCGGTCGGACAGCCCCACGAGTTCGGGCAGTTCGGACGAGATCACGACGCAGGCCTTACCGACCCGGACCAGCCTGTCGATGAACTCGTAGATCTGGCTCTTATTGCCGATATCGATACCGCGGGTCGGTTCGTCGATGATCACGACGGAAGGGTCGGTCAGCATCACCTTGGCCAAAAGCAGCTTCTGCTGATTGCCGCCCGAAAGCTGGCCCGCGTCCAGGCGGGTCGAGCGGACGCGAATATCGTATTCCAGCAAGGCGCGGTCGAGCTCCGCCGCCTCTCTGCGGCGATCCAGCGCCAGCCGGGGGTGCACGACATCAAGCGCCTGAAGGGTCAGGTTGCCCGCTAGAGATGCCTCCAGCAGCAGGCCCTTTCCCTTGCGATCTTCGGTCAGGTAGACCAGCCCCGCGCTCTGCCAGGCGTCGACCGAGCGATGCACAATCGCGGCCCCGTTCAGCGTCACACACCCTGCGTGGGAACGGCGCAGCCCTAGCAGGCCCTCGAACAACTCGGTCCGGCCCGAGCCGATCATGCCACCAATGCCCAGGACCTCGCCGGCTCGCAGAGAAAAGCTGCCCTGCTGCGCGCCATGATCGATCGAAAGGCTCTCGACCACCAGCAGCGGATCGCCCTGTGGCGCGGGCCGCTTGCGGGGGTAGAGCATATCCAGTTCGCGGCCGACCATCAGTTCGGCCATGTCGCGCTGCGACAACCCCTTCGCGGGCCACGTGCCGATCATCTTGCCGTCGCGCAAAACCGTAATTCGGTCGGCCAGCGCCTCCACCTCATCCAGCCGGTGAGAGATGTAGAGAACAGCCGCGCCCTTGTCGCGCAGGCCCCGCACCACATTGAGAAGGGCGGTCACTTCGTCGTTGGCCAGAACGGCAGTGGGTTCATCGAAGATCACCACCTTGCGCGGCTCCAGCAGTGCGCGGGCGATCTGTACCAGCTGCCGCTGGGCGAGTGGCAGGTCGCCCACCCGGTCTCGTGGATGGCAATGCGCGCCGATCGAAGCGAGGGTTTCCGCCGCTCGTCGGTTCATCGTTCGATCATCGGCGATCAGCCCGCGTGTCAGTTCACGGCCGAGGAACAGATTTTCCGCCACGGTCAGATCGGGGGCCAACAGGATTTCCTGATGAACCAGCACCACTCCCGC
The DNA here is from genome assembly GCF_050958605.1 of Mesorhizobium sp. 1B3. Classification (NCBI taxonomy): domain Bacteria; kingdom Pseudomonadati; phylum Pseudomonadota; class Alphaproteobacteria; order Hyphomicrobiales; family Phyllobacteriaceae; genus Mesorhizobium; species Mesorhizobium sp. 1B3. The sequence continues at coordinate 1,044,308 of NZ_JBJHDO010000001.1, read as the reverse complement.
CGCCTCAGCGGCAACCGCATCGTCGAATTCGGTCGACTGGCCCGCCATCGACATATGCCCTGCCGTCGGGCGCAAATGACCGGACAGCAACTTCATCAGCGTGGATTTTCCCGCCCCGTTCTCACCGATGATCGCATGCACCTCGCCTGCGTAGATATCGAGCGTGACATCGGTCAGCACGGTGATCGCACCATAGGCCTTGCCCAGTCCCTCGGCACGCATCGCCGGGGACGGGCCAGTAGCAACCACCGGAGCCGGGCCGGAAACAGGCAGCGTCTTGGACATGGTCATTCGAAGGCGGCGAGCAGCCGGTCACGCGAGCGTGAGATATGTGCGCGCATCGCGTTCTCGGCCGCTGCGGCATCGCCCGCGCGGAAGGCGGCGAGCAGGTTTTCATGTTCTTCCAGCGCTTCTTGTGTGACGCGGCTATGGAACATCAGGCGGAAGATGTGCAGATGCACATGCTGGTTGAACAGGGTCGAGCGTATTACCTCATTCCCGGCGATCTTGAGGATCTCGTCGTGGAAATGCGCATCGGCGCGCGCAAAGCGCGAGTAGCGGCTGGTGCGATCCACCGGCGGCGCCCCACGCCCCATGTCGGCGGCAGTCTCCTCCAGCGCCTTCAGCGCGACCGGCGTCATATTCAGAGTTGCCAGTCGCGCCCCTTCGGGCTCGAGCAGCAGGCGGAAGGTGTAAAGATCGTCAAACTGCTTGCGCGTCAACTGCGGTGCGGCACTGTATCCGATCAGATGCGCCTTGCGCACCAGGCCTTCGCGCTCCAGCCGCGAGAGCGCCTCGCGCACTGGTGTCTGCGAGACATTCAGATCGCGGGCGATCACATCGATCGGGATGCGCGCACCCGGCGCGATCTCCAGCGACATCAGGCGCTCGTAGACGTTGTCATAGACGCCGTCCACGACGCTTGCTGGACGCACCATGGCGGCTTTGCTCCCGTCACGCTCCGCAGCGGCTCCCATCAATTCATCCTCGCATCTTCGACTTGACACGGCCGAATGAATTGCAAATACGATATCGAATGTCAAACACAATATCATATACGATTTGAAATAGGATTTCCGATGCGGGTCGCTGAATCCGATCTGAGAAGGCTGGCTACCGGCTTGCTGGAGGAGCGTGGCGCGCCACCGAAGGTGGCTTGGCTACAGGCTGATCTGTTGATCGAAGCCGAACTGCGCGGCCTGCCTTCGCATGGGCTTCAGCGCCTACCACGACTGCTCGCGCGCATCGACCGTGGCCTGGCCAATCCGTTCGCGACGGGAACGCATCGATGGCGTGGGCACGCTCTGCTGCAGGTCGACGGCCAGCGCGCCTTGGGACCGGTCGCCGTGATGAGCGCGCTTGAGGCGCTTTTACCGGCAATTGAGAATTCGGGCCTTGCTCTCGCCGCGATTCGCGATGCGAACCACATCGGAATGTTGGCCTACTACGCCGAACAGGCGGCGCGGCGTGGGCTGATCGGCATCTTGCTTTCGACGAGCGAGGCGTTGGTTCATCCCTTTGGGGGCACGGAGGCGATGCTGGGCACCAATCCCATCGCCATAGGTATTCCTACCGGCGAGACGCCCTTCGTACTGGATCTGGCGACGAGCCTCGTCTCCATGGGCAAGATCCACAACTACGCCCTGCGTGGTGAGAGCCTGCTGCAAGGATGGGCAGTCGATGTGGATGGCAACCCGACCACAGACGCCGAAGCCGCAAAGTCAGGGGCGATCGCCCCCTTCGGCGATGCCAAGGGCTACGGCCTCGGGTTGGCCTTCGAACTGCTGGTGGCCGCGCTGGCGGGCTCCGACCTCGCACCCGAGATTCATGGCACGCTCGACACGACGCACCCGGCCAACAAAGGCGACGTGCTGATCCTGATCGATCCCGGTGCGGACGAACGAACCATAACCCGGCTTGCCGCCTATCTCGACGCGCTGAGGTGCTCGCGCCCGGTCGACATCAATCGGCCGATAGCGGTTCCCGGCGATGGGATGCGCACGCGGCGTTCCGCCACACTACGCGACGGAATCGACGTACCCGAAGCCTTGTTGAACGAACTGCGGACCTTGCAGCCCGCCTGACTTGAACTGGAGGATACCAAATATGCAGCAATTCGGCACGATCAGAGCGCCGCGCGAGATCATCTTCGGTGCCGGCCAACGAAAGGCGCTTGGCCTTGTCGCCTCGCGCCTGGGGAACCGGGCGTTGGTCGTCACTGATGCAAGGATGGCGGCGGATGGTGACTTCCTCGCCATGATCGCGGACCTGGACCGGGCGGGTCTATCCGTCCACGTCGAAAGCGGCACGCCGCCGGACGTGCCGGTCGACGCCGTCATCGCCACCGCGGAGGCCGCGACAGGCTTTGCTCCCGATCTGGTGATCGGAATCGGCGGCGGCTCCTGCCTCGACATGGCGAAGTGCATGGCGCTCTTGCTGACGCATGGCGGCAGGCCGCAGGACTACTACGGCGAACTCAAGGTGCCCGGCCCGATCCTGCCCCTGATCGCAATTCCGACCACCGCCGGGACCGGATCGGAGGTCACGCCTGTCGCCGTCCTTTCGGACGCCGAGCGTAGCCTGAAGGTTGGCATTTCCAGCCCGTACCTGATCCCCGCCGCAGCGATCTGCGACCCGGAACTGACACTGACTTGCCCCACGGGGTTGACGGCAATCGCCGGAGCCGACGCGCTGACTCACGCCATCGAGGCCTTCACCGCTACCCGCCGCCCAACCACCGCCACGCTGACTCAGGAACGGGTGTTCATAGGCAAGAATGCTATCTCGGACCAGTTTGCACTGATCGCGATCGCGCATTTGTGGCAAGGGCTGGAGATCGCCTGCCGGGATGGTGGCAACATGGAAGCGCGGAGCAAGGTGATGCAGGGATCCATGTTCGCCGGCCTTGCCTTCGGTGTTGCGGGAACGGCCGCGGCCCATGCGATCCAATATCCGGTGGGCACGCTGACCCATACGGCTCATGGCGCGGGCGTGGCCTGCCTGATGCCCTGGGTCATGGAGTGGAACCGCCCCACCATCAAGACGGAGCTTGCGCAGATCGCCGCCGTGACAGGGCTCGGATCCGTCGATGAGGTCATTCCCGCTACAGCTGCCCTTTTCGCCCGCATAGGCATCCCACCGACGCTGAAGGCGTTGGGCCTCGCCGAGGACCGGCTCGACTGGGTCGCCGAGCAGTCCTGCGGGATCGAACGGCTGATCCAGAACAACCCCCGCCCTATCGACCGGGAGGGCATGACCCGCCTGTTGCAGGCCGCCTTCACTGGCGACCACAGCCTGATCCAGTAACCGGAAGGACCTATTCGATGAATCTCCACCCCCGCGACGCCAACTACGCCGATCCGTCGCTTCACAGTCACGGCCTCTACATCGGCGGCGCATGGCTGCCCGGTTCGGGGATACCGATCGTGGACCCTTCGACCGCCAAGGTGATAGCCGAGGTGCCCGATGCCTCGATCGAGGATGCGCTTCGTGCTGTCGACGCGGCGGAAGCGGCGGCGGCGGGTTGGCGCACCACCTCCCCGCGGCAGCGCGCCGAAATCCTGCGTCGCTGGTTCTCGCTAATGACCGATCATTCGGAGGAACTCGCCGTGCTCGTCTCTCTGGAGAACGGCAAGGCCCTGCCCGATGCGCGCGGAGAGTTAGCCTATGCCGCCGAATTCTTCCGCTGGTATGCCGAGGAAGCGGTGCGCGTCCCCGGCGAGTTTCGCCACGCTCCTTCGGGTGCCAACCATATTCTTGTCGATCACGATCCGATTGGAATCTCGGTTCTGATCACGCCGTGGAACTTTCCCGCTGCAATGGCCACTCGCAAAATCGGTCCCGCATTGGCAGCGGGTTGCACGGTGATCCTGAAACCCGCCTCCGAGACGCCCCTAACCGCCTATGCCATGGCCCGCCTCGGCGCCGAGGCCGGCGTACCGCCGGGCGTCGTCAACGTCCTGACCACCTCCAAGCCGGGCCCTGTCGTCTCCGCCATGCTCGACGATCCGCGCGTGCGGAAACTATCATTCACCGGGTCGACGGGGGTCGGCCGAATTCTGCTGGCCGAGGCAGCGAGGACTGTAGTCTCCTGTTCGATGGAACTCGGCGGCAACGCGCCCTTCCTCGTCTTCGACGATGCCGATCTGGAGGCCGCGCTCGATGGTGCGATGATCGCCAAGATGCGCAATGCGGGGGAGGCCTGCACTGCGGCGAATCGGTTCTACGTACAGGCGGGAATCCACGATACCTTTGTCGCGGGCCTGACGAAACGGATGGAAGCGCTGAAGGTCGGCCCCGGGATTGATCCGGCCACGCAGGTGGGTCCGATGATCACGACGAAGGCCGTGTCGAAAATCGATCGTCTGGTGAGCGAGGCGATCTCGCGCGGGGCCAAGGTTCGAACCGGGGGATCTCCCCTGTCGGGCAACGGCTATTTCTATCCCCCGACCGTGCTGGAGAACGTGCCGACCGATGCCGAAATCGCCCATGAAGAAATTTTCGGTCCCGTCGCTCCGGTGTATCGCTTCGAAACGGAGGAGGAGGCGATAAGACTTGCGAACAACACCGAATACGGCTTGGCCGCCTACGTCTATTCCCGCGATCTCTCGCGCGCATTGCGGGTTGGCAGGGGTATCGAAAGCGGCATGATTGCCATCAATCGCGGCCTGATGTCAGATCCGGCCGCACCGTTCGGTGGTGCCAAACAAAGCGGATTGGGACGCGAGGGTGGCGTGAGCGGCATCCTCGAGTTCATGGAGCCGAAATATTTCGCGGTGAATTTCTGACGCAAGGGAAGCAGGATGGACAAGGACTTTTATCGAAACCGCGACTTCATTCCGGATTTCGACGAGATCATGGCCGAAACCGCTGCGCGATCGCGCGAACTGGCAGCGCAGGTGACCATGAAAGTCGACGTACCCTATGGTCCCGGTACGCGAGAGCGAATGGACATCCTGTTTCCCTCCAACTCAGCCACGGGTGCGCCCCTCCATATGTTCATCCATGGCGGCTATTGGCGATCAGGCAACAAAGAAGATCACCGTTTGGTCGCGGCCCCGGTTCTGGAGGCGGGCGGCGTCGCCGCTATCGTCACCTATGAGTTGATGCCCGACACCCGCCTTGCCGCCATAGTCGCGCAGGTGCGGGCGGCTGCCCGTCATCTGCTGTCAATCGCCCCTGCCCTGGGCATGGATCCGGCCCGGTTTACCGCCAGCGGCCACTCCGCCGGAGCCCACCTGGCCTCGTATCTCGCCTCCACCGGAGCGGATGAGACCACAAGTCCCGACCTGCCGGATCTGAAAGGAATGCTGCTAGTCAGCGGGATCTATGACCTGTCGGGCATTCCCGCCAGCTTCCTTAAGGAAGAGGCGAAGATGCGCCCCGATGAAGCAGCGGCCTGGTCGCCCCTGACTGCGACGCAGCATGCGGGTCCGCTTCGCATCATCGCCCGAGGGGAAAAGGAAACCCCTCCGTTCCACGATCAAGCCCAGCGGCTGGTCGAGCAGTTGACGCGCCACGCACAGGCCTCTGAAAACAGGAACGAGGCCGGGCTGAACCATCTTACAATCGTTCTCGACCTGGCCGATGCGCGGCGCCCACTCGGCCAGCGTCTTGCCGATTTGGTAGCGTCCTGCTGAGCCATTCTCTCGTGGCAATCGGGAGACGAAACCTGATGACGTATTTTGCTGCGAGCTAAGCTACTCCCGCTGCCGTAGAACTGCCTCTATTCGCTCTGGCAGGCCGAGGCTTAGCGGGAGAGTTAGCGGCCGGAAGCTTCTCGCCGGATCAGTCGCCCGAGCCGGGTCATCCCTTCTTCCGCGGCGGTCTCGTCGGCCAGAGAAAAACTGAGGCGGATGGTATTGGCACCCGAACCATCGGCGTGGAAGGCCTGCCCGGGTACGAAGGCGACATGTTCGGTTTCGATGGCGCGGGCAAGGAGCGCCCCGCCGTCCATGCCCTCGGGCAAGGTGACCCATATGAACATGCCGCCCTCGGGCTTGGTCCAACTCGTGCCTTCCGGCATGTGTCTTTCCAGCGCCTGCAGCAGGAGGTCGCGCCGACGACGATAGGCGTCGCGCAGCATCGCCGTGTGGGAGTCGTAGTGGCGCAGCGCGACGTCGTGCATGACGGCCTGGTTGATCGTCGGGCTGTGCAGGTCCGACGCCTGTTTCATCAGGACCAATTTGCGGATAACCGGCGCGGCGCCGCAGATCCAGCCCATGCGCAGGCCCGGCGACAGGGTTTTGGAGAACGTGCCGCAATAGATCGTGCGGGTGTTGTCGATGCCACCGCTGCGCTCGACGTCGAGCGCGAGGATGGGCGGCACCGGATCGCCATCGTAGCGCAGCGCCTGATAGGCGGCATCCTCGATCAGCGGAATATCCAATTCGTCAGTCAAATCGAGCAGGCGTTCGCGCGCCGCGCGATCGATGGTCTCGCCGGTCGGGTTGGAGAATTCCGGTGTGAGATAGGCCAGCGCGACGCGCCCGCCCGCCTTCTCGGCAGCATCCCGATAAGCTTGGGGGGTCATGTTGTTGCCTTCCGGCGCGAGCCGGTCGTAACGGGGCTCATAGGCGTTGAATGCCTGGAGGGCTCCGAGATAGGTCGGCCGCGCGACAAGCGCCGTGTCGCCGGGGGACAGGAACAGCTTGCCGAGATAGTCGAGCGCCTGCTGCGACCCGGAAACGATCATGACGTTCTCGGGCGCACAGGGAACACCGAGCGAACCCATGTGATCAACCAGCCATGCCCGGAGCGGCAGATAGCCTTCGCTGACCGAGTACTGCAGAGCCGCTCCCGCCCCTTCCCCCGAAAGGACGTTCTCGTAGGCTTCTCGAAAGGAGTCGTTAGGGAAGAGCGCGGGATCGGGAATGCCGCCGGCGAAGGAGATGATATGCGGCTGATCGAGCAGCTTCAGCAGTTCCCGTATCTCCGACGCACGCATGCGCACAGCACGTGCCGCATATTTTTCTTCCCAGGTCGACACAATCTTCTCCTTGCCTAACCAAGCCATCCCATGAGCAACGTGCACGTCGCTCGTGGGATGGCGCTCAGCATAAAGCGCCGGGATCCGATTTATGTCAACGATACTGACCTAGCTGGGTTTGATCTGCGTGGTTCCGCAATCGCATGGAACCTTCACGGCAGTTCGCAAGGGTCCGCTTGCATCCCGAAAGCAGCGACATCCGAAAACCCAACCATCCCACGGCACACCGAATGACGACCAGCCACGCTGGACCGTTCTCCACAATGTCGAAGCCACAAAACATTAGCATAATCATGAGGATGTCCGCCCTTGCTCGTCGCTTCCCATCGCCGCGCGAGCTTGGCCTTATTGACAACGGACGATCTCTACCAATAGTTTGATCTCACAAATGTGAAAACTCTGCACATTTGGGAAGTTTCATCGAACTCTTGGGAGGAAACCATGCTCGACCGCCGTAATGCCTTGACCCGTATTGCATTCGCCGTTTCGTCGCTTTCGATTGCCGCCGTGCTCGGCTTTTCGCCGGCCAGCGCGCAGGCTGAAGGCCTCAAGATCGGCTTCAGCCAAGTGACGCTCCAGTCACCTTTCTACGTCCAACTCCGCAATGGCGCCGAGGCGGCCGCGAAGGCCGGCGGCGACACGCTGATCTTCCTCGATGCCAACGGAGATGTTTCCAAGCAGAACAACGACATTCAGGATCTCATCACGCAGGGCGTCGACGCGCTGATCATCAATCCGGTCAATCCGGATGCCGTCGTTCCGTCGCTTGAAGCCGCCACAGCTGCCGGCATCCCCGTCATCACCGTCGACCGCCCGATAAATGGCGAGGGCGTCACGGCGCATGTCGGCCGCGACAACAAGAAGATGGGCGGTTTGGTGGGCGAGGCGGTCGTGAAGAAGCTCGCTGACGAAGGCGTCAAAGGTGCCAAGATCGTCGAGATCCAGGGCGACGCAGGCGGCGCGGTCATGATGGACCGCCGCGACGGCTTCCATGCCGCTATCGAGGGCTCAGGTCATACGATCGTCCAGGGGCCATATGCGGAATACATTCGAGCCAACGCGGTCACTGCAATGCAGGACCTTTTGCAGGCCAATTCGGACGTAAAAGTCGTCTACGCCCATAATGACGACATGGCGCTCGGCGCGCTGCAGGTCCTGACCGAGAACGGCCGCAAGGACGTGTTCGTGGCCGGCGTCGACGGTCTGTCGGAAGCGCTGCAGCTCATGGAAAGCGGCAGCAACTATATCGCGACCGCCCTCAACGATCCGCAGTATCTCGGGGACGTGACCATTCAGGTCGCGCGTGAAGCTGCGGCCGATCGGAAAGTTTCCGACTTCGTGGACGCTGGCACCCAGCTTGTCACGCCCGAGAATGTCGGCAAGTTTCCGCATGACGGGCTCTTCGCGGAATACCGGCCACAGGTGATCGGCCAGTAAGCAGGCTCGGGAACGAGCATCCTCCCCACCCTCGCGAGGTCCGTCTTTCGACCTCGCGAGGGACGGGTCGAGGCGGCGAACGTGTCGCTCGCCCGTAAGAATATCACACCAAAAAGCAGGACCTTTCCGAGCATGCGCGCTGCAGTTCTCCATACGCCCGGAGACATCCGTCTCGAAACCGTTCCGAAACCCATCGTTTCGTATGGCCACGTGATGGTGAGGGTGGCCTCGGTAGGCGTCTGTGGCTCCGACTTGCCGCGGATGCTGATCAAGGGCGCGCACAAAATGCCGCTGATCTGCGGTCACGAGTTTTCCGGCCATATCACCGAGATTGGTGATGGTGTGGAAGGGTTCGCGCCGGGCGAACTCGTGGCGGTCGCGCCCATGCTGCCCTGCTTCAAGTGCGACCAATGCCAGCAGGGGCATTTCTCGCGCTGCCGCCACTATGACTATTTCGGATCACGCCGCGACGGTGCCTATGCCGAATTCGTTGCCGTGCCGGTGGGCAATCTCATCAAGACCCCGAAGGGGATCGACCCACGTGCGGCGGCCATGACCGACCCGGCTTCGATCGCATTGCACGCGATATGGAAGGCAGGCGGCGTGCGCATGGGGCAGCGCGGCGGCGTCATCGGGTGCGGGCCGATCGGCCTCTTCGCCATACAATGGATGAAGCTGATGGGCGCGAGCCAGGTCGTAGCGATCGATATCTCCGAAGCAAAGCTGGAACTCGCGCGCCGCGCCGGCGCGACGCATACTTTCCTGGCCGGAACCGAACCGGGCACCGATCTGCTGTGCGACGTCATCATCGAGGCGGCGGGCCATCCCTCCGCTATCAATGCAGCCACGCGGCTTGCCGCGCCAAGTGGACATGTCGCCTTCATCGGCATTCCGGTCGGCGAGGTGCAGCTCGACAACAAGACATTCCAGCATTTCCTGCGCCAGGAGGTTTCGCTGCACGGATCCTGGAACTCGTTCGGCGCACCGTTTCCTGGCCCCCAATGGACGGTTTCACTCGAAAAGCTCGGGTCAGGCGAACTCGAATGGGAGTTCATGATCACGCACGATCTTGATCTTTCCGAACTCCCTGCAATGTTCGCACGCTTCAGGGAGGACCGGAGCCTGTTTTTCTCCAAGGTGCTTTTCCGGCCCTGAAAACGGCAAGCATCGGGAGGAACCGACGGCATGACGAAGGTTTTGAGCATTGATCTGGGCACTGGAGGCGTGAGGGCCGGTGTCTATGATATAGAGCGCAGGAAGATGCTGTCGCTGCGCGAGGCCTCCTATGAAACCCGATACCCGAAACCCGGTTGGGCCGAGCAGGACATCGAGCAATGGTGGCGATCGCTGCTGAGCGCAGGATCGCAGGCGGTGGCCGAAGCCGGAACCGGCGAGATCGCGGCGGTATGCGTCGCGACCACCGCCTCCTCCGTCGTCGTCTGTGACCGGGAAGGCGCACCGCTGCGGCCCGCAATCCTCTGGATGGACGCCCGCGCGACGAAGGAATCGCGTGACACGGGGCGCATCGACCATCCGGTGATGGCCTATAGCGGCGGCGAGGATGCCAGCGAGTGGCTGGTACCGAAGGCAATGTGGCTCGCGGCGAACGAACGGGCCGTCTATGATCGCGCCGCTGTCATCTGCGAAGCGCTCGATTTCGTCAACTACCGCCTGACCGGCGAATGGGCCGCCTCGCGCATGAACGCTGCTTGCAAGTGGAACTACGATTCCCTCAACGGCGCGTTCGTCCCGGACGTTTATGCAGCGCTGGGCGTGCCCGAACTGGCGGACAAGCTTCCCCGCCGGGTCGTCCCCGTCGGGGAAACGGTGGCCCCCCTTCGTCCGGATGTGGCCGCCGCGCTCGGCATCACCTCGCGGGCTATCGTCGCACAGGGCGGCATCGACGCACATATCGGCGTGCTCGGCGCGGGCACCGTCGCGCCGAGCGGCATGCTGCTGATCGGCGGCACCTCGAATGTCCACCTCACCCATCTCGCCGAACGGGGCGACGTCTCCGGCTTCTGGGGTCCTTATCCCAACGCGTTGGTGGATGGCCTCTGGCTGGTCGAAGGGGGTCAGGTGTCGACGGGCTCCATCCTCAACTGGCTCAGCCACACCATCTTCGGCCTCGATGCGGCGGGCCATACGGCGCTTATCGCCGAGGCGAGCGGCCGCATCGCCGAGGGTTCGGGGCTGCTGATGCTCGACTACTGGATGGGCAATCGCACACCCTACCGAGACGCCAATCTGCGCGGAGCGATCCTCGGCCTGTCGCTCGGGCACGACCGGGCGGACATCTACGCGTCGGCAGTGGACTCGATCGCGCTGGGGTCCGCGAATGTCGTGGACGTGCTCGAGCAACGAGGGGTCGAAATCGACCGGATCGTGGTGGCCGGCGGCATCTGCAAGAACCCGCTCTGGCTGCAATCGACGGTCGACGCGCTCGGACGCCCGGTTCGGGTAGCACATGAGGATAATCTGTCACTCGTGGGCACGGCCGTCAGCTCCGCGTCGGCCCTCGGCCTGTTCCCTGATCTCACCACAGCCTCGGATGCCTGCACCGCGCCGACGCGAGGCCTCGAACCGGACGCTTCGCGCCAAGACTGGTACGCCGAAGCGATGTCGAGTTATCGAGAGACTACACAGGCGCTTCGGCCGCTTTTCCACACGCTTTCGGCACAGCAGACGGCGGGAGCGGGCCGATGAGCGAGGCAAGCCAGCCCCAATCCGTCCGCCTGCCCTCGGACGAGCAGCGCGAGCACCTCATGGTGCGCGTGGCCAAGCTCTTCTACGACCTGGAGCGCACGCAAAGCGAGATCGCTGCCGAACTCGGCCTGACACGATGGCAGGTCAAGCGCCTCCTGACCGAGGCGCGCGAACTCGGCGTCGTGCGCATCGAGATCACGCCGCGGACGCGCAGGCGCACCAATCTGGAAGTGATGCTGCAACAGGCCTACGGATTGCACGACGCCATTGTCGTGCCGAACGGCGTGGCTGCCGACAACGCATTGCTGATCGAGGCTGTCGCCCAGGCTGCCGCCAACTATCTCGTCGGGATCAATCCGAAGCCCGACCTGCTTGGCGTCTCTTGGGGACGCACCATGACGGCGGTGGCGCGTCGGCTGCCGGCTAACTGGAGCCCTGGGCTGCACGTGGTCCTCCTCAATGGCGCGATCAACCTGCGCTCGACCGCGTCACAGACCAGCGCAGTGGCTGAGGAGATCGCGAAGTCCGCCAATGGCATCGCCACCCTGCTGCCTGTTCCGGCAATCGTGGGAAAGAGCACCACGCGCCAGGCGCTGGAGGAAGACCCGATCGTCGAACGTGTGCTCGACCTAGCCCAGCAGGCAGAAGTTGTCTGCTTCAGCATGGGTCCGATCAGCAACGATTCTGTTCTTTTCGGCTCGGGCTATCTCGAGGAAAGCGACCTCGACCGGCTGAAGGCGGCAGGCGCCGTTGGAGATATCCTCGGCCGCTTCGTCGATGCGCGGGGCCAAATCGTCGACGCCGTGCTGGATGACCGCACGGTAGGTCTGCGCATCGAACATCTGAAGTCGAAGCGATGCTCGATCGGCGTCGTCGCCGGCGCTGACAAGACGCGTATCGCGTTGGCGGCGCTGAGAGGCCGCTACGTCTCGGTCCTCATCACCGACGAGACGATCGCTCGCTTTGCGTTGGAGATCAGCGATGGAGAGTGAGATTCTCGCAGTCAGGGAAGTGGCGAAACGCTTTCCGCCAAACATCGTGGCTCTGGAAGCCGCAAACCTCAGCGTACGCAAGGGCGAAGTGCACTGCCTGCTCGGCGCCAATGGAGCGGGCAAATCCACCCTTCTGAAGATCATAGCGGGCGCCTACCGCCCGACCAGAGGCGCGCTCGTCGTGGATGGCCAGGAAGTCCATCCGCGCTCTCCCGCCGAAGCTGCACATCTCGGCATCTCCATGATCTACCAGGAATTGGACCTCGTACCTCAGCTTACCGTGGAGCAGAACATGTTCCTCGGCCATGCGCCGGCTCGTATGGGCTTCATAGACCGCCGCGCGAGACGCAAGCGTGCGCAGGAAGCGCTGTCGCGCGTGGGCGCTACTTTCCCGCTCGACGTCCGTGTCGAAACGCTCTCCATCGCCAACCAGCAGCTCACCGCCATCGCCCGCTCGCTGACGATGGACGCCAAGATCATCATCATGGACGAGCCTTCGGCCTCGCTCAACGAGACCGAGATCGAAGCCGTGTTCGACGTGATCCGCGAACTCGCGCGGCAGGGGGTGGCGATCCTCTATGTCAGTCACCGCCTGGGCGAACTGCGCGAGATCGGCGATCGAGTCACGGTGCTGCGCGGCGGGCGCACCATTGACACATTCGAGATAGAGGCGACACCGGACGACGTGCTGGTCGAGGCGATCATCGGCAAGGAACGCTCGCTGGTGGAGCGAGCTGCACGACCGCCGGTGACGGGCGATACGGCCTTGCGAGTCAATCGGCTAGCTGGTGCGGAAGGGCTCGACATCAGTGGGCTCGAGGTCCGCTGGGGCGAAGTCGTCGGGCTCGCCGGCCTGAATGGCTCGGGCCGCACCTCGTTCCTCAAGGCCCTGTTCGGCGTCCATGCCTTCCGCGGCGACATCGTGCTCGACGGAAAGCCCTTCCATCCGCGCAGCCCCGCGGCGGCGATCCGCTGCGGTGTCGCCCTCGTGCCGGAAAGCCGGAAGACGGAAGGGTTGATCCTGCACGCGCCGATCTACAAGAACGCGACCCTGCCCTCGATCCGGGGCAACTGGCTCATGCGCCATGGCTTGCAGAAGCAGAAGGCGACGGCCGTCCTGAAAACTCTTTCCACGAAGTACGGCAGGCCCGAACAGGCCGTCGCACAGCTTTCCGGCGGCAACCAGCAGAAGGTTGTGCTATCGAAGTGGATCATCAATGGAGCGCGCCTGCTGCTGCTCGACGAGCCCAGCCGTGGCCTCGACATCGGCGCCAAGGCAGACCTCTACAACCTCGTCGACAAGCTTGCCGACGAGGGCGCGGCTGTCATCGTTGCCAGCAGCGAGCTCGACGAGATCTACGCGGCCTGTGACGCGATCTGGGTATTCCATGAGGGGCGCAACATCGGCAAGTTCAATCCATCGACAACGGATCGCGAAACGATCCTGAGAGCCACAATCCTGGGTGAGGATCATGTCCAGCACTGACACGGCCCTGATGCCGGCGAGCGGCCAGCAGCCTGGCTTCGGCCGCAAGCTTGTCGACATTATCATCGAGTACAATTTCGTCCTGATTTTTCTGGTCGTCGTCGCGATAGCCGCGTCGCTGTCCGACAACTTCCTGACGTTCGGCAACATCGCCAATCTGTTCCAGCAGGCGACCGTCGTCGGCGTCGTGGCCGTCGGCATGACCTTTGTCATCCTTACCGGCAACATCGACCTGTCGGTCGGCTCGGTTGTGGCGTTGTGCGGCATGGTCGTGGCGGTGCTGATGACGAACGGCTACGACCCGTTCCTCGCTATTGCGATCACGGCTCTTGTCGGCCTTTGCTGCGGCGCCGCGATGGGCGCCGTCTCGGCACTGGCGCAGGTGCCGAGCTTCATCATTACGCTGGCAGGCCTCGTCTCGTTCCGTGGCATCACCTATCTTCTCACCGATGGTGTTCCGGTGAGCGGCCTGCCGCAAGGCTTCGCCGCCATCAGTTCGACGATGATCCCGATCTTCCCCGGCTTTGCGCTGACATCCATGGCGGTGATCTTCATTGTCCTGTGCATCGTCGCCGGCATTATTCTGCGCTTCACCGTCTTTGGAGAATATGTCTACGCGACCGGCGGCAATCCGGAAGCGGCTCGCTTGTCCGGGCTGCCAACCAGGCTGATCGTCACGGGAGTCTTCGCGGTTTCCGGGCTGATGGCGGCCCTGGGCGGCATCCTGCTCACTTCGCGCCTGCGCATCGGCCAGCCGACCGCGGCCCAAGGCCTTGAACTCGACGCCATCGCCGCCGTGGTCCTTGGAGGGACCAGCCTGTTCGGCGGGCGCGGCGGCGTGCTCGGCACCTTTTTCGCCGTAATGCTGCTGCAGGTGCTGCGCAATATATTCAATCTGCTTGGATTGGGCTCCTTCTACCAGATGACCGTCACAGGCCTGATCATCGTCGCGGCCATTTTGCTCAATCGCTTCATCGACCATAGGAAGGGACGCACATGACCGTGCAGACATCGAGCCCACCGTACCTCGTCGAAATCCCCAGGGGTGAAGCCCACGCGCGCAATCCGGGAACCGGTTTCCAGCCCGATTGGTTCAAGGACATCTCAGTGAACCTGTCCGCCAGCGAGCGGCGAGCCGCAACGCTTACGACCCGCCGTAGCGTGAAGAAGGCGCATCAAGCCGCATGGCTCGTCAAGGCGATCACCTGCATCGACCTGACGACACTGTCCGGCGACGACACGGCCGGGCGTGTGCGTCGTCTCTGCGCCAAGGCGCGCAAGCCGATACGCGACGACCTCGTCGAGGCGCTCGGGCTCGCCGGCGAGAACATCACCACCGGTGCGGTCTGCGTCTATCCCACCATGGTGGGGCATGCGGTGAAGGCGCTGGAAGGCTCCGGCATACCGGTCGCTTCGGTCGCGACCGGCTTTCCGGCAGGCCTCACACCGCTGCCGCAACGTCTCGCCGAAATCCGTTACGCGGTCGATCAAGGCGCTGCGGAGATCGACATCGTGATCACCCGCGAGCATGTGCTGACGCAGAACTGGCAAGCCCTATACGACGAGGTGCGCCAGATGCGCGAAGCCTGCGGCGACGCGCACATGAAGGCGATACTCGCCACAGGCGACCTCAAGACGCTCCGCAATGTCTACCGTGCCTCGATGGTCGCGATGCAAGCCGGTTCCGACTTCATCAAGACCTCGACCGGCAAGGAGGATGTCAACGCGACGCTTCCCGTCAGCCTGACCATGGTTCGGGCCCTGCGCGACTACCTCGATTTGACCGGCGAGCGCGTCGGCTTCAAACCGGCTGGCGGGCTCAAATCCGCCAAGGACGCCATGTCCTGGCAGATCCTGATGAAGGAGGAACTTGGGCTGCCCTGGCTTCAGCCGAACCTCTTTCGCATCGGCGCCAGCTCAATGCTCGGCGATATCGAACGACAGCTCGAACACCACGTGACGGGCCGCTACTCCGCCTCCTTCCAGCATCCGCTTGCATGAGGACCCGCCGATGAACCAGATCAAGGACATTCTGCGCACGATGGAATATGGTCCCGCGCCCGAAGCCAATGACGATGTGCGCCATTGGCTGGAGTCCCTCGCCGACGGGTTCGGCCATTTCATCAATGGCCGCTTCACTGCGGTCGGCGTCGAGACCTTTGAGGTGACCGATCCGGCGAACGAGAAAGTGCTGGCGCGCGTGGCCCACGGCTCCGCATCCGATGTAGACGCCGCCGTCAAGGCGGCGCGCTCCGCTTTCCCGAAATGGTCGAAGCTCTCCGGTCACCAGCGCGCGAAATATCTCTACGCGATCGCCCGCCATATCCAGAAGCGCGAGCGCTTTCTCGCGGTGCTGGAGACGATGGACAACGGCAAGCCGATCCGCGAAACCCGCGATATCGACATTCCGCTCGTCGCGCGCCATTTCTATCACCATGCCGGCTGGGCCGAATTGGTGGAGAGCGAGTTCGAGGATTTCTCGCCGGTCGGTGTCTGCGGGCAGGTGATCCCGTGGAACTTCCCGCTGCTCATGCTCGCCTGGAAGGTTGCTCCGGCCTTGGCCGCCGGCAACACGCTGGTTCTCAAACCTGCCGAGCAGACCCCGCTCACCGCGATCGCCTTCGCCGAGATCTGCCACGAGGTTGGGCTGCCGGCCGGCGTGGTCAATATCGTCCACGGCGACGGCACGACCGGCGCCGCACTCTGCGGCCATGACGACGTCGACAAGGTCGCCTTCACCGGCTCGACAGAGGTCGGCCGCGTCATCCGCGACCAGCTTGCCGGCTCCGGCAAGAAGCTGTCGCTCGAACTCGGCGGCAAGTCGCCCTTCATCGTCTTCGAGGATGCCGATATAGACGGCGCCGTCGAAGGCGTCGTGGACGCGATCTGGTTCAACCAGGGCGAGGTCTGCTGCGCCGGCTCCCGCATCCTCGTTCAGGAAGGCATTGCCGAGCGCTTCCACGGCAAGCTGCGCAAGCGGATGGAGACGCTGCGCGTCGGCGATCCGCTCGATAAATGCACCGATGTCGGCGCAATCGTCTCGAAGGATCAGCTCAAGCGCATCAGCGGCCTCATCGCCCAGGGGCAGCAGGAAGGCGGCACCCTCTGGCAAGCGTCCGCCAAGCTACCCGCGAAGGGCAATTTCTTCGCGCCGGGCTTCTTCACGGATGTCGAGCCCGCCTCGACGGTCTGTCAGGTAGAGATCTTCGGCCCGATCGCCACCGCCATGACCTTCCGCACGCCCGACGAAGCGGTGTCCCTCGCCAACAACACGCGTTACGGTCTCGCCGCTTCGGTCTGGTCGGAAAACGTCAACCTAGCCCTTGACGTGGCCGCGCGGGTAAAGGCCGGCGTCGTTTGGATCAACTGCACCAACATGCTCGATGCCGGCGCCGGTTTCGGCGGCTACCGCGAAAGCGGCTTCGGACGCGAAGGCGCGCGCGAAGGCCTCCATGAATATCTCGTCGCCAATTGGGAAAAGGCACTCCCCGTCGCGAAGGTCGAGGCGCAGCTGAAGCCTTCCGCTGCTCCCGCTCTTGGCATGAAGCTGGCCCATTCGGACGCGATCGACCGTACCGCCAAGAACTACGTCGGCGGCAAGCAGGCGCGGCCCGATGGGGGCTACTCCTACTCGGTGGTCGGCAAAGGCGGCGCGGTCATCGGCGAGGCGGGCATCGGCAACCGCAAGGATATCCGCAACGCCGTCGAGGCCGCGGCCAAAGCCGGCGGATGGGGCGGCGTGACGGCGCACAATCGCGCGCAGGTGCTGTACTACCTGGGCGAGAATCTCGATGCCCGCCGCGCCGAATTCGAGGCGTTGCTGATCGACAGCACCGGAGTTTCGGCCAAGGCGGCTACGACCGAGTTCGATGTGACCCTCAGGCGCATCTTCTATTATGCCGCCCAGTCGGACAAGTTCGATGGCGCAGTGCATTCGACCAAGTCTCGCCATGTGACGCTCGCGCTCAACGAACCCTGGGGAGTGATGGGAATCATATGCCCGGACGAGATGCCGCTGCTCTCCTTGGTGTCGTTGGTCCTGCCGGCCATCGCCATGGGCAACCGGGTCGTCGTCGTGCCCTCGACCAGGCATCCGCTGGTCGCTACCAATCTCTATCAGGTCCTCGACACGTCCGACGTACCGGGTGGTGTCGTCAATATTGTCACCGGCGAGCGGGACCTCCTGGCGAAGACGCTCGCCGAACACGACGAAGTGGCAGCGCTATGGTATGTGGGTTCGGCGGAAGGCAGCGCCATGGTCGAGAAGGCGTCCTGCGGCAACCTCAAGGCGACCTGGGTCAACGCCGGCAGAACTCGCGACTGGATGGACGCCCGTCAGGGCCAAGGCCGTGACTATCTGCGCCGAGCCACGCAGGTGAAGAACATCTGGCTTCCTTACGGCGAATAGGCGTCGAGCGCCTGCGCGCAACATATCGGCATGTGAGCTTGGGCAGGTCGCGATCAGGGCGCCGATCGCGACCTCACTGGGTGAATCCGATCGGTAACGGCCGAGAGTCGGAGCGCAACCGCGTCGCGGCGGGCTGTGGTCGGGCATCCTCGCTGCAGTGTCAATCTACAACAACGATAGCCTCGACCTCGACGGTAATGTTTTCCGGCAGCGAGCCGAGGCCGACGGCGGAGCGGGCATGGTGCCCCTTCTCGCCGAAAACCGCCACCAGCAGGTCCGAGCAGCCATTGATGACCTGCGGGTGCGAGCGGAAATCGGGCACCGCATTGACCATGCCGAGCAGCTTGACCACGCGGCGCACTCTCGAGAGATCGCCGATCGCCTTATGCAGCACCGCCAGAAGATTGAGGCCGGTAAGCCTCGCATCTTCATAGGCCTGCTCCACGTCGATCTCGGCGCCTACCTTGCCGGTGCGAAAGGTGCCGTCCGCCTCGCGCGGGCCCTGCCCCGACAGGTAGATCATGTCGCCCTCGCGTACGAACGGGACGTAATTCGCGACAGGGCCCGGCAATGGCGGCAGGGCCAGGCCGAGTTCTGCCAGCCGGTCATAGGGGCTCATTGGATTTCCTCGCAGCTTGCTTGCAACTCCGCCTGACGGATACAAGCCACACTGTGACCGAGACCCACCACTTCGCGGGAAGGCACCTTTTCCGCGCAGGCGGGAAGCGCATATCGGCAACGAGTACGGAAGACACAGCCGGACGGCGGATCGAGCGGGCTCGGAATATCGCCTTGCAGGATCACTCGTTCGCGCCGCACATTCGGATCCGGTACCGGCGCGGTGGCGAGAAGCGCCCTCGTGTAGGGATGACGCGGCCGCGCGTAAACGGAGCGCGCCGGCCCCTGCTCCATGATCCGCCCGAGGTAGAGCACCACGATCTCGTCGCAGAGATATTCGACCACCGTAAGGTCGTGCGAAATGAAGATCATCGACAGGCCCAATTCCCGCTGGAGCTCCTGGATCAGGTTCAGCACCTGGGCCTGCACCGACACATCGAGAGCCGACACCGGCTCGTCGGCAATGATCAATTCGGGTTCCACAGCCAGTGCCCGGGCTATGCCGATGCGCTGGCGCTGGCCGCCTGAGAACTCGTTGGGATAACGGCGTGCGTGCTCCGGTGACAGTCCGACGCGCGCCAACAGCTCGTCTATGCGCTGCTTCCGCGCTGCGCCCCTCGCCAGCCCATGCGTATCGATCGCCTCGCCGATGATCTCGCCGACGCGCATGCGCGGATTGAGGCTCGAATACGGGTCCTGGAATATGATCTGCATACGCCGGCGATAGGCGCGCAGGCTCTTCTCCGGCAGCTTGAAGATATCGACGCCGTCGAAGACGGCCTCGCCCGACGAGGGTTCGACCAAGCGCAGCACGCACCTTCCGGCCGTCGTCTTGCCGGAGCCGGACTCGCCCACGATGCCGACGATCTGGCCGCGCCTGACGTCGAAGGAAATATCCTCGACCGCCCTCACCGCGCCGCTCTTGGTGGGAAACTGCTTGCTGAGGCCACGGACGGACAGCAGGATATCCTCTCGCGGCCGGGCTTGGTTCACGTCGGTCAAAGGAGTTCGTGCCTCCAGCAGCGGGTAAGATGTGTGGAGGAAGCTTCCAGCAGAGGCGGAAGCTCGGTTTCGCAGCGCGTCTCGTTCAAGGGGCAACGAGGCGCGAAAGCGCAGCCTATTGGCAGCGCCAGCACGCTTGGCACGCTGCCGGGGATCGGGTTGAGCATGCGCCGCGTCCCGTCCTCGGCGCGGTCACGTTTTGGATCGGGGATGCAGGCAAGCAAACCGTTGGTGTAGGGGTGGCGCGGTCTTGCGAAGAGGTCCTGCACGGGCGCTTGCTCCACGACGCGGCCGGCATACATGACCGCGACCTCGTGGGCGATCTCGGCCACGACGCCCAGATTGTGCGTGACGAACAGAATGCTCATGCCGATCTCTCGCTGGAGCCGGCGCATCAGGTCCAGGATCTGCGCCTGTATGGTCACGTCGAGCGCCGTGGTCGGCTCGTCCGCGATCAGCAGCGCCGGGTTGCATGAAAGGGCAAGCGCGATCATCACCCGCTGGCGCATGCCGCCCGACATCTCATGAGGATATTGGTCGAGACGCTTTTCCGCCGCCGGGATCTCTACCAGCTCCAGCATATGCCTGGCCCGTATCCGAGCCTCGGCCCTCCCAATCGGCTCATGCAGGCGGATCATCTCCATGATCTGGTCGCCTATGGTGAAAAGCGGATTGAGGCTTGTCATAGGCTCCTGAAAGATCATGGCGATCTCCTTGCCGCGAATGGCGCGCATGCGCTTCTCGCTGAGAGTCGCAATGTCGACTACCGCACCATCCCGCATGCGGTAGAGCAACTGCCCGCCGACGATCCTTCCGGGTTGCGACAGCAGCCGCATGATTGAAAGGCTTGTGACGGATTTTCCCGAACCGGACTCGCCGACGACCGCGAGTGTCTGGCCACGGCGGACCGTCAGCGTGACACCATCGACCGATTTGGCCGTGCGCGACCCCGCGATGAAATGAGTGCGCAGGTTCTCGGCGCGCAGGACGATGTCCTCGTCGACTATCGTCGCGGATTGGGAAGTGGTGGGTGCGGAAAAGACCATGATCAAAGGTCTTTTCTCAAGCGCGGGTCGAGAAGGTCGCGCAGCCCGTCACCGACCAATTGCAGTGAAAGAACGGTGAGGACGATCGCAAGGCCCGGAAAGATCGTCATCCAGTCGGCCTGGCCGATATATTGGCGGCCCGCGGCGATCATCGTGCCCCACGTCGGAATTTCCGGGCTGACGCCAACACCGAGAAAGGAGAGGCCGGCTTCGGCCAGCATGGCGTAGGCAAAGATGAAGGTCGCCTGAACGAGAATCGGAGAAACGAGATTGCGCAGGACGTGCCGGGTCATGATGCGCCATGTCGGCACGCCGAGCGCGCGCGCCGCCTCGACATAGGGCAGTTCGCGGATCACCAGCGTGGAAGCGCGCACGATACGCGCAAGGCGGGGCGCATAGACGATGCCGAGCGCAACGATGACTGTGGGAAGCGACGGTCCGAGTGCCGCGACAAGCGCGATCGCCAGCAGGATATCGGGGAAAGCCATCATCGCATCGACGACACGCGACAGGATCGCATCGGCCTTGCGGAAAAAACCCGCCATGATGCCGAGCGTGATGCCGACGATCCCCGCGAGCGCAGTCGATGCGGCGCCGACGAGCAACGACAGTTGGCCTGCATAGATGGTGCGGCTGAAAACATCCCTGCCGAACTCGTCCGTGCCGAAGAACCACTGGGCGCTTGGCGGCTTGAGTCGATTCACGATCGACAGCTTGCTTGGCGAATAGGGCGCGACCAACGGCGCAAGCACGGCAAGCAGTGTGATCGCCAATATGATGGCGAGACCGATAGCGAGCGTCTTGCGCTGCAGGACGAGCCTCGAAATGCGCGGAGCATCCGTGCTGGCGGGCAAGGCGGACATTAATAGCGCACCCGTGGGTCTATCAGGAGATAGAGCATGTCGATTCCGAAATTGATCAGCACATAGATCGCCGCGATCACGAGCAAGGCTCCCTGGATGACCGGATAGTCGCGCCTGAGAACGGCCGAAACCACGAGATTGCCCACGCCGGGCAGGCTGAAGACCGTCTCCGTGACGACGGCGCCCGAGACCAGCAGCGCGGCGGTGAGACCGATCACAGTGAGAACGGGAATCAAGGCATTCTTGAAGGCGTGTTTCATGACGACCCTCAGTTCCCCCATGCCTTTCGACCGCGCTGTACGCACATAGTCGTCATTAAGAACGTCCAGCATGGAAGCCCGGGTGAAGCGGGTGATGAGGGCCGACGACACGATGCCCAGGGCCGTCGCGGGAAGCACGAGATGACTGAGCCTCGTCAGGAAGGATGCGTCCGGTCCTCCGTAGCCGGCGACCGGGAACCAGCCCAGCCGCACCGCGAAGAGCTGGATCAGGATCAGGCCGAGCCAGAAACTCGGGATGCTTGCTGCAAGCATCGTGAGGGTCGTGATCGACTGGTCGAAAAAGGTGCCGCGCCTATAGGCGGACAGTATACCGACGGGGAGCGCGATCGCGCTGGCGATCAGCATCGCGAACAGGGTCAGGAAAAAAGTCGGTTCGGCTCGCTCCAGCAGTGCGCTCGCCACCGGCATGTCGAGAAAAATCGAATGGCCCAGGTCGCCACGGCCGAGTTGCGCCAGAAAATAAAGATACTGGACAGGCAGGGGCTGGTCGAGGCCTAGACGAATTCGCAGCGCCTCGATGTCCGCCGCCGTCGCGTCGGGGCCAAGCATGACGGCCGCCGGATCGCCGGGCGCCACGCGCACGATGACAAAAACGATCGTGACCACGGTAAACATCACCGTCAGCATACCGAGAAGGCGTTGCAGCACGTATCGTGTCATCGATCGGCTCCCCTTCGGTCCTCGGCGCAGCAACGCCGCGCCGAGGGCCTTATCGCCATTTGGCGTTACTTGCCGAGATGCGCGTTCCAGAAGAAAGGCCATGCCGAGGGGGTAAAGCCCTGCAGGCGGGGTGACTTCGCAGAGAGCGCGCTGAAATCGCCGACCTTGTAGAAAGGCGCCTCGTCGTAAATCAGCTTCTGAAGATCAGACCATATCGCAACACGCTTCTGAGCATCCATTTCCGTATTGAGCGCGACGAGGAGCTTTTCCTTCTCCTCGCTCGCCCACCAGCCCGGGTAGGATGCCGGAAGCGGTGCGATCAGCGCAGGATCCGGCAGGAAGGGGCTGTGCGTGATGAAGATGTCCCACAGGGCCGGCTCCGCGCGGCGCTGCACCAGCGTTGCCCAGTCCACGACGTCGAGCTGGACCGCGAAGCCCGCCATCTTCAGGTATTCGGCGGCCACCTGTGCCATCTTGTAGTGGAACTCGTATTGCCGGCTGGTGAGGATACGGATCGGCTTGCCATCGTAACCGGCTTCGGTTGCGAGTGCCTTCGCCTTTTCCGGATCTCCAATATTGTAGGCGTCGACACCTGCATCGGTGCGCCATTGATAACCCTCAGGGTAAAGAGCGCCGTCGACGGTGTAGAATTCTGGCTTGCCGAAGGCGGCGGCCAGCATGTCCTCGGCGTTCAGCGCGGCCTGGACGGCTTTGCGCATACCGACCGTGGTCATCATGCCTTCCTTGTTGTTCATGATGAACATCGGCCAGCCGAACGACTTCAGCACGAGAGGCTCGGTCTTGGCCTGGCCGTTGAGGCGATCGAAGGCTTCGGCCGGCAGCAGGTCGGCATAGTCGTACTGTCCGGCGATGGCACCCTCGACACGGGTGTTGGCGTCCGGTACCGGCACGAAGCGGATCTCGTCGAGATATTGCTTGCGCGCACCGCCGAAGCCGTCCGGCTCTCCCTCGCGGGCCTTGTAGCCATCGAAACGGACGAGCTGCAGATACTGGTCCGGCTTGCGCTCCTTGATCATGTAGGGGCCTGTGCCGACATATTCCGACAGCGTCTCCGCGATCTTCTCGGAGGGAAGCACGACGGCCGCGGAATTGTTGAAGGCCAGAAGCACGGCCAGTGGCGCGAAAGGCTGCTTGAGCGTCAGCTCGATCGTGTAGTCGTCGACGGCTTCGAGCTTTTCCAGATTGGCCGCGACCAGCTTGCCGCGTGATGCGACAGCGAGCCAGCGCTTGAGCGAAGCGACCACGTCTTCCGACGTCATCGCGCTGCCGTCGTGGAAAGTGATGCCCTGGCGAAGCTTGATCGTATGGACCTTGCCGTCGGCAGAGACTTCCGGCAGCGCCTCGGCAAGCAACGGCGCGACGTTCCAGTTCTTGTCGAAGGTGTAGAGCGTCTCGAAGAAATGCTGCGTCACCATGCCGAGCAGATCGCCGGTGGCCGTCATCGGGTCGAGCGTCGTGAGCTCGCCGATCGTCGCGACATTGACGACGCCGCCGCGCTCCTGCGCCTGGGCATATGCGGCAACCAGCATGCTCACGCCGGCGAATGCCGCGACGGTCAATTTTTTCAACATGTATCCTCCCTTCTGAAGCCCGAAAACGCTATCGCTTCCGTCGAAACCGCATCTTGCCTTAGCCGGTCTTGGCCAGCGATGTGACGACGCGTTCCACCTGGGTCAGCACAGCATCGCTGATGCGCTGCCCCTTTTCCACGGTCGCGCTCGACGGATCGCCGACCACGCCCGTTCCGCCCGACATTTCGTACATGGTGCGGAAAAGCGCACCGCGGCTGGCGCGGATCATGTCGGCATTCGCCCAATCATGTGTCTCCACATAGGACATCCCGCCGACCAACTCGCGCCGCACGTCGTCGGGCGCGGCAAGGAGCATCAGCGAGGTCTCGAATTCGCAGGCATGGTTCACACCGGCAAAGCCGGTCTCGCGAATGGTTTCAAGTTCCGGTGCGGCAAGCCGCCACCAGGTCAGCATGGCGACATGGCAATTGCGGTGGCTCGACCCGAACCTCTCGAGCAGCACCTGCCCGACGGCCTGGTTGCCGCCATGGCTGTTGAAGATCACGATATTCGTGAAACCGTGCCGCGCGACGCTGTCCAGCATGTCGCCGACATAGGCGAGGAAGGTCTCGTGGCGCACGCTGAGCGTGCCCGGAAATTCCATGTGATGTTCGGAGCAGCACACCTTGACTTGCGGCAGGATCAGGACCCTGTCGCCCATGCGCTCATCGAGCCTCTCCAGGAAATGGGCGCCGATCGTGGCGTCTGTATCGATGGTCAGATGCGGGCCGTGCTGCTCAATAGCGGCGACGTTGACGACCACGGGAATCGAGCGGTCGAGCCCGGCGAACTCGTTGGTGGTGAGCTTCTCCCAGCGCATAGGATACCTCAGCCGATCGTGCGCTCGGAAGTGCGGAACCGGGTGACGGCAGCCTCATCTAGCCTGACGCCCAGCCCTGGACCGTCACCAGGGATGCGCACATAGGGCGGTTCGAATGTGAGCGGATTTGCCAGAAGATCGTGCGAGCGGATCATGCGGCCGAAGATGTCGCCGGGCCATACGCAGCTCTTCGCTGCCGCCGATTGATGCACATACATCGCCTCCAGAATGCCGAGGTCGACTTCCGACCCATGCCAGCAATAGACCCCAGCGGTGGAGGCGATGTGATCGAGTGCCTGGAACTTGGCGAAGCCCCCGTTGAAATTGAACCCATCGATGGCGTTGTGGGCGATAGCGTTGATGGCATCATGCGGCCGCTGCCCCTGGTAGACGTACGGCAGGGAGACGTGCAGGACGATGGGGATGGAAGAGAAGCGGCGAAGCTCGGCGAAGTCCAGCAGCATCCAACGCGGCAGCGGATCCTCGAGAAGGAGCACGTTGCCGACGGCTTCCAACTCGCGAATGATGCGTCGGGCGTTGCCGGAATTTTCCCAGCGCTGGTTCGGGTCGAAGATCACCTTCATTCCCGGAGCGTGCCGCTTGATCTCCTCGCACCACCCCGCTACGTCGTCCTCGAGATCGCATTTGAACTTGATCACCTTGTAGCCCTGGTCGTGGTAGCGTTTCACCCAGAGGCCGACTTCGTCCATGGTGCGGTGGCTGGACCAGGCGCTGACGGGGACGCGATCGCGAATAGCGCCGCCGAGAAGCCGATGCAGGGGAATGCCGAGGGACTTTGCGGCAGCATCCCAGATCGCGCATTCGAAACCGTCATATTCACGGCAGAGCGGTAACGGCAGCTCCTGCAGCGGCAGCTCCATGATTGATCGGCCGAGCAGATTGGCGCAGATCGCCTCGATGCGCGGCCATTCATGGTCACGGTAGAACTCGCCCAGTCCCACCGTTCCGTCGGCCAGCGTCATGCGCAGGACGAGTTTCGGGAGCTCGTCGAACTGGGTGCTCCACGCCGCCTTTCCGCCGACCGGAAGCATATGGAGGGGCTTGGCCAGGCTGTCCGAATTGATGACACCCTTATGCGCCGGCACGATCACTTCGTCGAAGCGAAAGGAAACGATGGTCTTGTCGGCTATCGGCATGATCCCCCCGGAGCAAGGCTAATAGGAAGGATGTAGTTTTATTACCTTAATGTCAATTATCGGCGGAGTAAAATTCCGACCGAGGTCGACCACCATCGAGCCGGCGCACCGAACGAGCCAAGGAGCGGCAACAAGCGCTCCGCTCCCGCCGAGAAACGTCCCAAATGTCGGGGTTCAGTCGCCCACTGGCTGGCTGTCGGTGCTGCCATGCAGGGCGACGAGTGTCGAGCGTGCACGCCAGAGCTTCTTCCCGACCGTTTTGCGGCGTCGCGCCCCGATCAGGGTGGAAATGCAATCGAGCACGAAAAGCTGCCCGTAGCGCCCCCGATTGGGCATGTAGAAGAATTTCTCCTCATCGAAGGCGACGAGCGGCACGTTGACGGTCGCCTCCGATGCAAGGGGGCTGCCCGGATGCGTGACCGTAATCACCTTCGCGCCCTGCGCCAGAGCCAGCTTCGCGCTGTCGACGAGCGAGCGAGGCTTGCCGGTCACGGAAAAGATGAACAGCACGTCATCCGTCTCCACCGTGGAGGCGATGATGCGTTGCTTGTAGGGGTCGGCCGTCGCCGAAACGGCAAGGTCCAGGCGGAAGAGACGATTCTCGGCTTCGCGTGCAACGTTGGCCGAACTTCCGCCGACGCCAAAGCAGAAGATGCGTCGCCCCCCGTCAATGAGTTCCGCCGCCGTTTCCATCGCGGCGGGGTCACGTTGGGCAAAAGCGTTGGCGAGCGCCTGGGCGGTCGCCTCGTAGACATGCTCCGCGACATCGGGTCCTGTTTCGGCCGGGGAGCTGCGCTCCGCGGCGATATACATTCGCCCTATCGCGTAATCCTGGGCCAGGCGTATCTTGAAATCGGTGAAGCCGTCGCACCCGATGCGGCGGGTGAAACGGACGATGGTCGGCTCGCTGACCTCAGCCTTTGCAGCGAGTTCCTTGATCGGCAAGCGAGTGGCCGCCTCGATGTCACGCAAAATGACGTCGGCGATCGCCCGATCGGCCCGATTCATCTCGCCGTTCTCGATCCGAAGCCGGTCGATCAGACTGGTTTGATTTCCCATATGGCCTTCGCTGCAAGTCGATCGTTGGCTGATCCTACTGCTTCACTATTCCAACAGGTCAAGAAAATCTCGACCCGTTTCCGATCGGCTTCCGAAATCGGACCCGAAACAGCCCCGCGCTTGCGGGACGAGCAGATGCTTTGCTATGCCCTGCGGGCAATTCTCCCAACAGTGTGCCATGCTCCAGCGCATATTCCTCACCCTGTTCGTCTTTGCAGCCTCCGTTGGCGGGGGCGCGGCGAGCGTATGGTATATCCTCGGCACGCAGGAGGGAATCGGAGCGCTTACCATTGGCGGCTGGACGGCCTTTCCCAAGATCGGGACGCCTGGGGCGGACCCCTATTCGAAGGCGCGAATCGCCCGCGAAGGGGTGCTTTCGCTGGGCCGGGCGGAGGGCCTGACTTTCATCGCGGAACGTGATTCCGACGGACGCCCGCTACGGCGCGATTGCAGCTATAGCGTGAAGGGGTCGACGCCGCCGGCACGGTTCTGGACATTATTCGCGGCAGACAAGTCGCTCGTCGTTCTGGACGACGGCGGCGCCCGCTTTCCCGCCACGCATTCCCAGGAGATCCTGCGCCGGGCCGATAATTCCTTCATCATCGCCTTTGGCCCCCACCCTGTCGCCGGCAATTGGATTCCGATCAAGGGCACGGGACCGATGACGTTCCTGCTCACGCTTTACGACACGCCCATCGAAACCAACACGGGCATCGATGGCATCGAGCTCCCGCAGGTGACGAGGACCGTCTGCGATGGGTAGGATCCTGCATGCCTTGGTTCTAGGGCTCCTCGGCGCCGCCATCGTGCACATTACGGTGCTTCTGCTTTTGCCTGCGATCTCAGAGAAAGACGCGTGGTCGCGCCTCGCCGATGCCGGCGGCCTCTTCACGGTCGTCCCGATCTCGGGCCCAGGCAGCGACCAGCGCCTCCTGCGATTGACCGACCCCTACTTCGAAGCCGCGGCCTGCCGCTTCGATCTCACCGAGGGCCTCGCCCGCGTGCACGCAAGCGGCCGGATCCCCTATTGGTCGATCTCCGTCTACGATCGCAGCGGCCAGAACATCTACAGCTTCAACGACCACAGTACAGCCGTCGGCGATCTCGATCTTCTCGTGCTCTCCCCGGTGCAGATGATGGAGCTGCGCAAGGACTTGCCCCAGCAATTCGCGCAATCTGTCTTCGTCGAGACACCGATCGAGGAAGGCATGGTCGTGGTGCGCGGCTTCGCGCCCGACCCGAGCTGGAAGCCTGCGGTCTCCGCCTACATTAAGGGCGTCACCTGCACCGCGGAATGAATGCGGCACACACAAGGGATGCACCTTGAATGCGCGAAGGTGGAGTAGCCGATCGTTTCAATGACGAGCCGGGCCGGGCCTGGGACGCTCGGGACGCAAGGCGTCTCTTCCGCTGGCCGATCCGCCGTTGGAGATCCGCTCGTAACGCACACCTGGAAATATGATGATCGCAGCCGCTTCACGTCGCGGCCTGATAGACTTGGCCGCTACGCGCGGCACAAAGGGCAATATCGCTGCCATGACTCGCGCTTCCTCTCGGTTGAACCGGAGCAACAACGCAACGCCTCCGTCGCCATTAACACCGGACAGTGTTAACGAGCAGTTACCGGCAGACCATTGATCCGCTGCTCGCATCGTGAACGACAACTCCGATAAGGACCGGTCCAATGTCGTTCGGGTCCGGATATTGCCCCTCGACCCGGATAAGCGCGTGAGATCATCGTGAAAGCGACCCGAATGCCCATCCACGCGGCCGGTCACGAGAGTAAACAGGCTGTTAACGGGTTCCCTCTAATTTGAGCCTGTTCGGCGACCTGCCAAGGGATTTCCTGCAGGCTGGCCGATCGGATCGGTATGTGTCAGGCGTGTCCCTTCGTGTCTTCTTCTGACTTCAGACAGATTGCCAATGGAGCGGAATCCGGGAGGGCCGATCGCCTGTTCCGTGCCGCCGTGTCGGCATTCTGCGCGCTCACCCGTCCATCCCGCCGCGAAATAGCCCAGCTCGAAGATTTGACGCTGCCGCTTTTCGACGCCGTCTCGGTAGAAGCGCGCCGATACGTGGCTGCCATACTTTCGGAAATCGATCATGCCCCGCCGGAGCTCGTTCGGCGCTTGAGCGACGAGCCCGTGGCCATCGCCGCCCCGCTGCTCATACGATCGAAGTTACTCTGTGATATCGATCTTATCAGACTCATCGCCCGTCATGGGCTGCCTCACGCTCGAGCAATCGCTCGCCGGCCGGACCTCAACCCGACCATCGCGGATCTCGTGAAGGCGCTCGAGCGCCCCGCCGTCGTTCGAACGGGCTCGGACGATCCGCCACGCGATCCGGCTGGAGAAGCTGGAAAAACCGACATCGAGGGCATCCGACAGAGGCTGCGAGGCATGATGTTGTCGCCGCAGGAAACGGCAGGCCATGGCCGGCCCGTCCCCCTCGACCGCGCAGCCATGTTCGACAAGCTGCGCTCCACGGCGTTGACCGGCCGTGCCGCCTATTTCCAGACGGCGCTCGCAGACGTGCTCGGCATTGGCTTCGGCAAGGCGCGCTCAATCGTCGAAACGGCGGGTTTCGACGAATTGATCCCGGCCTTCCGTGCTCTCGACCTCGAAGCCGAGCAGGCCTTCCTGCTGACGGCAGCGATCCGGCCAGGGACCTTTGCCGAGATAGGCGACATCAAGCGCTTTCTCGATCAATACCGGCTTTGCCGTTCAGAAATGGCGCGCGAAAGGCTGCGATCCTGGAAGGAGGCGACATCAGCCCCGACCAGGCCGGACCGGCCGCCACAGGCTGGTTCGCAGGCTCT
Source organism: Mesorhizobium sp. 1B3 (assembly GCF_050958605.1). Taxonomy (NCBI): domain Bacteria; kingdom Pseudomonadati; phylum Pseudomonadota; class Alphaproteobacteria; order Hyphomicrobiales; family Phyllobacteriaceae; genus Mesorhizobium; species Mesorhizobium sp. 1B3. The sequence goes on along the minus strand of NZ_JBJHDO010000001.1, from coordinate 1,014,372 downwards.
CAAGGCTTCGTAAGCGCAAGCAAGTCGGCAAGCGGCGTCGATCCCGGCTCGATCTCGACCACCCATATGTCGGGGTCGAATCGCATCTCCTTGGCGAGCCGCGCGTCGATTGCTTCACTGTCCGCTCCGCCTGCAAGCTCGGAAAATTGACGCTCGTCCGGACGGCTGCTGTCATAAGCGGTCTGCGGCGCCGGTCCGAACAGCGCCGTCTCGCCGAACCGGTTGCGGGCGACCAGGAATACCGCGCCCGCCTCGGTTGCCCCGCGTCGCACGATCGCTCCGAAACCTCCTTCAGCGAAAACGCGCCGAAGGAGCGCCGATACCCAAATGTCGCTGGTTACGCGCATGCACCCAATACGGCGGACCGTCCTTCCATTGCATTCCCGAACGGGAATGACGCTACAGGCCGTCAGCTCGTCAAGCCAATTTCGCGCATCTTCTTGTACAGCGCTTCGTCGGGTTCTCCGGTAACTGGGAGACCGAACAGCGACTGGAACTCGCGTATCGCCGATTTCGTTCGCGTACCGACAACACCATCGATCTCGATCCCGTCATTGCCGAACGCCTTCAGCCCGGCCTGGATCTTGAGGATGCGCGGATCGCCCGCATCCGACGTTGGACGGGGTTCCGGCACGATGGACTGCGCCGCCGAACGCGGCGTCGGTATGGGCTGGCGCGGAATGCCGGCAGTCGCCGTCGCGGCTCCGAGATGTTCGACCAGCTGCTGGTCGATGTCACCATTGACGGGCAACCCCACCGTCTTGCGGTAGCTTTCGATCGCCTTGCGCGTGTTGGGGCCCGTCAGGCCATCGACGGCACCGTCATAGAAATTGAGGTCGTGCAAAACGGACTGCACCTGCTTCACCACCGGATCACCCACCGGCGGCGGTGTCGCGGTGTGCGCATCGCGCTCGATACGAATAGTCGTCTCGGCCGGCTCGTCGTCGAGCTCCTCGGGAGGAGGCGGCCCGACATAGCCGGTGTCACGCGTCGAGAAGAATGCGCCGGCGTGGAAATGCGGCTGATACCATAGGGCATTGGCCGAAACGTAGGAAAGCGCGACCAGGAACGCCGTCGTCCCGCCCACAAGAACCGGATTGCGAGCGATGGCGGCGCCGAGCATCGACGCGCCTTGCCGAAGCGGGCTGGCCGGCTCTTCCTCCACCACCTTACGCGATCTTGCGGAGCGTCCCATCGATCTCCTCGTTGTTGGACGGCGACTTCATCGAAAGCACCTCGCCCCGCGAGGGCAGAACGGCCTCGGGGCCATCGACCGGCAGGCTGATGGCCACCGTGGTGCCCTCACCCGGCGCGCTCTCGATCGTCATCGTGCCACGGTGCAGGCCGACCAGCCCACGAACGACGGAGAGGCCCAGGCCCGTGCCTTCGAACTGGCGCGTATAGTCGTTCTGGATCTGCGTGAACGGCTCGCCAAGACGCGCCAGATCTGTCGCGGCGATTCCTATTCCGGTGTCGGTGACGGAGAAATGAAGCCGTGAGCCGAGCCGCGTCGCGCTGAGTGACACCTTTCCGCCTTCCGGCGTGAACTTGATGGCATTGGAAAGGAGATTGATCAGCATCTGCTTGACCGAGCGCCGGTCGGCGACGATCTCTCCAACGCCCGCCCCCATGCGCACGGTCAGGAGGATGTTCTTGGTCTCGGCCTGCAGGGCCATCATGGAGCGGCACATCTCCGCCGCCTCGCCGAAACGGAACGGTTCGGGATGGATCTCGTAAGTCCCCGATTCGATCTTCGACACATCGAGAATCGCGTTCACCACGGTAAGCAGATGATTGCCGGACTCGCGGATCAGCCGAACGTACTCCTCCTGCCTGGGGGAACCAAGAGGTCCACACATGCCGTGGGCAAGCATATCCGAAAAGCCGATGATGGCGTTGAGCGGCGTGCGCAGCTCATGGCTGACAGCCGCCAGAAACCGGTTCTTGGCGACATCGCTGGTGTCGGCGGCATCGCGAGCTTCGGCCAATGCGGCACGCAACGCCGCCATCTCGCCATTGTGCCGCAGCAGACCTACGATCTCACGACCTTCCGAGGGCCTCGCCAGCTCGACCATGAAGGAGCGATAGTTGTCGCCCAGCGGCTGGCCCGCCTCGCGCGGCAGCCTCAGACGCACGTCGCAGCGGCGCAAATCCGCGCCCTCACGCAGATCGGCAATTGCGCTGAGATAGGCGATGCGATCCGCGACATGGACGCGGTCGAGCAGTCCGCTCGCCAGCAGCAGTTCCGGCTGCAGGCTGAGCAGATCCCGTGCCTTCCCGGAGGCATCGATCACGTCGCCATTGGCAGCCATGCGCAGCACCACGGCGTCGATGACTTGCTCCAGCGCTGTGCCCGCGTTCTCCTGCCCCTGGGGCGTCCGCGCCCCGAGGAACTCACGCATGCGAGGCGCGAATGACGCCAGATAGGCAACCGGCACAAGCCAATGCCAACCGCTCGAGACAGGCTGCACGTCGATCATCCAGAGCAAGGCCACGGTTTGGATGATGAGCGCCGCAAAGGCAGCAGCCGCTCCGGCCCAGGCCGCGCGCGTCGATCTTCCGACCCAATAAGCTTCCGCGACCAGACAAGGAGCAAGAAGCGTGAGCGGCGAGGCCATCCCGCCCGCGCCAGCGATGATCAACCCGACGAAAGGCGTACAGCCACCCAGCAGCGCACCGGCCGCAAGCCCTCCCCGCCCGGTGGCCGCGACCATCACGATGGAGAGCCAGGCAATGGCCAGCAGGACGCAGACTGCAGCAAGCGTCGCAACCACCCCAAGGGCGGGAACAAGCACTTGAACGGCGGCGGCCGCCAGCACGAAAGGGCCGGCAAGCAGAACGCGGACAAGCCGACCTTGCGCTGCGCGCCGGTCATCATCGGCGACCGACGGATGGACCAGCCGGTCGCAACCGGCGGCCAGCCCGGCCAGCCATTCCGACAATCTGGTTGCCAAAGCACTCAACGCCACGCACTCGCACCCTGCCCGCTTTTGCGGATCGCTCTTCCTTGTGCCCGACCCTCGCACTCACCCTTTAAGGAAAGGATAAGGGCGACGACCTGGGGATGAGATCCCTGTCGTTCGCCGTGTTCGGCCGACGAAAAATGAGCCCGAATTCACGCCATAGTAAACAGCGGGTTATCGGTCCTGGAGAGCCGGAAGTGATGTCGCACGAGAGTTCGGAAGTCTGCCCTTCGCCTGAAAAGACAAGGGATTACAGGCCTCTGCTCGGCTTACAGAAGATAAAGAAAAATGATAAAATGAACTGGAAGTCTGCATCGAGCCGCAATGCCTTCGATTTGATTCAAATTTTCGTCAAAAGCGAGTGGCTTGGACAAGCGCTCTTTCGCGTAAAGATGCCATGGATGACGGAGAAGGGACGAGCCGCGCTATCCGAGGCGGCGCGCAAGGAGATAAGGGAACGATATGATGGGCTTCCTCATCCGCCTGGGTTTCTGGTTCTTGTTGGTGCTGCTGATTCTCCCGTTCGGCACCTTCGGAGATGGCGAGGACGGACAGAGCGTTGGTCCCTTGCAGGCGTTCTTCGCGGCGCGCGACGCCGTCGGTGACGTTGCTGGCATTTGCGAACGCAAGCCGGAGGTTTGCGAGGTCGGAAAGGCCGCGCTCCAAACGATCGGCGCTCGCGCCCGCGTAGCCTATCAATTCATCGATGAGCAATTCGCCGAGCCCGACCACTCCGTCTCCACCGGCAGCATCGCTGATCCGGCAAGTCCGAATGCGGCGGCCGAGGAAAGCGTCGCGCCTGAACAGCAAGCGGGGTCGGCCGTTCCGATCCCGTCCCGACGTCCCGTGAATTAGCCAAAGCTGCGTGCTTAAAAATAAATCCGGCGTTCCGGCAGGAGCCGCTGCGAAAGATTGGAACCGGGCCGCTCGAGAGGGTTGGCGCTTTGTTTGCGGCTAGGCGACATTGCTCGCCGCACAAGACACGCCCGCAGTATACGAACCATGGGTCCGAATGACGCTCGGACGCTTTCGATCTTGCGTCGCCGCGCCATTTTCCGTGACCTGAGCACGGTCAGTCACTATATGAGCGATGAACATGAGCACTGCAATCGAAACCATCAAAGACGATTTCGCCCTCCTCGACGACTGGGAGGACCGCTATCGTTACATCATTGAACTCGGTCAGGGGCTGCCGCCCTTCCCCGAAGAGGCGCGCGACGACGCGCACAAGGTGCAGGGATGCGTCAGCCAGGTCTGGCTCGATACCAAGCGCAGCGCAGGTACCGACCCCATCTTGAGCTTCCAGGGTGATTCCGACGCTCACATCGTCCGCGGCCTCGTCGCCATCATGATCGCGCTTTTCTCGGAGCGCCGCGCGAGCGACATCATCAGGATCGAGGCGGAAGAGACGATGCGCAATCTCGGCCTCGACGAACACTTGACACCACAACGGGCTAACGGCCTGCGATCAATGGTTCGGCGCATCAAGAAGGAAGCCGAACGCTCGCTTGATATTGCGGCCGCGCAGTAAACCTGTCCGTCCTCGCTGGTGGGCGCCCGCTTGCCCAAGAAAAACGGCGCCCCGCGGCGCCGTTTTCTTATCGGTCAATGAGGTCTCAGCGGCCCTTGCGCTTGCGCCCCAGCCCCATCTTCTTGGCGAGCTGCGAGCGTGCCTGCGCGTAGTTCGGGGCGACCATCGGATAGCTGGCGTCAAGGCCCCATTTCTCACGGTACTGGTCCGGCGTCAGACCGTAGTGGGTCATCAGGTGCCGCTTCAGCGACTTGAATTTCTTACCGTCCTCAAGACAGATGATGTAGTCGTCATGAACGGATTTCTTCGGATTCACGGCAGGCTTCTGCTTGTCGACGACCGGCTGGTCGCCGCTGCCCCCGACCCGACCAAGCGCCGCATGAACATCGGCGATGAGATTGGGCAATTCCCCGACGGGAACGGGATTGTTGCTGACATAAGCCGCGACTACATCGGCAGTCAACTCGATCAGCATTTCGCTGTTTTTTGCAGGTGCGTCTACAATTTCCATCGTGCTCCAGGCCCCAATGTTAGCTTCTGGTCTCTCCCCGTTTTTTCTGTTTTTCGGGGCGACACGCGGTCACTCGTGAGGCCTTCAGCCGTCCGATTCGCGCATTGACTTATTTAATTGATGCGCACAGTAAATCAAGTCTAGCGGATGGTTTATTTTGACGAAATCCACACGACATCACGATTGTATTAAGCATTTGTTTTCTACTGGCCGATCTTCAGGAAGAGAAGATACGACGCCATTCCTCTTGGCTGTACTACGCGGCGAAATTCAGGCTGAATGCTGTCGACAGGATGGCAAATCCTTTCAATTCTGCGGAGTCGGGCAGGAACGCAAGAGCAAGCCACAATAACGATGAGCGGCGCTTTTCCCCTTCCTGGTTAGCGCAGCTGCCCCTATCTTTGCACCGGGTCACATGGACGCATGTTTGCTAGCGAAATCGAAGAGCATCGGGAGTGGAACGATTCATGGGCAAGCTGAAGATCGTTAAGACCGAGGCCGAGTGGCGCGCGCAACTGACATCCGAACAATATCGCGTGACCAGAGAGAGAGGAACGGAGCGCGCCTTCTCCAGCCTCGACTGGGATCGGAGGCAACCTGGCCTCTATAGATGCGTCTGCTGCGGCCGGATCCTCTTTTCTTCGGAGGCTAAATTCGATTCGGGCGTCGGCTGGCCGAATTTCACGGGTCCGGTCGACGAAGAGGCGCTAACCGAGCACCCCGATCGTTCGTTCTTCATTCCACGCGTGGAAGTGCGGTGCGCGGATTGCGATGCACATGTCGGGCATGTGTTCAATGACGGACCTTTTCCAACCGGTCGACGTTATTGCGCGAACGGCTTTGCACTCGAGTTCCAAAAGGGCCCGCCCATTCCTGCCACGCCTTCAGGCAACCCGGCCGGCTGACCTCCCCTTCGCCGGCCACCCGATCATGCGATGGCACAAGTGTTGCCGGCAGGCCTTGAATCGATAGCGATCGACGTGTTCATTCGCGATTGAAACTCTCTCAGACGGTAGGCAATGACCAAGACAAGTGCATTCCAGAAAGCCACGCCCCCCGAAAGCGGGAAGCGGCCGGTATCCGACACGCAGCACGGCATCACGCGAATCGATGACTATGCCTGGCTGCGCGCCGAGAACTGGCAGGAAGTCTTCAAGGATCCGAGCCTGCTCGACCCCACGATTCGCAAGCATCTTGAAGAAGAAAACGTCTATCAGGCGGATCTGATGGCGGATACGGAAGAACTCCGCAAGATACTTTTCGCTGAAATGAAGGGGCGAATCAAGGAGGATGATTCCTCCGTGCCGATGAAGGACGGCCCGTTCGCTTACGGATCATCCTTCAAGAAAGGCGGCGAGCAGCCACGTTACTTTCGCACACCGCGGGGCGGCGGGGACCACGACATCATCCTGGACGGCGACAAGGAAGCCGAGGGCAAGATCTATTTCCGGTTGGGAGACGTCGATCATTCCCCTGACCACCGTCGCCTGCTGTGGACCTATGACGATAAGGGGTCGGAGTTCTATACGATCCGCGTTCGGAACCTCGAAACGCGCGCCGATCTTGCAGACATCGTCGGCGACACTGCCGGATCCGGTGCATGGAGCGCGGATTGCGATGGCTTCTTTTACACGCGCCTCGATGCCAATCATCGCCCGTCCAAAGTCTATTTCCATAGGATCGGCACAGACGGCGCTGCGGACCAACTCGTCTATGAGGAGACCGATCCCGGCTTCTTCATGAGTGTCGGCGGCAGCCGCAACGATGAATGGATCTTCATCGCCATCAACGATCACGAAACGTCCGAATATCGCGTGATCCCCGCCAACGACCCTCTGGCCGTCCCGCGTATCGTCGCGCCACGTGAGACCGGGCTGCAATACGACATCGAGGACGGAGGCGACATATTCTTCATCCTGACCAATGCCGATGGCGCCAAGGACTTCAAGATCATGACCGCGCCGGCGAACGATCCCGGCCGGCACAACTGGACCGAACTGGTCCCGCACGAGCCTGGCCGATTGATCCTGTCGATCCTCAGCTTCAAGGATTACCTGGTCCGCCTGGAGCGCAAGGAAGGGCTGCCACGGATCGTCGTGCGCGCCCTGGCGACGGGCGAGGAGCATACGATAGCCTTCGATGAGGAGGCCTTCTCGCTCGGTCTGGGAGGATCCTATGAGTATGACACCGAAGTGATGCGGTTCTCATATTCCTCGATGACGACGCCGTCGCAGCTCTTCGACTACAATATGCAGAGCCGCCAGCGCGTTCTTCTCAAGACGCAGGAAGTCCCATCCGGCCACGATCCGCAGGACTACGTCACCCGCCGGCTTATGGCCCCTTCCCACGATGGCGAGATGGTGCCGATCTCACTCATCCATCGCCGAGAGACGGCGCTCGACGGCACCGCGCCCTGCCTGCTTTACGGCTATGGCTCCTACGGGATCACCGTGCCCGCCGCCTTCAATACCAATTGTCTGTCGCTGGTCGATCGCGGTTTCGTATACGCCATCGCCCATATCCGTGGCGGCAAGGACAAGGGCTACTCCTGGTACGAGGACGGCAAACGGGCCAAGAAGGCCAACACCTTCCACGATTTCATCGCGGCCGCTCGCCATCTCGTAGCACGAGGCTATACCGCTCATGACCGCATTATCGCCCAGGGCGGCTCGGCCGGCGGCATGCTGATGGGAGCGGTGGCGAATATGGCGCCGGAGGCTTTCGGAGGCATTGTCGCCGAGGTCCCCTTCGTGGATGTTCTGACCACCATGCTCGACGAGACGCTCCCGCTCACGCCGCCTGAATGGCCGGAATGGGGGAACCCGATCGCTTCGGAGGAGGATTACAGGACTATCGCCGCCTACTCGCCATACGACAATGTCGGCGCAAAGGACTATCCGCCTATCCTGGCTGTCGCAGGCCTTACGGATCCGCGCGTCACCTACTGGGAACCGGCCAAATGGGTCGCCCGCCTGCGCGAGCGCAAGACCGGATCGAATCCCGTGCTCTTCAAGATCAATATGGACGCCGGTCATGCGGGCGCTTCGGGACGCTTCTCGCGGCTGGAGGAGATCGCCTTCACTTATGCATTCGCCCTGAAAGTGGTCGGGCGAATGAAAAGCTGACCCTCAGCAGGACGTGCGCATGAAAGTCCCCGCTTCCGCTGCAGAGGCTTACCCACGCAGGTGGGCGGCTCTCGGCATTCTGCTGCTGGCCGCTTTCATGAACCTCGTCGATCTTTCGATCGTCAATGTCGCGCTTCCGAGTATGCAGCGCGACATGGGTGCCACGAGCGCCCAGATAGAATGGGTCGCAGCAATCTACGTGCTGGCCTTCGCGCTCGGCCTGCTCCCCTTCGGCAGGCTGGGCGATCGCGTCGGACGCAAGCGCATGTTCTTGCTGGGCGTTACGATGTTCACCCTGTTCTCGCTGGCTTGCGGCTTGGCGCCGACAATAGGCTCGCTGATCGCGGCACGTCTGCTCCAGGGCATAGGCGGGGCGATGATGATCCCGCAGGTGCTGGCGCTCGCCCAGGTCATGTTCCCGCCCAAGGAGAGGGCGGTCGCCTTCTCCCTCTTCGGTCTTTCCGCCGGACTCGCTTCCGTCGCGGGCCCGCTCGCCGGCGGTCTTCTAATCAACGCCGATCTTCTCGGTCTGGACTGGCGACCGATCTTCCTGGTCAACCTGCCCATCGGCTTCGCCGCGATCGTCGCGGCGGGCCTCGTCGTACCGGCGACGGAAGCCAACCCCGAGCTGCGGAACGATTGGGGCGGCATGCTTATTGCCGGCATTTCAATCTTTCTTCTCGTTTTTCCGCTCATCGAGGGGCATGCCTATGGCTGGCCCGGTTGGGCTTTCCTGATGATCGGCTTCGCGACCATCGGCTTCGCGATCTTCTTCTTCTATGAACGCGCGCGAGCTCGCAAGCGCGCGAGCGAACTGCTGCCGATCGCCCTGCTCGCCAACAAGAATTTTCTTCTCGGCTCTGTGATGACCGTCGTCTTTTTCAGCGGGGTGTCGGGCTTCTTCATGGTGCTGGCGCTCTTCCTGCAGAACGGTTTCGACTTCACGCCGCTCCAGTCCGGATTGACGACCACGCCTTTTCCGATCGGCGTGCTCTTCGCCTCCGCCGTGTCCGGCCGTCTCGGCCTTCGGTGGTCACGCCAGCGGATCGCGATCGGAGCGATTTGCCTGATGGCTGGCATGATTTTCCTGCGTTCCGTGATCGGCCGCACAGGCGATGCCGTGGACCACTGGGATCTCGTCCTTCCCCTGCTTATCTGCGGCTTTGGCCTCGGTGTCGGAATCTCGCCCATGTTCCAGACAGTGCTCTCGGGCGTGCCTTCCCGCGACGCTGGCTCCGGAGCCGGAGCGCTTCAATCTTTCCAGCAGATCGGCAGCGCGATCGGAATAGCGATAGTCGGCCAGATCTTCTTCTCCGCACTCGCCCACCGGCTTGCCGGGGAGACGGATAGACACGCGGCCTACGTGGACAGCCTGGAGGCCGCGCTGCTCTACGAGGTGCTTGCATTTCTCATCGTGGCCAGTCTTGTTCTGTTCCTGAAGGCGCCGCCCGCAGGAGCTCTCCCCGGCGGCCCACAGGCTCCTCGCCCGCTGAAAACGGTGGTTGCGGAAATCTGAGGATCGGAATGCTTCTCGTAGACGTCTATCTGGACAAGTCCCCTATCGAAGGCATCGGGGTCTTCTCGAAAGTCCCGATCGCCAGGGGAACGCTCATCTGGAAGCTCGACAAGCGCTTCGATCGTCTCATTCCGGTCGACGTTTATGAGACTCAAACAGGATCGATGAAATCCTATCTCGACCGCTATGCCTATCCGCGCCGCGGCGACCCCGCCTACATCGTGTTCGAGGCCGACGACGCCCGCTACATGAACCATGCCGACGACCCGAACTGCGATTTCTCCGACGGGGATGTCGCCCATGCAATTCGCGATATCGCGGCGGGAGAGGAACTCACTTGCGACTACAATGTCTTTTTCGAAGAAGGGTTCGAGTTCCTCGGCGATCGGTGAACTATTCGTCGGAGGGCCGTCTCGCGGGATAGCCGTTGGGATGGGAAGGCACAGCCTTGAGATAGGCGGCGATCGCCGCACGATCCTCCGGAGTGAGCTTCGCCATGTTTTGCTGTACGGCCACCATTGAGCCGCCGACCGTATCGAAGTCTGGGGTGAAGCCGGTTTCGAGGAAACTCTCTATATCCCCGGCCGACCATGAGCTGATCCCACCTTGTCCCGACGTGATGTTGGGTATCACGCCGGTTCCTTCGGCCGCGACCGCGCCGGCCAGCCACTGCCCCTTGTCGGAACCGCCCGCGAAATCACGGGGCGTGTGGCATTCGCCGCAATGTCCCGGCCCTTCGACAAGATAGCGTCCGCGAAGAACGGGTTCGGGCGCGCTGCCGTCAAGCGCAACCACAGGTGCGCCATCGAGATAAAGCTGTTTCCAGAGCCCGATGCCCCGCCGGATGCCGTAGGGAAAAGCGAGCGAATGGCTCGGTGCCCGCCCCGCAACGGCCGGTAGCGTTTTCATATAGGCATAGAGATCGGCGATGTCGGCCGGGTGCATGCGCGTATAGGAAGCATAGGGGAAGGCGGGGTAATAGTGCCTGCCATCAGGCGAGACGCCGCGCAGCATGGCATTGGCGAAATCCTCCAATGACCAGTTGCCGATGCCGTCATTGGCATCTTGCGAAATATTGGGAGCGACGAAGGTGCCGAACGCCGTGTTGAGCGCGAGCCCTCCGGCCAGTTCGAGCCTGGCATCTCCCTCGGCTTTCGGACGGGCGTGACAGGATGTACACCCGCCTGCCCAGAAGATACGTTCGCCTCGTCCCGCGTCTCCGCTCCCGAGCGCCGTCACCTCCGCCGCGCTAAGGCGGGTCGGAGTCGTCAGGAACCAGAAACCGGCTGCCGCCACGCCGCCGAAAAGAACAGCGGCGAGGCCAAGCTTTCCAAGCAGTCTCGTCAATCCGGGATCAGCCCTTCTTGATGCGGAAGCTCTCGTGGCAGCCGCCGCAACTGGCCCCGATCATCCCGAACTGGGTCTTCAGTTCCGATACGTCCTTGGGAGCGGCGGCGAGTGCGGCCGCAGTGTCGGCCTTGAACTTTTCGACCTTGGCCTGGAAGTCCGCGGTAGCCTCCCAGATCTTGGGCGAAGCGGTCGTATCGCCTCCCTTGTCGCTGCCAGCCGGGAACAGCTTCGCGACGTCAAGCTTATCGGCATTCTCCTCGAGCGTCTTCAGTGCCGCCATGACGGCCTCGGCATCGAAAGGCTTCTCGCCCTTCACGATCGGCGCGAGCACGCCTGCCGCCTTGCCGTTTGCCTTCATCAACGCCTGGCGGTCGGCGATAGGATCGGCCATCGCGGCCGTGCCCGCCAATGCGATTGCTGAGATGGCAATTATAAGCTTTCTCATGAAGTCCTCCGGTTGCGAAAAGCTGCCCTCGACTCGCGAACGCCGAGATTGGACGAAAACTTCCGTCGGGGCGCTTCACGCTTCCGTGAACGTGCTCTCCATCAAAAGAAAACCCCCGGTTGCAGTTGGGGGTTTTCAACGCCTATTCGATGATCTCCAAGCAGGCCTGCGTGGCTTCGCCCACCCTGCACCTGCTTAGCTCTTCACGTGCCGCGGTTTCAAAAAACCGCGGCAAAGGTTCCGAAACCTGTCTAGGCCTTCTCGTACAATTCCAGGACGTAGTCCCAGTTGATGAGATTGTCGACGAACGCTTCGAGATATTTGGGACGGGCGTTGCGATAGTCGATGTAATAGGAGTGCTCCCACACGTCGACCCCAAGGATCGGCGTTGCGCCGTGCACCAGCGGGTTTTCGCCGTTAGGGGTCTTCGAGATGGCGAGCTTGCCGTCCTTCACCGAAAGCCAGGCCCAGCCCGACCCGAACTGCGTCGTGCCGGCGGCAATGAAGTCGGCCTTGAACTTGTCGTATCCGCCGAGATCGCTGTCGATCGCTTTCTGCAGGGCACCAGGAAGCTTGGTGCCGCCGCCGCCCTTCTTCATCCATTTCCAGAAGTGGACATGGTTGTAGTGCTGGCCGGCATTGTTGAAGAGGCCGGGATTCTTGCCGAAGGACTGTTTGACGATCTCCTCGAGCGACAGCTTGTCGAGCCCGGCCTCGGCCGCGAGTTTGTTGCCGTTGTCGACATAGGCCTTGTGGTGCTTGTCGTGATGGTACTCCAACGTTTCCCTCGACATGAAGGGTTGCAGGGCTTCATAATCGTAGGGCAATTCGGGCAGTTCGAAAGCCATGGTCATACTCCTTCTCTGGCAAATGTCAGGGCGGGTTCAGCCCTGGAAAATAGGCGGCTTTCGCCGTTGCACAACGGCCGCCCGGACATGTTCCGCAGGTTTCCGGATCACTTTCCAGGCGTCGAGTGGGCCCACTCCCAATAAAGCTCCCGCGCCTTCTTGGCCACGGGGCCGGGCTGCAGGGTGTGCTCCCCGATGCGTATTACGGGGACCACCTTCGAATGGTTCCCCGTCGAAAAGATTTCGTCGGCCTCCATGAACTCCCGGACGGAGAGCACCTTTTCTATCGTCGGAATACCTGCATCGGCCAGCAAGGAAATCGTGCGGGCTCGGGTGATGCCGGAAAGGAATGTTCCGTTCGCGGCCGGAGTGAAGACCTGGCCGTCCTTGACCATGAAGACATTGGACGATCCCGTCTCGGCGACATTGCCGAGCATGTCGAGCACCAGGGCATTGTCGAAGCCGCGCATCTTTGCCTCCAGGATGGCCCGGCCGTTGTTCGGGTAGAGGCAGCCGGCCTTGGCATCTGTCGGCATGGTCTCCAGCGAGGGCCGCCTGAACGGCGATACCGCCACGGAAAATCCGGTCGGCGGCAACATCGGCGCTTCGTAGAGGCACAGGCAGAACCGGGTGGAGGACGGGTCGGCGGGCACGCCCATGTAGCCGCCGTGCTCAGCCCAATACATGGGCCGGATATAGACAGCCGACTGGCCGTCGAATTTCTTGAGGCCGTCCCAGGTCAAGCCGGTAATCGTTTCGGCCGTTTCAGTGGGCTTGAGTCCGAGCGCTATGGCCGAATTGTTGGTTCGCCGGGCGTGAAGCTCGAGATCCGGCGCCACCCCTTCGAACCACCTGGCGCCGTCGAACACGCTGCTGCCGAGCCACATGGCGTGCGAACGCGGACCAAGAATAGCGACATTGCCTTCATGCCAGTCGCCGTCCACATAAGTCCATGTCTTGGACTGGGCTGGGGTCGCCAGAGTCATCGGCATGCTCCTCGCTGGATTCGCATCCTATGGAAGAATACTTTTGCGAAGCGGCCGTCAACCGGTTTGGAGCAGAAACAATGGGGCCAATGGCGCTCCTCCGCGCTTGACGTCACCGGCTATAGGGAGGACGCTGATGAAAGAGGAAGCGATGCGTCATTCCGCTTATGTTTTCGATGCCTACGGAACGCTTTTCGACGTCCATGCGGCCGTGCGCAAGATGGCCGGGAGAATTGGCCCGGACGGACAATTGCTTTCAGAGATCTGGCGCGCCAAGCAGCTCGAATATTCCTGGACCCGATCCCTCATGGGCGCTTACGCGGATTTCTGGCAATTGACCGAGCAGGCTCTCGACTTCGCCTTCCGCAAGGTGCCGTCCGCAGATCCCGGATACCGCGCCGAGCTTCTCGAAGCCTATTGGCGGCTGGACTGCTATCCGGAGGTTCCATCCGTCCTCAAGGCACTCAAGGCCGATGGCGCGCGGCTCGCCATTCTCTCCAATGGATCACCGGCGATGCTCGATGCCGCGGTGCGATCGGCTGCCCTCGACCAGATCCTGGATGACGTATTCTCGGTCGACGCCCTGCGCCGTTTCAAGTCGGACCCTGCGGTTTACGACATGGTGACGACGGCTTGGCGACTCTACCCGAGTGCAGTCTCGTTCCAGTCCGCGAATCGCTGGGACGTGGCAGGCGCGACGAAGTTCGGCTTCCACACCGTCTGGATCAATCGCACCGACCAGCCGGACGAATATTTCGACCTTCAGCCCAAAGCCATTCTGCCGTCCTTGGAGGGCCTTCTGACGACGGCATGACTAGTCGTGGCAGAAATGCCACAACCACAGGTCTTTCACATATTCGCCTTGCTTTCTTCACCCTCAGGCCGGATTTGCCCCTCCTATCGCCCGAAGTGATCGGGAGGAACGCGCGGTCCGTGAGGCCGCGTTTACTCATTTTTGTGAAGTGCAAGAACAATAGGTCCTCATGTCCTCAAATTCCTCTCCTCCCATCACCCGCCGCAGCCTGCTAACAGCTTCCGCCGTCGGTTTCGCATCCATCGCTCTCTCGGCTTGCACGACCATACGGTCGGGACCGAATCTTGCCGAAACCAAGGAAATCGTACCGCCGGTGAGCGTCGATCCGGCCTTCGGCAGCTATGCGATGATGTACGCCGCCGTGGAGGACGAGGGATATCAGCTCCCGGCCATCCCGATCGAGAAAATGAACAAGAAGTACCTGCGCCAGATCGTCCGGGATCCGACCGGGGAGCGTCCAGGTACCGTCGTCGTCGATACGTCGAGCCATTTCCTTTATCTTGTGCGGGAGGGCGGGGAGGCTATCCGCTACGGCGTTGGGCTTGGCCGCGCCGGTTTCGAATGGTCGGGCCGCGCCGTCATTCAATGGAAAAAGAAGTGGCCGAAATGGACGCCGCCGGACGACATGATCCGCCGCCAGCCGGAACTCGAGAAATACAGCGTCAGGAACGGCGGCATGGCGCCCGGCCTTACCAACCCGCTCGGTGCGCGTGCGCTCTACATTTTCCAGAATAACGAGGATACGCTCTACCGCGTGCACGGCTCGCCCGAGTGGTGGACCATCGGCAAATCGGTCTCTTCGGGTTGCGTGCGCATGCTCAACCAGGACGTGATGGACCTTTACGAGCGCGTCCCCGGTAAGACGCCGATCGTCGTCACAAGCGGAATTGGCGTGGTGTAAAAGAAATGGGCAGCTCCGCGCTCGCGGAGTTGCCCACTTAAGTTGATGCCTGTCTGCTCTCGCTCCAGTGCTGGCTCGATCAGAAGCCTTTCTTCTTCAAGCTTCCCAATATCCCGCGCACCAGCGCTCGTCCGACTTGCGAGCCGACCGAGCGCACCACGGACTTGATCGCTGCTTCTGCGACGGTCTGGCGATTGGATGACCGCGGCTGGCGGTACGTGGTGGTGCGCGGCCGTCCCGACGGCGCGGGTCGGCCTTGGCCATTACCGAAATCCGGCAAGGTCCAGCGCGAACCGTCGCCCTGACCGGGATCGCCCTGCTGCGCTTGCTCTTCAGCCTGGGCGCGCTCCCCGGTCCGTTTCTGCAACATCTCAAACGCCGATTCGCGGTCGATAACCTGGTCGTATTGTCCGGCAACGGGGCTTTGGGTCATGATCTCCTTTCGCTCCTCCGGCGTGATCGGTCCGATCCGCGATGCCGGCGGTCGGATCAACGTGCGCTGGACCATCGACGGGATGCCCTTGGCCTCGAGCGTCGAGACCAACGCTTCGCCGGTACCGAGCTGGGTAATGGCGGCCGCGCAGTCGAAGTCGGGATTGGGCCGGAAGGTCTCAGCCGCCGTACGCACCGCTTTCTGTTCGCGCGGCGTATAGGCGCGCAGGGCATGCTGGATACGATTTCCGAGCTGTGCCAGCACCGTCTCCGGAACGTCGAGCGGATTCTGGGTGACGAAATAGACGCCGACTCCCTTCGAGCGAATGAGCCTGACCACCTGCTCCACCCGATCGACGAGAATCTTTGGCGCACCGTCGAAAAGAAGGTGGGCTTCATCGAAGAAGAAGACCAGCCGCGGCTTGTCGGGGTCGCCGACCTCCGGCAGTTCCTCGAACAGCTCCGACAGCAGCCACAGGAGGAAGGTCGCGTAGAGCCGGGGATTCATCATCAGCTTGTCGGCGGCCAGCACATTGATTGCGCCGCGTCCGTCGCGCGTGGTGCGCATGAGGTCCGATATCTTCAGCGCCGGCTCGCCGAAGAAGTTCGAGGCGCCCTGCTGCTCGAGGATCAGGAGCGAACGCTGAATCGCTCCGACCGACGGCTTCGTCACATTGCCGTATCGGGCGCCGATTTCGTCGGCGCGTTCGGCTATGTTGGCGAGCAGAGCTTGCAGGTCCTTCAGATCCAGGAGCAGCAAACCCTCTTCGTCAGCGATGCGGAAGGCTATGTTGATGATGCCTTCCTGCGCGTCCGTAAGGTTCATCAGCCGCGACAAAAGCAAGGGCCCCATCTCCGAGATTGTGGCCCGGATAGGATGGCCCTGCACGCCGAACAGATCCCAGAAGATGACCGGGAACTCCTGGAACTCATAGGGGTCGAGTTTCACCGCCTCGGCCCGTTTGGCCAGGAAATCCTGGGGCGTGCCCATGGCGGCGATACCGGACAGATCGCCCTTCACATCGGCAGCGAAGACGGGAACGCCGGCATTGGAGAAACCTTCCGCCAGGATTTGCAGCGTGATCGTCTTGCCTGTTCCCGTCGCGCCGGTCACCAACCCATGGCGGTTGCCGTATCTCAGCAGCAATTGCTCGGGTTTCTGATAACTGTCGTCCGGCTTTCGGCTGGCGCCGATGAAAATGCTGCTTTCGTCAGCCATGGCGTCGATCTCCAGGTCAGGACCAAATGCAATATGAACCGGCCCGCGCGCATTGGTATAATAAGGCATGGGTTGTCTCACAATGGCGTTACGTGAAAATGCATCGCCGGGGCCGGCTGAGATGCCGCAGGTCGCGCTGTTGCGTTGCGGCGAGGAGCCGCTATCCCTAAGGTTGGATGTTCCTGCTCGGCGAGGCCGGTCAAACAGGAGGAATGATGAACGGCGCAAAGCTGCTCAAGCAAACAGAATTCGGCGCTTTTGACCGCGCCGCGTGGCAAGCTCTCGCGGAAAAATCCTTGGCCGGCGCGGCCTTCGACAAAGCGCTCGTTTCGCGTACGGACGACGGCATGGCCGTCCAACCGCTCTACGATCGTGCCCGAGACGCGAGTCTGCTCCCCCGCGTGAAGCCCGAGGCACGCTGGATGATCACGCAACGTATCGACGATGTCGATCCGTCCCGGGCCAACGCCCAGGCACTGGAGGATGTCGCGCAGGGCGCGACAGGCCTTTCACTGATTTTCGAAGGCGCCCCAAACGCCTTCGGCTACGGTCTCCCGGCAACCCCCGAAGCGCTCGCCAGGGTACTGGACGGCATCGCTCTCGACAGCACGCACTTGCGGATCGATGCCCATCCGATGAGCCGCGCCTGCGTCGACTGGCTGGTCGCTTTGCTCACCGCTCGCAAGGTCGACCCGGACAAGCTCAGCCTGTCCTTCGGCATCGACCCGGCCGCCGTCTTCGGCGGAACCGGCAGGCTACGCATGTCGGTCGAGGCCCTCCTGGCGTCGCTGCCGCAGTCGCTTGCGCATTTCTTCGGACTTGGCGTGCCCGGCGTCCTGCTCGAGGCGGACGGCCGCGCCTTCCATAATGCAGGGGCAACGGAAGCGCAGGAACTGGGCATCATGCTTGCAGGCGCGGTCTCGCATCTGCGCATGTTCGAAGAGGCACGCCAGCCGCTCATCTATGCGACGCCGCATATTGGCTTCGCGCTTTGCGTCGACCAGGACCAGTTGCTCTCGATGGCCAAGATCCGCGCCATGCGGAAGCTCTGGCAGCGCGCGCAGGAAGCGTGCTCGATCGCGCCCACGCCCGGCCTGATCCATGCAGAGACGTCATGGCGGATGATGACCCGGCTGGATCCGGAGACCAACATCCTGCGAACGACGATCGCCTGTTTCGCGGCCGCTGCGGGGGGCGCGGATTCCATCGCTATCCTGCCGCACAGCATCGCGCATGGGCTGCCCGACAGCTTTGCGCGGCGTGTGGCGCGCAACACTCAGTTGGTCATGGCAGACGAAAGCCATGTCGATTTCGTTGCCGATCCGGCCGCCGGTTCCGGCGGCGTGGAAGCCCTTACGGACGGGCTTTGCGAGCACGCCTGGGCCGAGTTCCAGGCCATCGAAGCCGATGGTGGGCTGCTTAGAAGCCTCGCCGGCAACCGCCTGCAGGCGCGCATCCGCGAAGCGAGAGAGAGCCGAGCCAAAGCCTATCGCGACGGCGAGCGCTCGATCATCGGAACGACGCTATATCCCTTGAAAAGCGAAAGACCGATCTCGACGCTCGATGCCGAGCGTCGTCCACCATCGCAGGAAGGGGTAGCCTTCTGTGAGGCGCTGGGTCCGCTGCGGACCGACGAGACGATCGAGGTCCGTGCATGATACCGGACTTCTCGAAGCTCGACTGGTCCCAACCCAGGGCGGAGACCAGGGAGGCCGGCCGGGGCTTCTGGCAGACGCCCGAAGGCATTGCCATCAAACGCAGCTATGGCGAACGCGATCTCGCCGGAGTTCCCTTCCTCGACACTTATCCAGGCGCCGCTCCCTTCATGCGCGGCCCCTACCCGACCATGTATGTTCGGCAGCCCTGGACCATACGGCAATATGCAGGTTTCTCGACAGCGGAAGAATCGAACGCCTTCTACCGGCGCAACCTCGCCGCCGGCCAGAAGGGCCTTTCCGTCGCCTTCGACCTTGCCACGCACCGTGGTTACGACAGCGATCATCCGCGTGTCGCCGGTGACGTCGGCATGGCCGGCGTGGCGATCGACTCGATCCTCGACATGCGGCAACTCTTCGACAGCATCCCCCTCGGGGAAATGACGGTGTCGATGACGATGAACGGCGCCGTGTTGCCGATCATGGCGCTCTACATCGTGGCAGGCGAAGAACAGGGCGTTGCGCAGAAGGATCTCGCGGGCACGATCCAGAACGACATCCTCAAGGAGTTCATGGTCCGCAACACCTATATCTACCCGCCCAAGCCATCGATGCGGATCATTTCGGATATCTTCTCCTACACGTCGAAGCACATGCCGAAGTTCAACTCGATCTCGATCTCTGGCTACCATATCCAGGAGGCCGGCGCGACGGTTGACCTGGAACTCGCCTACACCATAGCCGACGGTATCGAATATGCTCGTGCGGGCGTCGCCGCGGGTCTCGACATCGACAAGTTCGCGCCAAGGCTTTCCTTTTTCTGGAACGCCGGCATGAACTTTTTCATGGAAGTCGCCAAGCTCAGGGCAGGCAGGCTGCTCTGGGCAGCGCTGATGAAGAAGACCTTCGCGCCGAAAGACCCGCGCTCCCTGTCCCTGAGGGCGCATTGCCAGACTTCCGGCTGGTCGCTCACCGCACAGGATCCCTACAACAACATCATCCGGACCATGATCGAGGCGATGGCCGCCACCCAGGGTCACACGCAGTCGCTGCATACCAATTCCTTCGATGAGGCTCTGGCGCTGCCGACCGACCATTCGGCCCGTATCGCGCGCAATACGCAATTGGTGCTGCAGAAGGAATCCGGAACGACGCGGATCATCGATCCATGGGGTGGCTCCGCCTTCGTCGAGCGCCTCACGCACGATCTCGCTCTTCGCTCTCTCTCTCACATCGAGGAGGTGGAAAGCCTTGGCGGGATGGCGGCGGCCATCGAAAAGGGCATTCCGAAGATGCGCATCGAGGAAGCTGCCGCACGCACGCAAGCGCGCATCGACTCCGGCGACCAGACGATGGTCGGCGTGAACGCCTTCCGTCCCCAGCAGGATATCGAAGTGGACGTACTCAAGGTCGACAATGCCGAAGTGCGGGCCCGGCAATTGTCCAAGCTCCAGCAACTCAAGGGCACGCGTGACGTCGCCGCAGTGGAGAGCGCGCTCACCGCCCTCACCCGCGCCGCCGAAGGGGACGGCAACCTCCTTGAATTCGCGGTTCGCGCAGCCCGTGCCAAGGCGACGGTCGGAGAAATCTCGCTGGCATTGGAGAAGGTGTTCGGCCGCCATGTGGCGGAAATACGCACGATTTCCGGCGTCTATCGCACGGAGATCGGCGACAGCCCGGTCGTGGACCGTATACAGGAAAAAGTTCGTGCGTTCGAGAAGCGGACCGGCGGAAAGCCGCGCATTCTGGTCGCCAAGATGGGGCAGGACGGCCACGACCGCGGCCAGAAGGTGATCGCGACAGCCTTCGCCGATCTCGGATTCGACGTGACCGTAGGCGCGATGTTCCAGACGCCGGAGGAAATCGCCAAGATTGCGGTAGAGCACGACGTGCACATCGTCGGCGCGTCGTCGCTGGCGGCCGGTCATCTGACCCTCATTCCGGAACTCAAGGCGGCACTCACGAGACTGGGGCGCGACGACATCGTCATCGTCGCCGGCGGAGTCATCCCGCACCAGGATTTCGACGCTGTGCTGAAGGCAGGCGCGGCCGAGATCTTCCCCCCGGGAACGGTCATACCGGAGGCGGCAGAACGGCTGGTGGACGGGCTGTTAGAACGCCGGTAATAAGCTGGCGCGGCCGCATTCTTCCGCGACCACACCGAACCGCTCGGATAGGCGCTATTCGCCTATGTCCAGCGCAACGATCTCCCAGTCCTTGCCGCTGACCGTCGCGACGTCACCGATCTCCTTGCCGAACAGAGCCTGCGCCATGGGCGAGACATGCGAGATCTTGCCCTGCCCGGCGTCCGCCTCGTCCTCGCCGACGATCGTCCATGTCTTCTGCTTGCCGTCTTCGTCTTCCACGGTTACGCGCATGCCGAAACGCACCACCTTGCTATCGGCGTCGGGCACGGAAACTTCGGCATTCTCGCGGCGCGCGTTCCAATAGCGCAAGTCCCTTGAAACCAGCGCGATGCGCTCGCGTTCGCCGCTCGCTTCCGCCTTGGCGAATTCCTCGCGAAGCCCAGCCAACTCCTTGTCGATCAGACTAAGCCCGTGCGGCGTCACCAGATTTCGATGCTGGCTGACGGGTCTTTCGCCGATGTCTGATAGACTTGTTTCGTTATCGTCTTGGCGGGTGAAAGCTCTGCTCATAAGCGAAATCTAAGCGTCATTAGCAGACTTAACAAGCTCGAACCGCCATGTTGCTTGTGGCACGGCTTCTGCAACGCATGAGTTGCAAAACCCAGGAGCCTGTCCCGATGTTGAACAGACGCGGCTTGCTTTTCGGCGCGACCGGCTTTTCTGTCCTCGCTCCGACAATTCCCTCGGCAGTGCTTGCGTCGCCTATGTCCCAAAGTGGGACGGCCTCGCGGCGTGGAGCGGTCGATGCCACCACATTCGGCATCCGCCCCGGCGCTTTCGACGACCAAAGCAGGGCCTTTTCCAGGATGCTTCAATCCGCTTCGGACACCGGCACGCCGGTCTTCCTGCCCCCTGGGATCTATGTGGTCTCCGGCCTTAGTCTGCCGCGGCGCGTCTGGTTGAGCGGGGTGCCCGGCGCAACACGTATCATCTATGGCGGCGACAAGCACATGATCCTCGCCGACGATGCCGACCGTATCGAACTCTCCGGCATCGTTTTCGATGGTGCCAGCCGCTGGATCGACGAGCCCTTACAGGGGCTGCTCCATTTCCGCCGGGTGCGCGAACTTGTCATGGAGAGCTGCGACGTGGTCGGTTCGGGCAGGAGCGGTATCGCGCTCGAAAGGGTTGGCGGGCGCATCGAGCACTGCACCGTGTCCCGCGCAGCCGATGCAGGAATCTATTCCATAGACGCCACTCGCCTCAACATATCCGGCAACAGGATCAGCGATTGCGCCAACGGCGGCATCCTAGTCCATCGCTGGCAGACGGGCGACGACGGCACGATGGTGACGGGCAATCGCGTCGAGCGAATTCTTGCCCGCAACGGCGGAACGGGCCAGTTCGGAAACGGCATCAATGCCTTCCGCGCCGACAATGTGATGATCTCCAACAACAGCATTCTCGATTGCGCCTTTTCGGCGGTCCGCGCGAACAGCTCGAGCAACATCCAGATCGTCGGCAATTCGGCGACCCGTTCGGGCGAGACCGCCATCTATGCCGAATTCGCCTTCGAAGGTGCCGTCATCAATGCGAACCTCGTCGATCGGGCGGCGAACGGCATTTCCATCGTCAATTTCAACGAGGGTGGCCGGCTAGCCTCGTGCAGCGGAAACGTCGTTCGAAACCTGTCGGCAAAAGGACCCTACACGCCCGCTCCGCCCGGCTTCGGTATCGGCATTGCGGTCGAAGCGGATTGCGCGGCGACCGGCAATGTCGTCGAGAATGCATCTCTGTATGGCATGATGATCGGCTGGGGCGAATTCATGCGCAACGTCGTGGCGACCGGAAACGTCATCCGGCAGGCACCAACCGGCATCGCCGTGTCCGTCGCGCAAGGCGTCGGCTCGGCGGTGATCACCGACAATCTGATAGAAGGGGCGAGCAACGGCGCGATCGTCGGTTTCGAATGGACCAGGTCGGTGACCGGCGATCTGTCGAAAGACGGCGTCGGCGGCTATACGCAGCTCACGGTCGATCGCAATCGCGCAAGCTGAAAAGAATTACCGGATCCGCAATCCCTCCGCAGGTTGGAGCCTTCCGACCAACATACCGTTCCAATTTTGGAGTTCCGGCCGAGCGAGCTTACCGAGCCTGCCCGAAACAGAGCCGTCCCCGGCGAGCAACTGCGACAGAACCTCGGCGACGACCACCTCCGCCGCCCGGCCTGCGCCATCGTCGCATTTGATGGCGATACCGAGTCCGAGTTCCTCGATCGCGGCGCAGTAGACACCCTCGGCTCCGATTTTTGCGAAGATCCGTCCCGGGGCTGCCTCCATCAACCGGGTGCAGGCACGACCCGTACCGGCAACATAAAACGGCTCGGCCATGCAGGCCGACAGGAGCCGCTTCGCGGCCGCCGCACGTTCCCCACCGAGACGATTGCCGGTCGCCATGCGGGCAAAGCCGATAGCCAAGCTCCGCAAAGGCACGGCGTAGGTCGGAATGGAGCATCCGTCCGTGCCCCTGTTGTCGGCACCGTGATGGGCTCCGGTCACCTCCACCATGGTGCTCCGCACCATCTCCTGAAAAGCGTGTCCAGCGCCGACATAGCCGTGATGCGCGATGCTACAGTGGCGGCAAACGCACAAGAAGCCGGAATGTTTGCCCGAACAATTGTTGTGCAGCGCCGACGGTGAGCCACCGGCGCGCGCCAGGGTCACCGTCGCATCCTGCGACGACGGCCAATGCGCGCCGCATTCTAGTGCGGCTTCATCAAGACCCGCCTTGGCAAGCATCGCACGCGCAAGTTCTACATGCGCAGGCTCGCCGGAATGGGAGGCGCAGGCCAGCGCCAGCTCCTTCGCACCGAAACCGTAGGCATCGGCCGCGCTGCTTTCTACCAGCGGCAGCGCCTGGATGGCCTTGACGGCCGAACGCGGAAATACAGGCCGCTCGACGTCGCCCAGGGCAAAGACCGACTTACCGTCGCCGTCGACGATGGCAATCGCACCGCGGTGAAGGCTTTCAACCGTGTTGCCGCGGACAACTTCGACGAGAACCGGATTGGACACTTTCAGAGATCCGAGGAAGAGTAATCGACCAATGCATCCCCACTATCAGGTCTGACAACCACCCGGAAGAGTGGCGCCACAGCGCACGCAGTGCCTCACCCAAATACGCCTGGATTATGCCAAGACAAAGTTGACTGTGTACATCCACTTATATATCGCAGCGCTCTCATAGTAGGAAGCGGCCGTCCCCCTGATTTTCATCGCCCTCGGGCAGCGCCAGCCTCTGGCGCGCCAGAAAGCCTAGGAGTTCCGCATGGGTGTCGCCCATTCGCTTACCGCCGAAACACTTGTTGCCCTGCGCGCTCCTGCACCGGTCATGTCGCGCCTGCGCGAGCATTTCGGCGAGCATGGCACGGTCTCCGGCGCAGACATCGCTTGGTCCATCGAGTTGGAAATCGGCGTGGCAACCGTCAGGCTCGACGATGGCGGCATAAGCTTCAGGGTCGAGGCCAACGACGACACGTCGCTGTCCTTTCTGCAGTGGAGCGTAGCCGAGCATGTCTACGAGTTCGCGCCCGACGAGAAACCGGACATCATTTGGCAAGGCGGGATCAAGCCGGGCACTCCGGCTCCCTATTTCCGTGAGATGACGGTCGTCCGGGCCGCGCAGGTGACGCCACTGATGCGCCGTGTGACGCTGCAGGGCAAAGATCTCGAGCGCTTTGCCCGGAACGGCTTGCACGTCCGGCTCCTGTTTCCGCCTCGGCCGGGAATAGCAACAGTCTGGCCTGTGATCGGCGAGGATGGCCGTCAGGCCTGGCCTGACGGAGAGCGTCCGATCTCACGCGTTTACACGATCCGCCGCATCGATGTCGCGACAGGTGAGATCGACATCGATTTCGTGCTGCACGAGGGTGATGCGATGCCTGGCGCCGAATTCGCCAGGAATGCGACGCCCGGCGACGTCGTCGGCATGACCGGGCCGGGTGGCGGTACCCTTCCCCATTCCTCACGCTATGTCTTCGCCGGTGACGAAACCGCGCTGCCGGCCATTTCGCGCATGCTGGAGGAATTGCCGTCGACCGCCAATGCCGTAGCGTTCGTCGAGACCGCCGCGCCCTCCGAGCGGCAGACATTGGCTTTTGGCCCCGGCATCGACCTGCGTTTTCTTTCGCGTGATGGTCGTCCCGCAGGAAGCACCGACCTCCTGTTCGACAGCCTGCGCGCACTCGACGAGAAACTGTGGGAAAGCGACCCCTATGTCTGGGTGGGCTGCGAGCAGGCTGCATCCCGCCAGATCCGAAAATTTCTGAAGCAGGAGCGCCGTTTGCCGAGGGATCGCTTCCTCGCCGCCGCTTATTGGCGGCGGGGACAGGCCGGTGAGGTCGATAATTAGTGGCTTTAGGGTCGGCGGGACCTATCGCTCCTCGATTAGTCCCGCCGACAGAAAGCCGCCGTCGACGGCGAGCGTGTGACCGTTGATGTAGCTCGCCTCCGGCGAGAGTAGGAAGGCGATCGCGGCCGCCACCTCCTCCGGCTCGCCGTATCGGCCCTGCGGCACCCGGCCCAGCCAGCGCTTGCGGTCTTCGGGCGAATGCATGCGCGCGATTGCCGGCGATTCGATCGGCCCCGGCGCGACGCAATTCACCCGCACGGCCCGATGGCCGAACTCCAACGCCAAGACCTCCGACATCAGCTTCACGCCCGCCTTGGATGCTCCATAAGCCACGCGGCCTCGATTTGCGCGGAGACCCGAAACGGATGCGAGATTGACGATCGATAGGGTCGCCCCCATCCGCTCCAGAGCCGCCTTGGCCGAGATGAAGGAGCCAACCAGATTGACATCGAGAATCTCGCGAAACAGTTCCGCACTGGTCTCTTCCGCCGGCACGTCGCGAGCGATGCCGGCGGAGTTCACCAACCCGCCGATCAGGCCGAGCCGGTCGACCACTTCGTCGAAGGCCTCGGCAACTTCGTCTTCGTCGGTGACATCAGCAGTCAGAAAGATGGCGTTCTCTCCGGAGAGAGCGTCTTCGGCCCGCGTCAGCGCCTCAGCGTCAGCGTCGAGGATCGCGACGGGCCAGCCGTCATCCAGGAGACGCTCCGCAACGGCAAGGCCGATACCAGATGCGCCTCCGGTGACGACGGCCGATTGCTTCATCTGATGCGATCCAGGATCGACACGTAATTGGCGACCGCGGCGCCGCCCATGTTGAAGATGCCGCCGAGCTTGGCGTTCGGCACCTGGATGCCACCAGCCTCGCCGGTGAGTTGCATCGAGGTCAGCACATGCATCGAAACGCCGGTCGCGCCGATCGGATGCCCCTTGGCCTTCAGACCGCCCGAGGGATTGACCGGCAGCTTGCCGTCCTTGGCAGTCAGTCCTTCCAGAGCAACCTTGCCGCCCTCCCCGCGCTTCGCCAAGCCCATGGCTTCGTATTCGATAAGCTCGGCGATGGTGAAGCAGTCATGCGTCTCGACGAAAGACAGATCATCGAGCGTCACGCCGGCTTTCTTCAGCGCCCGCGCCCAAGCCTGCTCGCATCCCTCGAACAGCAGGATATCGCGCTTCGACATCGGCAGGAAATCCTGAACATGCTCGTTAGCCCGGAACGCAACAGCGCGACGCATCGACAGGGCTGTGGTCGCGTCCGTCAGCACGAGTGCGGCCGCGCCGTCCGAGACCAGCGAGCAATCCGTGCGCTTCAGCGGACCGGCCACGAATGGATTCTTTTCGCTCTCATGGCGGCAGAAATCGAAACCGAAATCCTTGCGCATCTGGGCATAGGGATTTTCGACGCCGTTCTTGTGATTCTTGGCGGCGATGGTCGCCAGCGCGTCGGACTGGTCGCCGTGGCGTTGGAAATAGGCCTGCGCGATCTTGCCGAAGACGCCGGCAAAACCGGCCGGCGTGTCGCCGTCCTCCGGAAGATAGGAGGCGCGCAAAAGGTTCTTGCCGATCTCAGGCCCGGGCGTTGTCGTCATCTGCTCCGCGCCAACCACGAGCACGATTCTCGCGGCACCGGAATCGACCGCGCGGATACCCTGGCGGACCGCCGCGGAGCCTGTTGCGCAAGCATTCTCGACACGTGTCGCCGGCTTGAATCGTAATCTGTCATCGGCCTGCAGCACGAGGCTTGCGGTGAAATCCTGAGGCGAAAAGCCCGCATTGAAATGGCCGAGCACGATCTCGTCGACTTCGTCCGGACCGATGCCCGCGTGATCCAGCGCCTCCCTCGCGACCTGGACGATCATGTTCTCGAGCGTCTCGCCTTCGAGCTTACCGAACCGGGAATGAGCCCAGCCCACGATACATGCAGTCATCGGAATCTCCATCCTCGCGCAAACCTAGCACGGAGCGGCTTGCTCCGGCACAGGATTTATATTGTTCAATCATGAACGTTTTACCAGCTTCCGTAAACAACTGAATCGATTTGAGCAGCACTGGATTTTTATTGATTGACGCATCAATTAAAAATAACCTGTCCGTCGGAGGAAGCAGATGCCGAAGGTCGGAATGGAGCCCCTGCGCCGGCGGGCGCTGATCGACGCGACGATCTCCGCGATCGGCGAGCGCGGGTCGCTCGACGTCACCATGTCGGACATCGCCGGCCGCGCCGGCGTCTCTTCGGCCCTCGCCCATCACTATTTCGGTGCCAAGGAAGGCCTGCTGCAGGCTACGATGCGCCATCTTCTCACCGAGCTTGGCAGAGATGTCCGTGCGGCACTCTCCGACGCGCGCGACCCACGTTCCCGTGTGGCCGCCATTGTCCGCGTGAATTTTTCCGAGACGCAGTTCCAGGCGGAAACCATCGCGGCCTGGCTCACCTTCTATGTCGCCGCCCAGCATTCGGCGGAGCTTCGCCGGCTGTTGCGCATCTATGCTCGCCGGCTCCATTCCAATCTGATGAGCGGGCTCGCGCCGCTGATGACGCGAGCCGAAGCCGAGCGCACCGCCGAGGCGATAGCGGCGCTCATCGACGGGCTCTACATTCGCCGGGCACTGAAGGACGGCCCGCCCAACGCAGGAAGCGCAATCGCGCTCGTGGAGGATTTTCTCACCATGAAGATCGGGCAGTTCAGCCGATGACGAAACGTCCGAACATCCTCATCGTCATGGTGGACCAGTTGACTGGAACCCTGTTCCCGGATGGTCCGGCCGACTTCCTGTACGCCCCCCATCTCAGGACGCTGGCCTCCAAAGCGGCGCGCTTCGCCAATTGCTACACGGCCTCGCCGCTCTGCGCGCCGGCCAGGGCTTCCTTCATGACCGGGCAGCTTCCCTCGCGGACCCGCGTCTACGACAACGCTGCCGAGTTCGCCTCCGACATCCCGACTTTCGCGCACCACCTGCGCAATGCGGGCTACTACACCTGCCTTTCCGGCAAGATGCATTTTATCGGGCCCGACCAGTTGCACGGCTTCGAGGAGCGGTTAACGACCGACATTTATCCCGCCGATTTCGGCTGGACGCCGGATTATCGCAGGCCGGGCGAACGCATCGACTGGTGGTATCACAATCTCGGCTCGGTCACGGGCGCGGGGATCGCCGAGACGACCAATCAGCTGGAGTATGACGACGAGGTCGCCTTCCATGCAATTCAGAAACTACATCAACTGGCACGTGTCTCGGCCGATCACGATCGGCGGCCATGGTGCCTGACCGTCTCCTTCACCCATCCACACGATCCCTATGTGGCGCGGCGCAAATATTGGGACCTCTACGAAGACTGCCCAGCGCTGGATCCCGAGATCGGCTTCATTCCCTTCGAAGAGCAGGATGCGCATTCGCAACGCCTCTATCTTGCCAGCGACTACACTAGCTTCGACGTCACTCCCAACCATGTCAGGCGCGCCCGCCGCGGCTATTTCGCGAGCATCTCCTACGTCGACGACAAGCTCGGCGAATTGCTCGCGGCGCTCGAAGCCACGAGGATGCTCGAGGACACAGTCGTGCTGTTCTGTTCCGATCATGGCGACATGCTCGGGGAGCGCGGCATGTGGTTCAAGATGTGTTTCTACGAAGGGGCAGCGCGGGTGCCTCTGCTGATGGCTGGGCCGGGCATCGAGCCAGGCCTCGTCACCGCGCCGGTTTCGACCCTCGACGTCGCGGCGACCCTCTGCGAGTTCGCCGGAATCGATGCCTCGGCCACGGCGCCCTGGATCGACGGCCAGTCGCTTCTGGCCGTAATGCGCAGCGGAGAGCGTGCTTCGCCGGTTCCGATGGAATACGCGGCCGAAGGCAGCTACGCGCCCCTGGTGGCGCTACGCGACGGCAGGTACAAATTCGTCCATTGCGAGATCGATCCGCCGCAACTCTTTGATCTGGAATCGGATCCGCATGAGCTCGACAATCTCGCAGCGAAACCGGAGCACGCGGCGCGAGTCGCCACTTTCATGGAAAAGATCCGGGCCCGTTGGGATATGGCGATCTTCGACGCAGCGGTGCGCAATAGCCAGGCCCGCCGATGGACGGTGTATTCGGCCCTGCGCAAGGGCGACCATTTCCCTTGGGAATTCCAGCCCCAGCTAAAAGCGTCCGAACGCTACATGCGCAACCACATGGACCTGAACGTGCTCGAAGAGAGCAAACGTTTCCCGCGGGGAGAGTGATGACCGGCATTCCCGCTCTGGATCATCTCCGATGCGCCTATGCAGCGACACCGCAGGCGGCGGTGGTTGTCATCGCAACCGGCCGCAATGTTTCCCCGGCCGATTTCAGCGAACATGTCGCCGATGCTTGAGGCCGATTTCGTCGTCGTCGGCTCCGGCTCTGCCGGTGCCGCCCTTGCCTACCGCCTGTCGGAGGACGGCAAGAATCGCGTCGTCGTCATCGAGTATGGCGGCACGGATATGGGTCCGCTCATCCAGATGCCTGCGGCGTTGTCTTTCCCGATGAATATGAGCCGCTACGACTGGGGATTTCAAACCGAGCCCGAGCCGCATCTTGGCGGGCGGATTCTTGCCACTCCCCGTGGCAAGGTGCTCGGCGGCTCATCCTCCATCAATGGAATGGTCTATGTCCGCGGCCATGCCCATGACTACGACCATTGGGCCGAGCAGGGCGCCACGGGCTGGTCCTTCTCCGACGTCCTTCCGTATTTCAAACGGATGGAACACGCGCATGGCGGCGAGGAGGGATGGCGCGGCACGGAGGGCCCGCTCCATGTCCGGCCTGGTCCCCAATGGAATCCCCTCTACAGGGTCTTTGTGGAGGCCGGACGGCAGGCGGGTTTCGAAATCACGGAGGATTACAACGGATCGAAGCAGGAAGGCTTCGGCGCTATGGAGCAGACGATCCACCTCGGCCGGCGTTGGTCAGCCGCCAACGCCTATTTGCGGCCGGCGCTCAAGCGGCAGAATGTGAGTCTCGTCAACGGCTTGGCATCGCGGGTGATCATCGAGAATCAACGCGCCACCGGCGTCGAGATCCGCGTTCGAAACCAGATTCAAGTTGTTAAGGCGCGACGTGAGGTGATCGTCGCGGCCTCCTCGATCAATTCGCCGAAACTCCTGATGCTGTCCGGTATCGGGCCGGCAGCCCATCTTCGCGAGCACGGCATCGCGGTCGTCGCCGACAGGCCGGGTGTCGGGCAGAACCTGCAGGATCATCTCGAACTCTATATCCAGCAGGAGTCGATCCAGCCGATCACGCTTTATTCGAAGCTCAATCTTTTCTCCAAGGCGATGATCGGAGCCGAATGGCTGTTGTTCAAGACTGGCCTCGGCGCGACCAACCATTTCGAATCCGCCGCCTTCCTGCGCTCCAAGCCGGGAGTCGACTACCCCGACATCCAGTATCATTTCCTGCCCGCCGCGATCCGCTATGATGGCAAGGCGGCGGCCGGCTCGCATGGCTTCCAGGCACATGTCGGACCGATGCGCTCGAAGTCGCGCGGCTCGGTGAGGCTGCGTTCGGGCGACCCTCTGGCCAAACCAGTGATCCTCTTCAACTATATGTCGCATGAGGACGATTGGGCCGACTTTCGCCATTGCATCCGCCTGACCCGCGAAATCTTTGGGCAACCGGCCTTCGATCCCTACCGGGGAGAAGAGATCTCGCCCGGCAGTCACGTCCAGTCGAACGGAGAGCTCGACGACTTCATCCGCGCTCATGTCGAAAGCGCCTATCATCCTTGCGGCACCTGCCGGATGGGGCGCGCTGATGACAGGACAAGCGTGGTCGATCCGGAATGCCGGGTGATCGGGGTGGAGGGCCTGAGGGTCGCCGATTCCTCGATTTTTCCGCGTGTCACCAACGGAAATCTCAACGGCCCCTCGATCATGGCGGGCGAGAAAGCCGCCGACCATATTCTGGGGAAGACGCCGCTTGCGCCATCCAACCAGGAGCCGTGGATCAACCCGCGTTGGGCGGTTTCCGATCGATAGAGCTTCGTGCGAGAAGGCACGATGAAAGCAGAAGACACCCGGAGGCGAGCATGAAAGCCCAGCCCACTGCATCGCACTATATCAATGGTCGCTATGTCGACGATGATCAGGGGGCGGCCCTCCCGGTCATCTATCCTGCCACGGGCGAAACGATCGCCAGGCTTCATGCCGCCACCACCAACGTCATCGAACTCGCCGTCGAGGCCGCGCGTGCCGCCCAGCCCGCCTGGGCCCAGATGAAACCGGCCGAACGCGGCCGCGTCCTGCGCCGCGCGGCCGATCTGCTTCGCGCACGCAATGCCGAGCTCGCACGGCTGGAGACGCTCGACACCGGCAAGGCGATACAGGAAACGCTCGTCGCCGACCCGGCTTCGGCGGCGGACGCTCTGGAATTCTTCGGCGGCGCGGTGGCCACCTTCAATGGCGACTATGTCGATCTTGGCGGATCCTTCGCCTATACGCGCCGCGAAGCGCTGGGCGTTTGCGTTGGGATCGGGGCGTGGAACTATCCCATCCAGGGCGCTGCGTGGAAATCGGCGCCGGCGCTGGCCATGGGCAACGCCATGGTGTTCAAGCCATCGGAGAACACGCCGCTTTCGGCGTTGGCACTCGCCGAGATCTATACGGAAGCCGGCTTGCCCGACGGCCTCTTCAACGTGGTGCAGGGCTATGGCGACGTCGGCGCTGCCCTCGCTTCGCATCCCCTGGTGGCGAAGGTGTCGTTGACCGGCTCGGTGCCGACCGGCAAGAAGGTCCTGGCGCTCGCCGGCTCCCACATGAAACACGCCACGATGGAACTCGGCGGCAAGTCGCCCCTCATCATCTTCGATGACGCCGACATAGAGAATGCCGTGGGTGGCGCCATGATGGGCAATTTCTATTCGACAGGTCAGGTCTGCTCCAACGGCACCCGGGTCTTTGTCCAGAACGGCATCTACGAGCGTTTTCTCGACCGGCTGACGGCACGCACCAAGGCGATCCGCATTGGCGACCCGCTCGATCCCGAAACGCAGATGGGTCCGCTGATCAACAAGGCACAGCAGGAGAAGGTGACCGGCTACATCGAAATCGGCAAGCAGGAAGGCGCCACGCTGCATTGCGGCGGAGGCATCCCCTCCCTCCAGGGATTCGAGAACGGCTTCTTCATCGAACCGACGATCTTCACCGGCGTAACCGACACCATGCGCATCGCACGCGAGGAGATCTTCGGACCGGTGATGAGCGTATTGACTTTCTCGGAAGAGGACGAGGTGATCGCCCGCGCCAATAACAGCGAGTTCGGGCTGTCCGCGGGCGTGTTCAGTCGCGACCTGCCGCGCGCGCATCGCGTCGCAGGGGAGCTTCAGGCCGGAAGCTGCTGGATCAACAACTACAATCTGACGCCGGTGGAAATCCCATTCGGTGGGGTCAAGCAGTCCGGCATCGGGCGAGAGAACTCTCTCGCCGCCCTGCACCATTACTCGCAGCTCAAGACCGTCTATGTCGAGACGGGTGACGTGGCGAGCCCCTATTGAGGGCTCGCATGCCGGATTGGACAATGATCTAGCGAGCTTCTTTTGCCGTCGCGTCGAGATACTGGGTCAAGGCGCAGACGAGATGATAAAAGATGCTCGCCGGAACCTCGGCCGCCACGGAGCGTCCTTTCTCGTCGATACGGTCGATCCAGAGACCAAGGGGGGCCGGATCGATATGCCAGCGGAAGAGCCGAGCGACTCGCGCCTCTATTTCCGGCTTGAGGTCCGGACCGCCGGTTCCGTCCAGCGCAATTGCCGCCTTGATCGCTTCGCTCTGCGGCCAGCTTCGCGACACACGGTCAAGAGGGATGCCCTGGCGCGAGACCGCCATATAGGCAAGCCCGGTAGCGCGGTTGAGACCGTTGGCGATGGCTGAAGCGTAAAGCTTGCGTGCGAACCGGACGATGTCGGTCTGACCACTCGCGTCTGCGAAATCGACGAGCAACGACGCCCATTCGAAATGGTGGCCTGGCTCGGTCCAATCACCCTTTTCGCCGGCGGCCGGCCGCCAGGAGTCATCGAAATACTCGCCCAGCGTCCAGCTTTCCGAGTCGAAAAAATACGATCTGAAGAGGTCCACGATGCGCGCTGCACGGCGCAGGTGGGCCCGCTCACCAGTCACCTCGTGCCAGGCCAGGAACGCCTCGAGCAGATGCATATGCGGGTTGGTACGCCTCAGGCTCTCGCCTTCGCGCGTTTCCCGGAAGCCCGCCAGCCGGACGTCCTCCATATGGTCGTCGAGGAAGCAGAAGGTTTCCTGTCCCAGACGCAACGCGTCGGGATGCCCGGCACGGTGTGCGTGAGCCAGCGCAAGCAACACGCAGGCATGGTCGTATGCGTCCTCGACAGGGTCGGCGACCGAGCCATCGATGTTGAGCGTCCGCACCCAACCGCCCTGGTCGGTTCTTCCCTTCGACGCAATGAAGTCGATGCCATGCGCGATCAGGCGATCCGCCGGCCCTGTCCATCCCCTCTCCTTGGCGACGGCGAAAGCGTAGATCTGGCGCGCCATGGTGCGCATACGCTTCGGCTTGTGCAGGGGCGTGGCGTCAAAGCCGAGTGCTTCATGAAAGCCGCCATATTGTTCATCGACGCCGGCTGAAGACCACAGAGGCAAGGTCTCGTCGAACAGCCAATGTCCGACTCGCTTACGCCAGGCCCCTCCTTCCAGGACGCGGTCAGGCGCCGGAGTGAACTTCGTTTCCAGCCGGCCGCTCCGTTCCAGCTGCTCCACGATCTTCTTGACGTTCTGGCTGTGGCTGACCGGCGCGACGAAAGTCGCGTCGGCTGTCGAAACCACGGCCACGTCCTGGAGACCGATGACCGAGAGCAGTCTGCCGTCGCTGCGAAAATACGAATTCTCGCAGTCGATGGCGATGACGTCGCCCATGACGACATTGCCGTCCTTGTCCGACGGGCTCACATCCAGGAGCGACTGCCAGGATCCCAGATCGTTCCAGCGGAAGCAGGCCGGCACCATGGCGATGTCGGAGAGACGCTCCGCAATCGCGTAGTCGATCGATGTCGACGGAATCCGCTCATAGGCGTCGAGCGGCAAATATGTGCCGGAGAGATCCTTCGCCGCCGCGCGGTACGCCGCCTCCGAGCTTTGCCAGATATCCGGCTGGAATTCCTCGAAGGCCGCGCGCATTGCGCTTGCACGGAACAGGAAGATACCCGCGTTCCAAAAGAAATTCCCGGCCTCGAGATAGGCCTGCGCACGCTCAAAGTCCGGCTTCTCGACGAAACGCAGGACATCGGCGACGTCGTTCTCCGGCCGTACGGAAGCCTCGATATAGCCGTATCCTGTTTCGGGCTGGGTCGGCTTGATCCCGAAAACGACCAGGCGACCGGCCTTCGCTGCCGGAACGCCCTGTTCGATCGTCCGCCAGAACTGGTCGTCGGTCGTGATCTCATGGTCGGACGGCACGACCAGCACCAGCGAGTCACCGAAACTCCCCAGCGCGTGGAGCGTCGCAATTGCCACGGCGGCGGCGGTGTTCCGCCCAATCGGCTCGAAGATCGCTCCGCCTGTCGCGAGATCGACGGCCGCAAGATCGCCGTTCACGCGCTCGGCATGACGCTCGGATGCGATAACGAAGATCGGTGCTTCACCGTCGGTGCGAGCCTTCAGCCTCCGCAGCGTCTTCATCAGCATCGAGCCATTGCCCGAAAAATCGTGGAACTGCTTTGGATTGTCCTCGCGTGAAAGGGGCCAAAGGCGAGAGCCAACCCCGCCGCTCATTACGAAACTAGCGATCCGTTCCGTCATGTCCCCTGCCAGTCCCTCCTTAGTCTTCATATGCGAGGCAAGCCTACTTAACTTTATTGAATAAGCGGGCACGCCAGATCTCAACTACGAGGCACGCCATATCTTGGGGACCGCATCTGACACAAGGGCTTTGCGGTGACAGTATGGCGCAAAGAGCGGGAATCCACGATCAACGTTGTCATTCCGTGGCGAGTAAGGGGATAAGCGGAAGTGAAAAATGTCCACGAACAAAAGATAGCGTTGGCGCTTGCAGGAATGATCGACGGCAGTTATAAGCGCGCCCGTCTGGTCACGGAGTGTAGCGCAGTCTGGTAGCGCACATCGTTCGGGACGATGGGGTCGCAGGTTCAAATCCTGCCACTCCGACCAGAGAAATCAAATAGATAGCTTCCCGACCTACACCCTTCCGCCTGAACCCGGAATACCTGGGCTGGCTTGTCATCCAATTGTCGCGCAGCCTCTGACACAGGAGGCTGAACCTAGTGGCGGCGCTCGCCGCGACGTAGGTTTCTCATCTCATTCCAGAATTTTCCAGTACGAGTCCTTCCGGATCACCTTTCCGTCGCGAAACGTGTAGAAATCGCAACCTCGGACCTCCACCCTAGTGCCGTCGCGATTAGTGCCTGTGAGGGTCCACTTTGAGATTCCCGTTTCGGAAGCCAAATCCACGAAGTGCTCGTCGTTACCGTAGTGGACGTCGGGAAGGCCTTCAAACCGTGTTGACAGCGCTGCTCGGACATTCCGTCGGCCCTCGAAACGTGAGCCCCATGGCTTGCTCCCTCTCGGCATCTCCAAGACACAGTCTTCGGCGAAGAGCGCCATGATACGATCCAGATCGTGCGCGTTGAAGGCCGCGCATAGCTCTGTCAGCGTCGATCGAATATCCATCGCTCCCCTCCGTCCAGTCATAACTCATGTTTTGTTGATGCGCGCTTGAGGTCAAGGCTTCGGACCTTGCCTTCGTGTTCGGCGATGCTTTTGACGATCGAAATTCCTTAGAGCACATCCGAATAGCTCGTCTCGACAACTGGAGTTGTGCTCGACCATTGCCACAGACGTTATGTTGTTATAACCATTCCCATGGGCGCCTATGGAGGTGGCTGCTCTTGGGAGGACAATCATGCGAATATGGAACCTGAAATACGCGCTCGCGGCTATGGTCATGCTGCCTGGCACGGCGCTCGCCGATGCGGTCAGCCTGTCATATTTGACGCATTGGGCGCCGGAAACCGTGGCCAAGCTCGAGGAAGCGGCACGCAACTATTCGTCGAGCCAGCCTGACGTCACCATCACCATCCAGGCAGTGCCTTTCGGCGATCTGCTCACGACGATTCGCTCGCAGGGCGGCGCAGGTGGACCGACGATTGCCAGCATCTACGACCTGTGGCTTCCGGAGCTCGTCCGCGACAAGCTTGTCGCTCCCGCGCCCGACGCGGTCTCCTCGGAAGTAAAGTCCGGCTGGCCAAGCGGCGTCGCTTCCGCGGCGACGGTCGACGGCAAGGTCTATGGCATCCCCAACGAGATCAACGTCTATGCGCTGAACTACAACAAAGCCCTTTTCGCGGAGGCCGGCATTTCGTCGCCGCCCAAGACATGGGACGAACTCAAGAATGCCGCGGCCAAGCTCACGAAGAAGGACGGAGACAAGGTCACACAGCAAGGCTTCGGACTGATCAATTCGTGGGCCGCGGGCGTGGTGCACCCCTTCGCGTCGCTATTGGTCTCCAATGGCGGCCAACTCGTCGCCGAGGGCAAACCCGCCCTCGACAGCAAGGCAGCCGGCGAAACCTTCGCGCTCTATGAGGAGATGGTGAAGCAAGGCTACACCGACCCGGCCATGGGAACCGCCGACGCCAACACGACTGGGCCATTCCTCGACAATTTCGTGTCGGGCAAGACCGGCATGATCATCATGGCCAACTGGTGGGAAAGTGCTCTCAAGGCCGGCATGGGCGACAAGTTCAAGGATATCGCCACAGCGCCGATCCCGATCGGACCGAGCGGCGACACCGCACGTTCGATCTCCTACTCCTGGATGACCGTCGTCAACGCCGGCGCAAGTGAGGAAGAGCAGAAGGCGGCCTGGGATTTCCTCGCCTGGCTGAACGGCAAGGATTCCGGCCAGAATGGCGCGTCGGCCATGTCGGACATACTGATGTCGATGGGCATCCTGCCGTCGCGGACGTCCGACGTCGAGGTGCACCAGGCAAAGCTCGGTGGTGAATTCCTGAAAGGTTACGTCGATACGCTCGGCAACGCTCAGGCGTTCCCGGTGGTGCTCGGCGGACAGGAGTTTTCCGAGGCGCTGCAGCAGGTGATCGAGTCGCTGGAATACGGCAAGGTCACTGCCGCCGAGGCCCAGGCCAACGCCCAGGCCGACGCCGCTTCGATCCTCGAGCGCGCCGCGCAATAACAAGACCTGATGCGAGCAGCGGAGGCGGCCTCTGCCGCATCCGCTGGCGCTGGACGACTTCATGGCCAAGGTAGACAAGAAATCCGTTTGGGTGATGCTCACGCCGGCGGTCGGACTGATCGGCGTGTTCATTCTCGTTCCGATGGCGCTCACGGTTTGGCTGTCGTTCCACACCTGGTCGGCCCAAACGGGATTCGAGACGGCCCGCTTCGTCGGCCTCAGGAATTATCAAGACATATTCGGACCGATCTCGGTCGGTCGCGACTTCAAGCAGGCGCTTCTGAACACGGCGATCTATACCGCGCTTTCCGTGGCGATGATCCTGCCGCTTTCGGTCGTGCTTGGTCTGCTCGTCTATCAGAAGCGCGTCGCCGGCGGCGAAACCCTGCGGGCGATCCTTTTCTCGACCTATATGGTTCCGATGATCGCGGTGGCGTTGGTCTGGTCGAAGCTCTACTCGCCGACCGAGGGTCCGATCAACCAGATCCTCGGCTGGCTGAGCCTGCCTCCGCAGCCTTGGCTCTCCTCCCCCGATACCGCTCTGGTCTCTGTCGTCCTGCTCAATGTCTGGCAGCAGGTCGGCTATTTCACGGTGCTCGTGGTGGCGGGGCTCACACAGATATCGCCATCGATCTACGAGGCGGCCAAGATCGACGGCGCCAATCCGCTGCAGGAATTCTTCAGGATCACGCTGCCGCTGCTCAGGCGCACGCTGCTGTTCAGCGCGGTCATCGCCATCATCAACGCCGTCCAGGTCTTCGAACCGGTCGCCTTGATCACCCAAGGCGGTCCGGCCGGATCGACCAATGTGCTCACCTTTCACATCCGCCGCGTCGGCATCGAGCGGGCGCAGGGCGGGCTAGGTTCGGCGATGGCCGTGACGCTGATGCTGGCCTTGATCGTCATCATCGTGGCGCTGTTCGCGTTCGCCCGCCGGGCCAAGGGAGACGAGGAATGAGGCCCTATGCCGGACGGAAACGGCGGGCGGACGGATTGCTGTTCCTGCTGATCATCTTGGTGGCGGTGGTCGCGGCTTTTCCGCTGCTGTGGATGGTGCTGTCCAGCTTCAAGACACCGGCCGAGACCATGCAAACGCCTCCGGTGTGGCTTCCGCGCACGCCAAGCTTCGACGCCTATCGCGACGTAGCCGGCGTCATCAGCGCCGGCCGATCCTTCATGAACTCCGCCATCATCGCGACCACGACAACGCTCGGCATCGTCGTGACCAGCCTGATGGCCGGTTATGCCTTCGCCAAATACCGGTTTGCCGGCCGCAATCTTCTCTTCGCGGTCATGATCGCCACCATGTTCCTCCCGCCGATCGTGACGCTTATTCCGCTCTACCGGATTGTCACCTCCATGGGCATGAACGGCAGCCTGATCGGCGTCATAGTTCCGAACCTCGCCAATGCCTTCGGCATCTTTCTGATGCGCCAGTTCATCGCCGGCGTGCCGGACGACCTGATCGACGCGGCGCGGATCGACGGCGCTTCGGAGCTGCGCATCGTCTTCTGGATCGTGGCACCGGCAATCATACCGGCAATCGCGGCGTTGATCTTGTTCGCCTTCGTCTACCATTGGAATACTTACTTGTGGCCGCTGACAATCCTGCAGGGCGCCAGCGACGACTATCCGATCGTCATCAGCCTGAGCCGCCTGCTGAGCTACAATCGCGGGGCGCTCAACACCAACCTGGTGATGGCCGGCGCCACTCTCGCCGTGTTGCCGCCACTCGTCATGTTCGTGTTCCTGCAGCGTTTCTTCGTCGACAGCATCGTCGGCTCGGGGGTGAAGGGATGAGCCGAGCGCTGGCAATAGATCTCGGCGGTACAAATCTGCGTGCCGGACTTTCCGATCTCGCGGCGCCGCACAATATCGAGAAGATCGGACATTGGCCGGCGCCGGCCGATCGGGCCCACTTCGAAGAGTTCATCAAAAAACTGATGGACGCCCATGCAATATCCCGGATCGGCATCGCGGTTCCGGGACTTGCGATCGGCACGACATGCGTATGGATACCCAATCTCCCCTATCTCGACGGGCTGGATCTCGCCACGGTGTTTCCAGGCAGTTCCATCGCACTCGGCAATGACGCACAATTCGCGCTCCTTGCCGAGGCGAGCGCGGGCGCTGCCAAGGGGCTGAGCGATGTCATCCTGCTCGCGATCGGCACGGGCATCGGCTCGGCGGTTCTCTCGTCTTCGCGCATCGTCCCGGGCGCCCATGGCGGGGCGGTGTCCTTCGGTTGGGCTTCTGGCGATCCCGCCGACATTGGCGATGACCGGGACGGGTGGCTGGAGCGGAACGCATCGGGCAGAGCTCTCGACAGGCTGGCGATTAAGGCCGGCCTCGAGAGCGGAGCGGCCCTCATCGCGGAGGCGCGAATGGGCGACCGCAAGTCCCGCCAGTTACTCGACCAGGCAGCAGCCGCACTGGGAACCGCGCTTGCCGGCGCCGTCGCCCTGCTCGATCCGCAGCGTGTTCTCATCAGCGGCGGGGTAGCCGAGGCGTTCGACGTGCTGGAAGCTGCCGTGCTTTCGGCGCTTCGCCGTCAATTGCCGCCGCATCTGCGAGGCATCACGCTCGCTCCGGCTGCCTTCGGCACCGGAGCGAGCCTTGCCGGCGCGAGCATTGCCGCGTTCAAAGGGAAGGACTGGGAGAAGGTTCGATGACGGAAATCGGCGTTTTCCCGAAACCGGACCGCAAACGCCCGGAGCCGCTGTGGCACCAGGCGGAGCAGGCGCTCCGGTCGCTCATCGCCGACGGCACCTGGACGGATGGCACCCAGATCCCGAATGAAGAGCTTCTCAGCAGGATGCTGGGCGTCAGCCGTATCACGACCCGGCATGCGCTACGCAATCTCGAGGAATCCGGACTGCTCCGGCGAGAGCATGGACGGGGAACTTTCGTCAGAAGCTCCACAATGATCGCCGGGGTGCGAGGATTGACGAGCTTCACCCAGGAAATGGCAAATCTGGGTCTTGTCGTCGGCTCACGGGTGCTGGAATTGGGCGAGGTTTCCGCCATTCCCGAGGTTGCCGACGCGCTCGAAATTCCGATCGGAACGCCGACGGTCAGGCTCCGCCGGGTCCGGCTTGGCAACAAGGCACCGATCGGCATCCAGACCGTTTACATGCCGCTCGCCCGGGTTCCAGGCTTCGTCGAGCTCGCTGAGCCTGCCGCCTCGCTTTACGACACGCTGCGCGACCGCTTTGGCATTACGCCGAGGGAAGCGCGTGAGGTCTTCCGGGTCGGCGCCATCGGGACGGCGGAAGCCGACCTCCTCGAGATCGCCGCGGGAAGTCCGGTCTTCATGGTCGAGCGCATCACCTCGGACGCGATAGGTCCCTTCGAGTACACCGTTTCGACGATGCGGGGCGACCGCTACGAAATCCGCTCCAAGCTTCATCTCTGATTGCAACCAGGAAAGTGAGAAACAGCATGTCCTCCCTCTATATCACTCGGCTCCTCAAGCTCGCCGAGGAAGCGGCGGAAAAGAACGAAGCGGCGCTGGAGGCCACGGCCGGCAAGCTTGCCGATACGCTGCAGAATGAAGGGCTCGTCCATCTCTACGGGTCAGGGCATTCGGTGCTGCCTTGCCAGGAGACGTTTCCCCGCTATGGCAGTTATGTCGGTTTCAACCCTCTGACCGATCCGCGTGTCATGTGGCACAATGTGCTCGGCGCCGGCGGCGTGCGGGAGCTGCTTTGGCTGGAGCGCACGGAGAAATACGCCGAGAAGTTCCTCGACCACCAGCCGCTCAACCCCGGCGACAGCATCGTCATCTTCGGTCACAGCGGCCGCAACGCCTCGGGCATCGATGCGGCCCTCTATGCCAAGAAGCGCGGCCTTTTCGTCGTGGCGATCACCAGCACCCACAACCTCGACAAGCCGGCGACGCACTCATCCGGCAAGCGCTTGGCAGATGCCGCCGACGTCGTCATAGACACACGCTCACCGATCGAGGATGCGATCGTGCCGGTCGCTGGCTGGTCGCGACCGGTCGCTGGCTCCTCGACCGTGCTTGCCATGATGCTGATGCATGAGCTGGTCGCCCGCACCGCCACCAAACTCGGCGAACGCGGCGTCGAACTGCCGACCTTCGCCTCGCCGACGATAGCCGGGGTGACGCTGCACGATACCGACGTGATCTACGGCAAATATCGTGAGCGCATGCTCAAGGCCCAGGAGAAGCACCTCGACTTTTTCAAGGATCGCATGCAAGGCGAGGCTTGACCGCGGGTTGCCGCACGCCATTCTGCCGGTGTGCGGCATCCTTTTTACGCCCGTTGAGCCTCGTCAGCGGGTTAGCCGCAACATGCTGTAGCGTCTGTGCCCGGAACCATCGCCGTTCCCCAGTGTTGGGCTGAACCAGCATGGAGAAGCCCGATGTTCCGCCTATTGCTTATGCTTGCCCTCGGATACGCTACCTGGCGCTTGCTGCAAGCACACGAGCGGGCGGAGCCCCAAGCCCTGCTTCCGCGGCCGCGAAGGCCCCGTCGCCAACTTGTCGATCCTGATGTTCCGAGCGAAGCCGGCTGAACGAGAATTCCGCCCAAGGCTACCCGCAAACTATTGACCTGCATCAAAGGCGATCGCGCCGGCATAGGACATGATCGCTCCATCACCAATGGAGCAGACCGATGCCGACCGATACTTTGTGGATCATTGTCGCCATTCTGGCGACGTTCGGATTCTTTGCATTCGCTGTCGTCTGGGCCGATGCGACGTCGAAGCCGCGCCAGCCGTCTCCCTTGCCGCTGCCTGCGCCGCGCGGCCGTGCCATTGAGCGGAACTAGAGTATTTCGCAGCCGACCGGATTCAGTCGGCGTCGCGAGAATGCGGCAAAAATAAAGACCTAAAGCGTGTCACCCGAATCCGATTGCCCGCGACACGCTTCAGGACAAGCCGACCATTCAGCTGACTGCCACCCCCTCTTGCCGTAGCGCATCCAGGAAGTCGCGGCACCATTTCGAAATGTCGTTTTCCAGGAGATGGGGCATCATGCTTTCCCAACGTTCCCGGCGCGCTTCCAGCGGCATGGAGAGCGCCTTGGCAATGGCATTGGCGACGGCTTCGACGTCGTAAGGATTCACGATGATCGCGCCGTCGAGCTGGCGTGCCGATCCCGCAAAGCGCGACAGCACGAGGACGCCGGGATTTTCGGGGGCCTGCGCGGCTACATATTCCTTGGCGACGAGATTCATTCCGTCGCGCAGCGGCGTCACCAGCCCGACTTGCGCCATGCGGTAGATGCCTGCAAGCACCGCCTGGTTGACCGAGCGGTTGACGTAGCGGATCGGCACCCAGTCGAGCGTGCCGTGCCGGCCGTTCACCTGACCGGCAAGCTCGGCGACCTGACGCTGCATGGCCGAATATTGCTGGACTTCCGAACGTGACTTCGGGGTGATCTGAAGCAGCGTGGCTCGGCCTTGGTAGGCGGGATTGGCGGCGATGAACTTGTCGAAGGCTTCGATCCTATGGGTCAGCCCCTTCGAATAATCGAGCCGGTCCACGCCGACGATCAAATCCCGCTCGCGGAAGCTCTTCTCTATCCTGCGGAAGGACACTTTATGGATGGCCTCTTCCGCAAGTTTGGCAAATTGGGCCGTATCGATACCGATCGGGAACACGCCGACGCGGAAGCTGTGGCCATAGGCTTCGAACCTGCCGTCCCCCAAAGCCCGACCGATACCCTCCCGCTCCAGGCAACTTGCGAAGTTCTCGGCATCGAAGCGGGTCTGGAAGCCAAGCAGATCGAAAGCAGTCAGCCCGCGCAGGATGGTATCGTAGACCGGCAGGGCGAAGAACACGTCGGGCGGCGGCCAGGGAATGTGCAGGAAGAAACCGAGGCGGTTTTTTACGCCCATCTGGCGGAGCTCGGCCGCCATCGGGATCAGGTGATAGTCCTGGACCCATATGAGATCGTCATCCTGAAGCAACGGCTGGAGTTGGCGGGCGAAAAATCGGTTGACGCGGAAATAGCCGGCCATGTCCTTGCGGGCATAGTCCGTCAGATCCATCCGGTAATGGCAGAGCGGCCAAAGCACGCTGTTGGCAAAACCCGCATAGTATTCGTCGAGATCGGTCTGACTGAGGTCCGTGAGTGCATAAGTGATGCGACCGGCCTCGTGGAAAACCGGCTTGCCCGGCTCGTGGTCGCCGGTCGACTTGCCAGACCATCCCATCCAGATGCCCCCGCGCTCCGAGAGCGCCGCCTGTATGGCCACGGCCAGTCCGCCTGCCTGTGCCGCTCCCGTGGTAGGGGTTGCCACGCGGTTC
The DNA here is from genome assembly GCF_050958605.1 of Mesorhizobium sp. 1B3. Classification (NCBI taxonomy): domain Bacteria; kingdom Pseudomonadati; phylum Pseudomonadota; class Alphaproteobacteria; order Hyphomicrobiales; family Phyllobacteriaceae; genus Mesorhizobium; species Mesorhizobium sp. 1B3. The sequence goes on along the minus strand of NZ_JBJHDO010000001.1, from coordinate 971,105 downwards.
GATATCACGACGAGACGGCTCAAAGTACTTCCTCCCAGCGTCGCGATAGCCGCATCGCCGCATTGACCAGACCGACCATGGAATAGCTCTGCGGGAAATTCCCCCAAAGCTCGCCGCTTTCTATGTGAAGACCTTCCGAGAGGAGACCAAGGTGGTTCCGGCGGGCGAGCACGTCGGCGAAGATTTCGCGGGCGTCGTCATCACGCCCGACGCGCGCCAGCGCATCGATCAGCCAGAATGTACAAGCGGTGAAGGCCGTTTCGGGCTCGCCGAAGTCGTCGGGTGCGCGATAGCGATAAAGATGATTGCCGAAGCGGAGCTGCTTTTCGATCGCCTCCAACGTCGCGAGGAAGCGCGGATCGCTTGCCTGGACCAGCCCGATCTCCGGAATGAGAAGCAGGCTGGCGTCGAGATCGCCACCGCCGAAAGTGGACGTGAAATGGCCGAGCCTCTCGTCCCAGGCTCGCTCGAGAATGCCTTCCCGGATCGTTTCGGCTTGGCTGCGCCAATAGGCGGCGCGCTCGGCGATCGAGAGTTTTCCCGCGATCTTGGCCAAGCGATCGCACGCAGCCCAGCACATGAGGCTGGAGTGAGTGTGGACCCCGCTGCGTGTCCGATATTCCCAGAGGCCGGCGTCCGGCTGGTCCCAGCGCTTGACTGCCTGCTCGCCGAGAGGCTCCAGACGGTGCAGAAGCGCTTCCCCTCCCATGTTGGGCAGACGCTCGTCGAAAAAGCTCTGCGTGATGGCGAGGATCACCGAGCCGTAGCCGTCGTTCTGCACTTGCGTATATGCGGCATTGCCCGCCCTGACGGGACCGAAGCAGCGATAACCCGCAAGCGAGTCGAGCGTGCGTTCGTCCACATGGCGCTCGAGGCCGATGCCGAAGAGCGGCTGGAGATACCCATCCGGAGATCCGGCGGCGATATTGGTCACATAGGTCAGATAATCTTCCATCGTTTTTGTCGCGCCGAGCGCATTGAGCGCCTTTACCGTGAAGAAGGCGTCGCGCAGCCAGCAGAAGCGATAATCCCACGTCCGGCCACTCTCCCCATATTCCGGGATCGACGTGGTCAGCGCCGCCATGATTCCTCCGGTCTCCTCGTTGGAGCAAAGCTTCAACGTGATGGCGGAACGGATGACGACATCCTGCCAATCTACCGGAAGCGACAGGTAGCGCACCCATTCGATCCAGTAGTCGCGTGTGGCCTCGAGCGAGCGCTGGGCGAGCGTACCCGGCGCCTCGGCGAGAGTCTCGTCCGGGCCGAGAACGAAGGCATAAGGCCGATCGACCACGAAAGATGTTCGTCGTAGCACGAAATCCACTGGAGCATCCGTTGTCAGGCGCAAAACCTGATCCCCGAGCAGGAAACGGACATGGCTGGAACCGCGCGTCACCGTGGGGATCTGCGCGCCGTAGTCGTAGAGTGGATCGATGGCCACCGATATGCGCGGAGAACCGGCGATCGGCTCAACGATGCGCACAACGGAAACAGGCCGGAAAATTCGGCCGGCGCGTTTGAAACGAGGTGCGAAATCACGGATGCGGAGTCGATTGCCATGCCTGTCGGAAAGGATCGTCTCGAGGATCGCCGTGTTGCGGAGATAGGTCTGCTCCGACGACAGGAAATCGTCGATAGTGATCGACCACTCCCCGCCGGGCACCATGTCTTCACCGTCTCCCCGCAGAAGCCGACAAAAGACCGGATCGCCATCCATTCGGGGCGCGCACATCCAAAGCAGACGCGCGCTGCGGTCAATCAGCGCCGCAACGGCGGCGTTCCCGATCACGCCTAGATCGAGTGACGATTGCAATCTCATCCTGCCCCTCAGCTAACGAGTTTCTCGATCCAGCGACGCAATTCGTCCGGCGTTCCAATGTGCCCCTGCGCAGCCGTCGTTGCCGACGGCGGACCGACCCGCAACGAGGCGCCGCCCATGGCATTGACTGTGTCGAACATTTTCTCGTCGGTTATGTCGTCACCGATCGCGAGAGGAGAACGGCTGGAAAAGGGCAAACGTTCCATGAAGAGCCGGACGGCATCCCCCTTGTCGCGGCCGGCAGGCCGTAACTCCACGACAAACTTGCCACACTGCAACGTCCAGCCCGGCACAGACGACGCGATCTCCCTCATCAAGGCATGAACGGGGATCTCCATTTCGGGAGCTTGACGGTAATGCGCGGCTACTGCGAGACCCTTGTCTTCCACCAGGACTCCCGCCCATTTTGCCGCGACATGCCTTAGCCGCTCCTTCGCAGATTCGAGCCGCCGATCCGTTGCGGCAAGCAACGCTGGCCCGCCATGCGAGCTACGGATCTCGGCGCCATGCAGGCCGGCCAGGGAAAAACTGTTTCCGGGAAACAAGCGGTCGACGAAGGCCAACGGACGACCGGTGACCAGCGCCAGAGCCCCACCGAGCAAGATGGACAGCTTGCTCAGATGCGCTTGCAGGCCGGGCGGCACGACGACAGCATCCGGCGCCTCCGCGAGATCGAGCAAGGTCCCGTCGAGATCGAGGAAAAGGCAGTGCCCGTCGAGACGGTCGGGAAGCGAGGAAACGAAAGGGTGAGGGGCGATCGCCGAGAACTGGCGATCCGATACGGTTGATCCGTCTTGCATGCCCCCAACGTAGGATGATTGTCCGGGAGGACAACCCCTCACGTTGGGGCAACAGGTGGAAGCATCAGGTTATGACGCTGGGTTTGGAACGGCCCGTGTGGGCGCGGATGCCTGCTATGGCATCGGCGGCAGCGATCAGATCGCCGAGAGCCTCCTGTGTCTCCAGACGGTGCTGCGCGCGCTCCGGCTCATAGCGTTCGATATAGACACGCAGCGTCGCGCCTGACGTGCCGGTTCCTGAAAGCCTGAACACCACGCGTGAACCGCCGCCGAACAGGATACGAATCCCTTGATTGCGGCTCACCGACTCGTCGACGGGGTCATGGTAGGCAAAGTCGTCGGCGGCCACGATCTTCCTGCCGGAGACCTCGGTTCCTGCCAGATTCGGCAGCTTTGCGCGCAATCCTTCCATCAACCGATTGGCAACCTCGGAATCGATTTCCTCATAATCGTGACGGGAATAATAGTTACGGCCGAACTCTGCCCAATGGCCGGCGACGATCTCCTCGACGCTCTTTCCGCGAGAAGCCAGCACGTTCAACCAGAGCAGCACCGCCCAGAGCCCGTCTTTCTCCCGCACATGGTCGGACCCCGTTCCGGCGCTCTCTTCTCCGCAGATCGTGGCAAGGCCCGCATCCAGAAGATTGCCGAAGAACTTCCAGCCTGTCGGCGTTTCGTACATTCCTATGCCAAGCTTTTCGGCGACACGATCGGCCGCGCAACTCGTCGGCATCGATCTGGCGATCCCTTTGAGCCCTTGCTTGTAGCCGGGTGCGAGATGCGCGTTGGCGGCAAGGATGGCTAGGGAATCCGAGGGAGTGACGAAGATGCCCCTGCCGATGATCAGGTTGCGATCGCCGTCGCCATCGGAAGCGGCGCCGAAGTCAGGCGCGTCCGGCCCCATCATCTCGTCGTAGAGATCCTTGGCGTGTACCAGATTCGGATCGGGATGGTGTCCGCCGAAATCCGGCAAGGGCACGAAATTGCGAGCCGTGCCGTCCGGCGCGCCGAGCCGGTTTTCCAGGATTTCCTTGGCATAGGGCCCGGTCACGGCGTGCATGGCGTCGAAAGCCATGCGGAAGCCGGACCGGAAAAGCGCCCGGATCGCATCGAAATCGAACAGCGTCTCCATGAGAGCGGCGTAGTCGGTCACCGGATCGATCACCTGGACGATCATGTCACCCGCGCGGGTTTCGCCGAGCGTATCGATGTCGATCGCGCCGAGATCGGCTATTCTGAACCGGTCGATCACCTTGCTGCGGGCGAAGATGGCATCGGTGATCTTCTCCGGTGCCGGACCACCATTCCCGATATTGTATTTGATGCCGAAATCCTCGTGCGGACCGCCCGGATTGTGGCTCGCCGAGAGGATGAGGCCGCCGAACGCCTTGTATTTGCGGATGATGTTGGAAGCCGCGGGTGTCGACAGGATGCCACCTCGGCCGACGATCACCCGTCCGAAGCCGTTGCCAGCGGCGAGCGCAATGACTTTCTGAATGACTTCCCGGTTGAAGAAGCGTCCGTCCCCTCCCACGACAAGCGTTTTGCCCTCGAATCCCTCCAGCGAATCGAAGACCGACTGGATGAAGTTCTCGGCATAGTGTTCCTGTTGAAACACCGGCACTTTCTTGCGGAGCCCGGAGGTCCCCGGCTTCTGGTCGTCGTAGGGTGTCGTCGCGACTTCTTTGATCATACGCTCTCTACCTCTGTGAAGCGGTCAGCCATCCGGAAAGGTTGACCATAGCGCGTTCTTGGCAACCCTTTGTGTCAACCTTTTGGGGGATTCGGATCCCGCGCGTTCTGAACTCTGCCTGCCGGTGGCAGCGTTCACGCAGCTTCCATCTCGTGCGGCGGCTCCTTGGCGCCGGTCATGAAAGCCACCGCGTCGGACATTGTGTATCGCTTGGGGTCGATGACGCAGAGGCGTCGGCCGAGGCGGTGAACATGGATACGATCTGCCACCTCGAAGACATGCGGCATGTTGTGAGAGATGAGCACGATGGGCAGACCGCGTTTCTTCACGTCCAGGATCAGTTCGAGGACGCGGCGCGATTCCTTGACGCCCAGCGCCGCCGTGGGCTCGTCCATGATCACCACCTTGGAGCCGAAAGCAGCGGCCCGAGCGACGGCGACGCCCTGGCGCTGGCCGCCCGACAGCGTCTCGACCGCCTGGCCGATGTTCTGGATGGTCATCAGACCCAGTTCGTTCAGCTTCTGGCGAGCGATCTTCTGCATCGCGGTGCGATCGAGGCGCCGGAACAGCGAACCCATCAGGCCGGGCTTGCGCATTTCCCGACCCAGGAACATGTTGTCCGCGATCGACAGCGCAGGCGAAAGTGCAAGGTTCTGATAGACCGTCTCGATGCCGGCAAGGCGCGCCTCCAGCGGCGAACGAAAATTCACCGGCTGGCCGTTGAGTTCGATCGTGCCGGAATCGGGCATTACCGCTCCACATAACGCTTTGATCAGGGTCGACTTGCCTGCGCCGTTGTCGCCGATGACAGCCAGGATCTCGTTCGGCATCAGCTCGAAATCGGCATTGTCGAGCGCCACCACCCGACCGTAGCGCTTGCTGAGTCCTTTCGCGGCGAGAGTGGGAACGCTGCTCATGCCGATATCTTCCTGATCCATTGATCGATGGTGACGGCAAGGATGATCAACAGTCCGACAGTGAATTCCTGCCAGAGAACGTCGACACCGACGAGGGCGAGCCCGTTGCGGAAAACGCCCACGATCAGCGCGCCGACCAGAGTGCCGACCAGCGAGCCTCTGCCCCCGAACAAGGATGTGCCGCCGATGACCACCGCTGTTATCGCATCGAGGTTGGCGTTCTGGCCCGCCAGCGGACTCACCGCGCCAATGCGGCCGATCGTGACCCAGCCTGCGACCGCACAGATGAGGCCGGCCAGCGCATATACGGCGATCAGGGTGCGTTTCGTGTTTATTCCCGCCAGCCGCGCAGCTTCGGGATCGTCTCCCGTGGCATAGACATGCCGACCGAACGGGGTTCGGTTGAGGAGATACCAGACCCCAACAGCGATCAGGATCATCAGGATGGAACCGTAGGTCAGGACCGCGCCGCCACCGATCCGGAGCTTACTGCCCAGCCATTGCAGCCATGGGGCAACGGCAGCGATATCCTGGGACCTGATCGTTTCGGAGCGCGAGACGAAGATGACGAGCGCGCCGTAAATGCTCCAGGTTCCAAGCGTGACGATGAAAGGCGGCAGCCTGACCACGGCCACCAGCAGACCGTTGACCAACCCGCACAGGAAACCGGTGACAAGCCCCAGCAGAAAAGCGATCTCGACCGGAACACCGGCGACGACGGCAAGCCGTCCCATGACGATCGAGGAGAGGATCATGATCGCCCCGACGGACAGGTCGATGCCGGCGGTCAGGATGACGAGGGTCTGGGCAATGCCCAGAACGCCGATGATGGTGACCTGCTGCAAAACGAGCGACAGGTTGAACGGGGCAAAGAAGCGACCACCCGCCGCCACCGAAAAGATCAGGATGCCCACACCGAGCACGATGAAGGGAATTGCTGTCGGATAAGCATGCAGGAATCCCTGGATGCGACGCAGAAGCGACGGAGCGTGCTCCTCGAAGCTGGCGACGGTCTGGCTGCTCCCGACAAGCCCCCTCTCCGCCGTAGCCGATGCGACACCATCATCACTCATACCGATCCTCTCCCAAGGCATGCAGTCGATGGAGGAGCGACGACTTCACGTCGCCCCTCCAAATGAGTCGTCCACTGAGCGGACGCGCCCGAAAAAGGCATCAGCCCCAGCAGAGTTCCTTGCCCTTCGCGCTGTCGATCGACTCCACGCCCGCCACGGGCTTGTCGGTGATCAGGGTCGCGCCTGTGTCGAGGAAGTCGAGCCCCTCGGTCTTGGCGGGTTTTTCGCCGGTCTTGGCGAATTTCTGGATCGCTTCCATCGCCATGGCCGCCATCTTGAGCGGATATTGCTGCGAAGTGGCACCGATGACGCCTGCCTTCACGTTGGCCACGCCCGGGCAACCGCCATCGATCGAGGTAACCAGAACCGAGCCGTCATCCTTGCCGACCGCCTTCAGCGCCTCCCAGGCGCCAGCAGCCGCCGGCTCGTTGATGGTGTAGACGACATTCACGTCTGGGCATTTTTGCAGCAACGTTTCCATCGCGGTGCGTCCGCCATCCTCGGCACCGCCCGTCATTTCGTGGCCGCAGATGCGCGCGTCATCCTCATCGCCGTAGCGTTTGGGATCCTTGATCTCGATGCCGAAACCCTTCATGAAGCCCTGATCGCGCAGGTAATCGACCGTCGGCTGATTGGTGGCGAGATCGAGAAACGCGATCTTGGCATCCGCCGCCTTGTCGCCCAGCGTTGCCTTGGCCCAGGAGCCAATCAATTCGCCGGCCTTGAAATTATCGGTGGCGAAAGTCGCGTCGGCGGCATCGATGGGGTCGAGCGGGGTATCCAGCACGATGACGAGCAGGCCGGCGTCGCGCGCCGCCTTGATCGTCGGGACGATCGCGCTGGAATCGGACGGCACGATCGCGAAACCTTTGGCGCCAGCCGAGATAAGGTTCTCGATCGCGGCTACCTGACTGTCGTTGTCGCCGTCGAATTTCCCGGCGAAGGTACGCAATTCAATTCCAAGCTCCGCCGCCTTTGCCTGCGCGCCCTCCCGCATCTTCACGAAAAAGGGATTTCCTTCAGTCTTGGTGATCAGGCCGACGATGTCGGCCGCCGAACCCGGCGATGCGATCGCCACAAGCGCGGCCGCGGCCGCGCCGAATACGGACAGTCTCAATGAAGACTTGGTCATGACACTCCTCCCAGTGACCCATACGATCGACCCGGAACGCCTCCGCCTCGCACCGATGTCACCCTGACAAAATACCAAGGAAACCTGCGAGTCAATAAATAAATCATTCTTAATTATTATTATTGACACGCCTCCCCCTGCACAGCATTGTTTGCCGAGCCTGGGAGCGCGAGGCATCCATCCCGCGTCTCATCCGAGGCTCATCGCCCTGGATGGACGCGTCGCGCCTTTTCGGCAAAAGCGATCACGGTGATCACGCCGATTCGGCGGGGCTGGGAGGAGGTGCAATGGAAACGGAGAGCCCGAGAAGTGGCTCGGCGCAGCAGCCCGAGAGCCGGTTCCATCGCGGCACCAACCAGAGCGGCATGCGGGACCTCAACGAGCGGCTCGTTCTGTCGCTGGTGCGCCGCAACGGAAGCATGTCCAAGACGGACATTGCCCGCCTCACAGGCCTCTCCGCGCAGACGGTTTCGGTCATCATGCGCGAACTCGAGGAGGAAGGGCTGCTCGTCCGGGGCGAGCCCATCCGCGGCAAGATTGGCCAGCCGTCTGTCCCAATGTCGCTCAATCCGGAAGGAGCATATTTCCTTGGCCTGAAGATCGGCCGCCGCAGTGCAGAGCTTGTGCTGATCGACTTTCTTGGCGCCGTTCGCGCGATGATCCATTTGTCCTACCGCTATCCCGCCCCCCGCGAAACCGTGGAATTCGTCCTGCAGGGCGTATCGAGCATCCGTGCCGGGCTCACCGCGGCACAGGACAAGCGGATCGCCGGCCTCGGCATCGCAATGCCCTTCGAGCTATGGAACTGGGCCGACACCGCCGGCGCGCCGCGGGATGTCATGGACCAGTGGCGACACCGCGATATCCGGGCTGAAATCCAGGCGGAATGTCCGTTTCCGGTCTATCTACAGAACGACGCCACCTCTGCCTGCGGAGCGGAACTGGTCTTCGGCCGCAGCGCCAATCCGCGTGACTTTGTCTATTTCTACATCGGTGCCTTCGCTGGCGGGGGCATCGTACTCAATGGCAGTCTTTACGCCGGCCCCAACGGCAATGCAGGGGCGCTCGGTTCGATGCCGGTGCCCGGACCGATGGGAAAACCTGCGCAGTTGATCGACATCGCGTCGATTGCGATCCTTGAACAGCGACTGAACGCAAGGGGTGCGGAAGCAACACAGCTTTGGACGTCACCCGGGGATTGGGGCAATATCGGCCCGGAACTCGACGCATGGATCGAGGACGCCGGGAGAGCCCTTGCCTATGCGATTGTAGCCGCCTCCTCGGTGATCGATTTCGAGGCCGCCGTGATCGATGGCTGGCTGCCCAAATCGGTCCGAGCGCGGCTCGTCGAAGCGGTTCAGCGGGAGATCGCGGGGATCGACGTCGAAGGGCTCAGGCTTCCCCAGGTGCAGGAGGGAAGCGTCGGACACAACGCCCGCGCGCTCGGTGCTGCCAGCCTGCCGCTTTCCGACCGGTTCCTGCTCGGCGCGGGCGTGGCTTTGAAGGGAGCCTGATCATGCGCTTGCAATCAGCCCGCAACCCGATTGCCGCGATCAAATCCAGATCCTATTGACCCCGTGGGGGCTTACTGGTCCGAGGGAACAGACGCATGATTCTATGCTGCGGTGAAGCGCTGATCGACATGCTGCCGCGTCAGAGCACGCAAGGCGAGCCCGCCTTCGCGCCCTATGCGGGCGGCGCGGTTTTCAATTCCGCGATCGCGCTCGGTCGCCTCGGCATCCCGACGGAATTTTTCTCGGGCCTCTCGTCCGACCTCTTCGGCCAACAGATTCGGGATGTGCTGGAGTCCAGCAATGTGGGGTCTCGCTACGCAGATGTCTCGACGCGGCCGACGACCCTGGCCTTCGTGCGCCTCGTGGACGGGCATGCGACATATACGTTCTACGACGAGGACACGGCCGGCAGGATGTTGACGGAAACGGACCTCCCGATGCTCGGCGACGACATCGAGACCATGCTCTTCGGCGCGATCAGCCTGATCCCGGAGCCCTCGGGGTCCGCTTATGAGGCGCTGATGAGGCGCGAGCACGAAACCCGCGTCACCATGCTCGATCCCAACATCCGCCCGGGCTTCATCTCCGACAAGGAAAAACATCTGGCGCGAATGCGCCGCATGATCGGCATGGCCGATATCGTCAAGCTGTCCGATGACGACCTCGGTTGGTTTGGCGAGACCGGAACCCATGACGAGATCGCCGCCAAATGGCTCGGCCAAGGGCCAAAGCTGGTTATCATCACCAGCGGCGCCAAGGGCGCCGATGGCTATACGAGACGGCGCAAGATCTCCGTAGCGTCGCAAACGGTGGCCGTGGTGGATACGGTCGGCGCGGGCGATACCTTCAACGCCGGCGTGCTTGCCTCTCTCCATGAACAGGGCCTCTTGTCCAAAGACGCGCTTGATGAACTTTCCGGACCGGCCCTGCAGGCTGCGTTGTCGCTGGGCGCGCGAGCTGCGGCTATTACGGTTTCCCGTGCCGGCGCCAATCCGCCCTGGCGACACGAGTTGACTTCAAATTGAACCGACCCCGGGTTGGAATGCGGGTGCGCCTCTCCACCTAAACGGGCAGGCCTATCCGCTTGCCCGCTCTGGTCGATTGCCAAGATGGTGCTCGATGGCCCAAGAGCCGAGACAAGCTTTTCGGATGAATCGAAGGCCACCACATTCCTTAGCCATGGTCGAGGAGGAAAGAACGTGAACACAAGAAAGTTGTTTTCCAGCGTCGTATTTGCGGCTTCGCTGGTCCTTGCTGCATCGGCAGCGAAGGCCGACATCGTCATCGGTCTCGTCGCGCCGCTTACCGGGCCAGTCGCGGCCTATGGTGCTCAGGTCAAGAACGGCGCCGAGGCGGCCGTCGAAACGATCAACAAGAATGGCGGTATCCTCGGCGAGAAGGTCGTGCTGACGCTTGCCGACGATGCGGGCGATCCCAAGCAAGGTGTCTCGGCCGCCAACAAGTTGCTCGGCGAAGACGTGCGCTTCGTCGTCGGACCGGTGACATCCGGCGTGGCCATCCCGGCTTCGGACGTCTTTGCCGAGAACGGCGTTCTGATGGTCACGCCGACAGCGACCGCCCCGGATCTGACCGCCCGCGGTTTGACCAACGTGCTGCGCACCTGCGGCCGCGACGACCAGCAGGCGGAAGTTGCCGCCAACTATGTCCTCAAGAACATGAAGGACAAGCGGATCGCCATCATCGACGACAAGGGCACCTATGGCAAAGGTCTGGCCGACGCCTTCAAGAAGGTGATCAACGATGGCGGCATCAAGGAAGTCCTGAGCCTGTCGCTGACGCCGGGCGAGAAGGACCTGTCGGCGCTCACCACGCGTCTCAAGGCCGAGAACGTCGATCTGATCTATTTCGGCGGCTATCATCCCGAGGGCGGTCTGCTTGCCCGTCAGCTCAACGACATCTCGGTGAAAGCGACGATCATCGGCGGCGAAGGGCTTTCCAACACGGAGTATTGGGCGATCGCCAATGACGCCGCCGCGGGAACGCTGTTCACCAACGCGACCGACGCCCTGAAGAACCCAGCCTCGGCAGAAGCAGTCAAGGTGCTGAACGAAAAGGGCATCCCGCCGGAGGCCTTTACGCTCAATGCCTATGCCGCTGTCGAGGTGCTCAAGGCGGGGATCGAAAAAGCCGGCAGCGCCGAAGACCCTGCAGCCGTTGCAACTGCCCTGAAGTCTGGCGAGCCAGTCGCCACAGCCATCGGCAGCCTGACCTATGGCGAGAGCGGCGACCTGAGCTCGCCGAGTTTCGCCATGTTCAAGTGGGAAAACGGCCAGATCGTCGGCGTGGAATAATACCAAGGGCGTTGATCTTTGATCGGTCGCAAGTGGCCCCTTGCTGTCCTGCCGGACATCTCTCCCCGCGTGTGACGCGGGGAGAGAGACGACGGCCGCTTGGGTTTCGCCAGTCGCCAATGCCTGACGATTGGCGAAAGTCGCGATGACAGCGTCCTTCTCCCCATAAAAAGGATAGAGTGGCCGGCAGGCCGATGAGCGGCAACGCGAGCGGTCAACCCTTATCGCTGCCGGCTGCTATAAAGGACGGGTTGGCATAATCGGCTTCACCGGCCTGCCTGCATTTGCCGTAAGTCAGAGGCTTGCCGTCCAAAGTCCGAGTCGAACCCCCGGCGGCACGCAACACGGCATCGCCAGCCGCCGTGTCCCATTCCATGGTGCGACTGAAGCGCGGATAAAGATCCGCTTCGCCGGCTGCGAGCATGCAGAATTTGAGCGAGGAGCCAACAGATACGAGTTCGACGGTTCCCAGATCGCGGATATAGCGCTCGGTCTCGGGATTGCTGTGCGATCGGCTGGCGACCACCGTCAGGGGTAGCCGACTCTCGCGCACACTGATGGAGCGCCTGGCGACCTCCTCGTAATCCGGAGAAACGATGATCTCCTCGGCCCTGCCCGGCCTGCCGGCGAAGCATTTGCGGCTCGCGGGAGCATAGACCACTCCGATCTCCGGCGCGCCGCCGCGGATAAGCGCGACGTTGACCGTGAAATCGCCGCGACGACCGACGAACTCACGGGTTCCGTCCAGCGGATCGACAAGGAAGAAAGTCTTTCCGGGGTCGCTAGGGCAAAGGCCTTGCGAACTCTCCTCCTCCGCCACGCAGGGAATGCCGGGAAAAGCCCGGCGCAGCCCGTCGAGGATGATCTTCTCGGCCGCGCGGTCCGCCTCTGTCACGGGCGTGGCGTCGCTCTTGCGCTCCACCTCGAAGTCGCAATGAAAGACCGCCATGACGGCGCGGCCCGCAGCCAGCGCCAGGCTCTCCAGAACGGCAAGGATGGCGATATCGTCAGATGCCGCCGCCGGCGTCGTATTGTTGATCGGCACTGTCCCGCTCGCGAAGCCACGTTTCGATGGTCTCTACCATCTCTTCAGGGGATTTGCCGAGTGTGCTCAGGTGGATTTCCGGCTTTTCCGGCGCTTCATAAGGCGAGTCCAGGCCGGTGAAGTTGCGAATCTCGCCGCCGAGCGCACGCGCGTAGAGACCCTTTGGGTCTCGCCTTGCGCATTCCTCGAACGGAGTGTCGACGAATATCTCGATGAACTCGCCTTCGGCCATGCGTTCGCGCGCCATCCTGCGCTCCGCCCGGAACGGCGAGATGAACGAGACCAATACGATCAGCCCGGCATCCGCCATCAGGCGCGCCACCTCGGCGACACGGCGGATATTCTCGACGCGATCCTCTTCGCTGAAGCCGAGATCCCGGTTCAGCCCGTGCCGCACGTTGTCGCCGTCCAGCAGGTAAGTGTGGCGGCCGGCCGCGTGCAGCTTCCTTTCAAGCAGGTTGGCGATGGTCGACTTGCCGGACCCGGACAGGCCGGTGAACCACAATACGGCCGACCGCTGATGCTTGAGGGAAGCGCGAGCCGCCTTGTCGACATCGAGGGCCTGCCAGTGGATGTTCGCGGCGCGGCGCAGCGGACGAAGGATCATGCCGGCGCCTACGGTCGCATTGGTCATGCGATCGATGACGATGAAGGCGCCGGTGTTTCGGTTCTCGCCGAAGCCGTCGAAGACGATAGGCGACTGGAGCGAGATGTCGCATACGCCGACCTCATTCATCTCCAGCGACTTCGATGCCTCATGCGCAAAGCTGTTTACATCGATGCGGTATTTGAGCGCGGTGACCGTTGCGCTGACGTGGTCGGTCTCCGTCCGCAACAGATAGGACCGGCCGGGCAGCATCGGCGTCCCACCGAACCAGACGAGATTGGCCGTGAGCTGATCCGCCACGTGGGGCCGGTCGCCCGGCGCGACAAGCATGTTGCCGCGCGAAACTTCGATCTCGTCCTCGAGCACCAGGGTGACGGCCTGTCCTTCGACAGCGCGCTCCAGATCGCCGCCATGAGCGACGATGCGCTTGACGCGCGATGGCCTTCCCGATTTCGCAACGACGATCTCGTCGCCCCTGGCGATCGAGCCCGACGCGATGGTCCCGGCAAAACCGCGAAAGTCGAGATTGGGACGGTTCACATATTGTACGGGAAAGCGGAACGGCCGTTCCGAAAGCGCTTCGCCGACCGGAACGATTTCGAGGTGTTCGAGCAAAGTCGGGCCGCGATACCAGGCCATCGTCTCCGAGCGGCGCGTGACATTGTCGCCGAAGCGGGCCGACATGGGGATCGCCTCGATCCCATCGAATCCGAGGCCCGAGGCGAATGCCAGATAGTCTTCGCGGATTCGCTCGAATACGCGGCGATCGAAACCCACGAGATCGATCTTGTTGACCGCCAGCACGATACGACGGATGCCGAGTAGCGAGGCAATGATCGAATGGCGGCGCGTCTGGCGCAGGATGCCTTGACGCGCATCGACCAGCACGACGGCTACATCAGCCGTCGAAGCGCCCGTCGCCATGTTGCGCGTGTATTGCTCGTGGCCCGGCGTATCGGCGACGATGAACTTGCGCTTGGGCGTGGCGAAAAAGCGGTAAGCGACGTCGATCGTGATCCCTTGTTCGCGCTCCGCCTCCAGCCCGTCCACCAGCAGGGCGAAGTCTATATCCGCACCTGTGGTGCCATGCTTGCGGGAATCCCGCTCCAACGCCGCGAGCTGGTCCTCGAAAATCAATTTGGTGTCATAGAGAAGCCGGCCGATCAGCGTCGACTTGCCGTCATCCACCGAGCCGCAAGTGAGGAAGCGCAAGAGCGACTTCTGTTCCTGGGCCGCCAGGTAGTCGCGGATGTCATCGACCTCAGCGATATCCCTTGCCAAGATATGCTGCATGGTCAGAAATACCCTTCCCGTTTCTTCTTTTCCATCGAGCCGGCCTCATCCCGATCGATCAGCCTGCCCTGACGCTCGGAGGTGCGGGCGGTGAGCATCTCAGCGACGATGCCTTCCAGACTGTCAGCAGTGGAATCGATCGCGCCGGTGAGCGGATAGCATCCCAAGGTGCGGAATCGGACGAGCCGGTTCTCGACCACCTCGCCCGGTTTCAGCTTGATCCGGTCATCGTCGACCAGGATCAGCATGCCGCCGCGCTCCACCACCGGGCGCTTCTTGGCGAAATAAAGCGGTACGATCGGAATGTCTTCCTGGAGGATGTATTGCCAGATGTCGAGTTCGGTCCAGTTCGAAAGCGGAAACACACGGATCGATTCCGCCGGCGAAATGCGCGTGTTGTAGATCTTCCACATTTCCGGACGCTGGTTCTTGGGATCCCAGGCGTGCTGCGCGTTCCGGAAGGAGAAGATGCGCTCCTTGGCCCGCGACTTTTCCTCGTCGCGGCGTGCGCCCCCGAAGGCCGCATCGAAGCGGTATTTGTCGAGCGCTTGCCTGAGCGCCACGGTCTTCATGACATAAGTATGGGTGTTCGAACCATGGTCGAAGGGATTGATGTTCTCCCTCACCCCATCTTCGTTGGTGTGGACGAGGAGATCGAAGCCGAGCTTCGCGGCCATCGCATCGCGAAATTCGATCATCTCGCGGAACTTCCACGTCGTGTCGACATGCAGGAACGGAAATGGCGGCTTCGCCGGATAGAAGGCCTTCATCGCCAGATGAAGAAGAACCGAGGAGTCCTTCCCCACGGAGTAAAGCATTACCGGTCTTGTGAAAGTTGCGGCAACTTCCCTGAAGATATGGATCGCCTCGGCCTCAAGTCGGTCGAGATGCGAGAGCTTGGCGAGCATTGGGGCACTTTCATCCGAACGAACGGCGGAACACCGATCGGAACATCCTGTGATCGCACCCGACAAGATTTCGCTCAAGGAGAGCGCGTCCAATGTTGTTGCCGCGCGCGGAGGAATTTTGCGCTCCGGCACCAAATCATAAAATGCGGTTTCGAAAAGGCTCTTGCCGCCTACGTCAGGCGCCGGAGGCCACGGCACGCAGCGCCTTCGCGGCGGATATCGGCGGTGCCCAGCCCAGGCGGGCGGCGAGCTCGGAACCGTCGACGACACATTCCTCGAACATGCGCTCCACGGCGTCTCGCGAAAGCGCGGTGCTTGCCGCCAATCGCAGCAAGCTGGACGGCAGCGGAAATGCATATGTTCGATGGCCAAGTGCCTCACCGATCCGCTTGAACAGCTCGCCATAGGTGAGGTCGAGCCCCTCGCCGGCAGGCAGGCGATAGCTGCCGCGATCGTTCGGCTCATCGGCGGCTGCAGCAAACAGATCTGCAAGGTTGGCGACATAGATCAGGCTGCGGCGATTGCTGAGCGAGCCGAGCGGCAAGGGTATCCTATGACGGGCGGCGCGGATCAGCAGCCCCAGAAGACCCGCACGGTCGGCGCCGTAGACGAAGGGCGGGCGAAGGACGGACAAGGTCGGGCCGTCCGACGGAATTTCCGCCTCGATAGCGGCTTCGGCCGCCAGCTTCGATCGACCATACGCGTCCGCCGGTGAAGGCTCGGTGGTGGCGTCGATACGACCCTGATGGCCATAGACGCGGATCGTGCTGGCATAAACAAAGCGGCCGACGCCGGCGGCCGACGCGACCCGGGCAAGCATGGCCGTGGCTTCGGCATTGGCGCGCATCATCTCGTCTTCAGTGCCGCGCCCCGGATTTCCCGCGAGATGGACGACGACATCGGCGCCGTCGAGAAGCCGGTCCCAGCCAACCGGCTCGGTGAGGTCGCCTTGGACCCATTCCACGCCGCCCGCCGACGACCCGCCATGCGAACGAGAAACGGCACGGACTTCGAAGCCACGACGGCTAAGCGCGGCGAGCGTTGCACGTCCGACAAAGCCGCTTGCCCCAGTCAGAAGGATTTTCTTCGGTTTCGCGCTCATCGAGATTCGCCTTGCCGCGCAGACCTTGCCTCCGCGCCGCGAAGCTGTGAAGGGAATAAATGGGATACGCACCGCGTGCTATCCTTCACCGCCACTGCCCACGAGTGCTGAATGCCTGAAACGATCTTCTCCTTCATGCTGGGTTTCGGCCTTGGCCTGGCGGCACTTTTCCTTGTCCTGCGGACATTCTCCGGCTTTGCCGCAGCCGATCCCAACGAACGCTCCAACCACGAACGACCGACCCCGCAGATCGGAGGTCTGGCCCTGGTGCCTCTCTTTGTCTTGGCCATGGTCGGCTTCCGTTTGGCCGGGGAGCCGCTGCCTGTGTTCTCGGACTGGAGCTTCCTCAGCGCAGTGCTGCTCCTTTTCATCACGGGCATCATCGATGATCGGCGGGTGCTCGGTCCCCTGCCAAAACTCGCGGCCCAGTTTATCGCGGCCGGGCTTGCAATGGTCGCTCTTCGAGATGTGCCGGCAACCTTTCCCTGGCCTAATGTCTTCGCCACGGTGGCCGCCTTCCTCGTCCTGGTCGCGATCTCGAACCTTGCAAATTTCCTCGACGGGCTGGATCTCATGGCGGTTGCGACGATCGGTCTGCCGAGCCTCTTCTTTGCCCTGCTCGCAGCGACGGGGGCGATAGGAATGGCTTTCGGTCCGGCGGGTGCAATAACAGCCGGACTGTTTCTTGCTTTCGTCTTCTTCAACCGCCCGCCGGCGAAAGCCTTTCTCGGCGATTCCGGCAGCCTGCCCTTCGGCCTCGTGCTCGGCACCATGACGGTGGTCGTCGCGTGCCAAACTAGCCCGCTCGCGGCACTGCTCCTATGCGCCTATATGCTCTGCGACGGACTTGTGACGATCGCGAGAAGAACGCTGAAGGGAGAAAACATTCTCCATGCCCATTCGGCTCATGTCTATCAGCGTGCCTTTCGCGCCGGCCGACCTGTTCTCACGGTGATAGCCGCAACGGTGTTTCTTGGAACTGTTTCCGGGCTGCTGATGCTCGCGACGGCAGGCATGGGCGTCGGCTGGCAGGCGACCGCCGCGATTTCAGTTTTTGTGCTGTGGTGGCTGCTCGCGGCCTGGCTGACGCGCGACCTTCGCGCCTGAGCAGTTTTGTCGGAAAACCGTTGGACACTTTTCCGAACCTGCTTAGGGCTATTCGAGGCTGACGTAGCTGCCTGGACGAAAGCGCGGCACGCAAAGACAGTAGAATTCGAGATCGGTCTCGCCGGTATTGGTAATGCGCTGTGCAGTGTCGGCGGGAATCACCGCTTGATCTCCCACGTCAAGAAGCTGGGCGATACCGTCAACCTCGACGACCCCCTTTCCCTTACGCACGATGTAGCGCTCGGAAATACCGACGAGCTTGTGAAGCTGGGTGGTGACCCCGGGTTCAACCCTGGCTACGGCGAGGGAGGCATCCGGCGAGGCCGGATCGTTGAGGAGTTCCGTTATGTAGCAGCGCTCCTCCGTCCAGAACTCCTTGCTTCCGGCATTGCCGACGAACCATTCTGGCGCCATTCCCGCTTTCTCCGACAAATATCAATCGCCTTGACAAATGTTAGGTTTCGCCCTGTTATCTGTCAAACGCTAGGGAATGGGGTTGCGCTCACCGGCCGGCGAACCAGGAAACAGAAAGGTGCGGGAACCGCCTTTCTCCTCGCTTCACGCCTGAGCCTTCTTCGATCTATGGTAGGGGCGAAGCTGATCGGCCGGTCATGCGCGGTCGTATCGGAGCGACCCGATTTGGGCAGGATCAATGGGAGACGGACCATGAAACTCTGGAAGACCTGGCTCGCAGCAGGCATGCTGGGCGCCGCAATGCTGACGTCGGCCGGCGCGAACGCCGCTGACCAGCTTTTCGTCTATGTTTCTCCCGACGCCATCGGCGTCAACGCCTTCCTTCAGATGGGCAAGGCGGGCATCGAGGCGGCAGGCAAGCAATACGGTGCGGACGTCAAGACTTACGAAAGCAAGACCGCGGCCGACCGGCTCGAGAATGTGAACGCCGCCGTCAACGAGGGCGCCAACGTCGTGGTGCTGCTCGGCTTCGAATTCAATGACATCGTCAAGCAGATCGCTCCGACGGCCCCGGACACGCAGTTTCTGATCGTCGACCAATGTGTCGACGACCGTCCGGACAATGTCCATTGCGCCGTGTTCCGCGAGCATGAGGCGAGCTATCTGATGGGTGTGGCCGCAGGTATGCTGACCAAGTCCAAGAAGGTCGGTGTCGTCGGCGCACTCGATATCCCCTTCCTGCACCGCTACACCGACGGTTATGCCCAGGGCGTGAAGTCGGTGAACCCCGACGCCACCGTCGATGTGCGCTGGGTCGGCGGTGAAAACCCGTTTGCCGATCCTGTACGTGCCAAGGAGCAAGCAGTGGCGATGCATTCGGCCGGCTCTGACCTGATCTTTACCGCCACGGCGGGCGGCGATTTCGGAGTGTTCGAGGCGGCCAAGGAGGGCAACTTCCAGGTCTTCTCGGTGGACGTCAATCATTGCCCCGAATTGCCTGGCAAGATGGTCGACATCACGATGAAGCGGGTGGACACCGCCATGGTCCAGGCGATCGGCAAGATCCTGGAGGGCGAGAAGAAGACGACAGCCTCGCTCGGTCTCAAGGAAGGTGGCATGGGGGCCATGGCGCTGGACGAGGCCGCGCTCGCCGACAGCAAATGCGTGGTCGCCGATCATCCGGAGGTCGTCGAGAAGATGCGTAGCGTTGCGGCCAGCATTATCGACGGGTCCTTGAAACTCGAAGACCCGATGTTCGCCAAGTGATTTTGGCTCGCGCCCGCCCACCCCGGCATCGGCCCGAAAATCGGAAACGATTTTCGGAAACCACGATGCGCGGATTGGGCGATAGGACCTCCTATGCGCGTCCGAGTGGACGCGCGGCGCTCTAAGGCCGGCTGCCATGTATCCGTCCTGTCGGTTCAAGTAGGTTCCGCCGATGCATGTCGAACTTTCCGGCATCACGGTGCGTTTCGGCGCGCTGACCGCCGTCGAAGGCGTCTCGCTGACCATCGAAGCTGGAGAAATCCACGCCGTGGTCGGCGAGAACGGCGCTGGCAAGTCCACGCTGATGAATGTGCTGTTCGGCCTGGTCAGGCCCGATGAAGGCACGGTCAAGCTCGATGGCAAGGAGCAACGCTGGGCTTCCCCGCAGGATGCCATTCGGCACGGGCTTGGCATGGTGCACCAGCATTTCATGCTGCAGGAATCCATGACCGTGCTGGAGAACATCGTTCTCTGCTCCGAGCCGGTCGGGCGTTTCGGTTTCGTCGACTTCACCGCCGCCCGCTGCCGCATGGCCGAGGGCGTCGCCCAGCATGGCATACGGATCGACCTCGATACGAAGGTCAGTCAACTCTCCGTGGGGGAAAGACAGGTCGTCGAGATCCTGAAGGTCCTCTACCGCAACGCGGAACTGCTCATCCTCGACGAGCCGACCGCAGTGCTCACGCCGCTCGAAAAGGATCGGCTCTTTACCATCCTGCGGAGCTTCCGTGCCGACGGCAAAGCGATCGTACTCATCACCCATAAGCTGGATGAAGTGATGGAAATCGCCGATCGCGTGAGCGTGATGCGCGGCGGCCGGCTGATCAAATCGGGTCCGCTGGCCGAGACGTCGAAGGACGAGATCGCCCGTGGCATTATCGGCGGCGAGATCCCCAAGCTGCGCGAACGCAAGGTGCAGGCCCCCGGAAAAGTCGTACTTTCCGTGAGGGATCTGACCATCGCCTCGCGCGGCAGCACGGTGGGGACCCTCACCTTCTCGGTCAGTGCCGGCGAAATCGTCGGCATCGCGGGTGTCAGCGGCAACGGACAGGCCGAGCTCATCCAGGCATTGACGGGGCTGAAGCCCGCAACCTCCGGCGAGATCGTGCTGGCCGGCAAGAGCATCGCTGCCCTCGACGTCCGTGACAGGCGGGCCGCCGGAATGAGCTATATTCCGGAGGATCGACAGCGTGTCGGCCTGGCGCTTGGCGCAACGGTGAGCGAGAACGCCAATGCGGGGCGCGACAATCGCATGGCTTTCGCCAAGGGACCGTTCCTCAGGCGCACGGCGATGGCCGATTTCGCCCGTTCGCTGATCGAACGCTATCGCATCCGTGTCGGCGGCCCCTCGGCCCGCGCATCCACCATGTCCGGCGGCAACAAGCAGAAACTCGTCGTCGGGCGCGAGCTCGCCCGCAACACTCCGCTGGTGATCGCCGAGAATCCGACTTGGGGCGTCGACATCGGTGCGATCGACTTCATCCATGGCGAGCTGATGCGCATGCGTGACGAAGGCCACGCCGTTCTGGTCGTCTCCACGGAACTCGACGAGATCATCGCGCTCTCGGACCGCGTGCTGGTGATGTATGGCGGGCGGATCGCCGGCGAAGTCGGCGGCGGCGAAGCGAGCCGCGACCGCATCGGCAATCTCATGACCTCGCGCGCCGACACCACTCTCCCGGAGGTCGCATGAGACCGACCAACGACGGTTTCTTCGCCCGGGAGATCCTGCCCTGGCTCGGTGTCGTCGCTTCGATTGGGGCGATCTTCTTCCTCCTTATGGCTCTCGACGGCGCCCCGTTCGGCGAGGCCATAAGGGGCTTCTTCGATGGTGCGTTCGGCGGCCGGCGTTTCGCCTATCTGATGGCGACGCTCTCGCGCGCCACCCTCATTGTCGGCATGGCGATCTCGGTGATGCTGAGCTTCCGTGCCGGTCTGTTCAACATCGGCGGTGAAGGACAACTCGTCGCCGGCGGGCTCGTCGCCGCACTGGTGGCGATCGCGCTTCCTGGTCCGCCGCTTTTCGTTCTGGTCGTTTCGATAGGCGCCGCCATGCTCGCCGGCGCACTTTGGGCCCTGCTTGCCGGCGTGCTGCAGCTCTATCTTGGCGTGCCGCTGCTGGTCGGCTCGCTGCTGCTCAACTATCCGATACGCTATATCGCGTCCTATCTGGTCGCTCATCCGTACCGGGACGTGGAATCCGGAATGGTCCAGTCGCATCTGGTGCCGCAGACGACATGGCTGCCCTATTTTCCCGGCACGCGCCTCGACATCGGTATTCTGTTCATCGTCGCCGCCGCCATCTTCGCCATCGTCTACAGCCGTTCCACGGTCCATGGCTATCATGCCCGCATGAACGGGCTTTCGGCGGATTTTGCTCGTGCCGTGGGCTTGCCGGTGGGCAAGCTAGCCTTGCAGACCCTGATGATGAGCGGCGCCATCGCCGGGCTCGTCGGGGCAATCGCCGTCTTCGGCATCCACCACCGCTACATCGACGGAATGCTGGTTCAGCCGCTTTACGCCTGGACGGGCATCATCGCCGTGCTGCTTGTCGGGATGATCCCCTGGCTCGTACCACTTTCTGGCTTCTTCTTCGCTGCGCTCCAGACAGGCGCGGCCGGCATGGAACGAGCGGCTGGCGTGCCCAAGGAGATCGCGTTGGTCATGCAGGCCGTCATCATCCTGTTCGTCGCGAGCCGGGTCTCCGGTGCACTGCTTGCGTCCTCGAAGAGCAAGGGATCGGACGGTGATTGAGCTTCTTTTCGATCCTTCCTTCGCCGCGTCCGTCCCGCGTTTCGTCACGCCCATCCTGCTCGCCGCCCTTGGCGGAGCGCTTTGCGAACGTGCCGGTGTCTTCAACATCGCGCTCGAAGGCTTCATGCTGACCGGCGCCTTTGCGGCGGTGCTCGGCGCCTATTTTGCGGGATTCCCCTATATCGGAGCCTTCGCGGCCATCATCGCCGGCATCGCCATGGGGCTGATCTTCGCCGAGTTCAATCTGCGGCGCGGCGGCGATCCGATCGTGGTGTCGATAGCGATCAACATATTGGCGGCGGGCCTGACCACCTATCTGTTGCGGGCAATCTTCGACGTGACCGGCGCCTTCAGCGATCCCGGCATCGCCGGGTTCAGACCGATCGACATCCCGGGGGTCGGCACGATCCCGTTTTTTGGAAGATTGCTTAGCGGTCAATCCATCCTGTTCTATGTCGCGCTGGCAGCGGTTCCGGCACTACATTATTTCTTCGCCCGCCATCGGCTCGGTCTGCGCATCCGTGCTGCGGGCGAGAACCCGGCGGCCCTGCAGTCCGGCGGCGTGAGCCCGCGCCGCGTCCAGCTTCTGGCACTGATCGGCTGCGGAGCTCTGTGTGGCCTGGCCGGTGCGCAGCTCTCCATCGCCAACGTCAATCTCTTCGTCGAGAACATGAGCGCCGGACGTGGCTGGATCGCGGTTGTCGCCGTGCTCCTCACGCGCGGCCGGCCGCTGCCGCTTTTTGTGATCGCTATGATTTTCGGAGTGGTGGACAGCCTGTCTTTCCGCGTTCAGGGTCTTGGACTGCCACAGCAGTTCACCGACATGATGCCCTATCTGGCGACGCTCGTCGTGCTGGTCGGCCTGTCCTGGTGGCGCCGGAAGAAGATGGCTTGACGGGAGGAGGCATGTCATGAGCGATCTGGTCATTCGCAATGCGACCGTCGTGACCTGCGACAATTCCGGCACCGTCATTCACGATGGCGGCGTCGCGGTCGAAAACGGCCGCATCACGCAGGTCGCACCGTCGGCCGAACTGCCCGGCGACGCAAAGCAGGTCGTCGATGCCTCCGGCCATATTTTGATGCCCGGCATCGTCAACACGCATTGCCATGCGGCCGACAGCCTGTTCCGCGGCCTCGTCGAAAACCTGCCGCTCGAGCCCTGGCTTCAAACCGTCTGGAAGGCGGAGGGCGCAATCCTCAACCCCGAGACCTCCTATCTCGGTAGCGTGCTCGGTTTCGCGGAGTTGCTTCTGTCCGGCGTCACCACCGTCATGGACATGTTCTGGTATCCCGGCGAAACCGTGAAAGCGGCACGCACGCTTGGCATGCGCGTCGCCACGGGCGGCATCTTCTTCGACCCGCCCGGCGTGACCGGCGACGATCTCGCCGGCAGGATCGCGAAGGCAGAGCGTTTCTTCGAGGAGTTCGGCGACGCGGAAGACGTATTCCCGACCATCATGCCACACGGCACCTACACCGTCGCGCCAGACAATCTGAAGGCGGCCAAGGCGATCGCGGAGCGGCACGGCGCGCTGTTCAGCACGCATGCCGCCGAGACGAAGGCAGAACAGGCCGACGTGACTGGCCGCTATGGCCGCTCCGTCATTCGGCACCTCGATCATCTGGGGCTGCTCGATCGCCGAACCGTGCTCGCCCATTGCGTCCACCTGGACGGCGAGGAGATCGAGATCCTGGCGCGCAGCGGCGCATCCGTCGCCCACAATCCGATGTCCAATCTCAAGCTCGCCTCCGGCGTGGCGCGCGTCCCGGACATGCTGGCGGCCGGCGTCAACATCACGCTCGGCACGGATGGCGCGATCAGCGGCAACGACCTCGACATGTGGATGGCGCTGCGCCTTGCCGCGACCTTGCACAAGGGCGTCACCGGCCGCGCCGATGTGATCTCGACCGGCGAGGCACTTTCCATGCTCACCCGCAACGGTGCCGCCGCTCTCGACGCCTCCGACCGGATCGGCAGCATCGAGAGCGGCAAGTTCGCCGACATGATCCTGATCGACATCAAGCGGCCGCACGCCGTGCCCGTCTTCGATCCGGTCACGCATATCGTCTATTCGACCGCCAAGTCGGATGTCCGTCACGTCTTCGTTGGCGGGCAGCAGGTCGTCCGCGACGGGGTGCTGACCCGTCACGACGTCGGGGATACCATCGAAGCCGTCGAGCGGCTCGCTCCGAAAATCGCCGCCAGCATCGCCTGAGGGCACAAGTGAAGGAAAATCCGATGTCAGAAAGCCAGCTCGCGCGCCTCAATCGCGCCCATTCCTCAATCCGTGGAAGAGCAGGCGCGCCCTGTGAGGTCGCTATCATGCTGGGTTCCGGGCTCGGGCAGCTTGCCGACGCAGTGAGCGATGCAATCGCCATTCCTTACGCCGAAATCGACGGCTTTCCCGTTTCGACCGCTCCCGGGCACAAAGGCCAGCTCGTCATTGGCGAGTTGTTCGGCCGGCGCGTCGTGATGATGCAAGGCAGGCTCCATCTCTATGAGGGCTGGACACCTCGTGACATCGCTCTCCCGGTCTACCTCCTGAAGCGATTGGGCAGTCGTACGCTTCTGGTGACCAATGCGGCGGGCGGCCTCAATGCCGCCTACGCGCCGGGCGACGTCATGCTCATCGAGGACCACCTCAATTTCACCGGTGTAAGCCCGCTCGTCGGTCCCAATGACGATGCCATCGGACTGCGCTTCCCCGACATGTCGCGCGCCTATGATCCAGATTTGCTGAAGCTGGCGGTCGAAGCCGCCGAGCGCGCCGGGGTTACCGTTCAGCGCGGCATCTACACGGGCGTTCTCGGCCCGGCGCTCGAGACGTCCGCGGAGCGCCGCTTCTTCCGCGCCAGCGGCGGGGATGCCGTCGGCATGTCGACCGTCACCGAAGTCGTGGCTTCGGCGCATGCGGCCCTTCCAGTCATCGGCATTTCCGCGATTACCAACGCGGCGACAGGCGGTCCCGACCAGCAGCCGGACACGATCGAAGAGGTCTTTGCCAATGCGGCCGTTTGCGGTCGCAAGATCGAGGCTATCCTGCGCGAATTGCTGCCGGCGCTGCCGGCCTGAGACAATAGGAAAAAATCATGACTTCAGTTCCACCCGTCAGCCGTCTTCTCGATCTCTCCGGCCGCACCGTCATCGTGACTGGTGCGAGCGGAGGCATCGGTTCCGGCATTGCACGGCGCATGGCCGAGGCCGGCGCCGATGTCGTATGCCATTACAACGGCAACCGTAGCGGTGCCGACGCCGTGGTCGCCGATATCGAGCGGAAAGGCGGCAAGGCTGTCGCAGCCCAGGCCGACATCGCGACCGCCCCCGGCGTCGCAGCCCTTCTCGATCAGACGCTCAACGCGTTCGGCCGTGTTCATGCGGTGGTCAACAATGCCGGTCATCAGCCGGTCGAGGCACTGATCGATATTTCCGAAGAAAGCTGGACCAAGATGATGGCGGTCAATGCCGGCGGTCCGTTTCTGTTGACGCGGGCCTTCGCCGAGCATGTCAGGGTTTCAAAGACGGGAGGCGGCTCGGTCGTCAACATTGCTTCGATCGAAGGCCACAATCCTGCGCCCGGGCACGGCCATTACGCAACTTCGAAGGCCGCGTTGCTGATGTTCACCAAGGCGGCGGCGCTGGAATTCGGCAGCCTCGGCATCCGCGTCAACGCGATCTGTCCCGGCCTCATCCATCGCGACGGCATCGAGCAAGGCTGGCCGGAGGGCGTCGGTCGCTGGAAAAAGGCCGCGCCGCTCGGCCGGCTGGGCCAGCCCGATGATATCGCCGACGCGGCCCTCTTCCTCACATCAGACGCGGCGCGCTGGATCACGGGTGCCGATCTCGTCGTCGATGGCGGCGTCTCGACGCATCCGACATGGTGAATTGAAAGTACGAAAGGTGAAATGATGAAAACGCTTCAGGACAGGGTGATCGCCGTGACCGGCGGGGCCGGCGGCATTGCGCGCGGCATAGCCGAGGCGATCCTCGAGGCCGGCGGCAAGGTCGGGTTGCTCGATCTCCCGGGCACGAAGCTTACCGAAGCAGCAGCAGCCCTCGATCCTGGCGGCGACAAGGTCGTTGCAATCCCGGCGGACGTGACTGACCCCGCAAGTCTCGACTTGGCCTTCACCCAGCTTGCCGACAAATTCGGACGATTCGACGGATTGGTGAACAATGCCGGCGTGGTTCGGCTCGGACCGGCGGAGGGCGCTACCCCGACCAATCTCGACCTGGAATTTGCCGTCAATGTAAAGGGCGTGATGCTCGCCTCCCAGGCTGCGGCCCGGCAGTTCGGCGACAAGGGCGGTACCATCGTCAACATCGCATCGAACGCCGGCAAGGTCGGCTACCGCAACATGGCCGGCTACAATGCTTCGAAGGCTGCGGTCATCAACTTGACCCGCTCTCTATCGCTCGAATGGGCCGACAAGAAGATCAACGTCAATGCCGTTTGCCCGGGCGGCGTCGCGACGGACATGCTGAAGACCGTCGCAGACTTCATCACCGGCGGCGACGCGGTGGAATCCGAGAAGATGATGAAGAACATGGTTCCCCACCAGCTCGGCCGCCATATCCTGCCGATCGAGGTCGGCCGCGTGATCGTCTTCCTGCTTTCGGACGCAGCCCAGATCATCCGCGGCCAATCGATCAGCGTGGATGGCGGCGACACGCCGTTCTGAGACATCAGTCCGAAATCAGCCACCAGAATTTTGAAGACAGCCCCGCCGTTTCCGGCGGGGCTGTTCTTTTGGAACGGCCGCGCGGAAGTGGTCTCTCGGGACGATTGCCACGCCGCGCGATCCTGCTGGACGGCCTTGACCTATACACAAATAGGGCAACTTGATCGCAGCCATATTATATGAATATTCTGACAATTGGCGGCAAAAAAGAATGGCCGCCTAACAAGGTGGCTGCTGCCAATCTACTGCATGCGGCTTCCTAGCAATTGATACACGACTACCCTCTTGCAGAGGAGGGAGGAAACCGAAGTCCAGAAGACGTTGAACAGGCAACGCGCCGCACATCAAGCGGACCAGACGGCATGCGTGACATAGAAGACTGCGAATGGGAGGAAATCGATGGTCAAGTCGCTTATCGGCGGCATCGTTGCCGCCACCGCAATTGCAATGTTCTCCTCGACGGCTCTGGCCGAGCCCGAGATCGTCAAGGGCCCGTCGGCTGAGCCGGACTGCTTCGCCCCTTGGACGCCCGAGACCAAGTTCTTCAAGTACCCGAAGAAGGAGGGGCCTTATCGGATCGCCCTGGCGAATGGCTACATCGCCAACACCTGGCGCATCCAGATGATCCAGACCGCGAAAGCCTACGCGGCGCAGCCGGACGTCGCGGCCAAGCTCAAGGAATTCAAGGTCGTCTCCACCGGGGAGGACGTGCCGGCCCAGATCTCGGCGATCAACAATTTCATTGATTCCGGCTATGACGCCATCGTCGTCAACGCGCAGAACCCGACGGCCTTCGCGCCGGTCATCAAGCGCGCCAAGGAGGCGGGCGTCGTGCTTGTCGCCTTCGACAACATCCTCGACACCGAGGATGCGATCAACGTCAATGTCGACCAGAAGGGCCTCGGCGTTCTCTGGGCGAACTGGCTGATCAAGCATCTGCCCGAGGGTGGGAAGGTGCTGGAGGTGCGCGGCGTCGCCGGCACCTCTGTCGACACCGACCGCCACAACGGCATTCATGAGACCTTCGCCGCTTCGGGCAAAAAGTGGGACGTCGTCGAGGTGATGGGCAAGTGGGATGATCCGACCGCCCAGAAAGCGACAGCCGACGCGATTGCCGTGCACAAGAAGTTCGACGGCATCACGGCCCAGGGCGGTGACACCGGCGTCGTCCAGGCGATGATCGATGCCAAGCACCCCTTCGTGCCAGTAGGCGCCGAGACGGAGAACGGCTTCCGGAAATTCTGTGCGAAATTCGCTTCGGACGGCCTCAAATGTTCTTCCGCCGGCACCGGCCCCGCACAGGTGGCGGTCGCCATCAAAACAGCCATCGCCGCACTTGAAGGCCAAGTCGTCCCGCAATCCGTCAAGCTGCCGCTCGCAATCGTAGAAGACCCGAACTTCAAGGAAGGGCAGGATTATTTCCCCGACCAGTCCGACAATTTCTTCGTCGGCAACTCCTTCCCCACCTGCGGCATCAACTTCACAGCACAGGAGATCATGGGGCAGACGAAGGAAAATCAGTAGATCAACCGCGGAGCGGAAGGCGACACAAGTGTCGCCTTCCGCCGAAGCGTTGCGGAGGCCGATGGTGGATGCTGTTCCGCTCTTGCGCATGGAGGGTGTATCCAAGCGTTACGGGGGCGTACGCGCGCTCGAGAAAGCCGAGTTGACAGTCAACGCCGGTCGCGTTCACGCGATCCTCGGCGAGAACGGAGCCGGCAAATCCACGCTGATCAAGATCCTTGCCGGGGTCGTTGCGCCGGACGAAGGACGCATGGCGATCGATGGGAAAGAAGTCGCCTTCGCATCTCCGGCCGGGGCGAACGAGGCCGGTATTGCGTGTATTTTCCAGGAGCTCTCCCTCATCCCCGATCTGACCGTCGCGGACAATATCCTGATCAGCGACCCGCCTCGGCGCTTCGGCATGATCGATCGCAGGACACAGCGGCACCTTGCCCAGGCCGCCCTCGCGCGAGCCGGCGCCGACGACATTCATCCGTTGGCGCTGGTCAAGGATCTGCCGCTGTCGCGAAGGCAGATGGTCGAGATCGCCAAGGCGCTCGCACGAAAACCGCGCATCCTCATTCTGGACGAAGCGACCTCCGCGCTTGCCGCCGCCGAGCGCGCGAAGATTTTTGCCGTGCTGAGGCGATTGCGCGCCGAAGGGCTCGCGCTGCTCTACATCTCGCACCGCATGCACGAGATCGCCGAGCTTGCGGATGAGTGCACTGTCTTCCGTAATGGGCGCAACGTCGCCAGTTACATGGCGGGCACCCGGACCGACAGCGAAGTGGTCGAGCTTATGATCGGCCGCGAATACAGACATGTTTTTCCACCGAAGCCCGAGCACCGCGTCGCTGGGAAACCAGTTCTGGAATGCAGGGGACTCTCCTGGACGGATCGGCTGAACGCGATCTCGTTCTCGATCGCCGCTGGTGAAGTGGTAGGCCTGGGCGGGCTAGACGGCCAGGGCCAAAGAGAGCTGCTGCTCGCGCTGTTCGGTGTGCTGCGCGGTTGTTCCGGCGAAATCCTGATCGATGGGCGGAAGGTGGGGATTTCCAGCCCTTCCCGGGCAAGGTCGAAGGAGGTCGGCATGGCGCTCATCCCTGAAGACCGCAAGACCGAGGGGCTGATGCTGCCGATGTCGGTTCGCCACAACCTTTCCTTCGCCGCTCTCGACCATGTTTCGCGCTGGGGCATCGTCGACCGCGAAACGGAAGGCCACCTGATCGACGAGATGGTCCGGCTGCTGGCGATCCGCACCGCCGACATCGATGTTCCCGTGGCCACTCTCTCCGGCGGCAATCAGCAGAAAGTCGTCGTCGCCAAATGGCTGATGCGCAACCCACGCATCATTCTACTCAACGACCCCACCCGGGGGATCGATGTCGGCACCAAGCAGGAAATGTATCAGCTGCTGCGCAAGCTCGCCGACAGCGGCGCGGCCATCCTCTTTTATTCAACCGACTACGACGAACTGATCGGCTGCTGCGACCGGGTGCTGGTGCTCTACGATGGGGCCATCGCCAGCGAGCTTGCCGGCTCGGCGATCACTGAACGAGCGCTGGTCGCCAGTGCGCTGAACGTGACGGGAGCCTGACGGAGGCACAAGCATGAAGGATTGGCGATACTGGCTGGCGGAACAGCGCGGCACGCTTCTCGCGCTCGGCATCTTCGTCGTCATGTTCCTCATCTATGTCGGCAACCATCCGGCGGGTTTCACCGCCAATGTCGTGCAAACGGCCGCCAACAAGGGCGTATTGCTCGCTTTCGTCGCTGTCGCGCAGGCTCTGGTCGTGATCACGTCCGGCATCGATCTGTCGGTGGGCATGACCTTCATCCTCACCAATTGTCTCGCGTCCTGGCTCGTGCACGGAGGACCGGTGGAAACGGCGCTTGGCGTTGGCGCCGTCCTGCTGACGGGACTTGCCTGCGGGGCGCTGAACGGGCTGATCGTGATTTATGGACGACTGCAACCCATCGTCGCCACCATCGCGACAGGAGCCGTCTATTTCGGCTTGGCCCTGATGTTGCGTCCGTTTCCGGGTGGAACGGTCAATGAGGGGCTTGCCGACGCGATGACCGGAAAGCTCTTCGGCTTCGTTCCAGCCAGCCTCGTCGTGCTGGCCGCGGCGGTGCTCCTGCTCTGGGTACCATTCAGCCGATCGGTGATCGGTCGTGCCGCGTATGCGGCCGGCTCGTCCGAAGTGGCTGCCTTCATGTCGGGAATGCCGATCCGCCGGGCCAAATTTGCCGCCTACACCTTGTCCGGCCTGTTCGCCGCGCTTGGCGGCTTGTTCCTGACCTTCTTCACCTACACGGGCGAAGCAGCCTACGCGTCGGGCAACGCCTATACGCTCTTTTCCATCGCCGCGGTGGTGCTGGGTGGCGTCTCGTTGTTCGGCGGGCGAGGCAGCGCCATCGGAGCGATCTTCGGCGCCCTCGCCTTCCGCACGATCGGCGACCTGCTTTTCGTCTTCGATCTCGAGCCGCTGTGGCAGCCGCTCTTCCAAGGAGTGGTTCTGCTGATCGCGGTTTCCCTCGGCGCCTTCGCCCTGTTCAGGGTGCGCAATCGTCTCGAGTGGTTCGGATGAGCGAAACAACGAGCAGATCGAGTGGCCGCCTTCCCGCAGTTTTCCGGCGTGCCGATCCGGCGGTGGCAACCGCCTTCGTCTGCATCTTCTTGCTGTTGTTCCTGGCGAGCCTTTATTCGACGAGCTTTCTCTCGCCCGAATATCTGCTCCAGCAGCTGAAGGTGGCATCCTTCCTCGGGGTCATTGCGACAGGCATGATGCTCGTCATCCTACTCGGGCAGATCGACCTTTCCGTTCCCTGGGCAGTCGCCATGGGAGGCATGATGGCGAGCGCGGCCGGGGCCTACGGCACGGCCGGGCCGATATTGTCCATTCCCTTCGGCGTGGCTTGCGGGATCGCGATCGGTCTCGTGAACGGCATCGGCGTCGCTTATCTGCGCATCCCGTCGATGATCGTCACGCTGGCCACGAACGCCGTCGCGCAAGGGTTGATGGTGGTCTACACCGGCGGCTTCTCACCGCAGGACGCCGCATCGCCGGCGATGCGGTATCTCGCGACCGGCTCGACCATTCCGGGCGTTCCGAATGCGGTGATTGTCTGGGCAATGATCGGTGCCGCAACGGTCTTCGTGCTGTCTCGCACGACGTTCGGGCGCGCCGTCTACGGCATCGGCAATCGCGAGCGCTCCGCCTACCTGTCCGGCATCGACACGCGGCGTGTGGTGATGATCGCCTTCGCCGTTTCGGGCGGGCTTGCCGCTTTCGGCGGCGTGCTGCTCGCCGGTTATGCATCCAAGGCCGCCCAGGCCATGGGCGACGCCTATCTCCTCCCGGCGATCGCGGCGGTTGTGCTCGGCGGAACGTCCATCCTCGGCGGCCGCGGTTCCTATCTCGGCACCGTCGCCGGCGTCATCCTGATCACACTCCTGCAATCTATCCTGTCGGTCATGCAGATGCCCGAAGCCGGCCGGCAGATCATCTACGGCGTCGTGATTGTCGTCATGCTGCTGCTTTACGGCCGCAGCCCGCCGAGTAGATAGCGCTATGCCCACCCGACATCGGCGAAGACCTCGGGATGCGCCTCCGAGAAATCCTCCAACTCATCCATGACGGAATCGATATGAGCGGCCATCGCCGCTCGCGCCGCGCCAGCATCCCCAGCGCGCAAGGCATCAACGATCGCATTGTGCTCGGCGAAGGTGAGCGCATGCCGGCGGGGTGAACCAAGGAGGCGACGAACCCGGTCGAGAGCCAACCGCGCCTTCTCGACCGTCGCCCGAACACGAGGAAACCCGGCGCCGCTTACAAGAAGATCGTGGAACTCCAAATCCAGCCGATGAAAGCCCTGGCGGTCGCCGGCCTCCATGGCCGATTTCTGGTAGCGCAGGTTTCTCTCCACTTCGACCAGCAGATCCGGGGCCCGACGCTTCGCCAACAGGGCCACCGTCTCGCCTTCGAGCGCGCGGCGCAGGAACATGTTTTCCCGGGCGTCGGCCAGCCTGATCAGCGAAACCGTCGAGGCACTCTGCGGCTTTATCTCGACCAGTCCCTCGGCTTTCAGGCGATTCAAGGCTTCCGAGACCGGGAAGCGCGACACGCCGAACCGGGTAGCCAGCGCTGCCTTGTCCAGCACCGTTCCCGGCGGAATCTCCAGAGCGACTATCGCCTCACGCAAAGCCGTGACGATGCGATCCGTTGCGCCGCCCTGCCCTCGACCGCCGCTCGCCGGCAGGGCGCGGCTGCTGGGAAGGACCGTCATGGTGCCGGCCTAGCCCAAGGAGAATGATACTTGCCTCGCATACTAACATGTTAGTATGCTCAAGTCCGACGAACGTCAATCAGCCCGCTCGCATGTCGAGCCAGCGAACCAGGACCATTCATGAACTCAATCAACACGACGGCGCGCATGCTGCGGCTAAGCGGCGAGGACAATGTCCTCGTCGCAGCGGGAAAGATCGAACCGGGAAGCCCAATCGCCGAGGGCGTGAGGACACGCCAGCGTATTCCTTTCGGCCACAAGGTGGCGGCACGGATGATTGCGGAGGGCGAGCCTGTCGTCAAATTCGGCCAGATCATCGGTTTTGCAAGTCGTGCCATAGAAGCCGGCGATTGGGTGCACGAGCACAATGTCGGCATGCACGATTTCGAGCGCGACTATCAGATCGCCGCCGCGGCCCGGCCCGAGAACATCCTGCCCATCGAGGAGCAGGCCACCTTCCAGGGTTATCGTCGAGCCAGCGGCAAGGCAGGTACCCGCAACTATATCGGCATCCTGACCAGCGTGAACTGCTCGGCCTCCGTCGCACGCTTCATGGCGGAGGCTGCTACTAATTCCGGCATTCTCGAAGGCTTCGACAATGTCGATGGCGTCGTTTCCTTCACCCACGGGACCGGTTGCGGCATGGCGGGCTCGGGAGAAGGCTTCGAGGTGCTGAAGCGCACTCAGTGGGGCTATTCGGCCAACCCGAACCTCGGCGCCGTTTTGCTCGTCGGCCTCGGCTGCGAGGTCTTTCAGATCGGGCGCATGAAGCAGCTCTACGGCATCGAGGAGAGCGAGACCTTCCGCACGATGACCATCCAGGACACAGGCGGGACCCGCAAGACAATCGAGCAGGGCCTGGAGCGCATCAAGGAGATGTTGCCGATAGTGAACCGAGCCAGGCGCGAGGCGACCCCTGCTTCCGAGATCACGCTTGCCCTGCAATGCGGCGGCTCGGATGGCTATTCCGGAATTACCGCCAACCCGGCGCTCGGGGTGGCCGCCGACATATTGGTACGCAACGGCGGAACGGCGATCCTGTCGGAAACGCCGGAAATCTATGGCGCCGAGCATCTTTTGACCCGCCGCGCCAAGAACCAGGCCGTCGGCGAGAAGCTGATCGAACGCATCCGCTGGTGGGAAGACTACACCCGCCGGAATGCCGGCGAGATGAACAACAATCCCTCGCCGGGCAACAAGGCAGGCGGGCTGACGACGATCCTGGAGAAATCACTCGGCGCGGCTGCAAAGGGTGGCTCCACCACGCTCAATGCCGTGTACGAATATGCTGAGCCGGTGACCGAAAAGGGTTTCGTCTTCATGGACACGCCCGGCTACGATCCCGTCTCGGCGACGGGCCAGGTGGCGGGCGGCGCCAATATGCTTTGCTTCACCACTGGACGCGGCTCCGCCTATGGCTGCAAGCCAGTTCCCTCGATCAAGCTCGCGACCAACACACCGATGTACGAGCGCATGGTCGAGGACATGGACGTCAATTGCGGAGACATCCTGGCCGGGGTTCCCGTCGAGGAAAAGGGACGGGAGATCTTCGAAGAGATCCTTGCCGTGGCTTCTGGCAAGCGCACCAAATCGGAGGAGCTCGGCTATGGCGACAATGAATTCGTGCCCTGGCAGATCGGGGCGGTGATGTAGTCGCCGGCGCGGGAGGAAACCGGGCAAGTGCTCGGACGCGCGCGGCCGGCTCGAGGAGAGCTCAAGGGAGGAGAAGACCATGAGGAAAGTTGTTACGACTGCCATGCTGGCGGCCGGCATCGGCCTATGGGCGGCCGGAGCCCATGCCGACACATCCGACAAGAAGATCGCCCTTTCCAACAATTACGCTGGTAATTCCTGGCGCCAAGCCATGCTGAAGAGTTGGGAAAAGGTGACGAGCAAGGCCGTCGCCGACAAGATCGTGGCGGCGGCCGATCCTTTCACTACGGCCGAGAACCAGGTGACGGAACAGGCCGCGCAGATACAGAACATGATTCTGCAAGGCTACGATGCGATCGTTCTCAACGCCGCTTCCCCCGACGCGCTGAACGGCGCAATCAAGGAGGCCTGTGATGCGGGGATCACCGTGGTCTCCTTCGACGGCATCGTGACTGAGCCCTGCGCGTGGCGCATCGCCGTCGACTTCAAGCAGATGGGCAAGGACCAGATCCTCTACCTCGCGGAGAAGATGCCGCAAGGCGGGAATCTCCTTGAAATCCGCGGACTGGCGGGCGTCTTCGTCGACGATGCGATTTCGTCGGGCATCCACGAAGGCGTGAAGGAAAATCCGCAGTTCAAGATCGTCGGCTCCGTCCATGGCGACTGGGCTCAGGATGTCGCTCAAAAAGCCGTGGCCGGCGTCCTGCCGTCACTGCCGGAAGTCGCGGGGGTCGTCACCCAGGGCGGCGACGGCTATGGCGCGGCACAAGCCTTCAAGGCGGCCCAGCGGCCAACGCCACTGATCATCATGGGCAACCGCCAGGACGAGCTGGCTTGGTGGAAGGAACAGAAGGACACCAGCGGCTACGAGACGATGTCGGTGTCGATCGCTCCGGGCGTCTCCACGCTGGCCTTCTGGGTGGCGCAACAGATCCTCGACGGCAAGGAAGTGCCTAAGGACCTGACCGTGCCGTTCCTGCGTATCGATCAGGATACTCTGGAGAAGAATCTCGAGACGACAGAGAAGGGCGGCGTCGCCAACACGGAATACACGCTCGAAGACGCGCAGAAGGTGATTGCGGACGCGAAATGATCTGGCACGGGCATGCGGCCGTCTCGGCGGCCGCATGATGCACGCAATGTCGCTATCTCTACATCTCGTTCATCTCGACGGCGTCGCCAAAAGCTTCGGCGCCGTCCGCGCGCTTTCAAGCGTTGATTTCAGGATCGATGCCGGCCAATGCGCCGGGCTTGTCGGCCATAACGGCGCCGGCAAATCAACCCTCATGCATATCCTTGCCGGGACGCTCGGCGCCGACACCGGCCGTATCTTGATCAGCGGTGAGGACTTGATTGGCCGCTACGATGTCAGCGCGGCCGGCGATCACGGCATACGATGCGTCTTCCAGGAACTGTCGCTGTGCCCAAACCTCTCTGTCGCCGAGAATGCCCGTATCATGCATCCCGCGCTCAAGGGATTCGGATGGCGCCGGCGCGCGGCAGCCCTGATTCTCGGCAGGTTGGACGCCATATTTCCGGGTCACGGCATTGACCCCGACGCTATTGTCGGTGACTTGTCGATCGCTCGTCGGCAGATGGTGGAGATCGCCCGCGCCTTCTCGGTTTCCGACCGTCCAGCGAAGCTGGTCATCCTGGACGAGCCGACCTCTTCGCTCGATGCCGTTCTGGCCAGCCAGTTGCTGGCCTATGTGCGGGCATTCGTCGCCGACGGCGGCGCCGTCGTCCTGATCTCGCACCTTCTGGGTGAAATCCTCTCCACGGCCGATCGTATCGTCGTCATGCGCGATGGGCGCGTGGTCGCCGATCGCCCGGCGGGAGATTTCAACCGCAACAGCCTCGTCGAGACCATGGGCAGCATGGTGCGTAACGAGGCAGGCATAGCGGCCGTTTCAAAGCGCACGAAGGGGGGAGCCCTTGTGGATGCAATCCCTGCTCGCCAGTCCGACGGCCGAAAGCTCACGGCTCATCGCGGCGAGGTCGTCGGCCTGGCCGGGCTGGGTGGCCATGGCCAGACGGAAATGCTTTTCCGGATCTTCGAGGGAGCGTCCCGCCGACTGGCGGGAGTGACAGTCATCGAACCGGTCGCTGTCGTGGCCGGTGACAGGCAGGCCGACGGCGTCTTTCCTCTCTGGTCGATCACCGGCAACATGTCCATCGCCTCGCTGAAGCCCATGACCCGCTATGCCTTGATCGATCCTTCCCGGGAAAATGCGATGGCAGAGGAGTGGCGCCGGCGCATCGCCATTCGCACCGACAATGTCGACAATCCGCTGCTCTCCCTCTCCGGCGGCAACCAGCAGAAGGTGCTGTTCGCTCGGGCTCTCGGCTCACCGGCAAGCATCATCTTGATGGATGATCCCATGCGCGGCGTCGACATCGGCACCAAGCAAGAAGTCTACACCATGCTGCGAACCGAAGCTGAAAGGGGTCGGACCTTTCTCTGGTATACGACCGAAATGGACGAGTTGAGGCACTGCGATCACGTTTATGTCTTCCGTGAAGGCCGTATCGTTGCCGACCTGCCGCGGAACGAGCTGACCGAGGAGCGGGTGCTACAATCTTCCTTCGAGGCCGCCGCCTGATGCAGGATCTCGTCGCACGCCACATCCGTATCGCCCTCCCCGCTCTGTCGCTCGCCGTGTTGCTCGTTGCCGTCTTCTACATGCAGCCGCGCGCCATGAGTTATGTCGGGCTCAACCTGCTTCTGAACCTCGCTCTGCCGATTGCCCTCGCGACGATTGCCCAGATGTTCGTGATCGCGGTCAACGAACTCGATCTGTCGATCGGCTCCTATGTCGGCTTCGTTGCCTGTGTGGGCGCAACCTGGCTTCGGGATGCGCCCTTGTTTGGCGTCGCCGCATTTGCCGGCGGTATTCTCGCCTATGCCGCCCTGGGCGCGCTCGTTCATCTCAGGAATCTCCCTTCCATCGTGGTGACGCTCGGCATGTCGTTCGTCTGGCTGGGGCTGGCGATCCTGGTGCTGCCGACACCGGGCGGAAAGGCGCCGGATTGGCTGCGGTCCCTCATGACGCTGAAAACGCCGCTTCTGCCTTTCACCATCTGGGCTTCCGCTATCCTGGCGGCGGCCGTTCATTTCGGGCTGATGCGGACAGCCTACGGCGCGGTGCTGCGCGGCGTAGGCGGCAATCCGAAGTCGATCGAGCGCGCCGGCTGGTCCCTTCTTCGTGCCAAGGTTGTTATGTTCGCGCTGGCTGGACTGTTCGGCACCTTGGCAGGGCTCGCTCTTGTCGGGCTCACCACCTCGGGCGACGCCAACATTGCGCTGCGCTATACGCTGCTGTCGATCGCGGGCGTGATACTGGGCGGAGGAGAATTCACAGGCGGCCGCATCTCGCCGGTTGGCGCGGTGATCGGTGCCATGACCCTGACGCTGGCAAGCTCGTTCCTTTCGTTCCTGCGTCTCGATCCCGACTGGCAGATCGGTGCGCAAGGCCTCATCCTGATCATCGTGCTGGCGCTGCGTGTCGTCATCAACCGGACGGAGGCGCGCGCCGCATGACCGCCGTTCAACGTCTCGCGGCCAAACCCTGGCTCTGGGCCTATGTCGGCGCGCTCGCCGTCTGGCTGGCCACCATCAGCTTCACTGGCGGTCGAGGCGGTGGCGAGGTGCTCACGGCGGCTCTCTCCTTCGCCACCTTCTCGGTAATTGTGGCGATCGGCCAGATGTATGTGATCACGCTCGGGCCCGGCAATGTCGACCTGTCGATCCCGGCCGCCATGACGCTTGCCGGCGCGGTGTCCATGAAGATCATGGATACGCAGGATTCCATGATCTTCATCGGCCTGCTCGCCGCGCTCGCCTGTGGCATTGCCGTCGGTGTGTTCAATTATGCCTTGATCCGCCTGCTTAGGATCCCGCCGATCATCGCCACACTGTCGTCGAGCTTCATCGTTCTGTCGGCCGCCATCTCCTATAGCCGTGGCATCAGGATCAAGCCGCCGCCTCTGCTCGCCGACTTCACCACGGCAGTTGTCGCCGGCATTCCCGTGCTTGCGCTGGTGATGGTGCTCGTTACCGTGATCATGAGCGTTGTTCTCCACCGCACGATTTACGGGCGCACGGTTACCGCCGTTGGTCAGAATGCACGCGCCGCGCGGCTCGCCGGTCTTCCCGTCGACCTCACCCGCTTCGCCACCTATGTGCTGTGCGGCGCCTTCGCAGGGCTGAACGGCTATCTCCTCTCCGGTTTTTCCGGCGGCGCGGCGCTCAACATGGGCACGGAATATCTGCTCGCCTCGATCGCCGTCGTGGTGATCGGCGGGACTTCTGTCGCAGGCGGCTTCGCCAATCTGCCCGGCCTGTGGGGGGCGGCCATGCTGCTCTTCTTGCTGGTCACCATGCTCAACACATTCGGTTTCGGCGCTGGCATCAGGCTGGTGCTGACAGGGCTGATCATCATCGGCGTCATCACTCTTGCCGGCGGCAAACGCGTGAAGTCTTAGTTTGGGAGGGAAGAATGAGTCTCGTGAGCGACGACTACGAATATTTCGACAAGAAGTTTCGAGACCTGACCGTCCCCACGGCGAAGGTCGAAATGCTCTATGACGGTTGCCGGTGGGCGGAGGGACCGGTCTGGTTCGCCGATGGCGGTTATCTCGTCTGGAGCGACATACCCAATAACCGGATGCTCCGCTGGATGCCGGATCTGGGGGTGAGCGTGTTTCGCGCGGATTCCAATTACTCCAACGGCAACACCCGGGATCGTGAGGGACGGCTCGTCTCCTGCGAGCATGGCGGACGGCGGGTCACGCGCACAGAGCCCGACGGCTCGATCACGGTCATTGCCAGCCATTACGACGGCAAAAAATTGAACTCGCCCAATGACGTGGTGGTGAAGTCCGACGGCACGATCTGGTTCACCGATCCGAACTACGGCATCATGAGCGACTATGAAGGCTACAAGGCAGAACCCGAGCAGGACGGCTGCCACGTCTACCGTGTCGACCCCCGCGCCGGCGAAGTGATCCGGGTCGCCAGCGATTTCGTCAAGCCGAACGGTCTCGCATTCTCGCCCGACGAGACAGAGCTTTACGTCGCGGATTCCGGCTCCTCTCACGATCCCGACGGGCCGCACCATATCCGTCGTTTCGATGTCGGCAGCGATAACAAGCTCCGGGGCGGTGAGGTGTTCTGCGAAGTTTCCCCCGGCGTTCCCGATGGCTTCCGCTTCGATGCCCAGGGCAATCTCTGGACAAGCGCCCGCGACGGTGTGATCTGCTTCGCGCCTTCAGGTGATGCGCTGGGCAAGATCAAGCTGCCCACCATGGTGGCCAACCTTACTTTCGGTGGAGCGCGCAGGAACCGGCTGTTCATCACCGCGACCGACCGGCTCTTCTCCGTCTTCGTCGCGGCAACAGGTGCGCAGAGGCCATAGCTGCACCCAAGGCGGAAGGCCGCTGCGTGATTTCCGTGCTTTGCTTGCGAAAGCTGGCTGGGGCGCCAGGATTCGAACCTGGGAATGGCGGTACCAAAAACCGCTGCCTTACCGCTTGGCTACGCCCCAATTTGGCCGGCTTCCGGATGAATGCCGGGGCCAGCGCAGGCGTCTATACACACTGGATCCGGCCAAGACAATCACCTGACATGGGTCAGTTCGCGAATCCTGGGGAAGTTCCGTCGGCCGGATAGAGTGTGTTCAGCCTTCTTTTATGAACGAAAACAGCGCGTCACGCGCCGCTTCCGCATCCCCCTTCCGCACTGCAGCCTCCAACTCGTCCAAGGCCTCCCGTATGCGGCTCGTCTCCAGCGGCTGCCTCTTTCCGTACATGATTTTGGGGTGGATCGTCTTCTCGACGCTCTCCGGATCGTAGAACAACTCTTCGAAGAGCTTTTCGCCCGGGCGGGAGCCGACGATCTCGATCTCGATATCGCCGTTGGGATTGTCCTTGTCTTTGACCGACAGGCCAGCCAGGCGGATCATGTTCTCGGCAAGATCGTAGATGCGCACAGGGGCACCCATGTCGAGCAGGAAGATTTCCCCCTTCTGCGACAGGCTTGCCGCCTGGATGATCAATTCGGCGGCCTCGTTCACCGACATGAAATAGCGGGTCATCTTCTGGTCGGTAAGTGTGAGCGGCCCGCCCCTTTCGATCTGTTCCTTGAACAGCGGCACGACCGAGCCTTGGGATCCGATCACAT
Organism: Mesorhizobium sp. 1B3; assembly: GCF_050958605.1. Taxonomy (NCBI): domain Bacteria; kingdom Pseudomonadati; phylum Pseudomonadota; class Alphaproteobacteria; order Hyphomicrobiales; family Phyllobacteriaceae; genus Mesorhizobium; species Mesorhizobium sp. 1B3. Next base: position 931,039 of record NZ_JBJHDO010000001.1, on the reverse strand, counting down.
TGCCGAAGCGAACGGAGCAGAAGCGGCGCTTGCCGTTGCCCTCCGCATCCCGCGACGCGAAGCAGCGCACGATGATCTCCGCCCAGCGTTTGGTCGCCCCCATCACGTTGGTTGGGCGGACGGCCTTGTCCGTCGAGATCAGCACGAAATACTCGACGCCAGCGTCATAAGCAGCCTTGGCGACGGTCCAGGTGCCCAACACGTTGTTGACGATGCCGGCGATCGGATTGAGTTCGACCATCGGCACATGCTTGTAGGCCGCCGCGTGGAACACCGTGTCGACCGAGTGATCCTCGAACAGGCGACGCACCCTCTGTTCGTCGGTGACCGAACCAAGGATCGGGATCAGTTCTCCGCCCGCCTTGGGGCGCAGGGCGCGTTCGATTTCGTATAGAGCGAACTCGTCGAGTTCGAACAGGATCAACGCCTTCGCTTTCAACGTCACGATCTGGCGGCAGAGTTCTGAACCGATCGAGCCGCCGGCGCCGGTGACCAGAACCGTCTTGCCGGCGATGGGCGCGCTGAGGATTGCCGAGTCCGGCGGCACCATCGGCCGACCAAGCAGGTCGCCGATGCCGATGTCCCGAACCCGCGAGACCAGATCGCCACCGAAGCCACTCGCCACCGAAGGAAGGAAGCTTAGCCGGACAGGTGTCTTGGCGAGTTGGCGGAAAATCGCCGACTTGGCGGTGCTATCGACAGCATCGGAACAAACGATGATCTCCTGGACGTCGAGCGAATCGATCAGTTTCGCAAACTTGTCGGGGCTGTGGACGCGCAAACCCGCGACCTCGGCGCCGTGAAGTGCGGGATCGTCATCGAGAAAGCCCAGCGGGATGTTGCGCGGATCCAGCTTGAGCGCCGCCGCCAGCTGCCGCCCGACAGGTCCCGCGCCATAGATCAGGATGCGCTTCTGGTTGACGACATCCTCGACGGCCGCGCCTAGCAGGCGTTTTGCGAGAAGCCGGCTTCCGGACAGCATCGCAGTGCCTACTATGAAGTAGATGATCGGGATAGTGCGGGGAACGCCCTCGATGCCGCGGATCTCGGTCATGTAGACGATGGCCAACCAAAGTGGGATCGAAAGCGCCAGCGCCTTCATGATCGTCCAGACGGTTGTCTCCGTCAGGTAACGGACAACGACCCGGTAGAAGCCGAGTTGATAGAGGAAGGGCAGCGCAATCGCAGGAGCAGCGACAAGCAGGCCCAACTGCTGAAGGCCCGGACTGAAGGCCTCGCCCAGCCGGATTGCGTAACTCAACCACAGAGCCGCGAACAGAATGAAGAAATCGAATATGCCGAGCAGAACACGCTTGCGCGTGCGCGGCATGGAGATGAGCCAAGCAGAAAATCTATTCAGCAAGATGTTCAGGCCTCGACAATATGGAACGGCCTAAATTGATTCTACAGTTTGGCACAAAACACATTCACGCTCGCGTATATTCCCCTCGAATCCACTACGCTGCGGTCAGCGGATCGACGCGCGGCTCTTATCGCGCGAAAACCCAGGCAAATCAACGCATGCGGAGCGCCCGGCGACCTGGAGATAAGAAGGGCGATGCGCGACTCGGCCAAGATGGCGCAACTTCTGCGAAAGAGTTGCCGCCAAAGATCAAACCCGTGAACGTCTCGCGACCATGCAGCGCGAGAAGCGCCTCGTATCAGACCCGCTGGAGCACGGAACGCACGGAATCGATGATGAAGTCCTGCGTCTCCTGGTCGAGATAGGCGTGCATCGGAAGGCTGAAGACCTCCTGTGCCACCCGCTCGCTGACCGGCAGGCCGCCCGCGGCGGCCGGAAAATTCTCGTAGGCGGTCTGCTGATGCAGCGGCTTGGGATAGTAGATCGCTGTCGGCACGCCCTTGTCCTTCAAAGCCGCGACGATTGCGTCGCGATTTTTGCCTGGCGCGCGAACCGTGTACTGCGCCCATACCGACACCGATCCCTCCGGGACATGTGGCGTAACGAGAAGATTCTCGAAGCCCTCACTGTAGCGCGCGGCAATCCGGTTGCGCTCCTCGATCTCAGCGGGGAAGATCGCAAGTTTTTCCTGAAGAATTCCGGCCTGAAGGCTATCGAGCCGCCCGTTCATCCCGATCCGCACGTTATCGTAGCGGTCTTCCCCCTTGCCGTGAAAAAGCAATGAACGGATGAGCGCTGCCAAATCGTCATCGTCCGTGAAGACCGCGCCGCCATCGCCGTAGGCGCCGAGCGGCTTGGCCGGAAAAAAGCTCGTCGTGGTAGCGACACCGATAGTGCCGACCTTACGATCTTTGTAGACGCCCCCGAATCCCTGGGCGGCATCGCTGAGAAGCCAGAGTCCATTTTCCTCGACGATCGGCTCGATCGCGTCGTAATCAGCCGGCAAGCCGAAAAGATCGACTGAGATCACGCCCACAGGCTTGAGGCCGGCTTCCCTAGCCTCACCGATGGCTGCCTTCAGGCTTGCCGGGTCCATGTTGTAGGTGTCCGGCTCGATGTCGACAAAATAAGGTGTCGCACCGAGGAAAGCCACGACTTCGGCGGTGGCCGCGAAAGTGAAGGACGGACAGAATACCGCCTGCCCTTGTCCCACATTCTTAGCCATCAGCACGAGCGTGATGGCATCGGTTCCGTTCGAGCAGCCGATCGCGTGACGGGCGCCGCAGAATTCCGCCAGCTTGGCTTCCAGCTCGCCCAGCTCCGGGCCCATGATATAGGCGCCGTGGTCCAACGTACGGCGCATCGCCGCCTCGACGCGATCGCGAATTCGAGCCTGCTGAGCCGCGAGGTCGATGAATGGTATTGGTGTCTTCATGCTTGAACAGCTTCCAGAATTTCACCCAGCCTAAAGCTGCGCCAGAACGGCGCTCACCCCGGTCGCCTGAGGTGATGCTGGGATAGCTTGCGAACGCGTCTTTTGCCAGCGGCAGCGGCGGCTTTTCGCCGGGAAGGCAAGTGACGAATTGTTGCACTCGGAAAAATCCGACGAGATGGCCGGCACGGTACCGCGGCCGGCCGCCACTGCGCGAGCGGCTCCCAGCGTCAACGACGCAGGCGCGCGACAATACTCCACGTCGCCGGGACGATCGCCGCCGCCAGCGCGACCTTGACGAGGTCCGTCACGACGAACGGACCGACGCCCCATGAAATGGCCTTCTGCACGCCGAAGAGCCAGGCCAGCCACGCCGCGCCAAAGCCAAGGATGACGGCCTCGCCCGCAAGCATGGCCAAAAAGAGCCGGAATGGCTCGCGGTCCACGCCGCGATCCGCCGCGTGGCCGGCGATGGCTGCTGCGACCACGAAGCCGACAAGATAACCGCCGGTAGGACCGCCCATGTAGGCTATCCCTGCCCCGGAAGCGAAGACCGGCAACCCGGCGGCCCCCTGCGCCAAATAGACGAGAAGGGTTGCCAGAGCGAGATCGCGACCGTAGGCGGCTCCAATCAGGAACACGGCAAGAACCTGTAATGTCATCGGCACCGGCCAGAATGGAACGGTGATCTTGGCCGACAGGGCAAGCAGGCCTGTCCCCGCGAGGACGGCCACCACCTGCATCAAGCGACGACTTGTCCGATCCTGTGGGAGCGCAAGCGAGATGAGCGGGCGGGAAGCTTCTGATATGGCCATGCAGACCCTCGACAGGCTGGGCCGGATGTCCGGCGATCGGGTTCCGGTATATTGGCTTCCATGCTAAGCGGCAACGATCTCGCCGGCAAAGTCCACACAAAGCAGGAGCATGGCCGTGGCTCTGGAATTCGACACAGCTTTTGAGCCTTCCTACGGCCGCCCGGTCGAGGCTGCCCCCGGTGTCCTTCGGCTCACGGTCGAGAATCCCAGCCCGTTCACCTTCCATGGCACCAACACCTACCTTGTAGGCGGCGGGGCACTGGCCGTGGTGGATCCCGGCCCTGACGACAAGGCTCATCTTGCCGCCATATTGGATGCGGCGGGCGGGCGGCCGATAAGCCACATCTTCGTCAGCCATACCCATCGCGATCACTCGCCGCTCGCGGCCCGCCTCAAAGCACAAACCGGCGCGCAAATCCTTGCCCAAGGTCCGCACCGCGCGGCAAGACCACTTCGAATCGGAGAACTAAACCCGCTCGACGCTAGTGCCGACACCGACTTCGAGCCGGACGTCGCGCTCGCCGACGGAGATCTCGTGGAGGGCGACGGTTGGGCGCTGCGTGCCGTCCACACCCCCGGACACGCAGCCAATCACACCGCTTTCGCGCTCGAGGGAACTGGTATTCTCTTTTCCGCAGACCACGTGATGGCCTGGTCGACGACCATTGTCGCGCCGCCTGATGGCGCGATGGCGGACTACATGGCCTCGCTGGACAAGCTGCTGGCTCGCGACGATCATCTGTTCCTCCCGGGCCACGGTGGGCCGGTGATTTCGCCCAAAACCTTCATGCGGGGGCTGAAAGCGCACAGGAAAATGCGCGAACGCGCGATCGTCGAAAGGTTGAGCGCCGGAGACAATACGATCGCTGAGATAGTCAAGTCGATCTATCGCGACACGGACCCTCGCCTACATGGCGCGGCCGGCCTGTCGGTACTGGCGCATATGGAGGATCTGATCGGCCGCAATGTCGTAGCCGCTGAAGGGGACCCGGCGATCGACAGCGTCTATCGGTTGAAGTGACGTTCATTGCTCCGGCGCGTCGGGCGCGGCTACACCAGCCTGTAGCGCGACTTGCGTGTCCATCTCCGCCAAAAAGCCCGCTATCCGCCGGGCGTTCTCCCCAAAATCGTGGCGGCCATAGCGGGAGGACGAGCGCATGTCGACATAAGTCGATCCGTCCTCCTCAATCAGCCGAATCGCCACGTCCGCCGGAAAGGCCAGGATCGGTGACCGCGCGATGAATTCCCTGGTAATGACGCCAATGTCCGGATCATCGCCCTCGGAGCGGCTGGAGGCTGCAGCCGCCGTCCAGCCATGCGCTTCGACGAGGCTGTTCACGATGTCTTCAGCCCGCTCGAGCGGCAGATCGTAACGGCGGCCTACGATCTCGGGATAGTGTTCGAGCTGCAAGGCCGCGGTTTCCCCATCGATGCCGGTAATCGCGTTCATGCCCGGGCGCCGCTGCTGCGCGGCGAGGGTCAGCAAAGGTGGATCGGAAGGATCCGTCGACACGTCGTGCAACTGGGGATAGGCGAACACGCAGTAGCCCGAAAAAAGGAACGGCGACAGCACAACCGATGCAACGGCCACGCCAATCGCGGCATCCCGCGCACCACCGTCCCCGAAATTCCAGATTCGCGGAAAACTCGTCCCGGCGAACACCAGCGCCATGGAGGCAAGGGTGCCGACGATAGCGAGCGTCCACAGGAACGGAACCGTTTCGAGCAGCCCGAACCGGTGTGCCGCGCCGGCCACGGCGAAAAGCACTGCCGAAAACCACGCCAGCCGGCGCGACCAGCCCGCAACCGACGATGTCCGCCGTTCAACGAGAGCTGTCATCTCACTCCGCCGTGGTCACGCAATCGGCATGCTTTTAAGCGGTCCAGCCTTTCCGGTCAAAACAGGGAGGGCTGCGTCCGCATTTTCTTCTTTCGCTGGACAAGCTGACGGTGCGTCAGGCCGTCGGCAGCCGGTAGTCCTTGAATTGTTCTCGCAGCGTCGTCTTTTGGATCTTGCCGGTGGCGGTGTGTGGGATCTCCGCCACGAATGCGACATCGTCCGGCATCCACCATTTGGCGACCTTGCCGTTCATATAACCGAGGATCTCCTCTTTCGACGGGTCTTTGCCGGGTTTGCTCACCACCACGAGCAGCGGACGCTCGTCCCACTTCGGATGCGACACGCCGATGACAGCGGCTTCGGCGATATCGGGATGTCCGACCGCGAGGTTCTCCAGGTCGATCGTCGAAATCCATTCGCCGCCGGATTTGATCACGTCCTTGGCACGGTCGGTGATTTGCATGTAGCCGCAGGCATCCATATGGGCGACGTCACCCGTGTCGAACCAACCCTCGGCGTCGAATTGCTCTTCGCCCGCCCCACCGTAATAGGCTCTCGCCACGGCTGGGCCGCGCACCTTCAACCTGCCGAAGGTCTTTCCGTCCCAGGGACGTTCGACACCTTCGTCGTCCGTCACCTTCATCTCGACGCCGAAGGGCGCATGACCTTGCTTCTGCTGGACATCGAGCCGTGCCTCTCCTTCCAGCCCGGCATATTCCGGCTTCACCGTGCAGAGCGATCCAAGCGGGCTCATCTCTGTCATGCCCCAGGCGTGGATCACCTCCACGCCATAGTTCTCCTGGAATTTCTGCGTGATGGCGCGTGGGCAGGCCGAACCGCCGATAACCACCTTGTTGAGATAAGGCAGTTTCTTGCCGGTTTCCTCGAGGTACTGGAGAAGCATCAGCCATACCGTCGGCACGGCTGCGCTGAAGGTAACCTTCTCGGTATCCAGAAGTTCGTAGATCGATGCGCCGTCCATCTTGGCGCCGGGCATGACCAGCTTGGCGCCGATCATCGGTGCGCTCTGGCCGAGCCCCCAGGCGTTCGCATGAAACATCGGCACGACGGGAAGAATGACGTCCCGCGCCGAGATGCCCATTGCGTCAGGCATGCAAGCGATCATGGCATGCAGTACATTGGAACGATGGCTGTAGATGACGCCTTTCGGGTCACCCGTCGTGCCAGAGGTGTAACACATGCCCGCCGCTGTGTTCTCGTCGAAGCTTTTCCACCTGTAATCGCCATCCGCCTCGGCCAGCCATTCCTCGTATGCGACGGCATTGGGCAGCGACGTCTCCGGCATATGGGCCTTGTCGGTCAGTACGATCACCTGCCTCAGCGACTTCACGGCCGGAGCGATCTTCTCCACCAGCGGCAGGAAAGTGAGGTCTACGAACAGCGCCTTGTCCTCGGCGTGGTTCATGATCCAGAGGATCTGGTCGGGAAAGAGGCGCGGGTTCAGCGTGTGATAGACCCCGCCCATACCCATGATCCCATACCAGGCCTCGAGGTGACGGGCACCGTTCCAGGCAAGCGTCCCGATGCGATCGCCCGGCTCGTAGCCATCTCGTTCGAGGCGTTGAGCAATCTGCAGCGCCCGTTTGCGCATCTGATCATAGGTCGTCCTGACGATGGGCCCCTCGATCGACCTGGAAACCACCTCCCTGTTGCCATGCTGACGTGCCGCATGGTCGAGAATCTTATGGCACAGCAGCGGCCAGTCCTGCATCAAGCCCAGCATCTCAATCCTCCCAAACCAAATCCGCGATAGTTGAAGGCGATATCGATGCTTTGTCCAGAGGGCACGATCTTCCCTTGCGGCAGTGCCCGGCCTCTGTCACAATCCCGCCATTCTCGCTGGCAATTTTACAGGGTTTCGGGGGCTTCAGGGAATAAGGCGCAAGCTGAGAGAGGCCCCATGCATGTGACCAGCAAGGTCGAAGGAACTGTGAAGAGACTTCCGGCAGAGGCGGCCGGAGAGAATTTTGCTCTTGCGAAGCCGGGCCACGTCCACCATCCGATGGAAGACCTGCAACTTCTCACCGATGAGATGCTGGCTTCGATCGGGGTCCGCGACGAAGAACCGTCGCCCGAGGCACTACCTGACGCCGCCGACTTCGAAGACATGGTTCTCAAGGCGCTCGACGCAGTCGGTGGCAAGCTGCTTTTCCAGATGCGGCTCGACAATGGCAACGACTGCCAGCATGTCGCAGCGATCACGATCGACGAAGGTGGCGCAAGGCGTATTGCGCTCGTGATTCTGAATGCCGAGGGAGTAATGCGGCTAGAGCCGGTAGAGACCAGCGACAATCCGGTCGCAGGCTTGGCTCGCTCCTATCTGAGCCTCGCCGAGGCCTATCGAGCGGCCGCCTGATCGCGTCGCATATGAGTGGATTTGTCGCAACCAGCGGCTAATGAAGCGGCTGACTGCCGGTCAGGCCGGCTATTTTTCTGTGCACCGTCCCGGATCCGAAAGCAGTATTCGATGCATCGGGCTCTCCGTTGCCGTAGTGCTTCCGTAAAGCCATAGTGGCGACGGAGAGACTTCGATTCAGACGGAGCAGTGGTGAGCAGTGCATATGGAAACGGCCATCGGATTTTTCGATGGCATTACCTACTCGCCGCTCTGGCCAGCATCGCTTTTTCAGCGTGGGGCGCGTTCGCAGTCTCGATGCCGAACCCGGATGCCGCACTTTACCTTAGGGCAGCTGACTATTTTGCACTCGGCCAATGGACAGAGGGGCTAAGCGTCTACCGCTGGCCGGGGTACAGCCTGCTGATCGCCATGATCATGGTTCTCACCGGCACCAAAGCGCTGCTTGCGGCCCAAATCGCCAATGGCCTGCTCACGCTCGGCACGACCATGGCGTTCATTGCCCTTGCCTCACGTCTCACCAAGGGGGACAAGGCTTTCGTGACCATCGCCACGATCATGATCGTCTTCCAGCCGCAACTGATGGAACTGCGGCCATGGGTGATTCGCGATCATGGCTATCTGTGTTTTTTTCTGGCATCCATCTACTTCGCGGTCGCAGACAACCAAAAGCCGTCTCTCCTGCACAAGCTGGCGCTGATCGGATCGCTTGTGCTCGCAACGGCGTTCCGCATCGAAGGGTTGTATCTGTGCCTCCTGATTGCGATGTACTACGTTCTGACGAGGCTCCGCTCAGTCACCCAGCAGGCAAGCCTGATCGCGGTCTTCATTATTGCGACAGCCGCGATTTTGCCCCTCATCTTCGGAATCTGGGCGAGCGGAACCTTCAAGAACTGGATGTCGGGCAACATCGTCCCAACGCAAAATCCGCTTTTCAGTTCCGAGATTCTCCATCGCGTAGAGACGTTGGAGAAGGAGGTCCTCAATCTTGGATCCGGCCATGGCTGGCAGGCCTATATCAGCGTCGTCATCGGGCTTGCCTTCTTCCAGATCGTCCGGGCCTTCACGCCTGTCTACACGGTTCTCGCCTTCTTCGCCTTCCTGCCACACAGGCTCCTGCCGCGTCAGGCCATGCTTCCCGTTGTATGGTTCGCGGCCGGCCAGTTGCCCATGTTCTTCCTCTTTACCTTCATCGTAGCGCTTCTCGACTGGCGTTATCCGATGGCTTTCGCCTTGATGCTGATGTTCGCCGTAGTTGCCACGGCGACGGCAAGCTGGCGCGAACTGCTCATGGCGAGGCCGCGTGCCTTCTTCGTTTTCCCCACGATCTTGATTGCTATCGCCGTTTCGTGGGCGCTGGATATCCCCCGCCATGACCGGCTCGCCTACTACAGGGAAGCAGCGGACTGGATCCGTGATAACGTTCCGCCAGGGTCACACATCTGGATGAACGAACCCCGCATCGCCTACTTCTCCGGACATGCCTATCGCGATGTCGCGGGGGTAGCGCAGGTCTTGTTCTTGCCCTCCCCCGAGTTTGAAACGCGCGGCGATATCGATGTTTTCGTCGTCTCCTCCCACGATGTTTCGGGAAGCCGCGTGCGTCTACCCGACATGCCATCGCCTCCACAACTGATCAAAACCTTCCGAGGCTCCGATGACGACTCCATCCAGGTGCTTGTCTCCTGCCCCGAAATGAAGGAATGCAAGCTTCGAGCACGATGACCTAGTATGGCCTCGATTACTGCAATGAAAATCGCTCTTGGAATTTATCGCTTGCACCCGCGCGGCGGCCTTGAAGACAATTGCATTCGCATTGCCAAGGAATTGGCAATGCGAGGGCACGAAGTCACCCTTTTTGTCGCAGGTCCCTACCCCGATCTTCCATTGCCTGTCGTTACTCTCCAATCCAATCACAGACCTGTCTCCAACCATGGACGGGTGGCGGCGTTCGCCACGGCCTTCTCAAAAACGACGGCGGGGCGCTTCGACATAACGGTCACCTTCCAACCGATGCCGGGAGCAGACATCCTGTTTCTCGCCGATACCTTGCGCGACCGTCCAGATGTGTCGCGCTTGACGCGTATGACTCCTCGCTTCCGCACCTTTACGCGGCTGGAGCGTGGTTGCTTTGGGCCAGAGGCGAAGACCCGGATTATTGGTCTAGCCCGGCCGCAAATGCAGGCCTTCGCTGATCGCTATCCTGACAGCCTGGAACGCATTGCCATCATTCCACCGAGTCTGGCACGATCACGCAGACGCCCAGAATTGCGCGAGAGTTTGCGGCACCAAGCTCGTCGGAAGATGGGCCTGGATAACAAGACCGCCTGGCTTTGGCTCGGTCTTCAACCGGAAGTCAAAGGGCTTGATCGTGTGATTGAAGTCCTTCCCCATCACCCGCACGTAGAGTTAGTCGTCGCCGGATTAGCGGCCTCGGACAGCAAGATCCGGCGGCATCTGGCGCGCGCTGTGCGCCTCGGCGTTGCCGAGCGCGTTCGATGCATAGGCTATGTTTCAGATGATCGATATTTCCGAGCGCTGGCGGCGGCAGACGTCCTCGCACACCCAGCACGGGTTGACGTTACGGGAGGCGTTATCCTCGAAGCGATTGCTAACGGGCTTCCGGTTGTTGCTACGGACGTTTGCGGCTTTGCCGAACACATAGACGCGAGCGGAGCCGGAATGGTTGTACGAGGCCCTTTCAAATCGAGCACGTTCAGCAAACTCCTGGACCAAGTGGGGGGGCATTCAAATGCAGAACTTTCACAAAGAGGCGCCGCATATGGTGCTAGGCCGGAGCTTTACTCGGGTATCGGCGTGGCGTGCGACTTGATTGAGGCATTTCATTGGAAACCGCTCCAAGACCACGACGAGGCATCTCGGGGAGATCTGACATGCTGACAGGAAAAAGGTTCGGAGCTGTCGTCTACATCCTCTCCGGTTGCTTCACGGTTTTGTATCTAATTGGGGCCAATAGCGAATGAGCGAGTTCTCTGCGATGCGAGTGACGCGAGATGCCTCAGATATCACGATCATCATCAAGACGTTTGAGCGCCCAGAAGCTTTGAAAGCAAGCTATCTTTCTATTCGTACGTTTTATCCGTCGGCGCCGATAATCATTGTCGATGATAGCCGTAGAGCAATGGAGACGGGCATATTCGACAGCCGTACAACCTATTTGAAGACAAATTTCAATATAGGCCTCTCGGCGGGGCGAAACCTCGGCATTGATGCCGCCGAAACCCCCTTTGCAATGATCATTGATGATGACCTGCTCTTCAACGCCTCCACCCGGCTGGACCTGCTGAAAGAGCCATTGAACACTGCTGAGTTTGATATCTGTGGTTGCCGGATGCTAAACTTCGGTTCGGAGGAGGTAATTTTCCATGGGACGTTTGAGCTTCAGGGCCGTACCCTGCATCTTCTCATAGAGCGGATGAATGGACATCGAGAAGGATTCCCGGTGTATGACTTTTGCCTTAACGTATTTCTGGCGCGGACGTCTTTTTTGAAGGAGAATCTTTGGTTGCCCGAACTTAAGTTGCGGGAACACGAGGAATATTTCTACCGGCTGCATCGTGCAAAGCCTGGACGAGTAACGATCCGACCTGAAGTACACGTGGATCACTATCCGCTCCGAACGCCGTTCTATTCAAAACACCGCACCCCGATCGAGGATTATTACGAACTGGCATTGGGTATGCACAACCTTGACGGTATCGTGCAGGTACCGTCACCGAAACAGCACCTCATCCGCCAACACAAAAAGGCCTCCAAAGGAGTGCGGCGGCTCATGAACAAGATTGCGGGGCGCTGGTTCGCCTAACCCTCCGTTAGCGACTCGCCTACCCCCCCTTAGCCGCGTTTCCGGACCGCCGCCTGGGCGGCCGCCAATCTGGCGATCGGTACCCGGAACGGCGAGCAGGACACGTAGTCCAGGCCGACTTCCTCGCAAAAACGGATCGATGCGGGATCGCCGCCATGCTCGCCGCAGATGCCGAGCTTGATGTCCGGCCGCGTCTTGCGGCCCTTCTCTGCGCCGAGCCGCACCAACTCGCCGACCCCCTCGACATCGAGCGACACGAACGGATCCTGCTCGATGATGCCCTTCTGTCGGTAGATTTCGAGGAAGGACGCGGCGTCGTCGCGCGAGATCCCGAAGGTGGTCTGGGTCAGATCGTTTGTACCGAAGGAGAAGAACTCGGCAGCCTCGGCGATGACATGGGCACGGATAGCAGCACGCGGCAGCTCGATCATGGTGCCGATGAGATAGTCGATCTTCGTGTCTGACTCGGCCATGACGGCCTTGGCAACAGTCTCGATATGGCGCTTGACGAAATCCAGCTCGGCCTTCAGCCCGACCAGCGGGACCATGACTTCGGGCACCACTGGCGCGCCGGTCACGCGGGCGGCCTCGACCGCCGCCTCGAAGATCGCGCGCGCCTGCATTTCGGCGATCTCCGGATAGGATACCGCCAGGCGGCAGCCGCGATGGCCAAGCATGGGATTGAACTCGTGCAACGCTTCCGTGCGCTGCCGCAGCTTCTCCGGCGACACGTTCATAACCGACGCAACCTCGTCGATCTCCTCGTCCGTCTTCGGCAGGAATTCGTGCAGCGGCGGATCGAGAAGCCGGATCGTGACGGGCAAGCCCGCCATGATCTCGAACAGCTCAAGGAAATCGGAACGCTGCATTGGCAGGAGCTTGGCAAGCGCTGCCCGCCGGCCGCTCTCGGTATCGGCGAGAATCATCTCCCGCATCGCCACGATCCGGTCGCCCTCGAAGAACATATGCTCCGTTCGGCACAGGCCGATCCCTTCCGCCCCGAAAGAGCGGGCCATGCGCGCGTCGGCCGGCGTTTCGGCGTTGGCGCGGACCTTCATGCGGCGGATGCGGTCCGCCCATCCCATGATGGCGGCGAAATCGCCCGACAATTCCGGCTGCAGCATCGGCACGGCGCCCTTCAGAACCTGGCCGTTGGCGCCGTCGATGGTGATGACGTCGCCCTTGCGCAAGGTTGTTCCCATCGCCGAGAGCGTGCCGTTGCGATAATCCACGCGCAACGACCCCGCGCCGGATACACAAGGCTTGCCCATGCCCCTCGCGACGACGGCCGCATGGCTGGTCATGCCTCCGCGGGTGGTGAGGATGCCTTCGGAAGCATGCATCCCATGGATATCCTCGGGGCTGGTTTCGACGCGCACCAGGATCACCTTGCGGCCCTGCTTCTTGAGCTCCTCGGCCTCGTCGGAAGAGAAGACGATTTCGCCCGTCGCCGCTCCCGGCGAAGCCGGCAGGCCGACGCCGATCACATTGCGTTCCGCCTTCGGATCGATGGTCGGATGCAAGAGCTGATCGAGTGAAGCCGGATCGATCCGCGCTACGGCTTCTTCCTCGCTGATCAGTCTCTCGGACGCCATATCGACGGCGATCTTGAGGGCGGCTTTGGCGGTGCGCTTGCCCGATCGCGTCTGCAACATCCACAACTTGCCGCGCTCGATCGTGAATTCGAGATCCTGCATTTCGCGGTAATGCGTCTCCAGGCGCTCTGCGATCCCGACGAAGGCTTCGAAGGCCTCCGGCATGAGTTTCTGGAGAGACGGCCTGTCCGATCCCGCCGCAATGCGCGCAGCCTCGGTGATGTTCTGCGGCGTGCGGATGCCGGCCACGACATCCTCACCCTGGGCATTGACCAGGAATTCGCCGTAGAGCGCCTTCTCGCCGGTGGAAGGATTGCGCGTGAAGGCGACGCCGGTGGCCGAGGTCTCGCCCATATTGCCGAACACCATGGCTTGTACGTTGACGGCCGTCCCCCAGCTTTCCGGGATGTCATGCAGGCGACGATAGGTGATGGCGCGAGGGTTCATCCAGCTCGAGAAGACAGCCCCGATCGCTCCCCAGAGCTGCTCCTGCGGATCTTGAGGAAACGGTCGGCCGAGTTCCTCTTCGATCCTGGACTTGTAGAGGGCGATGACATCCTGCCATTCCGCCGCCGAAAGTTCGGTATCGAGTTCATGGCCCAGCCGGGCCTTCTCCTCTTCGAGTATCTCCTCGAAGACTTCGTGATCGAGCCCCATCACGACGTCAGAGTACATCTGGATGAATCGGCGGTAGCTGTCATAAGCGAAACGCGCGTCGTCAGAATCGGACGCCAGCGCCTCGACCGTGATGTCGTTCAGGCCCAGGTTGAGAACCGTGTCCATCATGCCCGGCATGGAAGCGCGCGCGCCGGAACGAACCGACACCAGAAGCAGGGCGGAGGGATCGCCAAAGCGTCGGCCCGTCAGGGCGGCTATATGGGCCAGAGCCGACTGCACCTCGGCCTCGAGCGTCTCCGGATACGAATTGCCATTTGCGTAGTACTGGTTGCACGCATCCGTCGTGATCGTGAAACCGGGAGGCACGGGCAGTCCGAGGCTGCACATTTCGGCAAGGTTGGCTCCCTTGCCGCCGAGAAGGTTGCGGTCGCCCGCCCGGCCTTCCGCCGATCCATCCCCGAACGTATAGACCCATTTCGTCATAGCGCGCCTCCGCTTCGTCAAAGCCCTCCTTATTCGCTCGGCCGTCGCCTCGCCACGATAAAATCGGTTGAACAAGAACAACATTTTCGCAACTGCGAAACACAGTTGCCGAGGGGTGGCCACTTGCCTTGTAACCTGCCTGGCCCTAGAACATATCAAGAACGAATTGGAGCACACCCATGAGACGGACCGGCAAGCTCGACTATCTGGAAATGCCCGCCACGGGTTCGACGCTGGACAGCACGAAAGCCTTCTACAGCGCGGCTTTCGGCTGGTCCTTCACCGATTATGGTCCAACCTACTCGGCCTTCGACGAGGGGCTGGAGGGAGGCTTCGACGCGAATGCCGCCGAAGCTCCGGCAAAACCGTTGCCGGTGATCTATTCTGAGAGGCTTGAAGAGACGCTTGCGACGGTGGAGAACGCCGGCGGCACGATCGTAAGGCCGATCTTCTCCTTTCCCGGCGGTCGCCGATTCCATTTCCTCGATCCAGCCGGGAACGAGCTGGCTGTCTGGGGGCAATGAGAAGCACTTATCGCGGAAGAGCCGCCACGACCCTCCTCAAAGCTCCGGTCGCCAGCGCTACATCGGCGTCCTTCTGCAACGACATCAGGTAGCGCAGCCGGAACTCCGCCTGCTCGCCTTCGCGCTCGCCCAGCAACGCCTCGGTCGCGGCGCGAAACGGATCCAGCGTTCCGGCCGATGCCGCTTCATCGTCGTCCAACATCTCGTCCAGCTGCACGATGAGCTGCGAGAGTCCGTTCATCCAGCCGAAACGGGGGTCACCGATGACGGCAAAGAGGAGCGTGTAGGGATTCTGAAGGTTCGGATCATCCCCTGCCTCAGCCCGAATCAAGGCGCGGTGAAGATCCTTGAGGGCAATCGACAGTTCGGCGCCTGCCTTGCGTTCGTTCTCGTTCATGACAACCTCTCACGATCGCATCTGCCCGCGATCGGAATGGACCCGACAGATCAGCCGACCTCTCGCAACCGTTCAGCCGCCTGAAGGTCGACGGAGACGAGTTGGCTGACACCCTGCTCGGCCATGGTCACACCGAACAGCCTGTTCATCCGTGCCATGGTGATCGGATTATGGGTGATTATGACGAAACGGGTCTCCGTCGTCGCCGCCATCTCATCCATCAGATTGCAGTAGCGCTCGACATTGTGGTCATCGAGTGGCGCGTCGACCTCGTCCAGCACGCAGATCGGCGCGGGATTGGTGAGGAACACAGCGAAGATCAGCGCCATCGCAGTCAAGGCCTGCTCACCGCCCGACAGGAGGGTCATGGTCTGCGGCTTCTTTCCCGGTGGCCGGGCCAGGATTTCGAGCCCTGCCTCGAGCGGGTCCTCTGACTCGATGAGCTGAAGCTCGGCCGTGCCGCCGCCGAAGAGATGTGTGAACAAGCGCTGGAACTGGCTGTTGACCACATCGAAAGCGGCGAGCAGCCGCTCGCGACCTTCGCGGTTCAGGCTCTGGATGGCCTGCCGCAATTTGCGGATGGCCTCGATCACATCCTCGCGCTCCTGGACGATGCTGTCGTGGCGCTCGGAAAGCTCTCTCTGTTCTTCCTCGGCGCGCAGATTGACGGCACCCAGTCGCTCGCGCTCGATTTTCAGGCGCTCTAGCTTTCTTTCGACGTCGGCCGGGTCGGGCAGCGCATCATCCGCCTCGAGGCCAGCATGCCTGATCACAAGATGCGGCGGCGTGTTCAGCGTCTCCTGGATCCGCGCCTCGATTTCTTTGCGCCGATCGTCCGCGGCTGTGAGCCGCTCCTCGGCGCGTGCGCGCGCCTCGCGTGCCTCCGCCAGCGTCTGGATCGCGGCAGTCGCCGCTTTGTCAGCCACCGCCTGCCTATTCTCGGCCTCCTGCAGGAGGTCGGCGGCAGCTTTGCGCTGCGTTTCGGCTTGGGAAAGCTGACTCATGAGGGACCGGCGCCGATTCTCGATATCCTCGGGCGCGTCGGCCAGCGATTCGCGTTCCTCGACGGCTTCGGCCTGACGTGCGGCGAGCGCGGCAATCTGCCGATCGGCGTTCTCGGCCCGCATCATCCAGCCCTTGCGTTCAGCCGAAATGGCGACAAGTCGGCGCCCGCGCGCCTCAGCCTCCCTTTTCAAGCCCTCATAAACTGCTCGGGCTTCGGCGAGCCCGGCCCTGTCCTTGGAAACCTCCGCCGACATCCGGTCGAGCCGCGATTGGAGGTCACCGAGATCGGGCGCATCGGCGAGTGCCTCTATGGCGTCCTGGTAGGCCGCATCGAGTTCGCCGCGCCCTTCCTCGAGACGAGCGCGCGCCTCCTCGAGAGCGGCCCGGCGGGTCGAAAGCTCACCAGCGGCCTTCTCTGCCATGGCCAGGGCATCACGGGCCGCTTCGACCGCGTGCTGAGCGTTGCGCCAGGCCTGCCTGGCATCGCGTTCGGTCTCGGTCGATTGCCGGACACGCGCCTCCGCCGCCGCCAAGGCGTCCTCCGCAGCTCCCACCCGCTCGCCGGCAATCAAAGCCTCGGCGTCGAGTTCGGCCAGCCGATTCTTCTGCGCAAGCCGCTGGGCCGCCGGCGTCGGCGCATCAGCACTCGCGATCATGCCGTCCCACCGCCAGAGAGCACCTTCGCGACTGACCAGGCGCTGGCCAGGTTTGAGAAGAGTCTGCAGCCGCGGACCATCTGCGGCTTCGGTGATGCCAATCTGGGCCAAGCGACGCGCAAGCTGCCGCGGCGCGCTGACAACTTCGGCAAGGGAACGGAGGCCTGCGGGGAGCTGTGCGTCCTCCGGCTGTGGCTCGATCTTGCTCCAGTGAGCGGGCGCGCTCGGGTCCAGCGGAAGATCGAGATCCTCCCCAAGCGCCGCACCGAGCGCGGTCTCGAACCCTCGCTCGACCTTCATCTGTTCAAGCACAGCAGGAAATGCCTCACCGGATGAAGCATTGAGGATTCTGGCAAGCGTCCTCGCCTCGGTCTCGACGCGCGCAAGCTCCGCTCGCGCTTCCTGTAATGGTGGCCGAAGGGCCGCTTCGGCCGCACGGGCATCGACAACTGCCTTTTCGGCGGCGATCGCAGTCGTCTCGGCGACTTCAAGCGCCGCAGACGCCTGCTCGACCAGATCACGTTTCTCGAGCGGATCCGCCAGGGTGCTGATCCTTGCGGCAAGCTCATCCGATTCACGTCTGACTTCTGCAAGCTGACGCTCGAGCCTGTCGCGGCGTTCGGAACAATCGCGCAAGGCGCGCTCGAACTGCTGGCGCGCTGCCGCCGCCTCCGCGCGTTCGGCCGTAAGGGCCGAGAGCGCGGTTTCGCTCGCCGTCAGCTTCGTTGCCACCTCCTCGAAGGCGGCACGTGTCATCGCCTCCCGGTCCGCGGCATCGTCGTTCTCGGCCTGGAGCGTAGCCTCTTCTTCGGCCAGCCGCTCGAGGATGTCCGCATTATCGCGCACCATCTGTTCCTCGCGCCGAACGTCGGCATCGAGTTGGCCGATACGTTTGTCGAGTTCGACCTGGCGAGCGCGAATGCGGCCAGCCTCCTCCTCGATCTGACCCCGGGCGATCGTCAGGCGTTGCAGCGCCGCCGCGGCAGCAGCCTCGGCATCGCGAAGCTCGGGCAGGCGATGCGCGCCGATCGCCTGCTCCTTGGCGGCGTTCATCTGCGCCTCGGCTTTCTCGCCGACCAGCGCCGTCGCGACAGCGAGCGCCGATTTGGCCTCGGCCTCCTGGCCCTTGGCCGTCGTCCAGCGCAAATGCAGCAGCGTCGCCTCAGCCCTGCGAATGTCGGCGGAGATGTTCTTGAAACGCGAAGCCTGGCGTGCCTGGCGCTTCAGGCTTTCGATCTGGCCCTCCAGTTCACCGACCACGTCGTCCAGCCGCTCGAGGTTCTGCTCGGCCGCGCGCAGCCTGAGCTCGGCCTCGTGACGGCGCGTGTGGAGACCCGATATGCCTGCCGCCTCTTCTAGCAGCGCCCGGCGCGCCTGCGGCTTCGCCTGGATCAGCTCGCCGATACGCCCCTGACCGACCATGGACGGCGACCGCGCACCGGTGGACTGGTCGGCAAAGAGCAGTTGCACATCCTTGGCACGTGCTTCCTTGCCGTTGATGCGGTAGACTGAACCCGCCTCGCGCTCGATACGGCGAGAGACCTGCAGCTCATCGGCATCGTTGAAGGCGGGCGGCGCCGTGCGATCGCTGTTGTCCAGGAAGAGCGTCACTTCCGCCGTATTGCGCGCCGGGCGCGTGGCGGAGCCCGAGAAGATGACGTCGTCCATTCCGGACGCGCGCATGTTTTTATACGAGCTTTCGCCCATAACCCAACGCAGCGCCTCGACGAGATTCGATTTGCCGCAGCCGTTGGGACCGACGACTCCCGTCAGGCCGCGCTCGATAACGAACTCGGACGGCTCGACAAAGGATTTGAATCCGAGGAGGCGGAGCCGGGAAAACCTCATCCGCCACCGCCAGGCGCAGCGAAGGGCAAGCTTCCCTCCCCCGCGAGGAACAGAAGCAAACTACAGCAGGGGATCGATGATCGCCGAGAATTCCGCAATGGACATTGCTCCGGGATATCTGGCCCCATTGATGAAGAAGGTCGGGGTTGAATCCACGCCGAAATCTTTCGCGCCACGCTCGCGCACAGCCCTCACTTCGTCCAGAAGCTTCTGGTCCGTCAAGCAGGCTTCGAAGGACTCCTGTGAAAAACCGGCAAGTTTTGCGATCTGGAGAAGTGCGTCGCGAGCATTCTGCACCGCCGCCCAGCTTTCCTGCTGTTTGAACAGCACCTCGATCATCGGGAAATAGTTGTCGTTCGAGCAACGGGCGAGCATGAAGCCGGCTTCTGCGCGCGGATCGAAGGGGAACTCGCGGAAAACCAGCCGCACCTTGCCTGTATCGATATATTTGGACTTCAGCTCGGGCAGCGTCGTTTCATGGAAATGCGCGCAATGCGGGCAGGTCATCGAGGCATATTCGACGATGGTGACAGGCGCGTCTTCCTTGCCGAGGCTCTTCTCCGGCAGAGGTCCGGCCTCCATGAGCTTGGTGGCATCCACTGTGCCCGCGGCCTTCGGTGCCTCGACGCTCGACTGCGCCGGCTTCGCCGCATCCGCCGGCGCCTGCCCTTCGGCCCTGGCCTCGTCGCCGGAATCGCTGCAGGCGGCAAGCGTCATCGCCGCCGGGATGGCGACCAGGGAGAAGAGAACGGAACGACGCGGAACGATAGGGGTCATCGAATCACCTGACGATGGGTGGATTGTGCAATCGAAAAGCACGAAAAAGCGAGAGTTGGCGCGAATTAAGGCATGTCGTTTCGCATGCCAATGACGAAAAACCCAGCGGGTAATCAACTTAGCGCGAGAATGGGACCTATTTCCGGGCACCGAGGACAGTCGCTCCCAAACGCTCCAGAGACGCTCGAAGTCCCTCGTCCTCTATCTTCGCGACAGAGCCGGCGACCTTCCTTTTCTCCATGTCGGAGAGAGGGCGCAGACTGCGCTTGGGCTTTTGCGGGCCGGGGGCTATCGATTTCTGCACGACCCGGACCTTGCCAATGGCCGAGAAACCCAGGAAGGCGTTCACGCGGCCGATGATCTCGCCCGTCTCGTGCTGCACATGAAGGGCCGCGAGACCGTCGCAGGCGATCACCAGCACCGCTGGTTCGAACGGATCGTCATCGCTCAGACGGCGCGGCCACAAGATTTTCTCGGGCCGGGTACGCGGAGCAAGCCGCGGCCCTACGATCTCCTCCCAGGATTGGACGAGGCCGATCGATATGCCCGCGCGCTTACGCAGCACCGGATCCAGTATCTGCGTCGCGATGTCGCTCACGGCGGTGGGATTGCCGCCCCAAACTTTCCCTGTCATGAGGAGAACCCCAACAACTCCAACTCCTCGAAAAGGCCTGTCAGCGCTCGATGGTAGCCGCAAAACATCCTGATTACATCATCGAAAGCGCAGGAATCGCCCCGCCACTGCTTGCCTGGTACGACAAGCACCACCGCGAGTTGCCCTGGCGGGTCTCTCCAAGTGCTGCCGCCACAGGCCGGCGGCCGGATCCCTATCGCGTCTGGCTTTCAGAGGTCATGCTCCAGCAGACGACAGTGGAAGCGGTCAAGCCTTACTTCCGGACATTCCTGGAAAAATGGCCCGATGCGGGATCACTCGCCGCCGCCTCGGAAGATGACGTGCTCAGGGCCTGGGCCGGGCTCGGCTATTATTCGCGCGCCCGCAACCTCAAGAAATGCGCGGATCTCCTGGCTTCGGATCATGGCAGCCGGTTTCCCGACACGGAAGACGGGTTGCGGCGCCTGCCCGGTATCGGGAACTACACCGCTGCCGCCATCGCGGCCATTGCGTTCGGCCGGCCGGCGGCCGTGGTCGACGGCAATGTGGAGCGTGTGGTGACGCGTTTGCGTGCCATAGCGACGCCGCTCCCGGAAGCCAAGTCTGCGATCAAGGACTTCGTTCGGCAGCATGTGCCGGCGGACAGGCCGGGAGATTTCGCGCAGGCGATGATGGACCTCGGAGCCACTATCTGCACACCGCGCCGGCCGTCCTGCATGCTGTGCCCCCTGAATGACGCTTGCACCGCGCTTACCGCCGGCGACCCCGAATTCTACCCGGTGAAAGCGCCGAAGGCCGAGAAGCCACAGCGCGTCGGCGCAGCCTTCGTCGCGGTGCGCGATGGAGCGATCCTGTTGCGCAAACGTCCTGCAAGCGGATTGCTCGGCGGCATGAGCGAAGTGCCGACCACAGGTTGGACGGCACGAACCGACGGTGACACGACGACCGGCAGCGCTCCTTTTCCCGCGCAGTGGCGAAAGGTCGGCAGCATCACCCACATCTTCACCCATTTCGCCTTGGAACTGCTGGTCTACATGGCCGAAACCGGACCGAGTCCCGCGCCTGCGGGACATTGGTGGGCCCAGTTGGCGGACCTCCACAACGAGGCGTTGCCGACTGTCATGAAAAAGGCAATCGAAGCTGCCATACCCGGCGCGACGAAAACGTTGTCGAGCAGGCAGAAAGGGCATTCATGAGCGAGATCCGTCACATCGTCTTCGATATCGGCCGGGTGCTGATTCACTACGATCCCGATCTGCCCTTCAGCCGGCTGATCCCCGACCCGGAAGAACGACGCTGGTTCTTCGCCAATGTCTGCACCTCCGACTGGAACATCGAACAGGATCGCGGCAGGACGTGGGAGGAAGCGGAGAGCCTGCTCATCACCGAATATCCCAACCATGCGGAAAACATACGCAACTTCCGCCGCCATTGGCATGAGATGGTTCCTCACTCCTATGACGACAGCGTTGCGCTGATGCTCGAGTTGATAGAGGCGGGCTACGATGTGACCATGCTGACCAATTTCGCCTCGGACACTTTCCTCGAAGCAAGGCGGCGCTACCCTTTCCTCGAACGCCCGCGCGGCGTCACCGTCTCGGGCGACGTGCGCATGATCAAGCCGGATCGCGAAATCTACGACCACCATGCGGCAAGCTTCGGCCTCGACCCTTCGGCCACGATCTTCATCGACGACAGCCCCAGGAATGTCGAAGGCGCCCGGGAGGCGGGTTGGCATGCCGTCTGCTTCACGGATGCCATAACGCTGGAGACTGACCTCGAGCGTTATGGAATCAGGCCCTAACCGGAGGAAAGGCTAATACTCAGGCGCCCGCCCGCTGCATGCCGACGCGTGCTATGCGGCGCAGTTCGTCGATCTGCGTGAGACCGCCATGTCTTTCGTAGTGCCAGAAGGTCCAGCCGTTGCAGGCATCGAGCCCCTGCACCTCAGCGCCAACCTTGTGGATGGAGCCGGACGCGTGTCCCGCGGCAAGGGTTCCGTCGGCACGTACAGTGGCCATCCACCGTTTCCTGGCGTCGTAGAGTTTGGTGCCAGGCGTCATCAGGCCCGCGTCGATGAGGCTGACGAAGGCGACACGAGGCTCCGCGCGCTTTCCGGACAGAATCGTCAGCTGTTCGGCTTCGAGCGGCTTGACCGAGGCGATCCGTTCGGCAGCCGCGTCGATATAGGCCTGTTCACGCTCGACGCCCACAAAATGGCGGCCGAGGCGACGTGCCACCGCGCCCGTCGTGCCTGAACCGAAGAACGGATCGAGGATCACGTCCCCAGGTTTGGTGGAGGCAGCCATCACCCGGGCAAGAAGAGCCTCCGGTTTCTGGGTCGGATGCAGCTTGTCGCCGTTCTCGTCCTTCAGCCGTTCGGCACCCGTGCAGATCGGGAACAACCAATCGGAGCGCATCTGCACGTCGTCATTGGCTGCCTTCATGGCGTCGTAATTGAACGTGTATCCCTTGGCCTGCCGGTCACGCGACGCCCAGATCATGGTCTCATGCGCGTTCTGGAAGCGGCGCCCACGGAAATTCGGCATCGGGTTGGTCTTGCGCCACACGATGTCGTTGAGGATCCAGAAGCCGAGATCCTGCATCGTCGCGCCGACGCGGAAAATATTGTGGTAGGATCCGATCACCCATATCGTGCCCGTGGGCTTCAGCACCCGACGGACAGCCAGCAGCCACGCGCGAGTGAAGGCATCGTAAGCCTCGAAGCTGTCGAAGCGGTCCCAATCGTCATCGACGGCGTCCACCTTCGACTGATCGGGACGATGCAACTCGCCCTCGAGTTGGAGATTGTACGGGGGGTCGGCGAAGACCAGGTCGATCGACTTTTCCGGGAGCTTGTTGAGCGCCGCGACACAATCGCCCTTGATGATCGTATCCAACCACTCCGGCTGTACGGAAAATTCGGATAATTCGTTGGAAAGACGCAGGGCAGACATGCGGGACACCCGAGATACGCGTTACGATTCACTGATCGTTATGGTTACCGGACGAGGTAAAGATTTGGTGAAATTTGAGGTTCGGGCCATGATCGTGTATGTCCCCCCTGCCTGGGCGAAGCTCCTTGTGCCCTCTCCACTCTCCTTCCCTACGGATTGCCATGACTCAGACAGACCTTGTCATCTTCGATTGCGACGGCGTGCTCGTCGATTCCGAGATCATCGCCTCCCGGGTCGAGGCGGACCTCCTCACAGAGGCCGGCTATCCGATTTCGGCCGCGGAGCTTGCGGAGACCTATGCCGGACTGACCTTCAAGGACATTCTCCTGCGCATCGAGGAAAAGGCCAATATTCCGCTTCAGTCGTCGCTCATCGACAGGGCCGAGAAGATCAACGACCATAGGCTCGCGACGGAAGTGCTGGCCATCGAGGGGGTGCATGAGGCTGTCGCCGCCGTGACGACGCAGCGTTGCATCTGTTCCAATTCGAGCGCGCATCGCCTTGATGCGATGCTGACAAGGACGCGCCTGAAGCCGCTTTTCGAAGGACGGATATTCTCTGCCAAGGAGACGCCCACCCGCCGGCCGAAGCCGGCGCCGGATGTCTTCCTCCATGCCGCGACAACGCTCCGCGCAGATCCGCGCAGGACCTTCGTGCTGGAGGATTCCGTGCACGGAATCCAAGGCGCCAAGGCAGCCGGGATGCGTGTCATCGGCTTCACCGGGGCCTCCCACAGCTATCCCGGGCATGCCGATGTGTTGACCGACGCCGGCGCCGAGACGGTTATTCGCCGTTGGGCCGACCTCAAGGGCGTCCTCGCGGCACTGTCCGAGTGGTCGGACGCCTGACGGGATGCCATGCGTATCGCATGAGAAGCGGCCGCATCGCGCGATCGGACCGCTTTCAGATCCGAAATGCCTGAAACTTACCTCTGCTTGGAGGGCGGACCTTCGTCGTAGCCGACGAAGACCTGGATCGTGCCGGGTTCTGGAAGTGGAATCACGACGTTGGGGTCGTTGAAGACATATTGCGTCGCCGCGGAAGGGTTCGTGATATTGACCTGGTGCTTATGCAACTGGCTGTAGAGCACTTCTTCGCCGCGAACGACCACGATGCGAATAGGCAAGGTCACGGCGCCGGCTGCCCCAGCCGGCCCCGTGACGACCCGACCCGCGGCGGCCACGTTGATCGTCATTTGCGTGTCGCTGCGCGCGCAGCTACGCGTAACATCGGAGATCGACGCCTGATAGGCGAGCTTCTGAGGATCGTCCTGGCCGCCTTTGGCATAGGTCCTGAGAACCGCGGTGCCGTCCCGCAGCGTGACCGCCGGGCAATAAGCCCTCAGTTCGCTCTCCTGGATCTTCGCCGGAGGCGGTTGCAACTGGCCGCCGTTGACGTCCGAAATCTTGGCCGTTGTGTCGCTCGCCTGGCAACCCGCGACGGCGAGGATAAAGCCCGAAAATCCCAAACCGAGCAAAAAACGCCTGTGGTTCAAATGAGTCCCCATCAACTGCACTTCCCTGTCACGAGTGGGGCGTCTATAGCAACGGCACGGCGAAAATGCGACTACGGCGCTCTTCCTGCTGGCACTTTTTTGAGAAGAGTCGACGCGCTGCTGTGACGGAAAGGTAGTGATGGAATACGTCAGTACGCGGGGCGGCGCTCCGGACCTGGGCTTCTCCGAGGCACTGCTTGCAGGCCTCGCTCGCGATGGGGGACTCTATGTCCCGCGGCAATGGCCGAGTTTTTCGGCAAACGAAATCCGCGCCATGCGCGGTCTCTCCTACCAGGATCTGGCGGTCCGGCTGCTCACCCCTTTCGTCGGCGGCGAAATAGACCACGATACCTTCGCCCGTATTGTGCGCGAGGCCTACGCCACCTTCCGTCACGAGGCGGTTTGCCCGATCGTCCAGATCGGGCCGAACAGCTTCATGCTCGAGCTTTTCCACGGCCCCACGCTCGCCTTCAAAGATGTGGCGATGCAGCTCCTGGCGAGGCTGATGGACCATGTGCTGGCACAGCAAGGCAGGCGCGCCACGATAGCAGGCGCCACATCCGGTGATACAGGAGGAGCAGCGATCGAGGCTTTCGCGGGACGCGAGCGCACCGACATATTCATCCTCTTCCCGCATGGCCGCGTATCGCCCGTTCAACAGCGCCAGATGACGACATCCAAGGCATCGAACGTGCACACGCTGGCGATCCAAGGCGATTTCGACGACTGCCAGGCGCTGGTCAAGGACATGTTCAATGACCATGCGTTCCGCGACCGCGTAGCGCTGGCGGGCGTGAACTCGATCAACTGGGCACGCATCATGGCCCAGATCGTCTACTATTTCTCGTCGGCCTTGTCGCTCGGCGCGCCGGAGCGGCCTGTTTCCTTCACGGTGCCGACGGGCAACTTCGGTGACATCTTCGCCGGCTATGCGGCCAAGCGCATGGGCCTGCCAATAGAGCGGCTGGTGATCGCCACAAACGACAACGATATCCTAGCGCGGACGCTGGCCACCGGGACATACGAGACCCGCCGTGTGGTCGAAACGACGTCACCATCCATGGACATCCAGGTCTCGTCGAATTTCGAGCGACTGCTCTTCGAGGCTTCGGGACGGGATGCGGCGACGGTAGGGCGCTACATGGCGAGCCTGAAGCAATCGGGCAGTTTCACGCTCGACGCGAAGGTTCTGGAAGCCATTCGTCACGAATTTTCCGCTGGACGCGCTTCGATCGACGACGTCGGCGGGACGATCCGTGACACGCTGAGATCCACGGGCCTCGTCATCGATCCGCACACAGCTGCGGGCGTTCATGTCGCGCGCGCCAACGCCGCGACGGCAACGCCTATGGTCGTCCTCTCCACGGCTCATCCCGCCAAGTTCACGGCTGCGGTCGAGGCGGCCTGCGGTGTTTCTCCGGCCCTTCCCGACTGGTTCGGCGATCTGATGACGCGACAAGAGAAGTTCACGGTGCTTCCATCGGAGCTAAAAATGGTGGAAGATCACATAAACCGCCATGCGCGGACAGTGATTTAGGGAGTTATTCCTATATGGGTGTTGAGGTAAGCCGTCTGTCGAACGGCCTGACGGTCGCCACCGAAACTCTTCCACATATCGAATCCGTAGCGCTCGGCGTGTGGGTCAAGTCAGGATCACGCAACGAGCGCGATGACGAGCACGGCATCGCCCATCTGCTCGAGCACATGGCGTTCAAGGGAACGGAAAGACGCAGCGCCTGGCAGATCGCCTCAGAGATCGAGAATGTCGGTGGCGAGATCAATGCCGCGACCAGCGTGGAGACGACGTCGTTCTACGCTCGGGTGCTGTCCGAGGACGTGCCACTTGCCATAGACATACTGGCCGATATCCTGACCGGATCCCTTTTCGACCCGAGCGAGCTCGAGCGCGAGCAACACGTCATCCTACAGGAGATCGGCGCCGCCCACGACACGCCGGACGATATCGTTTTCGACCGCTTCACGGAGACCGCCTTCCGCCACCAGACTCTCGGCCGCTCCATTCTGGGCACCCCGGAAACGGTAAAGTCCTTCACCTCCAAGCAACTCCATTCCTTCATGGAACGCCAGTACGGTGCAGACCGCATGGTCGTCGTCGCGGCAGGAGACGTGAAGCATGACGAATTCGTTCGTGAGGTGGAGAAGCGGCTAGGCGCCTTTCGCTCCAGGGCGGAGGGGGTCATCCCACAATACGCAAACTATGTCGGCGGCGACTATCGCGAGGACCGTGATCTCATGGACGCGCAGATCGTGCTGGGCTTCGAGGGCCGCGCCTACCATGTGCGCGACTTCTACGCCTCGCAGGTTCTGTCGATGATCCTGGGCGGCGGCATGTCATCGCGGTTGTTCCAGGAAGTGCGAGAGAAGCGTGGCCTCTGCTACTCGGTCTACGCTTTCCATTGGGGTTTCTCGGACACCGGTATTTTCGGCGTTCATGCCGCCACTGGTCCGGGCGACGTCGCCGAGCTCGTTCCGGTCATCATTGCTGAACTGCAAAAAACCGGCGAATCGATCTCGATCGAGGAACTCAACCGGGCCCGCGCGCAATATCGCGCTGGCCTTGTCATGTCCGCCGAAAGCGCCGCAAGCCGCGCCTCTCAGATAGCCCGGCAGCTCCTGCTGTTCGGCCGTCCAATTCCGATGCCGGAACTGGTGGAGCGCCTCTCGAATCTTACCGTCGAACGGCTCACCGATCTCTCCTCACGTTTGTTCTCCACAAAGCCGACGATCGCGGCAGTCGGCCCGGTCGGGGCGCTCGCGGCCTACGAAACGATCCGTGATGCGCTTCCGAATGCAAACCCGGCCCTGCGCAAGCTGGCCGTCTAGAAGCAAGGGCCAATGCTCTCGCTTTCCTTCCTTCGCCGAGATCCGCCGGCGCTCAAGGGGGAGCGGGTAAATCTTCGGTTTCCCGTAGCGACCGACTATCGCGAATGGGCCGCATTGCGTGATGAAAGCCGGCGTTTTCTCGAGCCTTGGGAGCCTCGCTGGTCTCCTGACGAACTGGATCGGAGCGCGTGGCGGCAACGGTTGCGCCGCTATCGCGAAGACTTCGCTTCCGGCACGGCAGTGGCCTTCCTCATCTTCGGCAACAAGGATGGCAAACTGATAGGCGGCATTACGCTCGGCAACATACGCCACGGCGTGGCCCAGACCGGTCAGATCGGCTATTGGATCGGCGAGCGTTACGCTGGCCAAGGCTATATGCTCGATGCCATCAGGCTGCTGGTTCCCTATGCGTTCAATACGCTTCGGTTGCACCGGATAGAGGCAGCCTGTATTCCCGACAATGTGCGTTCGACACGTGTGCTTGAAAAAGCCGGATTCCGGCGCGAAGGACTTTTACGATCCTATCTCAGGATCAACGGAAGCTGGCAGGACCACTATCTCTACGCCTTGATCGAGGGCGATCGGGGCGTCACCAAACGGGGCTGATTTTTTGGCAATTCTCTTTCGCACGCGCATGGTGTTGGCGCTTGCCCTGGCGGCAATCGCAACAGTTCTGGCCGTGCCCTCCGCCTTCGCCATCGAACCGATCCGAATCTCTCGCGACGACGTCGCGCTCGATCTGTCCGGTGCAGTCGAAATCCATCGGAATCAGGGCGAAAATTTCCAAGTCTCGACGGCGCCAGGCCCTGACGGCATTGTGCGACGGATCGAGGTGGAGGCCAACGACGCCCGCTCGACCGGCGATTGGGCGGTTTTTGCGCTTGCCAACACGACGGACCAGCAGCTCGATCGGCTGATCGTCGCGCCGCATTTTCGCCTGGCGAATTCCGGTATCTTCTGGCCCGACCTCGGCGCGAGCCGGATTGCCGCGATAACTCCCAGCGAAGGTTTTGCGCTCGATCGGCAGACGAGCCCCGACGCCGATGTATTCCGGGTCACGATCGATCCCGGGGCGGTCATTACATTCGTGGCCGAACTCGCCTCGCCCAAGCTGCCGCAGGTCTATCTCTGGGAACCGGAGTCGTACAAGGACACGGTCAACTCCTATACCTTGTACCGTGGCATCGTCATTGGCATCGCCGGCCTCCTGGCCCTGTTCCTCACCATTCTGTTCGTCGTCAAGGGAACGTCGATGTTCCCGGCGACCGCAGCTCTCGCCTGGGCGGTTCTTGCCTATATCTGCATTGACTTCGGTTTCCTGAACAAAGTCATCGAAGTCTCTCCCGGCAGCGAGCAGATCTGGCGGGCCGGTGCCGAACTGGGCTTGGCCGCAACCTTGGTCGTCTTCCTTTTCACGTATCTCAACCTTAATCGTTGGCACGGCCACTTCAGCTACGGCGTGCTTGCCTGGATGCTGGGGCTTGTGCTGATCGCCGGCATCGCGGTCATCGACCCGGCAGTGGCTGCAGGTATCGCGCGATTGTCCTTCGCCACGACCGGCATCCTTGGCATCGGCCTGATCGCTTATCTCGGAGCGCAGGGATACGACCGTGCCATCATGCTGGTTCCCAGCTGGTTGATGGTACTCGTCTGGCTCGGCGGTTCCTGGATGGCCGTCACCGGCATGCTCAACAACGACGTCGTGCAGCCTGCACTCGGCGGAGGGCTGATCCTGATCATCCTTCTGATCGGTTTCACTGTGATGCAGCACGCCTTTGCGGGCGGCGCTCTCCACCAGGGCCTGTTCAGCGACATGGAACGTCAGGCGCTGGCGATTACCGGGTCCGGTGACATCGTTTGGGATTGGGACGTCCTGCGCGACCGGGTGGTGACCCGGCCGGACGTAAGCCTGCAGCTTGGGTTGGAGCCCA
The DNA here is from genome assembly GCF_050958605.1 of Mesorhizobium sp. 1B3. Taxonomy (NCBI): domain Bacteria; kingdom Pseudomonadati; phylum Pseudomonadota; class Alphaproteobacteria; order Hyphomicrobiales; family Phyllobacteriaceae; genus Mesorhizobium; species Mesorhizobium sp. 1B3. The sequence goes on along the minus strand of NZ_JBJHDO010000001.1, from coordinate 901,643 downwards.
ATGCGCTGACTGGCGCGGCGCGCAACTGGCTTCCTGTGCTCCATAGCGACGATCGCGACACCTTCCGCACCACTCTTGACGTGGTGCTCGAACATCGCCGCGGCCGCATCGCCCAGAACCTCAGGCTGCGCGGTTCCGACGGCCATTATCACTGGTTTTCCCTGCGCGCGCGCCCCGTCGTCGGTTCCGACGGCGAGGTCATCCGCTGTGTCGGCACGCTCGTCGACGTCACCGAGCAGAAGAAGGCCGAGGAACGGTTGCTGCACGATGCCGTCCACGACAATCTGACCGGCCTGCCCAACCGCGAGCTTTTCCTCAACCGGCTGGAAGGCATGATCGCCGTCGCCCGCTCCGAGGACAAGCTGCGGCCGACGGTCTTCGTCATCGACATCGACCGCTTCAAACAGGTCAATGACGGCCTGGGAATCTCCGCAGGCGACACGATCCTGCTCACAATTGCCCGGCGCTTGAACCGGCTGCTCAAGCCCCGTGACGCCCTCTCGCGCATCGCTGGCGACCAGTTCGCGATGATGCTGCTGTCCGAACAGGATCCCGCGCGGATCGCCGCGGTCGCAGACGCTGCGAAGCAGGCGATCCGTGCTCCTATCACCTTCGCCAAGCGCGAGATCGTGCTGACCGCCTCAATCGGTCTGCTGACCTGGACGGATTCCCAGATAACGGCCGAAGACATGGTCAAGGATGCAGCTCTTGCGATGCATCAGGCCAAGCGCTTCGGCGGCGACCGCATCGAGCCGTTCCGCCCCGCATTCCGCTCGGTCGGCACTGACCGCCTTCAGCTCGAATCCGACCTGAGGCGCGCGGTCGAGCGCAAGGAGTTCACGCTCGCCTATCAACCGATCGTCCGGTTGGAGGATCGCACCATCGCCGGCTTCGAGGCATTGATACGCTGGGACCACCCGCGGCGCGGGATCATCCCGCCGTCGGATTTCATCCCGGTCGCCGAAAATTGCGAGCTTATCGTTCCACTCGGTCTCTTCGCCATGCAGCGGGCGGCGGATGATCTTGCGAACTGGCAGCAGCAGGTCGGCGACATTCCCCTATCGATGTCGGTCAATCTTTCCAGCCGGCAATTGATCCGCCGCGACCTCGTAAGCGACGTGCGCTCGGTCGTCGCGCGAGCCGGCATCAAGCCCCGCTGCTTCCGTCTCGAACTCACCGAATCCCTGGTGATGGACAATCCCGAGCAATCGGCCCACGTCCTGGCGAAACTCAAGCAGCTCGGAGTCGGCCTTTCCCTGGACGATTTCGGCACGGGTTATTCATCCCTTTCCTATCTCACGCGCTTTCCCTTCGACACGATCAAGATCGACAAGAGTTTCTTGGACGACACGTCGCCCAAGCGTGACGTGCTGCTGAAGTCGATGATCAATATGGCGCACGAACTCGGCCTCTCCGTGGTGACGGAGGGCATTGCCGACGAGCACGATGCCTTGCAGCTAAGACAGATGGGCTGCGAGTACGTACAGAGCTACATGTTCGGAGCGCCGATGGCGGCAGACGCGGTTCTCAAGGTTGTTAAGGAGCAATATCCTGTTGCTCAGGCGTGACCGGCACTCTGGCTGAGACGGGCCAGATCGATGCCGATCGAGGCAAGGATACGATCGTATTTGCGCTCGATGTCGCTGTCGAACAGCAGGTCGACATTGGCCGGGCAGGTCAGCCAGCCGTTCTCGGCGATCTCGCTTTCGAGCTGGCCGGCCCCCCAACCCGCATAGCCAAGCGCCATCAGCGCGTGCCGGGGACCGCGGCCGGTCGAGATCGCTCTCAATATGTCGACGGTGGCCGTCAGACAAACATCCTCGGACACCGGCATAGACGATTCCACCGTATAGTCGTGAGAGTGCAGGACGAAGCCGCGACTACGGTCGACGGGACCGCCATTGCGGATCATGAAGTCGCGTGCCGTCGAAGGCAGCCTGATGGCTTCCTGCTCGTTCATGATGCCGAGTTGGACCAAAAGGTCGGGAAAGCGCATCTGCTGGACCTGGTTGATGATCAGGCCCATCGCGCCCTCCTCGCTGTGGGCACAGACATAGATGACGGAGCGAGCGAACCTGTCGTCCTTCATGCCGGGCATGGCGATGAGGAACTGATCATCTAGGAAGCCGCGCCTCGACGCAGCCCTTTTCCGCCGCAAAAGGTCCATTCGTAAAACTAGCTCTTTTTCACTTGACTTGAAAGACACGTTTTCCTTCGAAGACGGACCCGAGGCTTCACGCAAAAATGAAGGCGAAGTCGCCATGTTCCAGATTGTCCAATGGCCGATCGGGCTTCAAATGGCCGCTATGCGTGACGTGTTACTGATTGCGGCCTTCATAGCGATCGCATCGCCGGCAAGCTCGCTCGCCGCTTCCAGTGCCTGGCTGGAAACGGACGGGGGCAGAGTGAGGCTGGTGACGAGCGGCGTGCCGGACGGCCAGGGGGCGCTGAGCGGTGCCCTTGAGATAGATCTGAAGCAGGGCTGGAAAACCTACTGGCGGGATCCGGGCGGGTCCGGCGTGCCGCCAAGTCTCGACGTTTCAGCAAGCCCCAATATAGCTTCCGCCGAACTTTCCTTCCCGGCCCCGGAACGTTTCGACGATGGTTATGCCAGATGGGCAGGCTATAAGCATTCAGTCACTCTTCCCGTAACGTTCATCGTGAAGGCGCCGGCGGAACCAGCGAAGATCGAAGCTAAAATCTTCCTGGGCGTGTGTGAGACGATCTGCATCCCAGTGCAGGGGCAATTGACTGTCGACCCCGCAAGCGATCGCAACGATGCTGCGGACGCTGCCGTCGTTCAGGCTGCACTCGCAGCCCTTCCTTTGCCCGCAAATCCGGAATTCGGCTTGTTCAAGCTGAGATCGGATCCGAGCATGCTCGTCGTCGAAGCGAGGCTTCCCGATCAAGCCCGCCATGCCGATCTCTTCATCGCCAGCGAGCATGGCTATGTTTTCGGCATACCGGAGGGGCAGGAGAAGGACGGAAAAATTCTCTTCTCCGTGCCAATCCAGGAGCGGCCGGCAACCGCCCCTGCCGAAGGGGCCCTCCACTACACGCTCGTGACTGACAGCGGCTCGGTAGACGGAACCTTGCCGTTCCCCTGACGTTCGGGGCGATTGCAGTCTTGCGGTTCGGAGCATGGTCAGAGCAGGTTGAGCTTGTGCGAAACCCGGCCCCCGGCACAACGTGGAAACCGACTGATGCAACTTGATCTGATCGGGCCCCAACCGTTATGGCTGATTGCGAATCCAACCCCGAACCAAAAGCAGGGCGACCATGACCATAGCCATCGGCGAGAAGCTCCCCGCAGCCACTTTCAAGATCGCCACGGATGACGGCGTGAAAAGCGCCACCACGGACGAAGTCTTTGCGGGAAAGAAGGTGGTGTTATTCGGCGTGCCGGGCGCCTTCACTCCGACCTGCAGCAACAATCACCTGCCTGGCTATCTCGAGAACCACGATGCCATCTTGGCCAAGGGCGTGGATCAGATCGCCGTCGTCGCCGTGAACGACCAGTTCGTCATGCGCGCCTGGGCTCGCTTCACCGGCGGGGAGGACAAGATCCTTTTCCTTGCAGACGGCAGCGGCGATTTCGTCAAGTCGGTCGGTCTCGACACGGACCTCAGCGCAGGCGGTCTTGGGCTGCGTTCCAAACGCTTTTCGATGATCATCGAGGACGGCAAGGTGACTGCGCTCAATATCGAGGATGCGCCGGGCCAGGCGGTCGTCTCCGGCGCGGCGCGGATCCTGGAGCAGCTCTGACCCCAAAGCCGAGTGGCGATCCCTTTGTCTCAGCCCGAAAATCGGATGCTATTTTCGGGCTGACGGGCCGTTGCGAAGGACAGCGCAGCCTTTGCGTGTCCGAGTGAGCGCCACACCTCCCCTTATCCTTCAGGCGCCTGGACCTTCTTAACCTTCTTCTTGAACGGTGCCATGCCGAGCCTGGCAAGCTCGTCCGCCCGCTCGTTCTCGGGATGGCCGGCGTGCCCCTTCACCCAGTGCCACGTCACCTCGTGGCGTTTGCGCGCTTCATCGAGCGCCCGCCACAGTTCGGCGTTCTTCACCGGGGCCTTCGCCGCAGTCTTCCAGCCGTTGCGCTTCCAACCTTCGATCCAGCCGCCGATGCCGTCCTTGACGTAGTTGCTGTCGGTATAGAAGTCGATCTTGCACGGCTCCTTCAAGGCGCCGAGAGCCTGGATCGCCGCCATCAACTCCATGCGATTGTTGGTCGTTTCAGGCTCGCCTCCAGAAAGTTCCTTGGTCTTGCCCTTATAGCGCAGGATCGCGCCCCAGCCTCCCGGTCCGGGATTTCCTGAACAGGCGCCATCGGTGAAGATCTCGACCGATTTCATCGTGCTTCGACACCCAGTTCGGACGGAGAGGCGATGCTGCGATGGAAGCGCAGGCGCCTGACATATTCGAGCGGATCCCGCTTCAGCACCAGCGCACCGTCAGGAATTGTCAGCCAGTCATAAAGCCTGGTGAGCATGAACCGCAGGGCTGACCCCCGAGCCAGTATAGGTAAAGCCTCGGCCTCCTCGGCGCGTAGCGGCCGCACGCTCTGATAGCCCGCCAGCAGCGCCGTTCCCTTGGTCAGGTTGAAAGCGTGGTCCTTCTCGAAGCACCAGGCGTTGAGGCAAGTCGCGAGATCATATGCAAAGAGGTCGTTGCAGGCGAAATAGAAGTCAATCAGCCCCGACAGCCGCTCGCCAAGGAAGAAGACGTTGTCCGGAAAAAGATCGGCATGAATCACCCCGGATGGAAGATCGGCGGGCCATTTCGCCGATAATTCGGCGAAGTCCGCGTCGACTTCCGCCGCGAGCCCGGACTCGACCTCATCGGCACGCGGCCGCGCCGCGTCCCAAAGCTTGCGCCACCCGTCGATCGACAGGGCGTTGCGTCGCTGCAAGGGAAAATCCGCACCGGCGAGATGCAGGCCGGCCAGCGCCTTGCCGACCTCTCGACAATGCGTGACCGTCGGGCGGCGCGGCCACATGCCTTCCAGGAAGGTGATCACGGCCGCGGGGCGGCTGGCGAGTTCACCAATCACGCCGCCGTCGCGACGATGCACCGGCAACGGGCAGGAAATGCCTTTCTGCGCGAGGTGCTGCATCAGCCCCAGGAAAAACGGCAGGTCGGCCGCATCGACGCGCTTCTCGTAAAGCGTCAGCAGATAGGTGCCGCCGGAGGTATGCATGATGAAATTCGAGTTCTCCGAGCCCTCGGCAACCCCTTTGTAGGACAGGAGCTCACCGATGTCGTAGGCTCCGAGGAAGGCGATCAGCTCGCTCTCGGAAATGTCGGTATAGACGGCCATCGCTAGTGCGTTCCGTTGACGAAGGCCATGTCCGCGGCCGTGAGATCAATGTCGCGCAACACCCGCATCACGGGGAAATTCTCCGTTTCGGTCGCCGTCACGGCAAGATCGAGCGTGACGGCGAAGCGGTCGCGGAAGGCTTCGATGATCTCATCGACGATGATCTCCGGCGCGGAAGCTCCAGCCGAGAGTCCGAGTACCGAAATGTCCCCGATGTCATCCCATGGGATCTCGGAGGCACGCTGTACGAGGAGCGACATCTTGGCGCCCGCCCGCTCGGCCACCTCGACGAGGCGCCGCGAATTGGAGGAATTGGGCGCTCCGACCACAAGGAAAAGATCGGCGCCGGAAGCCGTCTCCTTCACCGCTTCCTGCCGATTGGTCGTCGCGTAGCATATCGATTCGGCCGCAGGCGCCTGGATCTCGGAGAATCTTTCCCGGAGCACTCGGATAATGCCGGCGGTATCTTCAACCGACAGCGTCGTCTGGGTGACGAAGCCGAGCGAGGCCGGGCCGGTCGGCTCGAAATGCAGTGCGTCGGCCTCGGTCTCGATCAGCGTCACCGCCCCTTCGGGCAGTTGGCCCATCGTCCCGATCACTTCGGGGTGGCCGGCATGGCCGATCAGAAGCACGTGGCGGCCAAGGCGCTGATGCCGCATCGCCTGCTTGTGCACCTTCGAAACGAGCGGGCATGTAGCGTCGAGATAGAAGAGATTGCGGGCCGCGGCGTCCTGCGGCACAGACTTCGGCACGCCGTGGGCGGAAAACACCACAGGGCAGTCGCGATGCTCCGCCGGAATCTCATGGAGTTCCTCGATGAAGACTGCGCCGAGGTTCTGAAGCCCTTCGACGACGTATCGGTTGTGCACGATCTCATGGCGCACATAAACCGGCGCACCGTACTTCTTGAGTGCCAGAACCACGATCTGGATTGCACGATCGACACCGGCGCAGAAACCGCGCGGCTGGCAGAGCCGGATCGTCAATGGCGGTTTTTCGTTGGCGGTCAGCATGATTTCCCGATCGTTTCAGCGTGCCCGAAATGATGGTCCCAGCCCCTCCCTGTCAAGGGAGAAGACCAATGCCGAGGCGAGGATCGGGGGAAATAGCTGTCACGCCGGCGATTCGCCGGCATGGCTCTTCACAAGCCTTCCACGATGCGCAGCAACGCCAGCTGGCCGGGGTCGACGAGACCGATGCTCTTCTCGCCGAACATCCGTGCGCGCCCGAGCTTATTGGGCTTCGTCTTGTACTCTTCCACCGTATCGCGTGCGGCCGTAACTGCCTTGCCGATCATCGTCTCGGGAGAAGCCCCGTCGATTGCCCTTGCGATGGCATCGACGCTGTCGAGGACTGTCTTGTCGCCGAGCGACCCTTTGCCCCGGGCCATCATGGCGTCGCGTGCCGCGACCATAAGTCCGGGGATCTCCGCGGCGTCGATTGAGCTCTTGCCCTTGGTTGCCTTGGCCGCCGCCATAAAGGCGGTGGCAACGAGTGTGCCATAAGATGAGGCCGAAACGCGCTGAAAGACCTTGGCGATTTCGAGCAGCGCCATGCCGAAATCCTGGGGAAGGGTCGCCACCGCAGCCTCGGAAAATCCTTTCGAGACGGTGATGCCGAGATCACCGTCTCCGAGCGCGCCGTCGGCCGCGCAAAGCTCGGCCGACGCATCCGCCGTTTTGGCCGCGATGCGGCCGAGGGCGCCTGAGAGCGTTGTGCTGTCGATCGTCATCTTGCTTCACACCCGCCAGAACGCACATTCGGCCGGCGCTTGGAGGAGCCGCTCGAGTTCGTCGTCCAGCTTGATGATGGTGATGGTGGCGCCGGTCATCTCCATCGAGGTTGCGTAGCGCCCGACCAGCGGCATGACGATTTCCACGCCGATCCTGTCGAGAAGCTTCTTGGCGTGGCGGTAAAGGATGTACAGCTCTTCGACCGGCGTCGCGCCGAGTGAATTCACCAGGATCGAGATGCGATCGTCCTTGACGACGGGCTGGTCTTCAAGCAGGCGCCCGACCATCTCGTCGGCGATGGCGTCGGCGGGGCGGATCTCGGCGCGCCAGATGCCCGGCTCGCCATGGATGCCCATGCCCATCTCCATCTCGCTCTCGCCGATCTCGAAGGTCGGCTTGCCCGCCTGGGGAATGGTGCAGGGCGTGAGCGCCATGCCGATGGAGCGGCAGGCGTCCGCCGCCTTCTGGGCAACGCGGGTCACGTCGTCGAGATCGGCGCCGGTCTCGGCATGGGCACCGGCGATCTTGAACGCGTAGACCATGCCAGCCACTCCGCGACGCTTGACGGCCTCCTCCTTCGGGGCGGAAACAACGTCGTCTGCGAGCACCACCGTCGTGGTGCGGATGTCGTTCTCCATCTCAACCATCTCGCCGGCCATGTCGAAGTTCATGACATCGCCGCCATAGTTGCCGTAGAGCCTCAACACGCCGGCGCCTCCATCCGCCGCCCGGATCGCTTCGGCCATCTGCTCTGCCGATGGGCTGGCGAAGACGTTGCCGATCGCGCAGGCGTCGAGCAGTCCCTTCCCGACATAGCCGGTAAAAACAGGCAAATGGCCGGACCCGCCGCCGGTAACGATACCCACCTTGCCCTTCGTCGCACCGGCAGCGCGCGCGATCACACGAGGTACGGGTTGGGCGTAGTACTCGGGATGCGCCGCCACCATGCCCTCGAGCATCTCATCGACGTAGTCGGCGGGGTTGTTCAGGATCTTCTTCATTGCTCATACTCCTCCGAGCTCAGACGCCGAGCGGCCGCGCGATGCGTTCGCGATGCCGGGAGACGCGTTCTATGACGATCGGCAGGCCCGTGCCCACGACGATGAGGCAGCCGATTACCACTTTCTGCCAGAAAGACGGAACACCAGCCATCAGCAAAGTCGTGTTGATCATGGTGATAACGAAGACGCCGAGCAATGTGCCCGTCACCGTCCCATGCCCGCCCGTGATGCGGGCGCCGCCCAGGACGACCGCGGCGATGACATTGAGCTCCATGCCGACGAGATCGAAGGGATTGGCCATGCGCGAAAGCGTGACATGGGTCATCCCTGCGAGCCCGGCGATCGCACCGGCCAGCACGTAGATCATCACCTTGACCTGTTTGATCTTGATTCCGATGCGTTCCGCCGCCTCTTCCGATCCGCCGATCGCGTAGATCTTCCGCCCGAACAAGGTGAGATTCATGACGATGGCGACGACCGCCGCGATACCGGCGAAAACCAGGAACGACCTCGGCAGCGACACCATCTGACCGGCGGCATTCTCCAGACGCACAAGGACCTGCCGGGAGAAGGAGATGATCTCCCGCGGAACGGCGGTAATGTAGGTGGTCCCGAGGAAGGTAAGAAGAGCGCCGCGGAACAGGCTCAACGTGCCGAGCGTCACAATCAGGGTCGGCAGGCCGAGACCGCCGATCAGCAGGCCGTTGAACAAGCCGAGCCCCGCTCCGATCAGGGCGCTGAGCAGGAAGAAGCCGAAGATCGGCACATCGACATCTAGGCCGAGCACGATCTTCATCGTGGCATACATCGAGAAGGCGCCGATCGCGGTGCAGGAGACGTCGATTCCGCCGGAAGCCAGAACCATCATCACGCCGAGCGCGAAGATGCCGGTCACCAGCGAATTGCGCAGGATGTCGATCAGGCTGGCGGCAGAGAAGAAGGCGGGGTTCAGGAAGCCAAGCACGATGGCGAAGGTCAGCGCAGTCATGAAGACCACGCCCTGGGGCGTTGCAAGAAGCCGGGAAAGACGCGAATTCATGACCGACCCTCCTTGACGACCTCATCGTAAAGGCGGTCTTCGTCGATCTGCGCCGCCTCGAAGCTGCCGGTGATCCGGCCGCGAACCATCACCAGGACCTTGTCGGAAAGAGCTATCGCCTCGCCGATGTCGTCAGTGACCACCATGATGGCGGTTCCACTGCGGCTGAGCGTCACCAGCAATTCATGGATCTCGCGTTTGGATCCCACATCGACGCCGACGGTCGGACCGTTCAGGATCATCAATTTCGGACTGCGTTCCATCCAGCGCGCCAGGACAACCCGCTGCTGGTTGCCGCCCGAGAGCGTCGCCACGGAAGGCGCCACGTCCGGTGTCTTGATACGCAGTTTCTTCACCGCGTCGCGAGCGCGCCGCATAAGGTTGGCTGTATCGATCAGCCCCGCGACCGTGTCCTTTTCCAGGCTCGACACGACGATGTTGTCGCGGATCGGCTGGCTTAGGAAAAGCCCCTCGCTCAGCCGGTCTTCCGGCACATAGGCGACGCCACGGTCGATGGCGTCGTTCTGGTTGGCGAAGGTCACGGCCTGGCCGTCGATCTCGATGCGCCCGACATCCGGAGAGAGATAGCCAAACAGCGTCAGCGCCAGTTCGGTCCGGCCGGAGCCGAGCAGGCCGACCACGGAAACGATCTCCCCTGGCCTCAGGTCTATATCCACATCAGCGAATTCGCCGCGGCGGCCAAGACCACGCGTGGAAAGGAACGGCTTGGTCGAAGCCATCTCCTGGCGAGGCAGGCGCTGGTTGTCGATCGAGCGCCCGGTCATCGCCTCCACGAGACGGGTGGGATCGAATTCCTCGATCGGGCCTTCCGCCACGACGTGACCATCGCGCAGCACGGTCACGGAATCGCAGACGGCAAAGACTTCCTCGATCTTGTGACTGACGAAGAGGAAAGCCACACCCTGGGTTTTAAGCGCCGCCACGATGTCGAGAAGCCGTGCCACTTCGCTGCGGGTCAGCGCCGTGGTCGGTTCGTCCATGACGATAATGCGCGCATCGTTTGCGAGCGCGCGCGCAATGGCGACCAATTGCTTCGAAGCGACCGGCAGGCGCTCGACGGGCATATCCGGGTCGATCTCGACCTGCATGCGCTTCAACGTGTCGATGGCCAGGGCGCGACGCGATGCGCGCCTGTTCAACCGATCACCGGCCGTGACGGCAGCGAGAAAGCCGATATTCTCCCAGACCGACAGGTTGGGGAATAGCGAGAAGTCCTGGTAGATGACCGACAATCCGGCCGCGATGGCCGCCTCGGCATCACTCCCGCTCTTGCCGGCGATTTCGACCGTTCCGGAATCGGCCGCGATCACGCCCGAAAGGACCTTGATCAGGGTGGACTTGCCAGAGCCGTTCTCGCCCGCCAGGCAGCGCACCTCGCCTGGAATGAGAGAGAGGCTGACATCTTCCAGCACCCGCACGCGCCCATACGCCTTCCGGATGCCGAGCATCTGCAGAACCGGCGATTTGTCGCTTGTTTTTTCTGTCATGAGTTCTCCGGATGCGGCCGCCATGACCGGCGGCCGCAAGCCTAAGCTGGCCCCAGATTAGAATTCGTAGTCGCCCATATTGTCCTTGGTCACATCGACCCAAGCCTGACCGTAGATCACCTTCCCGTCCAGGCGGATCTTGTTATAGCCCTCGACGCCGAGATCCATGCCGTCGGTCACCGGCTTGCCCTCGATCGCCATGGCCGCCACCTTGTTCATGGCGATGCCTGCCTTGGCCGGATCCCAGAAGGAGATCATGTTGATCTCACCGGTCTCCAGATAAGGCCCGGCGACCGAGACTAGGCTGGTGCCGACGATCGAGACCTTGCCTGTGAGGCCGGCTTCCTCGACCGCGAGCGCAGCGCCGACGACGTCCTCGCCGGCCGAACCCTGGATACCCTTAAGGTTCGGGTAGGTGCGCAGCAGTTCCTTGGTCTTCTGATAGGCGGTCTGCTGCTGCTCGTTGCTCTCGATCTTGTCGGTCACGAGCTTCATCTTCGGATATTTCTGCTTCTGATAAGCGACCGCCGCGTCGACCCATTCGTTGTGGGTTTTCGCGGTGAGGTGCCCGACGAACACGGCGTATTCACCCTCGCCGCCCATCGCCTGGGCCAGCGCTTCCATCAGATGTTCGCCATAGGCCGCGTTGTCGAAAGCCTCGACATCATAGGTGACGTTGGTCAGGCTCGAAGCTTCATGCCCGACCACCTTGATGTCCTGGGCAAGGGCCTTTGCCAGCACCGGCTCGAGCGCTTCCGGAGAATTGGGCACCACGGTGATGGCATCGACCTTCTTGGCGATCAGATCCTCGATCATCTGCACCTGGAGCGCGGCGTCCGCCGAAGCCGGTCCGACCTGCGAGGCGTTCTGACCGGTGTCGGCCGCATACTGCTTAACGCCCTCTTCCATACGATTGAACCAGGCAATGCCCGAGAGCTTCACCACGGTCACGATCGTGTGCTTGGCGTCCTGCGCGTTGGAGAAAGCGACGGCGCTGCCGAGCAGAGACGCGCCGAGCGCCGCACTGATGGCCATCTTCTTGAGATTGAATGTCATACTACTCCTGCCCTTTCGATTATGCCCCTGCCCGCCACCATGGCGTTCAAACAGGCTTTTGCGGATCAACCCGAAGCCCGTGCGTCAAGTTTTTCGTCCTGGCGTACAGCTGCTTGAAGGTTTGATAGCCGGATTGGTAGACGGCCCGGTTGCGCGCGTCCGGCTCGATGTCGCGCTCAACCGGATTCCAGATCTGGATGTCGCCTCGCTTCGCGTCGCCGACCGCTACGGCTCCGAGGAACGCATTCCCGTAAGCAGCGCCGATCGTCCTGGCGCACACCGCCTGGCGCCGGCCGGTCACGTCGGAAATGGCCTGCGACCAGACATGGTTCTTGGTGCCGCCGCCCACGGCTGCGATCTTGCGCAGCGGAGCTCCGGCAGCCTGATAGGTCTCGATGATGTCGCTGACTCCGTACGCGATGCCTTCCAGAAGGCCGCGATAGAGATCGGCCCGCCTATGGGTCAGATCGAGCCCGAAGATCATGCCCTTGGCAGCGGGATCATGGATCGGCGTCCGCTCTCCCGAGAAATAGGGAAGGACGACCACGCCGTTCGCGCCGGCCGGCGACGTCTCCGCCTCGGCCGCGAGCTCACGCAATGCCGATTGCGGATTGAGCTCTCGGGCTAACTGTTCCTGGAACCAGCGCGTCAGCGTGCCGCTTGTCGAGGTGCCGGACATGCAGGCGTGCTGCCCCTCGAAGAGCCACGGCGCATACCAGAGCCGCGGATCCTCGACCCGTTTGTCAGCCACGAGGATGATGAACATGGTCGAGCCATACATCATCATCATCTCGCCGGTATCCAGCACACCGACGCTGACGGCCTCCGAAGCCGCATCGATCGTGCCCGCCGTCACCGGCGTTCCGACTGCAAGCCCGGTCGCATCGGCGGCCGCCTGGTTGACAATGCCGGCGATCTCGGTCGTCCAAAGCAGATCCGGAAGGCGTTCCGGCGCAATGATGCGCTCGGCATAGCGGTCGGTCCAGCTATGCGTGCGCGCATCGTAGAGCGGACTTGAGCTGCAGGCGGAATAGTGGTCGATGACGTAGCGGCCGGTCAGCCGATGGATCAGGAAGGAGGAGGAATTCAGGATCTTGTGGGTCTTCTCATAGAGTTCCGGCCGGTTCTTCTTCAGCCAGAGGATCTTGGGACCGACGGATTGGGAGGTGAGCGCATTGCCCCCGCTGCGGACCAGTTCGTCCACCCCGATCTCGGCCGTCAGTTCCTCTATCTCGACCGCTGCTCTGGTATCGACACCGTAGAGCACCGCATTCATCAGCGGCTTCCCATCGGCGTCCACGGGCAACATGCAAGGCCCAATGCCGCTGGCGCCGACCGCGCGGATGGCGGCCGGCGCCACACCGCTTGAGGCGATCAGCTCCTTGCTGATCGAGCAGAATTCGAGCCACCAGTCCCGTTCGGCGTCATGCTCGGCCCAGCCGGGCTGGGGCACGAGCATCTTGTGCGGCCGCGCGGCCGTCGCGACGATCCGCCCGGCCCCGTCGACCAGGACGCCCTTGGACTCGAATGTCCCGATGTCGATACCGAGATAGTGTTGCATCAGGTGTAGAGATCGCGATCGAGGCTGAAGTTGGAGTCTATGCGGCGGATCGCCGAAACGAGAAGCTCGGTCAGCCCGACGAGGTCGCGCAGGTCACACATTTCGAGCGCCGTGTGGGTGTAGCGACAGGGGAAGCAGACATCGATGCAGGCGACGCCTTCATTGACGAGCTGCACATAGGAAGAATCCGTCAGCGCGCCCGTATGCGCGGTACGCTGCAGGGGGATTCCCTCCTTTTCGGCCGCATCGGAAAAGAGCTTGGGCAAAGCCGGATGCGGGATCGTCCCGTTGAGCGTGCCCCGCCCATGGAAAGAATAAAGGCTGATCGCCGGACCGCCGCCGAGTTGGACCTCGCCGCGATGGGTCATGTCCGGCGTATCGGAGTTGAGCGCCAGATCGAGCTGGATGGCGATGTCCGGCTTGACCGCTTGAGCCGCCACCATGGCGCCGCGAAGGTTGAATTCCTCCAGCACGGCAAAGACGAAATGAATGGTCGGACGCTGCCTGCCTTGGGCGAGTTGGCGGGCCACTTCCATCACCACCGCGCATCCGGCACGGTCGTCGACCGACGTGCCGATCACCCTGTTCTCGTTGAGATGGATGACGCGGGGAGCGTAGACGACCGGCGTGCCGATCTCGATGCCGAGCTTCCTTACCTCCTCGGCGCTTTCGGCACCGACATCGATGAAGAGTTCCGCATAAGGCGTGACCTTGTATTTCTCCTCCGCGGGGGTGGCGTGATGGCTCTTATTGGCGATTACGCCATGGATGTCCCTGCCCTCGCCGACGCAGAACAGCACCGCCTGAGCAGGAAGGGCCTTCTCCGGAATGCCGCCGAGACGCTCGATGCGGACAAGGCCGTTCGGCTCGATCTTGCGGACAATGAAGCCGAGCTGGTCGGTGTGCGCGAAGAGCATCACGGAAGGCGCGCCCTTGTCGCCGTCCAGCGTGGCGATCAGGTTGCCTAGCGTATCGACGCGCATCCGCAGCGGAAGATCGGAAAGTTCCCTGGCGATGAGCCGGCGCACGCGATCCTCGTGCCCCGACAGGCCCGGGGTCAGCATCAAGGATTCGAGCAGGGAACGGAGACGGGCTTTCATGAGGACTTGGCCTTTCGTTGGAAGAGCACCGCGGGGCTGAACGTCCCGGCCGCGACACGCAACGACATTACGGCGACCAGCAGGCCACCGAAGAACAAGTCTCGCGAAAACGCGCTGAACGACAGGATGTTGAGCCCGCTGGAAATGAATTGCAGGCAGATCACGGCGAGCACGACGCCGGTGACCGTGCCGAAGCCACCCGCGGGGCTGACGCCGGCGAGGATGTTGATCAGGATCACCAGCAGCAGGTAGGACGACCCATAATCCGCATTGGCCGAGTTGACCCGCGCCAGGACCACCAGGCCGGCCAGTGCCGCGATAAAGCCGGCGATAGCATAGATGCGAATGAGCAGGCCGCGCTCGCGGATGCCGGCAAAGCCGGCCGCGACCGGATTGGCGCCGAAAAGACGCAGGCGCAGGCCGACCGGCGTGCGCCTCAAAAGAATGGACAGTCCAATGGCGACAAGGGCGAACAGGACCAGCGGCAACGGCAGGATGCCGCCGATCGACCAATTGCCGAAGGCGGTGTACCACCCAGGCAGGCCGGTGATGGCCGGGCCTCGCGTGATGACAATGCCGATGCCCGAGAAGAGCTGCATGGTCCCGAGCGTGGCGAGGATGGGGGGTAGCCTGAGGTAGGCCACCAGGAACCCGTTCAGCGCCCCGCAGGCCAGCCCTACGGCGAGAGCGGCCGGAATGGCGAGCCAGGCCGTTTCGGGCCCGGCTTTCATGATGACGGCGGCGACGATGGACGCGAGATTCGCCGTCGCCACTACCGAGAGGTCGATGCCGCCGGAGATCATGGTGGGGAGCACCGCCAGGGCCAGCAGGCCGAACTCGGGGAACTGGAAGCCCATCGAGTTCAGATTGCTGGCAGTCAGGAAGCTCGGGGAAAGGACGCCGAGCAAGGCGAAGATCAGCACCGCCAGAACCGCGAGGCTCCTGAGGTAGCTGGCTGTGGTGTCCTGCCTAACGTCCATACGTTCTCCTCATCGACGCCTTTGCTTCGACTTCTAAGCCCGTGCCGCCTTGACGATGCGCATGAACTCCTTCGCACGCTCCGGATCGACGGGCTTCCATGTGTCGCCGTCCACCTTGAGCGACGAGCCGACGATGCAGCCGTCGGCGAGCTTCAGGATGTCCGTGACGGTATTGTGGCGCACACCGGTATTGGCGAAGACCGGAGTGTTCGGCAGCACGGCCTTGACCGATTCCAAGGCCGACATCTCCGCCGCCTCGCCGGTGATCGCGCCGGAGACCAGCACCGCATCGGGGATCGACGAAAAGACTGCGGAGCGGGCGCGGTCGGCAAGCGAGCGGCGGTCGAGTGAATCCGCGAATTCGGCCGACACGTTGAAAAGCATCGCGAGATCGGAACGACCGAGCCTGTCGCGGTAGCGCATGGCGGCGCCGGCATTCGGTGTCCACGGACCCATGTCCGAAGCGTAGGTGCCCGTGAATATCTCGCGAACGAAGGACGCGCCGGTGGCGGCGGCAAGCGCCACTGTCGCCATCGGATCCCACAAGACATTGACTCCGAACGGCTTTTGGATCTCGGCACGCAACTGTCCGATGACATAGGCCATCGTCGCGGTGGAAGCGGTATCCACGCTCAACTCGTAGGGGCGGTCGTTTTCATTGCCGAACATGACGGCGTCGACATCGGCCGCCTGGAGCGCCTTTAGATCACGACGCGCGGCCTCGACGATGCCGGCAACGCCAGCCTGCGAATCGTAAAGCGGGCTGCCTGGAAGCGGGTTGAGGTGGACCATGGCGATGATCGGCTTCTTGCCGCCGAACAGCCTGTCTAATTTGTTCATTCTCTAATGCCTTTCCATAGTGCGACGGGTGAGAGATCACACCATCCTTATATCGGCGAACTTGCCGCGGTACGGCGCAAGCAAAGGCTCCGCGCCATGATCGGTTATGAACAGGGAAATCGCGTCGAGCGGGCACACTGGCGCGAAGCTTCGGATGTTGAGCTTGCTGTGGTCCGCCACAAGCGTCGTGCGTGTCGCCTGCGTGATCGCCACCCGCTTCACTTCAGCCTCGTCGAGCGTCGAATTCGTGACACCCGCCTCGTCGATGGCGTCGGCGGCCATGAAGAAGAGATCGGCCCGAATACCCTTCATGGCCTTCGCGGCGCCGGCGCCGACGATGCTGTAGAAGCCGTTCCTGACACGGCCGCCGACGATATGCACCTCGGTGCTTCCGGCCGCCGCGGCTTCCGCCACTTTCAGATCGATTGTCACGACGGTTATCGGCCGGCCGGCGAGCGCACGTGCAATCGCAAGCGTCGTGGTTCCGGAATCGAGAATGACCACCTTGCCGTTTTCGACCAACTGCGCGGCAGCCGCCCCGATGCGCTGCTTCAGGTTCTGACGCAAACGCAGCTTCTCGAGAAACAGCGGCTCGGTCGTGCTTTCTCCGACGCCCCGCGCCACCACCCCGCCATGGGTGCGGGAAACCAGCCCTGCCTGCTCGAGCACCGCCAGGTCGCGCCGAACAGTGGCCAGGGATATGCCCATCCGCGCGGCCAGCTCGGTCGTGCCGACGCGCTTCAGCTCGATGATCAGGTCGATCATCTGCTGGTGGCGCTCGTGCGGAAATCGTGGCCGGGGATTGTCCATATTTCTCCTCGTGGCGCTGATTGATAATGATCGTTTTCGCTGAGTCAAGCATTACCGATCGACATCAACAGGGCCGGAGACCGGCGCAGAATGCGTCGAGGATGAATTGAAGGTGTGAAATGCAAAATGGGACAGCTGCTCAGAGCCGTCCCATTCTCAATGCATGCATAGCGGCGAACCGGTCGACGGTCGTATTCGCGACCGCGACAGCGGTCGCGAACCACACGGCTAAACGCGCGTGCCGCCCACGGTCATCTGGTTCATGCGCAGGTGCGGCTGCCCGACGCCCACCGGCACGCCTTGCCCGGCCTTGCCGCACATGCCGATGCCAGTGTCGAGCTTCATGTCGTTGCCGACCATGGTCACGCGGTGCATTGCGTCCGGCCCATTGCCGATCAGCATCGCACCCTTGATCGGCTGCGTTACCTTTCCGTCCTCTATCAAATAGGCCTCGGTGCAGCCGAACACGAACTTTCCGGAGGTGATGTCGACCTGGCCGCCACCGAAGGACACGGCATAGATGCCGTTCTTGACGGAAGCTATGATCTCCGCCGGATCGAGGTCGCCGGCCGTCATAAAGGTGTTCGTCATGCGCGGCATCGGCTGGTGCGCGTAGGATTCGCGCCGTCCGTTGCCGGTTGCCTTCATGCCCATGAGCCGAGCGTTCTGGCGGTCCTGCATATAGTCGACAAGCTTGCCGTCCTCGATCAGCACGTTGCGGTTGGTGGGCGTGCCCTCGTCATCGACGGTGAGCGACCCTCGGCGCTCGGCGATCGTGCCGTCGTCGACCACCGTCACACCCTTGGCCGCCACCTGCTGGCCCATCAGCCCGGCGAAGGCGGAGGTCTTCTTGCGGTTGAAATCGCCTTCGAGGCCATGGCCGACGGCCTCGTGAAGCATGACGCCCGGCCAGCCGCTCGACAGCACGATGTCGAATGTGCCGGCGGGCGCGGGAAGCGCCCGCAGATTGACCAGGGCCTGGCGCAGCGCTTCGTCAGCCGCGAACTTCCAACTGTCCTCGGCCAGAAACTCGCCGAAGCCCTTGCGTCCGCCCATGCCGTAGGAACCGGTCTCCTGCCGGTCGCCATCGCCCACCACGACGGCGATGTTGACGCGCACCAGCGGGCGGATGTCGCGAACGACCTGTCCGTCGGCGCGCAAGATCTCGACATGTTGCCAGGACGAGGCGAGCGAAGCGGTGACCTGCCGGACGCGCGGATCCTTGTTTCGCAGGAAAGCGTCGATCTCCTGGAGAAGCTTCGCCTTTTCCGCGAAGGATGGCGAAGGAATCGGGTTGTCCTCGCCATAGAGGTGACGGTTGGTGCGAGCGGGTGCGGCAGCCAGTGTTCCGGAATAGCCGCTCTTGACCGTCGATACTGCATCGGAAGCTCGCAGCAGCGCACTCTCCGAAAGCTCGCTGGAATGTGCATAGCCCGTCGCTTCGCCCGCCACGGCGCGAAGGCCGAACCCTTGATCCGTGTTGAAGTTGGCCGTCTTGAGGCGGCCATTGTCGAACATCAGCGCTTCGCTCTCGCTGTATTCGAGATAGAGCTCGCCATCGTCCGCGCCGGCAATCGTGTCAGCCACGATGCGGCGCACCTTGTCTTCGGAAATGTCGAAATGACCGAGAATGTCCTTCATCGTCCGTCCGCTTCGCTGGCTGTCCTCGATGAAGCAGCTCCCGCCGCCTCATAATCTATGAGCATCTCGCAGCATGTAGGCGCGGAAGCGCCAAAGGGCAAATGCGACCACGCGGTCAGGGGAGCGCGCCGAAGCCCTCACCGAAGCCGTTCAGGTCGACAGGGATGCCGATGCCTTCCTCCGGCGTCTGGAAAACGATGAAAGTAGCCGACTTTCCGGACTTCAGCGTGTCCAGGAGCTGCTTTTCGAGAATGACCTCGGCATAGCATCCGTCCTGGAAGCAACGCACGAAATAGGCCCGCCCAATGTCCTTGCCATCGACATTGAGGCCAAGGCCGTTGGGCAGGAGCACGCCGAGGGGCGCAAGCACGCGCAGGATCTCAGCCTTGTTGTCGGCCGTCCGCAGCACCACCACCGACAGGCCGACCTCGGGCCGATCCTCGGCCACGACATTCTGCATCATCGCGCATTGTTCGGCCGAAGCCCCGGCCGGAGTATCGCAAACGATCGACCAGGCGCCATGCTTCGATTTCACCGTGCCGCCCTGCTGGGCAGCGGCGGGAAGCGCAAGTCCGCAGGCGGCGAGGAGGACGACCGGTGCCAGCGGTCTCAGAAACCTGTTGATCATGGCGGCTCCGTTTGCGAATCACGGCAATTTAGTTCTCGGCAGCGCCAAGTAAAGGACAAGGCCGCCCTTCAAAATAGCCAAATTGCCCGGTTCGGGGACTTTTCAGCGGGAAATCCGACCGAATTGCGACTCGGCCTTTCCCATGCCCACGTCCGACAGGCCGAACGTATACCGGCAAACATGCACATAAGAAGCATCGCGCTTGACTTGGCTCAATGCATCCGCGCGCGCAAAAATGCCGCATGGATGGTTCCGCTCCTTCCTTGCGGCGACGAAGAGAGTATGGTTTGAACGCGCCATGGCCGCCGGGATTCCTGTCCCGGGCGGCGTACGGCCTTTGGCGAAAAGCCTCGCTGCGAAGACTGGGAGTTTGAGAGGGCGATGAGAAAATTCTTTGCTGGCGCTGGCGCATTGACAGCGTTTTTCTCCACCGCTGCGGCATACGCGGACCAGCCGCATCCGTGGCAGTGGCGTTTCCAGGAAGCGGCCACGCCGATCATGGCGCAGATCGAGTGGTTCGAGAAGTACACGTTGTGGTTCATCGTGCCGATCACGCTTCTCGTTCTGGCGCTGCTCGCCTATTGCATCGTGAAGTTCCGCGCGAGCGCGAACCCGGTGCCGTCGCGCACCAGCCACAACACGATGATCGAAGTGATCTGGACCGTCGGTCCCGTCGTTGTGCTGCTGGCGATCGCCGTTCCGTCCTTCCAGTTGCTCACCGCGCAGTACAATCCGCCGGAGGAGCCGACGCTCACGATCAAGGCGACCGGCAATCAGTGGAATTGGGATTACGAGTACCAGATCGAGGCCCCCCTCTCCTTCAACTCTGCGATGCTGCAGGAAGGTGATCGCGCGGCCACCGGCAAGGAAGATGTCGCGAGGTATCCTCGCCTCCTGGCGGTGGACAACGAGGTGGTCGTTCCCGTCAACACCATCACCCGCGTGCTTGTCACGGCTTCGGACGTCATTCACGCCTTCGCCATGCCGGCTTTCGGCGTGAAGGTCGACGCGGTGCCTGGGCGCATCAACGAGACCTGGTTCAAGGCGGAGAAGGAAGGGCTCTATTACGGCCAGTGCTCCGAGCTCTGCGGCAAGGACCACGCCTTCATGCCGATCGCTATCCGCGTCGTCTCGGAGGAGCAATACAACAGCTGGCTCACTGCCGCGAAGACCGACCTCCCGGGCGCCAACAAGGCCCTCATGGCGGCGATCGAAGGCGATGAGTCGGTGGCGGTCGCCGGCAACTGAGCCGCGGCTGCAGGGATTTAAGGAACGGAGCGGAACATGGCAGGCGCTGCAGCTCACGACCACCACGATCACAAACCACGTGGCTGGACTCGTTGGGTCAATTCGACCAACCACAAGGACATCGGCACACTCTATCTCATCTTCGCCATCATCGCGGGCTGCATCGGCGCTTTCCTGTCGGTGATGATGCGCTGGGAGCTGGCGGAGCCGGGCATCCAGATCTTCACCGGCCTGGCCCAAATGGTCTACGGGCTGGAGGGCGACGCCGCCATCGACGGCGGCAAGCACATGTTCAACGTGTTCACCACCGGACATGCGCTCGTCATGATCTTCTTCATGGTGATGCCGGCGCTGATCGGCGGCTTCGCCAACTGGATGGTACCGATCATGATCGGGGCGCCGGACATGGCCTTCCCGCGCATGAACAACATCTCGTTCTGGCTTCTGCCGCCGGCCTTCCTGCTGCTGATGCTGTCCCTGTTCGTGCCTGGCACGGCGGGCGGCTATGGCGCCGGCAACGGGTGGACCCTCTATCCGCCGCTTTCGACTTCCGGTTCACAGGGGCCGGCCGTCGATCTCGCCATCCTGTCTATCCACATCTCGGGCGCCTCGTCGATCCTCGGGGCGATCAACTTCATCACGACCATCTTCAACATGCGCGCGCCCGGCATGACGCTGCACAAGATGCCGCTTTTCGCCTGGTCCGTGCTCATAACAGCCTTCCTGCTGCTGCTGTCGCTCCCGGTACTTGCCGGCGGCATCACCATGTTGCTGACCGACCGCAACTTCGGCACGGCCTTTTTCCAGCCGGAAGGCGGCGGCGACCCGATCCTTTACCAGCATCTGTTCTGGTTCTTCGGGCATCCGGAAGTCTACATCCTGATCCTGCCGGGCTTCGGCATCGTCAGCCACATCGTCGCGACCTTCTCCCGTAAGCCCATCTTCGGCTATCTCGGCATGGCCTATGCCATGGTCGCCATCGGCGCGGTCGGCTTCGTCGTGTGGGCGCACCACATGTACACCACCGGCCTGTCGCTCGACACGCAGCGCTACTTCGTGTTCGCCACGATGGTGATCGCGGTTCCGACCGGCGTGAAGATCTTCTCCTGGGTGGCCACGATGTGGGGTGGCTCGATCTCCATGCGCACTCCGATGCTGTGGGCGATCGGCTTCATCTTCCTGTTCACCATCGGTGGCGTCACCGGCGTCCAACTGGCCAATGCCGGTCTCGACCGCTCGCTGCATGACACCTACTACGTCGTCGCGCACTTCCACTACGTGCTGTCGCTCGGCGCGGTGTTCGCCATCTTCGCAGCTTGGTACTACTGGTTCCCGAAAATGACGGGCTACATGTACTCGTCGATGATCGCCCGCACCCACTTCTGGGTCACCTTCATCGGCGTGAACCTGATCTTCTTCCCGCAGCACTTCCTCGGCCTCGCCGGCATGCCGCGCCGCTACATCGACTATCCGGATGCCTATGCCGGCTGGAATATGGTGTCGTCCTACGGCTCCTACATCTCGGCTTTCGGCGTCCTGATCTTCCTCTACGGCGTCTTCGAGGCTTTCTCGAAGAAGCGGATCGCCGGCGCGAATCCGTGGGGCGAAGGCGCCACGACACTGGAATGGCAGCTCTCCTCGCCGCCGCCGTTCCACCAGTGGGAACAGCTGCCGAAGATCAAGTAGGCAGACAACGAGTTGAAGCCGCCGGTTCGCCGGCGGCTTCGGCCAAACGGAATAAATGGACGACGTACGCATGGCCCTGGTTCAGAAAAGCGGATTTGACGATGCCCGTTTCCATATTTCGGAAGCGACGGCGTCGGACTATCTCGCCCTGTTGAAGCCGCGAGTCATGTCGCTCGTGGTCTTCACGGCCTTCGTCGGCCTGGTGGCTGCGCCCGTGGCCGTGAACCCGGTCGTCGCCATGACAGCTATCTTGGCGATCGCAGTCGGCGCTGGAGCCTCGGGCGCGCTCAACATGTGGTATGATGCCGATATCGACGCGGTGATGACCCGCACTGCCAACAGGCCCGTGCCGGCCGGCCGCATCCTGCCCGGCGAGGCGCTGGTCTTCGGCCTCGTCCTTTCCTTCCTTTCGGTGATGACCCTCGGCGTCCTGGTCAACTGGGTGGCGGGCGCGCTGCTCGCCTTCACCATCTTCTTCTACGCCGTCGTCTACACGATGTGGCTCAAGCGCTGGACCCCGCAGAACATAGTGATCGGCGGTGCGGCAGGCGCTTTTCCTCCCATTGTGGGATGGGCTTCCGCGACCGGCTCCATCAGCCTCGAGAGCGTCATCCTTTTCCTGATCATCTTCTTGTGGACGCCACCGCATTTCTGGGCGCTGGCGTTGTTCAAATCCGACGATTACGCTCGCGCGGGCATCCCGATGATGCCGAACGTGGCCGGCGCCGCTTCCACACGCCGTCAGATCTTCGCCTACGCTCTTGTGCTCGCCCCGGTCGGGGTCCTCCCCTGGATGCTCGGCTTCACATCCTTGTGGTATGGAGTCGTATCCATCGCGCTGGGCATCGGCTTCGTCTGGTACGCCTGGAAGGTCCTGCACATGGAGAACGGCGACCGTGTCATGAAGCCAGCCAAGGCGCTCTTCGGTTTTTCGCTGCTCTACCTCTTCGCGATCTTCGCCGTCTATCTCGCCGACGCCGTCGTGACGCGCGCCTTGGGAGTGCCAGGAGCCTGACATGAATGACGAGAGCAAAGACATGGTGACGCTGACCGAAGCGCAGAAGAAGGCTCGTCGCAGCCGGTCGGTCGCCATCGCGCTGGCGCTGGGCGCGCTGGTGATCCTGTTCTACATCGTGGCCCTGACCAAGGGGCCCGGCATTCTCACCCGGCCGATATGAGGATCCCGATGAAGAATACCTCCCCTCCCCCGGGCGACAGCAAGAACCGCAACAACCGGTTGATCGCCGGAGTATGCGTCGCTTTCGTCGGCGGTATGGTCGGTATGTCCTATGCGGCGGTTCCGCTCTACCAAATGTTCTGTCAGGTCACCGGCTATGGCGGCACGACACAGCGGGTGGAGCAATATTCCGACCGCATCCTTGACCGCGACATCACCATACGATTCGACGCCAACACCGCCGGGGTGCCCTGGGATTTCCGTCCAGTCGCCCGCGACGTGACGATCAAGATCGGCGAGACGACCCAGGCGAGCTACAAGGCCACCAACCTTTTTTCCAAGCCGGCATCGGGCCGGGCGACATTCAACGTCACCCCTGAACTGGCGGGAGCCTATTTCAACAAGGTCGAGTGCTTCTGCTTCACCGATACCGAGCTGAAGCCCGGCGAAACGATCGACATGCCGGTCGTCTTCTATGTGGATCCAGCCATAGTCGATGTGCCGGAACTCAAGAACATCAAGACGATCACCCTTTCCTACACCTTCTTCCCCACAGAGGGGGCCCAGCCGGTGGCAGTTGCACCGAAGGCCGAAGGTGATAAGACCACATCCGACGGACAATTCGGGGGATAGAATGGCAGACGCCCACGCCAAACCACAGCACGACTACCACATCATCGATCCCAGCCCCTGGCCGTTTCTCGCTTCGGTCGGCGCCTTCATCATGGCGCTCGGGGGTGTTGCCTGGATGCAGTTCATGAAGGGCGGCACGCTGCCTCTCTTCGGCCTGGATCTGATCAACGCACGCTGGTTCATCTTCGCGATCGGCGTGGCCATCATCCTTTATGTCATGTTCTCCTGGTGGTCGGACACCATCAAGGAGGGACAGGAAGGGCATCACACGCCCGTCGTCGCGCTCCATCTGCGCTACGGCATGATCATGTTCATCGCCTCTGAGGTGATGTTCTTCGTGGCCTGGTTCTGGGCATTCTTCGACGCCAGCCTGTTCCCCAACGAGGCGGCCCAATATGCGCGTGAAGCCTATACGGGCGGGGTGTGGCCGCCGAAGAGCATCGAGGTTCTCGATCCCTTCCATCTGCCGCTCTACAACACGATCATCCTGCTGCTCTCCGGCACGACGGTCACCTGGGCGCACCATGCCCTTATCCATGACGATCGCAAGGGGCTCGTCTGGGGTCTTGTACTGACCGTGGCTCTGGGCGTCCTGTTCTCTTTCGTCCAGGTCTACGAATACATGCACGCTCCGTTCGCGTTCGCGGATTCGATCTACGGTGCCACCTTCTACATGGCGACCGGCTTCCACGGCTTCCACGTCTTCATCGGTACCATCTTCCTGCTGGTATGCCTGCTCCGCGCTATGGCCGGCCAGTTCACCCCGAAGCACCATTTCGGCTTCGAGGCTGCCGCCTGGTACTGGCATTTCGTCGACGTGGTGTGGCTGTTCCTCTTCGCCTGCATCTATGTCTGGGGTTCGGCCGGCGCAACGATCGCCGCAGGCCACTAAGATTCCCGATGACCAACTCGAGACGGCCGCGGCAACGCGGCCGTCTTTGTTTTTTCCGGCGCTTTTCGACGCCGTGCGATATAGTTGCCATCAACACGATCGGATCCAACCATGAATGAGGACAAGGTGATCTGGCCACCGGTCGATCCTATCTCGGCCGGCATGAGGGGAAGATGCCCGCGTTGCGGCGAAGGCCGCCTCTTCTCGGGCCTCCTGTCGTTAGGCAAGCACTGCGGAAGTTGCGGGCTCGATTATTCCTTTGCCGATGCGGGCGACGGTCCCGCGGTCTTCGTCATCCTGATCGTTGGCTTCATCGTGGTTGGCCTTGCGCTCTGGATGGAGGTCAGCTACGGGCCGCCACTTTGGCTGCACCTCGTCCTCTGGATCCCGCTGGTGCTCGTGCTCAGCCTCACCGCGTTACGTCTCGCCAAAGGGGTTCTGGTCACGCTGCAATACCGCAACAAGGCCGAGGAAGGCCGCCTGGATCGATAGCCATGACCAGTGGAAGCGACGAGACCTTGCACAAGCAAGGGCGTCCCTGGCTGACGCTCCTGCTGGGGCTCGTGCTGTTCGGCGTGCTCGTCGGCCTCGGCACATGGCAAATGCAGCGGCTCGCATGGAAGGAGGGTCTGATCGCCGCCGTGGATGCCCGGATCAAGGAGCAGCCCCGCCCCCTCGCCGAAATCGAGAAACAGTTCATCGAGACCGGTGATGCGGACTATTGGCCGGTGAGCACATCGGGACGCTTTCTCAACGACCGCGAAAGTCACTTCCTGGCGACATGGCAGGGACGTGCTGGCTTCTTCGTTTATGTGCCGCTGGCCCTCCCCGACGGTCGTTACGTATTGGTCAATCGCGGTTTTGTGCCTTTTGACCGCAAGGATGCTGCAACGCGGTCTGAAGGCCAAGTCGAAGGCGACCAGCCTGTCGCCGGTCTTGCTCGCAATCCCTTGGCGGAAAAACCGTCTTCTCTCGTGCCCGACAACGATCCGGTCAAGAACGTCTTCTACTGGAAGGATCTCAGGGCCATGGCGGCAAAGGCCGACCTGCCCGCCGACAGAATGGTGCCTTTCTTCATCGACGCAGGCCCGGCCCCCAATCCCGGCGGCCTGCCGATCGGCGGGGTCACCTTGATCAACTTTCCCAACAACCACCTCCAATACGCCCTGACCTGGTACGGGCTCGCGGCGGCGCTCGCAGCAGTCCTCTGCGCCTGGTTCATCAAGAGGCGCAGGACCGGAGTTCGTTGAAATGAATGTTCCCGTCACCGGGCAGCCGGAGCTGGGTGCTTCCTCTTCGATCGTGATCCTTACCGGCGCTGGCATCTCGGCCGAATCGGGTATCGATACGTTTCGAGACAAGGGCGGCATCTGGTCGAAGATCGATTACCGGGACGTCGCCACGCCCGAGGGCTTCGCGCGCAATCCCCGCAAGGTGTTCGACTTCTACAACAAGCGCCGACGCCGCATGGCCGACATCAAGCCCAACGCGGCCCATCGCGCGCTGGCTCGGCTGGAGCAGGAATTGCCCGGCACCTTCCTGCTGGTGACCCAGAATATCGACGATCTCCATGAGGCGGCCGGCTCGCGTCATCTCGTCCACATGCATGGCGAACTGAACAAGACGCTTTGCGAGGCTTGCGGACAAAGCAGCCGCTGGACCGGAGACATGTCGATCGATTCGCGATGCCCGACCTGCAGCACGGTCGGCCGATTGCGGCCGGACGTGGTCTGGTTCGGCGAGATGCCTTACCATATGGGGCGCGTTCACGCCGCCCTGTCGGCCTGCGACCTGTTTGTCTCGATCGGCACCAGCGGCAGCGTCTACCCTGCCGCCGGCTTCGTTGAAGAGGCGCGCTTCAATGGCGCCCATACGGTCGAGCTTAATCTCGAACCATCCGAGGGCGGCGGCATGTTCGCCGAAGCTCACTATGGCCGCGCAACGGAAGTCGTTCCGGCCTTTGTCGACCACCTGATCGAGGTAGCGGCGCAGCAATGGTAAAGCGGGGAACTTAACATCCATGCCTTCCGCGCCATTGGCGAAAACGGAGGCAACATCGATCTTCTCCCCTTATTACGGGAAGAAGATGCCGGTAGGCAGATGAGGGACCGGTTCACCGGTCACTCAAAATGGCCGCTCGCTCAGAGCGTCGCTCCGACCTCGCGCAGTTCTTTCAATGTCGGAGCCTAGAACAGCCGGATCTCGTCGTGGGCAGCAATGATTTCGGCGGTGTTCTTCGGATCGACGTCGACGATGATGCGGAGCTTCAGAAGCTTGATCGCCGAGGGATGGCGCACGAGCTTTGCCACCTTGCGGTTCCCTCGGCCCCTGGGACGAGATCAGCACGCGTGCCGAGTAGGTAACTGCCAACCGGCATGCATGGCTGCTTTCAGTGCTGGGCAGTCGTCAAAGATCGATATGCTCGCGCCGATCGTCAGCGATCAGCTTGCGGATTTGATGCACGATCTGATCGCCATGGGCCTTGCCCAGGAGGTCGGCGGTATCGACATCCTGCTGCTCGATCGCCTCGATCATGTCTTCATGCTCCGTGACGTATCGCTCCGGCAGTCGATCCGAGAAGGACAGGTAGTACATACGCAGCAATCTGCGTCCTTCATCAAGGAGCCGTGCGAAGAACGTCGCGAAGAATGGATTCCTGCCGGCTTCGGCAATCGCGGCATGAAAATCGCGATTTGACGCGATCATGTCCAGTGCGTTCTGCGCCCTGACCGCACGTGCAAACTCCTCCTGATGAGCACGTATGATCGCAAGATCGCGATCTGTTCGGTGGCGTGCGGCGAGCCGCGTCGTGACGCGATACATCAATGTGATGGCGTCAAAGAACGCGGGTAAGGTCAGGATATCGATGTTCGATACCACAGTCGAGCGATTGGGCAGCGTCGTCACCAGCCCGTCACCTGCCAGCCGCACCAATGCTTCGCGAATCGGCGTCCGCGACATGGCGAAACGCTCCGCAAGCTGGTTCTCGTCGATCGGGCTGCCCGGGGCGAGCGAGAGGTCGATGATCTCGTCGCGCAGCACATCATAAACCAGCTTGACTCCGGAGCCTTTCCTCCGGTCGGCAAGCTGGTTCTCATGTACATTGCTCATAGCATGCCTCGATATCGGAACGATGGGCAAAGGCCTGATGCTACGATGGCCCCTTCCGTCGGTGTCACTCTTGGTGACGAACGCATCCTATGTGCAACCAGAATCCATGTCGACATAGAAAATACATCAAGTATACTGCCTTGGAGCACGACGCTCTCCGAGGCTGATTGTAGGCTCCGGTCGATTTGATAGCGCTCAGGGGTAAACACATGAATTCGAACATCTTTTCTGGTTGCATCCCGGCACTCATGACACCGTGCAAACCCGACCGCACGCCCGACATCGACGCCTTGGTGAGCAAAGGCAAGGAGTTGATCGAGCTGGGCATGTCAGCCGTCGTCTATTGTGGCTCGATGGGAGATTGGCCGCTCCTGACCGACGCCCAACGCATGGCTGGCGTTGAAGCCTTGGCCAAGGCCGGTGTTCCTGTCGTAGTGGGAACGGGCGCCGTGAATACGGCAACAGCAGTAGCTCACGCCGCCCATGCCCAGAAGGCCGGAGCGAAAGGCCTGATGGTGATCCCTCGTGTCCTGTCGCGCGGCTCGTCGATCAGTGCCCAAAGGGCCCATTTCAAGGCAATTCTCGCGGCGGCGCCGGATCTGCCGGCTGTCATCTACAATAGCCCTTATTATGGCTTTGCCACCCGCGCCGATCTCTTCTTCGCATTGCGCGCGGAACACCCGAACCTCATCGGCTTCAAGGAGTTCGGCGGCGTCGATGCCATGCGATATGCGGCGGAGAACATCACGAGCGCGGACGACAGCGTCACCCTCATGGTCGGCGTGGACACATGTGTCTTCCACGGATTTGTCAATTGCGGCGCAACCGGTGCAATCACCGGCATCGGAAACGTTCTGCCTAGGGAAGTGCAGCACCTCGTTTCCCTGTCGAAAGCTGCGGCCGCAGGCGATGTCGAGGCCCGGACGCGAGCACTCGAACTCGAAGCCGCTCTGGGCGTTCTTTCCTCATTCGACGAAGGCCCGGATCTGGTGCTGTTTTACAAACATATGATGGTTGTCACGGGCAATCCTGAATACGAACTGCATTTCAACGAGATGGATAAGCTTTCCGATAGCCAGCGCGGTTATTGCGAAGCGCAGCTCAAGCTGTTTCAGACCTGGTACGCGGACTGGAGCAAACAGGGCGGCGCGGTCGCAAAGTACGTGGCTTAGCCTTGAGGCAAAGCAAAAAACCCGCCAGGCGCCTGAAGGGTTCTTTTTTGCCGGTTCAACGCCCGTGCTTCGTCGGCCGTCTCGCTGAGCAGGCTTGCCGGAAAACCGTAGGACACTTTTCCGAACCTGCTTAGTCGGCCACTCAAGCGACTGCGTCGAGCCCCTTGCTGCGCAGCAACTCAAGTTGCGCCATTTCGGCGCCGGACAGTGTTATCCCCTTTTCGATAGAAAGACGACGCGCCGCAAAGCGGCGTTGCGAGGGAAGGCGCGCTCCTTGTCCTGCGATCGCGTCGAGTAGAATCTCGCCATGTTTAGCCGGATCAAGCCGCCCACCCGCCATGCGTGCCGGATCGAAAGCGATAATCAGTTCGCCGTGACGCGGAGCGAGGGTGGTCGTGCCCAAGAAGTCGAGAGCTTCGGGGCTGGTGAAATCCCCGATCATCACTCCCGCGAGCAGCTCGATCATGGTCGAGATCGCCGATCCCTTATGCCCGCCGAAGGGCATCATCGCACCCGCAAGCGCTGCTTCGGGATCAGTCGTCGGATTGCCGTCGGCATCGACTGCCCACCCCTCGGGCAAGGGCTTTCCGGCGCGTCGATAGAGTTCAAGCTCACCGCGAGCGGCGACGCTGGTTGCGAAATCGAAGACGTAAGGGTGTTCGCCGGGGCGAGGCCAACCGAATGCAAAGGGGTTTGTCCCAAGAAGAGGTTTCGTTCCACCGGCTGGAGCAACCGTCGCATAGCTCGGGCACATGGCGATCGACGCGAGTCCTTGTTCCGCGAGCGCTTCGACTTCGGGCCAGAGAGCGGCGAAATGCGTGCAGTCGTTGATCACCAGGGCAGCCATACCCAGCTTGCGTGCCCGCTCGACAAGAGGCGGAACGCCTCTTTCGAATGCGAGGTTGGCAAAGCCGCCCTTGGCATCCACTCGGATAATTGCGCTGTCGTCAGTGGCTACATTCGGCACAGCATCAGGGACGACCTTCCCCCTCTTGAGCGTCCGCAGGCAGCCCTCGACACGGTAGACGCCATGGGATTTGCAGCCATCCCGTTCCCCAGCCACGATCGTGCGGGCGATCGCATCGGAATGGTCGGCGCTGAACCCGGCATTGCGAAAGATCTCCTTCACGAGGTCGAGAAGATCCTTTGCCGAGATCAAGAGGGCGTCGCTCATTGTCATATCCTTTCATGCAACAGGTGACGGGCAAAAACGTCCGATTGTGCATACTGCTTGCATGCACCAGCCCTTTGAAGTGCGGATCTTACTTGCGGTCCGTGGCCAGGAGCTATCGTCTTTTCCGCGGCTTCTCCAACAGCGCAACCGCTTCCACATGCGGCGACCACAGGAACTGGTCGATCGGCGTCACGCCTTTCAACGAATAACCGCCATCGAGCAGAATCCGCAGATCGCGGGCGAGAGTCACCGGATTGCAGGAAACAGCCGCGACCAGCGGCACTTCGGACCGGGCGATCTGCTTCGATTGATCCTCGGCTCCGGCGCGCGGCGGATCGAAGACAAGGCCGTCGAAGGCATTGAGCTCCTTGAAGGTAAGCGGACGGCGGAACAGGTCGCGTCTCTCGCTGGTCACCCGCTTCAAGCCGCTCGCGAAGCGAAAGCCGCGGTCGAGTGCGGCAAGCGCGGCGGCATCGCCTTCAACAGCATGGACCTCGGCGCGGGTCGCGAGCCGCAGGGCAAAGGCGCCTGCCCCTGCAAAGAGGTCGGTGATCTTCCTTGCCTTGCCGAGATGGGCCGAAACCAGCTCGGCCATCGTTGCTTCCGCTCCCGCGACAGCCTGGAGGAAGGCTCCGGGCGGCGGCGTCACGGAGGTCGCGCCGAACATGACGACCGGCTTCAGCGGTTCCACCACGGTCTCGCCATCGACCGACAGGCGCGCGATCCTGTTTCTGATCACAAAATCGGTCGCCGCTCTGCGAGCGAATTCAGAGAGCTTGCCCGACCCATTTGCCGCCACGTCCAGCCCGGACGCCGTGTGGGTCACCGCCAGATGGAACGCGTCACCGGTGCTGCAGATCAGGCCCGCAAGGGCCCTCAGCCGCGGCAGGGCGTGGACAATTGCCGGCTCGGCGATCGGGCATTCCGCGATATCGATGATCGTGTGGGAAAGGGCGCGATTGTAGCCGAGCAGCATGCCAGCTTCCGTCCGGCGCGCCGAGAAGACGACGCGCCGTCGCGATGCCGGTGCGCAAGGCGCCGTCGCCGCAACGGACGTTTCAATACCCATGCTCATCAAGGCTTGAATCACCTTGGCGCGCTTCCACTCCCGATAGGCCTCGGCATCGAAATGCTGCAAGGCGCAGCCGCCACATTCCGTGAAGTGCCGGCAGGGAGGGTCAACGCGCAACGGGGAGGCCTCCAGGACGGAGATCAGCGCCGCCCGATCCTTGTCGCGCGCAGCCGTAACGGTCTCGCCCGGCAAGGTGAAGGGAATGAAAACCGGCCCCGACGCCGTGCCGGCGACGCCATCGCCCTGTGCGCCAAGCCTGTCCACGACGAAACGGACGCTCATCGATCCTTGACCCCTGCCAACAGATATTCGCGGTTGCCGTCTCCGCCCTCGATCGGAGATGGACACAGCCCCATGCTGCGCCAGCCGGGGATACCATCGAGCCAGTCGCGCAGGTTCTCTGCGACACGGGCTCCGTCATCGGGATCGCGCAGCAGGCCGCCTTTGCCGATGGCCTCGCGGCCGGCCTCGAATTGCGGCTTCACCAAGAAAATTCCGATGGCGCCCGGTGAGGCAAGCTTCAGCGCCGGAAGCAACGCCAGCCTCAGGGAAATGAAGCTCACATCGGACACAAGGAAATCCGGCGCGACACCTCTAAGGTGCGTAGCATCAAGGTCGCGAGCATTTAAGCCTTCGAGACAGGTGACGCGCGGATCGGTACGAAGCGAGGCATCCATCTGGCCGTGGCCGACATCGATGGCAATAACGTGCCGGACGCCGCGCTCCAGCAGGACCTGGGTGAAACCGCCCGTGGAAGCGCCGATGTCGAGTGCTCGCCGACCGGACGGGTCGAGCCCGAAATGATCCAGGCCGGCAATAAGCTTGAGCGCGGCGCGCGAGACATAGCCACGCGCGGGATCCTCGACGGTGATTGCCGCGTCTTGCGCGACGCCTGCGCCGGCCTTGGCGGCCAGCACGCCGCCGACCCTTACGGTACCGCGGTCGATCGCGTCGCGTGCCCGCGAGCGACTTCCAAAGATGCCGCGACGGACGAGCAACTCGTCGAGACGCATGCGGCTTTTATGGTCGCTCTTCATGCGCTCTCCTTGGCGCGAGAGGGCGTCGAAGGCAAGCGCAATGGCCCTTCGACGATCATGCTTCGGTCGTCTGGGCGCCCGCCTTTCGAACGGGGTCGATGTCGGTTCTGGTTGCGGCCCTCCAGGCCACCGGAACGGGTCAGGCCCGCACAGCCTGAACCACGCCGCCGAGCGCGGCGAACACCGTGCGCACGATGCCGGCGCTGTCGAGCCCGGCGTCGGCATACATCTTCTCGGGCTTGCCATGATCCGTGAATTCGTCCGGAAGCACCAGCGGTCGGACCTTCAATCCGTGATCCAGCAGGCCTTCCACGGCAAGGAACTGCAGCACGTGGCTGGCGAAGCCACCGACCGCGCCTTCCTCGACGGTGACGAGAACCTCGTGCGAGCGCGCAAGCCGGCGGATCATGTCCTCGTCGAGCGGCTTGGCGAAGCGAGCGTCGGCCACTGTCGTCGACAGCCCCGCCGCATCCAGTTCCTCGGCCGCCGCAAGACATTCCTGCAGGCGGGTTCCCAGGGAAAGCAGCGCGATCTTGGTGCCTTCCTTGACGATGCGGCCCTTGCCGATCTCGAGCAACGAGCCGCGCTCCGGCATCTCTACGCCCACGCCATTGCCGCGCGGATAGCGGAAGGAGATAGGCCCGTCGTCGTAAGCCGCGGCGGTTCGCACCATGTGGCGAAGCTCGGCCTCGTCGGCCGCGGCCATGACGACGAAGCCAGGCAACGAAGCGAGATAGGTGGTGTCGAAGGCACCACAATGGGTCGGACCGTCCGCGCCCACGAAGCCGGCGCGATCGATGGGAAACCGTACCGGCAGCTTCTGGATCGCCACGTCGTGAACGACCTGGTCGTATGCGCGCTGCAGGAACGTCGAGTAGATCGCTGCGAACGGCTTCAGCCCTTCGGTCGCAAGACCCGCGGCGAAGGTGACGGCATGCTGTTCGGCGATGCCGACATCGAAGGTTCGCGACGGAAAGGCTTCGCCGAAGAGGTCAAGCCCGGTTCCGGACGGCATTGCAGCAGTGATGGCAACGATGCGCTCGTCCTCGCGGGCCTCCTGGATCAGGCTTTCGGCGAACACCTTGGTGTAGGCCGGGGAATTTGCCGGAGCCTTGGCCTGCGCGCCGGTGATGACATCAAATTTGTTGACGCCGTGGTACTTGTCGCTCGCCGCTTCTGCCGGCGCATAGCCTTTGCCCTTCTGCGTCACGACGTGGATGAGGATCGGGCCTTCGCCGTTGTCGCGAACATTCCTGAGCACCGGGATGAGATGCTCGAGGTTATGACCATCGATGGGGCCGATATGGTAGAAACCCATCTCCTCGAAAAGTGTGCCGCCGGTGACGTAGCCGCGCGCATGCTCAACGGCGCGCGTGATTGCTCGATCCGCCCGCTTGCCCAGGTAGGAGGTCAGCTTCTTGCCGACGTCGCGCAGTCCGAGATAGGCCTTGCCGGAGCCGAGACGCGCGAGATAGGCGCTCATCGCTCCGGTCGGCGGAGCGATCGACATATCGTTGTCGTTGAGGATCACGATCAGCCGGGCATCGAGAGCACCGGCATTGTTCATTGCCTCATAGGCCATTCCGGCCGACATCGCGCCATCGCCGATGACGGCGATGACGTTGTTCCTGCGTCCTGATAGGTCGCGGGCGACGGCCATGCCGAGACCGGCGGAGATCGAGGTCGAAGAATGCGCCGCGCCAAAGGGATCGTATTCGCTCTCGCCCCGCTTGGTGAAGCCCGACAGCCCACCTTCCTGGCGAAGCGTGCGGATGCGGTCGCGACGGCCCGTGAGGATCTTGTGCGGATAGGCCTGATGCCCGACGTCCCAGATAAGGCGATCCTCGGGGGTGTTGAACACGTAATGGAGTGCCACGGTCAGCTCCACCACGCCGAGGCCGGCACCGAGATGGCCGCCGGTCTGCGACACCGCGTCGACCAATTCCGCGCGCAGTTCGTTCGCGAGCTGCGGAAGATCGCTTTCCGACATCTGTCGCAAGTCGGCGGGAATGCGCACCTTGTCCAGAAGCGGCGTTAGGAGGGAAGTGTTCACGCGAAAGTGCCTGTTTGCCCGACAAACTCATCGGGAAATAAGCCGTTGGACCGGCAAAGTAAATGCGCGGCAATGACGCGCACTAATTTTCCGGCAAGGGTATGAACTCCTCCTCGTCGCCAGGAACGATATCGAAACGACCGGTACGCCATTCTTCCTTTGCCTGCTCGATGCGTTCCTTCGAGGAAGAAACGAAGTTCCACCAGATGTAACGCTTCGAACCCAGCGAGGCTCCCCCGAAGAGCATGAAATGCGCACCTCTATCCGACGAAACGGTGAGGATGTCTCCGGGGCGGAAGACGAGAAGCCGGTCTGAAGGAAACGTGTCGCCGGCGATCGTCACTTCACCGTCGAGCACGTAGACGGCGCGTTCCTCGGCGTCAGCCGGTATTTCGACGCTGGCGCCGGGATCGAGGCGGATGTCGGCGTAGAGAGTCTCCGAAAAGGCACGCACCGGCGAGCGCATTCCGTGGAACTCTCCGATGACCAACCGTCCGGACACTCCGCGATCGGAGAAGGCCGGCAGATCGCTGCGCGGCGTGTTCTCGAAGGCCGGCGCCATCTCCTCGCTGGCGTCCGGCAGAGCGAGCCAGGTCTGCAGCCCCGAGATCGACAGCGGGTTGCCCCGCAGTTCCTCCGGCGAGCGCTCGGAGTGGACGATACCGCGGCCCGCCGTCATCAGATTGATGTCGCCCGGTTCGATCACCATTTCCGTGCCCAGCGAATCGCGATGGCGGATCTTGCCATCGAAAAGATAGGTGACGGTCGACAGGCCGATATGCGGGTGAGGCCTGACATCCAGGGCTTGGCCAGCCTTGAGGATCGCGGGTCCCATACGATCGAAGAAGATGAAGGGACCGACCAGCCGGCGCCGCGCGGTCGGAAGAGCGCGCCGCACCTCGAAACCGCCGATGTCGCGCGCATTGGGGATGACCATCAGCTCGATGGCGTCGCACGCAAAGGCATCACCGGGCGAAGGGTCCTTGCCGGGAAAAAAGCTCATCGGATCACTCCACTCCTGCTGGCCGGCACTCAACATGGCGCCTTTCGAAGCAGCTTACCTCGCCCGGAGCCTTTTCCAACCCTGCCGGCCCGGGCGAGCCGGTGACGGTCCGTCCTTGATCGGTGTACGGTTGAGCCCGCTACTCGCCATCAAGCGGTTCGGTTCCTGTCGCTCTTCCGTCGCGAGCGAGACGGATCTTCTCGACCTTGTCTTCAGCCGCTTTCAGCAGCCTGTCGCAATGCGCCTTGAGGGCCTCACCGCGCTCATAGATGCGAATGGACTGGTCCAGTGGGAC
Source organism: Mesorhizobium sp. 1B3 (assembly GCF_050958605.1). Taxonomy (NCBI): domain Bacteria; kingdom Pseudomonadati; phylum Pseudomonadota; class Alphaproteobacteria; order Hyphomicrobiales; family Phyllobacteriaceae; genus Mesorhizobium; species Mesorhizobium sp. 1B3. Next base: position 865,873 of record NZ_JBJHDO010000001.1, on the reverse strand, counting down.
ATCGCCCTTCTCGAGATCGTCGACGATACGTTCCAGCGCGGCAAGCGCCTGCTCGAAGCTCATGGCCTTGATATCGTCGTTGGTTTCATCAGCCATCCGAGGCTCTATCCTCTCATCAAACGCTTCACATGGGCCGCGACCGAGAAGGCCAGGCCGTGCAGGTCGTAGCCGCCTTCGAGCAGGCTGACCAGTCTTCCCCCTGCGGAACGCCGCGCGCGGTCCATCAGTTGGGCCGTCGCCCAGTCGAAATCGTCCTCGGTCAGATTGATCTCGGCCAGCGGATCGCGATGATGCGCATCGAAGCCGGCGGAGATGATGATCAAATCCGGCCCGAACGCGTCGACGGCAGGCAGCACGCGCGACAGCATCGCATCCCGGAATGTCTCGCTGCCGGTGCGCGGACTGAGCGGTGCGTTGACGATGTTGCCTGCTCCGGTCTCATTCTTGGCGCCGGTAAAGGGGAACAGCGGCATCTGGTGAGTGGAGCAATAAAGAACCGACGGGTCGTTCCAAAAGATGTCCTGGGTACCATTGCCATGGTGAACGTCCCAGTCGACGATCGCGACCCGTTCCGCCCCATGCGCCTTTTGAGCATGGCGAGCGGCAATCGCCGCGTGATTGAACAGGCAGAAGCCCATTGCCGTCGTCTGTTCGGCATGATGGCCGGGCGGGCGCGCCGCGACGAACACGTTGTCGACTGCGCCCGCAAAGACGTCATCGACGGCCGCGTTCGCCGCCCCGACGGCGGTGAGTGCGGCCTCCCAACTCAGCGGGCTGACAAACGTATCGGCGTCGATTTGCGCGATACCCGACTGCGGGATCGCAAGCTGCACACGCTCGACGAAGTCTTCGGGATGGGCATAAAGCAGTGTCCGGCGGTCGCCAAGCGGCGCCTCGACACGATCGAGCAGGTGAAAAGCCTCGTCCTCCAATACCCGATCGATAGCACGAAGCCGGTCTGGCCGCTCGGGATGACCGGGAGGAGCGATATGCTGCAGGAAAACGGGATGCGTATAGAGACGCGTTGTCATCGTCCCAATCTAGGCATCCTGACCCGCAATAGCCATGCGTGGGCCGACGATCCCTGGGGAAATCCCCGATGGAGGATTGAATGGGCCCACGCCCTCGCTTGGCGAGGATACAGTCGTTATACTGATTCCAGAGCAAGATTCCCGTGGCTTCGCGCGTGACGCTTCGCGGCGCGAAGATGGCTTGATCGGTTCGGGAACCGGTTTGGCCGCATGGCACGATGTGGATCTCCGCGTCACCTTCGCGCCGGCCTTCTCAGTTCGGCATGTGGCGGCGGAAACCCGTGGGCACCGCAACCAGGGAGGGACGTGATGGACGTCCGGTATTTCGCGGTAGGTGTTGCAGCCTGCACTATTTTAGCGGCGACCGAGCTCCGGGCAGCCGAGGTGACCTATGCAGCGGGCATAACCGGCAATGCGGCCAATGTCTTCGAACAGCTTGTCGCACCGTGGGAGGAAGCTACCGGCAACAAGGTGAAGCTGGTGCCCATGCCGGCATCGTCGAACGATCAGTTCGGGCAATACCGGCTCTGGCTCGCCGCCCACAACAAGGACATCGACCTTTATGAGATCGACGTGATCTGGGCTCCCCAGATCGCGGAGCACTTCGTCGATCTCAAAGAGGCCGCCGCCGACCTGATACCCAAGCACTTTCCGTCGATCATAGATTCCCAGACCGTGGACGGAAGACTCGTCGCACTTCCCCTCTTTACCGACGTGCCGGCGCTTTATTACCGGAAGGACCTGCTCGAAAAGCATGGAGCTTCGGTTCCCGCGACCTGGGAAGAACTCACCGAAACGGCAAAAAAGATCCAGGACGCCGAGCGCGCCGAAGGCAACAGCGATATCTGGGGCTTTGTCTGGCAGGGCAGCGCCTACGAGGGTCTGACCTGCAACGCGCTCGAGTGGGTGAAGTCTTCCGGCGGCGGCCAGATCGTGGAGCCGGACGGGACGATCTCCATCAACAACGAAGCTGCCGCCGCTGCAGTCGACCTCGCTGCAACCTGGCCCGGCGCGATTTCACCCGAGGGTGTGCTGGCCTACCAGGAGGAGGAGGCTCGTGGCGTCTGGCAGACCGGCAATGCCGTGTTCATGCGGAACTGGCCTTACGCCCACGAACTCGGGAACGGCAAAGATAGTGCCGTAAAGGGTCTCTTCGACGTCGCGCCGCTGCCGAAAGGCGGAGACAGCGGCCAATCGGCCGGGTGCCTAGGCGGATGGAACGTCGCCGTCTCCAAATACTCGGAAGAGCAGGAGGCTGCAATCTCGCTTGCCGTCTACCTCGCGGGCCCGGAGGCGCAGAAGAAGCGGGCAATCATCGGAGCGAATCTCCCAACAATCGTCGACCTCTACGACGATTCCGAGATAGCCACCAAGCAACCTCTCATTCCGCGCTGGAAAGATGTGTTCCTGCAGGCGGTCCCACGCCCGTCTGCGCCCACCAAGACCGCCTATAACGAAGTCTCTTCCCTTTTCTGGAACGCGGTCCACAACACGCTCTCCGGCAGTGGCTCCGCTGCCGAAAACCTCGAGATCCTGGAGGCCGATCTGGAGGACTTGCGTGGCGACGGCTGGTAGGCCGCAGTGCCGCGCCGAATCCGGGCGGTTTCCTTGACGCCGCCGCATCCGGCCTTGCCGGGAAGCCGACATAGGGCCGTCAGGGATACGACATGATCACCATCAGGGCATCCGCGGAACCATCGCTCGTTGGGACTCGTTCGGAGCTCAAGGCGCAGCGCGCACGAACGGCCGTCTGGTTCCTGCTGCCGATGATCGTGGCGTTGCTCGCCGTTGCCGCCTGGCCCCTCGCACGGACCATCTATTTCGGCTTCACGGACACTTCGCTCAACGATTTGGGTGGCGGTGAATGGGTTGGGCTCCGGAACTACTTGAGCTGGCGCGCACTATCGTCGGGGCGCGTGATTTTCCGCGGCGTCCTTGCCGACCCGGCCTGGTGGAACGCCGTATGGAACACGGTCTATTTCACAGTCGTTTCGATCAGTCTCGAGACCATATTCGGTGTCATTGTCGCGCTGGTCCTCAACACCGAGTTCAAGGGGCGCGGGCTTGTACGCGCCGCCGTTCTCATCCCTTGGGCGATCCCCACGATCGTTTCGGCCAAGATGTGGGGGTGGATGCTCAACGACCAGCACGGGATCATCAATGACCTGCTTTTGAGGCTTGGACTGATTTCGCAGAAGGTTGCGTGGACCGCCAATCCGGATACTGCCATGACCGCGATCATCATCGTGGACGTCTGGAAGGCCACGCCTTTCGTGGCGCTGCTCACGCTCGCCGCACTGCAGATGATTCCGCGCGAGATCTACGAGGCGGCGCGGATCGATGGCGTCCATCCCGTCAAGGTCTTCTTCCGCGTAACGCTGCCGCTCATTCGACCGGCTCTGCTTGTGGCGGTGATCTTCCGCACGCTCGATGCCTTGAGAATGTTCGATCTCGTCTATGTGCTTACACCCGGTTCCGCCGCGACCAAGACCATGTCGGTCATCGCCCGGGAGAACCTCATAGATTTCAATAAATTCGGTTATGGATCCGCACAGTCGACCCTGCTCTTTCTGCTGATCGCCGCCTTCGTCCTTCTCTATATCCGGCTCGGCCGGCTGAACCTCGGCGGAGAGGTCGTGCGATGAAGCTTCTCGGAAACATCGCCTTCTACGCGCTGGTGCTGGTGATCGTCGTCGTGGCCGTATTCCCATTCTACTACGCTGTTCTCACCAGCCTGGAGACCGGCACTGCGATCTTCCAGGTGAACTACCTGCCGGTGTCGTTCGACCTCGGAAATTACGTAACGGTGCTGACCTCCGCCAACTTTCCCGCCTCGATCTTGAACTCGATTTTCATCGCGACCACGACAGTGGCCATCGCGCTGTTCCTTGCAGTAACGGCTTCATACGCCTTGGCGCGGGTACAGTTTCGCGGGCGTGGCATGCTGCTGATCGCCATTCTCGCCGTCTCCATGTTCCCGCATATCGCCGTGCTTGCGGGGCTGTTCGAGCTGGTCCGCTTTCTCGGCATCTTCAACACGCCTTGGGCGATGATCCTGAGTTACACGATTTTCACCCTCCCCTTCACGGTATGGGTGCTGACGACCTTCTTGCGAGAATTGCCGATCGAATTGGAAGAGGCGGCGATTGTCGATGGGGCCACGCCCTGGGTGATCATCACGCGGGTTTTCTTGCCACTGCTGTGGCCAGCCTTGGCTACGACCGGGCTGCTCGCCTTCATTGGGGCATGGAACGAGTTCCTCTTCGCGCTCACCTTTACTGCTTCCGCGGAAACGAGAACGGTTCCGGTCGCCATCGCTCTTCTGTCCGGCGGCAGCGAGTTCGAGATCCCGTGGGGCGCCATCATGGCCGCGTCGGTGATCGTCACGGTTCCGCTGGTGTTGCTCGTGCTCGTCTTCCAGCGAAAAATCGTATCCGGCCTCACGGCCGGCGGCGTGAAGGGATAGCCATGGCGCACATAGAGTTCAGGGATGTCCGCAAGTCCTTCGGTGCGGTCGAAGTCATCAAGGGCGTGGACATGGACATCCGCTCAGGCGAGTTCATGGTGTTCGTCGGCCCCTCGGGATGCGGGAAATCCACGCTGCTTCGCCTGGTCTCCGGGCTGGAGGACATCACGTCGGGCGAACTTCTGTTCGACGGGGAACGCGTCAACGAACTCGCGCCGTCCCGGCGCGGCGTCGCCATGGTGTTCCAATCCTACGCCCTTTACCCTCACATGACCGCCTTCCAGAACATGGCCTTCGGCATGCAGCTTTCCAAGGTCGGCAAGCAAGAGATCGACAAGCGTGTGCATGCGGCCGCCGGCATGCTGCAGATCAAAGGGCTGCTCGATCGCCTGCCGCGGCAATTGTCGGGTGGCCAGCGTCAACGCGTAGCGATCGGCCGAGCGATCGTCCGCGATCCGCGCGTCTTTCTCTTCGATGAACCCTTGTCAAATCTCGACGCGGCGCTGCGGGTTTCCACCAGGATCGAAATCGCCCGCCTCCACGACGAGATGGAGGACTCCACCATGATCTATGTCACGCACGACCAGGTGGAGGCGATGACGCTGGCAGACAGGATATGCGTTCTGCGCGACGGCGTCGTGGAGCAGGTCGGAACGCCGCTCGATCTCTACAATAGTCCGCGATCGCTTTTTGTCGCGGGCTTCATCGGCTCGCCACGAATGAATTTCCTGACCGGCGAACATGCGGAGCCTTTCGGCTGCGCGACGGTCGGCGTGCGGGCCGAACATTTGGAGATCGGAGACGAAGGGGTGTGGAGCGGCCGCGTCATTCACTCCGAAAACCTGGGCTCGGACACCTATGTCTATGTCGCGTTGGGGGCCGACGAACCGGTGATCATCCGCCGGCCTGGCACGGCACCTTTTGCGCCGGGTGAGGCGCTCAACTTTTCGCCCTTACCGGGTCAATTCCACCGCTTCGATGCAAGGGGAAGCCCTCTGCCGCGCCAGTAGCGTGCGATGCGCAATTTGGTCGAATTACGAAGTGAAGATGCTGGTGGCAGGGAATGACGTACAGGCGACACCCCGCCTCCCTGTCTGGCCTGCCTCTTTCACGCAATAGTGTCGGCAGGAAGCCTCGATATCATCGCCTATCCGGGGATAATGGCGGCCTCGGGAGGCGCCATGCCCAACAACGTTTTTCGCCGCTTTGCTGGAGCATTGCTGCTCCTTATCATCGCAGCCGCGCCGGCCCAGGCGCTCTCTCCGCCGCGATCGGGCCATCCCGTTTTCGACCGCGCGGTGCAGCTCGTGATGGACAAGTTCTATGATGCTTCCAAACTCGAACGTTTCGTCGAGGCGGTCAGACGGGAGGTCGAAGATCGCCAGGCTCCGGTCAATGCGGACAGCCCGGAGAGCCGCATCGATGCCGCAATATCGACGATCCTGGACAGCCTGCAGGCATCCCACACCGGCCGGTTCAGGCCGGATGGGATCGATTATTTCGAGCTGGCCGACATCTTCCGCTACGGCATACGCGGCGACATTCGACGTCTGTTTCCGCCGGATGGCGAGGTCGCCTATGCCGGCATCGGCTTGGCGGCACGGCATGGGAATGGTCTGTGGTTCGTAAGCGATGTTTATGACGGCGGGCCGGCCGCGCGGGCCGGAATCCTCGCCGGGGACGAGATCCTATCGGTCGACGGTGCCCCGTATCGGGAGATCGAATCCTTCCGCGACAAGGCCGGCAAAACCGTAGAGGTGATCGTTCGCCGCCGGCCGGGCACCGAGCCGATCCCGGTCAGGGTCGCCGTCGAGCGGCTGCGGCCGCTGCCCACCTTCGAGAAGGCGATCGAGAGCAGCGCGAGGCTCGAGGAACGGGATGGCCACGAGATCGGTTACATCCATCTATGGACGCTTGCGTCACCAGGTTCGATGGAAAAGGTGGCGGAAGCCCTCGCCGAGGGTCCCCTCAAGGAAGCCGACGGCCTTGTGCTCGACCTGCGCGGGCGCTGGGGAGGCGGACGCTCGGACGCGGCCGAGCTCTTCCTGGGAGGAGTGCCACCCTTCCGCCTGATCGGTCGCGACGGCGAGGCGATGCTGGCCAATGTGCGTTGGAAGAGGCCCGTGGTCGCCCTCATCGACGAGGGAACGAGGAGCGGCCTCGAAGTCTTTGCCTATGCGTTGAAGGCAAAGGGCATACCGCTCGTCGGTATCCGCACGGCGGGCGCACTGCTGGCCGGGAGCGCGTACGTCCTGCCCGACGACAGCCTGCTCGAGCTGGCCGTCTGCGACGCCGTGATCGGCGAGGATATCCGCCTGGAGGGCCGGGGCGTACAGCCGGACATATCCGTGCCCTTCACCCTCCCCTACGCAGCCGGACAGGATCCCCAGCGCGAAGCCGCGATCGAGGAGATGCGGCGCATCCTTGCACGCGACTGAAATCCTCAATGTCGTCCTGGACCGCCTTCTAATACGTGGCGCGCCCTCCGGAAATGTCGAACACCGCTCCAGTCGTAAACGAACATTCCTCGGAGCACAGCCAGGTGATCAACGCGGCGATCTCCTCGACTTCGCCGAAACGCCCCATCGGGATCTTGGACAGCATGAAGTCGATGTGCTGCTGCGTCATCTGCTTGAAAATGGCAGTACGCACGGCGGCAGGCGTCACGCAGTTCACGGTGATGCCGGATTGCGCCAACTCCTTGCCCAGCGACTTGGTGAGCCCTATCACCGCCGCTTTCGACGCGCTGTAGGCCGGCGCGTTCGGGTTGCCTTCCTTGCCGGCGATCGAGGCAATGTTGACGATCCGCCCCCACCCGGCCTTCAGCATATGCGGCACCGCAGCTTTGTTGCAGTGGAAGACACCATTGACGTTGACATCGATAACCTTGCGCCATTCTTCGGGCAAATATTCCCAGGTGGTCGTGTTGGGACCCGTAATGGCGGCGCTCGTCACCAATATGTCGATACCGCCGAGGATCTTCGCAGTACCGTCGGCTGCAGCCAACACCGACTGCCAGTCGGAAACGTCCACAACCTCGTCATAAAGGCCGGAAATCTCCGATTTTGCAGCCTCAATCTGTTCCCTGTCCCGATCCCAGACGGAGACGCGGGCCCCCTCCTCCGCCAGCCGTGAGGCCACGGCGAGTCCGATACCAGAAGCGCCTCCCGTGACAACGGCGCGCCGTCCCGAAAATCGTCCGTCAAATCTCATCCTTCTCCCCCTCAAATTCAGGACTGCCGACGTTGTTGTCACGTCCGCCTCATGATCCTGACAGCTCAATTGACAAACGTCACGGCCAAGACTTACTGTAAAAGCACTTGGTATAAAAGGTATGCCAAATGCGTGGTGGACAGATAAAGCCGCGTAAACTCTCCGATGAAGTTGCCCATCATCTTGAACAGATGATCCGGGACGGCGAGTTTGCGGAGGCCGACAGGCTGCCATCGGAGCGCGACTTGATGCGCCACTTCGGCGTCGGCCGGCCGTCGGTGCGCGAAGCGCTGCTCCATCTCAGCAAGATGGGACTCGTGGAGGTACGTTCCGGTGAGCGTGCGCGGGTGACGCGTCCCACACCCCAATTTGTCATCGATGCGCTGGCCGGCCCGGCGCGGCATATGCTTACCGCGCCCGACGGCGTTCGCAATTTCCAGCACGCGCGGATCTTTTTCGAGGTCGGCCTTGCCCGCAACGCAGCGCTCCATGCAACGAAGGAGGATATCGAGGCCTTCAAGGAGGCCCTGGAGGCCAATCGTCAATCGATCGGCGATTTGAAGCGCTTCGAGCGAACGGATGTGGACTTCCACTACGCGCTCGCATTGATGATGCGCAATCCGATCTTCACGGCGATCCATGACGCCCTGGCGGAGTGGCTGCTCGAACAGCGACACACCACGCTTGCCGCGGGCGAGGACGTGAAGGCCTACGAGGCCCATAGAGCCATCTTCGAGGCCGTCGCGGCTAGAGATCCCGACAGATCCGAGCGCGCCATGCGCAACCACCTCGAATATGTGGCGCGCCGCTACATGAATCTGGTCGAGAAACGATGAGCGGCTTCGTTGTCATGGTGGATTTTCGGCTCAAATCGGGAGCGCTTGCCGAGTTCCGCCGGATGATCGACGCCAACGCCCATGCTTCGGTCCGTGACGAACCGGGATGCCGGCGTTTCGACGTGGTCGAGCCGCAAGGCAAGGCGGACCGCGTGCTGCTCTATGAACTCTATGACGACGAAGCCTCATTCGACCGGCACTGCAGAACGGAGCACTTTGCCGTCTTCGACGCGCAAAGCTCGTCGCTCGTGGCCGAGAAGACCGTCATTCAGGGCAACCTGGTCTGCGAGGGCTAGCAAAAACGACAGGGAGGAAAGGCATGGCCGATCACAGCCTCAAAGAAATGTCCAGGGATAGACAAGCAAAGCTTGGACATTTCATCGTGGAGTTCGCCACCCCAGGGATCGGCCATATCCTGAAATCGGCCGGCTGCGATTTCGTCCTCTTCGATCTCGAACATTCCGGATTTGGCTTCGAGACAGTCAAAAGCACGCTGCGCTATTTCGAAGCCGCCCAACTCCCTGCGATCGTGCGCGTTCCCTCCCTCGAATACCACCATATCGCTCGCGCCATGGACATGGGAGCGGAAGGCCTGATGCTCCCGATGGTCGGCAACGCCAACCAGGCTCGCCACATCGTGGACTCGATGAAATACCACCCCGCCGGAAAGCGCGGCGTCGCCTTGCAGGTTGCCCATGACCGCTACCGTCCAGGCGCTGTGACCGACAAGTTCACCGGGGCGAACTCCCGCTCGACTCTTTTCTGCCAGATTGAGACCGAGGAAGGCGTCGAGAACGCTGAAGCCATTGCGGCCATCGAAGGTGTCGACGCGCTATGGGTCGGTCATTTCGACCTGTCGGTATCGCTCGGCGTTCCCGGAGATTTCGAGCATCCGAAATTCAGGGACGCGATCGAAAGGACGACTGCTGCAGCCAAGAAGCACGGCAAGGCGCTCGGCCGGCTGGTTCCGACGGTGCAACAGGGCATTGAGCTTTACGCCCAGGGCTTCGATTTCCTCTGCTATTCGGGCGATGTCTGGGTTCTGCACAATGCGCTGGCCGAGGCGATCAATGGGCTTCGCGACGGGTGCAAATAGGAGGCGGAGATGAACGACGCCAAATTTCGGGTCGCGCTTTCCGGCGATTTCACAAAGCCGGACGGATCGCCGACCTATCCCGATTTCGATATTGAAACGCTGCGCAATGCGCCCGGCGTCGAAATAGCTTATCTGGAATCCGCCAGCCCGTTGCGGGCGGAACAGTTGGACGATTTCGACGCGCTGATCCTGCTTGCCCATCGTTTTGACGCCGGCAGCGTGCCCAAGAGTCGCCGGCTCGCCGTGGTCGCAAGATTTGGTGTCGGTTACGATACCGTCGACGTCGAGGCCTGCACCAAGGCGGGCATCGCGCTGGTCATCACGCCGGACGGCGTCAGGCGCCCAGTCGCAGTCTCGGTCATCACGCTGATGCTGGCATTGACCGGCAAGCTCATGATCAAGGACAGGCTGACGCGGGAAGCGGCATCCGGCTATGCGAAACGCTCCGAACACATGGGTGTCGGCCTTGTCGGCCGGACCTTAGGTTTGTTGGGCATCGGCAATATCGGCGCCGAGGTGTTCCGGCTGGCGAAGCCCTTCGATATGCGGTTCATCGCCCATGACCCGTTCGCCGACCAGGCGATCGCCAGGGAACTTGGCGTCGAATTGGTCGGGCTCGAGGATCTGTTCGGACGCTCCGATATCCTTTCGGTGAACTGTCCGCTTACCCCGGAGACGCGCCATATCGTCAATGCCGAGCGGCTCGCGCTGATGAAGCCAACTGCGTACCTCATCAATACTGCGCGCGGCCCGATCGTCGATCAGAAGGCGCTGACCGAAGCCCTGGAAGAGCGCCGGATCGCCGGCGCCGGACTGGACGTGCTGGAGGAGGAGCCGCCGCAGGCCGACGATCCGATCATCGAGCTCGACAATGTCATTCTCGCACCGCATGCCTTGTGCTGGACTGATCAGTGCTTTGCCGGCAACGGGGCCGCCGATGTGCGGGCGGTTATCGACGTGCAGCACGGTCGCGAGCCGCGTGGCGTCGTCAATCGTGAAGTGCTTGCCTCGGATCTGTGGAGAAGGCGCCTAGCCGAATTCGGTAGGCGATATGGCCCGTAGGCAGCGCTTGTGTAGCGACCAGGGCGCGCGCCACCGTGGCGACGACACCACGATGGCGCCTGGAGCATAGCTTGGCTGCAGCGCCACGGCTGAGCGGGAAGGCTACAGCCGACCGCCGCCATCGCGGATGGTCAACTCTTGGGAGGAGTTGAAACAATGAACGAACAACAAAAACGTGACTTCCAGGCCGGCCTCGAAGAAGAGGTCGACGCTTTCCTGCGCGGGGAACATACGCGTCGGATATTCATCACCCGCTTCGGTCAGATGATCGGGATGCTCGCCGCTTCCGGGCCGATGCTCGGAATGATGTCGGACTGGGCGCTCGCACAGCAAAAGCTGGAGCTCGCCGATCCTTCTTCCCCGCTCGGCCAGGCGCAAGCCGCCGCACTCAAGTCGTCGAGCGAAGGACCCGCCGAAGGCTCCGCGTTCCGCGCGACGCAAGCGGCCAAGCAATATTCCGGCATCACACTCAACATGACTTACGAGGCCGGCCTGCAGGCTCTCGACCCCCGCAACTTCAGCGGCCCCATGTGGGAGCAACTCACGGGCATCAAATCGAATGTCGTCGAGCTGTCCAATCCCGACCAATATTCCAAGGCGGTTGCGGAACACATAGCCGGCTCCGGGGCCTACGACATCCTCGACATCTCCCCGGCTTGGACGCCCTCTCTTGCCGATGGCGGCGTGATCGCTCCGCTCGACGACTACATCGCCAAACATATGAACATGGCGGATCTCGAAGACTACCATCCGCTCTACAAGGCCCTTCCCACCTACAAGGGCAAGATCTGGGGCTTCTTCGACGACGGCGACATGTTCGCACTCTACTATCGGAAGGACATCTTCGAGGATCCGAAGATGATGGAAGCCTACCAGGCGAAATTTTCCAGGCCGCTCGGGCCGCCGAAAACCTGGGAGGAATATGCCGAGACCGCGCAGTTCATCACCGATCAGATGGCGCCCAACGTCTATGGCGCCGGCCATTTTCGCAAGGCAGGCAGCCCCGGGAATCAGTTCGACTTCCTGCAGCAATACCGAGCCAATGGTGGGAAACTCTTCGACGACAACATGAAGGCGCAACTAGCTTCCGAGGCCGGCCTGAAGACACTGAAGAACATGCAGGCGGCGAACGCCGCCTCCATTCCCGGCAACAACGAGTTGGACGCCGTGTCGTTATGGGCGGCGTTCCTGACGGGAAAAGTGGCCATGATCTATTCCTGGCCGCCAACGGGTCGCATGGCAGCCAATTATTCGCAGAGCGCGACGGCGATCAATTTCATTCCGCAGTCGCAGATAGCGGGGAAGGTCGGCTACGCCGTCGTGCCGGGCAACCCCGAACATGCAACCGGTTTCAACAAGGCGCTGTCCGCGGACTCCGCGAACTTGGAGGCGGCATATCTTTTCATGCAATGGGTGACTTCACCGCCGGTTTCGCTTGCCCGCGTGATGCTGCCTTACGCGTTGCGTGATCCTTATCGGCTCTCCCACTTCAAGTCCGACCTTTACGCAGGACTTTTCCCCAGCGCGAAGGAGTACCTTGTCAACCTCAACAACTCCGCGAATGTCGGCCTGCTCGATCCGATCATGCCGGGAGCCCAGGACTATTTCCTGAGCGTCGATCGCATGTGCACGGCGGTGTGGGCTGGAGGGGACCCGGAAGCTTCGCTCAAGACGGCGGCCAGCGAGTGGGACGCGACGACGGACCGGCTTGGGGCCGAGACCCAGAAAGCATTCTACGCCGAGTTTCTGAAGCTGCCGGGTGCGACCGCCGACAACACCGTGGAAAAACTCGGCATGGCTGTGAAGCTCTGAACAGCATTTTGGCTTGGCCGGAAAAAGCGCGCCGGCCGAGCCAGCCTGGGCCAGTTGGGCTCAATCTGTCGAGAAGATGCGACCGCGAGGCAATGGTTCGATGTCGGTCCCGATCACAATGAAGAACATGCGGAGTGCCGGTGCGCCACTCCGGCTCTCGGGTCTGGCCGCCTGGTTGGACCGCCACTTCAAATGGCTGCTGGTAGCACCGGCCGTGTTGCTGATCCTGACGCTGTCGATCTATCCGCTCGCTTTTTCACTCGTCGTCTCGTTCATCAATTACGACTTCCAAGTCCCCGGACACGCTTTCGTCGGCCTGAAGAACTTCGAGCGAGTGGTATTCGACCCGGTAGCGAGATGGTCGCTTCTGCTCACCGCGATTCTTTCCGGCGTCAGCGTTGCAATCGAATTCGCCCTGGGACTACTCGTTGCGCTTACGATGGTCCGAAATTTCCCTGGCCGCGGACTCATCATGTCGGTCCTGATCGTGCCGCTCTTCATCAGTCCCGTGATCGTCGGCCAAGCCTGGACCCTCCTGCTGCAACGACCGTTCGGCCCCACGAACTATATCCTCAGCCAGATTCTAGGACGGGACGTGACGATCGGCTGGCTGACAGAAAGCCCGTGGCTCTACATGTCACTGATCCTTGCCGATGTCTGGCAGTGGACACCGTTCATGTTCGTCATCCTGCTGGCCGGGCTGACGGCCATCCCATCCAACCTGTACGAGGCCGCCGAACTCGACGGCGTCAATGCCTGGCAGGCGTTCTGGGCGATCACCTTGCCCCATCTCGCACCGATGATGCTTTTGGCGGTCACCTTCCGGCTTCTCGACGCCATCCGCATGTTCGACACGATCTTCATCATGACGGGCGGCGGGCCGGGCACTCAGACGTATACGGCGTCCTATTATCTCTACACGGTCGGCTTCACCCAGTTCCACCTGTCCCAGGCGACGGCCGGAAGCTGGCTGTTCCTTTTCTTCACTGCGATCGTGGTCATGCTGCTCGTGCGGCGTCTCCTCAAAGCGGAGCCGAATTGATGGTCGCCGTCCGCTCAGCCCGCCGGGTGAAACCGCGGTCCCTTCCTTTCGGAAGGATCGTCCTGTTGGGCTTCTTCCTGCTGTTCGTGCTCTGGCCGCTCTATTGGATGTTCAACACGTCGATCAAACCGAGCGACGATTATCTGGCCAATCCACCCGTCTGGTTTCCGGCCGCGCCGACCCTGATTCACTACGAAGCCGCTCTTTTCACCTATCGCGGGCTCGACGGACTGATCAACAGCCTGATCATCTCCCTTTCGGCGACGGCCCTTTCGGCGCTGTTCGGTACGCTGATGGCCTACAGCCTGGCCCGATACAACACCGGTGGGCAACACCTCTCGTTCTGGGTTCTATCGCAACGCTTCCTGCCGCCGATCGGCATCGTGCTCCCGATTTTCCTGATCTATCGCAACATCGGCGTCTACGACACACGGTTCGGCCTGATCATCGCCTACACCGTATTCACTCTCCCTGTGTCCGTGTGGATGATGTTCGCCTATTTCCGGCAGATGCCCAAATCTCTGGAAGAGGCTGCGTTGGTCGACGGCTGCACGCGCTGGCAGGCCTTCTGGTCGGTCGCGGTGCCGCTCGCAGCTCCTGGCATCGTCGCGGCTGCGGTGTTCGCTTTCATCGCGTGCTGGACCGAGTTCTTCTTTGCGCTCGTCCTGACCAGCCGTTACGCCTTCACGCTGCCGACCGTGTTTCGAGCTTTCATCGGCTTCCAGGGTGCTCAATATGGCGAGGCAGCGGCGCTCGCCATCGTTTCGCTCGCGCCATCCATCGCGCTCGGAGTGCTCGCTCAGAAGCATCTCGTGCGCGGGCTGACGCTCGGCGCAGTCCGCGGCTAGGACAACGCGAATGGCAAATGTGAAGATCATCGGTCTGCACAAGAAATACGGCGCTTTCGACGCCGTGCGCGGGATCGACCTCGACATAAGCGACGGCGAGTTCACCGTTCTGGTCGGCCCGTCGGGATGCGGCAAGAGCACCTTGCTGCGGACGATCGCCGGCCTGGAAGAGGCATCGGATGGCACGATCGAGATCGGCGGCGAGGTCGTCAACGAGTTTCGGCCGCGGGACAGAGACGTCGCGATGGTCTTCCAGGACTATGCTCTCTATCCCCACATGAATGTCGCCGGGAATATCGGCTTCGGGCTGAAAGCGCGCAAGATGCCCAAACATGAGATCGACCAGCGCGTGATGGACGCCGCACGCATGCTCGGCATTACCAAGCTGCTCGACCGTTATCCGCGCCAGCTCTCTGGCGGCCAGCGCCAGCGCGTGGCAATCGGCCGTGCGATCGTGCGCAGCCCGCGCATCTTCCTGTTCGACGAGCCGCTCTCCAATCTCGACGCGCAATTGCGCGATGAAATGAGGGGGGAAATCAAGCGGCTGCACCAGCAGATCGCGACCACGATGATCTACGTCACGCATGACCAGATCGAAGCGATGACCCTGGCCGACAGGATCGTGCTGATGCGAGACGGCATTATCGAACAGCAGGGTGCTCCGCTCGACCTTTTCGAGCGGCCCGCTTCGACCTTCGTGGCGGGTTTCCTCGGCTCCCCCAAGATGAGCTTCTTGCCGGGAAAGTTGCTGCGTGGGGAGAATGGCGACGCCGTCACGCTCAAGCAGACGTCGATCCCGATTCCCGCCGGCCGCACACTCATCGACGCCGAAGACGGCCAAGCGGTGCTTCTGGGGCTCAGGCCGGAGCATGTCACGCGTGCGCGGGATGCCGGGCCCGAGGCTGGACACGTCCGTTATGACGCGACCATCGCTCTGATCCAGCCGACGGGATCGCGCAGCTATGCCACCTTCAGTCTCGACGGAACGCCTGTCATGGCAGAATTGCAGGCGCACGACGTGAGCCGGCCGGGAGAGCAGATCCAGATCGACATCAATATGAAGCGCGCATCGATATTCGATCGGGAATCGGAGAGAGCGCTTTAAGACGAGAGGAGGAAGATCGGATGGTCTCGCGCGCTATTGCCCTGTTCGGCACCGACCAGGACACGCCATCCATGCGAACGCTCCGAGCCGGACCGCTGTCGGTGGAATTCGACAACGGCGCTCTGCGATATATCCGCTTGGACGGCACTGAGGTGCTGCGCGCCATCGCTTTCCTGGTTCGCGACGAGAACTGGGGCACGTTTTCGCCAGAAATCGAAAACCTCGAAATAGAGGAAGGGGCCGACGGCTTCGCGGTAACCTATCGCGCAACCTGTTCGGATGCCGAGCGCACGCTGTCTTACGATGCCACGATCACTGGGGCGGTCGACGGGTCGCTATCGTTCGAAGCGGTCGCAGAGCCCCAGACCGATGTTCTGACCAACCGCACCGGATTCATCGTGCTACACCCCGTGGAGGGCGTGGCGGGCCGTCCTGTAAAGATCCTTCACGTGGATGGGCGAGAAGAGACCGCGATTTTTCCCGAGTTGATCGATCCAAGATGTCCGTTCAAGGACATTCGTTCGCTTTCACATGAGATCGCTCCTGGGGTGTGGGCGACCTGCAGAATGGAAGGTGACGCGTTCGAGATGGAGGACCAGCGCAACTGGTCGGACGCTTCCTACAAGACCTATGTTCGTCCGCTCACCAAGCCCTGGCCATATGTGTTGTGCAAAGGCGAGAAGATTGCGCAATCCGTGAGCCTGACAGTGTCCGGAATCCTGCCCGTAACGAGCGGAGGGGCAGCCGACCGGCCGGTTTCCCTTACGCTCGGTGCCGAAGCCGGTCGGTTTCCGGCAATCGGCCTCGGCGTTCCGGCCGAGGAAGCATCGTTCGCGCTTGAGAAAGGCGACCTACTGAAGCGGCTCGAGGTCGCCTCGCTCATCTGCGAGATCGATCTTCGCAAAGGCCATGGGCGCGCACAGATGGAACACTACCGGGCGCTCGCCGATCTGACCGGCGCGGAAATCACGCTCGAGATCGTCACGAAGGGCACGCTCGATCCCCTTGGGGAACTCGTCCCCGTTGCAAGGGCAGCCCAAGAAGCGAGGCTGCGGCCGCAGACCATCACGGTTTTCCCGGCGCAGGACATGGTTTCGGTTCAGCCAGACGCGCCATGGCCCGAAATGCCGACCTTCGAGGAAACCTACGCCGCGGCGCGCAAGGCGTTTCCCGAAGTGAGGCTCGGCGGCGGCATGGCCACCTACTTCACCGAACTAAACCGAAAGCGGCCGCCCGCCGCATCGCTGGATTTCGTGACCCACACGACTTGTCCCAACGTGCACGCGGCCGACGATCAGTCCGTCATGGAGACGAACGAGGCGCTGCCCTACCAGATACTGTCGACGCGCTCTTTCATGGGCGACATGCCGTATCGCATCGGCCCAAGCCAGCTTGCATGTCGGGAGAATCCCTATGGCAGATCGACGACTCCCAATCCTGACAATTCTCGCCTCTGCCTCAGCGCCATCGACCCGCGCCAACGCGGCATTTTCAATGCCGCATGGATGATCGCCTACGTCGCGGCATGCGCCCGAGGCGGGGTCGAGGCGGTGGCGTTCGGATCGCCCACCGGTCCCATGGGGCACATCCACCGAACAATGGATTTCCGGCAACCCTATTTCGACGACCGGCCAGAAGCGGTGATCTATCCAGGATTCCACGTGATCGCCGGCCTCGCTCGACTTTCGGGCCAACCGTTGCTGGAGGTCAACCTCTCGCCGCGAAGCAAGATCGAGGCAATTGCCGCAGATGAAGATGGCCGACCTGTTCTGTGGCTCGCCAATCTCACCGGCCGCACAGTAGAGGTCGCCCTCCCCGATCAATTTCGGAGCGACGCGAACATGGCCGTCCTAGACGCGGACTCCTTCGAGAATATCGCCGCCAGACCGAACTATCTGGACATCTCGGCACAAAGCATCCGCTCGGCCACGGTTGCACTGGACGCATACGCCGTAGCCAGAATTCGGAGAAACTGACCGGGGGGCCCTCAACATTCGGCGCGCCCTATTGGCGCGCCGAATCATTGCCATTCGTTATTCCGGCAGCTTGCGCACGGCCCCGTAGGCGGCGCTCGTCGCGAATGCAGCATAGGCTTTGAGGGCCGTCGTCACGTTTCGCTGCCGCTTGACCGCCGGGTTCCAGCCCGCCTCGTCCTGCGCGGCACGCCGGGTTTCCAACTCCGCATCGTCGACCAGGAGCTGGATCGTGCGGTTCGGAATGTCGATCTCGATCGTGTCCCCGTCGCGTACCAGGCCGATCAGGCCACCTTCGGCCGCTTCGGGCGAGACATGGCCGATCGAGAGGCCCGAGGTGCCGCCGGAGAAGCGGCCATCCGTCAGGAGCGCACAGAGCTTGCCCAGGCCTTTCGACTTCAGATAGCTCGTCGGATAGAGCATTTCCTGCATGCCCGGCCCGCCGCGCGGCCCCTCGTAGCGGATAACCACTACATCGCCGGCCTTCACCTCGTTGCCGAGGATCCCCTTCACCGCAGCGTCCTGACTTTCGAACACCCGCGCCGGGCCGGTGAACTTCAGGATCGACTCGTCGACGCCTGCCGTCTTCACCACGCAGCCGTCGAGCGCGAGATTGCCCTTCAGCACCGCAAGACCGCCATCCCTGGAGAAGGGGTGCTCGGCATCGCGGATAACGCCTGCCTCGCGATCGAGATCCAGCTCGTCCCAGCGGGCATCCTGGCTGAAGGCGACCTGTGTCGGCACACCGCCGGGCGCAGCCCGGAAGAACTCCCGCACCTTGTCGCTCTTTGTGCGGGAGATATCCCAATGATCGAGTGCTTCGCCGAGGGTCGCACTGTGCACGGTGGGCAGGTCCCGATTGAGGAGACCCGCTTTGTCGAGCTGGCCAAGGATCGCCATGATGCCCCCGGCCCGGTGCACGTCCTCCATATGGACATCGTTCTTGGCGGGCGCGACTTTGCAGAGGACCGGCACACGGCGCGACAGGCGGTCGATGTCGGCCATGGTGAAATCGACGCCCCCTTCCAGGGCGGCAGCAAGGATGTGGAGGACGGTATTGGTCGAGCCGCCCATGGCGATGTCGAGCGTCATGGCATTCTCGAACGCGGCCCTCGAGGCGATGACGCGCGGCAGCGCCGTTTCGTCATCCTGTTCGTAATAGCGCTGGGCCAGGTCGACGATCAGGTGACCTGCCTCGACGAAGAGCCGCTTGCGGTCGGCATGGGTGGCGAGCGTCGAACCATTGCCGGGCAGCGACAGGCCGAGGGCCTCGGTCAGACAGTTCATCGAGTTCGCGGTGAACATGCCCGAGCAGGAACCGCAGGTCGGGCAGGCCGAGCGCTCGATAATCTTGACGTCTTCATCGGAAACATTGTCGTCGGCAGCGGCCACCATCGCGTCGACCAGATCGAGCGCGTGGGTTTTCCCCTTGAGCACGACCTTGCCGGCTTCCATCGGCCCGCCCGAAACGAAGACCGTCGGAATGTTGAGGCGCAACGAAGCCATCAGCATGCCCGGCGTGATCTTGTCGCAATTCGAGATGCAGACCATGGCGTCGGCGCAATGCGCATTGACCATGTATTCGACGGAGTCTGCGATGAGCTCTCGCGACGGCAGCGAATAGAGCATGCCGTCGTGACCCATGGCGATGCCGTCATCGACCGCGATGGTATTGAACTCCTTGGCCACACCGCCTGCCTTCTCGATCTCGCGGGCAACCAACTGGCCGAGATCCTTGAGATGGACATGACCGGGAACGAACTCGGTGAAGGAATTCACCACCGCGATAATCGGCTTGCCGAAGTCAGAATCCTTCATGCCGGTGGCGCGCCAAAGGCCGCGGGCTCCCGCCATATTGCGACCGTGGGTGGTGGTTCTGGAACGATAGGCTGGCAAGTTCGGATCTCCGTCATGGCGGTACAGGCTGGCTTGGCCTACCCAATGCCCCATGGGCAAGCCAAGCACAAGGCTTCGCAACGTGGCTCAAACATTAGCGGCACCTTTGCGAAAGCGCCACCACAGCAGCACCGCGCAGGCCAGAGCCACACAGACAAGCGCCAGGGAGAGTTGCAACGCGACTTTCTCGCCGGCGGCTTCAATGACAGCGGCATAGACGACCGGAGCGAGCGCCGAGACGAAAAAACTTGGCGCCAGCAGCTTTCCGGACAGCGCGCCGTAGCTGGCCGGATCGAAGAGCACCAGCGGCTGCGTGCCCCGCGCGATCGTCATCAGCCCGTTGCCGGCGCCATAGGCCAGCGCAAAAATTGCCCCGGCTAGAACGCTTGCCCCGCTGAATTGACCGAAAAGGAAGGCTGTCGCTAGGCCGCCCCCTGCCACGATGCCAAGCGTAAGCTCGCTCACCCGGCTGCCGAAAAGCACCTCCCACAGCCGGGCGGCAGACTGACCGACCCCGCGGAGGGTCGAAAGCCAGACGGATAATCCCGCGCCCATACCGAGGCCGGCCATGATGCCGATCATGTGCGCCGACATGCCGGAGTTCAGGAAAGCCACGGCGGTTACGAGACCGACATAAAGGGCACCGGCGAGCACGCGTTCCATCCTGGTGGACGCCAAGGGCGGCCGCTGAACGGACGCGAACCGATCCGGCAGGTCAGTTTGGCGCCGGGCGGGAAGTGACCAGTGCAACGGAGCAGTCAGCAGCGCAAAACCTCCGTAGATCAGCAAAGCGTCCCGCCAGCCGAACGCCGAAGCCAGCGCATGGCCAATCGGCCAGAACGCCGTAGACGCGAGGCCTCCGAGCAGCGTGATCTGAGACATGGCCCGCCGCGCCGACCGGCCGCCGATCCAGGCCAGCGTGGCGAAAGCTGCTTCGTAGAGGGTCATGCGCATGGCAAGCCCGAGACAAGCCCAGGAAGCATTGTAGGTGAAGAGATCCCACGACCGGCTCAAACCGACACAAGCCAGCGCCATCAGCACGGAGCCCAGCGTCATCACCATTCGTCCGCCGTGGCGATCGATCAGGCGCCCGATGAAGCCGGAGGTCAGCCCCATGACCACCAGAGCGCCGGAAAGGCCGGAATAGGCGAGCGTGATCGACCAGCCGAAATCGGTGGCGATCCGCTGACCGAAGATACCGATCAGGTAGTAGGAGGTGCCCCAGCAGATAAGCTGAGCCGTGCCGAGGCGTATGACGAGGCCAGGCGCTATCATCGGGGAGTCCTGTCGCCAGGGCCTAGCACGCGCTGCATAAGCACCGTATCGAGCCAGCGGCCGTGTTTCCAGCCGACGGAGCGCAATGTGCCGACATGGGCGAAGCCCTGCCCCTCATGCAGCCGGATGGAGGAAAGATTGGACGAATCCCCGATTACCGCCACCATCTGGCGGAAGCCGCGCACTTCCGCTTCTGCGATCAACCCTGCGAGAAGAGCGCGGCCGACGCCCCTGCCCTGTCGGCGCGGATCGACATAGACGGAGTTCTCCACGGTAGCGCCATAGGCCGGTCGTGGACGATAGGAACCGGCATAGGCGTAGCCCACGATTTCCCCCGCGATTTCGGCCACGAGGTATGGAAAACCCGAGCCGACCAGCGTCTCGAAGCGCGCCGCCATTTCCTTCTCGTCAGGGGGATCCAGTTCGAAACTCGCGCAGCCATGGCGCACCGCATCGCCATAGATGGCTGTGATTGCCGCGATGTCCTTTTGCTCGCCGGGACGCAGCTCGCACTCTCCTATTGTGGCAATCACGATCGGCTCCGCTTTCGAGAATGAACCGATCCTGCGCCATCGCTTGATCAAATTGAAGATTATGCTTCTTATGCATCAGATAAGGGATTCTTTGATGAAGGATTTGAATCTCGGCCAGCTCCGAACCTTTGCCGATGTCGTTGAGCTGGGCAGTTTCTCGGCGGCAGCGGAGCGTGCCGGCATCAGCCAACCGGCTGTCAGCCTGCAGATACGCCAGCTGGAACGCCAGCTCGGCGTTCGTCTGGTCGAGCGCGTCGGCCGCCGGGCGCAAGCGACGCCTGCTGGCCACGACCTGCTCGCCCATGCGGCACGCATCCAGGAGGAGGTGGCAAGAGCCATCGAGGCAACCGTCCCCCACAGACGCGGCGCCGCAGGCCGCATCCGTATCGGCACAGGCGCCACGGCCTGCATCTACCTGCTGCCCCGCGTTCTCAAACAGCTCAAGGAGGATATGCCTGGGCTCGAGATCATTGTGCACACAGGGAACACGGCCGACGTGCTGAAACTGCTCGAGGCAAACCGCCTCGATGTAGCGCTCGTCACCCTGCCCGCTTCCGGGCGCGCCTTTGTGGTGGACGAGATCTATCGGGACGAACTCGTGGCGGTTGTTCCTGATGGCGAGGACGCACCCTCGCAGGCCGTGTCGCCGGCATTCATGGCCGGCAAGCCGCTGCTCCTTTACGAGAGCGGCGGCAATACGCGTCGCCTCGTCGACCGGTGGTTTCTGCGGGCCGGCTTTGCACCCAAACCGGCAATGGAACTGGGCAGCGTCGAAGCAATCAAGCAACTGGTCGGAGCAGGCCTCGGCTGGGCCATCCTGCCGAAACTCGCCGTCGATCGGGCTCCCCTGTCCGAGGAGATCGCGTGGCGATCGTTGTCGCCACGCCTTTCCCGCTCGCTCGCGATAATCATGCGTCGCGACAAGCATATGAGCCGTGGTATTCGCGAAATGGTTGCGGCGCTCAAGGGCGCAGCGAGGTAGCGGACGGGATCAGAATATCTCGGTCTTGGCGATGCGGATGCCGAAGCCTTCCAGCCCGACATAATGCCGCTCCCGCGAGGTGATGAGATTGATGGAGGAGATGCCGAGGTCCCTGAGGATCTGGGCGCCGAGGCCGATCTCCCGCCATTCGCTCTCGCGGCGCTTGGCCTCGTCGTGATCCTCCCTATCCGATGCCTGACGGCGGTTGCGCGCCTGATGGCCGACGCCCACCGATCCTTCGCGCAGATAAACGATCACGCCGCGCTTTTCCTCGCCCATCGACTTCATGATGGCGCGAAGCCGATCGTCGGTGCCGAAGACATCGTCCACGACGTTCTCCGGATGCAGGCGAACAGGCACATCGACACCGTCGCGGATGTCGCCGAACACGATCGCCAGATGATGCATGGTGTCCCAAGGCAGAGTGTAGGTAAAGGCCTTGGCCTTGCCGCCCGGGGTTTCCAAGTCGAAGCAGGCGATGCGTTCGATGAGCGTCTCCTGCCTCTGTCGATAGGCGATGAGATCTGCGACGGAAACCTGCTTCAGCCCGTTTTTCTCCGCGAAAGCCTGAACCTGTGGCCCGCGCATCACTGTACCGTCGTCATTGACCAGTTCGCAGATGACGCCGACCGGGGGCAGACCCGCCAGCTTGCAGAGGTCGACGGCCGCCTCCGTATGCCCCGAGCGCATCAGCACGCCGCCTTCGCGGGCCACGAGGGGGAAGATATGGCCGGGCCGCACGAAATCGGAAGCGCCGACATTGCCGTTGGCGAGATTGCGCACTGTCAGCGTGCGATCGTCGGCCGATATGCCTGTCGTCGTGCCGTGCTTGAAATCGACGCTGACGGTAAAGGCGGTCGAGTGCGGCGCATCATTGTCGGCCACCATCGGAGCGAGGTTCAGCCGCCTCGCATCATCCCGCGTCATCGGCGCACAGACGATGCCGGAGGTGTGACGGACGATGAAAGCCATCTTCTCGGGCGTGCAATGCACGGCCGCAACGATCAGATCCCCTTCGTTCTCGCGACCGTCGTCATCCATCACCACGACGATCTCACCGCGCTCGAAGGCACGCAGGGCCTCGACGATTTTCTTTTGATCGTATGCCATTGCTTCCTACCAGTCCAAAATGTCAGCCTAGACGCGTCCCGTCTGCCCGCGATGGCGCAGATAATGATCGGCTATGGCACAGGCAACCATGGCCTCCCCGATCGGCACCGCCCGAATACCGACGCAAGGATCGTGGCGTCCCTTGGTCATGACGTCGACATCGCTGCCCGACTTGTCGACCGACTTGCGTGGCGTGAGGATGGACGAGGTCGGCTTGACGGCGAAACGGGCGACGACAGGCTGGCCGGTAGAAATACCTCCCAAGATGCCGCCGGCATGATTCGAGAGAAAGAACGGCTTGCCGTCATTGCCCATCCGCATCTCGTCGGCATTCTGCTCCCCGGTAATGCGGGCGGCCTCGAAACCGTTGCCGATCTCGACGCCCTTCACGGCGTTGATCGACATCAGATTCGACGCAATATCCTGATCGAGCTTGCCGTAGATAGGCGCCCCAAGCCCTGCGGGCACGCCTTCCGCAACGATCTCGATCACTGCCCCCACCGAAGAGCCGGCCTTGCGAACGCCGTCGAGATACTCGGCGAAGGCCGTGACCGATCCGCGGTCCGGCGTGAAGAACGGGTTCTCGGCATCGCCGATGAAATCCCAGTCCCAATTGGCGCGATCGATCGACTTCTCGCCCATGGCAACGAGCGCGCCACGCACAACCATACCGGGCACGACCTTTCGCGCGATGGCACCGGCGGCGACACGGGCCGCGGTTTCACGCGCGGAGGAACGGCCACCGCCGCGATAGTCGCGCAAGCCATATTTCATGTCATAGGTGTAGTCAGCATGGCCAGGACGGTATTGCCGCGCGATCTCACCATAATCCTTCGAACGCTGGTCCACGTTTTCGATCAGCATGGAGATCGGCGTGCCGGTGGTCACGAGCGTGACGCCATCCTCCTCGGTGAGAAAGCCGGAGAGCAGCCTTACCTCGTCCGGTTCACGGCGCTGAGTGACAAAGCGCGACTGTCCCGGCCTCCGCCGATCAAGCTCGTCCTGAATATCTTTCAGGGTGAACCTTATGCCCGGCGGGCATCCATCCACCACGCAGCCCAGCGACGGCCCGTGGCTCTCACCCCAGGTCGTCACCCTGAAAAGATGACCGAACGTATTATGCGACATCGAAGCCTATCCTGCCGGGCGGCGCCGGTTTTTACGCCGCTTCTATTGGCGTTTTCAGGCTGGGTCAAATAGCGTTCCGCGCCGGGAAACCAGACATCGGCCGATCTGCACGACATGTCGGTAATTCCTTTTGAGTTGACAGGAATCCGCCTCGGCATGCTACGTGAGCCACGCCGATTGCTGCAGCGCAGCATGATAACTGAGACAATGCATATCGTAGCCTACGGAACGGGTCCGAGGCCAGCATTCGAAGCGTCCGCAGTGTGCAAGCACCTGAGACGCAACAGGAGCAGATTTGAAGAGATGCATGTTGTTGTCGAAAATACTGTGTGCCTCAACACCGGGGATGCAGCAATTCTCCTTGCGATCAAGAAAATTCTGGAAGCCGCCTACGGAGATGACATCAAGATCTATGTATTCGATAGCGATCCTGAAACTTCGTCTCAATTATACAAGCAATACCAGACTCTGAATTTCAGGAAGCTTCTTGCGGAATCCGTCTTCAAGCAGAAATACAAGGGGTTCCCACTGAAGAATCGCGTAAAGCGCCTTTACAATCGGACGGTCCTGCAATCCCTCGACATGCTCGGACGAGGCAATAATCTGCTCGCCAACCTCTTGCTCGACAAGGAGAGCCGCCAAGACATCGCACTCTACCAGAGCGCAGACGCGATCATAACGACGGGCGGAACCTATCTGGTCGAGAACTACAATCTAACCAAGCGGATCCTCCAGTTCCGGATCGATGAATTCCTGGGGAAGGCGCCAATTTTCTTCACACAGTCGCTGGGCCCCTTCGACAATTCATACAATCGCGAACATCTGACACGGATCTTCGGCAAAAGCCCGCTCATCCTGCTGCGCGACGACAAATCGGCGGGCCACATCGCCGACATAGTGGACGACAAGGCGAAATGCCACGTCGTGGCGGATTCCGTTTTTGCCCTGGCTGACACGTCACGCATCGAAAACATGCTGGCTTCGCCGACACCGCCTGCCGAGACCGGGCGGGTCGGCGTGTCCGTCCGGAACTGGAACTACGTCAAGGACGGCCAGGATGGCATGCGCCGTTACGTCGATGCCGTCAGGCAGATCGTCGTTTCTCTCGTGGAACAGGGCAAGCAGGTCACCTTCGTTTCGACCTGCCAGGGCGTTCCGGAATATGCCCACGATGATTCCAAGACGGCCGAGATCATCGCCTCGGAACTCGCCCCCGCCATTCGCGACAAGGTGACGATCGACGCCTCCTTCCATACGCCCGATGAACTGATGGATTTGGTCAAGGGTTTCGACTTCGTGGTGGCGACACGCATGCATATGATGATCATGTCGCTGTGCGTCGGCATACCCGTGCTGCCGATCGCCTACGAATTCAAGACCAAGGAACTCGCCGGCCGGATCGGGATTTCGGACGTGCTCATGGAGATCGACACGATTTCGGGTGACGAAGCCACGGCCAAACTGGCGCGGTTCACGCGGGATCTGGACCAGTTCCGACGAACCAGCCTGGAAGCTGTCCTGAGGGAAAACGCATCGGCAATGTCGTCCGTCGAGCTTCTTAAGAAGGCCCTTCACAGATAGGGAAGTGACGGCTACTCGATAGGCGTTCGGCGGGCCATCAATACGCCCTCTGCAAGTCCGGCGATCGCCAGCAGTTCGGAATCGCCATCGATCGCCCCGCTCATCATGATGCCGACCGGCAGACCCGAGCCCGAGAAGCCGCACGGTATGGTCACTGAAGGTTGGCCGGTCAGGTTGAAAACCGTCGCATTCTTGGAAGCGTGATGGTCGTACTCGTCCGGCCTGTCATCGAACAGGGCTGGCATTGTCGTCGCAGCGGGGGCGACGAGAACATCGCATTGCTCCATCAGCCTGCTCATGCGCGCACGAAGGAGAAGACGTTGATGACAGGCGCCGATATATTCGGCGGCCTTAATTCGGGACTTCCTTTCAAGCTTGGCCTGGAGTTCCTCGCTGAAGGCTTGGGGATTGGCCGCAAGGTCGTCGGCATGAAACGCGTAGGCTTCGGCGAACAGATCAGCCGATATGGCCAGGCTGCTTTCCAGCCCGGTGCTGTCGAGTTGTACAACGACGGCGCCTTGCGCCTCCAGCGCTTCGATCGCGCAGTCGACCAGATCCACGATCTCCGGATCGCCGTCGAAGAAGAAATCGCGAGCAATTCCGAGCCGCACGCCGGCAATCCCGCCCCGCCCTTGCACGGGCCACGAAAACTGCCGCCCGGACGAATATGGATCAGCTTCATCAGGCCCGGCTATCACCGCGGTGACGAGAGCGGCGCACTCGGCGCTGCGCGTTAACGGCCCAACATGATCCATGGTACGCACCAGCGGGAAGACACCCGCCGCACTGACCAGGCCGAAGCTTGGCTTGAAGCCGACCACGCCGCAACAATGGCCGGGATGACGGATCGAGCAAGCGGTGTCCGTGCCAAGGGCGGCAAAGGCAAGGCCCGCGGCAACCGCGACTGCCGAGCCGCCGCTTGAACCGCCGGGATCACGCCTCATGTCCCATGGATTGGCGATCCGGCCGAAAAAAGGATTTATCGAGGTCGTTCCGTAAGCGAGTTCGTGAGTTCCGGTCTTGCCAAGGATGACGGCTCCAGCCGCCCTCAGCTTCCCGACCACCGTCGCGTCCTGGTCAGGCATGAAATCACGATAGAGCGCCGAACCGCCGGTGGTTCGTAACCCCTTGGTCGCGATGTTGTCCTTGATCGCGACGGGCACGCCGTCCAAAGGTCCAAGCCACCGTCCGGCATGACGCCTCCGATCCGCGGCCTGCGCATCCGCGAGCGCCGCTTCGGCAGCTACGGTCACGTAGGCGTTGAGCTTGGGATTGAGCCGTTCAATGCGCTCCAGCAACCGTCTGGTGAGCTCCGTGGAGCCAAGCTCCCCGCTTCGCAGGAGCGCTGAAAGCTCCGCGATGCCGAGATAATGGGGATCCACGCTCTCCCCGCGCATCAGCGCAGCCAGTCGGCAAGGGACGGCCGATGACGCCCTGCACGCCCGGTCATGGCCTCGGCCGCGCACATCGAGTTGAGGACGGATTCTTGCGTCGCTTCCGCCGCGGCGCGGAAAAGCAAGTCGATGCGGCTTTCGTTCAGCATCTCGGTCACAACGAAGTCGTTGGTTTCGTCGTGATCGAAGGTCGTGGCCGTGTTGAAACCGACGGCGATGTCGCCGCTGCCATGCCCCCAGAAGGCGCCGAGTCGCGCCAAGCCAGCACCGCAGCGCAGCGTCACGCGCTTGAGCTGGCGGTGATCCATCGGGACGTCCGTCGCCAGGATGATGATAACCGACCCCTTTTCCTCGTCCTTTGCCTTCCCGGGATCGGGACGACGCCCGTCGGGCAGCACAAGGTCGCCGGCACGGCCGAAATTCGTGAGCGCCAGCACCCCAACACAGTGCGCGCGTCCGCCGAGTTCCAGCATCCTCGAAGCGGTGCCGATCCCGCCTTTAAAGCCGAAGCAGCTCATGCCGGTTCCAGCGCCGATGTTGCCCTGCTCCACCGCGCCGCCGCGGGCATCCGCCAGGGCCAGCCGCGCATGCTCCTCGGTGACGGCCATAGCCTGGATATCGCTCAACGGACCGTCGTTGCATTCACAGACCACAGGATTGACGGTGGCGGTCCGCCGGCCGATGTCGGGGTTGGCCGCGATGGCCTCACGGATCAGCGCATTCGCGCAGGCTCCAACGCTGAATGTGTTGGTCAGCAAGATCGGCGTTTCGAGCGTGCCCAACTCTTCAATCTGCATTAGACCCATGCTCTTTCCGAAGCCGTTGATCACCTCGCAAGCCGCGGCGACTTTCCGGCGGTAGAGATTGCCGGAATGCGGCACGATGGCGGTAACGCCTGTATTGATGTCGCCCTCACGTATGGTGTGATGCCCAACGGTCACACCCGGAACGTCGGTAACGGCGTTGTTCCCGCCAGTGGGCAGAATGCCGCAGACGATACCAAAATCCCGTGCGTTCACCGCTCGCCTCGCCTCTTTCCGGAACGACTCACAGGCGACCGGCCTCGATGATCCGTTTGAGGAACGCCTGGGTCCGCTCGCCCTGCGGCTTGCCGAAGATCTGCTCCGGCGGACCTTCTTCATAGACCACGCCGCCCTGCAGAAAACAGACCTTGTCGGCGACTTCGCGCGCAAAGCCCATTTCGTGGGTGGCAAGCACCATGGTCATTCCCTTGGCGGCGAGATCGCGGACAATGTCGAGGACTTCCGAAACCAGTTCCGGATCGAGAGCCGAGGTGATCTCATCCAGGAGCAGCAGCGTCGGATCCATCATCAAGGCGCGCACGATGGCGACGCGCTGCTGCTGGCCGCCGGAAAGACGGTCGGGATATTCATGGGCCTTGTGCTCGAGCCCAATGCGGGCGAGCAGCATCTTTGCTTTTTCCGCGGCCCCCCGCCGGGGCGTGCCCAGCACTTTGGTGGGACCCAGCGTGACATTCTCCAAGACGCTCATATGCGGGAAAAGGTTGTAGCCCTGAAACACGATGCCGATCTCGCGGCGCAATCCATCGAGATCGACCCCAGGCCCTGTGATACGGTCGCCATGCAGCCTGATCTCACCTTCGTTGATTGTCTCCAGCCGGTTGATGCAACGCAGGAGCGTCGACTTTCCGCAGCCGGACGGGCCGATCAGGCAGACGACCTGGTGCTCCTCGATGTCCAGCGACAGTCCCGCGAGGACCTCGACCGGTCCGTAGCGCTTGTACGCCTTGTCGATTTCGACCAGTGCCATCTCTTGGTTCCCGTCTAGGTCGAGCGCATGCGCTTGCGATCACGTTCGACAAGCCGGTCGACAAGCCTGGCCTGCGGGATCGTGATCAGGATGAACAGCAGAGCGACGGTGGTGACCGCCGACAGGTTGAAGTTGTTGCTCGCGATGATCTTCGACTGATTGAAGGCGTCGATGGTCCCGATGATGGCGACCAGCGCGGTATCCTTCTGCAAACTGATGAAGTTATTGAGGAGCGGTGGGATGATGCCGCGTATGGCTAAGGGAATGGTCACGTAGCGCATCGTCTTGAGATAGGACAGACCAAGGGAACGCGCAGCCGCGATCTGGCTTGGGTGCACGCCTTCGATGCCGGCGCGGTAGACCTCGGACGTATAGGCGCCGTAGGTCAGCGTCAGCGCTATGATGGCATAGGTGTTCGAGGAAAGGTCGCGAAGGATCGGAAGCCCGGTCAGGGGCAAACCGAACCCAATGAGATAAATAGTGATGATAGCCGGCAAGCCGCGGAAAAGATCTCCGTAGACGATGGCCAGCATTCGGATCGGCCTGCCCGCCTTCCCGGGCAAGGTCCTGGCTATCGCCACGACGAGAGACCACATCAGGATAAGCACGCCGGCGACGAAGAAGATGTAGATGTTCGTGCCGAAAGCCTTGAGAATCGTCCCTGCTGATCTGGAGATCAGACCGATATCGAAGAACGTCCTGCTTACGGCGGCATCATTGACCACCATGAACCACGCCAAGGCGCAGACGATGAACAACGCCACGGCATATGAAATGGCGCTCCAAGACGCATCGGATGCTTTGGCTCCCAGTTCGCGCCCGTCATAAATGGACGATGCCCTGCCGGCGCGAATCGAATGAGACATTGCGCGCAGCGCAACTGTCAGAACCAGCAGGGGCAGAATCGCCGCGACGATCGCGACAATCGTGACTGGCGCTGTCGACCAGCCCTCCGCCAGCACCAGTGCGCTGACATGACGGGCTGTCAGGGCCATCACCGAGAGGGTCAGGACTGCAATCGCCACTGCCGCCAGCGAGCGGCCTCGGTAGGTTCGGACCTGATTGCGAGCGCGCCAGTCACTGGCGCGCTCGCTCTTGGCTTCGAGAGCCGATACGGACATGGAGGACCTATCCTTGGATCACGGCTTCCAGAGGGGAACGGTGTCCGGTGATACGCCCCAAGACGGCAGGAGATAGGCAGCTTCGAGCTTCTTCAACGTGCCATCCGTTTTGAGCTCCGTAATGATCTGGTCGATGACGGGCCCGTTTTCGGATCCCTTCGGATAGATGCCGGCGGTCTGGCCGCCGGCTTCGTATTTACCGACGACGGCGAGTTTGCCGCCGGAATTGTGCACCTGCCCCAGGATGATGGACAGTTCGGTCATGATCGCATCGACCTTGCCGGCGACCAGCGCGGTGACCATCGAGGCCGTGTCGTCGAACACGTCGACCTTCTCGGCCTTGAGCGTCTCCTGCGCAAAAGGCACGAGGATAGTCCCCGCCTGCACGCCGATGCGGCCGGTCTTGACGCTCTCCTGGGTCACGGGCTTGTCGGCCCGTGCGGCCACGCCGTGGTCGGACGCCGCATATGGCACGGAGAAGTCGACCACCTTCTTGCGCGGCTCGGTGACGGAGATCAGCGCCAGGGCGATGTCGTAATCCTTGTTCTGGCCCGCCACGATCGAATCGAAGGAAGCGTTGACGAGCTTGACCTTTTCGAGACCGAGGCGATGGGCGATGTTGACGGCCATGCAGAATTCGTAGCCGTCCTTGATGCTTTCGGGCGTGTCACCGTTGAACTGACCGACCGCTGGCAGGTTGATGAGGACCGTGAACTGATCGGCTACTGCCGGCGTGATCTTGTGGCTCCCCTTCTCACCGGTAAGTGGACAATCGCCATAGCCTTCCGCAGCATTCGCCGCGCCTGCGGCAAAAACAACGGCGCTCGCCAGCAACGCGCCCTTGGTAAATCGCGCCATGATCCTGGAAATCAATTTAGTCCCCTTTCTCTGATTGGTAGTGTTTCTAACGAACCGGATCGGCGCTTTGCGCGGCCAGTTCCAGATACCTTTCCCGGAGGCGGGCCGTCACCGGTCCCGGCTTTCCGTCGCCGATCACGCGATCCGCTATCCTGATGACCGGCGTCACAAGGCTCGACGCGCTGGTGAGCATCGCCTCTTTCGCCTCCAGGGCTTCTTCGACGGTGAACAGCCGTTCCTCCATGCGGATTCCCAACTCCTCCACGATTGTCATTACGGCGCGCTTCGTGCAGCCCGGCAGAACTGAACGGGAGTTCGGTCGCGTCACCAGAACATCGTCCCTGGTGAGGATGAGTGCCGTCGAGGAAGCCCCCTCCGTGACGAAGCCGTCTTCAACCATCCAGGCTTCATGGAAACCCCGCGCCTTGGCCGACTTCTTGGCCAGGACCTGCGCAAGCAGCATGGTGGTCTTGATATCGCGGCGAGCCCAACGACTGTCCGGCACGATATCGACCGCGACGCCTTCCCTTTGGGACTTTGCATCGACCAGGTTCTTGTGTTGCGTGAAGGCGACGAGAGTCGGCTCGATATCGTCGACAAAAACGAAGTCCCGCTCCGCGACCCCGCGACTGATCTGGAGATAGACGACCCCCTGGTCGAGGGAGTTGCGTCTGATCAACTCATGCTGGACACCAATGATCCGTTCCCTCGGTATGGGCATGGGAATCGAGAGTTCGCCGACCGAGCGCTCCAGACGATCGAGATGAAGATCGTTGTCGACCAGCCTTCCATCGATGACGGCCGAGACTTCGTAAATGGCGTCGGCAAACAGAAATCCGCGATCGAAGACGGAAATCCTTGCCTCGTTCTCCGGGAGATAATCCCCGTTCACATAAATTATTCTGGTCAAGTCACGCCCCGAAACCGCTGACTCGCGGACGCTAGGAAATCTCCCCTGTCCCGTCCAATGCATTGTTTTTTCGACGTTATGCATATCTTTCATAACGCTGGTTGCGCCAAACGCGCCCAGATGGTTGATGACATCGACGACCCAGCGCGGCTGTAGAACCCGAGAGGCAGGTGATGGAATTGAAATGGCTCGAGGATTTTGCGGCCTTGGCGAATACGCTGAGCTTCTCACGAGCCGCTGAGGAGAGGCGCATAACCCAGTCGGCTTTCAGCCGCCGCATCAGGCAACTCGAAGCATGGCTGGGCGTGACGCTCGTCAGCCGCGCCACCTTTCCCGCAGAACTGACCAGAGAAGGCAAGGCATTCCTGCCGGTGGCGCAGGATGCGATCAGGAATTTCTACAGCACGCGCGAGGCGCTTCAGCCACCCAGGCCCCCGCAAAACAAGGTTCTGACCTTCTCCGCGCTCCACACGCTCACCGTGATTTTCTTCCCGCATTGGCTGCACGAGATGCGGGAAGAATTCGGCGAGTTTCATTCGCGGATGAGTCCCGACAAGGGCGGGATCGAGGACAACATCACCACGCTGGTGGACGGCGAAGCGGATTTTTTCCTCACCTATGCCCACCCTTCCGTCCCGCTCCTCCTCGACAGCTCGCGCTTCCCATACCTCGTGCTTGGGACCGAGCGGGTCATCCCGGTGTGCAGCCCGGCGCTCGGGGGATCGGCTCTCGATCACGCCATCAGGAGCGACACTCCTATTCCCTATCTCAGCTATGGAGACTTTTCCTTCTTCGGACAGGCGCTCGCGAAGCTGTTCACGAAGCGGCCATCCTTCAAACGCAAGGTCGTGCACGAGAACACGATCTCGATCGGCCTGAAGGCGATGATGATGGCCGGATGGGGGCTAGCCTGGCTGCCGGAGAGCCTGGTCAGGGAAGAACTGGACAGCGGCGTTCTCCGGCGGGCAGCACAGGACCCCGATTGGGTGCTGGAAGTCGAGATCCGGATCTACAGGCATGCGACCTCGGAGCATCCAAGCGTCGACGCATTCTGGCGGGCGGTCGGATCCCGACTTTCGCACAAGCCCGATCGGTGAGGCTTACGGGCCCATATAGAAAGTGAACGGTATCCCCGATTTTTCGTTGGGGGAAAAAGCGTGCGGCATCTTGGTGGAGATTCTTGCGTGCCAAAATTGACACATTGACCATATTACCTCTTGGTTCGTCGCCATCCTTGAAAGGATTGCCGTGCCCACGCACGGAGCAGAACGACAAGAGGGACCATCATGCGAAGCTTGTTTGGCGCGGTTGCCGCCGCCCTGATGATTACGACCGCCTGCTACGCAGCGGAGGCGGAGGGCCGCATCAAGTCTATCGACAAGGATGCCCAGACAATCACGCTGGACAATGGAAAGTCCTACAAGCTTCCCGGCGAGTTCGACGTGACCTCTCTCAAGGAGGGCATGGAAATCCTTATCGCCTATGACCAGGTCGGGGGAGAAAATCTCATCACCGACATGGAACTGCCCGAGTAGGTCGCTCCGTCGGGAGCATCAGACCCACTCCAACTCGCCTTTCTCGAGCCTCAGGATACGGTCCTGCGGCACGGCAAGCACGGCGGCTTTCTTCTGCGGCAGGTCGGCAGCCAGGCGGAAAACCGCCCGGAAAATGCCGCCATGCGTCACGCAAACGGTCGGCCTGGTTACGTCTGAAAGCCACGAGGATACCCGCTTCTTCAGCATCTCGTAGCTTTCCGCCGCGGCGCCGGGAGGCCGGAAGTTCCATTTGTCGACCGAGCGACGCGCCTTGGATCCGGGCTCACGCAGCTCAAGCTCATCATAGGTGAACCCTTGCCAGTCGCCGAAATGCAGCTCCAACAGGCGCGGGTCGGTTCTGTAGGCCTGGGGCTCAAGTCCCATCGCGGTCCGGATACGCTCCATCGTCTCGCGGGTTCGCCGCGAAGGGCTCGCCACGAAATCGAAATCAGCGGGATCGGAGATCAACCCCTTCAGCGTCTTGCCATTTTCGGTCGCCTGCGCCCGACCGGTCGGATTGATGTCGGTCTCCGCCTGCCCTTGCAGGCGGTTCTCGACGTTCCAATCCGTCTGTCCATGCCGTACGAAATAGATCAGCGGCAGGGTCGAGATCGATCGCATTGACACGGGCTGCCGGTGTCAGTCCTTGACCACCGAGATATCCGGAGCGTCGACAGCCTTCATGCCGACAACATGATAGCCCGAATCGACATGGTGCACCTCTCCGGTGACGCCACGAGACAAGTCGGACAGCAGGTAAAGGCCGGAATCGCCAACCTCCTCCAGCGCCACCGGGCGCTTCAACGGGGCATTGTATTCGTTCCAGCGCAAGATGTAGCGGAAGTCCCCGATGCCCGACGCGGCAAGCGTCTTGATGGGTCCGGCCGAAATCGCGTTGACGCGAATGTTCTTCCCGCCGAGATCGACCGCGAGATAGCGCACGCTTGCCTCGAGCGCAGCCTTGGCCACGCCCATGACATTGTAATGGGGCATCACCTTCTCGGCGCCGTAATAGGTCAAGGTCAGCAGCGAACCGCCGTCCGGCATCAGGGCCTCAGCGCGCTTGGCGATGGTGGTGAAGGAATAGACCGAGATATCCATTGTGCGCAGGAAGTTGTCGCGCGTGGTCTCGATATAGCGCCCGTCAAGCTCCTCCTTGTCGGAGAAAGCAATCGCGTGGACCAGGAAGTCGATCTTGCCCCATTTGCGGGCGACATCGTCGAACACGGCGTCAAGGCTCGCCATGTCCGTCACATCACAATGACCGGCGATATGCGCTCCAATCTCCGCCGCAAGCGGCTCGACGCGCTTCTTGAAAGCCTCGCCTTGATACGTGAGAGCGATTTCTGCGCCTTGCGCCGCGCAAGCCTTGGCAATCGCCCAGGCGATGGACCGATTATTGGCCACGCCGAGGATGAGGCCACGCTTGCCGGCCATCAGGCCATTTCCACCCGCCATTGAACATTCTCCGCGACCTGTGACTCCGCACAGCCTATTGCACAGGCCAACGGAGCCTTCAAGCACCAGCCGGCATGCTCACGGGGGAAGACCAGCCGCCGCCGTGCCGGCACGACGGCGCAGGCCTCAGGCCTTGGACCTCATCAAGGCTTCGAGCTCATGGTCGCCTTGCGGTAGCATGACCTGAACATGGGCATAAAGATCGCCATTGCCGGAAACCTTCTCCGGCAGGCCCCGGCCCTTGATGCGCAGCACCTTGTCCGAGCTGGACCATGCCGGGACGTTCACCGCCAGCCGGCCAGTCGGCGTTTCGACGGCAACCTTGGCTCCCAGCACGGCATCTCGCAGCGATACGGGCAGGTCGACGTGGAGATCGCGGCCCTCGGCCCGATAACGCGGATGCTTGCGGAACCGCACTTTCACGAGAGCATCCCCGGCCTCGCCCAATCCCTGTTCGCCCTGGCCTTTCAACCGTATCGTCTGACCATCCTCCACATAGTGGGGCAGCTTCACCGAGATCCTGCGGCCATCGGGCAGAACCGCCGCCACTTTGGCACCGGTCGCAGCCTCTTCGATGGATACGTCCATGGTCACGTTTATATCCCGGCCGGCGGGCGCGCGCCGGCCGCCCGTCCCCGCTCCCATGCCGGGGCCGCCGCGCTGGCCGAATCCCTGACCGAAAAGCTCGCTGAAGATGTCCTCGGCTCCGAACGCGTCGGCGCCCGGACCGCCGGAACGGAACTCGAAGCGCATGCCGCCAGGGCCCTGCCCGCCATGCTGCGCGCGCCGGAAAGCCGCGAACGGATCGCCATGCGCCCCGGCCTCAAAGCCCTGGAATCTCGGCTTGCCTTCGGCATCGATCTCGCCGCGATCGAAAGCGCCGCGATTTTTCTCGTCGCCGATAATCTCGTAAGCTTGGTTCGCTGCCGCAAAATTCTCCTTCGCCTTCGGATCGTCCGGATTCTGGTCCGGATGATACTTCTTGGCGAGCTTGCGATAGGCCGCCTTTATGTCTTTGGCCGAGGCGTTCTTGGCAACGCCCAGCACGTCATAGGGATCACGCATGCTTCTGCCTGCCGGTAAATTATGGAGTGCTCGGGACTTATATGCGGGTGGCTAGGAAGAAATTCCAGAGCAGCCCCTTGATCTTAGCGTGGTTCCCCGTGCCCGTGAACCACAGTCGTCAGGACTCGACGAAAGCAAGCATCCGCCACGAACCGTCGCCGGCGCGGCAGGCATCGCCGGCATAAAGCCTGACGCCGTTGAAGCTTTCTCGAGAGACACTGAACTTGCGGCATAGCAAGCCCTTGTTGTCGTACTCGACGAGGTTCGTGATGGCGCCGCGAGAACCCGTATCGACATTCGCCCAGGGAAGACCGTTGTCGCTGACGGCCGCAAGATCGGCCGACGATACGGCATTGCGGATGGTCGCCTCGTCGGAAACCCGCATCGCATCGGGCTGCGGACGCCCGTTGCCGGCCACGGAGCCGGTGGTCAGCGTATCGTCGACACCGGCCTTGTCGAGATCAAAACCGCCGGCACAGCCGGCCAGCGGCACGACGGCAAGACCGGCCAAGACAGCGTTCCGCGCGGCTTTGAACCAATAACCTGTCAGAGCCTGTCCTTGCGCTTCTCGCGACAATCGGCCATCTCCCGTTCCAGTCACACCATTGCGAGCGGAAACTATGAGCGACACCGGGTTAACAAGCGGTAATGACTTTACCACCGCCGAGGAACCGTTCCGTCTCTTCGCGACATGGCTGGAGGACGCAACCAAGAGCGAAATCAACGATCCGAACGGCGTCGCTCTAGCGACGGTCGATTCGGACGGCTTTCCCGATGTGCGAATGGTGCTTCTCAAGGGCTTCGACGAGGCCGGATTTGTGTTCTACACGAATTTCGAGAGCGCGAAGGGTCGAGAGATCCTCGGCAACATGAAGGCTGCCATGTGTTTCCACTGGAAATCCCTGCGTCGTCAAGTGCGCGTGCGCGGACCTGTTGAAATCGTCAGCGACGCCGAGGCCGACGCCTATTTCGCCAGCCGCCCGCGCGGCAGCCGCATCGGCGCCTGGGCGTCGAAACAGTCGCGGCCGCTGGAAAGCCGCTTCGCGCTGGAAAAGGCGGTCGCGGAATATACGGCGCGCTATGCCGTCGGCCAAATTCCCCGGCCACCTTATTGGTCGGGTTTCCGCATCGTTCCGAAGACGATCGAGTTCTGGCACGACCGCCCCTTCCGCCTGCACGACCGACTGCTCTTCACCCGGGATGAAGGCGGCAAGTGGGGAACGCAAAGGCTTTATCCTTAGTCCCGGTTCTCCGGGGCCCGTCGCACACTGAACTGCGCGCCCACGCCAGCGCAGCGATCGCTTGTCTGCTGAGCACGGCCGCCTTCATCAAAGGCGTTCCGCCGCTTGAGGCCACCGCTTCGGCAGAGCCGACGCTTCTGGGCGATTATCTGCACGTCCTGAACGATTTGGAGCCGAATACCTGTTCGGGGCAGCCGTTGGGGCGGATTTGCTCTAGTTTCGGGCGCTGAATCTGGCGCTGGATCATCTGGCGATCCTGCTCCCGATATTGACGCTGCTGGTTCTGGAAGCGCTCCCGACTTTCGATCCTGTTCAGCTCTTCCAGATCGTTCCAGCGGTGCTGTTGGATGATCGTGTTGCGGTCCCTGCCATCGAGGGTGGCGGCAATGGTAGGACCGACCGCGGCAACCGGCAGTGCCGCAACCAGCACAGCCGGTAGCATACGCACCATTCGACCGCTCATTCCCAAGCCTTTCGTTCCGGGATCATGCCCCTTCATATAGGAACGGAAGGCCTCGCCGTCATCGATATGGTGCGCAAAACGCGATCAGCCGGCGCTTTTCCTCGCCATGAAGGCCATGAAGGCAGCCCGCGCCTCGTCCGATTTCAGTCGGGCTGCGAAATGAGTACCCTCTTCCTTGATGCGGGCGATCAGCTCCGAACGGTCGCCGCGCATGAGATCGCGCGCGATCCGCAGGGCTTCCGGCGGCTTTGCGGCGATCTCCTCGGCTGCCTTGAGCACGGTCTGCTCGAGTTCGCTTTCATCCACCACAGCATAGATCAGCCCTGTCTCTTTCGCCTTTTCGGCCGAAAAGCCCTCCCCGAACGCGAGCAGCGCGAATGCCTGTTGTCGTCCGAGGATGGCCGGCGCAAGCAGGCTCGATCCGGCTTCGGGCACGAGACCCAGCTCGACGAAAGGTGTCCTGAAGACGGTCCGGGGCGTGGCGAAGGTCAGGTCGCAATGGAGGTTGAGCGTGGTGCCGATGCCTACGGCGATGCCATCGACGCCCGACAGGATCGGCTTTTGCGACCGTGCCAGCGCCATCAGAAAGTCGAACACCTCCGTGCCGCCTTCGCCGCCCTGGGCCACCGCCAGGAAATCGGCGAGATCGTTGCCGGAGGAAAAGGCGCCGGGCACCCCCAGGAAAACGCTTGCCCGGATGGACGGGTCGGAGTCCGCTTCGGTCAGCGCCGCGGCCATCGCGCCATACATGGCGCGGGTTATCGCGTTCTTCTTGTCCGGACGGTTCATGCGGATGATCTGCACGGCCGCATGCCGGTCGACGAGGACATGATCTATCACGTCTGCCCCTCCCGGCCTCATGCGACCAACGCTGCGCCGGCGGCAGCCAAGCTGTCGGCTCCGGAAACCGCGCGATCCTTGAGTGCCGATGTCTCCCCGGCGAGATTCTCAGCGAAGAAGCGGCAAAGGGCGATGCGGTCCGGCGAGCGGTCGGCGAGAGCCGACTGGACGAGATAGGTCCCGCCCGCTGCAAGGGCAAACAGCCTCAGATAGGGCGTCGCCCCTGCAAGCGCCGTTTCGCTGCGCCCTTCTTCGACCGCCGCTTGAAGAAAACGGGTCGTTTCGGCCAGGTCGTCCAGCGAGCGCTCGATACGGTCGGCCGACTGGCCGAAGCCCTCCGCATTGGACCGGCGGAGATTCTCGACGACAGTCCTAAGCTCGGCGATGTAGGCATGGACGTGCTCGCCGCCGGAGAGCGGCAGCTTGCGTATCACGAGATCGATAGCCTGGATGCCGTTCGTGCCTTCGTAGATTGGCGCGATCCGGGCGTCGCGCAGGAGGCTGGCCGCGCCGGTTTCCTCGATAAAGCCCATGCCGCCATGCACCTGGACACCGAGCGAGGCGACCTCGACCCCGACATCCGTGGAGAAGGCCTTCGCGATGGGGGTCAGGAGGCCGGCACGATCCTGCCAGTGGCGCCGCTGCTCGTCGTCGCCGACGCGGCCCATATCGATCGCGTGGGCGCAGGCGTAGGAAATCGTCCGCGCGATGCGGGTCAGCACCTGCATGGTCAAAAGATTGCGCTTCACATCCGCGTGGTGAACGATCGGCGCCATCCCCTCGCCGGTCCAGGACGGCGCCTTTCCCTGGCGCCGCTCATTCGCGTAGGCGATCGCCTTCTGCGTCGCCGTCTCAGCGACCGCGACGCCCTGCATGCCGACGGCAAGGCGGGCATTATTCATCATGGTGAACATGCAGGCGAGCCCCTTGTTCTCCTCGCCGATCAGCCAGCCGATGGCCCCCGGCTCCCCGCCCTTCGCGAAGCCATCGCCATAGATCATGGTGCAGGTCGGGGAAGCGTGGATGCCGAGCTTGTGCTCGATAGACGCACAGAACACGTCGTTCCGCTCGCCGAGGACGCCGTCGTCGCCGACGAAGAATTTCGGCACGAGGAACAGCGAAATGCCGCGCGTGCCCGCCGGCGCATCGGGCAGACGCGCCAGGACGAGGTGGACGATGTTGCCCGTGAAATCGTGCTCGCCATAGGTGATGAATATCTTCTGACCGAATATGCGATAGGTACCGTCGCCGACAGGTTCTGCGCGGGCGCGCAGCGCGGCGAGATCCGAACCGGCCTGCGGCTCGGTCAGGTTCATCGTTCCCATCCACTCGCCCGAGACGAGTTTCCCTAGATACTTCGCCTTGATCTCGTCGGAGGCGTGCTTCTCGATCGCCTCGACCGCGCCCATCGTCAAGGTCGGGCCGATGCCGAAGGCCATCGAGGCCGAATTCCACATTTCGAGCGCCGCGACGCCGAGCATCGTCGGCAAGCCCTGACCGCCGAATTCCTCGGGACCCGAAAGCGCGTTCCAGCCGCCGTCGATCCAGCGGCGATAGAGGTCCTTCCAGCCCGGCGGCATGGTCACTACGGCGTCCTTCAGCACCGCACCCTGCTCGTCCCCGATCTTATAAAGCGGCGCGACCTCCTCCGTGGCAAACCGCCCCGCCTCGCCCAGGATAGCGTCGACGAGGTCGTCACTGAGATCGCCGAGGGCGCCCGATTCCAGCGCGGTTCGCAGGCCGGCGACGTGTTTCAGAGTGAAGGCGATCTCGTCGACCGGTGCGCGATACATGGCTGACTCCCTTACGGCAGCGCGGAGGTCCGCGCATGCGGACTAAACCGTATTCCCGGTTCGACCGCTAGTGCCTTTTGACGTAAACGTCAAACATCCCCACTGGAGCGCGGCAGCCGCCTGACGATTGAGAACCTTGAGATCGGCGCCATCCTGATCCGCAAAGGAATTCTTAACCACGTTCCACCATCATCGTGGGCTTGCACGGCCCGTCACGGAGTCTCCCCGCCAGTCTCGGAACGACTTACGATCGGGACGCGCCGAATTTGATTCGCGGTTTCCATCGGCGTCGAATCGCGAACGCCGGCAATGGAGGGGAGTGTCGGGCAGGTGATGTCTTTCTCGACAGCGAGCTGGAGAGCCGGCGTCGTCGCCGCAGCAATCCTTTCGGTTCCCTTCTCTGCAATCGCAGACCAGTCGGAGTTTTCCGCGCCCTGGAAACGGGACGATCGCGCGCTCGTGATCGACGCTTATGAGTACAACGCTATCGACTGGAAGGCACTTGCCACTGACAAGCGGATCGTCGGCTTCATCGGCAAGGCATCGGACGGTCTGCCGGCGCCCTACTCCTGCACGGGCAACGAAAC
Organism: Mesorhizobium sp. 1B3; assembly: GCF_050958605.1. Classification (NCBI taxonomy): domain Bacteria; kingdom Pseudomonadati; phylum Pseudomonadota; class Alphaproteobacteria; order Hyphomicrobiales; family Phyllobacteriaceae; genus Mesorhizobium; species Mesorhizobium sp. 1B3. The sequence goes on along the minus strand of NZ_JBJHDO010000001.1, from coordinate 824,828 downwards.
GGAGGTCCGTCTTTGCAAAGCGCTCTTCAAGCGTCATGCCGTGGCCCGCGAGCTTTTCCATACACGTCGCACGGTGGCCAAGTCGCTCGGCCTGAAATGGGGCGCCTACCATCTGGCGAGACCCGGCAATCCGATCGATCAGGCCAACAACTTCATCGATTTCGCGCAGCCCGAACCGGACGATCTTCTCGCCATAGACATCGAGGACAACGACCCGGAAAAATGGATGTCGCTGTCGGATGCCGAGGAATTCGTCCGGCATGTCAAGCGGCGCATTGGCCGATTCCCGATCCTCTACACCAATGGCACGACGGCGAAGTACATCGCCGACAATCGGAAGCTCTACCCGCTGCTTTCGCGCCTGCCGCTCTGGTATGCCCGTTACAAGCCGGAGATCGGCGAGCATTTCCCGAAAGGCAATTGGCAGAGCTACACGCTCTGGCAATTCGCCTCCCAAGCCAATTGCAATGACCGGAGCTGTCCCTATCGGGTGCCGGGCACCGATACCGACATCGACGTCAATGTCGCCTCGGTGAATGCCGAGCAGCTCCGAAACGCCTGGCCATTCGGAGGATTGCTCGACGTGCCGGTCGACTTGATCGCCAGCGTGCCGATCCCGATCGGCAGGGAGGCTGGATTGGCAGGGGACGTCACGCTCGCCTACGCTCCAGTCGAGAAGGCGCCGGCCGCGGAGGCCATCGAAGCCGTCCTCCATCCCGACAGTGAAGGGCAGGCATCCCTTTACGAGGCAGCGATGGTCGTGCCTCATGTGCAGCACTCACTGTTCCAGGCGCTGGCCGCCTATGTCGCCGGGCTGAAAAACGACGTGTTCGCCTGGTTCGGCGACGGGCCGCCTGCTCCGGTCGGGATCGACCCCATTACCACCGCCACTGTTCCGGGCAAGGCCGAATTGGACGAGACAGCCAGGCGCTAACTGGTACCTGCCTCGCGCGCGACTGCCTGCCAGCCGATGTCACGGCGGCAAAAACCCTCCGGCCAGTCGATCTTGTCCACGGCCGCGTACGCCCGGGCCTTGGCGTCGGTCACGTTTCGGCCAAGAGCCGTCACATTGAGCACGCGCCCGCCATTGGCGACTATATTGCCCGCAGCGACGGCCGTGCCGGCGTGGAATATTTCGACGCCGTTCGATGCCGCACTTTCCAGACCGCGGATCGCAGAGCCTTTCTTGGGCGTACCAGGATAACCCTCCGCGGCAACAACCACCGTCAATGCGGCTTCGTCGCGCCAACGGACCGACATGTGACCGAGCTGCCCCTCAGTGGCAGCCTTCATCAAGACGAGAATGTCATCCTTCAGCCGCATCATGAGAACCTGGCATTCGGGATCGCCGAACCGGACGTTGTATTCGATAAGCTTGGGCCCGTCGGCAGTGATCATCAGCCCGGCGAAAAGCGCGCCGGAGAAGGGCGCGCCCATTTCGGCCATGCCGCGCAAGGTCGGCTCGACAATCTCCTTCATCGTGCGCTCGATCAGGGCTTCCGTCATCACCGGAGCCGGCGAATAAGCGCCCATGCCACCGGTATTGGGTCCGGTATCGCCGTCGCCGACGCGCTTGTGGTCCTGCGCCGTGCCGAAAGGCAGCGCCGTCTTCCCGTCGCACAGGCAGAAGAAACTTGCCTCTTCGCCGGCCAGGAATTCCTCGACGACGACCTCCGCGCCGGCGCCGCCGAAAGCTCCGTCGAAACAGGCGTCGACCGCCTCGAGAGCCTCATCGAGCGTCGTCGCCACGGTCACGCCCTTGCCCGCGGCGAGCCCGTCGGCCTTCACTACGATCGGCGCGCCCTCGGCCCGGATATAGGCCTTTGCCGCTTCAGCCTCATCGAAACGGCGATAGGCGGCGGTCGGGATTCCGTATCGTGCGCAGAGATCCTTGGTGAAACCCTTGGAACCTTCGAGTTGCGCGGCCTTCGAGCTGCAGCCAAAGACAGAGATCCCATTGGCTTCCAGGCGATCCGCCAGTCCGGCGACGAGGGGCGCCTCCGGACCGACCACGACGAGATCGATCGCCTTCTCCTCGCAAAAAACCGCGACCGCCGCATGATCGTCGATCGGAAGTGCGACGCATTCCGCCTCCCGCGCTATGCCAGGATTGCCGGGCGCGGCATAAAGCTTTGTGAGAATCGGCGACGCCGCGATCTTCCAGGCCAGCGCGTGCTCGCGGCCACCCGACCCGATGAGGAGAACGTTCATGCAAGGAGCCTCGGCGCTCGTGGGATCCAAAGCCCTCCGCTATTGCCCGCCGGCCACGAGGTCAAGCCTGCCTAAACTCGTCAAACGATCACGATTATCTGCCGAGCGGGACGATCCGTCTTCTTGACGGCTGCGCTCGGCGCTGCCACTCCAGGACTATGGAAACCATCCAGTCGAGAACCACCCAGGGCCGTGTCGCCGATGCGCCGAGCGGCCATTGGGTCTACCGCGCCCTGCCCCGCTGGCTTTGGCCCTATGCCCAACTTGCCCGCTGGGACCGGCCGATCGGCTGGTGGCTGCTGCTTTGGCCCTGCTGGTGGTCGGCCGCACTGGCCGCCGTGAGCTTTGCCGCGCCGGGAGAACCTCTTACCACGCTGCTCCCGCCGCCCAGCCACATCGTTCTGTTCCTGATCGGTGCGATCGCCATGCGTGGCGCCGGCTGCACCTATAACGACCTGGTCGATCAGGGCATCGACATGAAGGTCGAGCGCACCCGTTCGCGCCCGCTCCCCTCAGGCCAGGTCACGCGCCACCAGGCATGGGCATTCCTGGTGATCCAGGCTTTGGCAGGCCTTGCCGTCCTCCTGCAGTTCAACGATTTCGCCATCCTGCTCGGCATCTCTTCGCTGGTCGTCGTCGCAGCCTATCCGTTCATGAAGCGGATCACCAACTGGCCGCAATTCGTGCTTGGACTTGCCTTTTCATGGGGGGCGCTGATGGGGTGGGCGGCGGCCTTCGCCGACCTCGATCCGCCTGCCCTCCTACTTTATTGCGGCTCGATCCTCTGGGTGATCGGCTACGACACCATCTACGCCCACCAGGACAAGGAGGACGACGCCATCGTCGGCGTCCGCTCCACGGCCAGGCTGTTCGGCGACAACACCAAGTATTGGCTCGTCGGCCTTTACGGCGGCGCGCTGGTGCTGTTCGCACTCGCTTATGCCGCCGCCGAGGCGCCGATGCCGGCGCTCGCCGGCCTCGTGGCCGCCGGTGCGCATATGGCGCGCCAGATCGCCGTGCTCGATATCGACGACCCCGACCAGTGCCTCAGGTTGTTCAAATCCAACAGCGTGGTGGGCTGGCTGATCTTCCTCGGCCTGATCGGCGGCGGGGTGTGGATGGCGGTCAAGCCGCTCCTTTGAAGCGGGATCGCTTCCGCCTCAGCGTCGGGCGATGATCTCCTCGCCCGCGACGACCAGCCGCAGCCCGAGATCACCGGATTTGCGGCGCGCCAGGAAACGAGGGCGCCGGTTGAAGGGGACGCGCCCTTTGCGGCGCTCCCGCACCGGCGCGGTCTTCACGCCCCCGAGCGATTCCTCCAGGGTCCGGGCCACGCCGTCCGCCTCGATCAGCAGCATCGGCAACCCGAAGGCTTCCGCCCAGGCGCGCCAGTCGGCGGCAACGTCGTCGAGATTATGGGCGACCAGCAAGGGCACGCAAAGCATCGGGTCGTTGTGAAAGAGCTCCAGCGTGACGGTGACATTGCCGTCGCCGTCCTCAATGGCACGGGCGGCCACGCCCCGGAACGCTTTCGACGGCAGGACGACCGTCGCCGGCAGGCCGCTCAGTTGCAGCGTCCGTCTCACGATGGCGCCGCGCTTGTCGACTGTGAAAGTGACGTCTCCGAAGTCGTCGCGCGTCGCGTAGCTCACCACTTGCGGCAAGCGGAATGGGTCGAGCCGCATGTTGCGGCCCGCCCAGACTGGCTTCAGTCCGGTCTGCATATGTGCCTTCCTGTTAATTCTGAGAGCCGGTATTTCCGGTTCCTCACGGGCCGGTTTTCCCGGCCTCGTTATGAGCAGGAAGGTAGCGCGGCATTCTTACCGCCGGGCTTAAGGAGTTCGGTTAAATTTTGCTGATCAAGGGAATGGTTATCGAAATCAAACCGACCACAATATCTTGGAAAGCTGTGTGAACAACAGCTTACCCGTTCGCTGGAGCGCCGCGCGTCCGTTCGGACGCGCAAAGGACGCTCTCTTTGAATCTACGCATCCTGCTTTGAGAAAATTTTCGGGCCGATGCTGTAGCCGTGGCGGCTCAGATCACTTTGCCGGGGTTCATGATCCCGGCGGGATCGAAGGCCGCCTTGACGCGGCGCATGAGGTCGATGGCAAGGGGTGGTGCGGTATCCAGCAATTCTTCGCGCTTCAGCCGGCCAATGCCGTGTTCGGCCGATATCGAGCCGCCATAGGCCCGCACGATGTCGTGCACCGCTTTATTCATCGGCCGGTAGAGCTTGAGGAAAGTCGCCGGGTCGGCGCCCGCCGGCTGCGAAACGTTGTAGTGCAGATTGCCATCCCCCATATGGCCGAAACACACCACACGCGCATCGGCCGAGACAGTGGCCACCGCCCGTCCAGCCTCCTCGATGAAAGCCGGAATCGACGCGACCGGCACGGAGATATCGTGTTTGATGGAAGCTCCTTCGGGACGCTGCGATTCCGAAAGGGATTCCCGCAGCCGCCAGAAGACCGACGCCTGGGCAAGGCTCGCGGCGATAACCGCGTCGCCGGCACAACCTGCCTCCAGGCCGTCGGACAGGATGTGCTCGATCAGGTCGCGAGCATCCTCGGCCGAACGGCCCGACGAGATCTCGACCAGCACGTACCAGGGCCATCCCTCGATCGGACGAACGACGCCCGGAATGTGTCGCGCGGAGAAATCCATCGCGATGTCGGCGACCAGTTCGAAGGCGGTCAGGCCCGTGCCGGCGCGGTCGGTGGCCAAGGTGAACAGGTTCAGCGCCGCCGATGGAGACTCGACGCCCACCCAGGCCACTTCCTGGCCCTTCGGCTTGGGAAAGAGCTTCAGCACCGCCGCCGTGATGACGCCGAGCGTGCCTTCGGCCCCGACGAAGAGGTTCTTCAGGTCGTAGCCGGTATTGTCCTTCTTCAGCTTCCTGAGATCGTCCAGCACTTCGCCCGTCGGCAGAACAACCTCTACCCCCAGGCAGAGCTCGCGCATGTTGCCATAGGCGAGCACGCCGGTGCCTCCTGCGTTGGAGGACAGATTCCCGCCGACCTGGCAGGAACCTTGGGATCCGAGCGAGAGCGGGAAAAGACGATCGGCGCCATCCGCCGTCTGCTGCAGCGTTTCGAGGATCACGCCTGCCTCGGCGGTGACGGTGTTGGACAAAGTGTCGATCTCGCGAATACGATTCAAGCGCGACAGCGACAAAACGATCTGCCGGCCCGAGCGGTCCGGCGTCTGCCCCCCGACAAGTCCGGTGTTGCCGCTTTGCGGCACAATCGCCGTGCGCGTTTCGGTCGCCAGCTTCAATATGCGGCTGACCTCGTCCACGGTTCCCGGCCGAAGCACCACCGGCGTCGTACCGTCCGACCAGAGTCCGCGGGGCTCCGTCAGGAACGGCATCACATCGACCGGATCGCGCAATGCGTGGTTCGGCCCCACGATTTCCACGAAACGGTCGAGGGTGACGGAATCGAAACCATCCATACCGAAAGCCTATGACCGCGCCAGCGGCATGTCACGCGGCGCAGCGGCGCGCGACAGCCGGTCATTGATCGCCTCCCCGAGCCCTTGCATCGGTATGGGCTCCACGGCAATCACCTTCGCTCCGCTGGCATCCAGCGCCTTCAAATAGGAGAAAAGGTTCGTCGCCGCCTCCCGAAGATCACCTCCATCGGAAAGGTTGAGAATGGCAAGCGCCTTGTCGGCATCCTTTGCGCGGATCGGTCCGAAGGCAAGCAGCGCCTCTCCGGGACCGACCTCGCCCGCACACAACCGAACAGCGGCGCCCGGCGCATAATGGGACGCCAGCATGCCCGGCGATTCGACATTACCCCTGCGGTGGCGGTCGACAGGGCGGCCAGCGACACGCTCGATCTCCTCCGCAGGGACGCCGCCGGGTCGAAGCAGCCGAAGCCCGCCATCCTCCACCTTCAGAATAGTCGATTCCAGTCCGACCGGTGTCGAGCCGGCATCGACGACCAACGGAATCTTCTCGCCGAGATCGGCCCGCACCGCCTCGGCGCTGGTCGCGCTGATCTTGCCGGAAGAATTGGCGCTCGGTGCGGCAAGCGGCCGACCCAGCGCCGCGATGAGACCAGCGCCGAAGCCGCGTGGCATGCGCAAGGCGATCGTCGAGAGCCCTGCCGTAGCCAAGGGATGGATGCCGGCATCGGGGCGGAGCGCCACGACAAGTGTCAGCGGCCCCGGCCAAAACGCTTCGGCGAGCTTTCGCGAGAGAGGATCGAAAATTCCGATGCTCTCTGCCATCGACATGTCGGCGACATGGGCGATCAGCGGGTTGAAACGCGGTCTCCCCTTGGCCTCGAAGATGCGCGCTACGGCAACGCCGTTGGTCGCGTCGCCCGCCAGGCCGTAAACCGTTTCGGTGGGAATGGCGATCACCTGGCCGGCGCGCAAGAGGGCGAGCGCAGGGTCCTGGGCATCCGTGGCCGGGAGGATCTCACATATGGTCATGTCGTCGTGGTGCTATCTTGCCAGCCGCCGGACGGCAAGTGCAGAGACGGCCGCATTGCTTTGAATTTGCTTAACGGTCACGCGATAAGCTCGCCGAATTGGCATAGCGACCGAGCGGCACGTCATGCGTTTTTCTGCGGCTGTTCTTCTCTTCTTTACGACAGGCAACGCCGGGGCCTCGTCCCTGGTCGCACTCGAACCGATGGAAGCCCGTGTCGGCCCATCCATGGTGGAGTTGGCCAATGGTGGACCAAGTCGCCCGAGCCGGTCGGTCATCGCATTGGACGAAGCCGTGCCGGCAGTCTCTCACGAAAAGCTGTCGGCCATCGGCAAGGACCCGGCTCCCGCGAGCAAGGCCCCTCTTGTCATCCGTGGCGGCATGACCGGCCAGGATCGATAGGTGATTCAGCCGGCGATCCTGGAGAAGTCCGCCACCTGATCGGTCGCCGCGCGGATGCGGGCGAGCAACGCAAGGCGATTGGCGCGCACCTCCAGATCCTCGTCATTCACGAGAACACGCTCAAAAAAAGTATCAACCGGTTCGCGCAACGCGCTAAGGGCGCGCATGGCGGCAGAAAAATCTTCATTTTGAATCGCTTGCCCGGCTTCCTTCTCAGCACGGTTCACCGCTTCGTGGAGGCTGACCTCGGCGTCGTCGCGTAGCAGCGCGGGGTCGACGGCCGGCGCGATGCGCGTCTCCTTCTTTTCCTCGGCGGCCAGGATGTTGGCCGCTCGCTTGGTGCCGGCCAAGAGATTTCTGCCGTCGTCAGTATCGAGGAAGGAGCCGAGCGCCTCGACCCGACGAACGATCATCAGCAGATCGTCATTGGCCGCGCCTGCCCCGCTGCTGGCGAGGACCGCGTCGATCAGATCATGCCGGGCGCCCTGGTCACGCAGATAAACCTTGAGCCGATCATGGAAGAAGGCCAGAAGGTCGCGAATGACGGGCTCGGCACGATCGGCAGCCTCCTGCCGGATCCGCTTCTCATAGCCGCCAAGTGCGTTGTCCAGGTCTTCCTCGCCATCGACATCGCCGGTTTCCAGCGCCTCCTGGCGTTCCTCGAAGCTGGCCAGGCTGTTCCGGATCTCCGGCTCGTTCAGGCCGGCAATGGTCTTGGCTGCGACGGACAGAAGCGAAAGCCGTCTCTCGCCGCCAACGAGAATGCGGATGACACCCAGCGCGGCACGGCGCAATGCATAGGGGTCTTTCGAGCCCGTCGGCTTCTCGTCGATCGACCAGAAACCGACCAGCGTGTCGAGCTTGTCAGCGAGCGCCACCGTGATCGATACGGGATCGGCCGGCACGCGGTCCGACGGGCCCTGAGGCTTGTAGTGCTCTTCGATGGCAGCCGCCACTGAAGGAAGTTCGCCCTGGAGAGCGGCGTATTTGCGGCCCATCGCGCCCTGCAACTCAGGGAACTCGCCGACGACCTCCGTCTGCAGATCCGCCTTGGCGAGCACAGCCGCACGCCGCGCAACTTCCGGAACGGCCCCGACGAGAGGAGCGATCTCACCCGCCAGTCGAACGATGCGCTCGACGCGATCGCCCTGGGTTCCGAGTTTTGCATGGAAGGTGACACCCAGATGATCGAGTCGCGCCATGCGCTGGTCGAGCGGCTTGTTGATATCGAGCCCGAATTTTTCCGCGGACATCCTCAGCGTCTCGAGATCCGGCAGATCGCCCTGGTCCGTCTGCCAGAAATAATGCGCATCCGAGAGGCGCGCCCGCACCACCTTGCCGTTGCCATGTGCGATTTCCTTGCCGCCGTCCTTGGCTTCAATATTCGCGGTAAGGATGAAGCGGTTGGAAAGGGCCGTGCCGTCGCCTCCGGCCGGCCGCGTCACGAAGCATTTCTGGTTGGCGCGGATTGTCAGCCGGATCACCTCGGAAGGAATTTCGAGAAAATCCTCCTCGAAGGCGCCCATCAGCACGACCGGCCACTCGACGAGACCGGAGACCTCATCAAGCAACGCCTCGTCTTCGAAGAGTTCGAGCCCGCTGGCGAAGGCGATGTTGCGGGCGTCCGCCAGGATGATCTCCTTGCGGCGCTCGGCGTCGACCACCACTTTCGCGGCCTCCAGCTTGGCGGCATAGTCGTCGAAGCGACGCACGGTGATCGGATCGGGCGCGTGGAAACGATGGCCGTAGGTGACATTGCCGGACCGGATGCCGTCGACTTCGAAATCAATCACCACGGGATCGGCGGTTTCCGGGCCGAAGGTGCAGACGATCGACTGGAGCGGCCGCACCCAGCGCAGCGAACCTGGTTTCGCGGAGGCAGGCCCCCAGCGCATGGACTTGGGCCAGGGGAAAGCGCGGATCACCTCGGGAAGAAGCCCTGCGATGATCTCCTCGGCGGCCCTGCCCGGCTTCGAAATATGGGCGACGTAAAAATCACCCTTCTTCGGATCGGAATGGACGTGCGCGTCCTCGATGGACGACAGGCCTGCGGCACGCAGGAAGCCCTGGATCGCCTGCTCCGGCGCCTTGACGCTCGGTCCCTTGCGCTCCTCGCGTATGTCCTTGGAGCGAGCCGTCAGCCCGCGGACGTCAAGCACCAGGCGGCGCGGAGTCCAGTATTCCCGCGCGGCCTCGTAGGTCAGGCCTGCTTCTACCAGGCCGTCCGTGACCATCTTGCGCAAATCGCCCGCCGCTTTCCTTTGCATGCGGGCCGGAATTTCCTCGGAACGGAGTTCGAGCAACAAATCCGGCATCAGCGTGTCTCCGCCCGCATGCTCTTCTTAGGTTTGCGCGTCCTCGCGCCCCCGGCGCTGCGGGCGCGCGGGCGGGCCGGAATTTCCTCGGAACGGAGTTCGAGCAACAAATCCGGCATCAGCGTGTCTCCGCCCGCATGTCAAACCCACCGGCCTCAGTTTGCAGGAAGGCCTCCCCGCATGCCTTGGCGAGATTGCGCACACGGAGGATATAACTCTGCCGCTCCGTCACCGAGATCACGCCGCGGGCATCGAGAAGGTTGAAGACGTGGCTCGCCTTGATGCATTGGTCATAGGCTGGGAAAACCATCTTATGATTGCCTGAACCCGCCGCTGCACCGGCCTCAAGCAACGCCTTGCATTCGGCTTCGGCATCGTCGAAGTGCCGTAAAAGCATGCCGGTATTGGCAAACTCGAAATTGTAGCGCGAATACTCTTGCTCGGCCTGCAGGAAGACTTCACCATAGGTCACCTTGCCGTCGCCCGAACCGCCGTTGAAATTCAGGTCGTAGACATTGTCGACGCCTTGCACATACATGGCGAGCCGCTCAAGACCGTAAGTCAGCTCGCCGGCGACCGGCGCGCATTCGATGCCGCAGACCTGCTGGAAATAGGTGAACTGCGAGACTTCCATGCCGTCGCACCAGCATTCCCAGCCGAGCCCCCAGGCACCAAGCGTCGGGCTTTCCCAATCGTCCTCGACAAAACGTATGTCGTGCAGCAGCGGGTCGATGCCGATCGCCGCCAGCGAGCCCAGATAGAGCTCCTGAAGGTTCGACGGATTGGGCTTCAGGATGACCTGGTATTGATAATAGTGCTGCAGGCGGTTGGGGTTCTCGCCGTAACGTCCGTCCTTGGGCCGTCTGGAGGGCTGCACATAGGCCGCGTTCCACTTGCGCGGCCCGAGCGCCCGCAAAGTCGTGGCAGGATGGAATGTTCCCGCACCGACCTCCATGTCATAGGGCTGCAGGATCACGCAGCCGTAGCGCGCCCAATAGTCATGGAGCGTGAGGATGAGCCCCTGGAAGGAATGCTTGGGGTCGAGATGGTCGGGCAAGGTCTTGTCGGCCACGGTTTGGTTCTCGGCGCGATGTTCGGAATATGCGGGCACGTGGTAAAGCGGCGACCCCCGAGCGTCAAGCCGAACGGGGATCACCGAACCAACGGAGGATGTCAGCCCATTTCGCCGGGAAGCCCTTGCGTAGCCATATCGTTCTCTCACAATCTGAAGCGACGATATCGGAGCCGACCATGCGCAACGCAACACGGACGATCCTCTTCAAGCGCTACACCGCCCGATGCGGCGCGGCCGTTCTGACGCTTCTCCTGGGGACTGGGCTGTCGGTCGCCGGCAATTTCCCGAGCGGCCAGGGCGACGGCTTCAACGAACGGGACGAAGTGACCGGCTACCTCTGCGTCACGCCAGGTTGCGACGTGCTGCGTCCGCCAGGCATTTCATGCATCTGCACCAAGGACAATCCATGGGAAAACAGGCTGAGCAAGCTAAGGCTCACCTGCCGCAAGAAGGAGCGGGGCCAGTGGGTGGCCTGCCCGGTGCAGCCGAAACACGGGAGATAGCGGGTAGGCGATGGGGACTCGGGCCAGTCGCCGTGCAAGCCCTATTTTCGCCGTTCGCTATTCGCTCAATTGGAAGGCGGCATTCTCAACGACTGGCCCGGCACGATCCGGCCGGGATCGCCGCGCAATTCCGGATTGAGGTTCAGGATTTCAAGGTAGCGATTGCCGTTGCCGAGCTTCTCGGCTGCGATCGACCATAGTGACTGACCGCGCTGGACCGTATAGGCGGCCGGAACAGCCTCCACAGCGGCCTGTGCCCTTGGAGCGGCCTCGCTTTTCTGACCGTCCTGCTCCGGTGCGGCCGGCTTCTGCTCGGTCTCCGGCTGCCTGGGCGGCGTCTTTTCGGCAGTCGCCGTATCCGGGAGCGCGGGCAAACCCTCCTTGAGCTTCTTCTCGACGCTTTCCAGAACATTGGGCTCAGGCTTCATGTCGCGTGCATGGCTCCACTGGAACGTCGCTTCCAGGCGACGTCCGACGCGCCAATAGGCATCCCCCAAGTGGTCGTTCAGCACCGGATCGTCCGGCTTCAGAGACACGGCGCGCTCGAGCTCGCGCACCGCATCGTCGAAACGGCCAAGACGATAATAGGCCCACCCCAGCGAATCGACGATGTAGCCGTCGCTCGGGCGCAGGTCGACGGCCTTGCGGATCAGTTCAAGCCCTTCGTCGAGGTTGATGTTCATGTCGACCCAGGAATAGCCGAGATAGTTCATCACCTGCGGCTGATCCGGGAAAAGCTCCAGGGCCTTGCGGAAATTGGGCTCCGCCTTCGGCCACTGCTTCAGGCGCTCATAGGCGATACCGCGCTGATAGAAGACGTTCCAGTTCTCCCGTTCCGGCTCGGCAAGCCGGGCCACGGCCTTGTCATAGATTTCAGCCGCGGATTTGAAGTCCTCCTTCGAAGCGTAGACGCCCCCCAGTGCCAGGTAGGCGCGCATATCGTCCGGCTCGGACTCGAGCAGAGCCTTCAAATGCACGATCGCTTCATCGTGGCGGCCGAGATCGGCAAGGTTGAGACCGAGCTGGAGTTCCGACACCCGCTTCATGGGCGAGCTGTCGGGAATGCGCCGGTAAAGGGCGATCGCCTGCTCGGCTTCCTGCTGCTGCTCTGCGACCGCGGCGAGCTGTAGAAGCACCTGATCGTTGTTGGGTTCGAGGGCCATCGCATATTGCAGGTAGAGCTTGACGAAAGCCTCCCCGCCACCGCGATTCAGCGCCGAGCCAAGGTTCAGCAATACTTCCGTGGAGCCGGCAGTGGGACCGTCCACCAGTTTCGGCACAGGCTTGCCTTGTTCAATGGCGTCGCGAAGTGCTGCGATCGGCAGACGCCCTTGCGCGAACTCGTCCGCCTTGTCGAGCACGCCGCGCGCCTTGTCCCTTTCGCCCTGACGCGCCAGGAACCCCGCATAGGCTTCCGCCGCACGCATCCAGGTTTCGGGCGCGGCACTTCCGGCCGACACATTGTCGAGCGCCTCGGCATAGGCAGCCTCGGCCTTGTCCTTGAGCCCGGCATTGTCGGCGATCAGCGCTCGATGGTAGGTCGTGAACAGTGTGTACCACTCCGGTCCCTTGAGCTGTTCCACATAGGAGAGCGCCTCGGAGGCGTTGCCGCCTCCCAGCTTGGCCCAGCCAGTCATCAGAGCGGTGATCAGGCGGTCGAGGTCGGATTCGAGCGCCAGCTTCAGCCAGGTCTCGGCTTTCGAATAGTCCTTCTTCCGGATGGAATCGACCGCCAACGCCAGCCGTGAGAAACGCTCGATCTCCGGCTCGGTCTTGAGCTTGTCCGCCAATGGGAGGGCCGCATCGAACTTACCTTGCGAGATGAGCGCCAGCATCAGGCTCTGCTGAAGCTGCTTGTTATCCGCATCAAACTCGAGCGCGCGGCGGTAATAGGCAATGGCGCCGTCGAGGTCGTTGTCGCTCTCAGCGACACGCGCGGCCAGGTAGGCGCCGGAGAGGGAACCTATTTGCACCGGCTCCGCGGATTCCTTCGCGCCGACGGGCTGGCTTGCCAGGATCGCCAGGCCCGCAATTCCTGCAAGCCATTTGCTGCGTGTCGATGGCATCAAACTTCCTTCCTGCCTCCTGAAGGGAAACCATACTCTACAGCATCGTGCCCGATTTTAGAATCGTCCGATGCTGCAGCCTCTTGCTTCGCATCGTGGCTGCCGAAAACCGGCGTCCACTTTTCGGCACGATGCTTGCGGCGGCATGTTCCCAAAGCATGGCCTTTTTGGGGTCGCGCTTCAATCCGCGCCGCTTTCACGTTCCGGTCAAAGCGCTGGCCATGGCTGCCGCCCGTTCCAAGCTCAATCGAGCGGCGCTCTGCATCCCGTGGTCAATTCACGCGACTGATGCAGAAATCGATGACATCGAGCAGCGCCACCTTCTGCGGGGAGGCGTCAAGCGGCGCGAGCGCGTCGCGAGCGATTTCCCCGAAATGGCGAGCGCGCCCTATGGTGTCGGCGATGGCTCCGTGGCGCTTCATCAGCCCGACCGCCTTTTCCAGCGCGGCGTCGTCCGTGGCATTGTCTTCGATCGCCGCCTTCCAGAAACCGCGCTCGGCCGCGCTCCCGCGGCGATAGCTCAGGATGACCGGCAATGTCACCTTGCCCTCGCGGAAATCATCACCGACATTCTTGCCGAGATCCTTGGAACTGCCTCCATAATCGAGCGCGTCGTCGATGAGTTGGAAAGCAAGTCCGAGATTCATGCCGTAGGAACGAAGAGCCGCCCGGTCGGCGCGGCCTGCCTTGGCGATCACCGGCCCAACCTCGGCAGCAGCCGAGAACAGCGCGGCCGTCTTGGCTTTGATCACGGCGAAGTGCTCGTCCTCCGTGGTCTCGAGATTCTTCGCGGCGGCGAGTTGCATGACCTCGCCCTCCGCGATCACGGAAGCCGCTGTGGAAAGGATGTCGAGGGCATCGAGCGAGCCGACGTCGACCATCATTCGGAAAGCCTGGCCGAGCAGGAAATCGCCGACCAGCACGCTGGCCTGGTTGCCCCAGATCGTGCGAGCGGTTTTCTTGCCCCGGCGCATGTCGCTTTCATCGACCACGTCGTCGTGAAGCAGCGTCGCCGTGTGCATGAACTCGACGCTGGTCGCCAGTTTTACATGGCCGTCGCCCGAATAGCCGAACATCTGGGCCGCCGCGAGTGTCACCATCGGCCTCAGCCGCTTGCCGCCCGACGAGATCAGGTGGTTGGCGATCTCCGGAATCATCTCGACATCCGAGCCGGCCTTGGAGAGGATCAGTTCATTGACACGCGCCATATCCGACGTCGTCAAACTGATCAGGCCTTCGATCGAGGCTGTTTCCCGCTTTCCGCTTCCGAGGTTGAGAACGACGCCCACCACGCACTCCATGTCCGACGCGCCGGCGCGCCTTCTTCCTAGGGGCATGATTCTAGCGGCAACGCAAGTCGCGGCAAGCGGCGAATTGGCGCGGCGGAGACCGTCCGGCGATTGCCTGTGCCGTGACGACCTGTCAATCTCCCTCACCCATGAGTAGTGAAAAACAGCCGCTACCAAGAGGTTGCCCCGATGAAAAAAAGCTGGCTCAGCAGGCTCTGGGAATCCTTTTCCGCCGTCGGTCTGCTGACCGGTACCCTGTTCTTCGCCGCCTCGCTCACGCCGAGTCTCGTGCCGCGAACCTTTGCGACGCAGGGGGTGCTTTCGGGATGCTCGCTGGCGGCGGGCTACGGCATCGGCGTCTTAGGCCTTTGGCTCTGGAACTACCTTCAGTTGCCGAAACCCGGCCCTCGCGTGGCCAGGGCCATCAGGCTCGGCGCGACCGGCCTCTTCGCGGTCGTCGCGATCGCATTCCTGTGGCGGGCCTCGGAGTGGCAGAACTCGATACGGCTCCTCATGGAACTCGAGCCTGTGGACAGCGCGCACCCGACCAAGGTCGGCCTGATAGCAATGCTTGTCTTCGTCGCGCTCATGGTCGTGGCACGCGCCTTTCAGCTCACTTTCAGGGTCTCGTCCAGGAACATTGGCCGTTTCGCTCCGAGGCCGGTCTCGAACCTTGTCGGCGTGGTGATTGCCGCGCTTCTGTTCTGGTCGATCGTCGACGGCGTGATTTTCCGCGCCGCCCTTCATATGGCCGACTCCTCCTTTCAGCAGCTCGATGCCCTGATCGAGGACGACACGAAGCAGCCGGCCGATCCGAGCAAGACCGGCAGCGCGGCATCGCTGTTGGACTGGAACGGGCTGGGCCGCGCAGGGCGGCAATTCGTGGCGACCGGCCCGACCCGAGCGGACATCGGCACCTTTCTCGGCCGCGATGCGCTCGAACCCATCCGCGTCTATGCCGGGTTGAATTCCGCCGAGACCGCGGATGAGCGCGCACGGCTTGCCCTCGACGAGTTGAAGCGCGTCGGCGGCTTCGACCGCTCCGTGCTCATCATTATCACGCCCACAGGCACCGGATGGGTCGATCCGGCCGCAATGGACACCGTCGAGTACCTGCTTGACGGCGATGTCGCCAGCGTCGCTCTCCAATACTCCTATCTCACGAGCTGGCTTTCGCTGCTTGTCGAACCCGACTATGGCCGCGATGCAGCTCACGCGCTTTTCCGCGAAGTTTACGGGTATTGGAGGCAGCTCCCACATGACCGCAGGCCGAAGCTCTATCTGCACGGGCTGAGCCTCGGCGCCTTGAATTCCGACATCTCAGCCGACCTTTTCGATGTGATCGGCGATCCCTTCCAGGGCGCCCTCTGGAGCGGCCCGCCGTTCCTGAGCAAGACGTGGGGTTCGGTCACAAGGGATCGCGACCCCGGTTCGCCGGTCTGGCTGCCGCGCTTTCGCGACGGGTCGATCATCCGCTTCACCGCCCAGGAGAATGCGCTCGCGATTCCGGGCGCTACCTGGGGCCCGATCCGGATCGTCTTTCTTCAATATGCAAGCGATGCGGTCACCTTCTTCGACCCCTTGTCCTTCTATCGCGCGCCGGCCTGGATGGCAGAGCCGCGCGGGCCAGACGTTTCGCCGCAATTGACATGGTATCCGGTCGTGACCTTCCTGCAGATCCTGCTCGACATGGCGATGGCTACGACCACGCCGATGGGATACGGCCACGTCTATGCACCCGAGCACTATATCGACGCCTGGGTCGAGGTGCTGGGCGTCACCGACTGGCCTGCGGAGGAGATCGCCCGCCTGAAGACATCTTTCAAACAATAGCCGAATCTGGCGCAGCTTCGCTCTCCCGTTTACAGGGGGGCTACAAACTGCGACTGTCGCGCCCATGATCGAGCTCATCCGCACCAACGACGCCGTCGTCATCTCATTCGTGGAAGCGCTGATGCGCGATGCCGGCATCGCCTATTTCGTCGCCGACCAGAATATGAGCGTGCTCGACGGATCGATCGGCATCCTGCCGCGACGGATCATGATCGACGAGGAAGATGCCGAGACGGCACGGCGTATCCTTACGGACGCGGGCATCGCCCATGAGATCCGGAGCGCCTGACGTCGCTGATGCCCGTCGCCTTCACGATCGACGCCTTCCATCGCGGCAATTTCTGGCTGGTGCAGCCAGACGGCAAAGGACATCGCGCCGGCATGGACGCCATGATGCTGGCAGCCGCCGTTCCCTCGAATTTTTCCGGTCGTCTGGCGGATTTCGGCGCTGGCGCGGGCGCGGCTGGCCTCGCGGTCGCATCGCGCTGCGATCAATCCAAGGTCGTTCTCGTCGAACGGTCGCCGGAAATGGCCGACTTCGCCGAACGTTCGCTGGCCTATTCCGGCAATGCCCATCTCGCCGATCGCGTGTCGGTGCTCGTCGCCGACGTCGCCCTTTCAGGACGCGAACGGGTGGCGGCCGGCCTGGCGGATTCGTCCTTCGACTACGCGATCATGAATCCGCCTTTTAACGCACGTCATGACCGCAAGACCCCGGACACGCTGAAGCAACAGGCCCATGTCATGGAAGACGGCCTGTTCGGCCAATGGATCCGCAGCGCGGCCGCCGTGGTCCGGCCGCGCGGCGGGCTTGCCGTCATCGCCAGGCCGCAATCGCTTCAGGCGATCCTCGACGCGCTCGTCGGGAGGTTCGGCAATGCCGAGGTCGTGCCCGTCCACGCGCGAGCCGACACGGCGGCCATCCGCATTATCATACGAGCGGTTCGAGCCTCCCGGGCCGGGCTCACGCTCTGCCCGCCACTGATCCTGCATGAAGCGGGAAACGACCTTTTTTCGCCACGGGCCGATGAAATCAACAACGGGCGGGCGTCGCTTTTCGCCGATTAACCGAACCTGGAAGATGCCACGGCATTGCGCGACGCGGCTGAATTCCTACATCGATGCCAGAAATGATCGGAGAACCCACCCTGTGAGACGCCTGTTCAACCGCCTCCTGCCGAAATCCATGCGATCGGAGGCGATAACCATTCCGGTTATCCGCCTGCAGGGATCGATCATGGCCGGCGGCGGCCAGTTCCGGCAGAACCTGTCACTTGCCTCGACGGCAGGGCTGATCGAGAAGGCGTTTTCCTTCGGCGACGCGCCAGCGGTTGCGATTTCCATCAATTCTCCCGGCGGCTCGCCTGTGCAGTCGCGCCTCATCTACAAGCGCATCCGCGACCTCGCGGCGGAGAAGAACAAAAACGTTCTTGTATTCGTCGAAGACGTGGCGGCGTCCGGCGGCTACATGATCGCGCTCGCCGGCGACGAGATCATTGCCGACCCCTCCTCCATCGTCGGATCGATCGGGGTGGTTTCCGGCACTTTCGGCTTCACCGACCTCATCAAGAAGATCGGCGTCGAGCGCCGCGTCCATACGGCCGGCAAGAACAAGGTGACCAACGACCCCTTTCAGCCGGAGAAGCCCGAGGATGTCGAGCGGCTGAAGGTGCTGATGGAAGAGATGCACGGCACCTTCATCGACATGGTCCGGGAGCGCCGTGCCGGCAAGCTCTCGGACGATCCCGACCTGTTCACCGGCCTGTTCTGGTCGGGCAAGAAGGGTATGGAGCTCGGTCTGGTCGATGCGCTCGGCGACATGCGAACCGTCCTGAAGGATCGCTACGGCCCGAAGACCCAGCTCAAGCTCATCAGCGCTCCGCGCGGCCTTTTCGGCCGCCGGCTCAGTCTTTTCGGCGCTCTCGGCGCCCCTTCGCCGGCCGACATGGCCGGTGCGCTGGTGGACAATGTGGTCGAAGCGGCAAAAGACCGCGCGCTGTGGGGCCGTTTCGGGCTTTGAACTGGAGCCCGAAGACGGCTAGACTTGATTGGGACGCATGCTGGCCGGCAATGCCGGTCGCGAAGGAAGGAGCTCGGACATGCCACAGTTCATCTTCTTCGTTCTGATCGGCATCCTGGCCTATATCGGCTACCGCTCGTTCCTCCGCGAGGCCGAGCGCGTCACGGCCAAGGTGCGCCGAGCTGAAAAGCAGGCCGCCACCGGCGCGACCGGAACGCTCGTCAAAGATCCCAAGACCGGCGAATACAGGCTCGCCAAGGACTGACGCCTCCAACGTGGTTTCAGCTTCGATCGCGCGGGACGCGCCCGCCAAGGTCAATCTCGCTCTCCATGTGACCGGCCGGCGCGCCGACGGCTTTCACGAACTCGAAAGCCTGGTCGTCTTCACCCGTTTCGGAGACCGGATTTCGGTTGCCACGGACGACGCCGATTCCGTCGCCCTGTCCGGTCGTTTCGCCGGAGCCGTGCCAAACGACGGCGACAATCTCGTAGCCCGGGCGCGCGACCTGTTGCGCGCCACTTTGCGCCGTGACGGCCCCGTATTTATCGCTCTGGAAAAGAACCTGCCGGTCGCCTCCGGTATCGGGGGCGGCTCGAGCGACGCGGCTGCTACCTTGTCGGCTCTTGCAAGCCTCTGGGGAGCGGTGGCCCAAGATCAGATTTTTCGGATCGCCGGAGAACTGGGCGCGGACGTGCCGATGTGTCTTGCCGCGAGGCCTCTCCTGGCCCGTGGCATCGGCCACGATATCGAGCCTGTGGCGAGGTTTCCCGCGCTCGCAATGGTTCTCGTCAATCCCGGTATCGCCGTTTCGACGCCCGCCGTCTTCCGCGCCTTGGCTTCGCGCGAAAACCCGCCGCTTCCGGCGCTTCCCGAGGATCCTGATTTCAGCGCGGTGATTTCGTGGCTGGGCACGACCCGCAACGACCTGCAGGTGGCGGCAGCGAGCACAGCACCAATGATCGGCACGGTGCTCGACGTGCTGGCAGACAGCGGTGCTGCCTTCGTGCGAATGTCGGGCTCCGGTGCTACATGTTTCGGAATCTTCGAAACCGATGACGCCGCTTCGCGCGCCGCTGCCGCGATCAATAAGGAACGGCCGTCCTGGTTCGTGGTAGCGACAAGGAGTACGGCCTCGGGAGAAAGCTTCGATGGTTGAGAATGTCCGCCCCTTCATTCCAGTCAGGATCGCGGTGCTGACAGTATCGGACACCCGTACCCTTGCCGACGACAAGTCCGGTCAGACACTAGCCGATCGCGTCAGGGAAGCCGGTCATATCCTGTCGGACCGCCGGATCGTTCCGGACGACAAGGAAGAGATCCGGTCCTGTGTGCTCTCCTGGTCCAAGGATCCGGGGATCGACGTGGTCATCACCACGGGCGGAACCGGCTTCACGGGTCGCGACGTCACGCCCGAGGCGCTCGAGCCGATCTTCGAGAAGCGCATGGATGGCTTCTCCCAGGTTTTTCACGGCATCTCTTACGACAAGATCGGAACATCGACGATCCAGTCGCGCGCCACCGGTGGCGTCGTCAACGCGACCTTCGTCTTCGTGCTGCCCGGATCGCCGGGCGCCTGCAAGGATGCTTGGGACGGTATCCTCAAGGCCCAACTCGACTATCGGCATATGCCATGCAATTTCGTGGAGATCATGCCGCGGCTCGATGAGCATCTGAAACGCGGCGGCGAAAAGACAGCTTAAGGAAACCGGCTACCCTCGTCTTTTCGGGAGGGCGACAGATATCTCTCCCTCCAGGCGCTTCGCGGAGAGCCCTCGCGCGAGCGAACCGGCGTCTCGGGCCCTGCTCGCCAATGCCGCTGCTTGTCTCTTGGTGATCACCAGGCCACAGGCCAATGGCCGATCGCGCCGGAAGAGGCGCGACAGGAACGATGGTCCCGCCCCTCGCGATCTCGAGAACCGGGCGGCCGTAGTCGATGTCGCCATGTGCTCCATCGCGGCTTCTGTCCATCCGTCGGCGAGTTTCGCCCCAGGCTCGATCAAAAGAAGCCAATCGCCTTTCGCCTGGCGTATCCCCGCGGCTATGCCGCCGCTCGCGACAAAATGGCAACCGGCATGTTCCGCCACTCGATCCGTCTGGTCTGACGAACCCTGATCACAGACGATCACTTCGCGCACGACACCCTCGACCGCACCTGAAACCAGCGAGCCCAGCGTCCTCGCCAGCCCTTCCTCGTCGTTCCTCGTTTCGATCAGCACGCTCAGCATACCGGCGCAATAGCGGAAAGACGGGCGCAGAGCCAGATGGACGAGCTCGACCGCAAACGTTCGCAAACTGAAAGTTCTTGATTTGTTCTCATTTGCCGAATAGGAATAATTTCATGAGTATCGCGATTCGACGGAGCGCCGAAAGGCCGTGGGAAAAGGCGAAAGTGGAACAGATCGCCCGCGCTGACATTGCAGCCTTCGGAACAGGAAGGGCTGAAATGGCGAATGCAGTGATCGAGGAAAGCGGCATCCGCGTCAGACCGGAGCGCAATCGTGGCCGCTCGGCGGGGATCAATCCGTCGGGCCGCTTCGAGCCGCTCAGCCGTGATGTCTTCGACGACGGCTGGAATTCCATCGAAGAACTACCGCCGTTCAAGACGGAAGTACAGGTCGAGAAGCCGCGCACGATCATCACGCGCAATGAATCGCCCGACATCTCCTTCGATCGATCAATCAATCCCTACCGCGGCTGTGAGCATGGCTGCGTCTACTGCTTCGCGCGGCCTACCCACGCTTATATGGGGCTTTCGCCGGGGCTCGACTTCGAATCGAAGCTGTTCGCCAAGCCCGACGCCGCGCGGCTGCTCGAGCGCGAGCTTGCCAAGGACGGATACCAGCCCCGCACCATCGCGATCGGCACCAATACGGATCCCTATCAACCGATCGAAAAGCAATACCGCATCATGCGCGAGGTGCTTGAAGTCCTCGAAGCACGCAAGCACCCCGTCGGCATCGTCACCAAGTCGGCGCTCGTCACCCGCGATATCGATATCCTGTCGCGCATGGCGGAACAGGGCCTTTGCAAAGTCGCGCTCTCGGTGACGACACTCGACCGCATGCTCGCCCGCACGATGGAGCCGCGCGCATCCACGCCGACGAAGCGACTGGAAGCCATCAAGCAACTCAGCGAAGCCGGGATCCCTGCTTCCGTTATGGTCGCACCGATCATACCCGGGCTGAACGATCCGGAGATCGAGCGTATCCTCGATGCGGCGCGGGCCGCCGGTGCGCGAAGCGCGGGTTACGTCATCCTGCGGCTGCCGCTGGAGGTGAGCCCGATTTTCAAGGACTGGCTGCTGCGGCACTATCCGGACAAGTATCGACATGTCATGTCGCTGATCCGCTCCATGCGGGACGGCAAGGATTACGATTCAGAGTGGGGCAAGCGGATGAAAGGCAGCGGCCCCTATGCATGGCAGATCGGCCGCCGCTTCGAGATCGCCGCGCGCAGGCTTGGTCTCAACGCCGAGCGTTCGCCGCTCAGGACGGATCTCTTCATCAAGCCCAAGAAGGAAGGCGAGCAGCTGATGCTGCTCTGACGACTTCACTCGCATTCGCAGTCCCGTCTGGCTCCCCTCCCCAGCCGACGGTGCCCTCCCCGACCCGCCGCAAGACGTCCGGGAGGGCTTGCGGAGAATCGGAGCCGATGCGAGCATCGCCGTATTATGGCTCGCCCGCGTTCCGATTCTCCGCTTCTTTTCGAAATCGCCGAAAAGCCCGACTTCTCGATCGAGAGGCGGGCTTTGGCATCCGGCGAATGGCCGGTGGCGGGTCTCGACGAGGCCGGGCGCGGTCCGCTGGCCGGGCCTGTCGTGGCGGCCGCCGTCATCCTCGATCCCGATCGCATCCCCGATGGTCTTGACGATTCCAAGCGTTTGACGGCGCTTCAGCGTGATCAGCTTTTCGACAACATCCTGGCGACGGCCCTTGCCGTATCGCTGTCGTCGATCGCAGCCTCCGGGATCGACCGCATCAACATATTGAGAGCAAGCCTTGAAGCGATGCGCCGCGCGCTGGCCGGATTGAGCGTGACGCCCAGGCTCGCACTCGCCGACGGGCGCGACGTTCCGCCGGGTCTGTGCTGTCCCGGCCGAGCGCTCGTCAAGGGCGACCAGCGCTCGCAGTCCATTGCCGCCGCCTCGATCGTCGCGAAGGTCACGCGCGACCGAATGATGGAACGTTGCGGTCTAGCCGACCAGCGTTATGGATTCGAGGCGCATATGGGCTACGCCACCGAACGCCATCGCGAAGCGATCGTGCTCCACGGGCCGATTGCTCGTTGGCATCGCGTGTCGTTCGCGCCCTTCAAGGAGGGGATCCAAGAAAGCGTTCAAGCCGTTTTTCCCTCTCCGGCGGAATAGAACTGGTGCAACCCGTGCCGGTCCTGGGTTAGTATCGCGCGAACCTCCGGTAAGGGCGACAAGGCATGTCCGATACCCGCCGTAAGCTGACCACCATTTTTTCCGCCGACGTCCAAGGCTACTCCAGACTGATGGAGGCGGACGAAGAGGGTACCCTTTCCACGCTCAAGCGCTACAGGGACGCCATGGCACGGCTGATCGAAGCCCATGGCGGACGGGTCATCAATACCTGGGGCGACGGCCTGCTCGCGGAGTTCCCGAGCGTGGTCGAGGCGGTGCGCGCGGCCATAGACGTGCAGAACGAATTGGCGGGCTACAATGCGAACCGTGCCGCCGAGGCGCGCATGATGTTCCGCATCGGCATCAATCTCGGCGACGTGATGGTCGAGGGCGACGATATCTATGGCGACGGCGTCAACATCGCCGCGCGCCTCCAGGCCTCGGCGGCTCCCGGTGGGGTCGTGATCTCGAATACGGTCTATGACCAGGTTCGCAACAAGCTTGCCGTCGGCTTCGAATTCCTAGGGCAACTTCCTGTCAAGAATATCGAGGAGGGCGTGCCGAGCTATGCCGTGCGCATCGGCGAGCAGAGCGAGCGCCCCGAGCAGCCGAGCCAGCAATGGGGTCGTCAGCCTCCGGTCCAGGAAGCGTCCCAGGCGCGCGCGCCCATGCCTCCGGCGTCTATGCCATGGGGATCACGCAACAGAACTCTCGGTATCCTGGGGGTGGTCGCGCTGGGCCTCATCGCCATCAACCTTCTCTCCTGGGAGGGCGAGTTCTGGGCACGATGGCCCGCCTTCGTCTTGGCTGTGACAGCCGCCTCACTATGGCTTCGCGCCAACAGCCACTTCGACCGAACCATCACCATGCTGGCGCTGGCCGGACTCACGGTCATAGGGATCAATCTCCTCTCCTGGCATGGGGAATTCTGGGCGCGGTGGCCCCTGCTCGGCCTGGCGATCGCCGCCGGCATCCGCTGGGCGATGCGCCAACGGGCCAGTGAGGGCGGACGCTGATAGACCGCTCCGCGCTTAATTTCCGAAAAGCCAGCGCCGCCCCACCCCCCTCTGCCCTGCCGGGCATCTCCTCCGCAAGGGGGATTGGCTGTCAGGCATGTTCTTGCCAATCGTCGACGCCATGAAGAGGGTGCCGACATCAAAGCTGCCAATCTCCCCCTTGTGGGCTACGACATTCACACATCTCATGTATCGTTGGCGGTCTCTGGAACACCCCTCATCCGACCTCCGGCGCTTGTGCCGCGGCTTAGCCGCGTCACAAGCTTGTCGGCCACCTTCTCCCACAAGGGAGAAGGCAAGACGGCCGCAGCGCCAATGCCAATCGCCAGCATTCGCGACTGGCAGAAGCGCTTCTGCAAAAACTCCCCCTTCTCCCCTTGTGGGAGAAGGTGGCCGCGCGAAGCGCGGTCGGATGAGGGGTGTTCCAGAGACCGCCAACGTTCCGTGAAATGTGTGAACTTCGTAGCCTTGTGGGGGAGATGTCCGGCAGGACAGAGGGGCGCGAACGGTTAATCACCGACACCCGGCATTACGCCAGCCGCATCAGGAGCCCCGCCACGAGTTGCGCCCGCTCCACGAGGCTGTCGATCTCGATATGCTCGTTGAGGGTGTGGAGGCCAGCGCCGCGAACGCCGATCGAATCGAGCGTCGGGATGCCCAGTGCGCCGGTAAAATTGCCGTCGGATCCACCCCCGGCACTGGCATGGGTGAGCTCGAAGCCGATCTCCCCCGCGATCTGCTTCGCGATCTCGTAAACCGCCATCGTGCCGGCATCGGGTTCCCAGACCGGCCGCGTGACGCCTCGTGTGACCTCGGCGACCACGTCGTTCTCCTCTCCCGAAAGCGCCAGCATGCGCCTGACACCCTCATCGAGGTCGGCTTGCCGCTTGGCCATGGACAGCACTTCCGCGTCGCAAAACGAGGAGACGCAATTGACCCATTGACCGGCATGAACGACACCGACGGAAAACGTGCAGTCCTCACCGGTCATCCGCTCGATTTCCAGGATCTTGCGCGCCATGGCGGCGATCGCCGAGCGGCCCTCCCTGAGCGCCCATCCGGCATGGCTCGGGCGCCCGGTTGTCTTCACATTGAAACGGGCAATGGCATAGCGGCCGGTGACGGCCCCGCCGTCGGGACGCGCGGGCTCGGGTACAAGAACGATCTTGTTCTTGCGCGCCTCCATCTCGATCAGCTCGCGTGTCGAAGGCGTACCGACCTCCTCGTCGGGCGTGAAAAGCACCGTCACGGGCAGCGGCGTCTCGGAGCCGGTCAACGCCAATTGGCGCAGGGCCTCGACGCTCACATAGTTGCCACCCTTCATGTCCTGGATGCCCGGGCCATAACAGCGGCCGCCTTCGATACGCCAGGGATTCTTCGCCAGCGTGCCGACCGGGTGGACGGTGTCGAGATGGCCGGAGATCAATATGCCGGGCTTGCCGAAGTCCTTGTGGGGAAAGCGTGCCCGTACCGAGCCGCCGAACCCCCTGCGGCCAGGGATGTGCTCGATCTCGGCGCCTGCCGCAGCAAGGTCGTAAGCTGCAAGATCCATCATGCGGTCGACCGCGGCAGCGTCGAAGGTCGGGCTTTCGCATTCGACCCAAGGCTTGAGCCCGGCAAGCATCCTATCGGTATCGAACGGGAGTTGCTTAAAATCCATGTAATCGATCCTGATCCTGATAATTTTTGGCCGTAGCGAGATTATATCGGAGGGCAGGCGCTTTTGGATGGTGCTGACTGTCGAGGCGGCCGGCACGATCAACCGGCTGAGGACGATCTGAATTTTAGGGCCATGCGGCAAAGGAGCCAACCGGGCGGCCATTCCGTCGCAAGATCTCGCGGCGCTGCCGATTGGGCGGCTGGCCGGTATGGCGCTTGTAGAATCGACTGAAATAGGCGGGATCGTGGAAGCCGAGCTCCTCGGCAATTTCGGATATCTGCAAGCGGGAATCATCGAGCAGGGCGTCGGCCTCAAGGATGAGCCGCGCATGGATGAGCGCCAGTGGGGAGCGCCCGGTGGTACGCCGGACCGTCGCATTGAGGCGGTCCGAGGTTACTCCGACCTCGGCCGCGTAACGCTCTATCGTCCAATGATCGCGCAAGTGGAGCTCGATCGCATGCAGGAAGCGATGTACGATTGTGCGGGGAAGCGGTTGCGTCTCCCTCAGGACGGGACCCGACAAACGCCATGCCGCGATGACGAACAGGGCAAGGTGATGTCGCACACATTCCTGGGCGCCCGGCCAGTTACTCGAACCTTCCTCGGTAATGGACTCCAGCGTGTCTGCCAGGCGCCGTGCATTGCGCATGTCCAACCGGGCCTGGATGATAGGCCGCATCAGCGCGGCACGTATCTGGCCCGCATTGGGTCCGACCGGGATCGCGCGAGCCAACCCCACTTCCGTGACGGCAAGGGCCATGCCACGCGACCCCGCATCGACGCGCAACCGTGTCCCCTCCCCTGCTGGCAGCCAGATCAGGCATGGCGCGACAAAGGGTATTTCCCCGTCCGCGACCTTCGCACGACCACGCCCGGCCTGCAGCACGAAACCGCGATGGCGGGCGTCGCGAAACGTCCATTCGCCATCCGTCAGTTCGCTCTTGATCGGTGATACCTCCGTCTCGGGGAGTGCGGAGCCAGCATCGGCAACACGATCGGACACAGGAATTTCGACTCCGGCAAATATATTCCTGAAAAGTACAATTATTGCCAGAAAATGTCTATTATCGTTGCATCGCGGCTGACCTACCGTTTCTTACGCTGTGCGAAGGAGTGCCGTTCGGCTGAGGCTCGAACGGCGTCCAGATGCGAGCCAAATGGAAGAGATTGTCACGAGCGGAAAGCGCATGCCCGCGCCGCTCCAAGATCCAGTCGAACCCCGGAGGAACCCATGCCCGAGACACCGACGACCGAATTCTGGCGCGACCTGAAGCCGATCACCAAGGTCTTCCAGCCCGACGCGCTGCCGGAGGTCTATACCAAAAATGCTCCGACCGACGACGAACGCTACTACGTTCCTTTCACCGACACCGTCTCGTCGCGTCCGCTCTGGATCTCGCCCGCGCAGAACAAATGGTGCGACATATTGATGGCCAAGAAGGCAGGACTGGTGAATCGCCATTACCATCCGCATGAGGTGTTCGCCTATACGATCTCGGGCAAGTGGGGTTATCTCGAGCATGACTGGACGGCCACGGCCGGCGACTTCGTATATGAGACCCCAGGCGAAGGGCACACGCTGGTCGCCTATGAGAGTGACGAGCCCATGAAGGTGTTCTTCCAGGTCAAAGGCCCGCTGATCTGGCTTGACGAGGCCGGTGAGCCGGACGGCTATTTCGACGTGCACAACTACATCGCCATGTGTCGGGCGCATTACGACAAGGTCGGCATCGGCGCCGACTTCGTGAATACGCTGTTCCGCTAAACCATCGCGCGGATTGGGATTCGCACGATATGCTTCAGCTGTTGTTCTATGCATGTCGCTTGCCCAAACCGCTGCATGCTTTTGGGCGACATGCATTTGAGCAGGCTCCTGTTGCTCCGCTTCTGATCGCCGGTCAGGCGCCCATGCCGCCGTCGACCATGAGCGTCGTGCCGGTGACGAAGCTGCTGTCGTCGCAGGCGAGATAGAGCACGGACCGCGCCACCTCCTCTGCCGTCGCGTGACGCCCGAGGGGGATCATTTCGTTGAAGAAGGCCGTGCCGTCGCGTTCGATAGCCTGGCCAAGCCCCTCTTCGACCGCCGATTGAAAGTCGTTGTCGATCGGCCCTGGATGGATCGTGTTGACGCGGATGCCGCGCGGCGCCAGTTCCTTCGCAAGGCAGCGCATCAGGCCAACCTGCGCATGCTTGGCGGTTATGTAGGCATAAACGCCAGCGTCGCCGCGCATGCCGGCGACGCTGGAGGTGATGACGATCGAACCGCCTTTCCTCATATGCGGTGCCGTATGCTTGGCGGCCAGGAAGGCGCCCTTCACGTGCACGGCCATCACGCTGTCGAAGACATCGTCGGGATATTCGGCGATCGGTCGCACCGTGCCGAAATTGCCTGCATTGGAGAACAGCACATCGATGACGCCAAAGCGCGACACTGTCCGTTCGATATAGGCCGCGGCGTCGGCAGCTTCGGAAACATCGGCCACCATCGCCTCGACGCTCCCGAAAGGCAGGCTACTTGCTATACGTTCCAGAGCCGCCTCGTCGCGGTCGACCAGCATGACGCGTGCGCCATGCTCCACGAAGAGGCGTGCCGCGGCTCCGCCAAGGCTCCCCCCGCCTCCGGTGACGAGGCACGTCCTGCCTTCGAGCTTGCCCAAGCCCGCCTCCTCAGATCGGATAGTTGATCGGGCCGTCCTGGATCGTGATCCAGCGAAGATCGGTGAACTCCGCAATGCCTGCCTTTCCACCGAAGCGCCCGTAGCCCGACTCCTTGACACCTCCGAACGGCATCTGTGCCTCGTCGTGCACGGTCGGACCATTGATGTGACAGATGCCGGACTCGATGCGTCGCGCGACAGCCAGAGCGCGATTGACGTCGCGCCCGAATACGGCCGAGGAGAGGCCATATTCGGTGTCGTTAGCCACGCGGACTGCCTCGTCCTCACTGCCGACCCGAACTACGGATACCACCGGTCCGAAGGATTCCTCGCTGAAAATGCGCATCGAGGACGTGACCCTGTCGAGCACCGTTGGCTGGACGATCGTGCCGTCGATTCCGCCTCCGGCCACCAGCGTCGCACCCTTGGACACGGCGTCCTTGATAAGCTGGCCGATGCGGTTTGCGGCGGTCGCGTCGATCACACTGCCGAGCGGCGTCTCGCCCGCGGTCGGGTCTCCGGCCTTGAGGCTCTTAGCCTTGGCAGCAAGCGCGGCGACGAACTGATCCGCGATCTTCTCGTCGACAACGATACGCTCCGTCGACATGCAGATTTGCCCCTGGTTCATGTAGGCTCCGAAGGCGGCGGCGGCGACAGCGGCATCTATGTCGGCGTCGTCGAGAACGACGAGGGGAGCCTTGCCACCGAGCTCCATGAGCGCAGGTTTCAGATGACGACCAGCAGCCGCGGCGATGATGCGGCCGATGCGGGTCGACCCGGTGAAGTTGACGCGGCGCACGGCGGGCTGCGCTATCAGCGCTTCGACGATCTCTGCGGCATCATCCGGTGCATTGGAGACGGCGTTGAGCACCCCCTTTGGCAGACCGGCCTCATTGAGCGTGTCCACGATCAGCCGATGCGTGCGCGGGCAGAGCTCCGACGTCTTCATCACAACGGTGTTGCCGCAGGCAAGCGGCGTGGCAAGCGACCGGACACCGAGAATGACCGGCGCATTCCACGGCGCTATGGACAGGACAACGCCCGCGGGCTGCCGCACGGCCATTGCGAGTGAACCCGACCGATTGGAGGGGATGATCTCGCCGGTGATCTGCGTCGTCAGCGCCGCCGCCTCTCGCAGCATGTCCGAGGCCAGCATGACATTGAAATGCGCCCAACCGGGCGTGGCACCGATCTCTGCGGCCATGGCCTCGGCAAACTCCGCCTCTTTCGCGGAAAGGATGTCCGCAGCCTTGGAAAGAATGAGCCGACGCTCGCGTGGAGTGGAACGCGACCACGAAGGAAAAGCCGCGGCCGCCGCATCGGTCGCAGCAATCGCATCGTCGATCGTGGCTGCGGCCGCGCGCGTGGCGACGATGCCGGAAATAGGGTTGCGACGATCGAAGGTTGCGCCGTTCGACGCATCCATCTCCTCGCTTCCGATCATCAGTCCAATCACGTCCATTGGAGTCTCCGTTGCTTCAGGCGTCCGACGCCACACCCAGGAAGGCATGCTGGACCGATGGATCGTCGGCGAGAGTCGCTGCCGATCCTTCGCCGACGATCCGCCCGGCTTCCAGAAGGTATCCCCTGTCCGCTATGGACAGGCTGATGCGCACATTCTGCTCGACGATCAGCAGGCTGATGCCGCTTTCGCGAACGGTGGCCAGCACCTCGAACAGCTCGCCGACCAGGACCGGGGCCAGACCGAGGCTCGGTTCGTCCAGCATCAAAAGCCTTGGCGCCGACATCAGGGCGCGACCGATCGCCACCATCTGCTGCTCGCCTCCGGACATGGTGGCGACGGGTTGGCGCCGACGTTCCGCAAGGCGTGGAAAGAGGTCGAAAACCTTGGCAAGATTCGCTGCTTCGTCGGAACGCGCACGCCTGGGATAAGCGCCGAGGAGGAGATTCTCGGCCACCGTCAGTTCGGGAAAAATGCCGCGGCCCTCCGGGACGAGCGCAACACCCCGTTCCAATATTTCATGCGCCTTCCGACCAAGGAGCGGAGCGTCGAGAAAACCGATCGACGCTCCTTCACGCGGGCGAACGAGGCCGGCGATCACCTTGAGCAGCGTCGACTTGCCGGAGCCATTGGCGCCCAGCATGACTACCGTTTCGCCTTCCGCGACATCGAGCGAAACGCCCTGCAATGCAACATGCTTGCCGTAGTCCACCGCGAGATTTCGGATCTCAAGCATGAGCCGCCCCTAGATAGGCACGAACGACCTCGGGCTCCTTGAGCACTGCCTGGGTCTCGCCGTCGGAGATCTTGATGCCTGCATTCATCACGACGCAGCGGCCACATAGGGCGCGCACTGCTTCCATGACGTGCTCGACCAGGAGGATCGTCGTGCCGGTGTCGCGCAACTCGGCGATAAGGTCTATGCCCACGCGCAATTCTGTCGGGTTCAAACCCGCCAGCCATTCGTCCAGCAGAAGCAGTTGCGGGCGAGCAGCAAGCGCGCGTGCGAGTTCGACCCGCTTCTGATCGATATAGGTGAGCTGCTCGGCCTGTTCGGCACTCCGCCCTGCAAGGCCCACGCGCTCCAGCAGCGTGGCGGCGGCTTCATACGCTTCGTTGCCCCAGAGCGCCTCTGTACGAAAGGCGAGCGCGGCAACCACGTTCTCGACGACGCTGAGCGACGGAAGGATGCGCACGAGTTGGAATGTGCGGGCAATGCCTTTTCGTGCGATGCGATGCGGGCTGAGGCCGCCGATGGCGTCACCGCGCAAGCGAATGTTTCCCGCAGTGGGCTTCAGGCTGCCGGAGATCATGTTGAGCACCGTTGTCTTGCCCGAACCGTTGGGACCGAGCAGACCAACCACCTCACCGGCGGCGATCTCAAAAGATACCCCATTGACCGCGACGAGCCCGCCAAAGCGCTTGGTCAGGCCGGAGATCTGAAGCAGCGCGCTCATGGGCGCACCTCCTCCCGGAAACGCTTCGATGAACTCGCAGTGCCGGATGGGGCGACTTGTCGCCGAGGGAAAAGGTCTTCGATGAAGGCGACCACTCCCTTAGGCAAAAGGAACACGATCACGATGAACAGTACACCGAGCAGGATGGAATAATGGTTTGGGAAATTGGCCGACAACCATTCGAAAAGCAGGAAGAGCGGGACAGCGCCCAGAGCCGGACCCCAGAGTCGCGACGCCCCGCCAAGCAGTGCCATGATGAGCGTCAGGAAGGAAACCGTCGGATTGAAGACGATCGCCGGCTCGACATAGGTCCAGCGCGGGGCCTGAATTGCGCCGACCAGCGTAATGACGACGGCGCTGACGGCGAACAGGGCAAGTTTGGTGCGGGCGATGTCGATGCCCAGATGCGAGGCGACCACCTCGTCGTCGGCTATGACGCGTAACGCCAACCCCAGACGCGAACGGCCGACCCACCAGGTGAAAAGCAGGGTCAGAGTGCCGAGCGCAAGCAGTTGCCAATAGATGTGCTCCGGCCCGATCGGCAGGAAGATATAGCGTCCGAGCGTGCCTGTGACGTTGATTTCGTACCAGGTGACGAGCTGGCGGATCAGTTCGGCGAGGCCGAACGTGAAGATTACGAAATAGACGCCGGCGAGCCGCAGCGTCGAAATCCCGACCACGAGGGCGACAGCGAGCCCGATCAGCGCAGCGATCACCAGAACGAGCGGATAAGGCAGCGTCTCGTTCAGAGCCGCGACTGTATAGGCGCCCAGGCCGAAGAAGGCCACGGTCGCAAGCGAGATGTAACCTGTGCGGCCCGAGAACAGCGCCCATGCAGAGGCAAGGGTGACATAGCCGGACATGCCAACCAGCAGTCCCAATCCATAAGGTCCGACATAGAAGGGAGCGAGCGCCAGCGCGACCAACACCACGGCCGCGCAAAGCCATCCGAGCAACGTTCTCATCGCCGGGCCTTTCCGAAAAGCCCGGCGGGACGCCAAAGCAGCACGCTCAGAAAGATGAGATAGACGGCCGCCAAGGTCAGGCCTGGGCTGACATAGGTCGCCACGAAAGTCTCAACGAGCCCGAGGATCAGCCCGGCGCTCAGCGCACCGGCAAGATTGCCGACGCCACCCATGATGACGACGATCAACGCCTTCATGGTGAACACGACGCCCGAGGAAGCGGTGAAGGTTTGGTACATCGAAATGATCACGCCGCCGCAGGCTGCCAGCGCACCGCCCAGCGCGAAGGCGAAGCGGGCCGCACGATCGGCATCGATGCCCACCAGCGGCGCCGAGCCCGGCGCCACCGCCACAGCGCGAAGAGCTGTGCCCCAACGGGTCCGCGTCAGCAGAAGATACAGACCGCCGCCGATGACAAGCGCCAGAACGAACGCCAGCAATCGGTTAGCGGCAACGCTGGTGCCAAGGACGTCGACGCCGAAATTCATGTAGTTGTAAGTCATGTAGTTGCCGCCGAATGCGACGAGCATGACGCCCTGGACAACGAAGAGGAGCCCGAAAGTGGCGAGAATGGAGTCGATCTCCAGCGCCGCGCCACCTTTCGAACGCGCCACCAGCGGCCGCAACAGCAGGCCGTAAATCAACCAGCCGAAAAGAAAGCCGGCCGGCGCCACGACGACCAGACCGAGAACCGGGCTGGCGCCGAGGAAATTGTGGATAAGATAAGCAGCGAAGGAGGCAGCAATGACGGTCTCGCCATAAGCGAGATTCATGGTGCGCGCGATGCCGTACTGGATGGTGAGCCCCATCGCCACAAGCGCGTAGCTTCCACCGAGCACAAGCCCGGCAATCAAAGTCGTGACCATCGTCCGCCTCCCCCGGGATCCGCAGGCGAACGCCTTATTGTGCCTGCCAGGACGGCTTGGGCAGGATAACGGGGGTGACGCCCTCACGATCCTTCGGCGCCACTGCCACGAACTGGCCATTCTGCCACTGACCGCCGAACCAGAGCTTGCGCAACTGGTTATTCTCGAGCTTTACCTCGCCAAGCACGGTCTGGAAGGTGCCATTGGACAGTTCGTCGGCCACCGCGTCTTTGTCGAGACCTCGCCGCTTGATCGCTTCCTGCAGCATCTGCAGGCTGTTGTAGGTGACGACCGAACCCCACAGATCCGGAGCCTGGCCGGTGACCTCCTCATGGCGCTTGCGGTAGGCCATGTTGGCCTCGTTCTTCGGGTCGATGCCTCCGAGGCTCATGATACCTTCGGCGTTCTGGCCATTGTTCTTGCCATAGACGGGAAAGCCCGTGCCGACGCCGAGATAGAGAACCTTCGGATTGAATTTCGCCACCTGCGCCTGCTGCGTGAGCGCGAATGTTTCCGGCGGATAGGAGAAGGCGACGAAAGTGTCGGCCCCGCTCGCCGCGGCCTCGTTGATCATCGGCGTGAAGTCGGTCGTGCCAGCCGGATAAGTTACGTCGTAGACGACCTCGAAGCCGGCGTCCTTGAAAGAGGGACGGGCGGCGGTCACCAGATCGATGCCGAAACCGTCGGCAACGGAGATCATCGCGACCTTCTTGTTGATCTTGCCTTCGCCGGCGGCCTTGTCCAGCAGGCCGGCCAGCGCCTCAGTATAGTCGTGACCACCACCGAGCAGCCAATAGCTCTTCTTCCACCGCTTGACGAATTCAGGAGCCTTGTCTGTGACCGCCGAAACCGCGAGTTGCGGATAACCGAAGCGATCGAAGAGCGGGGCAGCGGCGAGGTTGAAGCCCGTACCCCAGGGCGGAAGGATGAAGTCGACCTTGTCCTGGGTAGCCAAGCGCTCGACTGCACGCACGACTTCCTCGGCCGAGGAACGGTCGTCATACTCGATCACCTCGATGGGCAGACGCTTTCCGTCGGGCAGTTCAAGGCCGCCTGCGTCGTTCACCTCCTTCACCCAGAGCTGATAGTTGGGCAGCGTGGTAAGGCCGGCGCCGCCGGCGTTCGGGCCCGTCTTCGAGATGGCAAAGCCGATCTTCACCGATGTCTGGTCCTGAGCGGGCGCAGGAAATGCCGCCAACACGGTTGCAAGAGCGACAGACACGCCAAGACAGCGCAGGGCTTGCCTGCGGTTCGCAATGGTCATCAGAGTTCCTCCCTCATGGGGCACAGGACTCGCTGCGCCCGCTATCGTGAGCGGCCCACCTATCCTCCCGGTGGCCGCCACTTTCACAAGCTAGGCTCACTCTCGGGGAAGCGAAATAGACATTCTCGGGGAAGACTTGTACTTTTCACGGCCGCCACAGCTCTCGGACCGAGCGGCCGTATCGTTTACACGCCCGGAACCCACCAAGCCGCTCATCCACCTCTGACCGCCCTTCGGCGTCCGATGGAAAGAGGCGCAGGCGAAAGGGCGCAGTCCCGCAACATCGGAGCTTTGGCAATGCGGGCCCAAATCTCGGCCAAGCATCGCTCCAACAAAAAAAGCCACCGGAAACGGCGGCTTTTTTTGGTTGTCGGTGCAGCCCGGTTCAGTTGAGCTTCGACTTCAGCTCCTGGACCGACGCCTTGAAGAGATTGGCGTCAGCCTTGGCGTCGACTTTGCCGGCGAGCACAGCGCGCGCCGCCTCGACCGCTATGTCCACGGCGCTGGCCCGAACCTCGGTTACGGCGTCACGCTCGGCCTGGGCGATCTTCTGCTCGGCCAGCGCGGTGCGGCGCGCGACATAGTCTTCGGTCTTCTTATGCGCCTCTTCGACCAGATGGCCTGCTTCACGCTTGGCCGCGGCGACGATCTCGCTCGCCTCCTGCTCCGCCTCCTTGCGCTTGCGCTGGTACTCGGCAAGCAGCTGCTGCGCTTCCTCGCGCAGGCGGCGGGCTTCGTCCAACTCGTTGCGGATGCGGTTGGCGCGCTCGTCGAGCGATTTGCCCAGCATGCCGGGTACCTTCAGGTAGACGACGATCGCCAGGAAAATGATGAGGCTGACAAAGGCCCAGAATGTTGCGTCCATAGCCTTATCCCCTTGCCGCCTTTACGGCGGCTGCAATGGCGGCCTTGTCGCCCTTGCCGCCGACGAGTTGCTCGACGATCGCGACAGCAGTGTCCTCGGCGATGCTGCCGACTTCCTTCATCGCTGCGGCCTTGATGGAGGCAATACGCCCCTCTGCCTCGGCAAGTTTCGTTTCGAGCCCCGCCTCGACTTCTTTGCGAGCAGCCTCGGCTTCGGCTTTGGCGTTGTCGCGAGCATCCTGGCCGATGGCATTGGCCTTGTTCCTGGCTTCCGCCAGTTCCTGCTCATAGGCGGCGACAGCCGCGTCGGCCTCTTCCTTCATACGCGCGGCCTGATCGAGGTCCTGGGCGATACGGTCGCGCCGGACCTCCAGGATGCTGCCGATGCGTGGCAACACGGCCTTCTTCAGGAACAGGTAGAACAGGCCGAAAGTGATCGCCAGCCACAGCAGCTGCGACGGGAAAGTCGAGCTGTCGAACGGCGGGAAGCCGCTCGAGCTGTGGTCAGGGCCTGCTTCGCTATGGGCTTGGCCTTCGACGGCCTGGGTGCCTGCCGCTGCCGGCGCGGCTTCTTCGGCATAACCCGGTGTCACAAACATCTTATTCCCCTGTTCGCTCCACCCGGCCGCAAGTCTCTGCGGCCGGTTCTATCGGCTGATCGGCCGGCTCTTACGTGAAGAGGAGCAGGAGCGCGACGAGCAGCGAGAAGATGCCCAGAGCTTCGGTCACGGCGAAACCGAAGATCAGGCGGCCAAACTGACCATCGGCAGCGGACGGGTTGCGCAGCGCGCCCGCCAGGTAGTTACCGAAGATATGGCCAAGGCCGATGCCCGCACCACCCATGCCGAGACAGGCGATGCCCGCACCGATTGCCTTTGCTGCTTCAACTTCCATTGTCCAACTCCTTGTGGATCGAGAATAGGATTGAATTTCAGTCTGACGGAAGACCCGCCGGCGGAAGGTCCCTAGTGGCTCGGATGCAGGGCGTCGTTGAGGTACATGCAGGTCAGCACCGCAAAGACGTAGGCCTGCAGGAAGGCCACCAGAAATTCGAGAGCGGTAATCGCCACCGTCATGACGAGCGGCAGGACGGCACCAAAGATGCCAGCGGCGCCGAACGCGCTAAGCGAGGCGACGAAGCCGGCGAAAACCTTGAGCGTGATGTGCCCGGCCAGCATGTTTGCGAAGAGACGGACGGAAAGGCTGATCGGCCGCGACAGGAACGAGATGATCTCGATCAGCACCACGAGCGGAATGAGAACGCCCGGCACGCCCTCTGGCACGAAGAGCTTGAGGAACTTGAAGCCATGCTTCCAGAAACCATAGACGACAACGGTGCCGATCACGAGCAGCGCCAGCGCGAAGGTTACGATAATATGGCTGGTGACCGTGAAGAAGTATGGAAAGAGGCCGAGCAGATTGGCCGTCAGCACGAACATGAAGAGCGAGAAGACGAAGGGGAAGAACTTCATTCCATGCGAGCCGGCCGCATCGCGCAGCATGGAGGCCACGAACTCGTACGACATTTCGGAGACGGACTGCATGCGGCTCGGGATAAGTCCGCGGTTCGACGTCGTCAGGAACAGGAACGCACCAGCCGCGGCGACCGTCGCCACCATGAAAGCCGACGAGTTGGTGAAGGACAGATCCACCCCGCCGATGTCAATCGGAATCCATTTCGAGATCTGGAACTGGTGGATCGGATCGTTGGCCACTTACGAACCCTCGCAGTCATCTGCGCCGCACGGCGCGGTTTCATTTCGTATTTGGCTCGTCGCTGCCCTTGTCGGACTGCTTCGAACCAGCCTCGGCGACCATTCCCGCAGAACGCAGGACATTGAGCACGCCGGCGCCGAAACCAAGGAACAAGAAGACGATCAGCCCCCATGGCGATGTGCCCGCCAAGTAGTCGATGATCCAGCCGAGCCCAGCACCAACCACGATCCCCGCGATAAACTCGCTGGATAGTTTCAGTGCCTGCCCATAGCCGGACGTTGCGTCCGGCCTGGCGCCTTCGCTCCCGTTCCGTCGTTCCGGCATTCTTGTTGCAAGTGAAGCTTCAAGCTCGCGCCGGCGGCGTTCCAGGTCGTCGTCGCGGAGATCGGGTTTGTCTGTCCCGGGCCCGGATTTTCCAGTTCCGTCTGGCCTTTTTTTACTGGCCATCGCAACCTCCATGCCCGGCCAGCAGTGCACCTACTGTCCGCTTCAAAGTCGGGCGCAACATAGTTAGGCCGCATTCGCCAGTCAAGCCGCCGAAGAAGGACTTGCCACATGTATTTTCTGAAAGAAAATCAAACGGTTGGCTAAGTGCGACATAGTGCGCCCGATGCGGGGGCGCCAGCATTGGCCCGAATCCCGCGCGGGAATCTCCAGCGATGACGCCGAGAGCCGCGCGGAAAATGCCTAGCTCCAGCCGCCGCCGTGGGTCCTATAGAAGATGTGGAGGCCGATCTTCTTCATCTTCTCCATCGTCCGCGACCATCGCGGCCGGACGTAAGTTGCGTGGTAGTGGGTCGACGATCCGACCTCGGGAATGAAGATCTTGCCCGCCGTCACCGCCATGGCGACTTCCTGGGCAAGCTTGTAGTGATAAGGACTGGTGATGCGGTCCTTGATGCCGTCGCAAGCGAAGGAGAACTGACAGGCGTTACGCCAATTGTCGTTCTGGTAGACGACGCCGCAGACCGTCTTGGGATAAGCGGGGTTGCGCACACGGTTGAGTACCACCTGCGCCACTGCGGCCTGCCCTCTCGGATTCTCTCCGCGCGCCTCGAAATAGACGGCGGTCGCCAGGCATTTCTGCTCTTCCTTGCTGAACACGGAGGCCGGCAAAGGCGTGGCCATCCAGTCGTGATCGCCGCTGGCGACCGGCGGAATGAAACGTCCGTTGTCCGGGTCGTCCTGCAACAGCGTCTCGAAGGGCGAGGCCCTGGCATAGTCAGGCGCGGCCGGGGCGTAGGCCGTTGCGAGAACGTCGGGCTTGTCGTTGGTCACGAGGTCGGCGATCACCGACGAGATGCCTGGATCGCGCTGCTTTTTCCGCTTTACGTAGAAGGCCGTGGCGATCTCGATTTCCTTGCCTTTGATCGTCGGTGTGGCAAATGCCATCTTGAGACCGCCGTCGAAGCGGGGCTCCATCAGTGAACTGCTGCGCTCAAGCACGGAGCCGGCGCTGAAGGCTTTCGGAGGCGCCACCGGCGCGATCTTGACGACCCGTCCTTTCTTGTCGGCACGGGTTATGCGCTCCTCGTCGGGCGTATTTTCCGAAGCGGCGCCCTTGCTCCGGAACGCGATCTTGCCGACGCCGGGCGCATTCACGCCCGCCCCGGAAATCGCACCCGCCTTGAGATCACCGTCGGCGAAAGGCATCTCGGCGGAATGAACGGAACCCGCCACCGCCTCTTCGACATAGGCGCTCCAACGAGCGGCGGGGTTGTCCATGCCCAACACCATGCTCGTCATGTCCTGATAGGCCGCAACGGTCGGAAAACCGATCCAGATTCCAAGCCCAACCACGATTGTCGAAAGAGACGGCTTCTTCAGCTCAGCGACCGAAAACGGCCGCGCAAAAAGTCGTCGATGCACGAGCACTCTCCAGAACGCAGCACAATCCCGGAGAGGACAATGGTGCATTAACCTTGATGGAGCGTTAATGCGACCGAATGGGGCACGATAATGACGACGGGATGTGCTTTCCGCTCGTCAACTCCGCTTCTTCGCCTTTCCGGCGAATGGATTCTCCGACGCGCGTAGCGCCACGCGGATGGGCACACCCGGGATGTCGAACGCCTCGCGCAGGTTATTGACGAGATAACGTACGTAGGACTGAGGCATCGCCTCCGGCCGCGAGCAGGAGAGGACGAAGCCGGGCGGCCTAGTCTTCGCCTGCGTCACGTATTTGATCTTCAACCGCCGTCCCGCCACTGCCGGCGGCGGGTGATGCGTCAACACACGCTCCAACCAGCGGTTCAGCCGCCCGGTGGAAACACGGCTGTTCCAGACCTTGTGGGTCTTCAGCACGGCCTCCATCAGCCGATCCAGTCCGCGCCCCGTCTCAGCCGACACGGGGACGGCCTGAACGCCGCGTACCTGCGGCAAAAGCCGCTCCGTCTTCTCGCGAAGATCGGCGAGCACTTCCTGCGGATTGTCGATCAGGTCCCATTTGTTGAAGGCGATCACCGGAGCCCGCCCCTCGCGGATGATGAGATCGGCGATCTGCAGGTCCTGTTTCTCGAACGGAATCGTCGCATCGAGCACGACGATGACCACCTCGGCGAACCGGACAGCCCGAAGCCCGTCGGCGACGGACAGTTTCTCCAGCTTCTCCTGGACCTTCGCCTTGCGGCGCATGCCGGCTGTGTCGAAGAGCTTCATCCGGCGCCCGCGCCATTCCCATTCGACGGAGATGGAATCACGGGTAATGCCGGCTTCCGGGCCGGTCAGCAGGCGCTCCTCGCCTATCAGCGTGTTGATCAGCGTCGATTTACCGGCATTGGGGCGGCCGACGACAGCGATGCGCAAGGGCTTGGTGTCGTCATAGGGCGTCTCGACATCGGGATCGGCGACGTCTTCGCCTATCAGCGGCTCGCTTTCGGCGGGCAAGCTCTCGCCTTCATCCTCCTCGCCAAAGGCGCGGGCTTCCCCGAGCGCGCCGATGACGGCGTCGCGCAGGTCAGGCATGCCCTGGCCGTGCTCGGCCGAGATCGGCACCGGCTCGCCAAGGCCGAGTTCCCAGGCCTCGAGCAGGCCAGTTCCGGCACCACGCGCCTCCGCCTTGTTGGCGACGAGCACGACGGGCTTACCCGAACGGCGAACGATCTCGGCGAATGTCCTGTCGTCAGGCAAGAGCCCTGCCCGGGCATCGACCATGAAGAAGATGAGATCGGCTTCGTCGATCGCGATCTCGGTCTGGGCACGCATGCGGCCCTGCAGCGTGGCTGCCGCGGCATCCTCGAACCCAGCCGTATCGATCACCTCGAAATGGAGATCGTAGAGCTTCGCGGGATGCACGCGCCGGTCGCGCGTCACGCCGGGCGTATCGTCGACAAGCGCCAGCTTTCTTCCCGCAAGACGGTTGAAAAGCGTTGACTTGCCGACGTTAGGCCTGCCGGTGATGGCGACTTTTATACCCATGGCTCACGACGCGGGGCCTGAACCACGGATCAGTTCGATCATCAGCGTAGCGCGTTCGCGCACGTCACGCGGCGCGGCATTGTCAGCCGAAATCTGCTCGAAGAGCTTCAGCGCATCCTGGTTCCTGCTTTCCTTCCAGGCAGACAGACCGAGCGCCTCGCGCGCGGAGTGGCGCAGCGGATTGGTGTCAGCGCTGAGTTGTTCGACCCGCTGGGAAACATCGGCGTAGGAACCATGGTCCACGAGCACGAAGGCAGCACGCAGCCGGGCCATGTCGCGTATCGACATCGCAATCGAGCCGTCATTCGCAATGGCGTCGAAGCCGGCCACGGCTCCCGCGAAATCGCCCTTCTCGGCCATGACCGTCGCCGCGCGCAGGCGCGCCAGCACCGGATAGGCGCCGTATCCGTCGGCCTCGAGCGCCTTCAGCGCGGCAAGCGCCTCGTCGTTCTTGCCTTCGTTGGCCAAAGCCAGCGCCTGCGCGAAGTCGTCACCGGAACGGCTCGCCTGCGACCCCGTCCAATATTCGTAGACGACGAAAGCCGCCGTGCCGAGCACGATCGCAACGGCAAGGCCGATGACCAAAGCGCCGTAGCGGTCCCAGAGAGCCTTCGCCTTGTCCTGGCGAATCTCCTCGTTTACCTCGCGAAAAAAGCTGTCGTCCGACATCAGAATCCAACCGTAGACATCCCGCTTCCCGTCGCGGGATCGGTGACGGCCGCCGTTTTAGCGGAATTTCGCCGGCATGGAAGGGGGAGCGCGGGAAATTCCGGGTTATCTCGCTCGGCCGGTCACGCGAGCGGCGGTACGCCGATGAGCCAAAGATGCAGCCTCCAGACGAAAAGGGCATAGAGCACCGCGCCCGACAGGACCGCGAGCACGTCCCACTTCGCCGGCCCGGCTTTCGGGAGGGGGGCTTTCCGGCGTTTTAGCGCAATGCGATCCGCCACTGCCCAGGCGAGGAAAGCGCCGAACAGGATGACGGCTGCGAGATCGCCATTGGCGAGAAGATGCGCGAATGCCCAGATCTTCACGGCAAGAAGGAGAGGATGCTTGAGAGCGGGCTTGAGGCGGCCCGCCGGAAAGGCCGATACCATCGCCGAAACGAAGGAGAAGAACATCAGCAGCGCCGCCACGTGCTTCAGCCATGTCGGCGGCTCATAAAGTACCGGCGCCACCGCCCAGGCCTTGCCATATCCCCAGACAATGAGCACGAAGCCGACAAGGGAAACGAGCGAATAGAGGCCTTTCCAGGGTCCTTCGCCCATAGCCGCAACGCGACCGTCGCGCCATGCAGGCGTGACCATGCGGACGGAGTGCATTCCTAGAAAAAGGATCAGTCCCAGGATCAGCGGCAGCATCGATTCCTCCAAGAGAACAGTCGACCCATCCTATCGTCCCGCCCCGCGATTGCCTATGAGCAGCCGGCATCGCATCCCTCGAATCCAATCTCGCCACATTCGGGCATTAGGTCCCGATCGTTTCCCGCCCTGCAAATCCGGTCCCCATGAATATTGCCTCCCGCGTTCTTGCCGTCGTCTGCGCCTTGCTTTCACTGTCCCCCATCGCGTTTGCTCGGCCCGTTGAGCCTACGCAGTATGTGATCATTTCCTTCGATGGAGCCCACGACCTTGCGCAATGGCGGCGCAGCCGGGTGCTTGCGCAGAACACCGGCGCCACCTTCACCTACTTTCTGTCCTGTGTATTTCTGCTGTCGCCCGAGACGCGCCGCGACTACCAAGCGCCCGGCAGGGCCGCCGGAAGATCGAATGTCGGGTTCGCCGCCACGACGCGGGAGGTTGCCGACCGCCTCGCCGAGATCTGGAACGCACATGCCGAGGGCCACGAGATCGCCAGCCACGGCTGCGGCCATTTCGACGGCAAGGAATGGAGCAGAGCGGATTGGGACAGGGAGTTCGACGCCTTTTCCATGATTCTGCGCGACGCCTACACGATCAATGGCATAAGCGGGGAACCGGAAGGCTGGAAAGCTTTCGCGACCGGCGCAATCCATGGTTTCCGCGCGCCCTATCTGTCGACGAACAAGGCTCTCTTCGCGGCGCTCGCCAATCGCGGTTTCACTTACGACGCCAGCGGCGTTTCGCGTGGACCAGCCGAGCCAAAGGAGAATGGCGGCATGATGCATTTCGCGCTGCCGCAAATCCCCGAAGGCCCATCGGAGCGCAAGGTCATTGCGATGGACTACAACCTCTTCGTCCGCCATTCCGGCGGCACGGAGAAGGCCGACAAGGATGCCGTGTTCGAGAACCGCACATACAAGGCCTTCCTCGCCGCCTTCGAAGCTCAATATGCAGGGAAACGAATTCCCCTTCAGCTCGGCTTCCATTTCACGCTGATGAATGACGGCGCCTATTGGCGCGCGCTCGAGCGCTTCGCAGAGGATGTCTGCAGGCGCCCGAACGTCGCCTGCGTCAGCTATCTCGATTATCTCAAGCGCGCCGCGCCCTCGACGGGCGCGGCACCTGCAGCCGGTCTCGGCGGTTAGCTCACCGCCTGGTCTTCCGCCGGCAGGCCTGCCCGCTGCCGTTCGATGTAATGCCGGTCGAGATCCGGCAGCGGCGCTCCCTCGAGCGTGGCTTCGAACGCACGCAGGCGCTTGAAGATAGAGAGGAGCTCGACGATCGTCGGCCAGGACATTACGAGATACTGGAAGGACGAACTGACCTGGCTGAAGGCCGTGGCGATCTGCTGCCAGACGCCCAATGTGATCTTGCCCGCCGCGATGGTGGGGATGAGGATCAGGTTGGCGAATATCGCATCGGCCTGAAGGTAGCCCGACCGGACGATATTGAAATAGGCGTAGTGAAAATAAAGGTTGAAGTAGTTGCGCCGAACATTGGCGAACAGCTCCGCCACGGTCGGCGGCTGCGCCCGATCGGCATCGTCTTCACCATAGACGAGTTCCTTACGGTAGGCTGCCTCCACACGCTGGTT
Source organism: Mesorhizobium sp. 1B3 (assembly GCF_050958605.1). Classification (NCBI taxonomy): domain Bacteria; kingdom Pseudomonadati; phylum Pseudomonadota; class Alphaproteobacteria; order Hyphomicrobiales; family Phyllobacteriaceae; genus Mesorhizobium; species Mesorhizobium sp. 1B3. Next base: position 782,004 of record NZ_JBJHDO010000001.1, on the reverse strand, counting down.
CTTGAACTCTAGCCCGGGCAGCTTGATGCCTGCGACGACGAGCAGCACCGTTCCGAAAACGGACCAGAAGATCGCGGCGAACACGAGCGAATAAGGAATCTCGCCGACGATGGGCAGGACAGTGACGTGGCTCGACAACTGCGCGAGCAGCGGCAAGAAGGCGATCAACGTCATCAAGGCGTCGACGAGCTGCACGCCTAGCCCTTCTACCGTGGTTGAGAAACGCATCGTGTCTTCCTGTACACGCTGCGACGCGCCCTCGATATGCCGGAGCTTGGCCCAATTGGCCATGTAGTAATCGTTCATCGCCGTGCGCCAGCGGAAGATGTAGTGGCTCACGAAAAAGCGCGTGATAACGAAATTCGCAATAGACGTGAACGCAATCCCCGCGAAGACCCCGAGCAGGCTATAAAGTTCGCCTGGAGATACGGATCCGGGGGTGGAAATGGCCCTCTGGAACAGGTCGAAGAATGGGCCGCGCCAAGTGTTGAGGGCGACGTAAAGCTGCACCGACGCATAGGTCGAGAACAGGATCGCCGACGATCCGAGGATCGACCAGTTCTGCCAGGGATGGGGAGAATAGAGCGCCCAGAATGCGTAGAACGCTCCCACCAGGAAAGCGAAGTAGATATAGAACCACAGGAAGGGCTTCGACCAGAAGATCGGAATCCCCAAGATCGGAGGCTCGCCCGCCGGTGCCGGCGGCATGCCGAAATAAGCCCCGAGGCGCTCTCCAACGAAGAACCAGAAGAGCACACCCGCGAGGCTCCACAGGGCCGCGGAAATGAAGAAGAGCTTCGGCTTCGGGAAGAAGGATACGAACACGTCTGCAGGTCCCTTTTTGCGGTCGGTTCAGCAGCGGACTGACTCGGCGCATAAGGTCATACTTCGTGTCGAAAGGGAACGACACTTGATCGCGACGCCTGCGCGCCGCTCCAGCGCGTTGCGTGAAAAAAGGTTCACGCAACGCGCTGAAGCGTCTTGATTAACGCACTGTCTTTTTCCCGAAACCGCTGAACATTTTCGGAAGACGTGCTTTAGCCGGATCTGGCCCGCGAATTGGCCGACCAGGCAATGGCGGCCGAGAGCAGCAGCACTGCGGCCGCACCGAGGGAAGGGACGAAAAAGCTTCCGGTCCTGTCCGCGGCGATGCCGGCGACGATCGGTCCCAGGATCTGCCCTACACCGAAGGAGGCTGTCATGAGAGCGAAGGTGCGGCGCGGCGCTTGCGGCGCGAGAAGCCTGCCGGCCTGGAGCCCGATTGCCGTGATGGCGATGAAGGTGCCGCCGAGCAGAACGCCTCCGAGCAGCGGCCCTGCCACGCCACCAAACCCGACGCTTATGAGAACGCCAAACGCCTCGACGCAGCAGGCTGCCGCATAGGCGGCCGTAAGGCTCCAGCGCTTCACGAACACGTTCCAGAAATGGACGGAGGGAATGCCGGCAAGTCCGGTCGCCAACCACACGCACGCTTCGAGCAAGCGGCCGCCTTCCCCTTCCCGCACTATGGCGATCAGGAAGGTGGCCGTCACGATGTAGCCGAAGCCAAACATGCCGTAGGCCAGGATCATTTTCATCAGGGCCCGGTCTTTTGGCAGAGGCGCCTCGCGCAGCCCGATGCCCGCCATCGCGGGGCCGCGATCTATGAGCGGCAGGACGGCCATGAAACCGATCAGGGAAAGGACGCCGGACCACAACCAGCCAGCCGGCCAAGCCGCTCCTACAAATACCAGCGCGCCGATCGTCAGCGACGAAATGGCAATGCCCCATCCGACGCCGGAAAAATGCACCGCCTGGAGATCCGCGCGACCCGCCACCGCAAGGTGGCTGAAGACGACGGTCGAGGCGAAGATCATCGCAAAGGCGCTGGCGATACCGGCAAAGAAGCGGATAATGACAAAGGCCGTCAGATCCGTGGTGAGGCCCATCAGCGCGGCGAGAGCGGCACTGGCCGCCAGCCCAGCCAGCATGATCCGGCGTTCATGACCGCCAGCCCAGGCACCCGCCGCAACCAAGGCACCGAGCAGATAGCCGAGAAAGTTGGCCGAGGCGATCACCCCGGCGTCCGACGCGGAAAGCCCGATTTCCTCCATCATGCCCGGAAGAATCGGCGTGTAGACGAAACGGCCAATGCCCATGGCGACAGCCATGGCGATCAGGCCGCCGAGCGCGAGGCGGAAGGGCGAGGCCGGGCAGGTCATTGCCCGACCATAGGGTGTCCCGGCAATGATGCAATGCAGCACAGCACGACCGTTCGTCTGGTCCAGCCACTGCGTGCGGCAGCCGGCTCACCTGCAGCAATGCTGCGGCGCAAAGCTCCGCGATGCGAGCCCGCGACTGAACGGCAGGTCGGCCAGCTCGCGGCTCGTCATGGTTTCCAAAGCCGGATGGGACAGGGGATCGCGCAGCCAGGCTGCCTTTTCCTCTTCCGATGGAACCGGGGCGTCGGTGCGGAGCGCTTCCAAGACAACTGAGAAAATCTTCATTTTCAATCTCCTCAATGGCTGAGAGCTGCCTTACCTTCCTCTTTTGAAAATACGTTCTCAATCAAGAAATTGCGGGTCCCGCCTTTAGAATATCTAAAATGAGAAGCCTGAACGCCTTTCACCTCAATGGATTGCGCGTCGTCGAAGCCGTCGCGCGTCGCGGTTCGCTGCAAGCCGCAGCGGCAGAACTGGGCGTTTCGGCAAGCGCAGTGAGCCAGCAGGTCCAGCGCACGGAGAAGCGGCTCGGCCGGCCGCTCTTCGAGCGCACTCGTGGCGGCCTCGTTCCGACCGATTTCGGGCGCCTGTTCTCGGCCCGCCTGTCCGCGGGCTTCCGCGAACTGGCCCAGGCGATCGCGCTAGCCGAGACCGAAAGATCCGATACGCTCGTTATCTCTGTGGCCCCGGCCTTCGCCTCGAAATGGTTGCTCGCTCGCCTTTCGCGTCACTTCGCCCGACACCCCGGTGTCAGGCTGCGCATCGACGCCACGGCTGGACTTGTCGATCTCGACCGATCCGATGTCGAGGTCGCTATCCGTCTCGGCAGCGGCAATTGGCCGGGCATGCGCGCCGAATTGCTGCTCGCCCAGGAGATCTTCCCGGTCTGCGCTCCTTCGATTGGGGCGAAGCTGAGGGAGATCAGGGACCTTGCCACGTCCTGGGCGATCGAGGACGAGAACGCGATGATCACCTGGGACAGCTGGTTCGAGGCGGCAGGCGTGCCGCCCGTGCCGATGCAGTCGGGCGCACGCTTCACCGACCCCCTGCTTTGCCTCGAATCGGTGATCGCCGGTCACGGCGTCATGCTGGCTTGGCAATTGCTGGCGGCGGACGCGTTGGCCGATGGCCGCCTCATTGCCCCATTCGGCGTGCGAGCGCAAAGCGGCCTCGGCTACTGGCTGGTCACGTCCGCCGACCGGCAGGAGAGCCGGAACGTGCGGAACTTCAAGGCGTGGATCCGCGAGGAGATCGAGGAGACCATGGCACGCTTCGGATCGACCACGGTACGCAACAGAAATTCCGATGCGGTAGCAAGCGGCGGGACGACCCAGGTGTAGAATATCCCTTGTCCGTGCGAATGGACGCGCGGCGGTCTCGCGTCTATCTATGAACCGCACTTCAATCGTTCAGGCAGGCAGGATCATGACCTCACATCCGCGCGGTGTTTCCGCTTCCATCGATCCCGTGAAGCTCGACAGGCTGGCAGAGGTGGCAGTCAAAGTCGGGCTGCAGCTCCAGGCCGGCCAAGACTTGATCATGACCGCTCCGGTGGCCGCACTGCCCCTTGTGCGCCGCATTGCCGAACACGCCTACAGGGCCGGAGCCGGTCTGGTCACCCCATTCTTCTCCGACGAGGAGCTTACTCTCGCCCGCTACCGTTTCGGACCGGACGCGAGTTTCGACCGCGCTTCCGGCTGGCTTTACGAGGGCATGGCAAAGGCCTTTGAAGGGGGCGCGGCGCGGCTCGCCATCGTCGGCGACAATCCGATGCTTTTGTCCGGAGAGGATCCGGCCAAGGTGGCGCGCGCCAACAAGGCGAATTCCATCGCATACCAGCCCGCGCTGGAGAAAATTGCCGGCTTCGACATCAACTGGAACATCGTCGCCTATCCCACTCCCTCCTGGGCGAAGCAGGTCTTCCCCGGTGAGGAGGACGATGTTGCGGTGGCCAAGCTCGCGGATGCGATCTTCTCCGCGTCCCGCGTCGATTTGGACGATCCCGTCGCGGCCTGGAAAGAGCACAATGCGGCACTCGCCCAGCGAACTGCCTGGCTCAACGACAAGGCATTCCATGCCCTGCATTTCAGCGGACCCGGGACAGATCTGACGGTTGGCCTCGCTGATGGCCACGAATGGCACGGAGGTGCTTCGGTCGCCAAGAACGGCATCACCTGCAATCCCAACATCCCCACCGAGGAGGTTTTCACCACCCCGCACGCCCTGCGGGTCGAAGGACATGTGACCAGCACCAAGCCGTTGTCGCACCAGGGCACGCTAATCGAGGGCATCGCGGTGCGCTTCGAAGCCGGCCGCATCGTTTCGGCCAAGGCGACACGTGGCGAGGAAGTGCTGAACAGGGTTCTCGATACGGACGAGGGCGCAAGGCGGCTCGGCGAAGTGGCACTCGTGCCGAATTCTTCGCCGATCTCGAAGAGCGGCCTCCTGTTCTTCAACACGCTCTTCGACGAGAACGCCTCCAGCCATATCGCGCTCGGCCAGTGCTATTCGAAGTGCTTCGTCGACGGCGCCTCGCTCTCGCCGGAGGAGATTGCGGCGCGGGGCGGCAACAAGAGCTTCATCCATATCGACTGGATGATCGGTTCCGACAGGATCGACGTCGACGGTATTCACAAGGACGGCCGCCGCGAGCCTGTCATGCGCGGTGGGGAATGGGTGTAATACCTACGGCCAAAAGATTGACCGTTCGGGCAAGCCCCTCATCCGCCTGCCGGCACCTTCTCCCCGTCAAGGACGGGGAGAAGACCGATGTCGTCTTCGCTTTCGCCAATCACGGCCGTTGGCGATTGGCGAAAGTCAAGCGGCCGTCGTCTCTCTCCCCGCGAATTCGCGGGGAGAGATGTCCGGCAGGACAGTGAGGGGCAACTCGCGACCGGTCAAAGATCAACGCCCGTGGCATAGCCGGCGGAACGCCCCTTATGCCTCCTCGACGAATTTTTCGTAGAGATCCGGCTTGAAGCCCACCATGAAGCGGCCATCGACATCGAGCACCGGCCGCTTGATCATGGTCGGGTGCGCCAGCATCAAGCCCGTCGCCTTGTCGGCGTCCAGGCCCTCCTTGTCTGCCGCCGGCAGATCGCGGAACGTAGCGCTCGACTTGTTCAGGAGCTTCTCCCAGCCCAGCGCATCACGCCAGCGGGCGAGAGTCGGGGCATCCAGCCCATCCACCCGGTAGTCGTGGAAATTATATCCGATCCCCCTGCCCTCGAGCCAGACGCGCGCCTTCTTGACGGTGTCGCAATTCTTGATGCCGTACATGGTGATGGTCAAAGCGAAGCCCCTTCCTGATGGACTTTCGTCCGCATGAACGAGCGACGACTTCAGGTCAACCCTGGAGGGCATATCTGTCAGCCTTTCCGATGGCCTCGACCAGGATCCGGTTCTGGCGCCGGATGGCGGCGCGAAGTTGGGGCGTGCCGGCATCTTCGCGCTTCACGAATTCGATGAACATCATGTTCATGTTGTTGAAGACGAGTTCGCCCACCGAGTGCCCGTCTATGTCGGCGCGGACAAGGCCCAACTCCTGCAAACGGGCGATCAGAGCGCAGATTTGGTCCGTCAGCGCCCGGTCGAGTTCCCCGTAGGTCTGGCCGAAGGGACTGTCCGGCTGCTGCGTGGACGTGGCCATGGCCTGCCGCCACATCCCTTTGTCGAGATAGATCAACGAGTGCTCGATGTAGATGCCGATGAGTGTATCGATCGCGTCGCCGACATCGGCCGGCGGCTGCGCGACCACGCCCCGCCCGGCATTCAGCACCTCATTGACCTCCATCGACACGATGGCGACGAGGACGTCGCCCTTGTTCCGGTAGTAGTTGTAGATCGTGCCGACAGATACCTCGGCCCGCGCGGCGATGGCCTCGATCTTGGCTCCCTCATAGCCAACGTCGCGAAACAGCGCCGTCGCGGCCTCCAAGATGCGCCGTTGTCGATCCGCCTTGTGCTTGGCTCGCAATCCGCTCATGGGGGCGTATGTGGCACGAAATCGGAATTGACTCAATTTTGGAATTGGTTCAATTTTTTCGTAACGAGCCGGAAAAGGCAGGGGAGAACACTCGATGACGACGACTCTGATTTCGACAGTCGCAAGGCGCATCTGCTGCCTGGCCACGGCGAGCGGCCTCGCGCTCATGATGGGCGGCGGCGCCTTTGCCCAAGAGCTCAACGCGCTGATCTGGTGCGATCACGCCGACCCGGCCCTGCTTCAGCCCTTCGAGGAAGCCAATGGCGTGAAGGTCAATGTCAAGGAGTTCGAAGGCACGGGGGCCGGCCTCGCACTTGTGGAACAGTCGCAGCCAGGCGATTGGGACGTGATGGTGATCGATTCCATCGACGTGCCGCGCGGCGTGGAGAAAGGGCTGTTCGAACCGTTGCCGGAAGACAAGCTGCCGTTCGCCGATCTTTTCCCCGAGGTGAAGATGGACGCCTCGACGGTCGTCGACGGCAAGCGCTACGCGATCACCGAGAAGTTCGGATACAACACGATCGGCTTCAACAAGGAAAAGGTCGACCCGGCGGACATGCAGTCGATGGCGGCGCTGACCGGCGACAAATACAAGGGCCGGATCGCGATCTACGACTACTACCTGCCCGTAATCGGGATGGCCGCGCTGGCCGCCGGCAAGAAGACCGCCGATCTGACGGAGGCCGATCTTCCCGTTATCAAGGACATCCTGCTCAAGATGAAGGCGAACGCCAAGCTCGTCGGCGAAGTGACGGCCAGCCAGACCGCGCTCGCCACCGGCGAGGTCGACATCCTGGTCGGCGGCGGCGAATGGGTGACCGCCGGATTGGCCAGGGAAAACCCGGCGCTCGACTTCTCGATCCCCCAGGAAGGGGCTGTGCTGTGGTCCCAATCCCTGGCCATGTTCAAGGACAGCAAGAACAAGGATCTCGCGCTCAAATTCATCCAGTATGTGCTGAGCCCGGAAGGCCAGGCGCGGCTCGCCACCTCCTCCTGCTACTGGGGCATGCCGTCGAACAGCAAGGCGGCCCTGACCGACGAACAAAAGAAGACTTTGCGTTTCGACGAACAGCCGCAGTTCCTCGCCCGCGCGCAGCCCTACCCTGCACCGAAAGCCGATCTCGACAAGAAGTTCCAGGATCTGTGGACCGAAATGCTGCAGGCGCAGTAGATATTTCGTACGTGAGCACTGCTCCGCCTTCTGAGCGCATAATGCCCTGGGCGCTGGTCACGCCGGCGCTCGGCTGGACGTTGCTATTTTTCGTTTTGCCTTTCATCGCGATGGCCGCGATAAGCCTGACCACGCAGGAAGGCGCTGGCTTCACCCTGGCCAACTACACGGGCTTCTTCGCCAATCCATCCTATTGGAAGGCCCTCGTGAACTCGCTCGAGGTGACCGGAATCGTGACGGTGGTCTCGATCCTCCTGGCCTACCCCTTCGCCTGGATACTGGCCGAGATCGTGCCCCACCGATTCCAGCGGTTGGCGCTTGTGCTGGCCGTGCTGCCGTTCTGGACCTCCTACGTCGTGCGCTCCTACAGCTGGCTGCTGGTGCTTGCCGAAAACGGAATCGTCAACCGGACCCTGATGGCGACCGGCCTCTTCGCCGATCCGCTCCAACTCGCCAATACGAGGTTCGCGACCGTCACCGGCTTCGTCCATTTCTTCGTCATGCTCCTGACACTCACCATCTTCGCGAATCTGAAACAGCTCAGCCCTAGCTACCACAAGGCGGCGGCCGATCTGGGAGCGGGACCGGTACGGACTTTCCTGCATGTCGTCCTGCCGCTCACCCTTCCCGGCATCATGGTCGGAGCTTTCTTGACCTTCGTGCTCGCCATCGGCGACTACATCACGCCGCAGATCCTCGGGGGCAACAACGAGCTCCTGATGCCGCAACTCATCATGATGCAGATCGGTCGGCGCGGTGACTTTCCGCTGGCCTCCGCGCTCGCAATCATCCTCATGGCGGTGGTCACCGTTGCCTATCTCGCCTGCGCGCGCTGGCTGAAGATCGAGCGGGCGTGATCATGCGCGCGGCCCCGAAAATCCTGATCGTTGCCTACGCGCTTTTCATCTACGCCTTCATCTTCCTGCCGGTTGTCGTGCTGGCGCTCTTTTCCCTGCAATCGACGTCCTTCCCGATTCCGCCTTTCACCGGACCGTCGCTGCGCTGGTATGCGGCCGTGATTTCGGACACGCGCCTCGTCGCCGCGCTCGGCAACTCGGTCCTGGTCGCCGTCCTCTCCTCCCTTGTCGCCACCATTCTGGGCTTCCTCGCCGCCTGGGGATTCGCCCGTTTCCATCTGCCGGGGTCCGCCTGGTTGCGCGCCCTGCTGACCCTGCCGCTGACGGTGAGCTACCTCGTCATCGGCATGGGCCTGCTGATCCTGTTCAACTGGACGGGAGTGCCGAAATCGCTCTGGGCTGCGGGAATCGGCCACGTCGTCATCAACCTGCCGCTCTGCTTCGCAATCATCTACAGCCAGATGGGCGACCATCAGATCAACATAGAGCGGGCCGCGCGCGACCTTGGCGCCCCCGAATGGAAGGTACTGACGCTGGTCACGGTGCCGGTGATGGTGCCTGCGATCTTCGCCAGCTTCTTCCTTTCCATGACATTCTCCTGGGACGAGTTCGTGATCTCCTTCCTGCTCACCCGTTTTGACACAACCTTGCCCGTCGAGATCTGGAACCTTTTGCGCGCGGGTCTCAACCCCAAGACCAACGCGGTCGGGTCGCTGGTCTTTGCCGTCTCGATCGCGATGGCCTTCGCCCTGGAATTCATCCTGTTCCGCAAGAGGCGAGCATGAGCGCGCTCGTCGACATCTGCGACGTCTCGCACAGCTTCGGTCATCTGCCAGTGCTCAAGAATATTTCGCTCGGCATCGAGGCCGGCAGCTACACGGTCCTTCTCGGCCCATCGGGCTCCGGCAAAACCACGCTTTTGTCCGTGCTCGGCGGCTTCATCACCCCAAGCCGGGGCAAGGTTCTCATCAGCGGCCAGGATTGCACCACGACGACGCCGGCCAAACGCCCGACGACCACCGTTTTCCAGGACTACGCGCTCTTCCCGCATATGAGCGTCGGCAACAACGTAGCCTTCGGGCTGCGCATGCGCGGTATCGGCAGGGCCGCGCGAAAGGCCCGCGCCCAGGATGCCCTGGCGCTGGTCGGCTTGGCGGAGATCTTCAACAAGAAGCCGCACCAACTTTCGGGCGGGCAGCGGCAACGCGTGGCCTTAGCCCGCGCGCTGGTCGTCGAACCGGCCGTTCTGCTGCTCGACGAGCCGCTCGGCGCACTCGACCTCAAGCTGCGCCGCCAGATGCAAGACGAATTGAAGGCGCTCCAAAAACGTGTCGGGACGGCCTTCGTTCACGTCACTCACGACCAGGAAGAAGCCATGGCGCTGGCCGACCACTGCGTCGTCATGAACGACGGCCGCATCGAAGACAGCGGTGCTCCAGAACGGGTCTATTCCCGTCCGGCAACGCGCTTCGCCGCCACCTTCATGGGCGAGAGCACCCTTTTCCCAGGAAGGGTGTCGGACAGCGGCGGTGGCAGGATCGGAGTGCAGACCAGGCTGGGAACGACCATGCTGCCGGGGAATGCGCCGATCGGCTCGGACATCTGGCTGGCCGTCAGACCGGAGCATGTCAAGATCGGCCAGGGCATTGGTTTCGATCTCGGTGAAGCCGATATCGGATCGGTGGTCTTCCAGGGGAGCTTCAAACGTGTGCTGGCGAGGTCATCACGCGATCCATCGATCGAATTCATCGCCAAGCTGCCCGCTCACGCAGCGGTACATCAAGGCGAACGGGTTCCCCTGCACTGCCTCCCGACCGATCTCATCGTGCTGAGGGATTGATCCATGCCGAAGCTTCCCGTCGTCGAACACCGATCCTGGTATGAGACACTGAGGATGGCGGATGACGTGACGCTCATCCACGAGCCGTGGATAAAGCCTTTCTTCCGCTGCAACATCTGGCATGTCCGAGGGCGCGACCGGGATCTCCTGTTCGACAGCGGCCTCGGCCATGTAAGCCTCAGCCGGCATGTGGCGCTGGTGAGCGAGCGCCAACTGGTCTGTGTTGCGAGCCATACGCATTTCGACCACATCGGGTGTCATCACGAATTCCCCGACCGCTGCGTGCATGCGGCGGAGGCGCACATTCTAGCGGACCCGCGCAACGAATGGACGCTGGCCGACCGCTACGCGACCGAAGAGATGTTCGATGCCCTGCCCTGGGGGTGGGACACGTCGCGTTACCATGTCCAACCCGCGCCCGCCGGCCGAATCCTAGGGGATGGCGACGTGATCGATCTGGGCGACCGCGCTTTCGAGGTGATCCATACGCCCGGCCACTCGCCGGGCGGCATAGCGCTTTTAGAGAAGAAGACAGGCACGCTGCTTTCTGGCGACATCATCTATGACGGACCGCTGATCGACGACGCCTACCACTCCGTGCTGGACGATTACGTCGCGACGCTGGAACGCATGCGCATCGTCCAGCCGTCGATCGTACACGGCGGACACTTTCCGAGTTTCGGCGGGACGCACTACCGGCAGATCATCGACGAGTATCTCGCGGGCAAGCGCCGTCCGGGCTGCCATCTCAAATGACGGCCCCGCCGAGGCCATAGCATTACGGGATCACGTAGAGCGCGACCTCACTCGCAACGCCCCGCAGCATGGCTCCCTGCGAGACCGGAGCCAGCTTCGCCGCCTCCAGCACTTCGGCCGCTCGCGTATCTTCCACGACCGCATCCGTGGCATAGATCGATTGCGAATTGGCGAGGCCCTGGACGCGCGAGGCGATGTTGACGGTTTGGCCGAAATAGTCCTGCCGCTCGTTCATCGAAACGGCGATGCAGGGGCCCTCGTGGATGCCGATCTTCAGGAGAAGGTCCTCGCCGCCGCGCTCCCGGTTGAGCTCGCGCATTGCTTCGCGCATGCGCAATGCTGCCGCTACCGCGCGGTCGGGTGTGGGGAAAGTCGCCATGACGGCATCGCCGATGGTCTTGACCACGGCGCCGGCCTCGGATGCGACAATCTCGTTCAACACGCGGAAATGAGCGCGGACGAGATCGAAGGCAGCGAGATCGCCAACCCGCTCGTAGAGCTCGGTCGAACCTCGCAGGTCGGTGAAAAGGAAGGTGAGGCTGGTGATCTTGAGGCGCTGGTCGACGTCCAGCGTGTCGGTCCGATAGAGATCGCGGAAGGTCTGGTTGGTCAGCAGCCGTTTGGCGGTGAGGAAGGGCCGCCGCTTGGCAAGCATCTCGTGGAGCGCCTCCGCGGCGACGCAGACCGACGGCAAGGTGCGCGTATCCGTTCTGTTCTCGAAGGAGATCCGAAGCGGCCCCGGATGCATCTCCAGCGTCTGGTTCAGCGTATGCTCGCGGTCGATAACGATCGACAGGCTCTGCCGCTCGCGCGTGGGCTCCCCTCTCACGTCGAGGAACTGCACGGCATGAGTCACCGGCTCGAAGACGATGACGAACTCGGCCGGAAGCTGGATCGAAAGGATCGCCTTTTCCCCCGGTGGGAGTTCGATGGTTTCCAGCATGAAATCATCGAGCAGTTCGGCAAAGCCTTCGTCGGGTAAGTCTACCCCCGACCCCCAATAGATCTGACGGAAATACTCGGCCGGCGGCAGTTCGTGCGGATTGTGTGCTCCGATCTTGCGGATACGCGGGTCGACCGTGAAGGTGACTTCGACCATCTCGTCGAGCGTCGGCTCGTAGCCCGCCGCGCAGAGCGCGCAGACATATTGTTCCTTCTTCACGGTCTTCAGAGTTGCGTTGGAGTCGAGCACGCCCCCGCATCCCGGGCAAAGCACGTTCCAAGAGATGTCGAACAGGCCGAGATGCGCGGCGTGCAGCATAGCGGCGAGGACGTCCTCTTCGTCGAGACCGTTCCTTGCAGCGAATGCCAAGGCATTGATGCGGCACAAGTGGTGGTCGGGCGCCTCCGCGATCAGCCGCTCGATCGCCGCGACCGCGGCCGGATCGGCGGATCGCTGCAGGATGGGAAACAGATCCTTCGCGTCGCTCATGGCATCGCCTCCGAGATCAGGGGCGGCCACGATACACCGACCGCACCGGACCGAAAATCGAAATCCATCCCTTGAAAGCATCATGGTGACAGAACGCGTTCGACACCGGTGCGCGGAGGCGTCGCACTCCCGGTGTTGTCAACGCGGCGCGCGCCCACGATTCTGGACTGTTTCCCATTCCGCTAAAATATCTATGATGGGTTATGGCGCTCTATCTGCTACTTCTCCTGACCGGCTTCCAGATCAAGCACTTCGTCGCGGATTATCTGTTGCAGACGCACAAGATGATCATGGAAAAGGCTTCGTTCTCCAAGCCTGGCGGCTATGTGCATGTCGCCATCCATGCTGCCGGAACCCTGCTGATCCTGCTCCTGGCCGGCGTTCCGCTTTCCCTGACAGTCCTGCTTATCGCGGGTGAGGCAGTAGCCCACTATCTTATCGACTATGGAAAGGCCAACTGGTCGTGCCGGCGGCCTCCGGATATCGCGAAGGCTTCTTTCTGGGCCGCCCATGGAGCGGACCAGTTGTTGCATCAGCTGACCTATACGCTGATGATCTACATAGTCCTGGTGAACCGCATCGGCTAAAGCCGCTCAATGCGGTTTCCTCGACTCCAATGCAGCCGTCAGATCGCTCGTCGTGTTGGCAAGGCGCTCCGCCAGAACACGGATGATTTGCAGGGCAGCGGTGGGGGTCTCCGCGATCAGTTCCAGGAAGTGGTCCTTGCGGATGCGCAGCGCAACGAGATCGCCGCTCGCCCGGACGGTTGCGGTGCGCGGCACTTCGCAAAAAGCTGAAATCTCGCCAAACAGCGAATGCTGCGGCAGATGCGCGACGATCAGCTCATGACCATTGGCTTCGGTGAGTACATCGGCAGCGCCCTGCAGGATGAAATAGGCGTCGCCTCCGGCCGAGCCTTGCCTGAAAACCACCTCTCCATCCTCGAAGCCCTGCTTCTCGGAGGTGTAGGCGAGCAGCTTGAGCTTTCCGTCCTCCATCGAGGAGAAGAACGGGACGGACCGTAGCAATGTCACTTCTTCATTGAGCGATGTCATTCGAGACCTGCCAGAACGTTAGAGCCTGTCGACAGGCCCCTAGCCTGAGACGAGCTTAGCGAATTGCGCATTGGTTTCCACAAGGTTTTTCGGTGAACCGTCGCCCGAAACACGTCCGTATTCGAGGAACAGCGCACTATTGAACAGCATCGCATGGCTGCGTTCGGCCGGGGCGCACAGGACGCCAGGGCGTCCACCCGTGCTGTCCTCGGCTTCATCGAGCACGGCCTGCAGGATCGACCGCTGCTCGGCGACCGGCAGGGCCGCGCAGGCGCGGTTGAGCACCAGGAAATCGGGTTTCTTCATGAGCGCGCGCGCCAGCCGAAGCTTCTGGCGCTGCGCCTCGGAGAGCGCTCGTCCGCCAACGCCGACGTCGAAGGCAAGGCCCGCCCTGAAAGCCGTTTCGGAAAGACCGAGCTCGGTCAGCACCTCCGTGACCGCAGCCATGATGCGCGTGCGGCCGCCGACCAGATTGGTCTCGATGCGGCCGAACAGGATGTTGTCGACGATCGTCATCGACGGATTGTAGGTTTCGAAGTCGTTGAAGATGACCTTGGTCTCGGGAAACCTGGCCAGTGTATCATGCAGGCGGTTGCGCGCTTCCAGGATCTTCTGCTTCAGGTCGTCGTCGAGGAGACCGAAACGATAACGCGGCTCGACATAGCTCATCGACAATGCGATGAGTTCACCCTTGTCTTCGTCGTCCAGCGCATCAATGCCGCCCCTCTCCGACCGTGTGACGATCTCGCGGAAGCGTGCGATGCGCTCGGGCGTCATGCCGGCTTGGCCGAACAGCGGGCTGGCCGCGGAGAGATCGGCGAACATTTCGGTGAACATGCGCGCGGTTTCGAGTCCGAGGCCGAGCAGCCGATCGCGCAGACCGGCCTCCTGCAGGATGCCTGCGACCACCGGATTGCCGGCCAGGGCCTGTGGAGCGAAGGCCGGGTCGACCGGCATGCCGAACAGGATGTTCTCCGCGACGGAGGCTTGCGCATTGTAGCGCGCGACATCGAAGGGCTCGACCAGACGCTCCAGCCCCGCGCCGGCAAGCTTTTCCTGAAGAAGGTTGCGCGCCTTGGCGATCACCGGCTGAACACGCTCGACATCGTCCGCCCGCATACGGCTGTTCAGCCCGATCTCATTGATATCCGCCCGCAGGCCGGCAATCCGCGTCGTGCGCTGGATGTGATCGAGCAGTGCGGCGTCGGTCGACGCCGAAATTCGATCGCGATCCACCCAGTCGTCCAAAAAGTCGAATTCGGAGTTGCCGGAAAGCCGTGCTTCCGACACCTCAATCTCGGTTCTGACACGCGAGCTCGGGCCGATCGGCCGGTTCTTCAAGACCTCGAGCAGACATTCCTCGATGGTACCGCCAGGAAGGAAAACGCCGCTGTCTACATAGCCTATGCCGCGCCCGACGACCGCTTCCGGAATGTATCTCAGATCCTCTCCGTCAATAAGGATCTGACCGCTCGGCGGGCCGATCAGGCGTCCGCACAGTTCCAGCAGCATCGTGGCGCCTTGTGGCGGCTCGGACACCAGGGCAAGGTTCTCTCCCACCGATATCTTCGCTGAAACATCTTCGAGGCGGACGGAGCTACCTTCGTCCTGATAGGCGAGATTGCGGATATCGATCTTTTCTATCCGCTCGGCGGGTATTTCGGGATCCTGCAGCTTCGCCGGCATGAGATCGTCCGGGGCGAAATCTTCGATGGCATGAACATAACGCTGTTGGGCCATCAACCGTTGCTGGTCCCAATCGATCAGCCCCTTGACCGGTGTCGGAAGATCCTTGTAGGCGGCGATCGAGGCGACCAGCGCGCCAAGATCCATCCGTCCCGTAATCACGAAGTAGCCGCCGATCACGTAGTACACGACCGACAGGAGCTGCATCATAAGATTGTTCAGGAACTTCACCGAGAACTTGCGTTTGAACAGCTCGAGCCGGATGAAGAAGATGGTGCTCAGCCTGTTGGACAGGTCAGCGCGCGCAAGGTTGGACGTGTCGTTGAGGTGCACGTCGTCTATCCCCTGAACGACTTCGCCGATCCGCCCGGCCATGGCGCGCGCCGTCAACTGCCGTTCCCTGCCGAGTTCGAGCAGCCTGCGTCTGAGCCGGGGGATGATCCACACCTGCAAGGCGATGACGGCAAGCGTCAGGATGCCGAAGAGCTCGTTCTGGGCGAAGAGGAAGATAAGCGCGGTCAGCGCCTGGCCAGCGAGGAACAGTGGGGCCGAGAACGCGTCGCCGATGAATTCGGAAAGCGGATCGACCTCGTCCTTGATGATGCCGGCGACCTCGGAAGGTTTCACCTGCCTGGCCCGCCAGACAGGAAACCGCAGCACGCGATCGAACATTTCGTAGCGCATGCGGCGCAGCACGCGCTCGCCGGACTTTCCCTTGTAGGTGTTGATGTAGAGCTTGGACCAGCCGTTGATGACCAGAAGCAAGGTATAAAGGGCACATAACGCCGCCAGCATGCCCGTGCGATCCAGTTCGAAGCCCTGGAAAAGGACAATGGGTGCGCCTGTCAGGCCTTCCGAGAAGGGCACCCTGATCTGGAGGAAGGTCTGGGTATCGGTCGGCGCGCCGAAACCGTTGCCCTGGATAGGGCCGTTGACGATCATCTTGGGCAGGTAAAGCGAATAATAATAGATCGGCATCGAGGCCACGACGACCACGAAGATCCAAATCTGCAGGGCCCTGCTATGGACCCAGGTATATCTGAGGAGACTCTTCTCCATCATCGCTCCGCGAATGCGCCCGTAAGGGGACGCTAAATCCCGCACAGGGATTCGTCTACGCTGTTTCAGTGACGACGATGGGCATCAGATCCGCTTTCCCCCTTCATCGAACCAATGGAGTTTCGACGCGTCCACGGAAACATGGAGACGATCGCCGGGCTGCGCCGCCGCGCGTCCGGGAACCCGCAATACGATCCGGCCGCCCGGCGTGCCGCAATAGAGGAAACTCTCGGCGCCGACCGGTTCGATGCCCTCCACCGTGGCATCGAGGGCCAAGCCGTTACCGGCGGAGGCCGCGTCGACCTCCGCGTCTTCCGGCCGGAAACCGATCGTTGCGGCAGCCTGCCGGGCATTCGCCTTTTCGAGCCGATCCAGGGGAAGGAGGTTCATCGGAGGGGCTCCGATAAAGGAAGCGACGAAGGTCGAGGCCGGTTTTTCGTAGACGTCGAGCGGCGCGCCGGCCTGTTCGACAAGGCCGGCATTCATGACCACCAGCGTATCGGCCAGCGTCATCGCCTCGAGCTGGTCGTGCGTGACATAGACGCTGGTGACGCCCAGCGACCGCTGCAGGTTACGGATCTCGACGCGCATCTGGCCGCGCAGCTTGGCGTCCAGATTGGAGAGCGGCTCGTCGAAGAGATAGACCTTGGGATTGCGCACGATCGCTCTTCCCATGGCCACGCGCTGCCGCTGGCCACCGGAGAGTTCGCGCGGCCGGCGTTCCAGCAAGTGCGCAAGCTCCAGCGTCTTCGCCGTCTCGCGCACCCGCCGGTCGATTTCGTCCCTGGGCGTGCCGCGGTTGCGCAGGCCATAGGCCATATTGTCGTAGACATTCATGTGGGGATAAAGCGCGTAGTTCTGGAACACCATGGCGATGTCCCGCTCTGCCGGCCCGATTGTATTGACCACCGCCCCGTCGATCGCCACGCTGCCAGTCGTGATGGACTCCAGCCCCGCAATCATGCGCAGCAGCGTGGACTTGCCGCAGCCCGAGGGCCCGACGAGCACGCAGAGCGCCCGGTCGGGAATGGCGATCGAGACACCTTTCACCGCCTCGACGCCGCCATGATAGACCTTCCTCACATCCTTCAGCTCGACGGTCGCCACGCGATCATTTCTCCGTTTCGACAAGGCCGCGCACGAACCAGCGCTGCATCAGGACCACCACCAGGATAGGCGGGACGATGGCCAGCATGCAGGTGACCATGACCAGATGCCACTCCGTATCGGCATCGGCGAAGGAGATCATCTTGCGAAGCGCAATGACGATCGTATTCATGTCGTTGCGGTTGGTCACGAGCAGCGGCCACAGATATTGCGTCCAGCCATAGATGAAGAGGATGACGAACAGCGCCGCGATGTTGGTCCTCGAGAGCGGCAACAGGATATCCTTGAAGAAACGGAACGGCCCAGCCCCGTCGACGCGCGCCGCCTCGACCAGCTCTCCGGGAATAGTGAGGAAGAACTGCCGGAAAAGCAGCGTCGCGGTGGCGGACGCCATCAATGGCAGCGTCAGCCCTGTATAGGTATCGATAAGCCCGAAATCGACCATAACCTTGTAGGTCGGCAGGATGCGCACTTCCACTGGCAGCATCAGCGTGATGAAGATCAACCAGAAGAAGGCCATGCGGAAGGGGAATCGGAAGAAGACGATGGCGTAGGCCGACAGGATCGAGATGACGATCTTGCCGACGGCAATCGCCAGCGCCACCACAACGGTGTTGAAGAGCAGCGTCCCAACGCTCACCCCGCCGATACGTCCGATGCCTCCGAACAGCGCCATCGAATAGTTCTCGACGAACCGGTCCCCCGGCAGAAGCGGCAGCGGCGGGCGCAATATGGTCTGCAGCGACTGCGTCGAGGCGACGAAGGTGTAGTAGATCGGAAAAGCCACGATCAGCACGCCCAGCACCAGCACGAGATGCGCGATCGCGGTCCGGATCGGAGTGTTCTCGATCATGGCGCCACGCTTCGTTGGCGATGCGGCAGCCGGTCAGCCATAGTGCACCTTCTTTTCCACATACCGGAACTGGATCGCGGTGAGCGCGATCACGATGGCCATGAGGATCACCGACTGCGCAGCGGAATCGCCGAGGATCAGATTGACGAAGCCGTCATTGTAAACCTTGTAGACCAGGGTCTCCGTCGCCTTGCCCGGACCGCCGCCGGTGACGGCATGGATAATGCCGAACGTATCGAAGAAGGCGTAAACCGTGTTGACGACGAGCAGGAAGAAGGTGGTCGGCGCCAGCAGCGGGAACACGATGGTCCAGAAACGCTTGGTCGGGCCGGCGCCGTCGATCGCGGCGGCCTCGATCAGCGTCTTCGGGACGGCTTGCAGGCCGGCGACGAAGAACAGAAAATTGTAGCTGATCTGCTTCCAGGCCGCGGCTGCCACCACGAGCGTCATCGCTTGCGGACCATTGAGCAGCGGATCCCATGAGACGCCGAGCAAGCGCAGGCCGTAAGCCAGCGAGCCGATCGAAGGATTGAACAGGAAGAGCCACAACATGCCCGCGATCGCCGGCGCGACGGCATAAGGCCAGATCATCAGGGTACGGTATATGCCGCGGCCGCGGATCACCTTGTCGGCCATGACGGCCAGCAGCAGCGCCACGCTCATGGCCAGAGCCGCCGTCGCCACCGAAAAGACGATCGTGACATTCACCGAGTTCAGGTAATTCGGATCCGACAGCACCTTGGAGAAATTGGCGAACCAGACGAAGCGGGTCTTCAGCCCGAAGGGATCTTCCTTCAGGAGCGACTGGTAGAGCGCCTGGCTCGCCGGCCAGTAGAAGAACACCAGCGTGATCGCCAATTGGGGCGCCAGCAGCAGGTAAGGCAGCAGCTTGTTCGGGAAGACGACGCGTGGCGACAAGCAGGGCTCCTATGGCGAGGCGGCCACTCGAAGAACGCCTCGCTTAGGGGAGAGAGTTTGGACCTGAGGTCCCCGCAATAGGCAAAAGCGGGGAACCAGGCCGACCGAACGGAAAACGTCAGTTGGCGAGCGCTTCCTTGATCGCGGCGTTGCCGCGCGAGACCGCATTGTCGAGAGCCTGCTGGGCCGTCTGTTGCCCGGCCAGCATCTTCTCATATTCCTCGTTCTGGATGTCCCGCACCTGCGGGAGGTTGACGAGACGCACGCCCTTGGAATTCTCTGTGGGCTCCTTGCCCATCATCTGCTTGATCGGAATCTCGCGGGCCGGGTTCTTTTCATAAAAGCCGGACTTCTTCGTTGCCTCATAGGCTTCCATCGTCACCGGCAGGTAGCCGGACACCTGATGGAGCTTGGCCTGGACCTCCGTCTGCGACAGGAAGTCGAAGAAGGCGGCGACGCCCTTGTACTGTTCGTCCGACTTGCCGGCAAAGACCCAGAGGCTCGCGCCGCCGGGAATGGTGTTCTGCGGGGCACCCTGTGCCTCGGATTCGTAGGGCAACGAGCCTGTTCCGTAGTTCATGCCCGATTTCACGATATCGCCAAGGCCGCCGGAGGATTCGGTGAAGATGCCGCATTCACCGGCGAGGAAGACCTGCTTGGCCTCGGATGTACGGCCGCCATATTTGAATGTCCCGTCCTTGGCGAGATCCGCCAGTTCCTGGAAGTGCTTCACGAAAAGTGGCGAATTGATCTTCAACTCGACATCGGTGCCCGCGATGCCGTTCTCGTTGGTACCGTAGGATATATTGTTCCACGCCGCATAGTTCTCGGTATGGATCCAGGTGAGCCAGGTCGAGGTAAAGCCGCAGGGTGCCGCGCCGCTCGACTTGATCTTCTTCGCCGCTTCCCAGACCTCCGCCCATGTCTTGGGCGGATTGTCGACGTCGAGGCCCGCCTTCTGGAAGATGTCCTTGTTGTAATAAAGGATCGGCGAGGAGGAGTTGTAGGGGAAGGACAGCATGGTGCCGTCAGGCTTGGAATAGTAGGCCACGATGCCCGGCAGATACCTGCTCTTGTCGAATGCGGTTCCGCCCATCGACAAAATCTCGGCAACCGGCTTGATCGCCTGCTCGGCCGCCATCATCACGCCGGTGCCGGCGTCGAAGACCTGGATGATGTCGGGAGACTGGCCGGCGCGGAACGCGGCGATGCCCGCATTCAGCGTCTCGGGATAGGTGCCCTTGAAGACGGGAACGACCTTGTAGTCGCTCTGGCTCTCGTTGAATTCCTTTGAAAGCCGCTCGACCACCTCGTTGTTGGCGCCGGTCATTGCGTGCCACCAGGAGATCTCGGTGACGGCATAGGAGGCAGTGGTGGAAAGCAGCGTAAGCGCGATAGCGGCCGCAAAGCCTTGAATCTTCATGTCTCACTCCCGTTCTTCGTTGGCGAAAGGGTCACTTTCGCGGGTAGGAGTATGGGTCGAACGGCGGGATCCGACAATGATTTTTGTCTGGATGCCAATGTTCTCGCTCGGCCCGTGACGGGATAAGCAGAAAACCCCGCTTGAAATCGATTTCATTTTGGGCTTACATCGCGCATCATTTGTCCCAGGGAGGCTTATTCATGAAAAAATTGACCGCGCTTGCACTGTCGACCGTGGCGGCAATCGCCATCTCGGTGTTCTCGGCCGAGGCGAAGGATCTCAAGATCGGGCTCTCGAACGGCTGGGTCGGCTCGGAGTGGCGCACCCAGATGATCGACGAGGCCAAGGCCGCCGCCGAGGCGTGGAAAGAGAAGGGCCAGAATGTCGAGGTCGTGGTGCAGAGCGCCAATGTCGACGTGCCCGGCCAGATTGCCCATGTCCGCAACTTCATCAACGAAGGCGTCGACGCGATCATCATCAATCCCAACAGCCCGACGGCTTTCGATCCGGTTTTCGCACAGGCCAAGGAAGCCGGCATCCTGGTCATCTCGACCGACGCCGAAGTGTCGTCGCCCGACGCGATCTATGTCGGCATCGACCAGAAGGCCTGGGGGGCGGCCGGCGCCAAGTGGCTGGCCGAAACGCTCGGCGGCAAAGGCAATGTCGTGGCGATCAACGGCGTCGCCGGCCATCCGGCCAATGAAATGCGTGTCGCCGGCTACAAGGAAGTCTTCGGCCAGTATCCCGACATCAAGATCGTCAATGAGGTGAACGCGAACTGGGATCAGGCGCAGGGCCAGCAGGCCATGCAGAACCTGCTCGCCACCTATCCGGACATCAACGGCGTCTGGGTCCAGGACGGCATGGCCGCGGGCGCCTGGAAGTCGATCATCGATGCCGGCAAGACCGGCGACATCGCCGCCACCGGCGAAATCCGCAAGGACTTCATCGATCTCTGGACCAAGGACAAGCTGAATTCCGGCGCCTCGGTCAACCCTCCCGGCGTCATGGCCAGCGCTCTCAATGTCGCGGTGCTCATGCTGCAGGGCAAGGAACTGAAGGAGCCGGCCAAAGCCGGCCAGTACGGCAACGCCCTCTACTTGCCGATCCCGTTCATCGACAGCAAGAATCTCGCCGAGGCCGCCAAGGCGGTCGAGGGCAAGCCCGGCTACTACTCCTATACGAGCCAGCTTTCCATCAGCGACGCCGAGGCGCTGTTCAAGTAAGGTTCTTTCAGGCTTCGGGCGTCGTGCGGCACCCGCCGTCGGCGCCCGATCTGTATCGAACGGGACGGGTTCCATGTCTAAGCTCAAGCTCGGCGGCGTAAGCAAGGCATACGGCGCGACGGTCGCTCTGCGCCGCGGCGATCTCGAGGTCGCCGCCGGCGAAGTGCATGTCCTGATAGGCTCGAACGGATCGGGCAAGAGCACGCTCTGCAAGATCGCCGCCGGCACCGTACGTCCCGACAGCGGCGAGATCCTGCTGGACGACAAACCTGTGGTCGTCTCCGGGCCGCGCGGCGCCAAGGCGCTCGGCATCGGCATCTTCTACCAGGAGCTCAGCCTCGCCGCCCACCGCACCGTCGAGGAGAATATCTGCCTTCCCGACCTTCCGCTCAAGGCGGGGCTGTTCATAGACCGCTCCGAGCTCACCGCGCGCGCCGCCCGCTACATCGCCCTCTTCGACGGCGTGACCGGCGAAGGCTTCGCGGCGGAGACACCCGTCGGCGAATTGCGCCCGGATCAGCGCCAGCTAGTGGAGATCATGAAGGCGCTCGCGACCGAAGCTCCGATACTCATTTTCGACGAACCGACATCGGCGCTGGACAGCGCCCAGGTCGAGCGCTTTTTCGACATTCTCAGAAACCTCAAGGCCATAGGCCGCGCCATGGTCTTCATCTCTCACCGGATGGACGAGATTTTCGCCATCGGCGACCGGGTGACCGTCATCCGCGAGGGCGAAACGGTCGGCACGTCGCGAATCAGCGAAACCGACCAGTCGGCGATCATCCATCTCATGGTCGGCAGCCGCGAGGACCTCGCCCCGCCAGCGGTCGCACCTGCGGCCTCCACGACAGCGGCCCCTTCCCTCCTGTCGGTTCGCGGGCTCTCCGGGCAGGGCTTTGCCGAAGTCAGTTTCGACATCGCCCGCGGCGAGATCCTCGGGTTCGGCGGGCTGCACGGGCAAGGGCAATCGGCTGTGCTGCGGGCGCTGTTCGGCGCACGGCAGGTCTCATCGGGCGAGATCAGGCTCAATGGCGAAAGCCGCAAGGTCTCCTCGCCACGCGAGGCGATCCGCCAGGGGTTCGCCTACGTTTCGGGCGACCGCGGCCGCGACGGCGTCATCCAGGGGCGGCCGATCCTTGAGAATGTCACGCCCATCCACTATCTCCGCAAAGGGCTGCTGCTTGCCCGCCCCGCCGCGCTTGCCACCAAGGCGACGCCGGCCCTGGAAGCACTCCGCACCAAATATGCCGGCCTCTCCGCTCCGATCAATTCGCTGTCCGGTGGCAACCAGCAGAAGGTCGTCATCGCTCGCTGGCTGATCAACCGCCCCGACATCCTGCTCCTCGACGACCCCACCAAGGGCATCGACCTCGCCGCGAAATCGGATCTCTTCACCCTTGTCCGCAAGCTCGCGGACGAGGGCGTGGCGATCGTGCTCTATTCCTCGGAGGACGCCGAGCTGCTCAACAATTCCGATCGCATCCTGGTTTTCAACGGCGGCTCGGTGACACGTGAGCTGAAGGGCGCGGAGCGGACACGCTACAACCTCTACCACGCCGCATACGAGGCCGCGTGATGACCCTTGCCACACCGACACGCAGCGCATCCCATGGCGGCTTCAAGCGCGTCATCGAGCGCTTTCCCTTCGTACCGGCTCTCCTCATCCTGGTCGCGCTGCTGGCGCTCAACGGCTTCTTCTCGCCAAACAGCCTGAGCTTTCGCGCACTGACGGGTCTGATCAGCACCTATCTCGCACTGATGATGCTCGCCGTGGCGCAGACCTATGTCGTCTATGCCGGCGACATAGATTTGTCCGCCGGAACGATCGTCTCGCTCGTCAATGTCGTGATCGTCGTGCTCATGGAGAAATGGGGCGGCGGCACGCTGTCGGTGTTTGCTGCTCTCGCCGTCGGACTGCTGACCGGGCTCGCTTGCGGCATCGTCAATGGGGTGGTCGTGGCGGCGCTCCGCCTGCAGGCGATCGTCGCGACCTTCGCGACGAGCATCTTCTTCACCGGTCTTGCGCTTTACGTGCTGCCGGTTGCCGGCACGCCTGCCCCAGCCGCCTTCTGGCGCACCTACGGCGGGCGCATTCTCGACATTCCTTTCGTGCTGTATGTCGTGGTCGTCCTGGCGGTGGTGCTGTTCCTGGCGGCGCGCACCCGCCTTTCCACGCAATTGCTGGCGGTCGGCGACGACAGTCAGGCAGCTTTCCAGAGCGGCTTGTCGGTGACCGCGATCCGCATCAAAGGTTATGCACTCTGCGGCTTGTTCGCCGCGCTCGCCGCCTTCTGCATCACCGGTGACACGGCAAGCGGCGATCCGCTGGTCGGCGGCAAGATGACCTTGTTCAGCGTCGCAGCGGTGGTGCTCGGCGGGAGCGCGCTCTCCGGCGGCTACGGCACCATGGTCGGATCGGTGTTAGGCGCGCTGATCATCGGGCTCATCAATTCGCTGGTGTTCTTCGTCGGCACGCCGTCGGAATGGCAGAACCTGGTTCAAGGCCTTGCCATCCTCGTCGCGCTGATGGCCGGCATCGTTGTCGGACGGAAGGCTCGCGCATGACAACGCCAATCCTGATCGAGTACGTGAAGAAGCCCTTGGTGGTCGCCCTGGCGTTGATCGTCGTGCTGCTCGTTATCGGCGAGACGCTCTCCCCAGGCTTCGCCTCCGGCCAGCAGATCCTGCGGCTGCTGATCGTCGCGGCGCTGCTCGGCATCGTCGCCGCCGGCCAGAACCTGGTCATCCTCGGTGGACGCGAAGGCATCGACCTCTCCGTCGGCGGCGTCGTGTCGCTGTCGGCGATCGTCGCGGGAAACCTGATGAACGGCACCGATAGCGGCATCCCGCTCGCGATCCTTGGCTGTATCGCGACCGGTGCGTTGTTCGGCCTGATCAATGGGCTCGGCGTCACGCTGCTCAGGATCCCTCCTTTGGTCATGACGCTCGGCATGCTGGGCGTGTTGCAAGGCCTCCTCGTCGTCGTGCGCCAGGGCATTCCTTCCGGGCGCGCCGCGCCGGGCCTGTCGCAATTCGTCACTCAGCCGATACTCCTCGGCTTGCCTGGCATCATCTGGCTCTGGATCGCCATCGGCCTGTTCATGGCCTTCCTGCTTGCGCGTACCGTCTTCGGGCACCGCATCTACGCGATCGGATCCAACGAAGCGGCGGCCTTGATGGCGGGCGTACCGGTCAGAGCCGTGCGCATCGCGCTTTTCGTCCTGTCGGGCGTATTCGCGGCGATCGCCGGCATCTGCCTGCTCGGCTATTCCGGCTCATCCTTCGCCAATGTCGGCGAACAGTATATGCTGCCTTCCATTATTGCGGTCGTGTTCGGGGGCACGCCGCTGTCAGGCGGCAAAGGCGGATATACCGGCACCATGGCGGGCGCGGTGCTGTTGGTCATTCTACAGAGCATCCTGACGACGGTGAATATCGACGAGTCCGGCCGGCAGATGGTGTTCGGCGCGACCTTGCTGGTGCTGATGCTGTTCTACGGACGCGGGCGGGCGCTGCGCGCATGAGCGACCGGCCCAGGATCAGGGACATCGCCGAGCAGCTCGGCGTTTCCCCGGCGACCGTCTCGCGGGCGCTCTCCGGCTCCAATCTTGTCGCGGAGCCTACCCTCAGCCGCATCCGCGAAGTGGCGCAAGCGCTCAACTACCGGCCCAATATCAGCGCCCGGCGTCTCAGGACCCAGCGCGCCATGACCGTGCTGATGGTGGTGCGCGACGTCGGCAACCCTTTCTATCTCGACATCTTCAAGGGCATCGAAGCCACGGCACGCGAGGCCGGCTATTCCGTGCTGATGGGCAACACCGAAAACGATCCGGGCCGCGAGGTCGAATATTTCGACATGCTGAGCGACGGCCATGCCGACGGGATGATTCTGATGACCGGCAAGCTGCCGCAAGGCATCAGGAACGTGCCGAGCGATGCACCGGTCGTGGTGGCGCTCGAAGCCATCGACGGCTCCGGCCTGCCGCATATCCAGATCGACAACGAGGCCGCGTCGCGCATGGCCGTGCGGCATCTCATCGATCTCGGCCACCGACGCATCGCGCATATTGCCGGACCACTCCCCGAGATTATGGCGACGCTCCGTCGCGACGGCTATCGCCATGCCATGGCCGATGCCGGTCTTCCGATCCTCGACGGTTACGAACAGCGCGGCGACTATCTGCTTCAATCCGGACAGGAGCTTTGCCGCCGGCTCTTCGCGCTGCCTCGGCCGCCGACGGCAATATTCGTGGCCAATGACGAGATGGCGTTCGGTGCCATACATGAATTGCGCCGCCTCGGCCGGGATGTGCCCGGCGAGGTCTCCGTCGTCGGCTTCGACGATCTCTATCTGAGCGCCGCCTTCTTCCCGGCACTGACGACAGTGAGCCAGCCGCGCGCCGAGATCGGCCGACAGGCAATGACCATGCTGCTTGCCATGCTTGCCGGCGACCCTGTCCCAGCCGAACCGGTGGTGATGCCGGTCACCTTGCAGATCCGGGGCACCACCGCTCCCCCACCGACCGACGATTTAAAGAGGAGTCCTGACAGATGACGACGAGCCCAGGGGAAAAACTGCGCGTAGGGTTCGTGGGCAGCGGCTTCATCGCCCATTTCCACCTGAAGTCGATGGTCGGCGTGCGCAATGTCGACGTTACCGGCGTCTATAGCCGCAGCGCCGAGAACCGCGCGCGCTTCGCAGAAGCGGTCGGCGATCTCAGTCTCGGCGCATGCACGAGCTACGACAGCCTCGAAGCGATGCTGCGCTCCGGCGACGTCGATGCAATCTGGATCCTTTCTCCGAATTACACGCGCCTCGACACGATGCGGGTGATCCATGCCGAAGTGAAGGCGGGGCGGAGCAAGATTTTCGCCGTCGCCTGCGAAAAGCCGCTGGGGCGAACCGTCGCCGAAGCGCGCGAGATGGTGCGGCTGGTCGAGGATGCCGGCCTGAACCACGGGTATCTCGAGAACCAGGTGTTCAGCACGCCCGTGATGCGGGGCAAGGAGATCATCTGGCGGCGCGCCGCTTCGACCACCGGGCGCCCGTACCTTGCCCGCGCAGCCGAAGAGCATTCCGGTCCGCACGAGCCTTGGTTCTGGCAGGGCGACAAACAGGGCGGCGGCGTGCTGTCGGACATGATGTGCCACAGCGTGGAGGTGGCGCGTCATCTCCTCACCAAACCCGGCGCGCCGCGCGGCTCGCTCAAGGTGAAGGCGGTCAACGGCACCGTGGCCAACCTCAAATGGACACGGCCGGCCTACGCCGATCAGTTGAAGGCGCGCTTCGGCGTGGAGGTCGACTATCGAAATCGCCCGTCGGAAGATTTCGCGCGCGGCACCGTCACCCTCGAGGACGAAGACGGCAACGAACTGATGATCGAGGCGACGACGTCCTGGGCCTATGTCGGCGCCGGCCTGCGCATCCAGCTCGAGTTGCTCGGACCGGAATATGCGATGGAATTCAACTCGCTCGGCACGGGACTCAAGATCTTCATGTCCCGCGCCGTGACCGGCGCCGAAGGCGAGGATCTCGTGGAGAAGCAGAATGCCGAGCAGGGCTTGATGCCCGTTCTGGAGGACGAGGCCGGCGTCTACGGTTACACGGACGAGAACCGGCACATGGTCGAATGTTTTCGCAAGGGTGAGACGCCACTGGAGACCTTTCATGACGGCCTCGCGGTGGTCAAGATCCTGATGGGCCTCTACAGGTCGGCCGAAACGGGAGAGACCATACGCTTCCCCGCCCCCGAACTGGAGACCTACGTCCCGGTGGTCGCCCGCAAGTGACGGGCCCGGATATACTTCTGCTCGGCAACGCCAATGTCGATCTCGTGCTCGGCGAGATCGACGGCTGGCCGGCAATCGGCACCGAGATCATGGTCGAACGCAGCGAGATGCGGCCGGGCGGCTCGGCCGGCAACATGGCGCTGGCGCTTACAGGAATGGGCCTGCCCTATCTGTTCGTCGCCTCGACCGGCGACGACCCGAACGGGGCATGGTTGCGCAGCCAGTTCGACGCGCGCTCCTGCCGGTGGATCGTGGACGAGGGGCAGACCACTGTGACGGTCGGCATCGTGCACAAGGGCGGCGATCGCGTCTTCTTCACCACGCCGGGGCACCTCCAGACGGCCCGAACGCAGGACCTGCTCGACGCTCTGCCGAAGGCGCCCCACGAGCGCGCCATAGCGGCAATCGCCGGCGGCTATCTCATGCCCGACGTGGCCGCCGGGACCGGCCGCCTGCTCCGCGAGCTTGCCGCGCGAGGCTGGCGGACAGCCATCGATCCCGGCTGGCCACCTTCCGGATGGAACGCCACGACGCTTGGGCAGATGTCGGAATGGCTCGGCCTCGCCGACTTCGCACTGCTCAACGCGGAAGAACTAAAAGGCATTACCGGCGCCGACGACGTCGATCGGGCCGCGTCGCTTCTTGCGCAGAGATCGAGGCCCTCCCAGACACTGGTGGTGAAAACCGGGCCAGAAGGCGCCCGCGCCTATCGGGCCGACCAACATGCGACGGCCGCCGCGCCCGAGGTGCGGGTGATCGACACGGTCGGAGCGGGAGATACGTTCAACGCAGCATTCCTCACGGCGTGGGTCCGCGGCGACGGTCTCGACGAAGCGCTATCCTTCGGAGTCGATACGGCCGCGCGCGCCATCTCGACCTTTCCCCGCCGCTACGACACGCTCTGATCCCTCGTTTCGCGAACCACTGATTTAGCCGCCGGAATGGGGCGGAGACACGACGAAATAGTCGTCTCCGAAGTCACCGCTTTCGCAAAAGATCGGTGGACGCGATGAGATGACAACTCGGCGAAGCACCCCATAGACAGGGTCGTAACGGTGTAACCTACCGTAAACTACGTTCATCGGCCCTCGGTATCAGCTATTCTGACATTCGGGGGGCATCAACGCAGCAAAGCTTTATCGAGAGCCAGACTGGAATCGCAGTTGGAGCAAGTCACCGATGCTCCGCCGCGCTCCGGGCTTCAGCAGCGTCGGCTTTGGTGCAAGCCATGACGTGATGCGCCGAGAGTAGTCGAACGGGAGGGAAGACGTGAGATTAAAGATAATTTGCTTCGCGCTTTGCATAATCGCTTCGTCTTACAATACGCATCCGGCTACCGCCCAGACCATGAGCTTTGGGGATTCAGTCGAGCTGTGGGCGCAGGCCTGCCGGGCCGATGTCGACAAATCGTGCAGAGGCATAAGGCCAGGCAGCGGCAAGCTGGCTTCCTGCCTTCAGTCAAAGGGCTCTTCTTCCTGCAAGTCCGCCACGTCGACATTCATCGCGAACATGGATGCTCGCCTTGCCGCAGAGCAGGCCGCACCGGAACTCTGTGCCTTCGATGTAAAACAATTCTGCGCAAGCCAGGGGACCGGGCAGGCCAGGAAACTGCATTGCCTGATGCGGCCGGACAATTTCCGGAGGCTGATGACACCCTGCAAGCAGGCTCTGCAAGCCGCGGGTTGGCTCGATCACATATCCACCAGGGCCCAATAGAAGGGCGGCGTTCAGGTGAAAGGCAGATTTGGGGACCGAAGATGAATTTAAAATCAGCGATACTCCTCGCAACGGCATTTGCTTTGGGCGCGGTCGCGGGCCCGTCTTACGCGCAGGAAAAGATTACATATGGCCAGGCGATTGCAGAGTTACGTCAGACCGGCAAATCCGCCAAGAAAATCGGTATCGATACGGATGCCATCCGGCGCGATATTGAAGCGCGCATTCAGGCGGATGGCGCGGAAAATGCCACCGGTGCGCCCCCGATAGCGGACGTGCTGAAGAATCTTCCGAATTTCACCGTTCAGATCCAGTTCGATCTTGGCTCTGACGTCATCAGACCGGAATCTTGGGTCACGGTGGGACGCATAGCCGATGCGCTTCACAATCCGCTTCTTCTAAGCGACCGCTTTCTTGTCGTCGGTCACACGGACGCCAAGGGAACACGGACCTACAACCTCGAGCTGAGCCAAAAGCGCGCCGACGCGGTCGTGGAAATGCTCGTTAACACGTTCCGTGTCTCGCCCAGCCAACTCGTTGCGTTGGGCCTGGGGGAAGAACAGCTGTTCAATCCGAAGGACCCGTTCAGTGGGGCAAACCGGCGTGTCGCTATCCTCAACGTTGGACCACTGTGAGGCGACGCGCGCACCGGCAGCACAGGCTGCGCGCGGGCGCTCTCCCGCATCGGATCGAAATCGGAAACGATTCTTGCTGGCCTAATCGTCGGCTCGGAAGGCACGATGCGTGATTCAAAGAGATAGAGTATCGAGATAGAGCATCCTTTGCCCACCCGAATGGATGCGTGCCGCTCCAAAGCGTGTCACGCGAATTGAGATTCTGTAGCCGGGCTTCTTCACATGACGAGAACGGCGCCGTGCCCGGTTCGGGTGGATTTCGACGCCGTGCGCGCCCTGACCGCCGAGGACATTCAGCTCGAGGTCATCAGTCGCACGCGGATGCGGAGATCCGCATGCTGGGCGGCACCACAGAAAATCCGCCTCGATATGTCGAATAGAGCGAACACCTGCGACTATGTTCAGACGAGCAAGGGAGGTTCGCGATGAGATTTGTATGCCTGGTTCATGTCGACGGCAGCGCCATGGCTGCCCTATCCGGAGAGGAAATGACGAGGCTGAACGACGAAACGATCGACTTCGATTGGGACATAAGGCAGCGCGGACAACTGATCCTGGCGCAGCCGTTGCAACCACCTGAAACCGCTGTGATCGTGCGCAGCCGTGGCGGCAAGGTATCGCGGACCGACGGGCCGTTCATGGAAACCAAGGAAGTGCTGGGCGGCTTTTTCCTGATCGAAGCGGAAACCATCGATCAAGCGGTGGAGATCGCAGAGCTCAGTCCGATGGCTCGCATGGGAAGCATCGAAGTCCGAGGGGTTCCCGACCATACGCACAGCGTGACAGGCAAGAAACGGCCAGGAATGTGAGCCGGCGGCTCAGGGGAGCCGGCCTTCGAACAGTTCGCGCTCACGAGCTAAGCCGTCTCCGCTGTGTGGAAAAAACGCGGCCTCTCGATGATGGCGGCGCTCGGACTGGCTGCGCGTCCTGCCCGCTAGCGGTTCAGCATCAGGCGCCCGCGCTTGGTCGGTTTCAGCAGCAACGGTGATATTCTCTCCTCGAACGGACTCTGAGCGATCACAACCTTGGCAGGCTGCAACTGCGATTTCGCCGCTCAACAGACTAGAACGGTTCTAAAGAATCCTATAGTTTGACTAGGTTAAACTTGCGAGGAGACCGGGCATGGGAAACGTTTTGGGAAGAACAACCAGAGGAGTGCACGCTTTTAAGCAGGTAAGAGGATTGGAGGCGATCAATCCCGAAGTAAGACTTCATTATATTTTGCGCTGGAAGTATAGGGGCTACAAGATTACCGACAAAATTGAGGTAAGAAGATCCACTCTAAGTGGATATATTAA
Source organism: Mesorhizobium sp. 1B3 (assembly GCF_050958605.1). Lineage (NCBI taxonomy): Bacteria > Pseudomonadati > Pseudomonadota > Alphaproteobacteria > Hyphomicrobiales > Phyllobacteriaceae > Mesorhizobium > Mesorhizobium sp. 1B3. Next base: position 750,996 of record NZ_JBJHDO010000001.1, on the reverse strand, counting down.
ATATATAGAGAAAACTCCTGAGTCAGAGGGGATTGATAAATTTTTGGAACAACTTGAAAAGGATGCTCGCGATACGAAATGCAAACAAATTCGAGTAGAATTCGATCAATGCTCGAAGAAAATGCAAGAGAAATTGGAGAAACACGCGAGGCAAAAGGGATTTGATTGTTCGGAGGTTCCAGTATTTGATGAGGGTATGACAGAATTGAATCGCGCAACCGGACCCAATTTGCAGGTCTATAAGGAGATACAAGAAGAACTTTGATCTCTGCAGTGGCGATCGCCGCTGTTGGTAACCATTAACTGTACGCTTATGCGCGCGACGCGAGCGAGCGACTATGGAAAGAGTGGCGGTGGCTTGACCGACAGGTTATCGAGAATACCACCCCTCGGGCTCGTTTCCCCTCCAGCGCTCGCATGGCCGCCATCCTGGCCCGATTCGCTGCTGTCCACATCAGAAGCTTGAATCATGGACCGCCTCAAACCGCCACCCCGTCTTCAAACGGCCCCTGAGAGGCTGCCCGGGATCTCAGCCAAAACGTGATCGTCGCGCCTGGCTGTGTTGCAGTCGGGCGCGCCGGCACAATAGAGAAGGAGAGACACTCAACTCTGCCTGCCGTTGAATTTATTCATCTTCCGCTAGACAACTGAAGGTGTACTTTCAACCTCCTTGCGCTGACATATGGCACTGGATAGGTTTTTCCGGCCTGCGCCGGTGGAGGACCGGCGAACATCCGGCAATGGGAGGAGTTGTTGATGAACAGACGTGAGTTTCTGCTGTCGTCCGCGGCAGCCGGCGCATTGGTGATCGCGCCTGCCGCGCTGGCCCAAGACAAGCTGACCGTTCTCGGCTCGGTGCCGAGCCTGAGCTTTCCCTTCTTCGTGCACATGCTCAACCAGATCAAGGCCGAGGCGGAAGCCCAGGGCGTCAATCTGATCGAAAGCGACGGCCAGAATGCCGCGCCCAAGCAGACCGCGGACATCGAGGCCGCAGTCGTCCAGAAGGTCAATGCGATCGTCATCTCGCCGCTCGATGTCAACGCCCTGGCGCCCGCCGTCGAACAGGCGGTCCAGGCCGGGATACCTGTTGTCACGATCGATCGCCGTGTCGACGGCGTGGAAGGGATCCTGGCCCATGTCGGCGCCGACAACGTCAAGGGTGGCGAGGCCGAGGCGCAGGCGGTGGTCGATGCCTTTCCCGACGGCGCGAAGATATTCCACCTCCAGGGCCAGCCGGGCGCCGGTCCGGCAATCGATCGCAACAAGGGCGTCCACAACGTCATCGATCCGGTCAAGGACAAGTACCAGATCATCTTCGAACAGACCGCCAACTTTGCTCGTGCCGAGGGATTGTCTGTCACGGAAGCCGGCCTTGCGGCGAACGGCAAACCGGACGCGATCATCTGCGCCAATGACGACATGGCGCTGGGCGCCATGGAAGCCTGCGCCGCGCGCGGTTTCACCGACGTGAAGATCTACGGCTTCGACGCGCTGCCCGAGGCGATCGCCGCGGTTCGCGAAGGCAAGCTTGCCGGCACTGTGGAGCAGTTCCCCGGCGAACAGTCGCGCACGGCGGTCCGCATCGCGGTTGCCTACGCCCGAGATAAAACCGAGCCTAAGGAGAAAGTCGTTCTTCTGACGCCGATCGTGATCGGCAAGGACAATATCGACAAGGCCGAGCGTATCGGTGAAGTCAAATAGTCCCAGCGTCCAGAGTAGGGGCGGCGTAATTCCGACCCTGATGCCATCGAGCGTTGATCTTTGACCGGTCGCGAGTTGCCCCTCACTGTCCTGCCGGACATCTCTCCCCGCGAATTCGCGGGGAGAGAGACGACGACCGCATGGATTTCGCCAGCCGCCAACGGCGGGCGACTAGCGAAGGCGAAGACGACATCGGTCTTCTCCACGTCCTTGACGGGGAGAAGGTGCCGGCAGGCGGATGAGGGGCTTGCCCGAACGGTTAATCCTTGTAGCGGCTGGTATGAGCTATCGATCTGGCATGTGATACCTTGCTGCGGCGTCCACGGCCGCCGCAACCATCCAGCACGAACCTCCTGGGGAGACTGACATGTCGTCACCGGATTCTGCCGGAGAAGCCGATGTGCTCCTGTCCGTCGAGGGACTGACGAAACACTTTGCCGGCGTGACGGCACTGAGCGACGTCTCCCTCGACGTGCGTCGCGGCGAGGTTTTGGGACTGCTTGGCGAGAACGGCGCAGGAAAGTCGACCCTTCTCAAGATCCTATCCGGCGTGCAGCCGCCCTCGAGCGGCCGCATCGTTTTCGATGGCGGAGAGTTCAGCCCGTCAGATCCCAACGACGCCAAACAGCGGGGCATCGTCACGATCTATCAGGAGCTCAGCCTCGTCCCGACGCTGACGGTCGCCGAGAACATCTTCATCGGACGCGCCCCGCTCGGACCTTTCGGGCTGGTGAACTGGCGCCGGATGGAACGGGAGTCGCGTGCCATCATCGCGCGGGTCGGTTTGAACATCGATCCCAAGACCCCTGTTTCCGCGCTCTCGGTGGCGGAGCAGCAGCTCGTAGAAATCGCACGCGCTTTGTCGCTCAGGAGCCGCCTCATCATCATGGACGAGCCCACATCGGCGCTCACCGAAACCGAGGTCCAGAGGCTCCTGTCGATCATGGACCGGCTGCGCCAGGACGGGGTGGCCGTCATGTTCGTCACCCACCGCCTCGAAGAGGCGTCAGCCATTTGCGATCGCATGACCGTGCTGCGCGACGGCAGGCTGGCCGGCCATCTGACTCGGGAAGGCCGACCGATCGGCATTCCATCCATCATCGAGCGCATGGTCGGACGTGCCGCATCCGAGCTCTATTCCAGGCCGAGCGAGCGCAACAATGCCGGAGATGTACGGCTTTCGGTTCGCGGCCTGCGGACCGTACGCGATCCGGAAGCGCCACACGCCATCGTGCTGGAGGGCGTGGATCTCGACCTCAGGGCCGGCGAAATCCTGGGCATTGCCGGTCTCGTCGGATCTGGCCGCACAGAGCTTGCCCGCGCCATCTTCGGCGCCGACCGCATCGCCGCCGGCACCATCAGCCTAGACGGGGTGCCGATAGTCCCCGCCTCTCCCGCCGACGCCATCGAACTGGGCATCGGCCTCGTGCCGGAAGACCGCAAGCAGCAGGCTATCTTTGCCGCTTTGGGCATTCTGAACAATTTTTCGATCGCAACCCTCGGCACCTATAGCAACGGGCTGGGCTTCATGACGGAGCGCCGCGAGCGCGAGGCCCTGGCCAGTTACAAGAAGATGCTCGCAATCCGGATGGCTTCGCCGGAACAGGCGATAGAGGGGCTTTCAGGCGGCAATCAGCAGAAGGTCATCCTTGCCCGCTGGCTGGCGCGCGACCCCAAGGTGCTGATCGTCGACGAGCCGACACGTGGCGTCGATGTCGGAGCGAAGGCGGAGGTGCATCAAATCCTCGTCCAGCTCGCGGCACGCGGCATCGCGATCATGATGATCTCTTCCGAACTGCCGGAAGTGCTTGCCGTCAGCGACAGGATCGTCACGATGAGGCGTGGTCGCGTCACGGGCGAGATGCCGGCAATCGATGCGAATGAGGAGAAGTTGATGGCGCTGATGGCGCTCGATCGTATCCAGGCGGAGGAAGCATGAGCACGGTTGCCCGGGAAGAACGCAGTGGACCGGATCTCGCACGCCTGCTCGTCAATTTCGGCCCGCTGCTGTTTCTTATCGCGCTGATGATCGTCTTCACCTTGATGAAGCCGAGCTTCATCGATCCGATCAATCTCTTCAACATCACCAGGCAGATCTCGATCACCGGCCTCATCGCGCTCGGCATGACCTTCGTCATCCTCACGGCCGGCATCGATCTCTCGGTCGGTTCCCTGCTTGCCTTTTGCGGCATGGTGGCTGCCGTCGTCGCCAAAGGCGGCACTGCCAACACGCTCTCTCTCGACCCCTCGCAGGCGGCCGGCTACGGCTGGTTCGCCGCCTTGCTCGCCGCGATCATCGTCGGCGCGGCCTGCGGCGGCATCCAGGGCCTAGCGATCACGAGGCTCAAGGTGCCGCCCTTCGTCGTCACGCTCGGCGGCCTTACCGTGTTTCGGGGCCTGACGCTGACCATCTCCAACGGTGGTCCGATCTCGGGTTTCGATGCTTCCATGCGCTGGTTCGGCACCGGTCTCATCGGACCGGTGCCGGTTCCGGCGATCATCTTCGTCGTCGCAGCCATCCTTTGCCACATCGTGCTGCGCTATACGCGTTATGGACGCGCCGTCTATGCGGTGGGTGGCAATGCCGAGGCCGCCCGGCTCTCCGGTTTGCGCGTCGACCGGATCCTGGTCTCGGTCTATATCATTGTCGGATTCTTCGCGGGCCTCGCCGCCTTCGTTCTTTCGGCCCGCCTCAACTCGGCTGAGGCGGTGGCCGGCATCGGCTACGAACTCACCGTGATTTCGGCCGTCGTGATCGGAGGAACGTCGCTGTTCGGCGGCGTCGGCAGCATCAGCGGAACCGTCGTGGGCGCAGCCCTCATCGGCGTGTTGCAGAACGGGCTCCAGTTCAACAATGTCTCGTCCTACACGCAGAGCATCGTCATCGGACTCATCCTTATCGCTGCGGTCGCCTTCGACCGCTGGCTCAAGCTTCGGGTACGCCGGTAGGCCATTCGCTGCTTTTGGTAATACTTCTCATCACGACAACTGATCAGCAGAGGGAAGCCCAGCATGCCTAACGTCATCCGACAAGCGGAGCTAAAGCCGGGTGCGAGCCGTACCGTGCGCTTCGAAGGACAGGAGCATGGCTCGCAAATATCCTTCTTCCTCGTCGATAACGATCCAGGCCAGGGACCTGGCCTCCATGTCCATCCCTACACGGAAACCTGGATCGTCCAGACCGGCGAAGTCGAGTTCACTGTCGGAGCGGAAAAGATCCGTGCCCGCGCGGGGGATATCGTCGTCGCCCCCTCGGGCATTCCCCACAAGTTCCGGAATATCGGTTCGGGCCGGTTGCAAGCCGTCTGCATCCACGCCAGCGAGAACATCGTCCAGGATTGGGTCGAGGAACTCTCGGTCACGGAAAGACCGGGAGACGCCTGACGGAACACCTTCAGTCTTCGAGCCGCATGCGCCGGGTCGGGTTTCTCTCCATAGCAACGCGGTCAAGCGGGCGGCAATACAGCCTCGACGCGCTGTGCGGGCAGATGAAGATAATGCGCCGCCTTGCGCTTGGCGGCAATATCGGCCCACACGAGCGCGACCTGCTCCTCCGTGAGAGAAGCCGCCTGTGCGACTTCCTTGGCGGGAACATCGTTGTCGAGTCCATAAAGGCACAGATCGAGCTTGTCGTAAGGCAGAGAGAAATAAAACTCCTCCTGCGTCTGCGGGAGCGAGTAGGTGTCCGTGGTCGGAGGGCGTCGCCGCACCTCCTCAGGTACACCGAGACATTCGGCAAGCTGATAGACTTGCGATTTGTAGAGATGGGCGATCGGCTTCACGTCCGCCGAGCCATCGCCATTCTTGACGAAAAAGCCCTGGTCGTCCTCAAGGCGATTGGGCGTGCCGAGCACCCCATATTTGAGGCGGTCGGCATGGAAGTATTCGAGCTGCTTGCGCGTGCGCTGCTTCATGTTCGTGGCGGCCACGATCCCCAGATAAGTGCGCGCGGGAAGACGAATCTTTCGCGTCTCACCTGCGGGGTCTTCCACAACCAGCGAGGAAATATTGTAACCGGCCGTCGTGACCCCATTTGCGATGACGAGCTTGGAGCGCCAGCCCTCGCCGTATTCCGGCACGACTTCCCGGATCGATGCATCGCGGCGCGCATAGCAGCCCATAGCCTCCAGCATGGGGCCAATATTCTCCACCTCTCCTCCCAGGCCAAACGTCGTTGCCACCAATTGACCGAGGCGCAAGCTTTCCGGGTCGGAATCATTCTCCGGCATGAAAAGACAGAACACGTTCTCAGGCCCGACCGCCCGGGCGGCCAATGCGGCGCAGACGCTGGAATCGATGCCGCCGGAAAGGCCGAGGACAAATCCGCGCCGGCGCATGGCGCGAAGCTGAGCGCGCATGGCAGCGACGATGCGCTCCGTTTCCGCCTGCGCATCGATCGTGAGCGTCCGCGCCGAAAAGGTTGTTCCTAGCGAGGTCATTCCTTTTCTCCTGCTTCCGTGACGAGCCGCCGGCTCACTTTCCCGCTCGCCGTCAGAGGGAGCTCAGCGCGAAATTCGACGGACTTCGGCACCATGGATTCCGGCAGAATTCCAGCGCAATGCCGCAGGACATCACGTTCTGTGAGGGTCGGATCGGACACGACGGCCACCGCCCGAAGCGCCATCCCCAGAACCGGATCAGGCACGCCAACGACAACCGCCGCCACGACGCCACGACAGGCATGAAGCGCCGCCTCCACCTGGGACAGCGCAATTTTCTCGCCGCCGACCTTCACGATGTCGTCTTTGCGACCGACGAAATAGAGAAAGCCGGCCGCGTCGGTACGGAACAGATCCCCTGTGTGGAGCCACCGCTCGCCCGGTTTCGGTCCGGGGCGAAGCACGGCGCCGGTCGACGCCGGGTTTTCCCAATAGCCCTGCATGACATGAGGTCCCCGTACGACCAGCTCGCCGACGGTGCCCGCCGGCAGCGACCGTCCGGTTTCGTCGACGACGAGCACCTCGGTTCCCGGTATTGCCTTGCCGACAGAATCCGGCCGCTGATCCACTTCCTCGGGGGGCAGGAAGGTGGCGCGTGCGCATTCGGTCAGGCCGTACATGAGGTAGAGGCACGCCTGCGGAAAGAGCTCCGTCAGCCCGGCGACATGTGCGGTCGGCAGCGCGGCCGCGGCATTGGTGATGTAGCGCAAGGTGGGTAGCGGCTCGACATCCTTCATGGAGAGGATCATCGCCGCCATGGTGGGCACCAGAGGCAGGCCGGTGATGCCCTCCGCGCGCGCTGCCGCGAGCACGGCATGGGGGAAGGCGAAGTTCTTTTGCAGCACCAACCGCGCGCCAACTCGCACGGCGACGAGCAACTGGTAAAGACCATAGGTGAAGGAGAGCGGCAGGATGCCGAGGATGACGTCGTCGGCAGAGTTTTCGAGATAGGCGGCGATCGAGCCGGACGCGGCGACGATGTTCGCATGGGTCATCATCACGCCCTTGGCGTTTCCGGTCGAGCCCGAGGTATAGATGATCATCGCCAGGTCGTCACCGGTACCGGCTTCGGGCAGCCCATCCGGCTCTTCCGCAACGCAATCATCGAAGGCGAGTACCCCGGGGATGGCGACTGCTCCTCGCGCCACCACGGTGATCAGGGAGACAGGCACGTCTCTGCCAGCTTCTTCGCACAGGCGAGCATATTTGGCCTGTGTCAGTATCGCCGAGGGCCGGCAATCCCCGAGCACGAAGCGGAGGCCGTCGGCCTTCAGAGACGGATTGACCGGGCAGAGAACCGCTCCCGCCTTCAGCACGGCGAAAACGGCGACAGTCATCTCCCAGATATTTTCCATGAAGACGACGACACGGTCGCCGCGTCGCACCCCACGGGCCAGCAAGGCGCTGGCGAGCCGATCCGACTTGTCGTCGAGTACGCCGTAGCTCAACCGCGTTTCTTCGGCCGTCACGGCAATCCGTCCGGGATTTGCGGCAGCAGTGTTTCGCAGCAGGGTTTCGACGCGCATCTGGATCAGCTCAGTTCACGGCCTCGCGCTTGCACGCTACGAAATTTGCGATCCGGGCGATGGAATCGAGATTGTCCGGCACGATGTCGGCGTCGGCAAGAGAGATGCCGAAGGTCTGCTCGACGAAAGCCACCAGTTCCAGAATTCCGGTGGAATCGACGAGGTCGCTCTCGACTAGCGAAAGTTCGTCCGCAAGCGGATAGGCGTCGTCGCCGAACAGAAAGTTCTCGACGATGAAGGTTCGAACCTGGCTCTTGATCGCGTCAGACATGGACAGCTCGTTCTTTGAAGGAAACTTGCGGTTGGCTGGGTGGTTCTCTCCGGCCGTCACCGAGAAATTCACGGGCCCAGAGTTGCGCCGAGATAATGCCGACCAGCGCGGCATTATCCCGGAAGCCGGTGACTGCGCCACGGTTGAACTTCTCCATAAGCTTGCTCACCGCCCGAGGATTGAAGAGCCCTGCGGAAGCGACGGGCCCGGCTTGCAAGAGTTCCCCGACATAGGAAGCTGCAGGCCCGCGAAAGGCTGCGCTACCCGGCGCGCGATAGGGTTGCTTGCCCCGCTGGGCGATGGCAGGCGGAAGGAGATCGGCTGCCGCGCTGCGCAGGATGCGCTTTTCACGCAGGCCACGGAGCTTCATACGAGCCGGAATGCGTGCGGCAAATTCGACAAGGCGATGGTCGAGAAAAGGAAAGCGTGTTTCGACGCCATGCGCCATCGCCATCCGATCGCCCTGGCTCGACAATATATATCCCGGTAGGAGGAACCGGGTCTCGATATATTGCGCGAGATGGAGCGGGTGCCATCGCCTGGAGGATTCGGGCAGCGCAGCAACGATTTCCTCTGTGGCGTCGTAGCCCGAGAGCGTCTGGCGCAGATCGCTCGAAAGGAACATCTTTGCGCCGGCTGTCGTGCGAAACCTGGGACGATGAGAAGCGAGCCGATCGTGCGCATCTCCTCCGATACCGAAGAACGCGGCGAGATATTCCGGTGTCTGCTGCTGCAGCGAAGGAAGGTAGGGATAGAGCTTGCGAAAGAGCCGGGGCCTGAGTTGCGAGGCAGGCTGTCGTCCGCAAAAGCGACGAATCCCGGCTTCCTTGAAAAGATCGTAGCCGGCGAAGATCTCGTCCGCCCCCTCGCCGGATAGGACCACCTTCAGGCCCCGCTCGCGCGCCAGCCCGGACAAGAGATAAAGCGGCGCCGGAGCCGTGCGCAGCACCGGCTGTTCCATGTGCCGCACGACCGTGGGAAAGGCGCCGGCGATATCGTCCGAGCCGCAGGTGACAGAGTGATGGAGCGTTCCCAGTGCCCTGGCCATGACGTCCTGCTGCGCACTCTCGTCATATTCTGCATCCGCGAAGGCCACCGAGAAGGTGTGAAAGTCACTGGCCGCCATACGGGTCCCGAGTGCCGAGACAATGGAAGAATCGAGGCCTCCGGACAGGAATGCACCGACTTCGACATCGGCGCGCAAGCGGATGCTGACGGCATCCTCGAGGAGCGCTCTCAGCTCCCCGCCGAGCTCACGCTCGTCCCTCGGATCCTCGTCGCCCAGGTCGGGAAAATCGAGGGACCAGTAGCGCCAGGTGCGGCACCCGCCATTCTCCACAAGCATTGCCTCGCCTGGGGCGAGCTCGGCGATGCCCTTGAATGCTGTGCGCGGTGCAATTGGCGTCCACAACGTGAAAATCTGGTCGAGCGCGATGGGGTCGAGTTCGGGCCGCAGTCCAGGCACCTGCATCAACGCCTTGACCTCGGAAGCGAAATAGAAGGCCCCGCGGTGGTGTGAGTAAAAGAGTGGGCGGACCCCCATTCGATCGCGGGCAAGCAGCATGCGGCGGCGGCGCCCATCCCAGATGGCAAACGCAAAGTCGCCGTTGAGCATGGACACGAAGTCCGGCCCGTTCTCCTCGTAGAGATGCAGAAGGACTTCGGTATCGCTCGACGTGCGGAAGCGACGTCCGCGCGAGACAAGCTCGCTGCGCAGTTCGAGATAATTGAAGATCTCGCCGTTGTAGGTGATCCACACCGTCCCGTCGGCATTCGACATCGGCTGCCCCCCGCCGGACAGATCGATGATGGACAACCGTCGGTGAACGAGCCCGGCACCCTCGTCGACATGGGCCCCTTCGCCGTCTGGCCCCCGGTGGGCGATCGCGGAAGCCATGCGCCGCAGCAGCGCAGTAGCCTCGTCGGCGGCCAAATCCGCTTCGCAGAAGCCGGCTATTCCGCACATGGTCCGCTCCCGCTAATCAAAACGGTCCCCGATGAGCCGTGACCAGGATTCTCCGGCAAAACCGTTGAAGAAGGCCTTACCCGTCCGGAATGGCTCCACCAGGGCCGGATCGCGGGCGTGCACGATGCTCGATGCGGCATTCATGAACAGGAAAGGCTGGCCAAGCATGGCCTCGATCAGCGCTGGCATGGTTCGCCCGCGCAGCGCGACCAAACCCTGATCACTGGCGTGGGCGATCATGCAGTCGATCACCGCTCCACTCTGACCGGGTGCGGCGAGGATTTGGATGACGCGGCCGATGCGGCCCGGATAACCGTAATATTGGAAGAGCCCGACGGCTCGGCCGTCGCGCGTTGTTACCATGCGCCGGACCATTTCGCCGTAAAGGGCTTTGCGGTGGGATTCGGCAATCATGCAGCGCAAATTTTCCCCCTTCCATTGAGGGCGCGCCGCGAAGGTCTTCGTGAAACGTTCAAGAAGGGCGGCAGTCATCTCGTCGTCGGCCTCGCTGGTCGGCAAGGTCTTGCCGGGCAAGCCGAAGAACCGCGACTGGATTTTCCTCTGCCGAAGGAGCCTGTCGAAGGGCTTGGCCAAAGGCGAAATGATGCGCACGGCCCGAGAGACATGCGCAGCCATCTCAATCAGGAATTCCGTTGGGCGCAGCACACGCAGCCACTCGAGGCTGTAGCCGGGCAGCATGGTGGCGTTGACCCCGCGCCACATGGCGGTGGATATGTCGTTGGCCGTTTCGGTAAGCGAAATGTCCTGGGGGCCTGCGAGAAAGGCCCGCATCAGCCGCGCACCGGCGAATGGATCGTCGGAGTGCCGGTCCACCATGAACGAGCCGCACAGAGCACCGCGGACCGCCCTTCCCTCGACTTCCATCGGCAGCGCCAACGCCCCGATAAAGCCCGCCACGGAGCCGTCGCCGCGAAGATAGACGTGAGAATTGATATCCGGATCGCGATGAGCGCCATCCAGGAAGAGCTCACCCAGATAGGCCTCGAGCGAAGGCATCGCCGGCTCGCTCGTCTTGCGCAGAATGCGCTGCAGCAAGGCGGCGACCGCCGGCACATCCGATCTGATCAACGGTCTGATGCTGCCCATGCAACGGTCTCTCCAAACCTCGCGCCAGCTGGGCGCCAACGCAGGAAATGGTCGCAAGCAGATCGGATATAGTTGTCGGGTTAAGTTTCGGTATCGGGCGGCAGTCGTCTACGCCTGAAAGATCTCCGGTCGATCTTACTGCCCCTCGCGGCACTCAGCGGGGGAAGAGAACTTCGCCGAGACCCAGGACAGCATTGTCGCCTCCATAGCGGCGGGGCGCGATCCCGAGCAGCGGCCGCTTCAGGATGCCTTCGCCGATGAGATGGCGGTCGATCAGGGCGGCGAAGATGCTTTCCGGCGCCCCGCATTCCACGAAGCTCGGCGACAGGCTCTTCGGCGCGCGGTCGAGGAGGATCGAGCCCCGCCGCATCAGATAGCCTGGCATTTCCCCCGCGCCGCCCGCCACAGCGAGCGTACCGGCGATCATCCGGCATCCTGGAAAATCACCGCAGCCCTTCAGCACGACGACCAAACCACGCCGCATGCGATCGCCGGCATAAACGCCCGCCCCTCCCCGCACGATCAGCACGCCGCCATTCATGCCCGCAAGCTCTCCCGCCAGGGGAGCGCCGAGATGATCACCGGCCCGACCCAGGATCTCGAGCCTGCCGCCGCGCATGGCCGACCCGGCATGCGGACCGGCGCTGCCTTCGACGACGACTTGCCCGCCTCGCATGGCGCGGCCTGCAAGCGCGCCGACATCCCCGATGACGCGTACCGTCCCGCCGGCCAGCCCCTCGGCCACCCGGTCGAAGCGATTGCTCCCGCCGTCGAAAACGATGGTCTCCAAGTCATTACCTGCAATGCGGAAGATATCGCCGACGAGCGCGGGGCGTCGCGAGGTGCCGATCCGGATTTTCTCGATTTCATGCCTTTCCAAACCGGCCAGGCGAAGCGCAGTCAGCGGGGACAGATCCAGCCGCTCGCCCGGCTTCGCGACGAGCGTGAAGGTCAGCGGCTTCATGGCAGCAGGTCCTTCAGATGGTAATGGAACTTGCCGAGCTTGCCACCGTAATTACCCGCGCTGATGCGCGTCGCGCCTTTGTCCGGCCCAAGCTTGCCGACTGCCTCGATCCCCGCCTTCATGGCGGCGGCCACCGCGTTGCTCGTCTCGCCGTCGATGACGATCTCGAGCACCGCATTGACTTCCGGACCGATCGCGCTTTTGGTCACGCCGCGCAAGGTCGGCGCGAAGGCTTCGTTGGTCGAAGCCGACATGCCCTTGTATTTGCCGCCCACCTTCGAGCCGGACCGCACGACACCGCCGGGAAATGGCATGATCGCCCCCGGAACCCTGTCGATCGCCGCGACCGCCGCTTCCGCCGCGGCAAGCGCCCTGCCGCTGCTTTGCGCAAGCAGTAGGAGGTTGCCGCCGCCGACCGCCTCCTTGGTCATGCCGGTGGTGGCCTCGCATAGGAACTCTCCGTCCATCACGGGGACCCGCCAGTAGTGCCTGTCGCCGAATTTCTTGGAGATCTGCCAACCATCGCCGAAGTAGCGCAGGGCGGCGCCGAGCTTCAACTCGTTGGGTCCGTCCAGTCCGGCAAAGCACGCGCTGCCGGGTGAGGTCAGCACGCACTGCCCGATGCGGTTCTGCAATTGTTTCTGCAACTCGTCCGTGCTGATCGCGAAGATCATCACCCGGCAACCCGGGCGACCGTCCGGGGTCTGCGCCGGCGACAGCTCGATATCGATCGCTGCCTCGCAGCCGCATCCGATGACCGACGTCGCGAAGCCGGTCATGGTGATTGCGGCCTGCCTTGCCCATTTTCGGGTCGGCGCGGTGATGACGACAGCCGTCGCGCGCATGCCGAAAGCTTCCGCGAAGGTATCGTCGACGGCGACACCATTGACCTCTAGCTTCGGCATGACACCTCGCCGAACGGATGCTCGCGCCCAATGGCGGAATCGGGAAAAGTGAACCAGTCGAGCGATAGCCCGTAGCGTTGCTGGTGATAGGCTTCGAGCCGTTTTTTGATGGCGCCCTCCACGGGAGGATCGAGCCGCAAGGCCTTGCCCCAACGATAATGCGTGACTTCCCCGTCGCGCACGACAAGGTCACCATTCTTGAACACCAGGGCCGCCGACCCGAGCATCTGCGCGATGTCCTTGTCCCTCCGGTAGACCGCGATGTCGGCGATCGCACCCGCACCGAGATGGCCGCGATCGGAGAGGCCGAGGAGGCGTGCGGGCGCCGCCCGGGTCATGATGGCGATCTCCTCGAACGTATATTCGCGTGCAATCGACGCCAGCGTCGTCAATTCGAGTCCCTTTCGAGAAAGCCCGGAGGCCATTCGCTCTCGCGCATCGCGGCTCATCAGCAGCTCGAAGAGCTGGGGATAGACCGTGAAAGGTGCGCCGTTCGGGTGATCGGTCGTGAAGAAGACCCGCCAGGGATCGGTGATGAGAAGGAAGAGCTCCAGCCCTGCCGCCCATTGAACCGTGCCGTAGAAATCCGGTCGATAACGATAGGGCACGATGCCGCCGCCATTGCCGTCGCTCTCGTGGATCACCGTCTTCCTGGGATGTGCGCTTCCCCTTGCGGAGAACTGGCGCAAGACGTCGCCCGAGATGGTCACCGTTTGTCCGAACATCACCTGGCCGATATCGATGGTGACTTCCGGCGTCTGGTTGACCAGCTCAGCGAGCCGTGCGGCAGCCGAGGAAAACTTGCGCTTCCCCTCCGTGCCATAGCCGTAGAACTGGAGATGGGCGAGATGGAGAGGCACACCTTCGGCTGCGGCGATGGTCGTGGCGGCGGTATCGGCCGAACCGGCCGCGCCGAGATTGTTGCAATGGACGTGCAGCGGATGGGGAACGCCAAGCCTTGCCACCGCCGACTGCAGCGTCTTGACGATCCGGCGCGAGCTGACGCCATAAAGGGGTACGACATCGTCGAACGAAAAGCTGCGTACATTCTCGCGGAAGGCCGCAGCCGCACCCGCGTTGATGACCTTCACGCCGAGCGCCCTTGTCGATGCGATGGTCCAGGCGACATAGTCGTCGATCATGGCCGGCGAGGAGCCGTCGCGGATCAGCGACAGGAGGAAATCGTCATTGCCGAGGATGACGAGTGTCGCCTTGTCGATGATGGGAATATCGGCAAGTTCAAGATGTGTGTGGAGAGCACCCCCGGGCGGCATGGCAGGCTCCACCACAGTGGTGAAGCCCATCCTGGCGTAGAGGCATCCGGTCTCGAAGGTCGACCAGCCGGCGTTCGACAGCGGCGTCACCGCCGGTCGGGACATATGCGCGGCGTGGTGTTCCGGCAGCAAGAGCCGCGCCGTGTTCACGTTGCCCCCGCCGATATGGGAATGGATGTCGATGCCACCAGCCATGACCACGCAGCCGCTCGCATCGAAGGTTCTGTCGGCCTGTCCGCCGGACGGCGGATCGACGATCATCTCGTCGCGGATCCAAACGTCCCCCTTACCCGCCCGGCCATTCACGGGATCGATGACTTCCCCTCCAGCGATGCGCGTCAGCATGGCAACTCCGCCGACACGAGATCAGCGATCGCGTGGACGATTGCCGCCGACGTCGGAAGGTCTGACTCCTCTCTCGCGCGGAGCGAAACCAAACCTCCCGTTCGCGCGGAGTAGACGACGCCGGGATGGTCGGCACCCACCTCGCCGATCGCGATCGTCACCGCCGCTCCGGGTATGGCGCGCGCCGTCCGGGCAAGCGCGATCGTCCTGGTGCCGTTCTTGCGGACTGGTCGCCCGCCGACATGCCCCGAGATCCAGAGATGAAGGTCGGCCTCCCCTCCTGCGATCATCCTTTCGGCGTCGAAGCGCCAGGGATCGAATTCGGGAAAGCCGCGCGCAAACCCGGTGCGCAGCGGAAAGCCGGTCATCCAGGTGGAAGCAAGCACGCCGCCCCAACCATTCTCGCTCGCTGTCAGATGAAGCGTCGACGCTCGCTTTCTGCGATTGAGGTCCGCGACCAGCCCTTGCAGCATCTCCAGGGCGAGAGCATCGGCCGAGTAACCCGAAAATACGAAGACGGGAAAACGCGCCACAGACAGGGCCTCGGCAAAGCGGCCGAAATTGGAGACCGGGATCGTCACCTGGCGGCCCGCGCATTGAGCCCGAAGTGCGGCCAGCGTCGCTGCCAGCCCGGCATTGGCCACGAATAGCTGGATCGCCTCCCCGCCCCAGGGCAAGCCCTTCGAGCGGCCCCTGCCGACACGGAAAACATTGCGCCCGCCCTTCTCTGCCAGGTCGGGGACGGAATTCGTGAGGTCCGCCAGGAAGGCATGATAGGCTTCCGGCATGGTGCCCACCAGCACCAGAAGATCGGCGCGGCCCCGCGCCTCGCCGGGGGAAACGGTCATGGCCCCCTTGTCGGTGAAAAGTGCCGTCTCGGCGGCAAGCGACGCGCCGCGGGGATGATCGCAGGCTGCACCGATCCGCTCTGCCAAACCAATCGCGGCGCGTACGCCATGAATATCCGTGTCGAGACTGAAGACCGGGCACCGACTTGAACGAAGAAGCATCGCGGCATGCTCGACCGCGCGCCTCAACAGTGTTTCCCGGTTGCCGATCCAAGCAACCGCCATCCTGTTCGCCGCTTTCTGGTGCCGGACGGAACTCTAGACGAAAGCACCAGGGCCGAAAACCCCCGTTGTGAGGCAGGATCGCGGTGCTAGGCCGCCTCAATCATATTTGATGTAAGCAAACCGCTGGTCGGTCGGTGGCGTGCCTTCCAGCGCGCCTCCCTCGGTGGCCGGCTGCCAGTGGACCACATCCTCGATCTTCTTGGCCAGTTCGAAATCCTTGTCGGTGACGCCCTTGGCCGCATGGTTCATCAGACGCACCTCGACCCAGGCATAGGACGCAGTGATGTCGGGATGATGCCACGCGGCTTCGGCGAGATGGCCTACCGTGTTGATGACCATCAGCGTCGATTTCCAGCCATGGGTCTTGTACTTTCGCCTTATCCAACCGTTCTCATACCGCCATTTCGGCAGTTCCTTCTCCAGCCGCTCGACGATCTCGGCTTCCGAATAAACCCTTTCCTGTGTGCTCATCTCGACCTCGCTTGATCCGCCCGGCACCAAAGTAGGGGCTCGCCTTGCCGCTCCGCGCTTGCTCCCAAGGTGAAAGCGGCTATCATTGCGCCGGGCACCTGAACTTCCTGATGCATAATCATGCACCCAACGGGGAGCAGATGTCGAATTCTGTTACGGTACGTGTGCCCGCACGCCTCCATCTCGGTTTTCTCGATCCCAGCGGCGACGCCGACCGGCGCTTCGGCAGTCTCGGCCTTCCCCTGGACGAGCCGGAGACCGTGGTGACGTTGTCGCGTTCGGCGGAGGACCACGTGGCCGGCCCCGACAGCGCTCGGGCCGCAGCGCATCTCACCACGCTGTGCCGGCGCCTCGGTATTCGCGCCCGGCACCGTCTGGTCATCGAGGAGGCGATCCCGGCGCATGCCGGGCTCGGTTCCGGCACCCAGATCGCCCTGGCCGTCGCCGCTGCATTGCGCACTCTGCATCAACTCGCGCTCGACACCGATGGCGATGCGACGCTGCTGGCGCGCGGCGGGCGCTCCGGCATCGGAATCGCGAGCTTCGCGAGCGGCGGGGTCATCATCGATGCCGGCAAGGGCGGGAGCAGCCGGCCACCGACAGTGGTGGCCAGACTGCCCTTTCCCGAGGATTGGCGGGTGGTTCTGGTACTCGACTACAAGCGGGAAGGACTCCACGGGGCGGAGGAGGTCGCGGCCTTTCGTGCCCTGCCACCCTTTCCCAGAAGCAGCACAGGCGAAATCTGCCGGCAGGTGCTGACGGGTTTGATGCCCGCCTTGATGGAGCAGGACATCGCAGCCTTCGGCGCGGCGGTCTCCGCGGTGCAGATTCTGGTCGGCACGCATTTCGCCCCGGCACAAGGGGGAATCTTCACCTCGTCGCGGGTGGAGCGGGTGATCGGCGGCCTTGCAGAAGCAGGCGCCGTCGGTATCGGACAAAGCTCGTGGGGACCGACCGGCTTTGCCTTCGCAGCCTCTCAGAACGCCGCGGAAAGCATGGTCGCATCCATCGCGGCGCTCGTGCCGGAAGGCATCGAGACCAGGATCGTGCGCGGGCGGAACCATGGCGCCACGATCAGCGCACGCGGCCTCGATCTCGTGGGGAGCTGAAGTTCGAGGGAGGACAGTATGGCACGCAAACATATCCTTCATATGCTCACCCCGCTCGGACATATGAGTCCCTTCGACGTCAATATGGCGCTCGACGCGGGGTTCGACGCGGTCCTGCCCTATGTCGGCGTCAGTCCCGGCGAGGTGACCGGGCTTGTGCAGGACGCTATCTTCTCCCGCCCGCCCGATGCCGGGGTCGATACCGGTATCTTCATAGCTGGCAAGGATGTCTCGCTGGCACTCGACATGTTCGACGCGGCCAGGAAAGCGATGGTGCCGCCCTTCAAGGTCTCGGTTTTTGCCGATCCCGCGGGGTCATTCACCACGGCCGCCGCCATGGTCGCCAAGGTGGAGAAGGCGCTGCAGGCCAAGTTCGATCGGGGCTTGAACGACAGCCGCATCGCGATTTTCGGCGCCACCGGTGTTGTCGGCTTCTGCACGGCCGTCATTGCGGCGAAGGAGGGTGCACATGTGACGCTTGTCGGCCATGACGGGGTCGAACGCGTGAAGAAGGTCGCGGCCGAGATCGAGAGCCGGTTCGAGGCGTCTGTCGATATCGCCGACGGATCGACCGAGGCTGGAAACAAGAGAGCCGTCGCGGCATCCGAGATCGTCCTTACTGCAGCCAAGGCCGGCGTTCAGGTCATTTCCAAGGCGCAGTTCGAGAATGCGGGCGATCTGCTGATCGCGGCCGATGTGAATGCCGTGCCGCCCGCCGGCATCGAGGGGCTGACGGTCAACGCCAACGCCGAGCCGCTCGAAGCGACAAAAGCTGTCGGCATCGGCCCGCTCGCCATCGGCAACGTCAAGTACAAGGTGGAGTTCGGCCTCTTCAAGAAGATGATCGAGGCTGAAAAGGCAGTCACTTTCGATTTCCAGGATGCATTCGCACTTGCACGCGAAATCGCCAAATAGAACATCAGGCCCAAAAGTGGATTTCGGGTTCGGGACGGGCCGCTCCTCCCGTGCCGGGCTTCTCCTTATCGCGGCGATTTCCGGACGGGCGCTCGCGGCCGCGGCGCAACGGGCGGGCTATCGATCGTTGGTGATGGACATGTTCTGCGACAGCGATACGGCAGTCCTCGCCGAACGGATGGCCGGGATTCCAGGCAGCCTGCAGGAGGGTATCGACGGCGAGAAGCTCATTTCCGAGATGAAGCGACTGGCGGGGACGAGCCGGCCGGATGCCGTCGTCCTCGGCTCGGGCTTCGAGCGGAAGGGCGAGCTTGTCGATGACATCGCACGTCATTTCCCTCTGGCCGGAAACGGCGGACCAGCGATCCGCCGGGTCAAGGATCCCTGGTTGCTGGCGAATGACTGCGCCGAACTTGGCATTCCCCATCCCACCTTTCGATGGACGCCACCGCCCGATCCCGAGAACTGGATCGCAAAAACCGCGGGCGGCGCAGGCGGGGCGCATATCAAGCGAGCTCATGACGGAGGCGCGGCTCCCGGGCGCTACTTCCAGCGCTTCGTCGACGGCACGAACATATCGGCACTGTTCGTCGCGGACGGGAATGCCGCCCGCATTGTCGGTTTCAGCAGGCAATGGACGTCACCAGCGCCGAGCACCCCCTACCGTTATGGTGGCGCCGTGCGCCTGAAGCGTTTCGACCGCGCGAGTGCCGCGACCATCACGGATTGGCTTTCCCGCTTGGCGCGTCGCGCTGGACTGCTTGGACTATGCAGCGCGGATTTCATCCGCGCCAAGGATGGTTACCGGCTGATCGAGATCAATCCCCGTCCGGGCGCCACTCTGGACATTTTCGACAGCGCCGACGCACCATTGCTGGAAGCGCATCTGCGGGCCTGCCGCGGCCAAGCCTTCCGTCTGCCGAGCTTCGACGATTGCATGGCCTCGATGGTCGCCTATGCGAGCCGGCCCTTGCCTGATTTTCCGAGGATCGCCTGGCCGGACTGGACGGCCGACCGCCAATCGCCCGGCACGAGGCTGATCACCGGCGACCCGATATGCACCGTTTTCGCCCGAGGCCCGAGCGCGGCCGCAACCCACAGGGCCCTGAAAATTCAGGTCAGGCAACTGGAGGCCAGCTGGCACGGAGACCGGAGATGAAGGACGGTTCGGCATTCCTGAATGACAACGCCCAGCGGATCGCCGAAGGGATGATCCGCGATGCGGAGCGGCTGCGTATCCTCGTATCGAGGGGCTCTTCGGGCGAATGCCTGATAGACGCCGGCGCCAAGGCAGAGGGCGGCATCGAAGCGGGCCTGCGCATGGCCGAGGCCGCGATGGGCGGTCTCGGCACCGTCTCGCTCAGGCTGGATCGCGTCCTGCCGAAATGGCCGCTGGCCATCGAAGTACGCTCTTCCCAGCCCGTGCTCGCCTGCCTGGGCGCTCAGTATGCCGGCTGGAATCTTTCGAGCGAGAACTACTTCGCCATGGGCTCGGGGCCGGCCCGGGCGCTCGCCCGGGTCGAGCCCCTCTACGAAACGCTCCCCTACCGGGATTCCGCATCGGCCGCTGTCCTCGTCCTCGAAACCGCAGAACCGCCGCCGCCGACCCTGGTGGCGAAGGTGGCGCAGGCCACCGGCCTTCCCCAGGAAAGCCTGACCTTCCTGTTTGCGCCTACGCAAAGCCTTGCCGGCACCGTGCAGATCGTCGCGCGCGTGCTGGAGGTTGCCCTGCACAAGGCCAACGACCTGAAATTTCCGCTGGAGAACATCGTCGAAGGTATCGGCGCTTCACCGTTGCCGGCACCGCATCCCGATTTTCTCGTCGCCATGGGCCGGACCAACGACGCGATCATCTATGGTGGTCTCGTGCAGCTCTTCGTCCGAGGCACTGCGAAGGATGCGCTTGCCCTCGCAGAAAAACTGCCGAGCAGCGCGTCGCGCGACCACGGACGGCCCTTCGCCGAGATCTTCACGGCCTTCAAGGGTGACTTCTACGCCATCGATCCTCTGCTGTTCAGCCCAGCCGAAGTCATCGTGACGGCATTCGAAACCGGCGATACGTTCAGGGCCGGCGGCCGGGATCTCAAAATGCTCGAACAGAGCCTGGGTTAGACCATGCGCGCGCCTCACATCCTCATCGCAAACGACAGTTCCGATCTCCGCGCCAAGGGGCTCGCGGGTCGGCTACGCCGTCGCGGAGCGGTGGCAACAACTGCGCCCCTGTCTTCGATCGCCTTCGACAGCGAGCGCCCGCACGGTCTCGCAATACCCGGTTTCGAGCATGGGCTCCCCGATGCCGTGCTCGTCCGCTCGATCGCGGCGGGTTCTTTCGAGGCAGTCACGCGACGCCTCGGCTTACTTCACGCGCTTTCGCGGCTCGGGGTTCCCGTCTGGAATTCCGCGCCGGCGATCGAACGCTGCGTGGACAAGTCGATGACGACCTTCCTGTTGAAGAAGGCCGGCCTGCCGACGCCCGCGACATTCACCGTCGAGGGGCGCGTGTCGGCCGAGGCGATCGCGACGCGGGAACTAGCGCGTGGTCCTCTGGTCTTGAAGCCTCTCTTCGGAGCGCAAGGACGAGGCATCCGGCTGATCCGCAACGTCGCGGAACTGCCGTCGGAGGACCATGTCAACGGAGTTTACTACCTTCAGCACTATGTGCCACGCGACGGGCCTCCTTTTCGCGACTTCCGCGTCTTCGTCTGCGCCGGCCGGGCTGTCGCAATGATGAGCCGGCGCGGCACGCACTGGATCACCAATGTCAACCGCGGCGCAGTCCCGGAACCCATATCGGGCCAGTGCGAAGGCGAACTCGCCGCCATGGCGGTCGGAGCCGCCGACGCGGTCGGCGCCGACTTCGCCGGCGTCGACATCGTGCCGGCGCAGGACGGCAGCTTCTCCGTGCTGGAGGTCAACAGCATGCCGGCCTGGTCCGGCCTCCAGTCCGTCGTGGCGGTGAACATCGCCGACGCGATCGCCGAAGCCCTGCTGGCTCTCCTAACCAATCGCGCGGTGACGGCCGACGTCCGTCGCCTCTATCGCCTTGCCGTGCCGGCAAATTCATGACGCTGTCGCGAGACGACATCCGAACCGCCTATGAACACGCCTGCCGTCTGGAAATCGAGGCGCTGAAGCCAGGGAATGTCCATGTCTTCGCCGACGGTCACCGCATGACGGCCGAGCAGTTCCTTGCCAGCGCGCGCGCCTCGGCCGGTCCGCTCGGTGATCCCGGACTGACGACAGGGCGGCGCGTCCTGGAGGCGGTCCAAGCGACAAAGTCGGCCGTCGGCACCAACACCAATCTCGGTATCATCCTGCTTTGCGCGCCGCTCATGCGCGCAGCGGAACTGCCGGGGGGAGAGTACCGCGACAATCTCGGCGCCGTGCTCGAGGGCATGGACATGGCCGACACGAAAGCGATCTTCGAGGCGATTGTGCTTGCATCGCCCGGCGGGCTGGGATCGGCGGAGGCGCACGATGTGCGGGAGGAGCCCAAGGGGCTCATCCTCGAGGCGATGGGTGCCGCGGCCGACCGGGACAGCATCGCTCGCCAATATGTCACCTGCTTCGCTGATGTGTTCGGCATCGGACTTGGAGCTTTGGATCAGGCACTGCAACGGGGAGAAACAGGAATGTGGCCGGCGGTGCGCGCCTATCTGGCCTTTCTCGGCGGGCTTCCTGACAGCCATATCGCCCGCAAGCATGGGCTGGACGTCGCGAACAAGGTGACCGCCGAAGCCGGCATTGTCCGGGCGCAATTGGCTGTAGAGGAAGATGAAACGAAGCGCATCGGCCTGCTGGCTCGGTTCGACCGGCACCTGAAGTCTCGGCAGATCAATCCCGGCACCTCGGCGGACCTGACGGTAGCTTGTCTTTTAGTCCACCTTCTCCGCCGCCAACTTGCATAAAGAGTTTTCTGATGCTTCAATTTCCGCAGCGGAAAGCAGTGCTTCCGCTGCTATCTAGCCAACCGGTCCGGGTCAAACCGGACGCTGCCAACAAGGATAGCTGTCCATCGAGCGTCCGCTCGGTTGCGGCGTCTTTGGACACAATAATCGTGTCTTGGAGGAAATTGGCATGGCAAAGATCTCGAAAGTGATGGTCGGAGAATCGCTGGTCGGCGACGGCAACGAAGTCGCGCATGTCGACCTGCTCATCGGCCCCCGGGGGAGCGCGGTCGAAGCAGCCTTCTGCAACGCCCTCACCAACAACAAGGACGGCTTCACCACACTTCTGGCCGTCATCGCGCCCAACCTGCCCTGCAAGCCCAATACCGTCATGTTCAACAAGGTCACCATCAAGGGAGCCAAACAGGCCGTGCAGATGTTCGGGCCGGCGCAGCATGCCGTCGCGAAGGCCGTCCAGGACAGCGTGGCCGAAGGGATCATCCCTGCCAATGAGGCCGATGACGTGTTCATCTGCGTCGGCGTGTTCATCCATTGGGACGCGGCAGACGATGCCAAGATCCAGCAATTCAACTATCAAGCGACCAAGGAAGCCATTCAACGCGCAGTCGACGGAACGCCGACCGCTGCAGAGGCCACCGAGAAACGAAACTCGGTGACACATCCCTTCGCGGCCTAGACAAGAGACAGCCCCGCACAGGCGAAACCCTCTGCTGAGCCGGATGGTCTGTTGCGCCGGCTGAAACGCCTTCTGGGCATCTGAGGGCCTGCCCGGAGCCACCTTCGGGCGCCCTACCGCTGGGCCAGCGCCGCGAGCTGAGTTGGCGTGAGCGTCCCGTCGTGCAGCGACGTGGCGACGAGAGCGCCGTCTATGCCGTGCGCGACCAAGGCACGGATATCGGCTTCATCGCGCACGCCCCCGGCGGCCACGACGGATCGGTCTCCGGCCATCGCCTTGATATCCCTCAGCCTTGCGAAATCGGGGCCGGCGCCTGCGCCGACCCGGGCAAGCGTCATGACGATCACCTGTTGGGGCCAGTATTGCGGCTGATCGAAGAGAGATGCGGGGCCATGATAACCCTCGGCGAAGAAATCCAGCGAAAGGATCAGCCGAGGATGGTCACGAAAGCGTCGCAGCAGATCTGCGTCGGCCTGGGATTCCGATCCGAGGACCGGCCAGATGGCTGCGTCGGCGAGGGCTGCCGCAAGAGTGCCGGCATCCGCAAAGGCTGCATCGATCCAGAGTTCCGGCGCGTCGGGCATCGCTTTCAGCCGGGCCAGCGCCGCGCGGTTCGGGTCGCGTCCCTCGATGGCATCGAGATCCGCTATGTAGAAGGTCCTGAAATCGTGGAGGCTGCGCAGCCCCTGCGCGACGGAAACGGCGTCCGGGCTTTGGCTGAGCGGCGTGACGATCGGCCGATAGAGGTCGCGCCGGCCTTTCTCGGCCCGCACCACCTCGCCGCCTTTCAAGTCGAGAACAGGGATGATACGCAAGAATCTTTCCCGCCAAGTGTATGCCAGAATGAAAGCGTGAAGCGTGGAAAAAGGGAAGAACATCGTTGCGGGCTTCGATATCGGCGGAGCACATCTCAAGGTCGCACGGGCCGAGAACGGGCGGGTTGTCGCAGCTGCCACCCTTGCCACGCCTCTCTGGCAAGGTCTCGGCAGTCTCGTGTCCGCCTTCAATGAAACCGCGTCTCTCCATGAGGACGCCCATCTCGCTGCCTTCACGATGACCGGCGAATTGGCGGATATCTTCAGGTCCCGACAGGAGGGGGTCGCGGGGCTGCTCGTCGAGATCGGCCGGCATTGCCCATCGGCGGCAAAACTGATCTATGCCGGCCGCTCGGGTTTCGTGAATATCGAGGAGGCCGGAAGGGTCTGGGCGGACGTAGCCTCCGCCAATTGGCACGCCACCGCGTCCCTGGTCGCAAGGCATCAGGGCGACGCCCTGTTCGTGGATATGGGTTCGACAACGACGGACATCATTCCGATCGGTGCCGGCACGCTGCTCAACGAAGGCTATACCGACGCCGAGCGGCTTCTCGAGCGCGAACTCGTCTATACCGGCTTCACCCGCACCTTTCTTTTCGGCATTGCCACCGAGGCGCCCGTGCGCGGCAGGCTGAGCCCGCTGATGAACGAATATTTCGCCTCGATGGCGGACGTCCACCGCATACTGGGAGTGCTCGATGAAAGCGACGACAAGCACTCCGCCGCGGACGGCAAGGAGAAGACCGTGGCCGCCTCGACCGAACGGATCGCCAGAATGGTCGGCCGCGATGCCGGCGACCTTGCGTTCGGCGAATGGCTGAACATTGCAGCCTGGTTCAGCGAGCGACAACTCCGCGCGTTGCACGATGCTACGTTCCTGGTCACCAGCAAGCTCGTGAAAGGCGCTCCGATCGTCGGCGCGGGCACGGGGCGCTGGCAGGTCCGTCGCCTGGCCGACCGCATGGATCGCGCTTTCATCGACTTTGCCGAGGTCATCCCCGCGGACGACGCGGTGCGCGCCGAGGCCGGCGCCGCGGCCCCTGCCGCAGCGGTGGCTCTTTTGGCCGGGTAAGCTCATCCCAGCTCCACTACGTGTCGCGCCCCTCCCGATCCGTACGGCTCGCCCATGCATAGATGGCGCCGAGCCCCATGAGAACGGAGGTGCCGAGGAACACCGCAGGCATGCCGACGTGGCCTCCGACGAAGCCGCCGAGGAGGGGTCCCACGACTTGTCCGGCATATTGGGCCGAGGTCGAGTAGCCGAGAACGCCACCGGCCGCATGATCGGGGACGTTGTGCCGGATCACGCTCGTCACCGAGGGCAGCAGACCGCCCAGGGCAAGCCCCATCAGGAAACGCAGGACGATGAGCTGCCAGCCTTCCGTGACGAAGGCCTGCGGGATCAGCAGCAGGGCGGAGACCGCAAGCGCGCCGATGATGACGTTCCAGTGCCCGATCTGGTCGGCGAGCCGGCCGAGCCGTGCCGCCGAAAGGATGCTGCCCAGCGCCGCGGCGGACATCACGATGCCGGCGACCATCGTGACCCTGGACGGATCTTCCACGAGTTGGGCCACGTAGAGCGTGATGATCGGCTCGATCGACATGTTGGCCAGCATCAGGAGCAGACCGGTCGCCAGCATGGCTACCACAGGCCGCTTGTCCGGCACTGCCGCCCAGCCGGCGCTGGATCCCGGTGCCTTCACACGACCTGGCCGCCAATCCTCCCTGATGAAGAAAACCGTTGCGAGGAAGGTCACGAAGATCACCCCGCCTGCCAGCCAGAACGTGTTGCGGATGCCGATGAGCGGCGGGAGGGCGCCGCCGAGCAGCGGCCCGACGAGGTTCCCGGCCATGATGCCGGTGGAGAGCATGCCCAGCGCCCAGCCGGAACGATTCTTCGGCGTCTGCGTCGCGACCAGTATGGTCGAGCCCGAGGCATACCCGCCGGCGAGGCCGGCGAAGAGACGCAGACCCACGAGCTCCCAGACATTCTCGGCCATGCCGATCAGCGACATGGCGACAGCCATCCCCAGGCTGGCGCGCACCAGCATGGCCTTGCGGCCATATCGATCAGCCAGCCGCCCCCAGAGGGGCGCCACCAGAGCGGCGGCAAAGAAGGTGGCGCCATAGGCTATTCCCGACCACTGCGCGATGGCCGCGTGGTCGCTCACGCCCAGTTCCTCCACATAAAGCGGCAGGAAGGGCAGAAGCAGGGTCATCGCGACGATGGTCGTGAACGACCCGACGAGGCAGACGGCGAGATTGCGCCGCCAATAAGGATGGTCCTGCTCTGCTTGATTGTCGGCCGACATGGATTGAACTGTGGCAGTTTGGGAGGAAGGTGGTCGGTTTAGCTCGAAATACGCTTTCAGCCTACCGGAAGAAAAATCTTGCGCCGCATATTCTCGACGAGGATAGCATCAGCGCAGTCCGTTCCCGGCCGATACGCCGCTTCGGTGGCCAGCAGCACGTCTTCGAGCTTGAGGAGCTTTGCCGCTGTCACGAAAGCCTCGAAGGGCAAAAAGGCCTTCGCCAATTCTTCAGTCGCCGCCATTTCCGTTCTGTTTCCCGCTTCGGCTGCGACAACCATGGCGCGAGGACGCCACGCAGCCTATCCCCGTCTCGCTTCTTCCCCGCCAGCATCCTCCCCCGCGAAATGGTCCGTCACCTTTTGCATCAGCCAGCCCCAAGCCTCTTTCTCGTTCGGCCCAGCTGTCTTTTCGATGGCGATAGAAAGATAGCCAATCTCCGCCTCGATTTTCTCCCGCGGCAACATGCCCAGCCGGCTGACGAGAATAGCCAATTCCAACACCGCAGCTTTGGCCCGGTTGAAACCGGTGAAAGGCGCATGGGTAGCCTCGCTCACTACGCGGCAAAAATGGCGAGGGCGAATGCCGTCTTCGCTGACTTCGACCACTTCGAGAACGGAATGGGCAAGCGCATTGGACAGGCGCGGGACCGGACATCCCGCAACTGCAAGTGTCGGCCACTCGCGCCGGCCGGTCAGGCATCCGGCAAATGTCTGCACGTCGTCCGTGTAGTTGGCGACAGCGAAGGGCACCTCCGCGAGATTGTCCAGCGTTACCGAGGGACGGAACGGCGCGATCACCCAGCCATCCCTTTCGGCGATGATACCGATCGGCGCGATATGTACCTTGCCGGCCCGGTCGGCGGTCGTAACGATGGTTTCGCGGATGTATGGCATCTAGCGCTCCTTCTTCGCGCGCAGCGTATGCCCTGCTTCCGCCAGGCGTGTGCGATCGACCTCTGGCGCGACCGCCGCCACGCCCCAGTCGAGAGGCTCGTCCTGCGTATAGCGTTTGCCGAGGCGCCAGGCGATCTCGGCTTTCATCAGCTCCGCGCCGAGGTAGAAAGCATGGGCGCCATCCCTCTCGACGCCCAACCCGGCAAAGAGTTCGAAGGCATCCGTCGCCGTCCTGTGGCCGCTACCGTTGAAGATATGAATGCCATCCTCGGCTGTCATGATACGGAAATTGGTGTCGCGCACATCCGCCGCTAGGGCTGCGATGTCTTCGAGCGTGGCCGGATAGGGCTTGCGATCGTGTACCTGAAGCAGCCCGCGAGCGTAGCCTCGCGGCAGCGCGCCATCGTTTCGGGCCGCAAACAGGATGCGGCGCGCAAGGTCGTGCTCCTCGACCGTGCGGACGGTATGCGGGCTGACATGGACAACCAGCACGTTGCGGATCTCGAGTTCGGAGCAGAGGCCGGCCAACACCGCCGTCACGCCGGAACTGTCGGCATCCGTCAGCTCGGTGAGATTGCCCGTGCCCATCAGCAGTTCGGCGACCGGCCAGCGTCGGCGTGCCTCGATGAAACGGCCGATCGAAGCAGCGAAGCCAAAATGGATAGGGTCGAGGACGGGATCGGCGATGAAGGGAATGCCCGCACGCTCGGCTTCTTCCATGGCGCGGCCGAGGGAATCGAGATCGCCCGGCGTCGAGGGAATGAGCACGGGCGTCACTTTGTGGTCGAAGGCCAACGGCAAGGTCTTCTCGTCGAGGCTCAGAAGATAATCGGCTCCGGCCCGCGCACCCGTCGCCAGCTCCTCGACGTCAGCCGAGTCGACGCTGACGGAGAAGCCTTCACTTTTTAACGCCCGGACGGCTTCCTCGAGCAGCGGAAACGGTGTCTCCGGCAGGCAGCCGAGATCGATGACATCCGCGCCGACGGCCGCGAGCCGCGCGGCCCGCGCAATCAGCGCTTCGATCGACAGAGTCGGTGCCTCGACGATCTCCGCGAAGATTCGCATATCGTGGCGCGTGAGGTCGGGCGGCGATCCGGCACGGCCCAGGAAAGCCGGAAGGTCGGCGATCTCGTCCGGGCCACGCTGGAACGGCAGGCCGAAGTGCTGGGAAAGCGATGCGAGATCGCCGCGGAAACGGCCGGGCAGCAGGACACGGCTTGCACCGTCCGGCAGTTTCAGGCGGCGCTTGATGATGTCTTCCGTCATCAGCGCTGCCACCTTCACGCCGATGTCAACGACGTCCGAGGAAAATTCGGTTTCGCCGAGGCTGTCGAGCAATCTCTCCAGCCGCGCACGGGCGAGATGTCCGGTGAGAAAGACGAGCCGTTCAGACATGGCGAACGGGCCTGGATCCATGTTTGCGGTCGCCTAGCGGCCAACCTCCGCAGTTGAACATGGCGCGTATGACCAATCCCCCTCTCCGTCTCGGCTGCGCCGAGCCACCTCTCCCCCACATTCGTGAGGGAGAGGAACCGCCGGCCGCACACTCGCCACCTTTCCTCTTCCCTACAAAGTGGGGGAGAGGTGGCTCGGCGCAACCGAGACGGAGAGAGGGACTTGCCAAGCAATAAGGAAAGACATTTCCGGATATAGGAATGCTATAGCTCGCCCGGTGGGGGCGCAGCATCGGCAGAACTGGTGATTGCGGGCTGACCATGAGCTATGCCACCCCTTCCCACACCGACCCGATGCGTATTCCCGGCAGCTTTCCCTCCGCCAGGATCGCCGCCGCGTTGGCCGTGTCGCGTGGCCCCGCCAGACGAAACTCGATGCCGGCGGACAGCATCGCGTCGAAGGCCGGATCGAGAATGCCCCTGGCCGTCAGGCCGGCTATGTCGTCACGCTCCGAAAAAGCGCAACTTTGCTTGACGAGCAGCAGTCCGTCGGCTTCGAGCTTATTCGCTAGCCAGGCGGCCAGCGCATCCGAAGTGATATCCCAGGACGCGCGAATGTCCGGCGCGGCGATCGTCAGCGTAGACGGCAGCCATACCGGGATCCTGTGCTCCCCCAATGCATGCTCGATATCTCCGACGGACCACGCCGGCACGAGATTTCGGCCGTGGTCGAGGATGACATAGCCGAACTGGTCCATCGCCAGGATCGCCATGGCGTGAGCGGCCTTGTCTGAAAAGCCCATGCTCTTCTGGGCGGCACGAACCTGGTTCGCGAATGGTCCCCCTCCGGGCACGATCACCAGCGGCAGGCTCGACGCGGCAAACGCCTCGATCCAGACGCCTCGTTCCGCCTCCCATGCCGTGCTGCCGCCGAGCTTGACGACGGCGCGCCTCATGAGGCGCCGCCTTTTCGCCCGGGGCTGCTATCCGGCTTGGACGGCGCAGCCGTCCGCAGCGCACCATGCCGTTCCTTCGCTCTCTTTCGCTCTATCTCCACGCCAACGCCCCCGGGGCCCAATTCGAGCTTTTCGACCCTTACGGTTACGCGGGTGACACGGGGATTCTCCAGGACATAGGCAGCCACTTGCTCGGCCAGCGTCTCGGCCAGCATGACATGCCCCCGTGCCACGATGGACCGGATGCCGTCCATGATGACGTCGTAGGAAAAAACGTGCCTCATATCCTCGGGATGGCTGGTAACCCGCAGCACGTCAGCGGAGACGTCGAAGCGCACCTCCTGCGCATGACCATGCTCGAAACTGTAGGCGCCGATGTGGACGGGAAGCACGAAGTCCCGAACGAAGATCCTGTCGGTGCCGAGCGCGGTCTCGCCGTCGCCGGGCGCATAGCCGCGCGCCGCGAGCAGGCGATAGTCGATCCCTGTCGTTTGGCCGGTCGGCCGCTCCTCCGGGATGAGCGAACGTATCTGCGACACCGCTTCAGCGTCGACGGCGGCGGTGCGCAGCGAGTTGTCGCAGAGCGCGCCGCGAAAACCCAGGAAATCCGGCGAGAAGGCAAGAAGCCGCGGAATGTCAGGCGCTTCGAGTGAACCAGCGAGCCCGACGGCCAGCCCGCTATCGCGAGCCATTTCGATGAAGCCCGGCACGCGCTCGGGCGGCAGGTGGTCGAGCAACCGCCCGCCCATCTTTCCCGCCGTATCCACCATGACGCCGTGAAATCCATGGCCGGCCAAAATCGGCAGCAAGCCGAAATCAGGCGCGCGGTCGGCGAAGAGCACGGCGATCAGCTTATTGCGCGACGCAGGCTCGGCAAGCGCGGCGGCGCAGGCCTCGGCGGTCTCCGAAGGGAAGAAGCCGATCTTGACGAAATCGACACCGGTCGAAGCAATCTCCTCGACCTTCCCCAGGATCGTCTCAGGCACCATGGGCAGGTCGCCGCAGACCGCACTGGTGGCTCGACGGCCTCCAACGGATTTGACCACATGGCGGATCGTCTCGACCGGAAGTGCGCCTAGAGCGCCGGCGCTGGGGTTCTTGAGGTCGACGATGTCGGCGCCGCACGAAATCACGATCTCGGCCTCTGCGGCGTCCATGACGCTGGCCAGCATCTTGGTCATTTGGTCAGCCTCTCCAGGCGCTGCGACAGGATATTCTTGTAGAGATAGGCGACGGCTCGCCGCCAGGATTCATCGGTATTGCCGCGCATGTCGACGCTGGCGCTCGTCAGCGGTTGCGAGGTAGCCGCGTCGTGAACGAAAACGTGCATGCTCAAAACCAATTCGGAAACCTTGCGGACTACGCCGGTGAAAGCGTAATCCGCGCCGAGTTCGCGTGCAAAGGCGTCGGCGCAGTCGCCGCAGGCCTGGAGATTGGCTGCCGACGCCTTGGCGGCGACCGGCGCGATGTCAACGATCTCGAAGCCGGTCGAGGCCAATTGCCCGCGCAGGCTTTCGCCGACCATGTGCAGCCTCTGTTGCTCGGCTTCACGGCGATCGGGCGCACCGGGCACCAAGCTGCCATGTTCCAGCTCGAAATCGAAAACCGCCGCCTTTCCGGCCGCATATCCAGGAAGGGTTGAACCGCACGTTGCGATAGTTGCCAGTAAAAGGAAAGTTATGGGGGTTGCGGGCGGCAATAGCTGCGATAAAGTCATTTTGGCACCAAACCTTCGCACCGTTGCCCGCCTTTCAGGTGGGATAATGGTGCATGCGGAAAGAACGCGTTGCTATGAAGAGCATGGTGCCGAATACTCTCTTGGCTTTCATCGGACTTTTTTTGGCAAGCGTCAACGCCGTGCCTCTGCTGGCTCAAGAGGCGCAACCGACGAAACCTGCACAGGCAAAGAAGGTCGAAAAACCGGTAACGGAAATCAGGATCGGATATCTTCGCGCCTACGAGCCGCAGCTCGCCCTGTCGGTTCTCGACGTGCCGCCCCGCGATGAGGGAGTGGCCGGCGCCAATGTGGCGATCGCCGACAACAATACGACCGGGAATTTCCTCGGCCAGAAGTTCACTCTCGACGTAACCGAAGTGAAGCCCGGCTCCGACATCGTGCCGTTGTTCAAGTCGATGATCGAAAAAGGCGATCGCTACGTGCTTGCCGATCTGTCGGCCGCACAGTTGCTTTCGATCGCCGACATTGCCCGAGACAACGGGGTGCTGCTTTTCAATATCGGCGCCACCGACGACGCACTGCGCGAGGAAGAGTGCCGGGTAAACGTGTTCCACATCGCGCCGACACGCTCCATGCTGGCCGATGGCCTGGCTCAGTACCTCATCTGGAAACAATGGCCGCGATGGGTTCTGATCTACGGCTCGCATGAAAGCGACCGGCTGTTCGCGGATGCGCTGCGGCGGGCCGCCACCCGCTTCGGCGGTCAGATCCTTGCCGAAAAGGAGTTCAAGGATGAAGGCACGGCGCGGCGGACGGATACGGGCGTCGTGCAGATCCAGCGGCAAATGCCGGTATTCACCCAAGATCTGCCCGAACACGACGTGGTGCTCGTCGCCGACGAAAGCGAGGTGTTCGGCACCTACGTGCCGTTCCGCACCTGGATCCCGCGCCCGGTCGCCGGGACCGCCGGCCTCACGCCGTCGGCCTGGCATCCTGCCAGCGAGCAATGGGGCGGCACTCAGATCCAGAACCGCTTCGCCAAGGCGAATGGCCGGCGCATGCTCTCCAAGGACATGTCGGCTTGGACGGCAGTGCGCATCGTCGGCGATGCGGCGACACGCACGCAAAGCGCCGAACCCGAGAAGATCGAAGCATTCATACGCGCCGACGATTTCTCCATTGCAGCCTTCAAGGGCCAGAAACTCACCTTCCGCAAATGGAACTGGCAATTGAGGCAGCCGGTCTTCCTCGGCGACGGCCGCTCGGTCGTGACGACCTCGCCGCAGGAAGGTTTCCTGCATCAGGTGTCGGAACTGGACACGCTGGGCGTGGACCAGCCGGAGACAAAGTGTGTGCTCAAATAAATCCGTAACATACGGGAGGAACTTGATGCGAAGAGGATTGTCCATTCCTGCGATGGTCACGGCGCTGGCCCTGACGGCCAGCCCGGCATGGGCCTACATGGTCTATGTCTCCAACGAGAAGGACAACACCATCACCGTCGTGGATTCCACCACGATGCAGGTGGTCGACACGGTCAAGGTCGGGCAGCGGCCGCGCGGCATCACCATCTCGCATGACGGGAAGTTCATCTATCTCTGCGCCAGCGACGACGACACGATCGAAATCATCGACGCCGCCACGCTGGAGATCGTCGGCACCCTGCCCTCGGGTCCCGACCCTGAACTCTTCGTGCTCTCGCCCGACGGCAAGACGCTTTATGTCGCCAACGAGGACGACAATCTGGTCACCGTGATCGACGTCGAAGGCAAGAGTGTCATCGCCGAGATACCGGTCGGCGTTGAGCCCGAGGGCATGGGCGTCAGCCCGGACGGAAAGACCATGGTCAACACGTCGGAAACGACGAACATGGCGCATTTCATCGACACGGAGACGCATGAGATCACGCACAATGTTCTCGTCGATTCTCGTCCGCGCTTCGTCGAATTCACGCCCGACGGCAAGGAGGCCTGGGTCAGCGCCGAGATCGGCGGCACGGTGTCGGTCATCGACAACGAAACGCGCGAAGTGAAGCACAAGATCACTTTCGAGATTCCCGGCCTGCGCGCGGAATCGATCCAGCCAGTCGGCGTACGCATTACGGCGGATGGCAAGAAAGCCTATGTGGCGCTCGGGCCGGCGAACCGTGTGGCGGTCGTCAACACCGAGACCTACGAAGTGGAGAAGTATGTGCTGGTCGGCCAGCGCGTCTGGCAGCTCGCCTTCACGCCCGACCAGAAAACGATCATCAGCACCAACGGCGTGTCGAACGACATCACCTTCATCGACGTGGCGAGCGACGAACCCGTCCAGTCTGTCACCGTCGGGGCGTTGCCGTGGGGCGTTGTGGTCTCGCCCAAGTAGAACTTGTCTACTTCAATTGGTTAGGAGGAAAATGGATGTACAAGGCAATCGCATTCGCGGCCATGATTGGACTGGCAGCCGCCCAACCACAGGCCTGGGCGGGAAGCGGAGACGACGATGACGACAATGCACCGCAGGCGGCAGCCGCGGAAAAGCCCACGCGGGCCAGCAAGGATGTTCCCGAGCTTATCCTGGGGACCAAGGACGATCAGTTCACGGTGAACCAGAAGGATTTCGAACTGATCGCGAGCCAGGGCTATCGCTGGAAAATCACCGCCGCCGGAGGCCTGGAGTATAAATTTCATACCGATCTCTTCCGCAACGTGTGGATGAACCAGATCGTCATCAACGATCTCGAGGTTCACATGAACGGCGCGCCGGCCTGGCTGGAATTCGACGGCGACGGAACGATGCAGGTCCAGTTTTCCACTGTACGGCCAGGCGTCTATACATGGTCGGTCCCTGACCTTGCCGACAAAGGCATGAAAGGCACGATCACCATCAAATAAGGCCGGGCAAGACAGGGGCGCCTTTAGTCGGGACTGCAAAAGGTGGCCCCCTGTCCTAACTTGTGGCGAGGAGGAGCCTCTCCCATGCAGCACGTGCGGACATATGGTGGATCGGACGGTGTGGCGGCACTCGACGTCGCCGCGGTCAGCCATGCTTACGGGCCGAAACGTGCGCTCGACAGCGTCTCCTTTTCCTTGGCGCCGGCGAGCTTCGCGGTTCTGCTCGGTCCGAACGGAGCCGGCAAGACTACGCTGTTCTCGTTGATCAGCCGTCTTTATGACACGCGCCAGGGGGCGATCCGCATCTTCGGTCACGACGTGACCAGGGCCTCGGGTGAGGCGCTGAGGCGACTGGGCATCGTCTTCCAGGCACGCACGCTCGACCTCGACCTCAGCGTCCACCAGAACCTCTCCTACCATGCGTCTTTGCATGGCATCGGCTCGGCGGAAGCGCGGCGCCGGATCGACGCCGTGCTCGCCACGGTCAATATGGGCGATCGCCTCCACGACAAGGCGCGCAGCCTGTCGGGCGGCCAGATGCGACGCATCGAGATCGCCCGCGCGCTGTTGCACCGACCGCCCCTCCTTCTGCTCGATGAGGCGACCGTGGGGCTCGACGTACAGTCGCGCGCCTCGATTCTCGCAGATATCCGCAAGCTGGTCGCGACAGAGGGCATCAGCGCCCTGTGGGCGACGCATCTCATCGACGAGGTGGAGGACAGCGATCATGTCGTGATGCTGGCCGACGGCCGTGTTGTCGCCAATGCCAGCGTGGTCGAGGTCGTGCGCACCACCGGCACCGGGACGATCGGCGAGGCCTTTTCCAAGCTCACACACAAAAAATCCGCACCGGGGGATCTGGCGTGAACGGGCCGAAGCGCGAGGAAGCCGCGAAGGCCGGGGCACTGGCGCTCCCCGCGCCGCCCTTCGGTATTCGCGACTATCTGGTCTGCCTGAAGGGCATTCTCATCCGTGAGGGCCTGCGCTTCCTCAACCAGCGCGAACGTTTCGTCTCGTCACTGGTCAGGCCCCTGCTCTGGCTCTTCATCTTCGCCGCCGGCTTTCGCCAGGTTCTCGGCGTCTCCATTATCCCACCCTACAAGACTTATGTGCTCTACGAGGTCTACATCACGCCAGGCCTCTGCGGCATGATCCTGCTCTTCAGCGGCATGCAATCGTCGCTATCGATGGTCTACGACCGCGAGATGGGTAACATGCGCACCCTGCTCGTCAGTCCCTTCCCGCGCTGGTTCCTGCTCGTCTCTAAACTGCTCGCCGGGGTCGCCGTCTCGATCGCGCAGGTCTATGTCTTCCTGGCAGTCGCCTGGTTCTGGGGCGTCAAGGCGCCGCCGATCGGCTACCTCACGGTGCTGCCGGCGCTTTTCCTGGCAGGGCTGATGCTGGGCGCTCTAGGCCTTTTCCTGTCCTCCTGGATCAAGCAGCTCGAGAATTTCGCGGGCGTCATGAACTTCGTGATCTTCCCGATGTATTTCGCGTCACCGGCCCTCTATCCGCTCTGGCGCATTCAGGAAGCAAGTCCGCTGCTCTACAAGATCTGCCTGGCCAACCCCTTCACCTACGTGGTCGAACTCATCCGCTTCGCCTTTTATGGTCAGACCGACTGGGTCTCGCTGGCCGTCGTGGCCGGCTTTACCGCGCTCTTCCTGGCCGGCGCGATCATCGCCTACGATCCGGCTCGCGGACTGATGGTGCGTAAACAAGACATGGGAGGAAACGGATGACGATTCGCGGGAGCGCCCTCCGCAATTTGACGATCGCCGCGACGCTGCTTGCGACCGCCGGCGCGTCGACCGGAGCGGCGAACCAGGATCCGGATTGGCCGTGCATCCAGAGGAAGGTCCCCGAGCTGTCGCTCGGCCAGATCTGGAACGGACCCGAACTTCCACCAGAAGCCCGGGAATGGGCAGGGGACAAGGATGTGGCCGAGCTGGTCAGCGAAGTGGCCGCGCGGCGCGTGCCGATCGAGGAGGCCCAGCAGGAGATCCGCGACTTCGCCGACGGTCTGCCCACCGAGCAGCTCAAGCCGCAACTCGCGAAGCTCGTTCAAGGCCTGTTCGACCATATGAACGCCGAACGTTCCCAGGTCATTTCCGGTATAGCCCGCTACGCGCGAAAGCAGGTCGAGTTGGCTGCACGCCTGCGCAAGGAAGCGTCGGAGGTCGATGCCTTGCGCAACAAGCCGGATGCTGACCCCAATCAAATCGCGGCGCAGACCGACAGGCTGACCTGGGAAACGCGTATTTTCGAGGAGCGCGTGCAGTCCCTCACCTATGTCTGCGAGGTGCCCACCCTGATCGAGCAGCGCCTCTACGCCCTCGCAAAGACCGTGGGGGAGGTTATGGCGGGAAAGTGAGTTAGGCCGTGGCCCGCGGGTCGGGATACAGCTTGCCGAATAGCGGCAGGTGTATGGCGCCCTTGCGCATCAGGAACTCGTGGAACGTGGCCATGGCCGGCGAGATCGTTCGATCGGTCCGCATCACGGCGAACCATTGACGACGGATCGGCATCCCGACAACGTCCAGGATGACCAGACGGCCAGCTTCCACCTCGGACGCGATCGTGTGGGCGGAGATAAATCCGATGCCCAACCCGGCCATGACCGCCTGTTTGATCGTCTCGTTGGATCCCATCTCGGTGCCGAGATCGTCGAGCCGTCCGGGGATCTCGCCGAGGAAGATCTCCAACGAGATGCGCGTGCCGGAACCCGGCTCTCGGATCAGGAAGTTCTCCTGCGCGATCCGCTCTTTCGAAATGTCGCGGACGCCGGCCAAGGAATGATCCGGCGGCGCCACGATCACCAGCGGATGGTCGCCGAAGGCCATCGCGCGAACCGGGATGTCTTTTGGCGGTCGGCCCATAAGGGCAATGTCGACGTCATGGCTCCGCAAACTGGCGATCGTCTCCGCCCGGTTGCCGACGACGAGCCGCATGTCGATATCCGGATGTTCCTTCATGAAACTCGCCATCAGGCTCGGCGCGAAATATTTGGCCGTCGAGACGACGCCGAGCTTCAGGCTGCCCGCGCGAACGCCCTTGATCGCGTCGATCTCGTCCTGCAGCAGCCGCAGACGTTCCTCGATCGCCTGGGCGGCATCGACCACAGCGAGGCCTGCGGCGCTCGGACGCATGCCGTCCGGCGTGCGGTCGAACAGCGTCAATCCAAGCTCCTCTTCGACTTGGCGAAGCTGGATCGTCACAGCTGGCGCCGTCAGGTGTAACGTCTTGGCGGCATTGACGATCTTGCCGTGCCGGACGATCGCCTGAATTGCTCGGAACTGCCGGAGCGTGAGATTGTTCATACGGCAATGCTAAACGATTTTTAGTGGCGTCGTAAAGTTATTCAAATTTACTTACTCGTAGAGCGTGCTTCAGATGTCGCCACTGGTTCGGAAGGAGCCAGTTCGGGAGGCCCTGATGACTGCTGCGACGCTTGATGCATTCCTGAATTCCTATGCTGGCGGCGACACGCTGCGCTCCGCAGCGGCAACGGTGGTCCGCCGCCTGACCGAGGCCGCTATCAAGGTCCGCCATGCCGTCAATCAGGGCGCTCTCGGTGCTGCCTTCGCCGGAACGCGCGGGACGAATTCCGCAGGCGACATCCAGAAGGATCTCGATGTCTTCGCCGACGACATATTTCTGGATGCGATGCGGCATGCGCCTGTCGCGCTTTATGCTTCGGAAGAGCTCGATCAGCCCGTTCTGATCGATACGGAAGCGCCGCTCGCCGTCGCCATAGATCCGCTCGACGGTTCCTCGAACATCGAAACGAACGTCTCCCTCGGAACGATCTTCTCTATTCTCCCAGCGACTGGCGTGCCGGGCGGAGGCCCGGCCGCCCCTTTTCTGCAGCCGGGAGCGAGACAGCTCGGAGCCGGCTTCTTCATCTACGGGCCGCAGTTGGCGCTGGTGCTCTCCCTCGGAAGCGGCACGCATATCTTCGTTCTTTCGTCCCGGCTCGGCACCTTCGTGCAGGCTTATGAAAGCCGCAGCATTCCGCTGCGAACCCAGGAATTCGCCATCAACGCCGCCAACTACCGCCACTGGGACGAGGCCGTCCGGCTTTATGTCGACGACTGCCTGAAAGGTGGCGAGGGCCCGCGCGAAAAGGACTTCAACATGCGCTGGATCGCTTCTCTCGCGGCTGATTGCTATCGCATCCTCATCCGTGGCGGCGTGTTTCTGTATCCGGGCGACCAGCGCAAGGGCTATCACCGCGGACGACTGCGTCTCGTTTACGAAGCGAATCCAATCGCCTTTCTGGTGGAGCAGGCAGCGGGAGCCGCGACCGACACCGTAAACCGCATCCTCGACATCGAGCCGGAGAGCCTGCACCAGCGTGTGCCCGTCGTGTTCGGCTCTGCCCGGGAGGTCCAGCGCATCGCCCGGTACCACCTGGCGCCCAGCAGCATCGGCGAGCGCGCGCCGCTGTTCGGCAATCGTGGCTTGTTCCGCGCCTGACGGGGAGTGATCGAGCTATGTCCGCCAGACACCCCATCATCTCGATCACCGGCTCCTCGGGAGCGGGCACGACCTCGGTGAAGCAGATCTTCGAGCAGATCTTCCGTCGCGAGAAGATCGAGGCCGCCTTCATCGAAGGCGACGCCTTTCATCGCTACGACCGCGATGCGATGAAGCGAAAGGTTGCCGACGAAGAAAGCAAAGGCAATCCGAACTTCACCCATTTCAACGCTGAAGCGAACGAACTTCCCATCCTGGAATCGGTCTTCGACGAATATGGCCGCAGGGGCACCGGCAAGACCCGCACCTACGTCCACGACGAGAACGAGGCGAAATTCTACGGCACGCCACCGGGCACCTTCACCGACTGGCGCGAATTCCCGCCGAGCGACCTGCTTTTCTACGAGGGGCTCCATGGCTGCGCCGTGACGGAGAGCGTCGATCTTGCCCGTCATGCGGACCTGAAGATAGGCGTGGTGCCGGTTATCAATCTCGAATGGATCCAGAAGATCCATCGCGACCGCGCCACGCGTGGTTACTCGACCGAGGCGGTGGTCGACGTCATCCTGCGCCGGATGCCGGACTACGTGCGCTATATCGTGCCGCAATTCTCGCTGACCAACATCAACTTCCAGCGCGTGCCGATCGTCGACACGTCGAACCCGTTCATCGCCCGCTGGATCCCCACTCCGGACGAGTCGATGCTGGTGATCCGCTTCGCCAACCCGCGCGGCATCGACTTCCCGTACCTGCTGTCGATGATCCACGATTCCTTCATGTCGCGAGCGAATTCGATCGTGGTTCCGGGCAACAAGCTCGACCTTGCCATGCAACTCATCCTCACGCCGCTGATCCTGCAGCTCATCGAACGCAAGCGCCGCGTTTCATAGGAGCACGATATGAACGACATAGCCCTCGCCATCGAAGCCGCTTCCGACATCGACGAGGAACGCGAGATGGCGAATGCCATCCGCGCCTTGGCCATGGACGGCGTCCAGAAAGCGAATTCCGGCCATCCCGGCATGCCGATGGGCATGGCGGATGTGGCGACAGTCCTCTTCAATCGTTTCATCAAGCTCGACCCGAGCCGGCCGGGCTGGCCCGACCGCGACCGTTTCGTGCTCTCCGCCGGCCATGGCTCGATGCTGCAATATGCGCTCCACCATCTCATCGGCTATGCGGACATGCCGATGGAAGAGTTGCAGCGCTTCCGCCAACTCGGAAGCAGGACGGCCGGTCATCCCGAATACGGGCACGCAGCCGGCATCGAGACGACAACCGGCCCCCTTGGACAAGGCATAGCCACAGCAGTCGGCATGGCGCTTGCGGAGCGTCTGCTGGCGGCATGCTTCGGCCCGGAGCTCGTCGACCACTACACCTATGTGATCGCCGGGGACGGTTGTCTCCAGGAAGGGCTCAGCCACGAAGCGATCGATCTCGCCGGTCACCTGCGGCTCGATCGGTTGATCGTGCTTTGGGACGATAATTCGATTTCCATCGACGGGCCGACCTCCCTCGCCACGTCGATGGACCAGCCGGCGCGCTTCGCGGCCGCCGGCTGGCATGTCGAGCGTGTCGATGGGCACGATGTCGAGGCCATCGCCGACGCCATCGACGTGGCCCGGAGTATCGAACGACCGTCGCTGATTGCGTGCCGAACCATCATCGGCAAGGGAGCGCCTAATCTCGGCGGCTCGGAAAAGACCCATGGCGCGCCGCTGGGCGAAGCTGAAATCGCCGCTACCCGTGCGAATATCGGCTGGCCCTACCCTCCTTTCGAGGTTCCGGATGGCATCGTTTCGGCCTGGCGCGGCGTCGCCCGGCGCGGCGAAGCGGCGCGGCGCGCATGGGAGGATCGCTTGGCGGCTTCGCCGCAGCGCGGCTCCTTCGAGCGGGCGATCGCTGGCAAGCTCCCGGAAACGCTGTTCCAGGAGCTCGAAGCTTTTCGCAGGGATCATGTGGAGAAAGCGACCAAAGTCGCCACGCGGAAGGCTTCGGAGCTCGCTCTGGAAGTCATCAACGCCGCCACCGACCTCACTATCGGCGGCTCGGCCGACCTTACTCATTCGAATCTGACCATCACCAGGCAGATGAGGCGTATCGCACCGGGTGATTTCGCGGGGCGCTATGTGCATTACGGTATCCGCGAACACTGCATGGCGGCGGCGATGAACGGGCTCGCCCTGCATGGCGGCGTCATACCCTATGGCGGTACATTCCTCTGCTTCGCCGACTACGCTCGTGGCGCGATGCGGCTCTCCGCGCTGATGGGGCAGCGAGTCATCTATGTGATGACTCACGATTCCATCGGCCTCGGCGAGGACGGGCCCACGCATCAGCCCATCGAGCATCTGACGATGCTGAGGGCGACGCCGAATCTCAACGTGTTCAGGCCAGCCGACATCATCGAGACGGCCGAGTGTTGGGAACTAGCGCTGAAAACCGAGGATCGGCCGAGCGTGCTCGTGCTTTCCCGTCAGAACCTGCCGATGCTGCGGCTGGCGCATAGTCGCGAGAACCGGTCGGAACGAGGCGGCTACGTGCTCCGCGAGCCGGCAAGGGAGCGTGCCGTAACGCTGATCGCCACCGGCTCCGAAGTCGAGATCGCCGTCGTCGCCGCCGAAAGATTGGCAAGCGACCACGGCCTTGCGGCAGCCGTCGTGTCGATGCCGTGCTGGGAACTGTTCGAAGCGCAAACGCAGGAACATCAAAGCGCCGTGCTGGGGTCAGCACCGCGCGTCGCGGTCGAAGCGGCCGCCCGGTTGGGCTGGGATCGCTGGATCGGCGAGAAAGGCGCCTTTGTCGGCATGGCCGGCTTCGGCGCCAGCGCCCCTGCCCCGGATCTCTATCGCCACTTCAACATCACGCCGGACGCGGTCGTCGCCGCTGCACTGAAGCTCGTTGCCTAAGGAGAACCAAATGGCCCGCATCACCCTTCGACAGCTTCTCGATCATGCGGCCGAACACGGCTACGGTGTGCCGGCCTTCAACATCAACAACATGGAACAGGGCCTGGCGATCATGGAGGCGGCCAAGGCTTGCGACGCGCCGGTGATCATCCAGGCGTCGCGCGGCGCCCGTGCCTACGCCAACGATATCATGCTCGCCCGGATAATCGACGCGCTGGTCGAGATCCATCCCGATATCCCGATCTGCATGCATCAGGACCACGGCAACGA
The DNA here is from genome assembly GCF_050958605.1 of Mesorhizobium sp. 1B3. NCBI lineage: Bacteria > Pseudomonadati > Pseudomonadota > Alphaproteobacteria > Hyphomicrobiales > Phyllobacteriaceae > Mesorhizobium > Mesorhizobium sp. 1B3. Next base: position 709,767 of record NZ_JBJHDO010000001.1, on the reverse strand, counting down.
CGAAGCCACCTGCCTGACCGCCATCCGCCACGGCTTCACTTCGGTGATGATGGACGGCTCGCTGATGGCGGATGCGAAGACGCCGGCGAGCTACGACTACAATGTCGCGATCACCGAGCGCGTCGCTCGCATGGCGCATTGGGTCGGCGCTTCGGTTGAAGGCGAACTCGGCGTGCTGGGCTCCTTGGAGACCGGACAGAGCGAGGCCGAGGACGGTCACGGCGCCGAAGGCGCCCTGTCGCATGAGCAACTCCTGACCGACCCCGACCAGGCGGTCGACTTCGTCGCCCGCACCAAGGTCGACGCGCTGGCGATCGCCTGCGGGACCTCACATGGCGCTTACAAATTCACGCGCAAGCCGGACGGTGACATCCTCGCCATGGCTGTCATCGAGGCGATCCACCGCAAGCTGCCCGACACCCATCTCGTGATGCATGGTTCCTCGTCGGTGCCCCAGGAGCTCCAGGACGTGATCAATCGGCATGGCGGCGAGATGCCCCAGACCTGGGGGGTGCCGGTCGAGGAAATCGAACGCGGCATCCGTCACGGCGTACGCAAGGTCAATATCGACACCGACTGCCGGATGGCGATGGCCGGCCAGTTCCGCCGCATCGCGGCGGAGCATCCGTCGGAATTCGATCCGCGCAAGTTCCTCAAACCGGCCATGGATGCCATGCGCAGCCTTTGCCGCGACCGCTTCGAGCGCTTCGGCGCGGCCGGCCGCGCCTCGAAAATCCAAGTCATTCCGATGGACGAGATGGCGAAACGTTACGCGTCCGGCCGCCTCGACCCGCAAACAGCAACCGCGAAGGCTGCCTGAACAGCCGCTTCGCAAGGGAAAGGACAATGCCATGACCAACATGTCCGAAACCGTGACCGGCGCCGCGCGCTACAGATCGGGCGTTCTGGAATACAAGAAGATGGGCTATTGGGAGCCGGACTACGAGCCGAAGGACACGGATGTCATTTCGCTTTTCCGGATCACGCCGCAGGAGGGCGTCGATCCGATCGAGGCGGCGGCGGCCGTGGCGGGCGAATCCTCGACGGCCACCTGGACGGTGGTGTGGACGGACCGGCTCACAGCTTGCGAGAAATACCGGGCCAAGGCTTATCGGGTCGACCCCGTGCCGAACACGCCTGGTCAGTATTTCGCTTATATCGCCTATGATCTCGACCTGTTCGAACCGGGGTCCATCGCCAACCTGTCGGCCTCGATCATCGGCAATGTCTTCGGCTTCAAGCCCCTGAAGGCGCTGAGGCTCGAGGATATGCGTTTCCCCGTCGCTTACGTGAAGACCTTCCAGGGGCCGGCAACCGGGATCGTGGTCGAACGCGAACGGCTCGACAAGTTCGGCCGACCGCTTCTTGGCGCCACGGTCAAGCCGAAGCTCGGGCTGTCCGGCCGCAACTACGGTCGCGTGGTCTACGAAGCGTTAAAGGGCGGACTTGATTTCACCAAGGACGACGAGAACATCAACTCGCAGCCCTTCATGCATTGGCGCGATCGTTTTCTCTATTGCATGGAGGCCGTCAACAAGGCGCAGGCCGAAACGGGGGAAGTCAAGGGGACCTACCTCAACGTGACGGCGGCGACGATGGAAGACATGTACGAACGCGCCGAGTTTGCACGGGATCTCGGCTCCGTCATCGTCATGATCGACCTCGTCATCGGCTATACCGCCATCCAGTCCATGGCGAAATGGGCGCGCAAGAACGACATGGTGCTCCATCTCCACCGCGCCGGGCATTCGACCTACACGCGACAGAAGAGCCACGGCGTGTCGTTCCGGGTCATCGCCAAGTGGATGCGGCTCGCCGGCGTCGATCACATCCATGCCGGCACGGTGGTCGGCAAGCTCGAGGGCGATCCGGCCACCACCAAGGGCTACTACGATGTCTGCCGCGAAGATTTCAATCCGATGCGGCTGGAGAACGGCATATTCTTCGACCAGGACTGGGCGTCGCTCAACAAGCTGATGCCAGTTGCTTCGGGCGGAATCCATGCCGGTCAGATGCATCAGCTGCTCGATTTGCTCGGCGAGGATGTCGTGCTGCAGTTCGGCGGCGGCACGATCGGCCATCCGATGGGCATCGCCGCCGGCGCCACTGCCAACCGTGTCGCGCTGGAAGCCATGATCCTCGCCCGCAACGAGGGCCGCGACTATGTGCGCGAGGGGCCGGAAATCCTCGACGCCGCGGCCCGGAATTGCCTGCCGCTGAAACAGGCGTTGGAGACCTGGAAAGACGTCACGTTCAATTACGCTTCAACGGATTCACCGGACTTCGTGCCGGTGGCGACCGCGGCCGAATGAGGAGAATTGCCATGCGCATAACCCAGGGAGCCTTTTCCTTCCTCCCCGACCTGACCGACGACCAGATCCGCGCACAGGTCCAATATTGCATCGACAATGGTTGGGCCGTGAGCCTGGAATTCACCGACGACCCGCACCCGCGCAACACCTATTGGGACATGTGGGGGCATCCGATGTTCGACAATCCGGACGCGGCAGCGCTCATGCTTGAACTCGCCGAATGCCGCAAAGCCTACGGCGACCGCTATATCCGCGTCGTGGCCTTCGATGCCACGCATGGCTGGGAGTCGGTGAAGCTGTCCTTCATCGTCAACCGCCCCGCGGACGAGCCGGGCTTTCGGCTGGAGCGCCAGGAAATGGCGGGGCGGATGGTCCGCTATACGACGAAGGCTTATGCAGCAGATCGGCCGGCTGGGAGCAGGTACGGCTGATACACTGGTTCAGCATTTGCGCCGCCCCTCATCGGCCTGCCGGCCACTTCTCCCCGTGAAGAACGGGGAGAAGGACGCTGTCATCTCCACATTCGCCAATCGTCGGCGTTTGCGATTGGCGCAGCCAAGCAGAAGGCGTCTCCCTCCCGCTTGCGGGAAGAGATGTCCGGCAGGACAGTGAGGGGGAGCCCTGACTGCAAGGAGAATATCATGTCCAGCGTGACGGAAGCGGTCGACCTGCGCGAGGAGTTCGAAAGCTCGGGAGTCAAGGCCGTGCTCGACGAGCTAGACCGAGACTTGATCGGCCTCGCCCCGGTCAAGCAGCGCATTCGCGAGACGGCCGCGCTGCTGCTGGTGGAGCGCGCGCGCCGGCGCATGGGGCTCGAGCATGACACACCGACGCTGCATATGAGCTTCACCGGAAACCCTGGCACGGGCAAGACGACGGTGGCACTGCGCATGGCCGACCTGCTTCATCGCCTGGGCTACATCCGCAAGGGGCACCTGGTGTCGGTCACGCGCGACGACCTTGTCGGGCAGTATATCGGGCACACCGCCCCCAAGACGAAGGAGATCCTGAAGAGGGCGATGGGCGGCGTGCTGTTCATCGACGAAGCCTACTATCTCTATCGCCCTGAGAACGAGCGCGATTACGGCCAGGAGTCGATCGAAATCCTTCTGCAGGTCATGGAGAACCAGCGCGACGACCTCGTGGTGATCCTTGCCGGCTACACAAAGCGCATGGAGCGTTTCTTCGAGAGCAACCCCGGGTTCCGCTCGCGCATCGCTCATCACATCGATTTTCCCGACTATGACGATGGAGAGCTCCTTCAGATCGCGAAAAGAATGCTGGATCACCAGAATTACCGGCTGGACGAGACGGCAAATGCCGCTATGTCGGAATATATCGCCCGGCGCCGTGCCCAGCCGCATTTCGCCAACGCCCGATCGATCCGCAACGCGCTCGACCGGGCGCGTCTCAGGCAGGCGAACCGACTGTTCGAGACGGCAAAAGGGCCGCTCGACGCCGCGGCGCTTTCGACGATCGCGGCGGAAGACATCACCGCCAGCCGCGTGTTCGGTCGGCCGACAGGAGCATGACATGACGACGACCAAGACCCTCATCGCCCCATCGGTACTGTCATGCGACTTTTCGCGGCTGGGCGAAGAGGTCGAGGCCGTTGCCGCGGCAGGCGCCGACTGGATCCATCTCGACGTGATGGACGGTCACTTCGTTCCGAACATCACCTTCGGCCCACCGATCATCAAGGCGATCCGCAACCGCACCGACAAATTCTTCGACTGTCATCTCATGATCGCACCGGCCGACCCATATCTCGCGGCCTTCGCGGAGGCCGGCTGCGACGGCATCACCGTCCATGCCGAGGCCGGTCCACATCTTGACCGTTCGCTGCAGACGATCCGCAATCTCGGCAAGCGCGCCGGTGTGTCGCTCAACCCCTCGACCCCGGAAAGTGTCATCGAATATGTGCTCGACCGGCTCGATCTCGTGCTGATCATGACCGTCAATCCGGGCTTCGGTGGCCAGGCCTTCATCCCTGCGGTGGTCGAGAAGGTCCGGCGCGTGAAGGCGCTGATCGGCAACAGGCCGATTCGCATCGAGATCGACGGCGGCGTATCGCCCGAGACCGCTCCGCTCGTCACCGCGGCCGGCGCCGACGTGCTTGTCGCCGGGGCAGCCGTGTTCAAGGGGAACGGCATCGACGCTTATCGCCGCAATATCGAAGCGATTCGGACCGCGGCGGATCTTGCCGTCGGCAGAGCCGCCTGAGCGAAGGAGACAAAGATGGCGGAAACTCCTCCCGTCTGCGATTTCGGATGGCCGGCAGTCGACGCCACGCTTCCAGGCACGGACGGGAGCAAGCACTCGACCTTCGCCCAGGCTGGCCCGAACGGATTGGTGGTTGCCTTCATCTGTAACCATTGCCCATATGTGAAGGCGGTCATCTCGCGCATCGTGCGAGACGCTAACGATCTAAAATCCCACGGCATCGGCTTCGTGGCGATCAGTTCGAACGATGCGATCGCCTATCCCGAAGATTCCTTCGAGAACATGAAGCTGTTCGCGCAAGCGAACCGCTTCATGTTCCCCTACCTCCATGACGAGGACCAGACGGTCGCCCGTACCTATGGCGCCGCCTGCACGCCGGACTTCTTCGGCTTCAACGGCAAGCTCGCGCTGCAATATCGCGGACGTCTCGACGCCTCGCGCCGGGAAACCGGTCCCGACGATCTCAGGCGCGACCTTTTCGAGGCGATGAAGCTCGTGGCGAGCACCGGCGAAGGGCCGAAGGACCAGGTCGCCTCGATCGGCTGTTCGATTAAGTGGAAAGAGCGGAGGTGAGATCCTGACCCCTCATCCGACCCCGCGGAGCCTGTCCTCGGGCTTGCCGGAGGCAAGACCCGTGGCGAGGCCACCTTCTCCCACAAGGGGAGAAGAGGGAGCTTGGGATTTGGCGCTTCTGTCAAATCGCAAACACTGGCGACCGGCACCAGCGTTGCGGCCGGTCTTCCCTTCTCGCCTTGAGGGAGAAGGCGTCCCGAAGCGCCGGATGAAGGGTGCTTCGCGCCGATCGTGGCGTTGATACAGTGCCAGCGTCTTAGGGGTGCTCTTTGAGATAGGCGATGACGTTGGCGATCTCGTCATCCTTCTTGAGGCCAGGGAACACCATCTTGGTTCCTTTCACCATTGCCTTCGGATCCTTAAGATATTCCGACAATTTGGCCTCGTCCCAGACCAGCCCGCCCTTGCCGGCATCGACCATCGCGGTGGAATATTTGAAATTGGGATGGGTCCCTGCCGTGCGGCCGATGACGCCTTTCAGCGACGGCCCGACCTTGTTCTTGTCCTCGTCGGCGACGTGACAGGCCTTGCACTTGGCAAAGACCTTTTCACCAGCGGCCGCGTCCTGCGCCTGGGACTGACCGGCCCAAGCCGTGACCATGGGGATGGCTGCTAAAACTGCGATGAAGCGCATGGCGTTTCCTCTCAATCGTCAAGGTGCCCTGAACGATTCCACGTTGCCGATGCCTCGGTCCCGCCGGCACACGATTTTTCTTGCGGGCCCGCAGAAGCTAGAGGGAGGATGGCCGAAGTCAATCGTACCATGGTCCTGAATTGCCGGCCGGAACGCTTTTCGCCGTTGTTGACGGGCATTGCCCGAGCGCGTAGCCTCCCATCAGCTTCTCGCTTGGCACCTGCGGGAACTGTGGTGGCGTTCGTCCGGCGCGGCGAGCCGGCGTGTATTGGGCTCACAAGCCAGAGGTGCCGCATGAACATGGTCGATCTTATCCTGACGGTCTGTCTCACCGCGCAGCCCACCGATTGCAGGACCGAGCATCTTTATTTCGAGAGCCACGGTTCCCTCACCCAATGCATGTTTCTCGCGCCCCCGGAAATCGCGAAATGGGCGAGCGAACATCCAGCCTTCAAAGTCGTGCGCTGGAAATGCGCGTTCCCCGACCGGGAGCGGTCGATCTAAGCGGTGCCCCGGATGCATTTTTCAAGGCGACAGATCCTGACGTTCCTCGCGGTGCTGGCGATGCCGGCGCGGCGCAGCCTCGCAGCAGCCAAGATCCGAATCGGCGTGCTGAAATTCGGCACGGTCAGCTGGGAGCTCGACACGCTGAAACACCATGGGTTCGATGCGGCAAACGGGATCGAACTCGACGTTGTTCCCTTTGCCGGCGAAGACGCGACCAATGTTGCGATGCTGGCCGGCGAGGTCGACGTCATCGTCTCCGACTGGCTGTGGGTGTCACGCCAGCGCTCGGAAGGCGAGGATACGACGCTTGTCCCCTACTCCACGGCGGTGGGCGCGATCATGATCGCGCCGAGCTCGCCCTTGCAGTCGCTGGCCGACTTCAGGGGCAAGAAGATCGGCGTGGCGGGTGGCCCGCTCGACAAGAGCTGGCTGCTGATCCAGGCGCTGGCCCGGCGTGACCACGGCCTGGAGCTAGCGCAAGCGAACGATGTCGTCTTCGGCGCGCCGCCGCTCCTGTCGGAGAAAGCAATGCAGGGCGAGCTCGATGCGGTCCTGAATTTCTGGCATTTCTGCGCACGCCTCGAAGCCAACGGATTCAGACGCCTCATCGGCGCTCAGGATGCGGCGGTGGCGCTCGGCGCCTCGGGTCCTGTATCGGCGCTCGGCTACGTCTTTTCCGAGCAATGGGCCAACCGCAACCCGGATGCCGCGGCCGGCCTAGTCAAGGCATCGGCCCAAACCAAGGACCTTCTGGCCCAATCGAACGACGAGTGGCTGCGCCTTGCGCCACTCGTGCGCGCCGAGGGCAAGGAGCTGGAGACGTTGCGCGACCGCTACCGCGAAGGCATCCCGCGCAGGCCGATCGCACATGAAGAAGCGGACGCCGGCAAGCTCTACCATGTATTGGCGGATATCGGCGGCGAGAAGCTCGTCGGTCCTGCTCCCGAGATGGCGCCAGGCACCTTCTGGTCGGGGCTCGCTAAATGATCGAACGGCGTACCGGCCCTGCCAGGACGGCGTCGGTCCAGCCCGCCCTGTCGTTTTGGCCTGGCCTCACGACTGCGGCCTCGCTATTGGCCTTCGCCGCCCTCTGGGCTGTCGCGGCGCGGCTCTGGCCAAGCCGCGCATTCCCGGCGCCCGATGAGGTCTGGCAGGTGTTCCTGAGGGAGGCAGCCAATGGTGATCTCGGCTTTCACCTCGGCATGACACTGGGTCGCGTCGCGGCTGCCTATATCGTGTCCATGGTGATCGGCTCCGCCATAGGCGTGTTCCTCGGGATCAACCGGAGCGCCGACCGGTTCTTCAATCCCTGGCTCATTCTCTTCCTCAACATACCCGCCTTGGTCATCATCGTGCTCGCCTATATCTGGTTCGGGCTGAACGAAGCGGCGGCGGTCGGCGCCGTAGCGGTCAACAAGATCCCCAACGTCGCCGTGACCATGCGCGAAGGCGCCCGCGCGCTCGACCTACGCTATGCGGATATGTCCGCGGTCTACCGCTTCGGCGCCTTCGACCGAATGCGTCACGTGCTCTTGCCGCAACTTCAGCCCTATTTCGCGGCGGCCTCTCGCTCCGGCATCGCGCTGATCTGGAAGATCGTCCTCGTGGTCGAGCTGCTCGGCCGCTCGAACGGTGTCGGCTTCCAGATCCATCTTTATTTCCAGCTCTTCGACGTGGCCGCCATCCTTGCCTACACGCTGGCCTTCGTGGCGGTCATGCTGCTCATCGAACTTCTCCTGGTGCAGCCCTTTGAACGACATGCAACCCGTTGGCGCAAGCGTTCCGCTTAGCGCCTATATCGCTGAAAAGACCTTCAGCTCTGCCCAAGGCGTCTCGCTCACGGCGTTGAAGGACCTGTCCTTCGAGGTGCGGGAAGGCGAATTTGCATGTCTCTTCGGCCCGTCCGGATGTGGCAAGACGACAACGCTGCGGATACTGCTCGGCCTGGACAAGGATTTCTCCGGCTCCGTGCAACTGCCCGCAGGGGCCCGGATCGCCGCCGTGTTCCAGGAACCGGTCCTGCTGCCGTGGCGCACGGTCGAGCAGAATGTGCGGCTGGCCTTGCCGAGAGATCGCAGGAGTGCCGACCTCGACGAACTGTTCGACCACCTCGGCCTCGCCGCCATGCGATCGCTCTACCCATCGGAACTCTCGCTCGGCCTCGCCCGCCGGGCAGCGCTTGCCAGGGCCTTCGCGGTCGAACCCTCGGTGCTGTTCCTCGACGAACCTTTCGTGTCGCTCGACGAGCAGACGGCCGAAAGGCTGCGCCACCTTCTTCTGGCCGTCTGGTCGGCGCGCCCGACAACCGCCCTCATGGTCACGCACAATCTGCGCGAAGCGCTGATGCTCTCAGACCGAATCGTCGTGCTGTCCAACCGCCCAGCCCACGTCGTGGGCGTCTTCGACGTAAGGCTGCCCCGAGAATACCGTTCTGCCCAGGTGATGAACGACCTCTTGCGATCGTTCCGTCAGAAGTTCCCGGATTCCATCTGAGTGAGTGGCGCATGCGAATCGACCTGCCGAGACGCAACTTCATAAAGGGATTTGCGTGCGTGGGCGCGGGCGCCGCCATGCTGCCGTGCTGCCTGCCTCGCGTCGCGCTCGCAGCCGGCGGGCTTGCGTTCACCATGCGGGAAATCGCCAATGGCGTCTTTACTTTCCAGGGCGTCAACGAGCTGATGACCCCCGTCAACCAAGGGGCGATCGCGAATATCGGCCTTGTCGTGGGAAATGACGCCTCCGCCGTGATCGACAGCGGCGGCAGCATGGTCGAAGGGCAGGCGTTGGCCAACGCAGTGAAAGAAATCACCGATAGACCGGTCCGCTATCTCATCAACACCCATATGCATCCCGACCATATCTTCGGCAACGCGGCCTTCCCAGATGCTACCGTTGTCGGGCATCGCAACCTACCCGGGGCCTTGGAGGCGCGAAGCGCCTTCTATTTGCAGAGCTATCGCAACCAGCTCGGCGACGCGCTGATGAAAGATATCGCGATCGTGCCGCCGGCCCTGCTTGTCGACGACCGGCTGGAACTCGACCTCGGCGGTCGAAGGCTCGAACTGCGGGCTTGGCAGCCCGCCCATACGGACAACGACTTGACGGTGCGCGACATCGCCAGCGGCACTTTCTTTGCCGGCGATCTCGTCTTCATGGGGCATCTGCCGACACTCGACGGCTCCCTGCTCGGCTGGATGCACCAGATGGAAGCACTCGCAGCAGTCGATGCCCGGCGTGTCGTCCCGGGACATGGCCCATCACCCACCGACTGGCCCGCCGCCTTGACCGCCGAACGGCGCTACTTCGAAGCATTGGCCCGCGATGTGCGCAAAGCCATCGCGGATGGGGTACCCCTGGCCGAGGCAGTCAAAACCGCAGGCCGGGGCGAGCGGGAGCGCTGGGCACTGTTCGACGACTACAACGAGCGAAATGCCACCGCCGCCTTCGCGGAGCTCGAATGGGAATGAGCAGACGGCTCGCATGGCCTCGTTTGCCAAGGCCGTCATGGCGGCCTATTATGCTGGAAGCCTGGGCACCACCTGTTTCGGATTGGTGGAGGCATCGATGCGACATCATACTTGCGGAGACCGGCGCAACCCGTCGCCGATCGCGGTTCTGCTTACCCTCACGTTCCTAGCCCTGGCGACCCTGACGGGGTCCACGGCGGGGGCGCTCGCCCAGCAGACGATGGCCTCGTCGGACAAGCTCTGGGATAGCATGAAGAGCGATGTCTTCGGCGAGCGCCCAATCCTCATCGATACCGGGCTCGTCCGGATCGAGGCGCCCAAACGCGCACAGGATGCTGCCCTTGTGCCGGTCGACATCTTCATTGATCCAGCCAAGGCACCGGAAGGCGTAAAATCGGTGACGATGATCATCGACGCCAATCCCGCTCCTGTGGCCGCGACATTCCAGTTGGGCAAGGAGGCGGGCGTGACGCATCTTTCGACCCGCGTTCGAGTCAACGACTATTCCTATCTGCGCGCAATTGCCGAAACTGAGGGCGGCGAACTTCATATGGCCAGGACATTCGTCAAGGCGTCAGGAGGATGCTCGGCCCCTGCAGTGAAGAACCAGGCCGAGGCCCGTGCCTCGATGGGCAAGATGAAGCTGCGCCAATTCCCAGCGGCCGAGACGATGAGCAAGGCGCAGGAATTGCAACTGATGATCCGTCATCCCAACAATTCGGGACTTCAGCGCGACCCGCTGACCCAGTATTTCATCCCCGCGCATTTCGTGCAGAAGCTGTCGATCTCGCAGGACGATCGGCTGATCCTGTCGATGGAGGGCGGGATATCGATCTCGGAAGATCCCAATTTCCGCTTCGACTTCGCCGCACATGGCGGTGGCGATATCCGGGTCGAAGCGACCGACACTGACGGCAAGGTCTTCCGTAACCAATGGCCTCTGGAGGCGGCGGGGCTCTGACGAGCTTTCAGAAGCAGCGTATATCGGCTTCCGCCTGCGCGCGGCGCAATTCCGCCCCGGCTGCCTTGGCCGGGGCGCTCTCCCGGAACAGGCCGCTCGCCTCCCCTGTCGTCAGCGCCATGCGCCGAAAGGTCTCGGCCGCTTCGTAGCGATCATAGGGAACGATCGAGGCTATGACGTCGATGGAGCAGGAACAACGTTCGAGCGCGTCGCGCGTGTCGCCATTCGGTTTCATGCAACCGAGCACATAATCGGCAACCGCGGTCGTGGGGTAGTCTCCGGCTGCATGCGCGGGGCCCAAGGTCGCGACAATCGACGCCACCAGCCCGAACGGAATGGCGGCCAAGGCAATCAATCTGCGCATCGGAAACTCTCCCATTTGCCTGAACTGGCTCGGATCGTATCGGCCTTATCAATAGGACGCCCGCTGCAATGACAGTCAACCTGTCATATAGGACCAAAGGAGGAATGCTTGACTGACCTGGGAACATAGACCGCGGCCGGATTTGCGTCCGACTCCATGGTCGGGTCAGGGCGCAATCGCAGCTTCGCCCTACTATCGGTGCGCCCGATACGGGGCGTATTCTCCAAATCTTCCGCAACGGAAAATACAGCTTGTGATTTTCTTATTTATGTCAATAAATTAAACCATCATAAGTACACACAACTTATATAATTCAGATAAATCATGAAATTCTATGATTGATATAAATTATGTTAACCATCTTCATTGCTTTATTGTGCGTTGCATCATTTAGATATTGCGCCGCAATATCGACGCGATGGTTTTTCCTTGCCTACCGGTTTCTAATGACATAGCCTTTCCTTGTTTCCGGCTTCAAGGGCGTCACCGTCTTAGGGAGCGGCGACTGTCTTTCGTAGGCCAAGTGAGGTGGGCAGCAATGGTGCCCTCTGCTCATCTGGCTTAGGTCGTGACACGCTGCCGGAAATACTTCCCACACATGAATCGCTCGGGCGGCCCCGTGGGGGCTCGCCCATCGATTCTGATCGTGAACCCCGGGAGGATTCGAATGCGTGCATCCATCAAGGCACTATGCATTCCCATCGCCGCTGCGCTGCTCACGGGCGCTTCGGCCGTGGGCGCCTGGTCCAACGAAGATCTTCAGAAACTTGCCTCAGACCCCAAGAACTGGGCAATGCCGACGGGCGACTACGCCAATACGCGTTACTCGAAGCTCAACCAGATCAATAAGGACAACGTAAAGAACCTGCAGGTCAAGTGGACCTTCTCGACCGGCGTGCTGCGCGGCCACGAAGGCGGCCCGTTGGTGATCGGGGATGTGATGTATATCCACACGCCCTTCCCGAACACTGTCTATGCCCTAGACTTAAAAAACGACGGCAAGATCCTCTGGAAATATGAACCCAAGCAGGATCCGAACGTCATCCCGATCATGTGCTGCGACACGGTCAATCGCGGCGTTGCCTATGGTGATGGCAAGATCATCCTCAACCAGGCCGATACGATGGTCACCGCGCTCGACGCCAAGACCGGCAAGGTCGTTTGGTCGGTCAAGAACGGTGAGGCCACGGACGGCAGCAAGGGCGAATCCGGTACGCATGCGCCCATGGTATTCAAGGACAAAGTCATCGTCGGCATCTCCGGCGGCGAGTTCGGCGTGCGCGGCTGGGTCTCGGCCTTGAACCTGAAGGACGGCTCAGTCGCCTGGAAGGCCTATTCCATGGGGCCAGATTCCGAGACGCTGCTCGATCCGGAGAAAACCACCCATCTCGGCAAGCCGGTCGGCAAGGACTCCGGCCTCAATACCTGGGAAGGCGAGCAGTGGAAGACCGGCGGCGGCGCCACCTGGGGCTGGTATGCCTACGATCCCAAGCTGAACCTCGTCTACTATGGTTCCGGCAACCCGTCGACCTGGAACCCTGTGCAACGGCCGGGTGACAATCGCTGGTCGATGACCATTTTCGCCCGCGACGCGGACACAGGCGTTGCCAAGTGGGTCTACCAGATGACCCCACACGACGAATGGGACTATGACGGCGTCAACGAGATGATCCTCGTCGACGGCATGGACGTGAACGGCGCGAAGCACGACGTTCTCGTGCACTTCGACCGCAACGGTTTCGCCTATACGATGGATCGAGCCTCCGGCGAGCTCCTGGTCGCCAAGAAATACGATCCGAAGGTGAACTGGGCGACCGAAGTGGTCATGGATCCGAAGAGCGACCAGTATGGCCGCCCGCAGGTCGTGGCGAAATACTCCACGCAGCAGAACGGCGAGGACGTGAACACGACCGGCGTATGCCCGGCAGCGCTGGGTACCAAGGACCAGCAGCCGGCGGCCTATTCGCCCAAGACCGGCCTGTTCTACGTGCCGACCAACCACGTCTGCATGGACTATGAGCCATACCGGGTAAGCTACACGGCCGGCCAGCCCTATGTGGGCGCGACCGTGTCGATGTATCCGGCTCCGGACAGCCATGGCGGCATGGGCAATTTCATTGCCTGGGACGCGGCCAAGGGCGAGATCGTCTGGTCGAAGCCGGAGCAGTTCTCGGTTTGGTCGGGCGCTTTGGCGACTGATGGCGACGTCGTCTTCTACGGAACGTTGGAAGGCTACATCAAGGCTATCGATAAGGACGGCAACGAGCTCTACAAGTTCAAGACCCCGTCCGGCATCATCGGCAACATCAACACCTACGAGCACAACGGCAAACAATATGTAGCCGTGCTGTCGGGCGTCGGCGGCTGGGCAGGCATCGGTCTTGCTGGAGGCCTGCTATCGCCGGAGAACGCGGCCGCCTGGCATGGCGCCGTCGATCAAGGACGCGAACAGGGTGATGAAACCCAGGTGGTCGGTACCGCTGGTCTCGGAGCCGTGGGTGGTTATGCAGGTCTCGCCGAATACACGACGCTCGGCGGGCAGTTGACCGTCTTTGGGCTTCCGGACTGAGTACGGACGTCAGAACAGGCTGGCGGTTTGCCCGGCCTAGAGAAACGAGAGCCCGGCTTGGCCGGAAAGCCCGCCGGGCTCTCGATTTCGCCACGCCACCCAGAACTCCTGTCACCGCCGCATAGCGACAGCCGTCCGTGGCGAAATGAGAAAGAGGTTGGAATGCCCTATCGCAATGCAATCCCGTTACTTGCCGCCCTCCTTGTCACGATTGCCGGGTCCGTACACGCCGAGGACGACAAGCAGAAGGCTGCCGCGGTGAAGGAAGAAGACGGCAAATACTTTGACGCCGATGGAAACCCGACATTCAAGATGCAGGAAGACGGTACGGTGGACTGGTACACGTTCAGCGGCTACCGCCGCTATCATTCGGATTGCCATGTCTGCCACGGGCCGGACGGTGTCGGATCGACTTACGCACCGGCGCTCGCCACTTCGCTGAAAAACATGGATTACGGGACATTCCTGTCGATCGTCGCCGAGGGACGCAAGAACCTGGCGGCCGGCAAGGAAAGCGTCATGCCGGCCTTCGGCGAAAACAAGAACGTCTATTGCTACATGGACGATCTCTATATCTATCTGAGGGCCCGCGCCGTCGATGGGATCCCGCGTGGACGTCCGCCGAAAAAGGCCGACAAGCCGCAGGCGGCCAAGGACCACGAAGCCTCGTGCATGGGAGGATGACATCCATGCCACTCCGCAAGATGGTGCGGGTCACGTTGGCGACGGCACTGCTGTCCGCAACGGTGACGGCTTCGGCTCTCGCGCAGGGCGCCGGGCTTGGCGCGGCTGGCGAGTTGGTCGATCCCGACATATTGCGAGTTTGCGCGGACCCGTCCAACATGCCCTTCACCGACGAAAGCGGCGAGGGCTTCGAAAACAAGCTCGCCGAGCTCGTGGCGGAGAAGACCGGGCGCAAGTCCGTTGCCTATACGTGGTTTCCGATGGTGGTGGGATTTGTGCGCAACACGCTGCGGGCCAATCGCTGCGATATCATCATGGGTTTCGCGCAGGGCGACGAGCTCGTGCAGAATACCAATGCCTATTACCGCTCCTCCTACGCGCTGCTCTATAAGAAAGGCGGCGGTCTTGATGGTGTGGAGACAATCGAGGATCCGAAACTTGCGGGCAAGCGGATCGGTGTGGTGCAAGGCACGCCTCCCGGCTCAAACATGGCCAAGGCCAACCTCATGAAGACGGCCAAGGTCTATCCGCTCATGGTGGACACGCGCTTCGCGCCGTCCGTCGCGGAAGTGATGATCAAGGACATGCTTGCCGGGGTGATCGACGCGGCAGTCGTGTGGGGACCGATGGGCGGGTACTACGCCAAAAAATCAGGCGCTGACCTCGCGGTCGTGCCGCTGGTCAAGGAGAAGACGGGATCTCGCATGACCTACCGCATTACGATGGGTGTGCGTCCGTCCGACCAGGAGTGGAAGCGCGCTCTCAATCGAGTGATCAGGGAAAACCAGAAGGAGATCAATGACATACTGATCAGCTTCGGCGTACCTTTGCTGGACGAGCAGGATCGGCCGATCACCCAGTGACATGAACAATCCCTACAGCAATGCGCAAGAGACGAAACATCACGGGAGCATTCCTGCTGGCATTGGCCTGCTTGTCCGGCCCTGTCCGCGCTGGAGACGTGCCGGAACCGGCGGGCTATCGGATGGAGGACTATCGAGCACCAGTCCCTGCGACGCTCAAGGGCGCGACGGTGGTCGATACGGCCGAGGCGGAAAAGCTCTGGCGGGACAAGAAGGCGGTGTTCTTCGATGTCATGCCGCATACGCCGAAACCGGCCAACCTGCCGGCGGGAACGGTCTGGAAGGACAAGGTCAGAAAAGACATACCGGGCAGCACCTGGCTCGCCAATGTCGGCTACGGCGCGATCTCGGCGGAGACCGAGGGCTATTTTCGCGACGGGCTCGCGGCCAAGACGGGCACCGATATGTCGAAGACCATCCTGTTCTACTGCATGACGGATTGCTGGATGTCATGGAATGCCGCCAAGCGGGCAATGGAATGGGGGTACAGTTCGGTGCTCTGGTATCCCCTCGGTTCGGACGGATGGGAAAAAGCAGGCCTACCCCTGAAGGAGAACAGCCCCTACATAATCGAAAACTGAAGTCGTGTTTCTGATTTTCCGGATTTTGAGGACCTTTCCTTTCTTTTGTCCATTTAATGGACGAGCCATTGCCTATCGGTGCCCTGCAATGGCTAACCGACCAATGACCGGCTTCGACGCTGGCGCAAAGGAGGAATGAATGAAGAAGAGCTGGAAGAAACCGACCATGTGTCAGGTCGCTGCAGGCTTCGAAATTTCTCGTTACCTGCCTGCGGAAATCACCCCCAAGAAGTAACGCTTGGGGTGGGTGCTCTCTGCCAGGGAGCACCCGCTGCCGCATTGAGGGCGGCAAGAAGTGCCGCCGACAAGCTGTCGGCCGGGTGTTGGTGTTTGTCCCAATTTCGACGTGCCTGGAGATCGCCATGCGCCTGAAGATCATCGGATCGGCGGCCGGTGGCGGCTTTCCGCAATGGAATTGCAATTATCGGCTGAGCCGCGCTGCACGGCATGGCAAGGCGACAGTCAGGGCTCGGACGCAATCCAGCCTCGCGGTGTCGGCCGATGGCAATGGTTGGGTGCTTTTCAACGCCTCACCCGATATCCGCCAGCAGATTGCCGAGACCCCGGAGCTTCAACCGGGCCCCGACGATGCTTTGCGCTCGACACCGATCCGTGCTGTCGTGCTCACCAATGCCGATGTCGACCATGTGGCCGGACTGCTCAGTCTTCGCGAGCGCCAGCCTTTCGCGATCTATGCGGCTGCGCAGGTCCTCGCAGTGCTTGAGCAGAATAGTATCTTCAACGTTCTCGACGCGACCCTCGTGCCGCGACGCGAGCTTCGCCACGGCGTGGAAACGACGATCTGCGATGCGGCGGGACAGGCAACTGGCGTGATCGTCGAGAGCTTCCCGGTGCCCGGCAAGGTGGCGCTTTATCTTGAAGACAGCGCCCATCCGGAAGCCGACTTCAGCTCCGACAGCGGCGACACGATCGGCCTGTGCATAACGGGCGGGGCCGATGGAAAGGCACTCTTTTACATTCCGGGGTGCGCGAGGATCGACGCTCCCCTGCGCGCGCGCCTCGACGGCGCAGCGGCCTTGCTGTTCGACGGCACGCTCTACACCGACGACGAGATGATCACCGCAGGCGTCGGGCAAAAGACCGGCAGGCGCATGGGCCATATCGCCATGTCCGGCGCGGCGGGCAGCATGGCCGGGCTTGCCGGCACGGCGATCGGGCGGCGCATCTTCGTCCACATCAACAACACCAATCCCGTGCTCGACGAGACTTCGGGCGAACATGCGGCCGTCTTGGCGAGCGGCTGGGAAGTCGCCCATGATGGCATGGAGATGGAATTATGAGCAGCTTCCACGATGCGGCGGCAGGCGGATTGTCCCCGGCGGAACTCGAGGCCGTTCTGCGCCGTGTCGGCGCGGAGCGGTATCATAACCGCCATCCTTTCCATCACAGGATGACGGCAGGCGAGCTGTCGAAAATGGAGATGCAGGCCTGGGCGTTGAACCGCTATTGCTATCAGGCCGTGATACCGCGCAAGGATGCCACGATCGTGGCGCGCGCCGAGGATCCGGCGTTCCGCGCCGCGTGGCGCAAGCGCATCGAGGATCATGACGGACCGGACGGATGGAGCGGCGGCATAGCGCGCTGGCTGCATCTGGCGACTTCGCTCGGCCTCGACGCGGGATTGGTTAAAAGCGAGAGGCTGGCGCTACCAGCCACGCGCTTCGCCGTCGGCGCCTACCTGTCCTTCTGCGCCGACCGTACGCTCCTGGAAGCGGTCGCCTCGTCGCTCACGGAGCTGTTCTCACCGGTCATCATCGGGGAACGCGTGCCGGCGATGCTCGCTCGATACGACTACATCACGGAAGATACGCTCGCCTATTTCAAGGCGCGGCCCGATCAGGCTAACCGTGATTCCGACTTCGCCCTCGCCTACGTGCTCGAACACGCCGACACGCCCGAACGCCAGCAGGCTGTGATCGATGCCCTGGTATTCAAATGCGACATCCTCTGGGCCATGCTCGATGCGCTTCAGCACGCTTACGGCGAAGGCAACATACCGCCGGGCTCTTTTCGGCCTGAGGGACCATCATGAGCGTCTCGCGGGAGAGAGCGATGGTCACGTTCCAATCTGCCCCCTGGCTGCCGAGACACGTACGCATCCAGTATGACCCGGTCCGACAAGGCTTCGCCGTGCTGTCACCGGAACGCGTGTTCTGGCCGAACGAGATCAGCCTCGACATCCTGCGCCGCTGCGACGGTCGCTCGGATGTCGCTCACATTATCGCCGACCTAGCCGTGGAATATGATGCGCCTGAGGCCGAAGTCGCCGAGGACGTCATAGCCTTCCTCCAGGAATGGTCGGACAGGCTTTTGGTACGAGTATGAACGAGCCACTTCTTTCACCGATCGGCATGCTTGCGGAACTCACACATCGCTGTCCGCTGCAATGTCCCTATTGCTCGAATCCGCTGGAGCTTCTCAAGGCCAACCGCGAATTGGATACCATGACCTGGCTCGAGCTTTTCGACCAGGCGGCCGATCTCGGCGTGCTGCAGGTCCATTTGTCCGGAGGCGAGCCCACGCTGCGCCGCGATCTCGAGCAACTGATCGCCGGGCTTGCGAGAAGGGGCGTATACACGAACCTCATCACAGCGGGCGTCGGCATCGCCGAAGGGCGTATCGAAGCGCTTGCAGATGCCGGTCTCGATCATCTCCAGCTTTCCTTCCAGGGCGCGCGGCCAGCAACGACCGACCTGATCGGCAATCATCGCGGCAGCCATGAGAAGAAGGTCGACACGGCTCGACGCGCCCGCGCCGCTGGACTGCCGCTCACCATCAACGCACCGATCCATCGCCACAATATCGAGGAGGTGCCGCAATTCATCGAGCTCGCCCTCTCGCTGGGAGCGGAACGACTCGAGATCGCCAATGTGCAATATGCCGGCTGGGCGCTAGCCAACCGCAACGCGCTCATGCCCGACAGAGAGGCGGTCGAGCGGCAGGCCGAGATCGTCGCTGCTGCGCGCGAAAGGTTGACCGGTATCATGAATATCGACTTCGTGCCGCCCGACTATTTCGCGACCTATCCGAAGCCCTGCATGGGCGGATGGGCCCGCGACGCCTTCATGGTGGCGCCCGACGGCACGGTGCTGCCCTGCCACGCGGCGCAGACCATCTCTTCGCTGTCCTTCGAACGCTTCGGTGAACGCAGCCTCGCCGAGATCTGGAGGGACTCTCCCGCCTTCAACGCCTTTCGCGGAACGGATTGGATGCTGGAACCCTGCCGCAGTTGCGAAAGGCGCGAGATCGACTGGGGCGGCTGCCGCTGCCAGGCGATGGCGATCGCCGGCAGTGCGACGGCGACGGATCCCGCCTGCGTCAAATCGCCGATCCATGCGCGCATGGCGACGCTTATCGAAGCCGCCCGGCTAACTCCCCGCGAGGAAACCGAAGTCCAGGAGGATTTCGTCTGGCGCCGGATAGGGACGACCGTAGGTCGCACCGAACCGGTCGGGTGAGACCAAAGCTCCTTTGACAAGGGCAGACGAGCCTCGCACTATGACAAGGTGCGAGGAACGCAGATCGATCGTGCAATCCAAGCATGTATTTGAAAATGAGTGCGGGCGGGCAGGAGTTCAGACAATGAATACCGAAAATGCGCGTAAACTCAGGAAGGCGCCGCTCGCGACGCCGGGCAACCTCGGCCAGAATGCCGCCAAGGACATTTCAGGCGCTTTGACCGCGCTCCTGGCCGACATGTTCGCGCTCTACATCAAGACCAAGAATTTCCATTGGCACGTCTCGGGTCCGCATTTCCGCGATTACCACCTGCTGCTCGACGAGCAGGGTGCCGAGATCTTCGCGACAACCGACGAGCTCGCCGAGCGCGCCCGAAAGGTCGGGGGGACGACGCTCCGTTCGATCGGGCACATCGCCAAGCTGCAGAAGATCGAAGACAACGATGCCGATTTCGTTTCGCCGGAGGACATGCTGGCCGAACTGAAGGAAGATAACCTGCAACTGACGCAACGCATGCGCGCCACGCATGACGTTTGCGACGAACATGGCGACGTCGCTACCGCGAGTCTCCTCGAAAACTGGATCGATGAAGCGGAGCGCCGCGTCTGGTTCCTCTTTGAAACAACACGGCGCTGAGATCTTTTGGGGCCGCCCATAATTTAGGGCAGCCCCTACCCTTTTGCCTTTCTTTCCCGTTCAAGCACCGCATCGGCAAAGGCCAGCGCATCGCGATTCACCGACACGTTGTGAACGCGGAAGATGTCGGCGCCTTTCATGCGCAGCATGACGCTTGTCGCCGCCGTTCCCACGTCACGCGCGGCCCTATCGTCGCCGGCCAGATGGCCGATCATGCGCTTGCGCGACGTGCCGACAAGCCAGGGGAAACCGAGCGGCCGCAACTCCCCGAACCGGGCGATGAGCTGGAGATTCTCCTCTTTGTCCTTCGCGAAACCGAAACCGGGATCGAGGATGATCTGGTCGTCCTTCACCCCTGCCTCCCGAGCGATCTCCAACGACCGGTTGAGGAAAAGGAACTGGTCCTCGATGACGTCGGCCAGCTTCTCACGATCGCGTCCCGTGTGCATGATCGCCAGACCCGCTCCCGTTTCCGCCGACACCCGGGCGATGCCCGGCTCGCGTTGAAGGCCGTAAACGTCGTTGACTATATGGGCGCCGGCGTGCACCGCTAGGCGCGCCGTTTCCGCCCGATACGTGTCGACAGAAATCAGAACCTTTCCTTCGGACGCCAACGCCGCGATAACGGGCAGAATGCGCGACTGCTCCTCCTCGGCGGATACCGCCTCGGCCCCCGGACGGGTGGATTCGCCGCCGACATCGACAATAGCCGCACCCTCGGCGACCATGTTCGCGGCATGCGCCAGCGCACGGTCCGGGACATCGAACTCCCCACCGTCGGAGAAACTGTCGGGCGTGACGTTCAAGATCCCCATGAGCAGCGCCTTCGCGCCCAGTTCGAGTTGGCGCCCATGCGCCAGTTTCCAGATGGTCATGGGTCGCCTTTTATCCGAGAAGCTTCATGAAGTTGCGCTTGCGGCCAAAGCGCGACTTGAGGCTCGCGACATATTTCGCCTGTTCAACTTTTCCCTGGAGAGAAGCAATCCGTCGGATGAGCTGCGCCGCTTCCTCGTAGGCGGGATTGCCGCCCGCTTCGACGAGTTGCTCCACCTTCCGGACATAGATCACAACCGCATCCTGCCCATGCGTTGTCTCGGTTGCTTGCGCGAGCTCCATTGCTACCCACAAGGAAGCGCCATGGGTGCGGGCGATGCTCCAGGCGCTATCCATCTCCTGCTCGTGCATGAACACCTGCAACAGGAGGTCGGCCGGATGTGCCCAAAATACGGGCCTGGATTTCCTTTCCGCTAGCTGCGCGGTGAGAATTCTTACCGCGCTTTCGCGCACCGTCGAGCCGCCGAGCTTGGTCCAGGTCTTGTACAATGTCAGGCTCGGATTTCTGGTGAAAGCTCGCTCCAAAAGTACTTCCGCATCCTTCTCGCGTTCGGCTTTGGCCAGAAGGTCCGTCGTTGTCAGAAGTAGCGTCTCGTCAGGGCGGTCATCCTCGAAAATCCGCACGCCCTCCTCGGCCCAGCGCAAGGCGTCCGCCTGGCGCCCCTGCGAGAGGCAGAAATCGACGAGTTTGCTATAGCACCAGGGAGTTGAAAGGTCCCTGGTGCGGAGCGCGATACGATATTCGACGTCACCGTCGCGCTCCGCCAAGAAGTCGACCATTGATTCCAGCCGGTAAACGCTTTTGTCAACGTAGCTCAATCTCTCAGGCCCAACCAGTTTGGAGGATTGTGTCTCCCAGGCTTCGTGTGCAAGGCGTCGAAATTCGGTCAGCCCTTCGTCTCCGAGCACATCGGCATAAAGGGCCGCGCTCCTGTGGAACGGGTCGTGGGCCCCCTCCAGCTCAGCGCGGAAGAGTTGGCGGGCGAGTTCGAGAGGTTCGGGGCGGACCGCCTTGGCTGCCGCCAAATGGATGTTACATGCTCGTTGCAGGACAGCACCCCAGTGACCGTCGGAATCATCCATGTTGACCATGGCCCGCTCCATCCGCTCGATCGCGTGCCAGGCAAGGTCGAGCGCAAGATCGCTCTTGCCGACCCCGACGAGATCGGACACTGCATCAAGGGCAATATCCACCTCGTTAGCCCAGTCCGAAGCGTCCTGATGGTATACGTGATCGCGAACGCGCGTCGCCCTGTCGAGCATGCTGCGAAGCTGTTTCGACACCGACCCCGCATCCGACCGTTTGATGCTGGCAATCATATCGAGTCTGGCCAACAGCGCCGAATTTCGTTCCGCCAGTTGCATGATCATTTCGACGAGGGCTTCGGCACTCTCTTCCCGGAGATGTCCGCGAATGCGATCTAAGGCCCCGATCCCCTCCCCATTGACGGCGGTCGCATTGGCCGCGAGCGCCGTTGCCACCATATGCTTGCAGAACCCCCGATCGTCGAAGGCGCGGCATGAACAACTGCCGCCAATGCGCCTGCCGCGCCCGGTGACTTCGATGCGATAGGTCTCCCTCCCTTCCACCTGCGCGAGCACTCGCTCGGGTAGCAGGGCAAGAATGCGGACGTTGCCGTCCCGATAGTAATCCTCGCCGCTCGCGAACACCTTGTCGCCGACAAGCTCACGCAGTTTGTCGACGTCGACCCCGAATTCATCCATCGTTGTCATGGCCTGATGTCTGTTTCCACGAGCTTCGCCACATAATCGGCGATGGCGAGCGACGAAGTCAGGCCTGGAGACTCTATCCCGAACAGATTTATCAGACCGGGGGCGCCATGGGCACTCGCATCCTGGATCACAAAATCGGCAGTTGTCGATCCTGTCGCATGCAGCTTGGGCCTGATGCCCGCGTAGTCCGGAAGGATCGCTCCGTCTGGAAGCGACGGCCAGTATTCGCGGATAGCGGACTCGAATGCCGGGAGCCGGGTTTCGTCGACACGATAATCGAGGCGGTCGACCCACTCCACATCCGGACCGAAGCGAGCCTGCCCGGCCAGGTCGAGCGTCACATGCACGCCTGCACCGCCGTGAGCGGGAAGCGGGTATACCAGATGACGAAAAGGCGCCTTGCGCGCCAGTCGGAAATAGTTGCCCTTGGCGAGGTGAAGAACGGGGATCGCGTCGTTTCGCATGCCTGCGATGCTGCTCGCCACCTGCTGTGCTCCGAGCCCCGCACAATTCACGACCGTTCGGCAACGAAGGCCGAATGTTCCACCGGCATCGACCTCCAGCAGAATGCCCTCTCCGGTTGCACCGCCTCCGCGGACCCTTGAGTTGAACGCGATCACACCACCGTGCTGTTCCAGATCGCCCTGGTAAGAGAGCATCAGGGCATGGACGTCGATGATGCCCGTCGAAGGCGACAGCAGCGCTGCATCGCAAACGACCTCCGGCTCGAGCTCATATGCCTGCCGGGCATCGAGCCAGATCAGGTCGTCGACGCCATTCTCCCTGGCGCGCGCGCCAAGCCGACGCAGCGCCTCCGTCTCGCCCGGCGCCGCCACGATCAGCTTGCCCAGCCGGCGATGCGGGATGCCTCTCTCCTCGCAGTAGCGATAAAGCGCCTTGCGGCCGGCGACGCAGAGCTTCGACTTCAAGGAATCGCGCGGATGGTAGATGCCGGCGTGGATGACCTCGGAGTTGCGGGAACTCGTCCCGCTGCCGATCACCGCTTCCGCCTCGATCACCAGGACCTCTCGTCCAGCAATCGCAAGGGCCCGCGCCACGGCCAGGCCAACGACGCCGGCGCCGACCACGACCACATCCGTCTCTTCCAGCCCGTTCGAACTCATCCACCTACCCTACGCCGTCGGACCCGATTGGGGTCATCCCGATGCTGCAGATTCTTGCCATCACATCAATGGTCCAAACCGGTTTCGCAGTCTTGGGGCCGATGCCGGCGCGATTGGATTCCGGTAGCACACGCTTGGGTCGACCGCCATTGCCACCGCGAAGGCCTTACCGCTTCACTTCGCATATCGGGGATTGCAACCTTTGGCGGGCACGGCTATCCCTTACATATAACGTCGAGAAAGGAGGGCTGCGTGATGATACCGTTCTGTCACCATCGTAAGCGCGGCCCTGTCCAAGCCCTGCAAATGCGTTTGCAGGGCTGACCCAAGGCGATCATCAATTTCGTTCCCTTCCGGTCCGCCCTTGTGGCGATGCGGTGTCGGTCCGATTTCGGCCGACCGCGTCATGACATCAACCGCAACTGAACCGCTCTTCATCCTCTGTGAAGTCCTTCGGGATGGCGGCGGTCGTTCGGACGGATCAGAGAACGACAATGGCATTGATCACCCTCAGGAATCTCGGCGTTGGCCTGAGCACGCCGCTCTTTTCGAACCTAAGTTTCGTTATCGGAGCCGGGGACCGACTCGGCGTCGTCGCGGCCAACGGCCGAGGCAAATCCACCCTGCTGCGCTGCTTGGCCGGGACGCTGGAGCCGACTGCCGGTGAGATCATCCGGGCACGCGGCACACGCATCGGACATGTCGAACAGGATATCCCGGATCGGCTGACAGACGTACCGTTCCGCGACGCGGTGCTGAGAGCCCTTCCGGAAGAGGAGGCCGAGAGCGAGGCATGGCGCGCGGATGTGGCGCTCGAATCATTCGACGTGCCTGAAGGGCTGCGCCAACGGCCACTTTCACAGTTGAGCGGTGGCTGGCAACGACTTGCCATGCTGGCGCGTGCATGGGTATGCGAACCCGATGTCCTGCTCCTCGACGAGCCGACAAATCATCTCGACCTCGCCAGGATCGCGCAGCTGGAAGACTGGCTGAACGCGCTGCCGCGCGACCTTCCCGTCGTGATCTCGAGCCACGACCGTGCGTTTCTCGATGCGGCCACCAACCGGACGCTCTTTTTGCGTCCGGAGCAATCATATGTATTCTCCCTGTCCTACAGCCGGGCCCGCGCAGCGTTGGACGAGGCGGATGCCTCCCAACAAAGACAGTTCGAGCGCGACGTGAAGACCGCAGAGCAATTGCGGCGCCAGGCGGCCAAGCTCAACAACATCGGCATCAACTCCGGTAGCGACCTCCTGATCGTCAAGACCAAGCAACTCAAGCAGCGAGCCGAGCGACTGGAAGAGGCCGCCCGGCCTGCCTATCAAGAGCGCTCGTCGGGCAATATCAAGCTCGCCAACCGCGTGACGCATGCCAAGATCCTCGTCACGCTCGACGACGCGCCGATCGCAACACCCGATGGTGTTCTGCTTTTCCGAACCGGCAAGCGTTGGATCTGCCAGGGCGACCGCATCGTGCTGCTCGGCCCCAACGGTGCCGGCAAATCACGCCTTCTCGAAACGATCAGAAAGGCGATCGGGGCGCCCCAGGAGGCGTCCGAGACGATCAAGGTCACGCCGTCTCTGGTTCTCGGCTACAGCGACCAGGCCCTGTCAGACCTCGCCGACGATCCCACGCCTATCGACACGATACTGCGCCGTTTCGAGATCGGCGATCAACGCGCGCGCTCGCTCCTTGCCGGGGCGGGTCTCGCTATCGACATGCAGGACAAGCCGATCGGCAGGCTGTCGGGCGGCCAGAAGGCGCGTCTCGCCATGTTGGTCCTGCGCCTTACCACCCCAAATCTCTACCTTCTCGACGAGCCGACCAACCATCTCGATATCGACGGACAGGAAGCTCTCGAGGCTGAGCTCACCGCTCGCGAGGCAAGCTGCCTTCTGGTGTCGCACGACCGCAGCTTCGTCCGGGCGGTCGGCAACCGTTTCTGGCTCATCGACAAACGACGGCTGATCGAAGTGGATGGCCCGGAAGAATTCTTCTCGTCGATGGCAGCAGCAAGGGCGAACTGATGGCCAGCCAGGTGCCCGCAAGCGAGCCGACTGGCCCGCCGAGCGAAGCGACTTAAATGATGCATGGGCGAAGCCGAGGAATCACGGGCCATGAAGCCAGCAGACATCGACAACATAGCGACATGGGTCGTCGAACGTGGCCTCGCCGGTGACGGCGAGATCCAGCTTCTGCACAGTTTCTGCGAACGATGCACGGCGGCAGGGCTCCCGCTCACACGCGCCTTGATGATCGTCGACACTCTCCATCCGATCTACGAGGGTCGGGTCTTCTTCTGGGCCGGCGACAGGCCGGTCGACTCGCCCGTCTCCGAGTACGGCCCGCGCAGTGAAGAAGAAGACGCGCACGGCTGGATGAGAAGCCCTTTTTACCATCTGATGGAATCGGGCCTGGGCGAACTCCGTCGCCGCCTTGTGGAAGGCGCGACTGGCGATTTCCCGGTATTGGAGGAGTTGCGACTGGACGGGCAGACCGATTGGTTCGCGCTGATACAGCGCTTTGCTCCGGAGACCGTGATCGGCGAGATGGACTGCGTCATCTCCCGTTGGATGACGGCTCGGCCGGACGGTTTCAGCGACGCCGATCTCGACGCCCTGCGCCGGCTCGTGCCGACGCTCGCCCTTGCGGTCAAATCTGCGTCTCTGGCGCGCGTCGCCGAAGCCCTGGTCGAAACCTATCTCGGCCAGGACGCCGGGCAGCGCGTCCTGAGAGGCAAGATGTCGCGCGGCGTGGCCGACAAGATAAATGCCGTTCTATGGTATTCCGACATGCGCAACTTCACCGCCGTATCGGACACCATCGCCTCCGACCGGCTCATTCCGTTGCTGAACGACTACGCCGAAGCCGTGATTTCCTCGGTTCACAGTGCCGGCGGCGACGTGCTCAAGCTGATCGGCGACGGCATATTGGCGATCTTCACCCACAGCGATCCGGCCGCCGCCTGCAGTGCTGCGCTACGCGCGGAAGCCGACCTTCGCCAGCGTCTTGTCGATCTCAACCGCCGCAGGACGGACAGCGAGGAGCCGGTCAGCTCCATCAATCTCGGCCTGCATATCGGCGACGTCTTTTACGGCAATATCGGCAGCAAGGACCGTCTCGACTTCACAGTGGTCGGCCAAGCGGTCAACGAGGTAAGCCGCATCGTCGCGATGTGCCGGTCGGCCGAGCGTGACATCCTCGTCTCGCCTGCATTTCGCGAGGCCCTGCCTGAGGCCGAGCGGAAGCAACTCGTCTCTGTGGGACGCTACGCGTTGCGCGGAATCGGGCGCGCGCAGGAACTCTTCACGCTTGACCGATGACGGGAGGCCTCATTCCGTGAATGCCGCGAGGTTCGCCAAGGTGGACGCGATTCCTGCCTCGTGATCCGCCTGCGAGATACCGCTGGGCACGTTCTCGCAAAGGATGGTGACTTTGGTGCCGTCGGGCTGGGCATCGAGCGTGGTCGTCACCGTCATCGCCCCGGCGAAGGCGGGATCCTCGGATTCGAATTCGACCCGCTCGACAACGCGCCGGTTCGGGACCAGATCCATGAACTCCCCCTGGAAGACATCGGCATTTCCGGACGTTTTGCCCGACATGGTTCGGTCAAGATAGATGAACGACATCCGGAAGGTTCCGCCCACACGCGGCTCGAAGACATGAACTTGCGCCTTCATGCCTTCAGGCGGACGCCAGGCAGCGATTGCCGTGGGATCCAGCATGGCCCGGTAGATAGCCTCTGGCGACGTCTTGATAAGCCGCGACCCGCTGTCCGACCGCTTCCCATTCGATGCTTGCGACATCATCCTCCCTGTTCCGGCTTTCGCCTTGCACCGCCCTCACTGTCACATGTCTGGGCCGATGTGGACACCCCATCGTGGCCTACTCCTTGAATGGCCATCGGCCAAGGATTTCGTATTGCGAGAGCCATAACCTGCTGTGAATCAGCACAAGTTCCTTGGCCGTGAACCGCACCGGTTCGATCGCTTGGGGCGGAACCCTTTCTGAACCGTATGACAAGGTCATATGCGGCGTAAAATCCACTGCCGCCCTGAAGCCGTTCTTCTCCATGGCGGCTCCAAGCAACCCGTGCAATGTCCTCAACGCGGCTCCTTCGCCGATGAGAACCAGCGGTCGCCGTCGAGGCTTGCCGCTTCTTGACGGAGGGCCATCGAAAGTCGCCACGGATTGGAATTTCACGTCGAATGGCGGCGGCATCGGGATGGATTCCGCTGCTTTGCGGGCACCATAGACGAACTTCTCCCGCAACCGCCTGTAGTCGCCCACATGGTGCAGCGAAACATGCCAGCGCTCGACGTCGAGCAGACCATGGAGCCACCGACATTCCATAATGAAACGCCGAGCGAACTCTTCGATAGAAAGGCGGGCGCCTTCCGGCAACAATGCAAAGAACAGCCGTTCCGGCCGCTTCGGCCTTGTGGGATAGGGACCGTAGAAATCGAACGCGTACTGCATGGGGTACATCCTTGACGTGGTACCCCCTCATTCCCCGACAAAATGTGGTTTTGGAACAAACAGAGAACAAAATCAAGTGAAATTGCGATTGCCGCATTCACTTCCGGCGTTGCGGATAGATCGTCTCACCACGTTTCAGCATCTCGACGAAGCTCTCGATCTTCTTCTTGCGTCCGGCTTCGGTCTTCATGTTGTGGACGCGGAAGGCCAACGCGAAGCGGTTCTGCTCGCTGAGCTTCTCCAGCATTACCCTTGCCTGTGGCTCGGCGTCGATGGCAGCCTGAAGATCGTCGGGTATCTTCATATCCCTGCCGCTCTTGTACGCTCGATGCCAGCGTCCGTCGGCCTTTGCCGCCTCGACCTCTTTCAGGCCGTGCTCGGTCATCCGGCCTTCACCAATGAGCCGCGCGACGTTATCGACGTTGATCTGGCTCCAGGTGCTCTTGCGACCCCGTCTTGTGTAACGCTGAAGATAGCTCCTGTCGTCCAGCCCTTTGCGCACCGCGTCGATCCAGCCCCAGCAGAGCACGACGTCGATCGCCTCCTTGGGCGTGATCGAGGGAAGTCCGGAGTTCACCTTGTGGATCTTGATCCAGACTTCGTCTTCCTTGTCATGGTGTTCGGCCAGCCACGCGTAAAAGCTCTCGGCATCCTTGAATTCGCGGACCTTCTCGGGATCGACCGTGACGGACGGCATGGATGAACCTCCTTCGTGACGTGTCTCGAGCACCGGTGCTTGTTCGCAGGCTTTGTGGACGGTGCCCCCCGACCAATATCACAGCATGGCGTATCGCCATGGTTGCGACAACGCCTCGAACGGTGCGTCATGCACTCACGGTGCATTCACGTTTTCGTCTGTGGATATCCTCGACCGGAAATTGTGCAAATCCGGTCACGCTCATCTCTGGCGTGGGGTGTTGCATCGCTGCACTAGGAATACGCTCGGCATCTGATACGAGCAGCTGCGGGGCAATATCAAAGACTTAGGATAACAATCATGAAAAGAATTTTGTTGACGGCGGCCTTCTCGGCTGCGCTGTTTTCCAGTGCCCATGCCGCCGATGCCATCGTTGAGCAGGCGCCGGAACTGCCGGTCACCGCCTACAATTGGTCGGGCGCTTATATCGGCGTCTTCGGCGGCATCACCACTGGCGACTATGGCTACGAGGCGGCCCCGGCGGGCGGCCCGACTGCTTCGTTCGACGTATCCGGCAGCGGGGCGCTTGGGGGCGTTCAGCTCGGCTACGACTACCAGACCGGTCCATGGGTCTTCGGTGCAGTGGCGGACATCGCCTTCACCAACCACGAAGCCAGCCTCAGCGGCTCGATCCCAGGGGTGGGGAACGCCTCGGCCGACTCGGAGCTGAAGTATCTCGGCACCGTCCGCGCTCGCGCCGGCTACGCCTTCGACCGCGCCCTGTTCTATGGCCATGGCGGTTTCGCCTATGGCAAGACCGAGCAGGATGTCGTTCTTGACGGCGTCTCCGTGTTCTCGGGCGACAAGAGCAGGACCGGCTTCGTCGTCGGCGCCGGCGTGGAGTACGCCATCACCGATCGGGTCTCCTTCCAGACCGAATACAGCTACGTCGATCTCGGCAAGGACGATATCTTCAGCCAGGGTGGCCTGACGGTTCGCGAGGACGTCAGCTTCCACACGATCAAGGCGGCTGTGAACTTCCGCTTCTAACGCGAAGATGTCTACGGAGGCCAAGCCCCAGGCCTCCACGCCAGCTTCTTCGGACCCCGGCCTCGGCCGGGGTTCTTGCTTCAGCGGGTGGTGCTACTCGTCCGCAAATTTCCGCGCTGAGACGCGTTGAATGCAGACATTGTCGTTAAGTGACTGCTCCACGCGCACGGAAGCCGCCACCTTGACGTAGTCCGGTGCCACGCATTTCCGCTTGAGTTGAAGGATCGAGGCGCATAACGGCGATGCGCTCGCCTAACGCGTGATCTCGCCGAGAACATCGGCCGGGAGGGAGCCGATTGGGCCAGACCGGCATGCCATTTACGCCACGGAATGTCGCATTCGGCCTTGCCGCATGCTTTCCGTTGCGGCCAATATCTCCTCAACAAAACATAAAAAAATCCCTTGGTCGGCACCAATGGAGTGAGGAGCACTCGATGTCCAACGAACTCGAATTCCTGAGCAGACATGTCGTTGCCGGCAAGTTGAACCGACGGGACTTCCTCGGCCGTGCCGCCGCGCTCGGTGTGACGGCCACCTTCGCCAACGGATTGCTGGCCGACGCCGCCAAGGCGGCTGGTCCGATCAAGGGCGGGATCCTGAAGGCCGGCATGCAGGGTGGTGAATCCACCAACAGCCTCGACCCCGCCTCCTGGGCGAGCCAGGTGCCTTATCTGTTCGGCCGCAACTGGGCCGAGCAGCTTGTAGAAGTGACGCCCGACGGCCAGATCGCCCCCAAGCTCGCCGAAGAGGTAGGCGCCTCGGACGACGCCAAGATCTGGACCTTCAAGATCCGCAAAGGCGTCAGCTTCCACAACGGCAAGGAGTTGACCCCCGACGACGTGGTCGCCACGCTCGAACGCCACTCCGACGCCAGCTCCAAGTCGGGCGCGCTCGGCCTGATGGGCGGTATCGACACGATCAAGGCCGACGGCCAGAACGTTGTCATCACGCTCAAGGAGGGCGACGCCGACCTGCCCTATCTGATGGCCGACTTCCATCTGATGATCCAGCCCAATGGCGGCAAAGACGATCCGACGGCGGGCGTCGGCACCGGACCTTACAAGATTGCCGTCAACGAGCCTGGCGTACGCCATGTCGGGGAAAGGTTCGACGGCTATTGGAACGCAGCGAATCGCGGCTTCGTCGATCAGATCGAGATCATCGTCATCAACGACGCGACCGCGCGCACCGCGGCTCTGCAGAGCGGCCAGGTCGACATGGTCAACCGCGTCGAGCCCAAGATCGTCGGCCTGATCAAAAACGTACCGGGTGTCACTATCCGCAACATCGCGGGTCGAGGGCACTACGTCCTGATCATGCACTGCAATACCGCGCCATTCGATAACAACGACCTCAGGCTGGCATTGAAATACGCCGTGAACCGCGAGGAGATGCTGCAGAAGATCCTGATGGGCTACGGCTCGATCGGCAACGACATACCGGTCAACGCCACCTATCCCCTGTTCTCGGAAATCGAACAGCGCCCCTTCGATCCCGAAAAGGCGGCATTCCACTACAAGAAGTCGGGGCATAGCGGTCCGATCCTGCTGCGGACCTCCGACGTCGCCTTCCCCGGCGCGGTCGATGCCGCCCAGCTTTACCAGCAGAGCTGCGCCAAGGCTGGAATCACCCTGGAGGTCAAGCGCGAGCCGGGCGACGGCTACTGGTCGGAAGTGTGGAACAAGCAGCCGTTCTCGACCTCCTACTGGGAGGGGCGCCCGACCCAGAACCAGATGTATACGACGGCCTACTATTCGAAGGCGGACTGGAACGACACGCGCTTCTTCCGCGACGACTTCGACAAGCTGCTGATCCAGGCGCGGTCGGAGCTCAATCCCGAGAAGCGTACGGCACTTTACAAGTCGATGGGAGAGATGGTGCACAATGACGGCGGCGTCATCGTGCCGATGTTCAACGAATTCATCGATGCCACCGGCCCCAGGGTCGCAGGATGGATCCAGGACCCGACCTCGGAGATGATGGGCGGATACGCCCTTTCCAAGTGCTGGGTTGCGGCCTGAGCCGCTCGTGCCCGCATGCGCTCACCGATCGTGAAACTCGTCGCCCAGCGCATCGTGCTGGGCGTCCTCCTGCTCCTGGCCGTTTCGGTCCTGATCTTCGCCGGCACCCAAATCCTGCCTGGCGACGTCGCCCAATCCATTCTCGGCCAATCCGCGACGCCCCAGGCGCTTGCCAACCTACGCCAGGAGCTCGGCCTGAACGATCCGGCCTATGTTCGCTATTTCCGCTGGCTGGGTGGTGTTTTGACCGGCGACCTGGGCAAGGCGCTCACCAGCGGTCAGGACATCGCAACCTCGCTGGGCAAGCGTTTCTGGAACACCCTGTTCCTCGCCTTCTGGGCCGCCGCGCTGTCGATACCGCTTGCCATTGCCGCCGGCCTGGTCGCGGTGCGCTACCGCAATGGCCCGGTCGACAAGGCGATCTCCGGCTTTGCACTCGCTTCCACCTCGCTGCCCGAATTCTTCATCGGCTACCTGCTGATCTATTTCGTGGCTGTGAAGATGCAATGGCTGCCGAGCGTCTCGACCGTTTATGACGGCATGGGCTTCGTCGATCGGCTGAAGGCGATAACGCTGCCGGCGCTGGCACTGACCTTCGTCGTCTTCGCCCACATGATGCGCATGACGCGTGCGGCGATCCTCAACGTCATGCAGTCGGCCTATATCGAAACGGCCGAGCTGAAAGGGCTGTCGCCGATCCAGGTCATCCGGCGGCACGCCTTTCCCAATGCCATAGCACCGATCGTCAATGTGGTGATGCTCAACCTCGCCTTCCTGGTGGTCGGCGTCGTCGTGGTCGAAGTGATCTTCGTCTATCCCGGCATGGGCCAATATCTGGTCGACCACGTCTCGAAGCGGGATGTCCCGGTGGTGCAGGCCTGCGGACTGATCTTCGCCGCCGTCTACATCTGCCTCAACATCGTCGCCGACGTAACAGCCATCGTCACCAATCCGCGCCTCAGGCACCCGAAGTGAGGGCCGGGTCATGCTTTCCCTGACACGAATCCCGACCGGCGCAGCTCTCGGCCTCCTCCTGACCTTCCTTTTCCTGGCCATGGCCGTGCTTGCGCCCTTCCTCGCCCCGTATCCGATGGACGCGACTGTCGGCGACGTCTGGCAGCCTGCATCGGCCGCCCATTGGCTGGGCACCGACAATCTCGGCCGGGACCTCTTTGCCCGCATGATCTACGGGGCTCGTACGACGATCTTCATCGCGGCGGCGGCAACAGCCATCTCCTTCGTCCTGGGCTCGGTGCTGGGCTTCGCGGCGGCTGTCGTCGGCGGATGGTTCGACACGCTCATGTCTCGCTTCGTGGATCTCATGATGGCGATACCTACGCTGATCTTCGGCCTGGTCATCCTATCAGTCCTGCCTTCCACCCTGACGACGCTGATCCTCGTGATGGGTATCCTCGATTCGACCCGCGTCTATCGCTTGTCGCGCGCCGTCGCGGCCGACATCAACGTCATGGATTTCGTCGAGGCGGCGAAGCTGCGCGGTGAAG
The DNA here is from genome assembly GCF_050958605.1 of Mesorhizobium sp. 1B3. Taxonomy (NCBI): domain Bacteria; kingdom Pseudomonadati; phylum Pseudomonadota; class Alphaproteobacteria; order Hyphomicrobiales; family Phyllobacteriaceae; genus Mesorhizobium; species Mesorhizobium sp. 1B3. Next base: position 676,529 of record NZ_JBJHDO010000001.1, on the reverse strand, counting down.
GCCGCGGCTGGATCATCTTCCGGGAGATCCTGCCGAATGCCCTGTCGCCTCTGGTCTCCGAGCTTGGCCTGCGCTTCATCTATGCCGTGCTGTTCCTGTCGGCGCTGTCCTTCCTCGGCCTCGGCGTCCAGCCGCCGGAAGCCGATTGGGGTGGCATGGTGAAGGAGAACAAGGACGGCATCGTCTTCGGCGTGCCGGCGGCGCTGATCCCGGCCGCCGCCATCGCATTGCTGGCCATATCGGTAAACCTGGTCGCCGACTGGATCCTCAACCGCACTACCGACCTCAAGGGAGGCCGCGGCAATGGCTGACACCAAGCGCGATCCTCTCCTCGATATACGCGACCTGCGGATCGAGGCGACGGCCTATCCGCCGGGCGAGCCGCCACTTACTCTGACCATCGTCGATGGCGTGTCGCTGTCGCTGGAGCGCGGCAAGGTGCTCGGCCTTATCGGCGAATCCGGCGCTGGGAAGTCGACCATCGGCTTGGCTTCGATGGGATACGGGCGCGGCGGCGTGAGGATCACCGGCGGCGAGGTGGTGCTCAACGGGCGTGACATACTGAAGGGCGGGGCGAGGAGCCTGCGCCGCCTCCGCGGGCGCGAGGTCTGCTACGTCGCGCAGTCAGCCGCGGCCGCCTTCAACCCCGCCCACCGGCTCATGGATCAGGTCGTGGAAGCAGCGGTCGGGCATGGCGTCGCCTCCCGCGCCGAGGCAGAAAAACGCGCCATCGCCCTGTTTCGCAAGCTCAGCCTGCCGGATCCGGAAACCATCGGCAAACGCTTTCCGCATCAGGTTTCAGGCGGTCAGCTACAACGTGTGATGACAGCGATGGCGCTCTGCTCCGAGCCCGACCTGATCGTCTTCGACGAGCCGACGACAGCGCTCGACGTCACGACCCAGATCGACGTGCTCGCCGCCATCAAGGATGCGATCCGCGATACCGGCGTGGCCGCGCTTTACATCACGCACGATCTTGCGGTGGTTGCTCAGGTCTCGGACGAGATCATGGTGTTGCGGCATGGCAAGCTCGTGGAATGGGGCGACACACGACAGATCATCCATGAGCCTCGCCAGGACTACACGAAGGCGCTCGTCTCCGTAAACCGTATCGCGCATGAGGAGCAGCGCTCGGAAAAGGCGCCTCTCCTTTCCATCGCCAATGTCACGGCGGGCTATGGCGGCGGTGCGGTCCGGGTGTTGAAAAATGTCTCGATAGATATCCATCCCGGTCAGACGCTCGCCGTGGTCGGGGAGTCCGGATCGGGCAAGTCCACGCTGGCGCGCGCCATCACCGGCCTGCTGCCGCCGATGGAAGGTTCAATCACCTTCGCAGGGCGCAAGTTGGCAAACCGCCTGACAGACCGCAGCCGCGCGGATCTTCGCGAATTGCAAATGATCTACCAGATGGCCGATGTCGCGATGAATCCGCGTCAGACCGTCGGCGCCATCATCGGCCGGCCACTGGAGTTCTATTTCGGCATGAAGGGCAAGGAGCGCGATGCACGTGTCGCCGAGTTGCTCGACAAGATCGAGATGAGCAAGGGCTTCGCCGAACGTTACCCGGCCGAGCTCTCCGGCGGGCAGAAGCAGCGCGTCTGCATCGCCCGAGCACTGGCCGCCAAACCGAAGCTGATAATTTGCGACGAGGTGACGAGCGCACTCGACCCGCTCGTGGCGAACGGCATCCTGAAGCTCCTGCTCGAATTGCAGAGCGAAGAGGATGTCGCCTACATGTTCATCACCCACGACCTTGCGACGGTGAAGGCGATCGCGGACGCAGTAGTGGTCATGTATCGCGGCGAAGTCGTGCGCTACGGACCTAGATCCAAGGTGCTGACGCCGCCCTTCGACGCCTACACCGACCTGCTTCTTTCCTCGGTCCCGGAGATGGAGATCGGCTGGCTGGAAAAGGCCATCGAGGGCAGGCGCATGGAGGCGGCCGGGAATTGACATTTTTATCGGTTCCGATTCGGTGTGCGTTCTTCGAGGACTCGAAGGACGCACACCGAACTCCTAAAGGATCGCGTCGTCGCCTAGCTGATAGGCGTGAATATAATCGATCTTCATCTCGGCAGGAGTAGCGAGACCGTCCGCCGGTGTTCCGGCCCAACCGCCGAGACCCATATTGGCAATCATGTACATCGGATCATGCATGTCGGGAGGCGTCTCCGCGCGCGCCACCTCGACATCATCGAAGTACCAGACGAGTTCATTCTGGGTCCACAACAGCCCGTAGGTGTGGAAGCCTTCAGTATCGGAGACATTCGCGACGGAGCGTATCTGGGTGTGTTCTCCCGTTGCCTCGCTATGAGCGGTCAGCACCAACTGGTTGGGATTCTGTCCCCGCATCTCGATGACGTCGAGTTCCGGCGGCCATGTTCCATCCGCCGGAAGCAGCCAGAACGCAGGCCATGTGCCTTGGGTGTCCGGCATGTCGGCGCGAATCTCGAAATAGCCGTATGTCTGGGAGAACGACTCGAACGAGGTGATCATTCCCGATGTGTATTCGTAGTTATTTATGAACGGCCTGATCTCCTCAGGCGCGCGCGCGGCAGTGATCGTCAGGACGCCATCCTCGACGCTGAAGGGATTGACCGATTTCGTCGGGCGGTAATCGGTATCGATATACCATTCCAACTCCTTGTTGTCTGGAAGGGTGCTACCGTTTGGGGCGCCCCACCAATAGTTGGTGTCCCATGTTCCGGTTTGCCCGTTCCACAGGCTGAGGGAATCGAATTCATCTGCAAAAGTCAGTCTCAGATTCGACTTGTCGAGGCCGAGCTTGAATTGGTCGGCATGGAGTTGCTCGATCGTCTTGTTCGCGAAGACCAGCACCTCGCCGTCGGCCAAGCCGAGCGTGACGTCAATTCCCGACTGGAACATGTTAGCCTTGACCTGATCGAAAGAGGTGAAGCCGTAGCCGTCAAGGCGCACAATATCGTTCGCATTGAAATCCAGGATCACATCGCTGCCATTGCCCCGTTTTACGGAGAAGATATCGGCACCGTCGCCACCTATGAGCACGTCGTTGCCTGCCCCACCGTCAAGCGTCTGCTGAGCCGAGCGGCCGGAGATGATGTTGTCCTGGTCGTTCCCGATCGCGATTTGTCTATCGCCGGTGACGGTCAGATTCTCGAAATTCTCCGGAAGCGTGTAGCTCATCCAGGTGATGATCGTGTCGATCCCCTCGCCGGGTTGCTCGAACACCTGATCCTTGGTGGAATAGAGATTATAGATGTCGTCGCCGGCAAGACCCCACATGGTGACCGTGCCGTTGCCGCCGCCGTAGAGGGAGTCGTTTAAGGGAGTTGCCAGAAGGGTCGGCCCGGAATCGGCCGCCGACAACCACCTCGATGAGGGGCCGCTATAAGGAAGAAGAACGCCCAGGGCGTTTGCAACACTGGCCATTTCGCCGGCTCCTTTGCACTGCCCCGCCGCCGCTCGGAATGCATTGCTGGTATGCCAGCGTACGCCGGCACCGATTCCTGGTCCTCGTAACAAGGTCGGCGCTGAGCGTCACCCCCGGGATGGTAGTCCTCATACAAACTGCGGCAACCCGCGGTAACAAACTTGTGTCCGCAGATCTCAATAAGGCCACTCACGCTTACCGAGCGCTTTCACCGCGTCGACGATCCGCGTGAAGCTTTCGCGGGCTCGACGTACCGTGTGCCGCGCGCGCAGATAGCCATGCACGAGACCCCGCTCCTCCAGCGAATAGGCTTTGCCGCCAGCCGCATGAACGAGATCGCGGTACGCCTCGCCGTCGGACGAAAGCGGATCGCATTCGGCGGTGAAGATGACCGTCGGCGGAAGCGAAGAAAAATCCGGATCACGCATCGGCATGTAGCTGACGTCGTCCGAGACGTCGGCCCCGCCGGTGCGGATGTCCTTGTAGAAAACGAGGTCGCGCATGGTCAGCATCGGCGCGTTCGCATGGGTCACATAGGAACCCCTGGTGGTGTCGCCACCAAGGCCGGGATAGATGAGGATTTGTCCGATCGGAGCCCGCTCATGGCCGCGAGTGTGGTGCGCGACCGCAGCGGCCAGGTTGCCCCCCGCGCTATCGCCGCAGAGCAGGATCGGACGCGATGCCGTGGCGGCCCATTTGAACGCGGCCATCGCGTCCTGGAAGGCGGCCGGGTGGAGATGCTCGGGGACCAGCCGGTAATCGATGGACACCACCTCGTAGCCGGTACGGGCGCAGAGTTCGGCGCAAACGTCGTCGTGGCTGTCGAGACCGCCGAGGATAAAACCACCGCCGTGGAAATAGAGTACCATAGCTGCATTGTCGGACTTCGCCGCGCGATAGCTGCGGATCGGAATCGGATGGCTCGGCGCCTCGATAGCGCGGTCCTCCGCGGTCACGCCCTCGGGATAGCCGACGAAGAACTCGCGGCACATGCGATCGTAGATCCGCCTCTGCTCGGCGATCGTACAGTCGATCGTGTCGGGCGGATAAAAGCTGTTGGTCCGTTCGATGAAGGCCCAGGTTTCTGCATCGATAAGCTTCGTGTAGTCCGTGGACATGCTTATCGTCCTTTCCAGACGGGATCGCGCTTCTCGGCGAAAGCCCGGAAGCCCTCCTGATTGTCGTCGGAGGCATAAAGCTCATCGACGGTGCGGAATTTGCGTTTGGTGATCCAGTTCATCGCATCCTGGAATTCCATGGCTTCGGCTTTGCGCGCGACTTCCTTAATGGCCGCATAGACCAGGGGTGGCCCGGCGGCGAGCAGCCGCGCGGTCGCCCAGACCCTGTCTTCGAGCTTTTCCCTGGGCAACACCTCGTTGACCAGCCCCCAGCGATGAGCTTCCTCCGCATCCATCCAGCGGCCGGTCAGCAGAAGGTCCATGGCAACGTGATAGGGAATACGCTTCGGCAACTTCACCGTAGCGGCGTCGGCCAAGGTGCCGGCGCGGATTTCCGGCAGGGCGAAAGTGGAATGGTCGGCGGCATAAATGAGGTCGCAGGACAGCGCCAGTTCGAAGCCGCCCCCGACCGCCATGCCGTTGACGCAAGCAATCACCGGCTTGTTGAGATCGCGCAATTCCTGCAGTCCTGCAAAACCGCCGACGCCGTAGTCGCCGTCTACCGCGTCGCCGGCAGCCGCCGCCTTCAAGTCCCATCCGGCGGAGAAGAATTTGTCGCCGGCCGTCTTGACGATCGCCACACGAAGGTCCGGATCGTCGCGGAAGGACTGGAAGGTGAGCCCCATCAACCGCGAGGTCGCGAGATCGATGGCATTGGCCTTGGGACGGTCGAGCGTAACCTCGAGGATAGCGCCCTCGCGGCGCGTCGTTATGACTTCGGACATGAGCTGTCTCCATTCATCACCAACAGGGCGTCGGCGACCCAGGCACCCTGTCCTTCACGGCCGACGATCAGCGGATTGATGTCGAGTTCTTCGATCCGTTCGGTGTGGGCCGCGACGAAGGACGCGATTCCGAGAATCATCTCCAGCGCGGCGTCGAGATCGCCCTTTGGACGACCTCGATAGCCATCGAGCAGGGGGAAAAGTTTGAGCCCGCGCAATGCAGCCTCCACCTCTACCTTTGTCGCTGGGAGGAGCAGCGTGGCGGAATCCTTGAGCAGTTCGACCAGCACGCCACCCGACCCCAAGGTCATAACCGGCCCGAACAGCGGATCGCGTGTGACGCCGACGATCAGCTCGGCGACACCGTCCATCACCATCCGTTCGACATAAAGCCCGGTGCCGAGACCGGCGAGACGCTCGGCCGCGGCATGGACGGCCTGGCGATCAGCCAAACCGAGCTTCACCGCGCCCTGCTCGGATTTATGGGCCAAGCCGAGTGCCTTCAACGCCACCGGAAAGCCCAAAGCTTCCGCTGCCACGGCGGCTTCGTGGACATCGGCAACCCGTCGGCCTCGCGGAACGGATAGCCCATGCGCCGCGAGCAACGCCTTTGCCTCGGCCTCGTCCGGCTCGTGTCGGGCTGCCGTTTCGGCCTCCCAGCCTCTTGCCGCAACCGGATCGGCTGGCTTTCGAGACCACGCTTCGCCGACGAAGCCGGCGGCTTCCGCGGCATTCATCGCCTCGGGAATGCCATAAAGCGGGGCGATGCCGTGCGCGATCAGGTCGGCGCAGTACTGCTCCGGCAGGTTCTCCGGCATGGAGGCGACGATCGCGCCCTTGGCCGCATTGCTCCTCAAAGCGGCTTCGAAGGCGCGCAAGGTCGGAAACCACTCGGCATCCGAGCAGCGGTCGCCGCGGGGAAAATCGATCACCAGCATGTTGAGATCGAAACCGCCCGACGCCATGGCCGTGAAGGCAGCGGTCATGGCGGGTTCGTTGTTCCAGATGAAGGTGTGGTAGTCGAGCGGATTGGCGACGGCGACCAGCGGACCGAGCGCTTCCTTGACCCGCGCGTGGTGTTCGTCCACCAGCTTGGGAAAATAGACGGAGCGTCCGTCGGCACTGTCGGCCATGATGGACGCCTCTCCGCCGGAACAACTCATCGAGGAAAGCCGATACCCGGGAAGCGGGCCGACGGTGTGGAGCAGCTTCAGCGCCTCCAGGAAGGATGGGATCGTGTCGACCCGGGCGATACCCAGCCGCCTCAAGAAGGCTTCAGCGGCCGCATCGGATCCGGCAAGCGAGGCCGTGTGCGAGATCGTGGCCGCACGCGCCTGCTCGGACCTGCCGACCTTCATGGCGACGACAGGCTTGCCGAGTTCGCGTGCGCGCGCCGCCAAACGTTCGAAGCCAATGATTGAATCGAAGCCTTCGATATGAAGTCCCAAGGCCGAGACGCGCCCGTCCTCGACAAGCCCAAGCGCCATTTCCGACAAGCCGGTCTGCGCCTGGTTGCCGGCGGTCATGACATAGGCCACCGGCAGCCCGCGCTTCTGCATCGTCATGTTGATGGCGATGTTCGACGATTGCGTGACGATCGCCACGCCACGGATCCCTTCTTGAAGCCGCGTTCCGCCGTGCTGATCGGGCCAGAGAAGAGCCCCATCGGCATAGTTGATCAGGCCGTAGCAGTTGGGCCCGATGATCGGCATGGACCCGGCGGCCTCCAAGAGCCCCTGCTGCAGCTGCGGGCCTTCGGCATCGTAGTCGCCGGTCTCCAGAAAACCGGCGGCGAAGCAGACCGCCCCGCCCGCGCCGCGCTCGCGCAACTGCCTGACGATGTCCAGTGTCAGATGTCTGTTGACCCCCACGAACGCCGCGTCCGGGGCTCCGGGGAGCTCGGCCGCCGAACGGTAGGCCCTTACTCCTTCAACCGCGTCCTTCGACGGATGCACCGGCCAGATCTCGCCGGCGAAGCCCATCTTGAGCGACTCCCGCACGACCGCCGCCGCCTGAACGCCGCCGAAGACGGCAATGGATCTCGGCCGCAGCAGGCGCTCAAGACGGTGCATGGCAGGCACCCCCCTCTGTCCTGCCGGACATCTCCCCCACAAGGGGGGAGATTGGCCGTCGCGAATGATTTCGCCAATCTTCAGCCGAGCAAAGCGAGTGCAAAGATCGAAGCTGCCGATCTCCCCCCTTGAGGGCTACGACATTCACACATCTCACGGATCGTCGGCGGTCTCTGGAACACCCCTCAGCCGACCTCCGGCGCTTGTGCCGCGGCTCAGCCGCGTCACAGGCTTGTCGGCCACCTTCTCCCACAAGGGGAGAAGGTGGCCGCGCCAAGCGCGGTCGGATGAGGGGTACTCCAGAAAGCTCCGCCGGATGTGTGAATCTCGTAGCCTTGTGGCGGAGATGTCCGGCAGGACAGAGGGGGGTATGCTGATCCGCCATCATAGTAGCGCTATCCTCCCACCGCCCTAAGCAGCGCGCGCGAGATGATGTGCCGTTGTATCTCGGACGTTCCCTCCCAGATGCGCTCGACCCGGGCATCGCGCCAAATGCGCTCCAGCGGCAGGTCGGCCATGAGGCCCATGCCGCCATGAATCTGGATAGCCTCGTCGGCAACGAAGGCGAGCATCTCGGTCGCTTTGAGCTTCGCCATCGCCATGTCTTGGTCGGTGACTGTCCCCTGGTCGTATTTCCAGGCAGCCTCGAAGACCATGAGGTCGGCGGCCTTCAACTCAGTGGCCATATCGGCCAATTTGAAGGAGACGCCCTGGAACTTGCCGATCCGCTGGCCGAACTGCTCGCGCTCGGCGGCATAGGCGACGGCATGGGAGAATGCCCTGTCGGCACGGCCGAGGCAGGTCGCCGCCACCTGGAGACGTGTCGCCCCCAGCCAGCTGTTGGCGACCTCGAACCCTTTGTGGATTTCGCCCAGCACCTGCTCTCCGGGCAGACGGCAATCGTCGAATTCGAGGATCGAATTGGTGTAGCCGCGGTGCGAGACATTGCGATAGCCGTCGCGGACAGTGAAGCCTTTCGTGCCCTTGTCGACGAAGAAGGCCGTGATTTTCTTGCGCTTGCCGCGCGCGCTGTCCTCCTCGCCCGTGGCCATGAAGACGATGGCGAAATCGGCGATATCGGCATGCGAGATGAAATGCTTGGTGCCGTTGAGCACCCAGTCGTCGCCGTCCTGAACCGCGCTCGCCTTCATGCCGCGCAGGTCCGATCCCGCGCCCGGCTCGGTCATGGCGAGACAGTCCCATTTCTCGCCGCGTATGCAGGGATAGAGGTACTTTTCGCGCTGCTCCGGCGTACCGGCGAGCAGGATGTTGGAAGGCCGCGCCACGCAGGTCCAATGAAGCGCGTAATTCGCCCGGCCGAGCTCTTTCTCGTAGAGGAGCCAAGTCACGGTATCCAGCCCTGCCCCTCCGACCTCGACCGGCATGTTCGCTGCATAGAGGCCGGCGGCGATGGCCTTCGCCTTGAGTTCCTCGATGAGCTCGCGGCGCAGGTGGCCGGTCCTCTCGACCTCCGCCTCATGCGGATAGAGCTCGTTCTCGACGAAGGATCGCGTCGTCTCGACGATCAGCTTCTGCTCTTCGGACAGGCCGAAATCCATTGGCCTCAACCCTTGCTCTTCGCCACGTTGGCAGGCTTGCCCTTGCCAACGTCCTTCGCAGCCGCCTTGGCAAGCTGTTTCGTATAGTCCTTATGCAGCGCACCGGCGCCCCAGCCCTTGCCTTTGTTCTGTTTGGACAGCGCTTCCATGATGGCGACGAGATTGTCGTCGCGGATGCGCTCCAGCTCGCGGATCGACAGACCCTGCGCCTGCTCGTCCGACTGGGCGGCAATCTTGTCGACCAGTTCGTCCGTCAATTCCGGTACGTCGGTAAGCTTGGTCCAGGGCCAGGCGAGACAGGGACCGAACTGGGCAATGAAGTGGCGCATGCCCGCTTCGCCGCCGGCGATACGATAGACTTGGAACATGCCCATCTGCGCCCAGCGTATGCCGAAAGAGTAGCGCATGATGTCGTCGAGCTCCTCGACGGTGGTGATATCGTCCTTGATCAGCCACAACGCCTCGCGCCAGACGGCTTCGAGCAGGCGGTCGCCGACAAAGGCTTCGATCTCCTTGCGGATAACGACCGGCTTCATGCCGATCGAAGCGTAGACAGAGCGCGCTTTCTCGATCGTCTTCCTTGATGTCTTGTCGCCGCCGACGACTTCCACCAGTGGCAGGAGATAGACTGGGTTGAAGGGATGGCCCACGACAAGCCGCTCCGGACGTTCCATTGCGGCCTGCATATCGGAAGGCTTGAGGCCCGATGTGGAAGAGCCGATCAGCGCATCCCTGGATGCGTGGGCGTCGATCTCGGCCAGCACTTTGTGCTTCAGGTCGAGCCGTTCGGGCACGCTTTCCTGGATGAAATCTGCGCCGGTCACCGCCTCCGCAATGGTCTTGGCGTAGGTGACCCGGCCCTCCCCAGGCAACCCGCCCGGAGCCATCTTTCGGTAAGCGCGGCGCGCGCCCTTCATGACCTCGCCGACCTTTCGGGAGGCCTCCGGGTCGGGGTCGAAGACGGCGACGTCGATGCCGTTCAAGGCGAGCCGCGCGACCCAGCCGGCACCGATCACCCCGCCGCCAATCGCGGCGGCCTTGCAGATCCTGCTCATCGACTACCACCGCTTCTCGAGCTTGAGCTTTTCGCGCACATCTGCCGGTCCCATGATGCGGGAGCCCATGCCCTCGGCCACCTTCACCGCTCGCTCGACCAGCGCGCCGTTGGTGGCGAGCACGCCTTTTTCCAACCAGATATTGTCCTCCAACCCGACGCGAATGTTGCCGCCGGTGGCCAGCGCCACCCCCACATAGGGAAGCTGGTTGCGGCCGATCGAGAAGGCAGAAAAGACCCAGTCGGAAGGCAGGTTGGCGGTGAGGGCTGTAAGCGTGGCAATGTCGTCCGGCGCCCCCCAGGGAATGCCCATGCAGAGTTGCACCATCACGGGGTCATCGAGCAGGCCCTGTCCGTGAAGCCATTTGGCGAGAAGCAGATGACCGGTATCGAAGATTTCGACCTCCGGCCTCACGCCAAGCGCCTGGATCTGGCGCGCCATCTCCTTCAGCATGACCGGCGTGTTGGTCATGATATAATCCTGCTCGCCGAAATTCATCGTGCCGCAATCAAGCGTGCAGATTTCCGGAAGCAGCTTGGCGACATGGGCGAGACGCTCCGTGGCGCCGGCCATGTCGGTGCCTGCCGTCGCGGGCGGCAGGGGCTTCTCGACCCCGCCGAGCGTCAGGTCACCACCCATGCCCGCGGTCAGGTTGAGCACGACATCGACGCCAGACTGCTTCACCAGATCGACCACCTCTTCATAGAGATGAACGTCGCGCGCGCCCTTCCCGGTTTCGGGATCCCTCACATGGATATGGGCGATCGCGGCACCTGCATTCGCAGCCTCGATCGCCGCATCGGCAATCTGACGGGGGGTGACGGGAACCTTGTCGGAACGGCCGGTCGTGTCGCCGGAACCGGTCACGGCGCAGGTGATGAAAACGTCACGGCTGGGGTTGAGACCCATCAGAGCTCCTCCTTCTCCGGGGCTGTCCTTCTCCGATCATCCCTCGCCTTGCCGAACAGTGCTTTGCATTTTACGAATGAGGATTGATGAAAAGCGAACCAGCTTCAATCTTTCAGCCAGAGCGTTTTCCGCTCAGGATGACGCTGCTGATCTTTCCCGGTTCCTCGATCATGTGCGTCGCCTCGACGGTCGATCCACTGCGGGCAGCGAACCGAGTGTCAGGCGAAACGTTGTTCGACTGGAAGATCGTTTCGGCCGACGGGAACGCGCCTCTCACCACGGCGGACCTGCCTGTCGCCGTCAGCGGACGCTTCGACGCGCGGGAGGACACGGACGTTCTCATCGTGGTCGGAGGCTTTGGCTCGCGCGAACAAGGCTCTTCGGCCACGCTCGCGTCGATCCGCAAAGCGGCGCGTTCAGCCCGGGCGGTCGGCGGCGTCGAGGCCGGCACCTGGTTCCTCGGCCGTGCCGGTCTGCTCGACGGCCGCTCGGCGACGACCCATTGGGAGGATCTGGAGGATTTCGCGGCGGCCTTTCCGGAAGCAGACGTGCGGCCGGACCGCTACATCATCGATGGACCGGTCTTCACCACGGGAGGAGCCTCACCGACCTTCGACTTGATGCTGCACCTCATCCGCACCCGGCTCGGCATGGCGGTGGCGCTCGATGTGGCGAGCGTCTTCATTTATGACCAAGCGCGCGCTGCTACCGACGCACAGCCATTAGTGTCCCTTGGGCGGCTCGACGGCTACGATCCCCGTCTTGCCCAGGCCGTGCGGCTCATGGAGGCGCATGTCGACCAGCCCTTGACGATCGCCGCGATCGCCAAGCGGGCCGGGGTTTCGGCTCGCACTTTGGAGAAGATCTTCAACCACGCGATCGGCGAGACGCCAGGCGCATACTACCAGCGGCTGCGCCTCCTTGCGGCGCGGCGCCTGGTGCTCGACACCGCGGTGCCCATGGCCGACATCGCCGCGCGCACAGGCTTTTCGAGCGCCGCCGCATTTTCACGAGCGTTCTCGCATATGTTCGGCGAGGCGCCAGTGAGATTACGCCGACAGTGAACGCTGGCGTACCGCCTTGCTGTGCCCTGCCACGAGATATATATCATGGTATATATCATGTGTTTGGAGGCTCTGGAGGGGACAGCAGTTGCCAAGTTGTTCATGAACGGTCGGAGCCAAGCCGTTCGCCTGCCTGCCGAGTTCCGGTTCAAAGGAACGGAGGTCGAGATTTGGCGTGATCCGGAGACAGGGCACGTCGTTCTTGCGGAAAAACCTCAACGAACAGGTTCTTGGGATAAGTTCTTTGCCGCGGTCAATATGCTCAGGTCTGAGGATATTCCGGACGATTTCATGAAGGATCGGGATCAGGGCGCACAGGAGCGGGACGACCCGTTCAAGTGACCCGCCGTTCTATGCTCGACACGAATGCCGTCAGCCGGATCGTCACGAAACGATCGGCACCGGCCTTGAAGCGGATAAGCCGGCTTCCGCCGCGGGACCTATGTGTTTCGGTCATCACATTCGGCGAAATCAGATCCGGTTTGGTGAGACGCCCGGAAGCAACCCGGCTGGCGACAGCAACCACTGACTTCTTCGCGGAAATCGACGTGCTGCATTGGACCGAGGACTGCGCGATGGTTTACGGTCGCCTTCGCGCAACCTTGGAGCGCATGGGAAAATCCCTAGGCCCAATCGACATGCTCATCGCGGCCCACGCCCTTACGGTCGGCGCGACGCTGGTGACCAGCGATCGCGCCTTCCACTTCGTCCCCGACCTCGCTATCGAGGATTGGTTGGAGAGTTAGGCCCTCTCCAGCGCCACCGCGATGCCCTGCCCCACGCCGATGCACATGGTGGCGAGCGCGAGTTTCGCGCCGCGCTCCCTGAGTTCCAGCGCCGCCGTTCCCGAAATCCGCGCCCCGGACATGCCGAGCGGGTGGCCGAGCGCGATCGCACCGCCATTCGGGTTCACGTGCTCCGCGTCCTCGGCGATTCCGAGTTCGCGGAGCACGGCGATGCCTTGGGAGGCAAAGGCTTCATTGAGTTCGACCACGTCGAAATCGGCCGGCTCGAGGCCGAGCCGGGCGCAGAGCTTCTTGGTCGCAGGTGCCGGTCCGATGCCCATGACACGCGGGGCGACGCCCGCTGTCGCTCCGCCCAGGACACGGGCGATCGGCGTGAGGCCATACTTTCTGGCGGCAGCCTCCGAAGCGACGATCAGCGCGGCCGCACCGTCGTTGACGCCCGAGGCGTTGCCAGCCGTCACGGTACCACCCTGACGGAACGGCGTGGGCAGCTTGGCGAGGGTCTCGACCGTGGTTCCGGCGCGAGGATGCTCGTCCTTGTCGACGATCACCGGATCGCCCTTGCGCTGCGGGATGGTTACCGGCGCGATCTCCTTCGCCAGCCTGCCGCTCTTCTGTGCCGCCACGGCCTTCTCCTGGCTGCGCACGGCGAAGGCGTCCTGGTCGACGCGGCTCACCTTGAAATCCTCGGCGACGTTCTCGCCGGTCTCCGGCATGGAATCGACGCCGTACTGCTTCTTCATCAGCGGATTGACGAAGCGCCAGCCGATGGTGGTGTCGTAAATCTCGGCATTGCGGGAGAAAGCACTGTCGGCCTTGGGCAGCACGAATGGCGCACGCGACATCGATTCCACGCCGCCGACCACCATCAACTCGGCCTCGCCAGACTTGACCGCGCGCGCGGCGATGATGAGCGCATCCATGCCCGAGCCGCAGAGGCGATTGACCGTCGAGCCGGGGATCTCCTTCGGCAGCCCGGCCAGAAGCAAGGACATGCGCGCCACGTTGCGGTTGTCTTCTCCGGCCTGGTTGGCGCAGCCGAAGACCACGTCATCGACCGCTTGCCAATCGACCGAACCGTTGCGCTCGACCAGCGCTTTCAGCGGGATCGCGCCGAGATCGTCGGCGCGCACTGAAGAGAGCGATCCGCCGAAACGACCGATCGGCGTGCGGATGTAATCGCAAATGAAAGCTTCAGCCATCTTACGCCGCCTTTCCGGTCTTGGCTGTTCCCTGATGGGCAGCCTTGGTGCGCGCCTGCAGGTCGCGCAACGTTTTGAGCTCGAGTTCGGTGGGAGCAGGCGTGACCGCGACCTCTTCGGCGAACTTGACCGGCCAGCCGCAGGTCTCCTGGACCTGCTCGCGCGTGACGCCTGGATGCATGGAAACGACCGTGAACTCCTTGGTGACCGGGTCCGGCTTCCAGATCGCCAGATCGGTGATCAACAGCGTCGGACCTTTGGTGTCGATGCCGAGACGCTGGCGATGGTCGCCGCCCTCGCCATGGCCGAAGGAAGTGAAGAAGTCGATCTTCTCGACCATGCCGCGCTTCGATTGAGCCAAGGTGATGTAGACCTCCTGCGAGGAGGTGGCGATCTCCGGCGCGCCGCCGCCGCCGGGCAGCCGGGTCTTCGGCTTGTGATAGTCGCCGATGACAGTGGTGTTGATGTTGCCGAACCTGTCGATCTGGGCCGCGCCCAGGAAGCCGATCGTGATGCGGCCGCCCTGCAGCCAGTAGCGGAACATCTCCGGCACGGAGACCGTGGTCACCGCCGTCTCGCACAGTTCGCCGTCGCCGATCGACAACGGCAGCACGTCAGGCGCCGTGCCGATCGTGCCGCTTTCGTAGATCAGGGTGATGTCGGGCGCATGCGTCAGCCGCGCCACGTTGCAGGCCGCCGAGGGCGCGCCGATGCCGACGAAGCATACGTCGTCGTTCTTCAGCGCCCGGCTAGCGGCGATGGTCATCATTTCGTTGGGCGTAAAGCCGAGATCGGTGCTCATGCGTCTTTCCTCAGATGGGCGACCCGCCCGGCGAAATCGTCGGCGGTCTTCTCGATCACGTTCTTCTGCATCCATTCGCGGAACTTCTCGCGGTCCGACGCGATCTCGTCCCATTCCAGATAGGCGGCGTTGTCGCGGATATAATAGCCATGCGTATAGGAGGGATGAGCCCCGCCCGGCACGAGCGCGATTGCCGTGACCGTCCAACTTGGCAGGACAGTCAGGTTCGGGTGGAGATCGTCGAAACTGTCGACGACCTCCTCCACGGTCACCACCGCGCGTTTGGCGGCGAGAACGGCTTCCTTCTGGATACCGATGATGCCTTCGACCAGGACGTTGCCCTTCTTGTCGGCCTTCTGGGCGTGGATGAAGGTCACGTCCGGGCGCACAGCCGGCACGGCGGCGAGCTTCTCGCCGGTGAACGGGCAGGTGATCGACTTGATGTTCGGATTGACCTCGGCGAGGCCGGCGCCGCGATACCCGCGGAACACGGCGAAGGGCATGCCTGCCGCGCCCGCCTCATAGGCGTTTGCCATGCCGGCATGAGAATGCTCTTCGACCTCGACGGAACGCGGCCAGCCGTTCTCGATCGAGTCGCGCGCGCGGCGCAACAGGCCCACGCCAGGATTGCCCACATAGGAAAAGACGATCTTCTTCGCCATGCCCATGCCGATCATCTGATCGTAGACGAGATCGGGCGTCATGCGGATCAGCGTCAGGTCCTTGAAGCCCTGGCGGATCGCCTCATGCGCGGCGGCCGTTGGAATGAGATGCGTGAACCCCTCGAAGGCGACGGCGTCGCCGTCTTTCAGGTTCTCCGCCACAGCCTGGCTGAGCGGCATGAACTTTGCCATTGCGCGTACTCCGAATTGCGCCAGAGCGGCGGCCACCGCCTGACCTTTTTTTGCCCCGGCTTCGGATTCTCCGAAACCCAACATGTTCGTATTGCGAACATATGTTCTTTATGCGATACATTCCTATATGAGCGCTCAAGAGGAGTCAAATGTGGCGGAGACCGGCCGCGGGGAAACCGGGGATGGGCACTCGCGCGATCATGTGGCTTCGCTCGAACGCGGGCTCGGCGTGATGGAGATCCTGGCTGCGCACCCGGCCGGACTGACGCTCAGCGAGATGGCGGAAAAGGCCGGACTGACCCGAGCCGGTGCCCGCCGCTTCCTTCTCACCCTGGTCGCCACGGGATATGCTACGCAGAACGGCCGGCGCTTTTTCCTGTCGCCCCGTCTGATCTCGCTCGCCCGGACCTGGCTGTCGGGCGCTTCGCTTTGGACCTATGCCGAGCCCTTCATGCGCGAGGTGTCATCGACCCTGAACGAATCCTGCTCGGCGGGCATACTCTCCGGCGAAGACGTGGTCTACGTGGCCCGAGTGCCGAGCCGTCATCTCTTGAGCGTCGCCCTGAATGTCGGCACCCATCTGCCCGCCTATTGCACTTCGATGGGACGGGTCCTCCTCTCGGACCTTTCGCCTGAGGCGCTCGAGATCTTCCTGGCCAAGGCCACGATCCGAGCGAACACCCCCAAGACGATCACCAGTCGGACCGAACTCGCCAAGTTGATCGCGCGTGCCCGGGAACAGGGTTATGCCAGCGTGGACGACCAACTGGAACGCGGCCTGCGCTCGGTCGCCGTTCCGATCCGTGATCGCTCGGGCGCCATCGTCGCGGCGATCAACGCTTCGACGCAGTCGGCGCGCTTCTCGGTCGAAGAAATGGAACGCGTGTTCCTGCCTCACCTCCAGCGAGCGGCCGCGCGGATCGAAGACTTCTTCGTCGCCAAATAGATAGATGATACCAATGGTCGGTCGGATTGACCGCTGGAGCGCGCGACCTTCCGTCGGCGACTGGGGCGTCCTGGATGTACCAACATGCAGGAACAGTGGTATTACGCGTCGAGCACTGACTCGACATGTCTTGCCATTTCGTGGGCGGCGCGCTCGCCGTCGGCCGAGCGTATCGCATCGAGTATGCGCAGATGGTCGCCATAGGCCTGCCGCGACCGGCCCGGGGTCGTCGAAAGGAGCAGGAATCTCTCGCGGTCGACATGCGCCTTGATCGAGTGGACGAGCTGCCAGGCATTGGGCACGTCGGCCATCCTGGCGAGCAACGCGTGGAACTCCTCGTCCGCATCGAAGAAGCTGGCGTAATCGTCGATCTCGGCCGCGGTGGCCTGCCGCTCCATCACGGACGCCAGTGCCGCCTCGTCGAGCCCCGTCGTCGCCAGGCGCCGCACCACTTGCTGCTCGATCGCCGAGCGCACGAACAGTGCCTCCTCAAGACGAGAACTGTCGGGCGGGGCGACCACAGAACCGACCTGTGGCCGCGTGACGATCAAGCCCTCATTGCCAAGTTGCTGGAGCGCGCTGCGCAGCGGAGTTCGCGACACGAGGCAATGCGAGGCGATGTCGTTTTCGTGGATCGGCGTGCCGCCCGGCAGCCGTCCATCGACTATGCGATGCCGCAGCGCCGCATAGATCTGCGGGCCGATCGCCTGGCCGCGATCGATGTTTATTCCGGCAAGCGCCTGCGCGAGGTCGAAACCCTCCGGCACATGCTTTACACGCGGCATGTCTCGGCCTCACGGGCAACCGCGCGCCGCATGCCTTCGGCCAGCATCGGCTGAAGCTTGTGCTGCAACGCGTCGCGCCATTTCGCCGATCCGGTCAATTCCTCCGGGAACAGCCCCGGCAAAGCGAGAAGGTGGTCGGCGACTGCATTCGCATCGCGACGGGAGCCGGCGAGCGCCGTCGCGATCTCGCTCTCTCGCGGGTCGCGTAGCACATAGATGTCTCCCCTGTCCGTCATGCCGAGAGCGTAGCGCATCCAGGCGGCGACGGCGAAGGCATAGCTATCCAATGGGAGACCTCGCCGCAGCGCGATCAGGGCCGGTTCGATGATCCGCTGAGGTAGTTTTTGCGAGCCGTCCATGGCGATCTGCCACGTCTCATGCGCCATCGCCGGATTGGCGAAGCGCTCGCGAAGCTGCCCCGCATAGCCCTGGAGGTCCACACCCGGGACGGGCTCCAACGTGCGCGCGGCTTCGCGCATGTGGCGCGCGGCGAGCAGGGCAAGATCCGCGTCGGCCATCACGTCGCGCACATATTTGTGGCCGGCGAGGAAGCCCGAATAGGCCAGCATGGAATGCGTGCCGTTGAGCATCCTGAGCTTCATCTTTTCGTAAGGCGCGACATCCCCTACGAACAGCGCCCCCCCCGCTTCCCATTCCGGCCTGCCGGCAACGAACTCGTCCTCTATGATCCATTGCGAGAAGGGCTCGGTCTCGACAGCTGCATAGTCCTCGCGGCCGGTGGCGGCCAGCGTGTCGGCGAATGTCTTGTCCGTACTTGCCGGCGTGATGCGGTCCACCATGGTCGAGGGAAAGCTGACTTCGCCTTCCAGATAGGGAACCATGTTGGCGTTCCTTGCCGCCGCGAACTCGAGCGCCAGCCGGCGCAGGACCTTGCCGTTCGACGGCAGGTTGTCGCAACAAAGGACGGTGAAGGGCTGCTGTCCGCGGTTCCTGCGGTGCTGCAGCGCCGCCACGATGAGCCCTACCGCGCTTTGCATGCTCGTGGGCTCGGCAAGGTCGGCCGCAAGCGCCGGATGGTTGCGATCGAGCCCGCCTGTCTTGGGGTCGAGCCCATAACCTTTTTCGGTGATGGTGAGGCTGACGATCCTTGTCTCCGGCTTCGTCAGCGCAGCGAGCACCGCCGCTCGATCGCCGGGGGCGACCAGCACCCCCGCGATACTGCCGACGATGCGTGCGGACGTGCCCTCAGGGCCGCGCGTGAGCAGCGTATAGAGTCCCTTCTGCGGATTGAGCGCGGCGGCCACGTCGGGCGAGCGCAGGCTGACGCCGGTGATCATCCAGTCGCCGCCGGATCCTTCCAGCGCGTCGTCGGTGTAGACGGCCTGGTGAGCCTTGTGGAAGGCACCAGTCCCCAGATGCACGATGCCGCTCGGCCGGCGGCGGTCGTATGACGGTTTGCTCACTCCTTGCTTCAAGCCCGTCAGACTGTCGAGCCGCGCATTCATAGGCCGATCTCCGGATGGGAAAGCGCCGCCATCACGCCGCGCAGTTCCGCTAGCCCTTTCAGCCGGCCGATCGCCGGATAGCCAGGCTGCGCGCCCCGCTCGAGATCATCGAGTATATCCTGTCCATGGTCGGGCCGCATCGGGATCTCGGCATCGCCGCGGCCGTTTTCGCGGCGCCGCCGCTCTTCGCTGAGAAGCGCCGCGACGACGGCTACCATGTCGGTGTCGCCGGCAAGGTGCTCGTCCTCGAAGAAGGAGCACGGCACTTCATCTGTATCGCGACTGACGTTGCGCAGATGCACGAAATGAATGCGCGGCGCGAGTTCCCTCACCATGGCCGGCAGATCGTTGTCAGGGCGGGCGCCGAGCGAACCCGTGCAGAAAGTCGCCCCGCTGGCCGGGCTGTCGACGGCGTCGAGCACGTGGCGGTAGTCGGATAACGACGACATGACGCGCGGCAGGCCGAGCAGCGGGAAAGGCGGATCGTCGGGATGACAGCAGAGCCTAAGCCCCAGCTTCTCCGCGGTGGGCACGACTTCCGACAGGAAGTCCATGAGATGCCGGCGCAGCTTGTCCGGTCCGACCCGGTCATAGGTCGAAAGATGTTCCTTGATGCTTTCCAAGGACCAGTGTTCCTGAGCTCCCGGCAGGCCGGCGGTGATGTTGGCGGCGAGTTGTCTCTGACGCTCGTCACTCATCGACGCAAAGCGTCTTCTCGCCTCCGCGACCACCGGCACTGGAAAACTCTCGGCTGCGCCCTTTCGCGCCAATATGTGGATGTCGAAAGCGGCGAAATCGACAAGGTCGAAACGCATTGCCGTGCCGCCATGGGCAACCCGCCAGGCAAGATCCGTGCGGGTCCAATCCAGTACCGGCATGAAATTGTAGCAGACGACGGGAATGGCAGCCCGCGCCAGATTCTCGAGGCTGCGCCGGTAGTGGATGATATGGGCTCGCCAGTCGCCGGTCTGGGTCTTTATGGCCTCCGACACCGGGAGGCTCTCGACCACTTCCCATTTGAGGTGCGTCATGCCCCTTCCGTCGGGATGAAAAGCCACCTCGCGCTGCCTTTTCTCGATCTCCTCCGGCCGCCAGATCTCGCCGGTGGGCACGTGATGCAGCGCGGTGACGATACCTTCCACGCCCGCTTGTCGCGCATCCGCCAGCGTGACCTTGTCCGGCGGACCGAACCATCGCCATGTCTGACGCATAAACCCTCCTCGAATGCTGGCAATAACTAGTATTCAAGTTTCCGAATGATCGGTCAAGAAGTGCCGCCGCTCGCCTATCCTGACCACAGGCTGTCAGGAGCATGTGGTAGGAACGGCCCGTCGTAACGATCAGCGGGCCCGCCATGCCGGAAGAGAATTCCCTGCTTCTCAAGGAAATCATCAATCGCGACAGGCTCGCCCACATCGCGCAAGAGACCGCTGCGATCAGCAGCGGGTTCGACGCGGCGCGGTTCAAGGCGCTCGCCATGGAGAACCTCGATGGGCTGGCCATCATGCAGCGGATTCGCCGGGTCGCTACGAGCCTGCACCTCACCCTCCCCGGCAGCTATGCCGACAACGTCGATGTGCTTTGTGCCCTTGCCCCGCGCATCAACCACAGCTTCGCCTCGATCGCGCTGGCGGAGTATGTCGCGCTCTACGGCCAGGATCATTTCGACCTCTCCATGAAAGCACTGCGGTTCCTCACCCGTTTCGGCTCAGCAGAATTCGCCGTCCGGCCGTTCCTCGCGCGCGACCTCGAGCGAACGCTCACCGTCATGGAAGGCTGGGCGCGTGACGAAAACGAGCATGTGCGCCGGCTGGCCAGCGAGGGCTCCCGGCCGCGCCTGCCGTGGTCCTTCCAGCTCAAGGAGTTGGTCGTCGATCCGCAGCCGGTGGCCTGCATCCTCGAAGCATTGAAGAGCGATCCCAGTCTCTATGTCCGCAAGTCCGTCGCCAACCACCTGAACGATATTACAAAGAACCACCCGGGATGGGTGCTCGAACGGCTGGCGCAATGGCCGATGGATAATCCCCATACGAAATGGATCGCCCGGCATGCGCTGCGGACGCTGATCAAGAAAGGCGATCGTGGCGCGCTTGCCGTCATCGGCGCGGGCGGAAGAACACAGGTGCGGATCGCGAATTTCGCGATCGTTCCCAGCGGGATCACCCTCGGCGAACGCATCGCGCTCAACGCCTCCATAATTTCGACTTCCGATCAGCCGCAGCGTCTCGTAGTCGACTATGCCATTCATTACGTGAAGAAGAGTGGAATGCCGTCGCGCAAGGTCTTCAAGCTGAAGGAGATGGACCTCACACCGGCAGACACGCGCGAGCTCTCGGCCAGCCAGTTGATCCGCGATTTCACAACCAGGAAGCACTATGCCGGCCACCATCGCGTGGAGCTCGTGGTGAATGGCGAAGTGCTTGCCGAGAGTGGGTTTGAGCTCACGATTTGAGGAGCCTGTAGCCCCTCACCCGGCCTCCGCTTCGCTCGGCACCCTCTCCCCGTCGGGGAGAGGAGATCGTGAGACGTCCCAACTGAGTGGCATTTTCCAGATTGGCACGGGTGTCGAATATCTCCTCTCCCCAGCGGGGGCCCCAGCGGGGAGAGGGTGGCCGAGCGAAGCGGAGGCCGGGTGAGGGAGCGTTTCAGAAATGGCGCTATCCCTCAGACATACCGATTGACGACATTCTCCAGATACTCCTGACGGCCGGACCTCGGCTGCGGTTCTATCTTCTTCTTCACCACGCGGTCGGCAATCTCCTCGAGCGAGCGCTTGCCGGCCAGCATCGCCTTTGCCTCTGTCGACCTCCAGCCCGAATAACGCTCTTCCAGCGGAGCCGAAAGCGCCTTGTCCTCGATCATGCGGGCCGCGGCCTTGAGCCCACGGGCGCAGCAATCCATGCCGCCTATATGGGCGATCAACAGGTCGTCGGGGTCGAGCGACTGACGGCGCAGCTTGGCATCGAAATTCGTACCGCCGGTCTTGAAGCCGCCGGCAAGCAGCACCTGATAATAGGCGAGCGTCATTTCCGGCACGTTGTTGGGGAACTGGTCCGTATCCCAACCTGATTGATAGTCATTCCGGTTCATGTCGATCGAGCCGAAGATGCCCAGCGCGTTGGCCAGGGCGAGCTCATGCTCGAAGGAATGTCCCGCAAGGATCGCGTGTCCCTGCTCGATATTGACCTTCACCTCCTTCTCTAGCCCATATCGCTTGAGGAAGCCGTACACTGTCGCCACATCGTAGTCGTACTGGTGCTTGGTCGGCTCCTGTGGCTTGGGCTCGATCAGGATGGTGCCCTTGAAGCCGATCTTGTGCTTGTAGTCGACGACCAGCGACAGGAACCGCCCGAGTTGGTCGAGCTCGCGACGCATGTCGGAGTTGAGCAAGGTCTCGTAGCCCTCACGACCGCCCCACAGTACGTAGTTCTCGCCCTTCAGCCGCTTGGTGACGTCGATGCACTTCTTCACCGTGGCGGCGGCGTAGGCGAAAACGTCAGGGTCGGGATTGGTGGCGGCGCCCGCCATGTAGCGGCGGTTGGAGAAGAGGTTGGCGGTGCCCCAGAGAAGCTTGACGCCGGATTGCTTCATCTTGCCTTCGAACACGTCGGCGATCTCGTCGAGCCGGGCAGCGCTCTCGGCAAAGGTCGAGGCTTCCGGCCTCACATCGGCGTCGTGGAAGCAGAAATAAGGAACGTCGAGCAGGGAAAACATCTCGAAAGCGACGTCGGCCTTGAACCTGGCCTGCTCCATCGTCTCGCCGAACCAGGGACGCTCGAATGTCTGGCCGCCGAACGGATCGCCGCCGGGCCAGGTGAAGGAGTGCCAATAGGCGACGGCGAAGCGAAGGTGGTCTTCCAGCCTTTTGCCCAGCACCACCTCGTCCTTGTCGTAGAAGCGATAGGCGAGCGGGTTCGTCGATTCAGGTCCTTCATACTTGATCGGCTTGACATCGCCGAAGAATCCGGTGCTCACGATGAAACTCCTCTGATGGCGGGATAGGAGGCGCGGTAGCGCTGATAGGCGCCGGCATAGGCTTCGGCGAGACGACCGTCCGGCTCGATCACCGCGCCAGCTACAGGCGGCGTGCAGATGGTGAACGGATCGGCTGTTTCCGCGGCAATCAGCCCAAGCCGGGCGGCACCGAAAGCCGCGCCGAATTCGCCGTCGGCGGGGATGTCGACAGGCAATTGCAGCGCCGTGGCAAGCGCCTTGAGCCAGTAGCGCGACCGAGCCCCCCCGCCGATCGCGGTGACGCGCGACAGTTCCGTGCCGGCGACGCGCAGGGCTTCCAGGCTGTCGCGAAAAGCGAAGGCGACGCCTTCGAGGACGGCCTGGGCAAGCGTGGCGCGGTCCGATTCATGTCCGAGCCCGGTAAAGGCTCCGCGGATCACGGAATCGTTGTAAGGCGTGCGCTCCCCCGACAGGTAAGGCAAGAAGGTCACGCCTGTCGGCGCCTTGAGATCGCGCCCGAGTTCGGCGGTGAGCTCGGCCGCCCCCTTGCCGGTGATGCCGGAAAGCCAGTTGAGCGAATCCGTCGCCGACAGGATGACGCCCATCTGGTGCCAGGTATCGGGCAGCGCGTGACAGAATGTATGGATAGCGCTTTCGGGACTGGGCAGGTAGCTGGCATTGGCGGCGAACAGCACGCCCGAGGTGCCGAGCGAAGCGAATGCCGCGCCGGGTCTCACCGTGCCCATGCCGCAGGCAGAGGCCGCGTTGTCCCCTGCTCCGCCGGCCACAGTGACCTTGCCCGTAATTCCCCACCGGGCGGCGAGTTCGGCGCGCAGCGTGCCTGCCGGCTCGGTGCCTTCGACCAGCGCCGGCATCTGACGTTCGTCCATGCCCGTCGCCGCCAACAATTCAGGCGACCATGCGCGGCTGGCGACATCGAGCCATGACGTGCCGGCCGAATCCGACATTTCCGACATGGTCTCTCCGGTTAGCCAAAGCCGCAGAAAATCCTTGGGCAAGAGCACTTTGTGCACTGCACGAAAGATCTCCGGCTCGTTTTTCGCCACCCATGCCAGCTTGGGAGCGGTGAAGCCGGGGAAGACGATGTTGCCTGTGATCTGGCGGAACCGCGGGTCTTCATCGAGCGCCCGCGCCTCGGCGTGGCTGCGCGTGTCATTCCAAAGTATGCAGGGCCGGAGCACCCGATCACCTTCGCCGAGAAGCGTCGCACCATGCATCTGGCCCGACAGCCCAATGCCGCGGACGACGGCCAGCGCTCTTGGATAGGCTACCTTGAGTTCTCCCACGGCGGCTTCGGTAGCAGCGATCCAGTCTTCGGGGTCCTGCTCGGACCAGCCAGGGTGCGGGCGTGAAACGTCGAGATCGCTGCTTGCCGAGCCTACGACGTTCTGGTCGGCGTCGATCAGCAGTGCCTTGACGCCCGACGTGCCGAGATCGAGCCCGAGATACATGATTTCGCTCCTCCCGATTGGGCGTCAGCCCTGTGGCATTTCCTCCGGAGCTAAGCAGAATATGAAAACACCGCAGGGCGCAACTGGTCACCCAGCTCTCTTCGCAGATTTTTTTCGCCGTCCGTAATAAATAGATCAGGCAGAAGGCTGCATGGAAGCGATCGCGGCCGCGCGCTTCACCAACAGCTGCGAAAGTGGGCTGTCCGGACGAGCGGCGAAACGTTCCGCCGAAAGGGCAGTGGCAAGCTGGGCCATCCCGGCGCGGAACGCCGCCTCGATCAGCGTCAGGTCGATCACATCGCGCTGCGCGTGGCTGCCGCCGAAACGATGGGCGATCGACCGTATGGGCCGCAGCAGCCGCACGGTCTCGGCGAAATTGCCCTCGCCAAAGGCTCTGATCGCCAGCGTCACGGGGTGACCGACGTCGTGGGTAAAGGCGGCATTGTCGCCGCCGCTCTCCATCGCCACGCGCTGCGCTTCGATGAGAGTGGCGGCAAGATCGCTTCGGCCAGCGCCGACGAACGCCATCATCGCGTGGGCATCGTTGAAGGCGTAGTTGGCGGACTTCGCCTTGGGCGCCCAGTTCTCGGCGAGCGCCGCCCAGCGCCCTCCGACGTCGACACCGCCAAGATGGAGGCGCCAGAGGATCGCCGAAGCATCGACCATATTCAGCGCGATCGTGGAGCGCGAACCGAAGATCGGTCCGTCATAGAGCGACAGGACCTCGTCGATCTCGCCCAGATCGTAGTGGAAGAGCGCGAGATGCCACCAATTGTGAACCTGCAGGAAGCTTTCCCTGGACCAGGCGTCGGGATTGGCGCGCATCCAGGCTATGCCGTCGCGCTGCCGGCTCTGCATTTCCATGACATGGGCGACAGCATGCTGGGCCCAGCCGTCGCGCGGCTCGATCTCGGTCGCACGCCGTCCCAACGCCTCCGCGCGAACATAGTCGCCCATTTCCTCGAAGCCGAATGCCTGCATGCCCAGCATGGCGTGGTAGCCGGGCATGGCTTCATCCCAGGCGGGCAACGCGCGCGCAAGGCGATCGCGCAGCATGCGCGCATTGCCGGTGAAGAAGTCGATCTGGTGACCGGCCTGCAGGGCCAATGCGTCGCGGGGCATCTCGATCGTCAAGTCTTCCAGCAGCGCGGCGGCGTCGTGCCAGCGCCCCCGCCCCAGATGGCCGAGCGCCGCCACATGGGCGCGCTCCCGCGCAGTTCCGCCAAGCTCGACGGCAGCGGCATGGCAATCCAAGGCAACGGCCGTCGCCTCGCGTTCGGTAGCCAGTCCGAACAGATACCCCTTGAAGGCATGCGCCATGACGAAGCCCGGCGACGTTGCAATAGCCGCATCGATCGTGGCGACAGGGTCACCGACGAAACACTGGAGCTCGTGCACCGCCCGATCGTAAAGGACTGCGCTGGCCTCCGTCGCGCCGGTCAGTGGTAGACCAAGGCAGTCCCTGATTGCCATCAAAAAGGCTCCTGAAGCTCGCGCGCCCAGCGAAGAAAGGTGCAGCCTAACGCCGCCGGGTGCCCGCCGCCAAGCCATCCAGCGGGCATTGCTGACGAACTGCGGCGAATCGGTCGCACGGTCGGGCCATGTTTTGTTAAGCCGCAACCGGGCATTGCACCATTTTCCAGATTATGGCCATATCGTGGCGGGGACGGCGGTGGGCGTTTCACCTCGCGACGAGCGATCGCGCGAGGATGAGCGTATCGCCAAGGACGATTATGAGAATTTCAAGGACGGATCCTTTCGCCCGCCCGGTCTCCGCATCCCCCCTAATCACAAGACAATTGAGGCAAACGACCCTCCTCACTTCCACCGGCGTCTGCATGCTGTTGCTTGCGGCCGCGCCCGCCTCTGCCACCTGCACGTTCGCGCCGGGCCCTGGCGACAGCAGCTACGTCTGCGACAGCGGCGTCTCCGCCGGAGGACTCACGGATATGGATGGCAACAATACGCTCACCTTTCCCGCCGCCGGTTCCGGTACGCTGAACGGCAACGTCGTCTTCGGGGCAGGCAGGGATCGGATAGAGATGCAATCGGGAACCATCGCAGGTACGGTGGATCAGGGCCAAGGTGACGACAGCTTCGTCATCGGCGGAGGCGCCGTCGCTGGGAACATCCAGCAGGGGGCTGGCCTCGATAGTTTCCACATGACCGGCGGCACGATCCAATCGCTCAACCAGGGCGAAAACCTCGACGATTTTTTCATGTCGGGAGGCCACATCATCGATTTCGTCGAGGATGGCGACCGGGCCGTGATGACAGGAGGCCGTGTCGGCCGCGTCGACATGAAAGCCGCCGACAATCTGTTCGACATGTCGGGAGGCACGATCGACCGCAATCTCGTCGCGGGCTTCGGCAACGACACGATCATCCTGTCGGGCGGCACGATCGGCGGCAACATCAGCGTCAGCGCAGGCACCGACAGCGTGACCATCACCGGAGGTTCGGTCGCCGGCGACGTGTTGATGAGCACCGGCGCCGATACGTTCACCTGGGACGGCGGCGGTACTGTAGCGGGCACGGTGGATCTCGGCCAGGACGACGACACTGCAACCTTGCGCAATCTCGGCGCCGGTCAGATCGGCGGGACGGCGACCTTGACCGGCAATCTCGGCAATGATCGGCTGACCTTCGATAATGTCGCCACGGCCGGGATCGCCCGCTTCCAGAATTGGGAGACGATCGGCGCGACAAACGGTACGGCGCTCACCTTCGACGGCAATCTCGTGCTGGGCGACAGCGGCAGCGGAACCGGCGCGGTCGCTGTGGACGCCTCTAGCACGCTTCTCGGCGGGCAGGCCAATGGCGGTATTGCGGCTTTCACAGCCGGTCGACTCGCCAATGTCACCAATGCCGGACTTATCGACCTGACCAATGGCGGATCGAGCGCGACCGACACCTTCACCATCGCCGGCAACTATAGAGGCGACGGCGGGTCGTTGCTGCTCCAGACAGAGCTTGGCGGCGACGCCTCACCATCCGACAAGCTGGTGATTTCAGGCGGAACGGCATCCGGCTCAACCAGCATCGGAATCGTCAATGTCGGCGGCAGCGGCGCCCCCACGGAAGCAAACGGCATCCTGGTGGTGGAGGCCTTGGGTGGAGCCATCACGGCGCCCGGAGCGTTCTCGCTCAACGGCTCAGTAGCGGCGGGCGCCTACGAGTACCTGCTGTTCCGGGGCGGCACGACCGCCGGGGTCGGCGAAAACTGGTACCTACGATCCGCCCTGGTGCCGACGGTGGACCCGACGGAGCCATCCGCTCCCCCTATGCTCCCGGACCCGATAGTGCCCCCTACTCCTGGCGCCACTCGGGTCGAAGGAGAATTCGTGCCGCTCTATCGCATCGAAACGGCTGCGGATGCCGTTGTCCCACCGGCCGCATATTACCTGGAAATGGCGACGCTCGGCACGTTCCACGAGCGGCGCGGCGAGCAGAGCCTGCTGCAGAGCGCCGGCTGGATGCCGGCCACCTGGGCACGCATGTTCGGCCAGGACACGGAGGTGAAATGGTCGGGAACCGTCGCGCCCACCTTCGACGGCTCGCTCGCCGGCTTCCAAGCCGGCTTCGACATCTACGGTTCCGAGTCGCCTTCCGGCCATTACGACCGGGCCGGCTTCTTCGTCGGTTACGCACGTATGAGCGGCGATCTGCGCGGCCAGGCCCTCGGCTGGAACGACTATGCAGTCGGAAGCCTGGGGCTGAGCGGCACCAGCATCGGCGGCTACTGGACCCATGTCGGGCCGGGCGGCTGGTATCTCGACGGCGTGATGATGGGCACCTGGTATAATGGCAGCACCACCTCCTCGCGCCATGTCGCCATCGATCTCGACGGGACCGGCTTTACCGCCTCGCTGGAAGGCGGCTATCCCATTGCGCTGACGCCAGGCTGGACGCTGGAGCCGCAGGCCCAGATCATATGGCAGACAACCTCCTTCGATGATCGCCATGATGGTTTTTCGACCGTCGTTTTCGACAATGAAAGCGACTTCACCGGTCGTATCGGCCTGCGCCTCCAGGGCGACATGCCGGATGGCGGGGTCCCGATGAAGCCTTATCTCAAGACCAATCTCTGGCACGGCTTCGGCAGCGACCAGGGTCTCGACCTCGGCGGCGATCCGATCATCACCGAGTTGGATGGAACCTCCTTGGAACTAGGCGGCGGCGTGGTAGCCAATTTGACCGACAAGGTAAGCCTGCACGTCACCGGCGACTACACCACCAATCTCGGCGGCGAGAAGCGCAGGATCCTCGAAGGCAATATCGGCCTCACTGTGAAGTGGTGAGGTGCCGGGTTTCCGGAGTGCCTGTGCACATGGAGGGGCGCTCCGGGCCGGCTGCTTCCTGATCGATGTAGTCCACGCAGCAGGCGCCTCGCCTCATCGGGTGAGGCTGTCGCGGGGTCGACGCCCAATTGACGAGGCGAGCGGCGATCTCGCCCACCAATTGCGGAAGCAGTGACCTGAATCCCTGCATCACCCGACGCGGCCATGGCTTATCCTGGTCGGCACGCTGCACCGCATCGCGCTGAAAAACACCCAGCTCGCTGATGCCTCGGTCCACAACATCCGGCTGCTGCGCATTGCGCATTGCGCCCTGCTGCCCTCGTTAATGGTGGCCGAGGACAAGGAAGCGCTTTCGGCTGCCGAACCGTTGCACCGAACATATACAGATTGTCCACTTGACTTCAGCAATGGGCTGATGAGCGCGTTCATTTTCGCTGAGGTTCTCGGTGAAGTGCCAGTCAAACGAACTGCTAGAAAACTCACGTCCCCATGAGATAAGAATTTTTAATATCGGCCGATCTCATTTCCCATCATACTTGTCTGGAGGGCATTGATTGCGATTCTACCAGAACGGGAGGAGATAGATGTTTGTGCCAGTGCCCTTCGCAATTCAGCGGGGCTATTATACACGTGCCTTCGAATGGAACGGCCTCTACGTCGTTTCGGGCCCCGAGGTTCAGTCACTGAGCCTGATGACGGCAGCAGAGACCGCCTTCAACATGCTTCGCCATCGGCCGGATCTTGCCGGACTACTTGTGCAGGACAGGTCGCGTGTCGCCATCACGCCTCAGGGCGACTCGATCGTCGCGCTGCCCGAATTCCGCGATCTCGATGGCGAATTCACATCCGACGGGCGGCCGTGGAACCAGGTCACCGGTATTGCCGGGTACGACAACGGCTACATTGCGGCCAATGGAGAGTCTAACGTCCTGTCTCTGCCGAACGATCCTTACCGGGGCCAGGAGAACATCACGCTCCATGAATGGGCACATGTCATCCACATGGGCGCGATCAACAAGGTCACGTCTCTCGCCGATGAACTGACTGACGCCTTCAACGATGCCATGGCCGCCGGGCTTTGGAGCGGCACCTTCGCCAGTTCCAATGTGCTCGAATATTTCGCTGTGGCGACCGAGGCTTTCTTCGATTTCACACGTGAGCCCGACTCCTGGGTCAACCACGTGAACACCCGGGCAGAATTGGCCCAATATGACCCGCAACTCTTTGCCTTCATGGTGAAAATCTACGGTAACGACAACTGGCGCGACGGCGACTGGATCGGCGACGACAGTGCGGATGTGCTCAAAGGCTTGACGACCGCGGACCTGATCTTCGGCCTTGGCGGTAGCGACACTATCTCCGCCGGAGGCGGCAACGACAAGGTTTATGGCGGTACCGGCAACGACACGCTCGACGGCGGCCCCGGCAACGACACCCTGCGCGGGGAAACAGGGAACGACATCTATTTGGTGGGGTCGAGCGGCGATCGTACCATCGAAGCCGCAGGTGGCGGCACCGACACGGTGCGAGCCTCCGTGACCTGGACGCTCGGCACCGAGGTGGAACGGCTCGAATTGGCAGGCATCGCCAATCTGAACGGAACCGGCAACAGCCTGAACAACACGCTTGCCGGCAACGGCGGCAACAACCGGCTGAATGGCGCCGGCGGCAATGACACCGTAAACGGCGGTGCGGGCAATGACACCATTAATGGCGGTAGCGGAGATGACAGGCTCATCGGAGGGCCGGGCGCGGATTCATTCATCTTCACCACTCCACTCAATGCCGGGACCAACGTCGACAGGATTTCCGATTTCGTCCCCGCGCTCGACACGCTGCTGTTGGAGAACGCCGTGTTCACTGCATTGAAGACGGTGGGCGCGCTGGCGACCGCGAGTTTCTGGAAAAGCACGGCCGGCGTCGCCCATGACGCGACCGACCGCATTATCTACGACACCGACAGCGGCGGGCTTTCCTACGATGCCGACGGCGATGCAGCGGGCGCTGCGACCCAATTCGCGGTGCTGGCACCGAACCTGGCCCTGACCAATACGGATTTTGTCGTGATCTGATGATGGTTCCCGTGCATTCGACCGGATACACGGGTTCCAGTCTTGTTCAAACAGCCGCGGGATTGGGCCGCCGAGGCTGCAGGCGGGGCCGCGTCAGGGCACCGCCATAGAGGCAGGCATAGCCCAGGAATGCCAATGTCCAGGCCGCAGCGGAGACGTGCAGCAGTACGGGCACACCCGGCAGGAAAGCGGCAGCGATACGCAGTATCCCCGCCATGACGACGGCCGCGAAGGCCAGACATGTGCCGTTGCCCGCCCGCAATGGCCGCCCTGTATGTCCCAGTGTCGCCCGGGCCATAACGGCCAGGGTCATCGAACCTATCGCACCGACACCAAACGCATGGAAGCCCGCCGCTGGCGGAACCGTCTCCGGCAGGAGAGCGCCAAGTCCGGTCAGGAGGAAGCCGGCCGGCACGAAGAGATATGCGACATGCAGGATCAGAACCAGCGGATCGCGCAGCGTCCTGTCACCGGCCCAGCGTGAGAGCCTCGCCGCATTGAAGACGCCGGCCGGGAGCAATGCCGCCCCGCTTGCCGGATGATCGGGAAAGCAGGTCCAGGCAGCGAGCGAGAGAGCAGAAAGGGCGAGCGTCACGACGTCGAAGCGGTTGAAGGGGATTGGGAGCCGTCCCGGATTCTCCCGAACGAGCCAGTTACGGGTAAAGCTCGGAATGATGCGGCCGCCAATGATCATGATGAGCAGGATCGTCGCCCCGATCCCGAGTCTTCGCCCGATATCGGCAGCACCTTGGGAATGCGCCTCGATGTGGAAGATCACATTGGCAAGGAATAGGACAACGACCGGCACCAGCACCTTGAGGTTCCGCCAATTACGGCCTGCAACGATTTCGATCGCCGCGGCGGCGGCCACGGCAAGCAGAAACAGGTTGTCGATGGCTGCCGCCGCCAGCCAGCCGATATCGGCCGAGAAAAACACAGCAAAACGCCCAGCCAGCCAAAGAAGCGCGAGAACAAGCAGAGGGAGCCCCTGGACGGGCAACCGGCCGGTCCAGTTCGGAATGGCGGTAAGCAGAAATCCGGTCACGATCGCAGCGACGTAACCGAACAGCATTTCGTGGACATGCCAATCCACGGGCGCGAATTCGCTCGCCGTTTCCAGCCGACCGTAGAGCATGGGCAGCCAGAACAGGATCGCGATCCCCGCGTAAAGCGCGCCGAGCAAAAAGAAGGGCCGAAACCCGTAGGAAAGAATCGCGGGGTAGTTGCCGGGACGGACACGAGGAATAGCCATGGAGAGGCGCCCCTTTCATGGGGAAAGGCCGGGCAGACCGTCCGCCCGGCCGACTTGAAGATGTAGCGGCGAGATCGCCAAGGGTCAGTTGCCTGCTGGAACCTGCGCCAACAAAGCCTCGAACACTTTCTTGGCCTTGCCGGTCTGCTTGACCGCCTTTGCCTGTTCGAGGTTGGCCGGCTTGCCGACGACGATCAGCGCCACCATGCCCATGCCGTAATGCGGTGTGCATTTGACGCCATAGACACCTTCCTTGTCGAGGGTCACGGTGACCTGCTCGTTCATCTTACCCTTGAAAGGCGTGGCATCCTCGGGGATCATGCCCTTTATGCTTTCGGCGTCGTGGGATTTGTCGGTGGGTACGAAGGTGACGGTATCGCCGGGTGCTGCGGCGATGAAATCGGGCTGGAACACCATGGAGCCCTTCTCGCCCTTGTTCAGCATCTGGACCTGGTGATCGGCGGCCTGCGCGGTGCCGGCCAGAAGGGCGGCCGCGAAGGTGGCGGCAATCACGATTGTACGGTTCATGGTCTTGTCCTTTGTCCTGCTTCACGGCTCCAGCCGTTGCCTCTCCCTTATGGCGGAGCCGCACTGGCAACTTTGATCTTGCGCAAACTTGATCAGGATTTCAGGATTTGCGCGAGAGCGCGGCGCGTTGCCCTAAATAGCCGATATCCTTGCTCTTCCTCCGCCGTGAGGGCGTGGCGCTCACCTTTTAGATAATGGTCGAAGCGGGCGTTGGGCGTGGCGAGCGACCGCTGAAAGGCGGCGAGCGCGTCGAGGACCGTCGTGCGGTCGGGCGCAGTGCCATAGAGCGCGCTGAACCGAGCGGCATAGTCTGGATCAGAGCGCAGTTCCGGCAGCAACTCTTCCCAACTCGTATTCATCAGCCTGTCGTCGAGCAGCACCGCCTCGTTCTGCTCCTCGATAGTGCGGAAATTGCCGCGCCAGTTCAGGCGAAAACTCAAAAACGCGTTGAAGACAGTAGGCGAATTGAAGTCGAGCAAGCCCCCTTCCGCCGCTGCCGAGCGGACCTGGCCATCGTCCCCGCTGAGGTCGAGCCTATGACAGGAACCGCAGGCGATAGCATTGTCATGCGATAGCCGGGCATCGTTGAACAGGCTCTCGCCAAGCGCGATTTTTCCCTGGTCGGGAATTTCCGCGGCGACTATCGGAGTAATCGGCTCCTCGGCTGGAGGGGCAGTCTGGCCGATCACTGCCGCCGCAAACGGCACCGTCATTACAAAGCAAAACGGAACCAAAAACGCCGCCCGAGCCTTATCGTTGCGAACCATCGGCGAGCCTGTTCCGCGGCATTCGACCGCAAAAATCGTGGCGACCAATAAACCGCCCAAAAATCTTTGTTTAATAAGGCAATCGCCCTGTCATGGGTTCCACGCTTGCAGGCGACCTGACATGTCAGCCGGACAAGACACTCGTCACGAAGAGCAGTCAGAAGGCAGGATTGCGCCGGTAACGGCGGCGAGACATATCCTTGTCGTCGATGACGATTCTGACATGCGCGATATGCTCGCAACTTACCTGGAGAGCGAACATTTCAGCGTTACAGCCGTCGCCAATCGCGAGGCCATGTCGGCGGTGCTCGCCGCCAAATCCGTGGATCTGATAATTCTCGACATGAGGCTCGCCGACGAGGACGGGCTCGACATCCTGCGCGAGCTCGGCAGTCCGCCGGAAGCACCGATTATCATCGTCACGGGGCACAGGCGGGACGAAGCAGACCGCGTCGTCGGGCTGGAACTCGGGGCAGACGATTACATCACGAAGCCGTTCAGCCTCAGGGAACTGCTTGCGCGTGTTCGAGCCGTATTGCGTCGATCTGAGGCGGCGCGGCAGCGTTCGCCCGGCAAAAAGCGGACACGCTATCGCTTCGGCGGCTGGGAACTCGCCATGCGGACGCGGCGCCTGACATCGCCGACAGGCGAGGCCATCCCTTTGACTGCCGGAGAGTTCAATCTCCTGGCAGCCTTTCTGCAATCGCCGCAGCAGATTCTGAGCCGGGAGCAGCTTCTCTCCGCCAGCCGGGTGCACGACGAAGAGGTGTTCGACCGCAGCATCGACGTGCAGATACTGCGCCTGCGCCGCAAGCTGGAGGTCAACCCCAGCGAGCCTAAGCTCATCGTGACGGAGCGTGGCGTCGGCTATGTGCTCGCGACCACTGTCGAAGTCCTCTGACGAGGCCGCGAAGGGGATACCGGCCCAACATGCACGGGGCCGCAGCCACGTCCGAGCCACCAGAAATGGGACTTTTCCTCGATGAGGCTTTTTCTGTGCGGAGATGTAATGACCGGCCGCGGCATCGACCAGATCATGCCGCATCCGTCCGATCCCATTCTTTATGAAAACTACCTCCGCTCGGCAGCTGACTACGTGAAGCTGGCGGAACGCCGTTCAGGCCCGATCCCAAGAGCAGTTCCCTTCGACTATATATGGGGCGACGCGCTTGGCGAGATCGACCGACGCGAAGCCGATCTGCGGATCATAAATCTCGAAACCAGTATCACGGCCGACGGGGTGCCCGAACCAAAGGGCATCAATTATCGGATGCATCCCGATAATCTGGGCTGCCTCACAGTCGCGGAGATCGATTGTTGCGTCCTTGCCAACAACCATATTGCGGATTGGGGGCCAGCCAGCCTCGAGGATACACTGCGCGCACTGCAAGCGACCGGACTTGCCACCGCCGGCGCTGGGCTCGACCCCGATAGCGCCGCGCGCCCTGCCGTGCTCGACGCACGACCGGGCAAGCGGTTGCTGGTGTTCGCCTTCGCATGTCCGTCGAGTGGAATTCCAGCCCACTGGGCAACAGAAAGGGAGCGGCCCGGCGTCAACTTCCTCGCCGATCTCAGCGCCGGCGCGCTCATCGCCATTGCCCGATGGATCGACGAATGGCGTCGCCCTGGCGACATAGTCTTGGTTTCAATCCATTGGGGTCCCAATTGGGGCTATGAATTGCCGGGGCAGCACAGACGTTTCGCTCACGGCCTGATCGACCGCGCCGGAGTCGATGTCATACACGGGCACTCTTCGCATCATCCCTTGGCTGTCGAGATCCATGACGGAAGGCCGATCTTCTATGGGTGCGGTGACTTCATCAGCGATTATGAAGGGATCACCGGGCACGAAGCGTTTCGCCCCGACCTTGCGCTGGCCTATTTCGTCGATCTGGACGATGCGAGCAACAAGGTGCGCCATATCGAAATGGTGCCGTTCCGGATGCGGCGATTTCGGCTCGTGCGAGCTTCGGCGGCGGAAGCTGTCTGGCTCTGGCGAACCATGGCTCGCGAGTGCCTGCGTTTTGGTCGGAATATTCGCCTGAGCGAGCAGAGCACGCTCATACTGTCGGAAGCGGCGAGCGGATCTTAGACGAGCGTGGACCGGGGACCGCTTCGTCCACACCACGCGAGCGCGCATGATGCCGCCTCCGACAGACGCCGAGATCGTGCCGGTTATGGCCTAATCGGACTCGACGGTAAGCCTGCCCTTCATGTTCGGATGGAAGCGGCAGTAGAAATCCACCGCCTCCGCCTGGTCGAGCTGCTGGGTCACCGTTTTCTTCGCGGGTATCATAACCTCCCACGCGCCTTTCACTGTTGCGGTATGGGCAATAGGATCCTTGTTGATCCACTCGATCGTATCGCCGACAGTGGCAGTTATGACGGCAGGAGAGAATGTCAGCCTGTCGATGGTGACCCGGATGGTCTCAGCCCGTGCTTGGGCGCCGGCGCCGCATATGGGCAAGATCAATATGATGGCA
This sequence comes from Mesorhizobium sp. 1B3, assembly GCF_050958605.1. Lineage (NCBI taxonomy): Bacteria > Pseudomonadati > Pseudomonadota > Alphaproteobacteria > Hyphomicrobiales > Phyllobacteriaceae > Mesorhizobium > Mesorhizobium sp. 1B3. The sequence continues at coordinate 640,925 of NZ_JBJHDO010000001.1, read as the reverse complement.
AGCCAAAGGCGACGCCGAGTGGACATGGCATGCTCCTCTATTTCAGCTCGGCGGCCACATGCTCGGCATGAGCCTGATGACCCTGGAACAGCTTCAGCCCGGTTTCCAGCAGGCTCTTCAGTTCCGCGTTCTCGGCCGACGGGATGAGCAGCGTCTCGAGCGCGTCATTCACCTGTTTGTGATATGCGACCTCGTTTTCGATATAGGCCTTATCGAAAGCGGCGCCGTCGAGTCCGGCCAGTTCGTTACGCTTCTTGGTCGCCGCTTGCGTCAACGCCTTGCTGGTATCGTTGTCCTCGGGTGTGACCTTGAGCTTCTTGACGAGATCGAGGGCCTGGACATTTACCGCCTCGTGATCACGGATCATGCCGTTGGCGAATTCCTCAACGGCCGGGGTCTTCGACTTCTCGACAGCAAGCTTTGCGGTCTCGATATCGATGACGCCTGCCGTATAGGCGATGTGAGCGATTTGCGGGTCGGTGGGCTTGTCCTGCGCCTGGACTGGGGCGGCACCCAGAAGGCACAGGACGGCCAGTGCCGCCAACGATCTTGCGGGCATAAGCATCTCCTCTTATCGGGGCATCGGAAGCCCCGGAATGTTATCGGTTGACGTCGATTGGATGCCACCCGGAGGAAAACGTTCCCGAGAATCAGCCGGGAAAATCCAGTCGCCTTAGGACAGCCCCGGTCAGCCGGTCGCAGCGGCGACCCGCAAATGGAAAAGCGTCGAGCAGGATAGGACCGATCTTCGCGTCGAGCTCCTTCCGGAGCAGAGCACGGGCGCGATGCAGACGCGTCTTCACCGTCTGGGGACGCAGCCCAAGCAGTTCGGCTGTCTCCTCCATGCTCATTCCTTCAATCACTCTGGCCACGAAGACTGTTCGAAAGGCGTCGGGGAGATTGTCGGTCGCCTGCTCGACCAGTTGCAGAATCTGACGCTGCGCCATCCTACGCTCCGGATCGATGTCGTCGGGGCTCAGCGGGAAGCGGATGATCTCGGCTTCGGTCGCACCCGCTGACATAAGGCCGGCTCCTTCTGCCCGTCGCTTCCTGCGCAGCCGCCCGAGGGCCTCATTGATGGTGATCCGCGAAAGCCACGTCGAGAGGCTCGAAGCACCCCGGAAAGCATCCAGATGCGAGAAAGCCCGCATATATGCTTCCTGCACGACATCTTCGGCCTCGGCATCGTCCCGCACAACGCCACGAGCGATACGATAGAGCCGCTGGTTGTTCCGTCTCATGATTATCCGAAACGCCTCTCGGTCGCGCGCGAGAGCCCGCGACACCAGATCCATTTCGTCAAACCCCACATCCGATACCTGCGTCCCGGCTTCCCTTGCGAGCATTGGCGATCTCCTTCGGCTCATTGGATGCCGCTTGGGAAATAACGTTCCCGATCCCATCCTATTCCTGCGCCGACAGACGCGATCGTCATAGCCGATCAGTCATCACGAGTCGTCCATCAGCAAGGCTCGACGATTCCAGTGCCCTGGAGAAGGCGGATCACTCCAGTGTCTGTATCGCCATCCGGAACGCGTTCGCGTCACTCGAACGAACAGGGCCAACTGGCCGGCATCGTCAAACCGGGCGGCAGCTTGGTCTCGGCATCGCCGCAAGCTATGTCGACTTGCGCCTGTTCAAGGCCCGAGGCGGCCGACAAGTCGAGGCCTTCGATCCTGGTCAGGAACATGAAGGCTTTGCCAAAGTCGATCGGCCCTTCGAAAATCGCACCGCTCAGATCGGCTCGGGCAAGGTTTGCCAGCGGAAACCGGACCCCGCTCAGCACGGCCTTGTTGAAATTCGCGCGTCCGAGCTCGGCCTTCTCGAAGAGCACACCGTTAAGACGCGCCTCGCTGAAGTCGGAACGCTGCAGCTCGGCACTGGCAAATGACGCGCCTTCGGCAGAAACGCCTGCGAAATTGCTGCGATAGCCCTCGACTTTGGCGAAGTTGGCTTTTTGCGCGCTGGCGCCGGCAAGCGACGTTCGTACGAGGGTGGCGCCTTGGAGATTTGCCGAATTGAGGTTTGCTTCCCTGAGATCGGTGGCGCTGAAGTTGGTGCCGGTAAGATTGGCACCTTCGAGATCACCTCCCCGAAGCACGATGTTGCCCTTGTTGCAGTCACTCCAATCCGTCCCTGGCTCAGGAGCCGTCATGCAACGCTGCTCGGCAGCGGCGCCCCCTGCAAAGAGGAAGGCCGAAATAGCCAAAGCCGCGCCCCGGAGAGAGACGGATGCGGCCGCGGCTCCCCTCGCCCGCGGGGCGCGGCTCCTCTCATGGGCGCCATTGTCAATGCCATCATGAATTTCCATCGTGCTGCTCCGAGATCCTTGTCGCATCCGAACCGTTCAAACGGGATTGCCGCCGGTATGACAGAAGTTGTGTTGAAGAACATCGTATCGATCAAGCACCTCTGGAACATGCCTTAAATGACATGCAGGTGAATAGGATCCATCACAGGCTCGGCACCGCCGCGATTGATTCGACAAGCGACGGCAAGCCGCGACGCTACTGATGATCGACTTTACCACTCGACACCTCGAATTAGCCGCGGCGCAAATCGACGATCATGGCGGCAGGAGATGAAAGTCTGCCCCTTCGGGCAGCAGCTGTCCGCCATCGACCACGATCGTCGTGCCGGTAATGTAGCTTGCATCGTCGGAGGCGAGGAACAGGAAGGCGTTGGCGACGTCACGTGGACTGCCCAGCCGTCCGAGCGGGATCGCATCTTCCATGTTCTTGATGAAGGTCGGGCCGCGATGCATTTGAATCGCCTCGGTGAGGATGTTGCCGGGCTCGACGCCGTTCACGGTGATGCCGTAGCCGGCGAACTCCAGCGCGGCCGAGCGGATGAAGCCATTGATGCCGGCCTTCGTCGCGCCATAGTGACCGTGGCCGGGACTCGTGACATGCGGGCCGGTGATCGAGGAGGTGAAGAGCATCCGCCCCGAACCCTGGGCTTTCATCGGCGCGAGAGCAGCGCGCGCGGCGTTGAAGCAGCCGCGAAGATTGACACCCATGACACGGTCCCAATCCTCGGGGCTGGTGTTCTCGATAAGCTGCCAGGGATAGATGCCCGCATTCTGGACAACAATGTCCAGCCGACCATGCAGCTCGAGGGCCAGCCGGACAGCAGCTTCGGCATCGGTCATCCTGGAGATGTCGGTGAGTATGAAGCCAGCGCCCAATTCCGTTGCGGTCGCCCGACCTGCTTCGTCCTCATTGTCAGCCAGCACGAGCTGCGCGCGTTCTTCCGCGAAACGTTGCGCGATGCCCTTGCCGATGCCGCGTGCGGCACCGATGATCAGGGCGACCTTGCCTTTGAGCCGTGCGGTCATGCGAGCGTTTGCCTCAATTTCTGCTTGAATGTGTCGAGGAGCACCGCCGCCAGCACCAGCAACCCGTGAATGACCTGGGTTGTGGTGGGCGGCAAACCCATCAGGTTTATAGCGGTATTGATCGAGGAGAGCAGGAGGGCGCCGGCGTAGACGCCCGGCACCGATCCGACGCCCCCCTTGAGGCTGACGCCGCCGATCACAACCGCCGCGAAGGCGTTGAACAGCAGTCCGACGCCGAGATTGGCCGTCGCGCCGGAGGTGCGGATGGCGAGCAGCCAGCCGGCCAGGCCAGCGATGGCGCCGGCAAGTATGAAGGCGATGATCAGGTTGCGGTTGACGCGAATGCCGGCTCGGAAGGTCGCTGTCTGGTTGCCGCCGATCATGACCAGATGCCGGCCGAACGGCGTCTTGGAAAGAATGAAGGAGAAGACAATGAATGAGGCTATCGCGATCCAGGCGGTCAGCGGCAGACCGAACAGCCTCTGGATGCCGAACCAGCGGATGGCCGGCGCGAGGTCCTGAGCGGAACGGCCGCCGGAGATGGCGAGCACCAACCCGCGTACCCAGATGTAGGACGCAAGCGTGATAATGAAGGCGCTCATGTCGAGCTTGACGACGAGCACGCCGTTGACGGTCCCGATCAAGGCGCCGACGAAGACGGCGATCAGCAACGAGACCGGCACCATCAGCCACTCCGGGCTCAGCGTGATGCCGAGACCGATACCGGCCGAGCAGAACAGAATGCCAACCGCCATAGCCGAGAGCGCGGCCACGGATTCGACGGAGAGGTCCATATGGCCGGCGATTATGACCAGAGCCAGGCCGATCGACATAACGCCGAGCACGCTGGAGGCTTCGATAATATTGGCGAAGATGCCGAGCTGGAAATAGTTCGGCACGAAGATCGAAAAGATCGCCAGCACGAACAGCAGCATGAACCAGACGAGGTTGTCCAGGACAAGCTCGAGGGTGCGGCGGGTGCGTGGTGTCATCGACCGTTCCGAGTTCGGTGTGGACGCTTCACCTCCGGCGATTACCGTCCGGAACGAGAGCGAAAGGAATGCCGCGGCGTTTCGGAAGCGCCGCGACAGTGGCAAATCGCGACTTACTCTATGGACTTCACCGTCTCGGTCGGCGGCTTCATGTTGCCCCAGAAGGCCGGGTTGTCGACGTTCTCCTTGGTGATCGCAGCGCCGGGGATCTTCATGTTCGGTCCCCAGGCTTCGATCGTCAGCACCGCTGGCAGGCCCAGCACCTCATAGTTGCCAGCCTTGATCTCCTGCTTGTTGACCACCTTGTCCATGAACATGGCGACGGCCGCAGCTTGTGCGTAGAGCGGCTGCTCCACCTCGACGTTGAGCCAGCCCTTGCGGATGAGGTCGAGGCCGACGGGCGCGCCGTTGGAGCTCATCATCATGACGTCGCCGGGTTTCTTGCCGGCCGCCTCGAGAGATGCGACAGCCGCAACCGAAAGGTGAGCGGCGTGGCTGAAGATCAGGTCGATGTCGGGATTGGAGACGATGTTGTCGGCGACGATCGTGCCGGCGTTGCTCGCCTCCCATTGCATGGCCGGGTGCGAGATGATCGTCACTTCCGGAAAAGTCTTCATCTTCTCCTCGAAGCCCTTCTGGATGTCGAGCGTGTAGGGATCGCCGGGGTCGCCAAGCACCTGCAGTATTTTGCCCTTTACCGACCCATGTTTCGCCTTCAACAGCTTCTCTGCCTGCTCGGCCGCGACATGACCGATCTCGACCGTGCCGGCGACGGAAGTGAAGTCGGAGGGCGTCGCGGTGATCTGGCGATCGAATTGCACGACCGGGATACCGGCGGCGCGCGCCGCCTCGACAGACGGCTTCAGCGCGTTGAAATCGACCGCGGCAAGGATGATGGCGGCCGGCTTCAGCGCGATCACGTCGTTCATCTGTGACTGCTGGGCATCGGTCTTGTTGTCGGCATTGAGCGTCTTCATCTCGTAGCCGACCTGTTTCAGGAACATCTCGAGCGCGGTCACAGAGCCGGTCTGAAACTCGTCGAGCAGGGTGGGCACAAGATAATAGACCGTGCCCTTCGACTGTGCGAAGGCCGGCGTCAACATGGCGAGCGCCAATGCCAGAACGCCGAAGGCGGATAATGCCATACGCTTCATGTTCTCGCTCCTCTCGTAACCGGAAAACCCCTCACTATCCCCCGTCGCCTGCCGGTCCGGTGCCGGCAAGGGTCTCCCCGGTGATCATGCCGACCACCGCGTCGGGACTTGTTTTCGATCGCGGCACATCCCCAGCCACGACACCCTGGCGGATCACCACGATCCGGTCGGCGACCTGGAATGCCTGCTGCATGATGTGCGTGATGATGATGACGCCGATGCCTTGGGCGGCGACCTGGCGGATCATGTCGAGGCCGCGCCGCGTCTGCTCGACGCCCAGCGCGGCGAACGGCTCGTCGAGCAGCACCAGCTTGCCGCCCCAGTGAACGAAGCGGTTGAGCTCGATCGCTTGCCGCTGGCCGCCCGAGAGATGCTCGACGTTGGTGCGCAAGGAAGGGATGCGTGTGCCGGCATTGGCCAGCGCGTTCGCCACCTCGCGCTCCATGGCGCGCTCGTCGAGGATGGGGATGCCGAGAAACCTGCGGGTGATCTCGCGTCCCATGAAGAAGTTTGCGACCACGTCGACATTGGTGCAGAGTGACAGGTCCTGGTAGACGGTCTCGATGCCGGCAGCTTTGGCCTCGGCCGGGGTCTTGGCAAGGAAGTCCTGGCCTTCGAAGAGCAGACGTCCCGATGTCGGATCGAGTCCCCCGGAGATGATTTTCACCAGCGTCGACTTGCCTGCGCCGTTATCGCCGAGCAGCGCGACGACCTCACCCTTGTTGATGGAAAAGGAGATTCCCTTGAGCGCTTCGATCGCGCCGAAGTTCTTGCGGATATCTTCCAGCACGAGGAGTGGCGTCGTCATGCTGCAGTCTCCCCGCTAGGGCCGAGCACGTCGCGCTTCCGTTCGCCAACGAACATATCGCCGAAACGGGGCAACAGCACGCCCGATCCAGGCACTGCCATGCCGATGCCTAGCATGCGGCCACCCGGCCTGCGCCGATCGGCGTGATACGGATGTCGACCGTCAGCACCACCCGTTGGGGGACTTCGCCGCGCGTCGTCGGGCCATGCAGGCCGACTGCCTCGAGCACAATCCGGCGATTATATGGCCGGCCGAACTCCTGATGGACACCTCTGAGCGTCACGTTCTCCCTCCGGGAGATAAACGTTACACCGAGGTCACTATTCAGTGAAATGGATTTCATAAAATGCCGGGGGCCTCCCGCCCGGCCCGGCGATGCGTCTGACTTCATCCATTAGCTACAGTCCCTTCAACAGCCGCTTGCGCGAGGCGGTCGCCCAAGAATCGAACATCGAGATGGCACCGTCACTCGGCCACGGCCCTAGGCGGCCGCCTTGCATATGTCACGGCGACTGTATACTATGTATATATGCGACGTTCACAAAGCGAAAGCTCCGACATGTACTTAGCGCTCTCGGTTTTGGGTTTGCTGCTGGTAGCAGTGACAATGGGCCTGTCGTTGGCCCACGCGCTGGAGTTTCCCGGAAAACTGCGGCTCGACGAGCCGACTTACCGGGCTGTTCAGGCGATCTACTATCCAGGCTTTACGATCGGCGGGCTCGTCGGAGAGTTCGGCAGCATGCTCTTGCTTGCCGTGCTGCTTTTTCTCACACCGACCAATACCGATAGATTCTGGTGGACCGCTGCGGCCCTCGCTCTGCTGATTGTGGGTCACGCGACGTACTGGTTTGTTACGCACCCGGTGAATAGCGCATGGTTGAGAGACACTCAGCTCAGCGGCGCTAGTCAGTTCTTCTTCGGTCTGTTTTCTGCTCCGGATGCGGACTGGCGCCATATGCGAAATGTGTGGGAGTGGTCCCATGTCGGCCGCGCCGGCTTGGCGACGCTTGGTTTTCTCTCAATGACAATGGCGATAACCCGTTAGGAAGTCATGGCGAAGTCAGCCCAGAAGCGGAAATCTCCCTCCGGCTCGAAGCGTGGAGATCTCTCGCGCGACAAGCTCATTGCAGCCGCCATCCGGCTTATCGATGAAGGGGGCGCGGACGCGCTGACGATGCGAGCCCTCGCTGACATGGTCGGCGTGACCCCGATGGCGCTTTACAATCACTTCAGCAGCAAGCGCGATCTTCTCGCTGCCGTCGCCGAGCACATCATCGACGCCGCGCAGTTCGACGGCCAGCATACGGATTGGCGAGAGCAGATACGTCACTGCTTCGATGTCCTTCGGGATTTGTGCCTTCAGCATCCTGGACTGCCAGGTCTGCTTGAGCAGGATGGCGCTGCGCCCGGAACGGCCTTTGCTCCCATGGAGGTGACACTGCGGGCGCTTCAATCGCAAGGGATGACCGAACTCGACAGCGCAAGGACCTTCTTTCTCCTCATAGGATTCACGCTGAGCCAAGCCTCTTATCAAACTCGCCCAATTCCTGCACTTGAACCCTCTGAAAAGGTCCGAACTGAACGCATCGCAGGTCGCGGCTACAAGACCATCGAGCGTCTCGATATGCCTGTGACGTGGGATTTCGATGCGAGCTTCGCCTTCGGCATTTCGCTGATCCTGAATGGGGTCGAGACCACCGTTTCGAAAATCGCCGAGGCGTGGCCGTAATAGAGGCGTCTTCGGCAGAATTGGCGTTCGCATGATCTGGTTGTCCCGCACAATGCCGGACGTTCCCTCGGTTGAGATGAGTTCGGATCGAAACGACGAAAGGTCAAAAATGTCTACATCAGTGCTCTACATGTCGATGTCACTTGACGGGTATATAGCCGGTCCCAACGACAACCCGGGCGGTGATGGTTTCATGCGCTTGCACGAGTGGTACGGCGATTTCTCGCGGCCATCCGGAGCGGTCGGCGCGTTGTTCGATGAGGCGAACGCGTACGGAGCTATCCTCGCGGGTCGGCGTACAGTGGAGCAGGTTGATCACTGGGGCGGTGATCGTAACGGTGTCCAGATCTTCGTACCCAGCCACCGCCCTCCCGGTCCCACAGTGGCAAACTATCCGTTGGTTACATACGTGACCGATGGAATCGCTAGCGCGATGGCGCAGGCGAAAGCCGCCGCCGGCGACAGACATGTGTTGGTGCACGGCGCGTACACAGCGCAGCGGGCGCTCGAGGCCGGAGTGCTGGACGAGATACAGATTCACCAGATTCCAGTATTGTTTGGAAATGGCCTAACGATGTTCACAGTGTTGCCATCGCGTGTGGAACTGGAGATCGTACGAGTAATCGATACGCCGCAGGCCACTCACATTCGGTACCGCGTATGCCACTAATTCGATCGACAATTCATCGTCTCCGCGATCCTGGTCGAGATCCGGTAAGTAGGTGTGGCATTCCATCATCTCGCTCTTTCCTCGAACGGCCAGACCTATCTGCTGCCGCGGACGGCATAGATCTGCCGACTATCAGATCCGGGCCGCACGAAGATTCCTGAAAGGAGTTCCAGCCATGTCACTCGTTCGCATCCACAACTTCGCCATCTCTCTCGACGGTTTCGGTACTGGCGAAGGTCAGAACGCCGATGCACATTTCGGTCACGCTGGCGATAGACTGCATCAGTGGATGTTCGCTACCCGCTGGTGGGGGCCCGGCGGTAGCGGTGGCGTCGACGACGTCTTCGTCCAGCGGCACGATCCGGGGATCGGCGCAGAGATCATGGGTGCCGGGAAATTCGGCCACCCCGGATGGCACGAGGACCCAAACTGGAAGGGTGCGTGGGGTCCCAACCCACCGTTCCATACACCTGTGTTCATCCTCACGCATCACACGCGTCCGTCGATCGCGATGGAGGGCGGCACGACTTTCCACTTCATCGACGCCTCGCCCGCGGAAGCACTCGAAGCGGCGCGTGAGGCTGCGGGCGGTCAGGACGTGCGCCTCGGCGGAGGCGCTACAATGATCCGCGAGTTCCTTGCGGCAGGACTGGTCGACCATATGCATATCGTCGTGGTTCCGATCCTCCTCGGACGCGGCGTGCGTCTTTGGGACGGACTGGAGGGTCTCGAGACGAACTATGACATTGAGGCCGTGTCATCGCCCAGCGGCGTCACGCATTTGACGTTCACACGCAGGGACGTATGAAATCGCGCCAGTCGATGCGACCTGATGAGGCGGGAAAAGTATTCTTGCTCACAGTCGACGCGTCAGTCCATTACCCTCCTGAAGCTACGACCAATGACTAAACGGGATGGCAAGCGGCGATCTGCTTGAAGGAACAATGATTGGAAGCTGCCGTTGGTAATAAGGCCAGAACGGGAGCGTCGCTGTGATCCACCATGTCTCGGTTGGGACAAATGACGTCAAGCGGTCCAAGCGTTTCTACGACGCTGTCTTGCCCATCGTCGGCATACTGCCGATGGCAGAAGATGAGGGAGGACTGGGTTACGGCTGCGGCATGTTTCACTTCAGCGTTCAGGTGCCGATTGACGGAAAACCTGCGACTGTGGGCAACGGCACTCATATCGCGTTTGCCGTCGAGGATCGTTCGATGGTGCATCGATTTTACGCAGCTGCATTGAAACATGGTGGCAGCGACGATGGCGGACCGGGGCTGCGGCGCGATTACGATGCCAACTATTACGGGGCATTCGTCCGCGATCCAGACGGTCACAAAATCGAGGCCATGACCTACTCCGCGAAGTAGTGGCTAACGGAGGCTCCATGCCGAACCATCCCTATGCAATTATCGAAGCCCCTTCCACGCTGGGCCTGGCGACCGACGGTGTGGAGCACTTACCCGACCAGCTCTTGGACTTCGGTCTTGCGGAGCGTATCCAGGCGCGCCGCGCCGGGCGGCTGGCTGTACCCCCGAAGGACCCGACGCCCGATCCCGAGACCGGCATCCTGAACGCTACGGCAATTGCAACGTGGTCGCCCGAGCTCGCCGACGCCGTGGAAGCGTTGCTTGACGCAGGCGAGTTTCCAGTGGTGCTGGGCGGCGATTGCACGATCTTGCTGGGCTCAATGCTCGCGTTTCGACGGCGCGGCCGCTACGGCCTGTTCTTCATCGACGGCAATGCCGATTTCTTCCAGCCCGAAGCGGAACCCAATGGTGAGGGCGCCTCGATGGATCTCGCCTTCGTCACCGGCTACGGTCCGTCGCTCCTGACCGATATCGAAGGTCTCAGTCCTCTGGTCCGTCCCCAAGATGCCGTCGCATTCGCGTATCGCGATCATAAGGATCAGGAGGAGTACGGAAGCCAGCCGCTCCCCAAAGAGCTCAAGGCAATCGACCTTCCCGCTGTGCGTGCAATGGGCATAGAGGCCGCAGCGCGCGAAGCGGTCGACCACCTGACGCGAGAGGAACTGGACGGCTTCTTCATCCATCTCGACGCCGACTGCCTCGACGACGTGATCATGCCGGCTGTCGATTTCCGCGTGCCGGACGGGTTGTCGTGGGACGAGCTAAGAGCCGCGCTTCGGATTGCCTTAACGAGCGGCAAGGCAGTAGGCCTCGAGGTCACCATCTACAACCCGCGCCTTGATGACCACGGCAGCGCCGGCCGGGGCCTGGCCGACGTGCTAGTCGCAACGCTCGGAACAACAGCGCCATAACGCTGACGGACACCCCGTCACGGTCCGCCACTTTGTATATTATAAACTGTCTTGTCCTCAGACTTCAGTGCAAAATCACTCCCACTCGATGGTTCCGGGCGGCTTGGAGGTCACGTCGTAGACGACGCGGTTGATGCCGCGTACCTCGTTGATGATACGGGTTGCGGCGGCGGCGAGGAAGTTCATGTCGTAGTGGTAGAAGTCGGCCGTCATGCCGTCGACCGAGGTGACGGCGCGCAGGGCGCAGACATATTCATAGGTGCGTCCATCGCCCATCACGCCTACCGTCTGGACCGGCAAGAGCACGGCGAACGCCTGCCAGATCGCGTCGTAGAGGCCGGCCTTGCGGATCTCGTCGAGATAGATCGCGTCGGCCTCGCGCAGGATCTCCAGCTTCTCGCGGGTGATGCCGCCCGGGCAGCGGATGGCGAGCCCCGGTCCCGGGAAGGGATGACGGCCGATGAAGTGCTCGGGTAGGCCGAGCTCCTTGCCGAGTGCGCGCACCTCGTCCTTGAAGAGCTCGCGCAGCGGCTCGACGAGCTTCATGTTCATGCGCTCTGGCAGGCCGCCGACATTGTGGTGCGACTTGATCGTGACCGACGGGCCGCCGGTGAAGGAGACACTCTCGATGACATCCGGATAAAGCGTGCCCTGCGCCAGGAAGTCGGCTCCGCCGAGCTTCTTCGCCTCCTCTTCGAACACCTCGATGAACAGCCGGCCGATCGTCTTGCGCTTTTTCTCCGGATCGGTCTCGCCTTCAAGGGCGCCGATGAAGCGATCCGAAGCGTCGACCAGGATCAGCGGCAGGTTGTAATGCTCGCGGAACATCGCGACCACGTCGGCCGCCTCGTTCTTCCGCATAAGGCCGTGGTCCACGAGGATGCAGGTGAGCTGGTCGCCGACCGCCTCGTGGATGAGCAGGGCCGCGACCGAGGAATCGACACCGCCCGAGAGCGCGCAGATGACCTTGCCCTTGCCGACCTGTTTGCGGATCGCTTCGACAGCCTGCTCACGATAGGCGGCCATCGTCCAATCGCCGGCTATGCCCGCGATGCGATGCACGAAATTCGTCAGAAGTTTCGCGCCGTCCGGCGTGTGCACGACTTCGGGGTGGAACTGGACGGCGTAGAATTTCCGCGCCTCGTCGGCGATGGCCGCGAAAGGCGCGCCGGGCGAAGTGCCGACGACCCGGAAGCCGGGTGGGATCGCGGTGACACGGTCGCCATGGCTCATCCACACCTGGTGGCGCGTGCCCTTGGCCCAAATGCCCTCGAACAGGGCGCAATCTTCCTCGATCTCGAGGAAGGCGCGGCCGAATTCGCGATGATGCCCCGCTTCAACCTTGCCGCCGAGTTGCGCGCACATCGTCTGTTCGCCGTAGCAGATGCCGAGCACCGGCAGGCCGGACTGGAAGATGGCGTCCGGTGCGCGCGGGCTACCGATGTCGATAGTCGAGGCCGGGCTGCCGGAAAGGATCACCGCCTTGGGCTTGATGCGGTCGAAGGCTTCCTCGGCCGACTGGAACGGGACGATTTCCGAATAGACGCCGGCTTCGCGCACCCGCCTGGCGATCAGCTGAGTGACCTGGCTGCCGAAGTCGATGATGAGGACGGTGTCGGGATGGTTCTTCATGGCGGGCCTTTAAAGAAGAAACCGAGTCGGCGCAATGGGTATCGATGCCGCCCTCGCGCCCATGGTCACGATGAATCTAGAAGGGAATCTTAGAAGGAGATCGTGCCGCTTCTGAGGCCTTGTTCCAGCCTGTCGACCGCAGCGGCCAGCTTCTCGTCTATGACGTGGAGGTATTCCGTCCAGTCGCCGACGTGGCGGAGTTCGGCCGCGCCGTCGGAAATGCCGCGCAGTCCGATCAGCGGGAGGCCGAAGAGCTGGCAGGCGCGCAGAATGGCAAAGGTTTCCATATCCACCATGTCGGCTTCGATGCCGTCGTAGGCAGCACCGGAAATCACCGCGCCGCCGGTCGACAACGTCGCTTCCTCTATGCCGGGGATGCGCAGCGGCAAAGGAATGGTGACGGGCATGTCCAGAAAAGGCGTCGCGCCTTTTTCGAAGCCCAGCACCGAGGCATCCATGTCGCGATAGGAGACCGAGGCAACCTGATAGATGCCGGCCTGCTCGAGCGATCGGCTGCCGGCCGAGCCCAGCGAGACGACGAGTTCCGGCAGCTCGCATGCGGCCTGCAGACGGGCCAACATCGATCCCATCGCCACGCCGGCCTCCACCGGCCCGACGCCGGTCATGAACGGCACGAAACGACGCTTGAGATGCAGGCCGTATTCGGCGGCCGCCGCCATCACGAAAAGGACGCTCCTGCCCCCGAAATTCCTCGGCGCCACCGGCTGCCCCTCGTCTAACCTTCCAGCCCGCTACGGCCGGTGATCGTCATCATCGTGCCCGTCATGGTGGCGATAAGCTTCGCCTCGCCGTCAGCGGCGAAGGCGTAGGCCTGGCCGTCCGCCACGATGATGGTGCGGCCGGGCTTGGTGATTGAGCCTCGGAACAGAAAACGCTCGCCCCTGCCGGGCGCCAGCAAATTTACCTTGAATTCGATGGTCAGCACCGCGGCGTTGGCCGGCATCATCGAATAGGCGGCATAACCGCAGGCAGAGTCCAGAGCCGTCGAAATGATGCCGGCATGCAGGAAACCATGCTGCTGGGTGAGCTCTGCCGAATAGGGCATTTCGATCTCGACCGTGCCCGGCGTCACCACGGTCAGTTGGGCTCCGATCGTCTGCATGGCCTTCTGGCGCGCAAAACTGGAGCGCACGCGCTCCTCGAAATCGGCATCGGGCATCGGCTTTGCCATCGCTCACTCCCAGTAATGTCGACCGCTTATTGCAAAGCCTGTCGCTCAAGGCAATCATTCCTGCTGCAGTGCAGCAAGCCGACGCGTTAGTGCAAGCGCCGCATTGCGCCGAAGAAGAAGCCGTCCGTGCCGCTGCGTGCCGGGCTGAGGATGATGCCACCCCCCGGTAGTATACGCCCCAAACCTTCCCTGTCGGGGAACAGATCCTGCCACAGTGCCTGATGGTCGACCGGAGCAAAGTCCTCGTTCGCCGTAGCGAAGGCTGCGAGCTGGGCGCCGTTCTCGGCGGAAAACACCGAGCAGGTTATGTAGACGAGCCGCCCGCCCGGCTTCACGAATTCCTTCGCCGTGGCCAAGATTGCAGCCTGCTCGGCGATGCGCGCATCGAGCTGGCGCTCGGTCAGGCGCCATTTGGCGTCCGGCCGACGCCGCCAGGTACCGGAGCCCGTGCAAGGAGCGTCGACGAGGACGATATCCATCTGGCCGGTCAAGGCCGAAAGATCGGAAGCTCTGGACACGACTTGAACGTTGCGGTTCTCCGATCGGCGCATACGATCGAAAATCGGGGCGAGCCGCGCCTTCTCCGCATCATGCGCGAAGATCTGGCCGCGATTGTCCATGATTGCCGAAAGCGCCAGCGTCTTGCCGCCGGCGCCCGCACAGAAATCGAGCACCTGCATGCCGGGCTCCGCCCCGGCGAGTTCGGCGACGATCTGCGATCCCTCGTCCTGCACCTCGAACCAACCCTTCTGGAATGCGGGCTCTGCTTGGACGTTGGGATGGCGCCCCGAACCGTCGATCGGCGGAATGCGCAGACCGTTCGGTGCAAGTGCGGTGGGCGCGGCTTGCGTCTCCGCGAGTTCGGCCATCACCCTGGCACGATCTGCCTTCAGCGTGTTGACGCGAAGGTCGAGCGGCGGCCGTGCCGCGAGCGCCGCCCCCTCGGCCACCCAATCCTGGCCGAAGCTTTCCTCGAGCAGCGGCGCACACCAATCCGGACAGTCGGCGCGTACGGCAGACGGAGCTTCAGTGGCGCTTCGCGCCGCGATCGCCCGGAGCTCATCCGTCCCCAATAGCTCCGGCCCGAACCTGTCGCCATCCAGCATTTCGTTGAGGGATTGCGGCGTCAGGTTCCATTCCAGCAGCAAGGCGCCGAAGCCAAGGGCACGGGGGGTGTCGGCGTCGAGCAGCCAGCCGGCAGACCGGCGTCTGCGCAATGCATCATAGACGATGTTGCCGATTGCAGCGCGGTCGCCCGCGCCAGCGAAACGATGCGACAGCCCCCAGTCCCTGAGAGCGTCGGCCGCCGGCCGATGCCGACGCTCGATATCATCGAGTACCTCGATGGCCGCAGCCAGCCTTCCGCCTGTTCTCATGTCCGGTTTCCCCGTCTTCGGCCTACCCGATAGTGGGCGTAGCTAGCCGTCAAAGCCGCCGCGTACAAGCGCAAACGCGCAGAAATCATTTCCTGCCGAGCAGCGCCCTAAAAGACAACGGGCGCGGCGGATATGCTTGGGCTGGCGGCGCAACTGCCTGCGGACGGCCAAATGCCTCACGCTCGCCCCATCCCTACGGGCCCTTGCGCGACGAACAGTCAGCGGATGCACTGATATCACAACCCGGCGATATGGAGGGCGAAGGAAATCCACATCAAGGCGAGCACAAGAGCGCCGACGGCAAAGGCGGTGGTGCGATAAGGCACGATGTTGATCGTGACATGGACCAAGGCGTGGACATAACGGGACAGGGCGAAGATCCACGCGAGCGCCAGCACCCAGTAGGAAACGCCATTCGTCGCGTAGAACGCCAGGCAGGCGACGTAGAAGAGCACGGGCAGTTCGAACTGATTGGCGAGATTGTCGCCGACGCTCACGCTGCCGGCGGGTTCGCCCGAGTGATCCTTGAACTGGCTGATCCTGACCTCGCGCGTCCTGACCGCCGCGCCGCGCCGTTTCATCAGAACGGCATAGACGATATAGACGAGCAGGACCTGGACGAGCATCGGCCAGAAGATCGCTGTCTGGTTCACTTTCCCCTCCCAGGAATGCCGCGCGAGATTTGCTCAGGATGAGAAAGACTGCAATCCCTCTTCGCAGCGCCTCGGCCACAGGTCTTAACGCGGCCTTTACCCTTCTCGACCAGGATTGCAACCGGGGATAGAGGGGCCTTCTCATGCTTCCAGCCACGATCAACCGCTTCAAGCCGGCTGTCGCCGTGATGCAGTCGATCACCATGCTGCAGGAACGTCTGAGCCGCGATGATAGTCCCGGTTCGCGCATCGGCCAGATCCCCGCCCAGGTCGCCCCGCCCAAGGACATGAAGGCGGTCAACGAGCTCTATTTCGGCAGCCAGCTCACCCTCACCGAAGCCATGACCCGACTCATGGAGAAGGTGGTCGGCTATGTGAACGACAAGCTGTCGCTCGGCCGCGACGGCTCCGAAGAAGGAAAAAAGGCTGGCACCGAATGGCGCGGCAAGGCGCTTCTGGATTATGTCGAGGTCGGTTCGGAGGCCGACTTCTCGCTGCCTAAACCCGGCAAGAACGGCGTCACATTCCAGCAAGTCGCCCGGATGATGCTGGACATGTTCGACACGGGTTTCCTGTCGCGCGACCGGGCGTTGATGAGGGAACTGGAGCAGATGATCGGCTTCAGGCTCGACGGAATGAGCGTAACCGATCTCCTGCAGGGTTTCGCCGACCCGAACAGCGAAGCCGCCGAAAAGGTTCGTGGCGTGCTCTCCGAAGGGCTGGCCGGCCAAGCCGGCAGCAAGGTCAGCCAGCGGCTCGAGCGTGCGGCCGCCGGGCCGAAATCAGTCGAGGAGACGCTCGCCGACACCAGGAAATCGCCCATCGACGAGGTCGATGAGGAGACGGTGAAGGAAGATCTTGAAGCGGTGAAGGCGGCACGGACGCTCGAAAAGGTCGAACAGGCAGCGGAGCTGCCCGAGACGGTGCGGAAGGCGTTGGACGAGATGAAGGAGGCTGGGGCCGAGCACGGAGGGGCAAGCATCGCGGCGGCCGTGCTCCAGGCGCTCGGGAGCCTGAGCGCCGACGGACCGAACGACGATGCCAAGGCCGAAACTTCCGCCAGCGGCGTGGTCGATTCAGAATTGGAGGCTTCGCTCCCGCCGGCGAGCGAGGCGAACCGCCCTGCCCTGGCGCCTGTTCTGCGGGCCTATCTGGAGGCGCAGGAAGCGGAACAGGAACAGGAAAAGCGCTTTTCGATGGTGATGTAAGCACTTGGCCGCGGCGCGGACCAGCGCGCCGAAGCCGCGGTGTTTCACATTGGTATCCTCGAGAGGGACGCTGGCATCCGGACCCGACGTCGACGCTTAAACTGCCCCGGGATAATTCGGGCTCTCACGCGTGATGGTCACGTCGTGCGTGTGGCTTTCACGCAAGCCGGCATTCGAGATGCGAACGAAGGTTGCTCGCGAACGCAGCTCCGCCAGATCGCGCGCGCCGACATAACCCATGGCGGCTCTCAGACCGCCGGTGAGCTGGTGCAGCACGCCGCCCGCAGGGCCCTTATACGGCACCTGGCCCTCGATGCCCTCCGGCACGAGCTTCAGCGTGTCGCGAACCTCGGCCTGGAAATAGCGGTCGGCCGAGCCGCGCGCCATCGCGCCCACCGAGCCCATGCCGCGATAAGCCTTGAAGGAGCGCCCCTGGTGCAGATAGACCTCGCCCGGGCTTTCGTCCGTGCCGGCGAGCAGCGAACCGATCATTGCTGCGCTGGCGCCGGCGGCTAGCGCCTTCGCCAGGTCGCCGGAGAACTTGATCCCGCCGTCGGCGATGATCGACACCCCGGCTTTATCCGCCGTTTCGACCGCCGACATGATGGCTGAAAGCTGCGGCACCCCCACACCGGCGACGATGCGCGTGGTGCAGATGGATCCTGGGCCGATGCCGACCTTGACGGCATCCGCACCCGCGTCGATCAGCGCTTTCGTGGCGTCCCCCGTAGCGACGTTGCCGGCCATGATGCGCACCGCATTCGACAGCTTCTTGGCTCGCGCAACGGCATCGAGCACGCGCTGCGAGTGGCCATGGGCGGTGTCGATGACGAGCAGGTCGACCCCTGCTTCGATCAGGCGTTCGGCACGCTCGAAGCCGTCGTCCCCGACGCTTGTCGCAGCCGCTACCCTCAACCGGCCCTGGGCGTCCTTCGCGGCGTTGGGGTTGAGCTGCGCCTTCTCGATGTCCTTGACGGTAATGAGCCCGACGCAATTGCCCTGCGCGTCGACCACCAAAAGCTTCTCGATCCGATGCTTGTGGAGCAGGCGCTTGGCCTCGTCCTGATCGACCGTTTCCTTGACGGTGACGAGGTTCTCATGGGTCATCAGTTCGGCCACCTTCTGGGCCGGGTCGGATGCGAAGCGAACGTCCCGGTTCGTCAGGATGCCGACGAGGCGACCGGTCCAATGGCCGCCCCTGCCGCCATTCTCGACGACCGGTATGCCGGAAATGCTGTGCGAGCGCATCAGCGTCAGTGCGTCCGCCAGCGTTGCTTCGGGACCGATGGTCACCGGGTTCACGACCATCCCGGATTCGAATTTCTTTACCTGGCGGACCTGTTCCGCCTGCTCGGCCGGTGAGAAGTTGCGATGGATGACGCCGATGCCGCCTGCCTGCGCCATGGCGATCGCCAGCCGTGCCTCGGTCACGGTATCCATTGCCGCCGACAGGATCGGCAAGTTGAGTTCGATGTCGCCGGCGATCATGGTGCGCACGTCCGTTTGGCCGGGCATGATCTCGGAGTGGCCGGGCTGGAGCAGCACGTCGTCGAAGGTAAGCGCCAACGCGCCGGTAGCGGTCTCGATGATTTTCGCCATTGCCGATCCTTGAATTGCGTCAGGGGCGCCAGACCTGTTGGTCCGCGCCCGACTCGATTTTCCCTTTCAGGATTGGCAGCGGCTGGTAACACGTCCGACGGCCAATGAAAAGATGCAAGCGACCTTCTTGCGCGAGAACGGGTTCTCGGCAATGTTGCAAACGTCACAAGATACAACCTGAGTATCGGAAAAACATGAGCGAAATCGTACTCGATGCCCCATCGCGGACGGTGCCGTCACCTGTCGTGCGAGAGCACTTCACCTTCAACGGCTCGGCGAGCGAGTATTTCGGCATCTGGATCGTCAACGTTCTTTTGACGATCCTGACCCTCGGCATCTATTCGGCCTGGGCCAAGGTAAGGCGCCAGCGCTATTTCTATGGGAACACCGTTCTGGCCGGCGCCACCTTCGACTATCACGCCAGCCCCAAGCAGATCCTGTTCGGGCGCTTTATTGTCGTATTCCTTCTCATTCTCTACAATGTACTGACGACAGTCGCACCGCTTGCCGGTATCGTGGTCAGCCTGGGCTTCGTCTTCGCCATCCCCTGGTTCGTCATGCGCGGGCTGCGTTTCAGCGCCCGGGTCACGAGCTACCGGAATGTCCGCTTCGATTTCAACGGCGGCTATGGCAGAGCCTTGCTCGCCTATATAGTCGGGCCGATCCTGGCGTTTGTCTCGCTGGGCATCCTTGCACCTCTCGCCTCGTCCTGGATGTGGCGCTACACGCTGGGCAACGTACGTTACGGCGACAGGCCGGTGCGCTGCGAGCCCGCATTAGGCAAATTCTACGGCCAGTGGTGGCTGCCGGCTTTGCTGCTCGGCCTCGGCCTGGTGGCATTGGTGGTAGCGGTGCTTCTGGTTGCATTTGTCGATTGGCTTGCTACCACGGATACCGAATTTGCTGGAGCTCTTGCTGGAGCTATCATAGAGAGCATTTTCATATCATTGCTTCCCACCGCTCTGATCCTTGCCCTCATCCTCGTTGCAAGACTTGTCTATCAGGCAGGGATCCGAAACGTGGCGTTTAATGCCACGGTGATCGATGACCGACACCGGCTGGTCTCATCAATCCACCGCGGCCGTTTCACCTGGATCTCGGCTTCGAACCTCGCTGCTACGATTGCTACCCTCGGCCTTGCTCGCCCGTGGGCGGCGGTGCGCATGGCCAGGTACCTGGCCACGACGACGGCGCTGGACGCCGGTGGCTCGCTGGAAGATTATAGCAGCACGCTTGCCGATACCGGCTCGGCGGTGGGATCGGAATATATGGACATCGAGGGTTTCGATTTTGGCTTCTGACGGGCGGAGGCGCTTGCTTTCCGGACTCTGGCGCCCGCCCTTCTCCGGCCGCTCGACGACCGCGATCCTGTCCGTCGACGCAGCCGGAATCGCCGCCGCAATCGATCCGACCTCCAGGCAGAGGCTTGCCTCCGCTGATTTCGTAAAGGTTCAGGTTTCGGACCGCGTCGGCTCTATCCCCCGCAAGCTCACCTTTCCCGACGGAAGCGTATTCGAGACCGGCGACAACGACGCGGTCGACGCCCTGATCAGGTCACAGTCGAGCCGCTTTGCCGGGCTCATCCACCGACTCGAACGTTTCCGTCCGCGCCTCGTCCTGCTCGTGGCGCTGGTCATCGGCCTTTGTTTCGCAGTCTATCGCTTCGCCGTGCCTGCGCTCGTCGAAGCTGCGATCGTGCTCACTCCGCCTGTCGTGCCGAAGCTGATGAGCCGGAGCGTGATCGCCTCGCTCGACCAGGCGGTTCTTGCGCCTTCGGAGTTGCCGCCCGAACGGCAGGAACGATTGCTGCAGAAGTTCGCCGCACTCGCAGCCTTCGCGCCTCGCGGCGCCGCCGCGGTGGAAGGAAACAAACCCGCCGCCTACACTCTCAATTTCCGCAAGGGCGGCATGATCGGCCCGAATGCCTTCGCCTTGCCCGACGGCACCATCGTGCTCACCGACGAACTGGTGGCACTCTCCGACGGTGACGAAGCGATCCTCGGCGTGCTCGCTCACGAGATCGGACATGTCGACCATGAGCATAGTCTTCGCCAGCTTTACCGCGCGGCGGGTGCCTCGGCCCTCATCATGCTGATCGGCGGCGACATCGGATCGGGCACCGAAGACCTGCTCGTGCAGGGATCGGCGCTGCTCGCGCTCTCGCACTCACGCGAGGCGGAACGCGAGGCCGACCGTTTCAGCGTCGAACTGATGCACAAGGCCGGTCACGACCCTGCCGCCATAGGACGCTTCTTCGAACTCCTGCGCGACAAGCTCGACGACAAGGACGGCGGCGGTTTTCTCTCCACCCACCCGGCAACGCCCGAGCGTATAGAGGAAACCAAGCGCTACGTGGAGGAAATCGTGAAGGGCAAATGATGTAACCCACCTCGCCCAAACGTGACGGCAAATTCAGACGACAAGGTTTGCTTTTCATGTTAACCGCCGGCCTGTCCCTCTTCTGATCCGGCTACGGACGTGAACCGAACCCTCCCGCTCATCCTCGCGGTCGCGCTCTTCATGGAGCATATGGATTCAACGGTGATCGCCACCTCGTTGCCGGCGATCGCCGAGGATATGCAGACCAGTCCGGTGGCGCTAAAGCTCGCGCTCACGGCCTATCTCGTGTCGCTCGCGATCTTCATTCCGATCAGTTCCTGGATGGCGGACCGCTTCGGGGCAAAACGTGTCTTTCGCGGCGCAATCGCCGTCTTCATTGTCGGCTCGGTGTTCTGCGCCGTCTCCGGCTCGCTGACCGCCTTCGTGTTCTCACGTTTCCTGCAAGGTGTGGGCGGCGCCATGATGACGCCGGTTGCGCGTCTCGTGCTGGTGCGCTCGACGCCCAAGCGCGAGCTGGTATCGGCCATGGCCTGGCTCACCGTTCCAGCCCTTGTCGGCCCGATGGCCGGCCCACCCGTGGGTGGCTTCATCACCACCTTCTTCACATGGCACTGGATATTCCTCATCAACGTGCCCATCGGCCTGATCGGGATCGTTCTGGCCGGGAGAGTGCTGCCGGACATCGAGCCTGTGGGCGCGGCCCCGATCGACGCCATAGGCTTCTTCCTGTCGGCCATCGCAGCATCCGGCGTGGTTTTCGGCCTGTCCGTGGTCAGCCTGCCGGCCTTGCCGCCCTGGGTCGGCATGACCACGCTCGCCATCGGAACGATCGGCGGCATGGTCTACGTCATGCATGCGCGGCGCGCCACGAGCCCACTCCTCAATTTGAGGCTGTTCAAGGAGCCCGTATTCCGGGCCGCTATCACCGGCGGCTCGCTGTTCCGCATCGGCAACGGGGCGGTGCCATTTCTCCTGCCACTCATGTTGCAGCTCGGCTTCGGCCTCACCCCCTTCCAATCCGGCATGCTGACCTTCGTCTCCGCGATAGGGGCGATCGCCATGAAGTTCCTGGCGCCGCTCACCTTGCGCGCAGGCGGCTTTCGCACGGTACTGCTGTTTGCTGCGATATGCGGCAGCGCCTTCATCGCGGCAAACGGCTTCTTCACCCCGCAGACGCCACCCGCCGTGATCATGGTAGTGCTGCTCGGCGCCGGATTCCTGCGCTCGTTGTTCTTCACGTCAACCAATGCGCTGGTATTCGCCGACATCGAACCGAAGGAGGTGAGCCAGGCGACCGCTATTTCGGCCGTGGCACAGCAGATCAGCGTGGCGCTAGGCGTCGCGATCGCCGGCGGCATATTGGAGGCCTCCGCCTATTTCTCCGGTGGCGCGATAACGCTCTCCTCCTTCTCCACCGCCTTCCTGATCGTGGCCGCGATCACCGCGCTGTCGGTCGTGCCTTACATCGGCCTGGCTCGCGACGCCGGCAGCGCGGTCTCGGGGCATGGAAGGCAGAGTGCGCCGGGCGAGTAGCAAGCAAAGAACCCCGCGCTTTCCCGGGCGGCAAGCACTTTCCTACTCGCTATTTGCTCTTCCCTTGAAATCCTTCGCCAGCAGGAACAGTTCCACGGAAGCGTCGCGCGAAGCAGGCGGCTTGACGTGGTGGACGGAACGGAAGTTGCGCTTCAACATGTCGAGCAAACCGCCTTCCGTGCCGCCCTGGAAGGTTTTGGCCAGGAAGTGGCCGCCGGGCTTCAGCACGGAAACGGCGAAGTCGGCGGCGACCTCGCATAGATGCATGGTGCGCAGGTGGTCGGTACGGCGGTGGCCTGTCGTCGGAGCCGCCATGTCGGAAAGAACGATGTCGGGGTCGCCCCCAAGCGTGTGACGGAGCTTCTCGGGTGCTTCCTGGTCGAGGAAGTCCATCTTCAGGATTGCCGCCCCGGGCACCGGGTCCATCTCCAGATAATCGATCCCCACGACGCGCGGATCGGCCTCGGCCGACTTCACGCGTTCGGCCGCGACTTGAGACCAGCCCCCGGGGGCCGCTCCGAGATCTATGATGCGCATGCCCGGTTTGAGCAGCTTATATTTGTCGTCGATCTCGATCAGTTTGTAGGCCGCCCGCGACCTGTAGCCTTCGCTCTTCGAGCGCTGGACATAGGGATCGTTGAGATGCCGTTCGAGCCAGCGACGCGAGGATTCCTTCAGACCGCTCTTCTTCTTGACGCGCGTCCTCAGCACGCGCGTTGCTCCGGCTTTGGCTGGCTTCTTCGTCATGATCGATGCCTGTGCCCGTTCTGTCGCCAGACCCCGTCCTCTGCCATCAGCTCACTCAATATGCCCTCGCGCAGGCCGCGATCGGCGACGCGCAGGCGCTCCGACGGCCAGACAGCGCGGATCGCTTCCAGGATGGCGCAGCCTGCAAGGACAAGATCGGCCCGGTCAGCCCCGATGCAGGGATTGGCCACGCGCTGGCGGAAGTCCCAGGAGAGAAGCCGCTCGATCATGGCGTTGACACTGGCGCCGTCCATCCACAACCCGTCGACACGCCGGCGATCGTAACGTTCGAGTCCAAGGTGCACCCCTGCCAAAGTCGTGACCGTGCCCGATGTGCCGAGCAGGTGGAACCTGGCCCCATTGGCGAGATGACCAAGTCGGTCGCGGCCCTCGAATTTCCTCAGAAGCCCGGTCACATCGTCGACCATCGCCTGGAAAGTTGCTCGCGAGACATGTCTCCCGCCGAAGCGCTCGGCCAGCGAGACCACGCCCACGGGCAATGAGGTCCATGACACGATGTGGTTGGCGAGTCGGGACGAACGGCGGCCCGACACGTCGATCAGCGCAATCTCGGAGGAGCCGCCCCCGATGTCGAACAGCACAACGCCTTGCGTCTCCTCCTCGATCAGCGAGCCGCAGCCGGACACGGCGAGCCGAGCCTCCGTCTGGCGGTCGATGATCTCGAGGGAGAGCCCTGTCTGCGCCTCGACCCGCTCCAGAAAGGCCGCCCCGTTCTCGGCCGAACGGCAAGCTTCAGTCGCAATCAGCCGGGCTCGGCGGATCGTGCGGTTGCTCAGCTTGTCGCCGCAAACCTTAAGCGCCTCCACGGCGCGATCCATGGCCGCGTCGGCAAGACGGCCGCTGACGGAAAGCCCCTCGCCCAGGCGAACGATGCGCGAGAAGGCATCGATCACACGGAACTGCCCGGGCCGTCCGGGTACGGCCACCAGCAGCCGGCAATTGTTCGTGCCGAGGTCGAGCGCGGCAAAAACGGGCTGGTCTTGGAAGGGCGGGCGGCTGCCGCTTCTTTTGGCAGGCGGCGAACCCAGCCGAATCTCGCGAGCCGGCGGCGCGGGCGGGTTCGCTGGCTCCTGCGGTGCCGACGCTGGCTGGCGCCCGTCGCGGGCGAAAACTTTTCGCCCGCGCCTGCGCTTCCGGCGCTTCTTCGGTTTGGGCTGCTGGTGCGCGACGCCGTGGTCTGCCCGGCCATTGCCGAGCCATGTTCCCGCCGCCCGTTCGAAAATCCGGTCGGCAGATGAACTCCCGGCGCGTCGCGCCGAAAGATCCCGCGACACCTCGTCACCCGGCGGCTCGGCGCCGATCTCGGGGTCTTTCACCGTTTTTCCTTCATGCGCGGCGCGAACCAAGAGGACGCTGCACACGCTTAGATTTTTCTAGTTGAGGTCAAGATAGCAGTGCAGCGCGCGTTCACCAAGTCCCGGGCTGGAGGAAAATGTCCTTGTTCCCAAACGCTTGTTTCCCGACACCATGCCTGACGCAAGGAAGGCACAATGCTGCGCCAGGATAGTTTGCGCGGTGAATCGACGAAGCGTTGAAGCCGATCAACACAACGTCAGACGGAAGTGGGTTTCCTTGGCCGATTAATCGCTTTATCGAAACATTAGGCAACGCTTTAACAATCAGGCAACCCAGGGGAGACAGCCCAACGGATGAAGTGGAAGGATTATGTTTGGCCCGTGATCGGGCTGGCGGCGGTGGCGTTTTCGGGGTGGCTTCTTTACGGCGAGTTACGCGGCATCTCAGCGGAGGACGTCGTCGCTGGCTTTCAGGCCATTCCCGTCCATAGGTGGTTTCTGGCCGGCGCTGGCGCGATCGTGGCCTACGCGGCTCTCGCCGGCTACGACCACATCGCCCTCACCCATCTCGGGAAACGCGTCTCGTGGATTTTCGTGACCCTTTGTTCCTTCACGACCTACGCTCTCTCGCACAATATCGGCGGTTCCGTCGCATCCGGCGCAGTCATCCGCTACCGGGCTTACGCTACGCAGGGCCTCACGGGCCAGGATGTCGGCGTTCTCGTCGCTTTCTGCTGGTTCACCTTCATCCTGGCAACCGTGTTCCTCTTCGGCATCGTGCTCGTGCTGGAGCCTGGGCTGACTGATCGTTTCGTCGATCTCGAAGCCTTGCCGATCACACTTTCGTCAACGACCGGCTTCATCTGCCTTGCCCTGGTCGGGCTTTACGTGCTGGGAAGCTGGATCGGCTTCCGCCCCCTCAAGATCCGCGGCTTCCGCCTCGACTATCCGCGCCTGCCGATCGTCGCGCGCCAGCTCACCATCGGCCCGATCGAGTTGATCGGCGCGGCCTCGGTCATCTATTTCGCGCTGCCGGAAGCCGGCAATCCTGGCTTCCTCATTGTGCTCGGCGTCTTCATCGTCGCCTTCTCCGTAGCCTCTGCCACACATGCGCCGGGCGGCATCGGCGTCTTCGAGATCGTGGCGCTCGCCGGCTTCCCCGACATGGACAAAGTGTCGGTGCTGACGGCGTTGCTGGTCTTCCGCCTGTTCTATCTCATCGTTCCGCTGCTGCTGGCGCTGTTCGTGGTGGTGGGCTTCGAGCGCCGTCAGCTCGCCAGGCGACGACGACCGTTCGGCTAGACGGACAGTCCAAAAGGCACTCTTCCTCGGCGGATCGCCCACCCTCCATTTTCTCGACGGTTGAATGCGCAAGCGGGGTTGA
The DNA here is from genome assembly GCF_050958605.1 of Mesorhizobium sp. 1B3. Taxonomy (NCBI): domain Bacteria; kingdom Pseudomonadati; phylum Pseudomonadota; class Alphaproteobacteria; order Hyphomicrobiales; family Phyllobacteriaceae; genus Mesorhizobium; species Mesorhizobium sp. 1B3. The sequence continues at coordinate 614,974 of NZ_JBJHDO010000001.1, read as the reverse complement.
CTATTTTGAGGGCCTGCGCGATACGCAGGCCGCGCGTCGACATGACCGCCGCGGCGCGGCATCAGCCGCTTGCTGGGGAATAGGTTAACGGTAGACCAGCGGACTCTGACTCCGTTAGTCCTGGTTCGAATCCAGGTTCCCCAGCCAACCACTTTCTTCCTGAACGAAATCATCGTCCTCAAGAGCCGCGTGGAAGATCTGAAGGGCATGGCCAGATGGCCTAGCTTTCCCTGCCCTCGCTTGAAGGCCCACTTGAGGACGGCCGATCGCCATAAGCCCTGCAACGGGTCGAACAGTACAAGGAGGGGGAAATTGGCCCTCAAGTCGAGTTGAAACGGCAAACCGAACGAAGATCCGAGTGCCCGGTTTAGCTCTCTTCTAAGCAAATCTCCCGAAATGTGCATGGTTTCAAGGGACGACATGCGCCAGTTCAAGAACGACAGCGCGTCCCGTAGATCTTCATATGCGACGCGCTATAGGACGCGCTGTAGAGGGTCGTCTCTTCGCAGTGTGGTGACTTGAGCACGCAGATTATTCGCTTCTGGCGATTCAAAAAGAACCGGCCAGGAGAAGCTCTTGGCCGGCCCAAAAGAAGATGACGAATTTCCCGCCTGTCATCTCACGGGCACATCATCAACTGGGATGCAGGGTGACAATCTTTCGTAAGAACCGCACTTACATTTGCTATTTTGAAGTATCGGAAGAAATAAAATTTGTTGCCCTCAATCGGCCTCAGACAGATCGCGCTCTCTTGCGCCGGCTATTAAAAGCGCATCATGGAGCGACTCCTTCGCTGGAAATGGTCGCTGAACGCGGTATGGTTCGGCCGGCCAAGAACAAGGAAGAACACATGCCACTCACTGGGATCACGGACCCCGGCCAACTGGCCCTCCTGACAGCGGTTCTTGAGGATTACTGCCGAAAGCAAGGGATCAAACCCGAAACGGCAGAATGGTACGCCGCTGGCCGCCGCCTCATTACAATCCATTCCCAAGGAGCTGCCAGCCCAGGGGAAATGTTGGCGAAGCTAGAGCGGCAACAACACTCGGAGCCCTGAAGATCCACCCTCGCCGGAGCTCACGATAATCAGCCCTGCTCCATCGGCTGGCGAACGTCCTCCACACCGCGATGATCTGCCCGCAGAGAAGGATGAGGATGAACGCGCGTAACCGGTATAACGAACCTCCCTGCTCTGAATGGCTCACGACCTCGCCATGTCAGAGCGAACGATCGTATGTGAGCATATCCGCTTCGGCCGCGGCCGCGATGAACGCTTCCCGCGCCTTTTTGATCAGCCTGGGATTTCGCTTGTGATCCATGCATTGCAGCAGCGCTTGCTTAGCTGCATCGCGGCCAAAACCTCCGACCATGGACGGCCACTTTGAGGCCAGCAGTTCAGCGGCCTCGCGCGTGCCTGAAACAACGTACATGGCCGTCCCTATGATCACTGAGACGGGCTTATCGAACTGGTAATCCACCGAGGGAACTCCTCAACGACCTGCTCGTGATCAAACGCCGGACTCGATAGATGCGTTCCCGGCATTGTCACGAAATGTGCAGAGTGAGAACAACTCAGTGATCAAGCCACCCCTCGCCGGGCGCAAAAAGATCGAACCGCCTCGTCACATTCGCTGTCGGCCACACCGCATTTTTTTGCAGCGCGATAAATTTTTTGTGCGTTGCGGAATCACTTCGATCTTGGTATGTCCATATGCGTCGGCCATCTACTCCTCCCAGATGCGATGCCGACGCACCGAATGCGGCGCACCTCCTCCCGCGCGGCATTTGAGTTCAGAGCCCGCTGCCACCTCCTCCCGGCAGCGGGCTTTTTTTATTTGCGAAAGAAAGCCGCCAAGCTGCACTCATGCTCAGCTTGCGTCGCGGTACATCGCAGGGCGGTTGCGAACCGGGTCCAGCAAAGACCAGTCGCCTTGCTCGACGGAATACCCTCCGGGAAATGGTGGGCGTGGCTCAACTCCAATGGAACGGAGCACCCGCTCGTCGCGGTAATAGGAACGCGACACGACGGCTTCGACCACGGACAGCCCTCCGGGGCGGGATGCGCGCAACCTCGCCAGGAGTTCGGTTTGGTCGGCGATAGCGAGACTTTCGAGTGGGCGACCGGCTGCGTCCGCCACCGCGCGCAGCGTGCGGCGCAACTCCTCCCTGTCGCGTCCGATCGATTGCACCATGTCTTCGATGATCGCCTCGTCGTCCGCACCGGGAACCGCGAACTCGTCGCTCGCAGGAATCATGTGCCCGGCAATGCAACGGAGGCAATCGATCTCGGGAGGAGACAGGCCTGCGGGCTCTTCAGCTTCGGGCCGGCCGGAAATCTGCGAATCAGTCGAAGAGGTCATGGATACGGGTCTTGATCTGGTCGGCGATGTAGAGCGCCGTCGCCTGGATGGTCGATGTCGGGTTGACGCCGCCCGACGTGACGAACACGCTGCCGTCGACGATGAACAGGTTCTTCACATCGTGGGCGCGGCCCCACTCATTGACTACGGAGCGTTTCGGGTCCGTGCCCATGCGAGCCGTGCCCAGGAGATGCCAGCCTGCATAAGGCAAAGGCGAACGCGTGACGATGTCGTCGGCGCCGGCGGTCCGCAGGATTTCCGTGCCGCGGGCCACGGAGTGGTCGAGCATGCGCTGCGTGTTCTCGCCGATCCGATATGTGATCTTCGGCGCAGGAATCCCGTTGCCATCCTTCAAGTGCGGATCGAGCGTGACGCGGTTGATCTCCTCCGGCAGATCCTCGCAGATGGACACCATTCCCGCCTGATGGTCGAAAAGGCTTCGGAAGGCGGCATGGTGTCCGTCACCCCACGGCACGAGCCCATCCGCCATGCCGTTTATGGCGGTCATGACCGGCCCGAAGCCCCGCGTGAACTGGTAGCAATAGCCGCGCACGAACCCACGCGTGGCGTCGGTTTCGTAAAACTCCATGCTCCACATGAACACCCGCGAGCCGCGATAGCCGTCGAGCGGCTCATTGAACCGCCCGCGCACCAGCGCGTAGGGATGGAACATCAGGTTTCGCCCGACCTGCCCGCTGGAGTTCGCCAGCCCGTTCGGAAACTGCTCGGAAGCGGAGTTGAGCAGGATACGGGGCGTCCCGATTCCGTTGCAGGCCATGATGACGATCTCGGCCGGCTGGAAGACTTCCTGGCCGTCGGGGCCGAAGTACCAGGCGCCCGTCGCCATCCTGTCTTCGTTCGTCTCGATGCGGCTGACGCGGCAGTTGGTGCGCAGCTCGACGCGACTGCGCAATGCCTCCTGCCAGTAGGTGATATCGGTGCTAGCCTTGGCTCCCTGGGCGCAACCATGGCCGCAATGCCCCAGATTGATGCAGGGTGCCCGACCATCATATTCCCGCGACGTGATCGCGCTGTCGGATGGCCACCAGTGCCAGCCGAGCTCGTTCATCGCGCGGCCCATCATTTCGCCGGTTCGCCCCAGCGGCAGCGGAGGCATCACCGCCTCCTTCGGCGGATAGGCGGGGTCACCCGCCAGGCTGGCCACTCCCATCATCCGGTCGTTCAGCGCGTAGAAGGGCTCCAGGGTCCGATAGTCGATCGGCCAGTCGTCCGCCACGCCGTCGAGCGAGCGCACCCGGAAATCCGATGGGTGCATTCTCGGGAAATGGCCTGCATACAGCACCGTCCCGCCGCCCACGCCGTTGAAATTGGCGATCTTGATCGGCGAGTCGTCGTCGTTGATGGGATAGTCCGCCGCCAGCCCGCGCCTGTTCGGGCTGATTGCGTAATCTTCCGACTGCCTGCCCTCCCAATCGCGGCCCGTGGCCGGGTATTTGGAGGAATTCGGCCAGTCGCCTTGCTCGAGGCACAGGATGCGCATTCGCGTGTCGGCAAGGCTCCACGCGACGGCCGCCCCTGAGGCTCCGCCGCCGATGATCAGGACATCGACGGGCTCGTTCATTGGAAAGGCGCCTTTCATGCGATCGTCACGTCTGTGGGCTCGATGCTCAGACGGCGAGCCGCGGGGTCTGGGTCCGGTTGATCATCCCCGTCGATTTGAGCGGCGGATATTTCGCCAGCGCCGCCTCCACCGGCTCGGTGCCCCAGCCCGGGCGGTCGGGAAGGATGAGATAGCCGTCCTTGTATTCCGGCACATGGCTGAACACTTCCGTGTCCCAGGAAATGCGGTCGATGTCGGTCTCCATGATGCGCATGTTGGGTACGACGGCGCTGAAATGCGCGTTCATCATCGTGCAGAGATGGCCGTAGAAATTGTGCGGGGCGACATTGACCTCGTAGGCTTCCGCCGCGGCGGCGATCTTAAGCGATTGCCAGACGCCGTTCCACGGGGTGTCGATGATGGCGACGTCGATCGACTGATTCTCGAAATAGGGCAGGAACTGCTGCAGGCCGATCAACGTCTCGCAGGATGAGATGGGGTGCGGGCTGTTGGCGCGGATGTAAGCCAGCGCCTTGGGGTCGAGCGTGTCGAGCTCGATCCAGAAGAGATCGAGATCACGCGTTTCGCGCAGGATCTTGAGAAAGCCTTCGGTGCGGGCGTTGAAGTTCAAGTCGAGCAGGATGTCGATGTCGGGACCGGCCGCCTCGCGCATGATCTCCAGATGCCTGCGCAGGTTCTTGAGCGTGTGGCGCTCGACGTTGCGCGCCGGCTCGTGCGGGCGGCCGAAGCCAGGTGCCCAGGCCTCGATGCGGTCGTTCTCGTCATAATGGAAAATGTTGGTCTTGAGCGCGGTATATCCGGCCTCCCCGACATCCCTGGCGATCTGGCGCACGCCCTCCACGTCGACGATCCCGGGCGAGAAGTGCTCGGTGCGCATGCGATAGGCCACGCAGTGGGACCAGTAGACGCGGATCTTGTCGCGAACCTTGCCGCCGAGCAGCACATGGCACGGCACGTCGAGCGCCTTCGCCTTCGCATCGAGCAGCGCGTTCTCGATGGCGCCCAGCGCCTGGCCGACAACGCCTCCGAACGCGGGCCGCGTAACGTTGCGCAAATCCTCGCGGATATGCTCATGCAGCATTGCGCTCTGCCCGATGATTCTGTGGCTGATCTGGTTGATGACCGCGGTGACGCCGGGCGAACCGAAATTCTCGTCATACTCGCTCCAGCCGACGATGCCCTCCTCGGTGGTGATCTTGAGGAAATGATAGTTGCGGAAGGAATTGCTGCAGGACAGCGTCTTCACTTCGGCTACGATGGCTTTGTTTCTCATTGTCTTTCCCAGGCTATCTAAGGGTCTGTCCGCTTTTGCCGCACGTTCGAAGGCGGCCGGTTCGAATGGTTGCCGTGTGCAATGGATGTCTTGAGGCTATCCCCATCCGGAGATCGACTTGACATCGAGGAATTCCTCGATGCCCAACCGACCGCCTTCGCGTGCACGGCCCGAGGCCTTTACCCCGCCGAAGGGTGAACCGGCGCCGCGTGGCTGCCCGTTCATCTCGACCATGCCCGAGCGCAGCCTGCGCGCGAGGCGGTTGCGGCGAGCTCCATCCTGGCTCTGAACGTAGTTGGTGAGGCCATATGGAGTGTCGTTGGCGATCGAGATCGCCTCGTCCTCGTCGTCGAAGGGAATGATGGACAGGACCGGTCCGAAGATTTCCTCCCTTGCGATCGCCATGTCGTTCGACACGTCCGCGAATACGGTCGGCTGGACGAAATAGCCGCGGTTGAAACCGGCAGGGCGTCCGGGCCCGCCCGCGACGAGCCGCGCGCCTTCGGCGGTGCCTTTCTCGATCAGGCCCTGGATCCGTTCGAACTGGGCTGCGGAAACAACCGGCCCGATATGCGGCCCGGAGACTCCAGGAGCCCCGACCGGGATCGACCCCGCGACCTGCGCCGCCGTCTCCACCGAGCGTTCATAGATCGAGCGTTGGACGAGCATCCGCGAGGGAGCGTTGCAATTCTGGCCGCTGTTGACGAAGCATTGTCGAACGCCTCGCTCGACGGCCTTGTCGTCGGCATCGGCGAAAACGATGTTCGCGCCCTTGCCGCCCAATTCCAGCCCGACGCGCTTCAGGCTGTCGGCCGCCGCCTTGGTGATGGCGATGCCGGCGCGCGTCGATCCTGTAAAGCTCACCATGTCCACGTCGGGGTGCGTGACGAGCCGTTGCCCGGCTCCCGCACCGTTGCCATGAACGAGATTGAAGACGCCGTGAGGAATGCCCGCCGCATCGACGATCTCGGCAAAGACGGCCGCCGAGAGCGGCGCCATCTCGGACGGCTTGAGCACGACGGTGCAGCCCGCGAGCAAGGCCGCGGCGACCTTCAGGGTGATTTGGCTGATGGGCCAGTTCCAAGGCGTGATCAGCGCGGCCACCCCAACCGGTTCGAGCGCGATCCGGTCGTTGGGCGCATGCGCCCCCAGCGGTCTGACGAACTCGAAGGACTGCATGGCAGCCAGATAGTTCGCCATGTGGCGGGGTCCCGCGCCGGCCTGGGCCTGGCGCGCCAAGTCGATCGGCGCGCCCATCTCGCGCGAGATCGCCTGCGCCATGTCTTCCATCCGCTCCAGGTGGATGCTTCGCATGCGCTCGACGGCCGAGGCGCGCTCCTCCGGCGGGGTCATCGACCAGGATGGAAAGGCCTTCGAGGCGGCAGCCACCGCGGCATCCACATCCGCATCGCTACCGAGCGAGACGACGCCGAACGGTTCCTCCGTGGAGGCATCGACGAGCGTATGCTCGTGTTCCGACCGGGCGGCAACCCAACGGCCGCCGATGTAGAACTGGCGCAGTTCAAGCAATGCGATCTCTCCTGTTTACGAAGTTCGGCGCGAATCTGGCAGGGCCGCTGCCATTGCTCGGAGGCGTCCGATCAGGCCGGGTCCCGCCGCTTGCCGGTGCGGGTATCGAAAATATGGAGGTCGTTCGGTCTGACGGTCAGGCAGATCGTCTCACCCGGCTTCACCTCGGTCCGTCCCCTGACGAGGACGCGGACGATGTGCCCGCCCATCCGCGCGGTAATCTGCGTTTCCGAGCCCGTCGGTTCCACGACCGAAACGACAGCCGGCCAGCCCGTGTCCGCAAGATGCAGGTGCTCGGGGCGAAAGCCGATCGTTATCCGATCATTGCCGCCCGGCGCGACTGGCAGCGGCAGGGCGAGGCCGTCGTCCGCTATCAAGCGTCCGGCATCGTCAACCAACCCTTCCACGAAGTTCATCGGAGGCGAGCCGATGAAGGCCGCAACGAACAGGCTCCGCGGCTTGTCGTAAAGCTCGAGCGGCGGCCCCATCTGCTCGACCACGCCGCCATTCATGACGACGACGCGGTCGGCAAGCGTCATGGCTTCGATCTGGTCGTGCGTGACGTAGATCGTCGTCACCCCCAGCCGCTGGTGAAGTTCCTTCAGTTCCGAACGCATCTGCACGCGCAGCTTCGCATCGAGGTTCGACAGTGGCTCGTCGAACAGGAACACGTTCGGGTTGCGCACGATGGCGCGCCCCATGGCGACGCGCTGGCGCTGGCCACCCGAAAGGGCGCGCGGCTTCCGCTCCAGCAACTGCTCAAGGCCGAGTATGCGCGCAGCCTCCTTGACGCGGGTCTCGATCTCGGCACGCGGCGCGCGGCGCTGGCGCAACGCAAATCCCATATTCTCGCGCACGTTCATGTGGGGATAGAGCGCGTAATTCTGGAACACCATGGCGATGTCGCGATCCTTCGGCGCCACGTCGTTGACGACGCGGCTGCCGATGGCGATCTCCCCGTCCGAGATTTCCTCGAGGCCGGCCACCATGCGCAGAAGGGTCGACTTGCCGCATCCCGATGGGCCGACAAGCGCCACGAACTCCCCGTCGTCGATGTCTACGGAAACACCGTGGATCACTTCGATCTGTCCGTAGGATTTGCGGACATCCCTGATGCCAACCGTGCTCATTCCTTCGAAGCCTCTCCCTTGTCTGCCTGCCGGTTTCGGGACGCGAAGCCGGCAGGCGCCATTCAGTTACGGTGCGGTCAGACGGCGCTCTCAGCTCGAGAGGGCTCTCCGGACGCCAGCGTGCCGGCAAGCGTCTCATAGGCCGTTCGCTCATGCTGCTTGACCAGTGAAGCAGCCAGGTCGAATTGGCCGGCACGGATCGCGTCGCGGATCGCCTGATGCTCCTTCAGTGATTCGGCCATGCGCTGCGGCATGGCGGTAAAGCCGTAATGTCCCGAGGTCAGCGCGCTGAGACTGACGAGCATGCGTAGCGACCACTGCGAATGCGGCGTGTCGTAAAGCAGGATATGGAACTCGTGATTGAGCTGCGTGTAGCTCTGGATGTCCTGCGCCGCGACCGCCTCGGCGGACGCAGCCAGGTTGGCATCGATCTCGTCGAGACGCTTGGCTCCGTGGCTCGACGCGCCGAGTTCGATCGCGAGCGCTCCAATGAGCCCGCGCAAGGCGTAGATTTCGCGGAACTGTTCGCTCCCTGCGCTGGCCACGACCGCGCCGACATGCGTCTGCACATCGAGCCAGCCCTCGGCGGCGAGGCTTCGGATCGCCTCTCGGATCGGCGTCTCGCTGATGCCGAGTGCTTCGGAGACCTCGCGCGTCGTAATGCGATCGCCGGGCTTCACCGTCCTCGACAGGATCAGGCCCTCGATATGGCGCCGCGCGATGTCGGCTTTGGAAAGAAAGATGGGGGGCTGCGACATCAGACTGCCTGCCTCGAACCATCTTGGTGAACTGCCATGATCTTCATCCCTTTGTTGCGCCGTCGGCCAGCCCCTGAATGAGCCATTTCTGGACCAACAGAGCGAAGACCACCACTGGAATGACCGTGATCGTTCCGACAGCCGTAAGAGCGCCCCAATTCGCGCCGTTCACGGTGTCGCCGGCGATGCCGGCGATGGCGACCGGGATGGTGGAGGCGTTGCGATTGGTCAGCACCAGGGCGAAGAGCAACTCCTCCCAGGCCAGGATCATGCTGAAGATCAATGTGGAGAGCAGGCCTGGCAGCGAGATCGGCAAGATGATCTTGAAGAAGGCACCAAACCGGCTGCAGCCGTCGATCATGGCGGACTCTTCCAATTCCTTCGGCAGCGCCAGAAAGAAACCCCGCATCAGCCACATCACATAAGGGATGAGAAAGGTGCAGTAGGCCAGGATAAGCGTGATGTGCTTGTCGGTGACACCCAGGGAACGCGCCACGAGGAACATCGGTACCGCCAGCGCGATGGGCGGAACACCGCGGGAAAGCAGGATCAGCACGCCGATCGTCGCAGCTCCCCGCAGCTTGATACGCGCCAGCGCATAACCGGCCATCGCGCCCGCCGCGATCGAAAGCGCTCCCGAACCGGCCGCCACGATGATCGTGTTGATCAGGCGCCGGTTGATGTCGGCGCGCTGCATGTAGTTCAGATAGGTTTCGAGCGTGGGGGTGAAGAACAGCGTCGGCGGCATGGTGAAGATGTCCCGCTGGTCCTTGAACGAGCTCAGCACCATCCAGAAGACCGGAAACAGGAACACCAGGCAGGCGAAGACACCGGCAGCGATGCGCATGCGCTTGCCGAATTTCGACTTGCGGCGCAGCGGAGGCAGGACGGCGGTCGCGCTCAATGGAGTTCCTCCAGCTTGCGGGTGCCGCGCAGAAAGACGCCGGTGAGCACCATCGTCAGGACGAGCACGATGACGGCCATGGCAGCGGATTCGGCAAAGCGCAGCGATCGGAACGCTTCCTCGTAGATGAAGAGGTTGATGACGTTGGTTGCGCCGCCGGGTCCGCCATAGGTCGCGGCCAGGGCGATGTCGAACATCTTCACAGCACCCAGCCAGCGCACGACGAATGTCGCCGCGATGATCGGCAGGAGCAGGGGCAAGGTGATGGACCACAGCACCGACCACCAATTGGCACCGTCGATCTCGGCCGCCTCGAAGATGTCGCGCGGGAGAGCGAGCAGCGCGGCGGTCGCGATGAGAACCACGAAGGGTGTCCATCGCCAGGTGTCGATGATGACGATCGCGGCCATTGCAAGATTGGGATCACCGAACCAATCGAGCGCCTGGAAGCCGAACAGGCCGATGAACCAGTTCATGATACCCCAGAGCGGATCGAGGATCATGCGCCAGATACCGCCCGCCACGACAGGCGCCACAACCATCGGTATGATGAACAGCGCGCGCACGGCCCCGCGCCCGCGCCATTCGGCATTGATGAGGAAGGCGATGCCGAAGCCGAGAACGATCTGCAAGGGCAGCGCGAAGACGAGGTAGATCAGTGTCACCTTCATCGAGGACCAGAAGCGGTAGTCCTCGAGCACATGGACGTAGTTGTCCCAGCCCACCCATTCCACCGCACTGAAGGTCATGAGGTCGAAGCGGGAGAAGCTGATCTCGATGGTGTAGAAGATCGGGTAGGCGAGCATCGCGGCCAGGATGATTGCCGCAGGCGCCATGAACGCCCAGCGCGAGACTGCATCCGCCAGTTTCGCTCCCGCGCGAAGGCTCCTCCCGCTCCCCTTGCCTGCCGTCATCGTCATCGCGATGCCCTCCCCGAGCGACGCCTCAGTCGAGGACCTTCTCGATCTTCTCGGCGGCGACGTTGAGCGCCTCGGCAGCACTCACCTGCCCCGCCATGGCACGCGCGATCTCGTCGGCCAGGATCTGCTGAGCGGCATCGGAGCGCGGATGGCGGATACGCCACATCTGGCCCTTCTCGGCCGCGTCATAGGCCTGCTGAAGGGCGGTGAACACAGGCTTCAGCCAAGGCTCCGCGGGAGTGGAAGCGAGTGTGGACTTGCGCGCCGGGAATACGCCCAGATTGGCGGCATGCCATGCCTCACCCTCTTTCGAACTCAGCCACTGGATCACCGTCCAGGCGGCCTGCTGGTTCTCGCTTTTGGCGGACACCGTCCCGCTCCAAATGCCGCGATGGGCGCCCGCACCGGTGGAGCCGACGGGCATGACCTGCATGCCGACCTGCTCGGGCTTCAGCGTCGTGGTCTTCGCGTCGATCGCAGAGCCTTTATAGACACTGCCCCAGTTGAACATGGTGGCAACGAGGCCCTGCCGGAAGGCTTGGATCGATTCCGAAAAGCCGTGACTGACGGCGCCGGTCGGCGCGAATTCCAGAAGCTTCTTGTGCGTTTCGAGCGCGGCGACACCGGCCTCACCGTTGAAAGCGGGCTTGCCATTGTCGTCGAGCAGGCGGCCGCCATTCGAGTTCATGATCGTCTGCCAGATGGTCGGCGTCAGCGGCTCGCGAACGAAGTAGGTATCGACCGCCCATGCGTCGACCTTGCCATCGCCGTTGGTGTCCTGGACAAGCTTCGGCGCCTGTTCGAGATACTGATCCCAGGTGAGATCCGGCGTCGGAACCGGTACCCCAGCCTTCTCGTAGAGGGCCTTGTTCACGAACATCATCAGCATGTTCGAGCGCAGCGGCACACCATATTGCGCGCCCTTCCATTCCCCCGCGGCCAACGGCGCAGCGTTGAAGTCGGCCCAATCGTAACCAGCATCCGTCCATCCCGCGACTTCGGCGCTCTTCAGGTCAAGAAGAGCTCCGACCTCGGCCAATTGCGGCACCCACGGGTCATCGGCGATAATGATGTCATAGGTCGGGGACGGGCCAGTGGCGTCGAGCATGCTCTTGGCAAGCAATTCGACATACGGCACGCCGTCGATCGTGACCTTGATGTTGGGGTAGTACTTGTTGAACTCGGGCACCATCAGGGTCTGCCATTGATTGGCAAACGCCTCATTGGCGATCATCCGCACCTCGACCGGCTGGTCCGGCGTCCCGAGCCCGTTGTCTTGCGCATACGCGGCTGCCCCGGAGATCATCAGAGCTGATGCGGCCGCCATCAAGGCGCGCCGCGATATCGCTGCGTCGAATTTTACCATGCAGTCCTCCTTCGTGACCTCGAGCAGAATCCCCGCGAGGCCGTCTCTCTCCCATTCCACATTCTATATAATCCAGAATGCAGAAAGTGGGATAGGCGATGCGGAATCGGTTGTCAACCAAACGCCACGGCGTCTCCGTGGGAAATGAGCACGAATATGGCTTCGAAAAGCCAATCGGCGCGCTCCTCCGGCCGTTCCGGGTGACGAGTTCGCCGCTTGCCGGGCGTCGGGGCTGGCAGCATCACGCTCGCCGACGCAGTCTTTCGCCGATGAGCGCACCGCAAAAAAATGGCTCGGCAGTAGCCGAGCCGAAGTTCCGGGTAGGCGGGCATCAAGAGGGGACGGGGTGCGGGTAAGCCCGCCGGCCCTCAAACTCCAGCTATGGGATTTTGTTCCTGGAGGCGCCGATCCAACGGCAGCTTGGGCGCCGAGGATCGAATGGAGGCCGACCTGGCCGGCCGGCGGCATCCATCACATTATCAGATCAGCAGCAACCACCCGGGAAAAGATGGCCAGATAATAGCTGGCTGCACCGAAGGAACCGCATCGATCAAATAGTTCAGGCTCGGCTTGGCCCCAGAACGTCTGCAAGCGGCATCGATTTCGCCACCTCTTCTGGCCGCGCGACATGCAATTCGGCAAGATACCAACCGGTTTCCTCCGCGTCGGTGGCGTCGATTGCCAGGCGGTCGAGATTGTCGAGCACATGCTGCCGCTCCGTGGACGATGCAAAGCGCCGCTGCCGAAACAGGCCTTCCACTTTCTCGGTGACATAACCGTGCCGGCTCAGCATTTCTTCCGAAGCTCCGAAATCGAACATGCGCAGCACGAAATGCGCCATCCAAGGGCGGCTGTCGAGACTCGGTTCCAGGAGCCGCTCGAGGGACTTCTCCGTGACATAACCGACGCACCCGGTCGAAATAATGAGATCGGTGTTTTCGATGGTCGCAACGTCTTGCGGTGTCGGCTCTTTCTTCTCGAGATTGGTTGCAATTCCGGCGTCGAGCATGCCTACGTCGACGGCATAGGATATCGCACGGTCAGCCAGATCGACGCCGACCATTTCGAGCGCAGCATCCACCGGTTCAGCATAGAGTTCGCGATCTCGCTCGAGGAGTTTCTCGACATCGTCGAAGTCCGTCTCTCCGTAAAGCCCGTAAAGTTCGTCGATTGAAAGCCCGTGCTTGAGGAGCGCGCCGTTCACTCCATAGGAGCAGCCGAGGTCGACTACCTTGGTCGAATTGGATTCGACGGCGCTACGTCGCGCCTCGATGAGGCTTTGAAATTTGGGCTTTGCTTCCTGTGGAATTCTGTAATCCAGTCTAGATAACGTTGAATAATAACCAATCGGGTCTGTATTGTTGTAAACATCGTTCAGGTTAATCTTTCCAGTTTCGTCGTATGTAATATTTTTCAACGTCTCGATTCCGTTTCCTCAAAATACGAATCCAACATAGCGCACTCGACGTGCGCGAAAGGATTCCTTACCAGACGAGGGGTATTGTTTAGCGCATGCTTCCCGAAAACTGAACCCGCAACGAGACAAAAGTCTCCTTGCCGTCATAAAGCATGGATAAAGTGCGACTTGAGGATGGTTGCCAAGCCCCTGGACGACGGGGTGATCCCTGCCTCTCAGGCCTGATTTCTCATCCAAAGGCCAGGTTGGGCAGCCACAGCACCACGCCGGGGAAGAAGACAAGTAGCGCGATCAGAGCACAGATGGCTGCGAGGAAGGGAAGTGATTCCACCGAATATTCCTCGATCGTGACATCCATCAGCGCGCAGACGGCAAACATGGCCGAACCGCTCGGCCATGTCATGCCGCCCAGGGTGACGATGCTCATCATCAAGATGCCGAAATGCACCGGGTCCATGCCGACGCTGACGACGATGGGCACGAAGATCGGCGTCAGCAACAGCACCATGACCGTGCTGTCGAGCGCCAGTCCGGCGATAAGCAGGAAAAGAAGGATGGCGAGCACGATCATATTGGGGTCGGTGATGCCGGCCAGCATCCAGTCGGCAAGATGTTGCGGCACTTGCAGGTAGATGGTGGCGAAGCCGACCATGCCGCTCATCAGAATGATGAGCATGATCAGCCCTACATCCGAGGAGGCGTGCGCGAAGGCGCGCCAGACCTTTTCCAGCGTCAGTTCGCGATGGGCGAGGAACCCGACCGCGAGGGCATACACGACCGCGAAGGAGCCGACTTCGGACGGCGTGAACACGCCGCCGCGAATGGCCAGCACCAGGGCAATCGGGAACAGGATCGCCCACTTCGCATCCCAGGCCGCCAGGGCGAGCGCGCCGAAGGTGGGTTTGGCCGTATCGGCCACCACATAGCCGCGCCGCTTGGCGATGCCATAAGCGGTGATCATCAGCACGACCATCATCAACAGACCAGGAATGATGCCCGCCAGGAACAGCCTGCCGATGGAGACGTTGCCGATATAGCCGTAGAGGATAAGTCCGATCGACGGCGGGATGGTCGCGGTGATCAGCGAGCCTACCGCAATCGCGGCGGCGGAGTAGCCCTTCCCGTAGCCCTTGGCGATCATCGCCGGGCCGAGAATGCGTGCCTCCATGGCCGCGTCGGCCACGGCCGACCCCGACACTCCGCCCATCAGCGTGGAAAGCACGATAGCGACCTGAGCGAGGCCACCCGACATCCAGCCGACCGCAACCAACGACACCTTGAGCAGACGAGCCGTTATGCCGCTCTCGTTCATCAGGTGGCCGGCCAGCACGAAGAAAGGCACGGCCAGTAGCGGAAAACTCTGGCTCATCGTGGCGATCTTCTGGACTCCGATCGACATTGGCATGCCCGCATCGGTCACGAAGAAAACGAAGCCGGCAATGCCGGTCGCGAAGGCGACCGGCATGCCCGCCACCATCAGCACGACGAAGACGATCGAAATCAGCAGCATGTCAGAGTTCCAGCGGAGGCGGCGCGGCCCTGTCGGCCGCCGTCCTGGTGTAGACCAGCGCGCCCTGCCCGCGGCGGCGCCAGGCATCCACCATGTTGTATAGGAGAGAGGCGCCAAGCAGGATGCAGCCTGCGGGAACTGCTGCAGTCACCCATGCATAGGAGAGGGTGCTGTCGCCGAAAGTGCGCTCGCGGTTGAGCAGGGTCAGGTGGAATCCTTCGACGGCGAGTATCGCCAGGAAGGCAAGCACGAGCGCCGAGCAGGCCAGTTCGAGCCACAGATGGTGCCTATGGCCGAGATATTTGACCAATACCTCCATCCCGAGATGTGACTTCTCTCGCATGGCCTTCGTCGCGCCGAGAAAGCACAGCCAGATGAACATGAGTTGCGCCATGTCCACCGACCAGATCAGCGGACGGCCGTAGAAGCGCATGATCGACGCGACGAAGACGAGCCCGGTGATGGCGGCGAGCAGGGCGACGCAGATTGCAAGCTCGATTTGCGCGAGGCGCTTGAGCATGACGAGATCCTCCGCAGCGCGGCAACGATCTCGATCGCTTCCGCGCGTTGTCCGGTTGCGGCTACGGCTTACTGTTTGGCGATCGCCTGCAGGGAATCGCGCAAGCTGCCATAGCCGAGCTTTTCGTACACGCCGGCCGTCGCGTCCTTGAACGGGGTGACATCGATCTCCTCGATCGTCATGCCCGCTTCCTTGAGTTTCGCCTCGATCTCGGCCAGCTTGTCGCGCGTGCCATAGGATGCCACGTCGCCAGCCTTGAGGGCCTCTTCGCGCAGCACCGTCTGCAGCTCCTGCGGCAGGGAGTCGAACCAGGAAGCACTCGTCACCAAGCCTGTGATCAGGTTGATGTGGCCTGTCTTGGTCAAGTACTTCGTCACCTCGAACAGCTTCGAGCCGTAGCCTGCCGGAAGCTGCGCTTCGACCGAATCGATCGCCTTCTGCTCGAGGGCGGAATAGACCTCGGCATAGGGCATCGGCGTCGGCACGGCGCCCATCGCCGTGACAGTCTCCACCCAGACCGGCGCGCCGGGCGTCCGCATTCGATTTCCCTGGAGGTCGGCAGGCTTTTGCACCGGGCCGGCCGTCCAGAGATGCCGCTCCCCCTGCCACCAGTTGAAGGAAAGGATCTGGTGGCCGGACGTATCGTGCAGCTTGCGGACCCATTCCTCGAACATGTCCGACGTCACCACCTTGCGGATGCCATCGTAGCCCGACGCGAGATAAGGCGCGCCCAGCACGCCAAGCTCATTGACGAAATTGGCAAGGCGGCCGCCATCGACCACCACGGCCACGGGCGCACCGGCTCGGGCCTGCTCCAGCACGTCCTCGTCTGGACCGAGTTGCGAGTTCGGGAACAGCTTGACTTCGATCGCGCCATCCGAGCGCTGGGCAACCGCGTCGCGGAAACTCTCCAGTCCTCTGTAGAGCGGATCGTCCACGGTCAGCGCCGTATTGATGCTTAGCGTGTAGTCCGCGGCCATGGCCGGCAGCGCTGCTGCGACCAGTCCGGCAGCGAGTAGTGCCTTGAGCGAGGCGAACCTCATGATTTCCTCCCTTGGAAAGGCGGCACATTTTGTAGAAGCCACCCTTTTGCAGGCTAGAATGGTAGTATATGACTGTCAACATGAACATGCACCCCGAACTCGCCCTTCTTCCCGACGACAGCCGACGGATGCGTCAGGCCACCATCGGCAATCGCGTCTTCGAGGCGCTGCGCCAAGCCATCGTCCAACTGCAGCTTCGCCCCGGCAATCCACTGTCGGAAGCGGATATCGGCCGCCAGCTAGGCGTCTCGCGGCAGCCGGTGCGCGAGGCCTTCATCAAGCTCGCCGAGGTGGGGTTGGTTGAGATCAGGCCGCAACGGGGAACCTTCGTCCGGCTGATTTCGGCGCGCGAAGTCCGCAATGCGCGGTTCCTGCGCGAGGCGATCGAGGTTGCCGTCATTCGCAAGGCGGTCGCAGAGGCGGCCCCCGAGCAGACCCTAGGCCTCAGGCGCATCATCGCCGACCAGCGCGCGGTCGCCCGCGAAGGCGACAATGTCGGTTTCCTGCGGCTTGACGAGGCCTTCCACCAGGCGCTTGCGGCTGCCGCTCGTTGCGAGGAGGCATGGCGGGTCGTGGAGGGACTGAAGGCCCAGATGGACCGCGTACGTTATCTTTCCCTTCCCGACGCAACGCCGCTGGAGACGATCATCGCCCAGCACGAGGAGATCGTCGAGGCTGTCGAGCACGGCACGCCGGAGGCGGCCGAGGCGGCCATGCGCCACCACCTCTCGGAGATCCTCATCTCGCTGCCCAAGCTGTCAGTCGATCATTGCCAATTCTTCACTACTTGAGGACGGGGAAGAGCGCCCGCCGAGGTTCTGAAGGACACTTTACGACACCGACCGCGGTCCCGTGTCGTGGACTTACGCCTGACGTCCCGCTCCAAGGATCTCCGCGACCGCACGTTCGAAGCGCGTTGCTTCCGTCACGAGCCAATCGGCCATGGCAGGCCAATTGTCTTCGGCATAACAATTAACCCGCCAGATCGAGTTCACGCCGAGGCCGTCGGCGCTCTGTTCCGGCCGGAGGCTCAGCCTGTTTTCGAAAGCCGCGCGATACGGCTCCAGGCGCTGGCCGACCTGGACTGCACCAAGCCTTTCGTTGCGGCCGAAGAAAACACCGACGACATTCTGTTCGGGCGCGACATACATGGTGATGACGACCTCGAAAGCGGGCAATCCGCGTTGCCAGAACCACGGTCCGCGACGGGCGCGACGAGCCCTCTCATCCGGATGGCGTTCATCGAACAGTGCCCAGAACGAATGATGGCGGAACTCCGCGGCGCTGCGGCCGGTGCGGCTCACAGCCCTGCCTCGCTTTGCCGAGGGGACGGCCCGTCGGCGGTCACCACCACCGACATGCCGGGGATCAGACGGTCGACGCCTTCCTGATCCGGATCTATCGATATACGGACCGAGATCCGCTGCGCGATCTTGGTGAAGTTGCCTGTGGCGTTGTCGGGCCTGAGGACGCTGAACTCCGAACCGGCCGCCGGCGAGAAATGTTCGATCCGTCCGCGCATCCGGCGCCCCTGCAGTGCATCGACCGTAAAGCTCACCTCCTGGCCGACCTGCAGATTGTGGACTTGCGTCTCCTTGAAGTTGGCGATGACCCAGACGTCATGCGGCACGATCGCCATCAATTGCGTTCCCGCGGCAACATATTGCCCGACCCTGGCTCCCACCTCGCCCAGCCGGCCGTCGCGCGGCGCGACAATGCGCGTGTTCTCCACGTCGATCTCGGCGAGATGCGCCGCGGCTTCCGCGCCGGCGACCGCAGCCTCGAGCGAGCCGCGACCGACGACGATCGTCGCAAGTTGCTGGCGAGAAACCTCGAGCACCGCCTGCGCCTGATTTACCGCCGCACGAGCCTGCGCAACATTCGTACGGGACTGGTCCGCCGCGCTCTCCGTCACGACGCCCTTGTCGAGGAGCGGCTCGATGCGGTCCCACTCGGCCTGCGCCCGCTTCAATGCCGCCTCCGCACTTTCGAGCTGGGCCTCGCTCGAGGCGATGCTCGCCTTGGCGGACAGCTCCTGCTGCGTGGAGTTGGCCAGCGCCGCGCGCTGGGCCGCAAGCGTTGCCTCGGCTTGTTTGAGCTTCTGCTCGTAGATCCGCCTGTCGAGTTGAACGAGGAGATCTCCCGCTTTCACGGTCTGATAGTCACTCACCGGCACTTCGGTAACATAGCCGCTGAGTTGCGGACTGATGATGGTCACATAGCCGCGCACATAGGCGTTGTCGGTCACCGGCACACGATCGTAGAACGGCGGCAGCCGCCAAGCGTAGAGGATAAGGAGCAACCCTGCCAGGCCGGCCAGGAGCGCCACCAGGGTTGCCGAGGATCTCAGAGCTTTCAGCATGGCCATGGAATCTAAGCGGAAGCCGGCTCGGCCGGTGTTCTGAAATACCACATAGCAGCCATATGCAGCAGCAGGGCGACCAGTGCCAGGAAAGAAAGAACGGCGACCAGCAGGAACGCGTCGTTGTAGGCCAGGATTGTCGCCTCCTGGGTTGCTCGCTTGCCGAGGATCGCCAGCCCTTCTGCACGAAGCAGCGCCTTGTCGGTCAACGTGCCGGAATAGGCTCCCGACAGTTGTCCGATGCGTTGGACGACGAGCGGGTCCGCAAGGGTGATGTGTTCGACCAGGAGGTTGGAATGGAACTTCTCGCGCAGCGTCACGAAAGTCTGCAGCACGGCGGAGCCGAGGAGTGCACCGATGTTCTGGGTGACGAGAAACACGACAAAGAAGGAAAGAATGTAATTCGGGCCCCTCTTGAGAGCTGACGCCAGGCCGGCCGCCATGGCCGGCGGCAAGAAGAGCGCCGCGGCCATGGCGATCATGGCCTGGCTGGCATACATTTGCGGAGGCCGCGTAAGATTGGTCGCCTGGCTGTCGAGCCATGACCCCATGACGAGGAGGCAAAGCGCCACCGCGTGGAGGGCCGGCTCCCGCCCCGGCTTCAGAACGGCCGCGCAAATCAATCCGCCTGCAAGCGACGCCACGATCATGATCATGTAGAGCATGCTCAACTGATCATTCATCAGACCGAGGGCCTGAAAGAAATTCGCGGCCACCGAGCTTTGCTCCGAAAGCACGATGCGAAACGTCAACAACGCCGCGGCGAAATGGACGATCTCACGACTTGCAAGCCACCGTATGTCGAGGAGTGGGCTTTTCCGGTTGAGCTCGACCGCCACCGCCAAGGTCACGCAGACGATCGAGACGGCAAGCATCATTCCGATCCAGGGCGCCTCGAACCACCAATAGAGCCGGCCGAGGGTCAGCACGACGGCCAAGGCTCCGAAACCGACGGCGATCAGCAGATAGGACACGATATCCAACCCGGTGATGACGTGAATCCGCGGCTGTGGCTTGAGCGGCAACAGGTAGATCGCGGCGAAGGAAAGCAAGGCCAAAGCCATCTCGAAGGTGAACAACCCGTCCCATTCACCGATGTCCAGCAGGTGCGGCGACACCAGCCTCGCCAAGGGCGCGGCAAGCAAGGTGTTCGTCATGGCCAGCGATACGCCGTAGCTCAGCCTCTTGTCCTGAGGGAAGGCTTCCAGCATGTAGAGGAAGGCGAGCGACGACATCGGCGCGGCCGCGATGCCGCTGAAGAAGCGCACGACGAGCGCGGAATTCAGATCGGTCACGAACAGGTGCATCGCGCACACGAGCAGGAAGCCCAGGATGCTGAGCTCGGCGAAATTGCGCAGTCCGTACTGGTTGCGGACCTTGATGAGCACCAGCGCCAGACTTGCATTCGGCGCGACATAGGCAGCCATCAGCCACGTCGCCTCGTTGGTCGTGGCGCCGATCGAACCCTGAACCTGGGGAATGTTCGCCGACACCAGGTTCATGCCAAGCCCTTGGGTCAGCGACAGCAGCAACGACGCACCGATATAGACGGCGGCTCTTGCGGGCGTCATCACAGGGGCTGGCTTCGGCCTCAGCCTTCTGCGACGGCTTCGCGGGGGAGGCTCAGGCGGCGCAACCATCGTTCCACCGAGTCCCAGAGCGCGCAGGGCGCCTGCGCGCCATTCCTGCTTTCGAAACCTGACCAGACCTCGCCAGCATCGGTGGCTGCCATGAATGCATCGACTTCCGCCCATTTGAGGCCTCGCCGCGGGCTTTGCAACATCGCATCCGGTCCCGCGGGTACGCATATTCGCACCTGCGGCATTATTGCAGTGCAGGCATGCAGCTTCGGCGGTTGCGGCTGACGACTGGCCGCCCTATCTACGCGCCGTTGGCGATTACTCCTCCTCCCAAATCGCCACGCTAGATGAAGCGCCGTCGACCTCCTCCCCGACGGCGC
This sequence comes from Mesorhizobium sp. 1B3, assembly GCF_050958605.1. Lineage (NCBI taxonomy): Bacteria > Pseudomonadati > Pseudomonadota > Alphaproteobacteria > Hyphomicrobiales > Phyllobacteriaceae > Mesorhizobium > Mesorhizobium sp. 1B3. Next base: position 594,339 of record NZ_JBJHDO010000001.1, on the reverse strand, counting down.
TTTTTCTTTGCGCGGCTTTCATCGATGGCGGCTAGGAGATATTATCCGCGCGATTGTCCTCTTTGCGACATGACCGTTGAACGCCCACCGTAGAATTGATCCCAAATAACGTTTGTTTTAACAGCGGAATTTCGCCCAACGGCGCTCGCAAGGCAGCTATGCAGATTCCTCCATTGCGACACCGGCCCTGCGAGCCTAACTAACCGTTGTCGGCGGCCACTCCTCCTCCCAGGCTGCCGTCTCATGAAGCGCCGTCGCACCTCCACGACGGCGCTTTTCTTTTTGAGGCTTTTGAAAAGCGGGTATTCCGCTGGCCACGATCTTGCAGGGCAGCCATGCAGTTTCCGGCATTGCAGCGACCGACGTCACCGCCTATCTGAGCGGCGTCGGCGACTACTCCTCCTCCCAAGTCGCCGCATCAGATGAAGCGCCGTCGACCTCCTCCCCGACAGCGCTTTTTCTTTTGCCGGGCGCCTGTCCGGCCGGCACGGCTGCGACACTTTGCACAGCAAATTCCGGTGGCTAGCCATTGCGCATTCGCAGGGAACCCCCTATCTCACGGTTGTGGTGATCAATCCTCCTCCCTGATCACCACGCCAGATAAGCGCCGTCGACCTCCTCCCCGACGGCGCTTTTTCTTTGTGTGGGAGTGCCGCGCCCACTCGGTGAGACCGGCTGGACCCGAGGTCGGCGCGATCTGGCTCACACTCTGTTTCCAAGCCGCTCAAAAGTTGGTTGCTTCACACCGGCAACGAGGAGGCCAAAAGATTGCGACAGCGCAGGACCGATGATTTGATGCATTGCACAAATTGGATCGCGATGATTCGAAGAGAACACTGGGCTTAACAGCGATTTGCGGTCACTACCCAGCATGTCGGAACTTCATAAACTCATCGTCGTTGCGGCCTTCGACTGGGGGAACGACGGCCAGTTCGTGCAGTCGTTCGGTCCGGCGGAGCAAAAGACGGAAGAAAGCGCTATCGAACTTGCCGAAGCGCTGGACCGCAAACATCAGTGTGTCGTTGCATGGTGCCGGCAGGTAGACCCTCAATCCGGACAGGATGGGCCCTTGACCATCCTGTTCCAGACCAAGGACGAAACCGCCCTCCCCGTGACCACGGACTTGCAGCGATCCCGGGCGGCATGACAACGGAAGCGTAAAGGGCAACCTGCAGGGAGGGAATGGAACCTCCCTTGCCACCCGCGGCATCCTGTTCCGTCGAAGTTCAGGCTGCCTCGATTTCGGCCTGCAGTGCAAGAATATGCTGTTCCGCTGCGGAGGCCGCCGCACGCTCGATGGCACGAAAGCGCGCGACCACGGCTAGCCCGACCGAGGTGAGTTGCGCGCCGCCGCCACGCTTGCCCCCGGTCTGGGCCGCGACGACGGGCTTGCCGAACAGCTTGTTCATCTCCTCCACCAGATCCCAGGCATGCTTGTAGGACATGTTCATGCGACGCGCGGCGGCCGAGATCGAGCCGAAGGCGGCGATCTGCTCGAGAAGCTCTATCTTGCCCGGCCCGATGCGGCCGTCCGGATCGAGATTGATCCGCAGGCTGAGGGATGGCACGTCTCTCTCGCTCCCAGGCAATGACAAGGTGCTTGTATCAGAGTCGGCGCCCGCATGTCGTTATGTCCGTGAAAATATAGAGGGTGCTCTCATCGCGCAACGCTTGCCCGATCGAAGTTCACCGACTTGACCACCGCGAAGACCGGCTTGCCGACGACCAGTCCGAGTTCGTGAACCGACAGACGGGTGATGCGCGAAACCACCATCTGCCCGTTGCAATCGATCCGCACATCCGCGAGCGCGCCGCTTCCGGGGCTGATCTCCTCGACGGTGCCAGCGAGGATATTGAGTGCGCTGAGGCCACGCGGACTCTCGGTTGCGATCAAAACGTCGCGCGCTCGAATGCGCACCCTGATCGTCCGTCCGACCTCAAATCCGATCGCGGGCACACGGATCTCGCCGGCTTCCGACGAAAGCACGGTCGTCCCGAAGGACTCGTCCCGGGCCACCACTTTCATCTCGAGCACAGCGCCGCCCTCGGCTCGCTCTTCTTCCGGCAACAGGTCCAGGCGCCGCACGATTTCCGACATGGGACCGGAAGCCGCGACCTTGCCGGCCGACAGCACCACAATGTCGGTCGCAAGCCGGGCGACCTCGGCCATGGAATGGCTGACATAAACGATCGGTATCTTCGTTTCGTCACGCAAGCGCTCGATGTAGGGCAGGATCTCCGCCTTGCGCGCCTCGTCGAGCGAAGCCAGCGGCTCGTCCATCAGCATCAGCTTGGGGCTTGCGACCAGAGCGCGGCCGATCGCAACGCGTTGTTTCTCGCCGCCTGACAAAAGTGCCGGCTTGCGGTCGAGAAGATGGGCGATGCCGAGCAGGTCGACGATCCCGTCCATATCCGCATAACGCTCGGCCGACGGCGTGAAGAACCGCCCAAAGCCCAGGTTCTGCCGGACGGTCATGTGAGGGAATAGCCGGGCGTCCTGAAAGACGTAGCCTATACGGCGCCGATGCTTCGGCACGAAAGTCCTGGTACCGGTGTCAACGAGGACGCGGCCGTCCGCGACGATTCTGCCCTTGTCCGGGCGTGTCAGCCCACCGACGAGATTCACCAGCGAGGTTTTTCCGGAACCCGAGGGACCGAACAACGCCGTCAACCGCCCGCCGCTCTCGAAGGCGGCGTCAAGCTCGAAGGCGCCGAGCCGGTGGCGGACATCGACCGCGAGCATCATTCGACATCCATGCGGCGGCCGACACGGCGGGCCAGAACTTCCGATGCGACCAGCGCGATCATGGCAATGACGATGGAGATGAGCGTCAGCCGTAGCGCGCCGGCCTCGCCGCCAGGAACCTGGGTGAACGTGTAGATCGCCGAGGGTAAGGTCTGTGTTTCGCCAGGGATGTTGGAGACGAAGGTGATCGTGGCGCCGAACTCTCCCATCGCCTTGGCGAAGGAAAGAACCATGCCGGCAATGATGCCGGGAAGGATGAGCGGCAGCGTTATCGTTCCGAACACCCAAAGCGGGTTGGCGCCCAGCGTGCCGGCCGCCGCCTCGAGCTTGCGATCGACAGCCTCGATCGACAGGCGGATGGCACGGACCATGAGCGGAAAGCCCATGATGCCGCAGGCCAGTGCAGCTCCCGTCCAGCGGAAGGAAAAGACGATCCCGAAATTCTCCGCGAGGAAGGCGCCGATCGGTCCGCGCCGGCCGAAGGAAAGAAGCAGCAGGTAACCGGTCACGACAGGCGGCAGGATCAGTGGCAAGTGCACGATGCCGTTAAGGACCGACTTGCCCCAGAATTTGCCGCGCGCCAGCAGCAGCGCGATCAGGATGCCGGGCGGCAGGCTCGCCACCATCGCCCAACTTGCGACCTTGATGGACAACCGAACCGCGGTCCACTCATCGGGCGTGAGGTCCAGCCATGTCATGCCTGTCAAACGGTCCCTCTTTCCTCCTCACTCGGTGACCATCCGTATCAGTTCGATGCGACCGGCGCGAGAACAGTGAAGCCCTCTGCCTCAAACAGTTCCTTGGCCTTGGCCGAGCGCAGGCACTCGAGGAAAGCTGAGGTGTCGTCGTCCTCGGATTCGGTTGTCTGAGCTACAGGGTAAACGATCGGCGGGTGCGTGTCCGCCGGAAAGGCGGCGACGACCTTCACCTTGGGGTCGGCTGCCGCATCGGTCTTGTAGACAATGCCGAGCGGTGCCTCGCCGGTGGAAACGAGCGCAAGTGCGGCGCGCACATTCTCCGCCTGGGCGACCTTGCCCTCGATCGCCCCCCACACGCCGAGCTTCTCCAGCGCGGCCTTGCCGTATTTGCCCGCCGGTACGGAATCGACATTAGCCATTGCGAGCCTGCCGTCACCAAGAAGGCCGGCGAGATCGAAACTCGGTTTGATCTCGGCGGCCGTGGACGAATCGGCGGGCGCGACAAGCACGATGCTGTTGCCGAGAAGCTGGATTTCGGTGTCCTTCTTCGTCAGACCCTTGTCCGACAGATACGTCATCCAGTCGAGATCGGCGGACATGAAGATATCGGCAGGAGCTCCCTGCTCGATCTGTTTGGCAAGCGCTGAACTCGCCGCGTAGGAAATCGTCGCCTTCTCCCCGACGTCAGCCTCGCAGGCCGAATTGACGGCATCGAGCGCGTTCTTCAGGCTTGCGGCCGCGAACACGGTGAGTTTCCCGTCAGCCCCGACTGCCGGGACGGTCGACATTGTGGCACCGCTTATCGCGGCTGCCAGAAGAAATGCAACTCGCCTTCCAGACATCGGGCTCCCCTCGCTGGCGAATCGTCCCTGGTTCGGCGGCGCGCCGACCAATCGTTATATTCATACAAACATAACAATGAGCAGGCCGGCAAGCGAAAATCGTTACCGCCACCTGGCCGCCGGCCAGACCGCAGCGCTAAGGGGCCGGAACAATCGTTCGCCAAATCCGAACGTTTCAAGCCAAGAAATGCGTTGGAAGCCCGAATAGGAGAATGTCATTCCAAGATGAAACATTCCTGGAGTATCGAATTGCCGCCGCCCTCCGCCGAACTTTCACAAAAACCCGTCACCCGAACAGTCGTGGCTTCCACCGGCCCCGTCGCGCTTCCTCCGGGCATCGTCCTCGCCGCGATGATCACCGGAGTTGCCTATTCCATCCGCGAGCTTCCGGGGCTTGGTGTCTTCAGCCCAATGATCCTCGCCGTGATCGTCGGAATGATCTTCTCCAACGTCGTCGGCAACTCCGCGAGAACAAGGGCCGGCATCGGCTTCGCCCAACGCAGCCTCCTTCGTTTCGCCATCGTCCTCCTCGGTTTCCAACTCACCATCGGACAGGTCGTCTCGATCGGTGGCCCGGGACTGGCGATCGTGGCCTCCACCCTCGTCGCGACCTTTCTGTTCACCTTGCTCCTGGGCAAAATGATCGGCGTCGACCGCGAGCTAGCGCGACTCATCGCAGCCGGCACGTCGATCTGCGGGGCTTCCGCGATCGTCGCGACCAATGCGGTGACCGGCGCGCGCGAAGAAGACGTCGCCTATGCCGTCGCTTCGATCACGCTTTTCGGCACCGTCGCTATGCTGCTGTTTCCAGTCCTTGGGCCGATCTTCCATCTCGACCAGCAGGGCTTCGGCCTGTGGGCTGGAGCCGCGATCCATGAGGTCGCCCAGGTCATCGGCGCAAGCTTTCAAAACGGCGCGCAATCGGGCGAAGTCGGCACGATCGCCAAGTTGGCAAGGGTCGCGATGCTCGCCCCGATGCTGCTCGCTCTCGGCTTCGTCGTCCGGCGCGGCAACAGCGCGCGCACCTCGCGGGCACCTTTTCCCTGGTTCGTGATCGCCTTCGTAGCGGTCGCGGCGCTCAACAGCATCATCGACCTTCCGGCCGAGATCCGCAGCGGGATCAATGGCGTCACGACGCTGCTACTCTCGATCGGCCTCGCCGCGCTCGGCCTGCAGGCGGATATCAGCGAAATTCGGTCACGTGGGCCCCGCCCTTTGATCCTTGCGCTTTCCGCGTTTCTCTTTATCGCCGGTTTCAGCCTTCTGCTGGTGAAGCTCCTGCAGTAGACCGCTTGCGACGTTGGCGCGGCAAATGCTCTAAGGATCGAAATGACGCTGGAACAATTGCGGATCTTCGTCGCCGTGGCCGAACGCGAGCACGTCACGCGGGCGGCCCGCGACCTCAATCTCACGCAATCGGCCACCAGCGCGGCGGTTGCCGCGCTGGAGTCGCGTTATCAGACCAAGCTCTTCGATCGGGTCGGCCGCCGCATCGCGCTTACCGACGCCGGGCGACTTTTCCTCGTCGAAGCGAAGGCCGTTCTGGCACGGGCGGCGACGGCAGAGCTCGTGCTTGCGGATCTCGCCGGACTGAAGCGGGGTTCCCTTCATCTGGCGGCGAGCCAGACAGTGGGCAACTATTGGCTGCCCAAATTCATTCGCGCGTTCCGACAAAAGCACCCCGGCCTCTCGGTAATGCTGAGCATGGGCAACACCGAGACGGTCTCCGCCAGGGTGCGAGAGGGGACCGCGAATCTCGGGTTTGTCGAAGGAGATGTCCAAGAGCCGTCACTTTCGGTCACGGCCGTGGCCGAAGATGAGATGGTGCTGGTTGCGCCGGCTGGGCATCCATGGACCGGCAAGACAGACGACATCGATCTGCGGTCGGCTCATTGGGTGCTGCGGGAATTCGGCTCCGGCACACGCTCCATCCTGGCCGGAATGCTCAAGGAGAAGGGCTTCGAAATGTCGGATATCGACATCGAGCTTGTTCTGCCGACCAACGAATCCGTGCTTGCCGCCGTCGAAGCAGGAGCCGGGGTGACCGTCATGTCACGGCTGGTCGCCGCCAGCGCCCTACAAGCGGGCAGCCTCGCCGCGGTCGAATACCCACTACCGCGCCGGCGCTTCTCCATGCTCCGCCACAAAGAGCACTATGTCACGGCCGCCGAACGCGAATTCATTCGTGTGACGGAGACAGCCAAGGACTGATCCCCTCACGAACTCGCGGCGAGATAGATTGCGGCGAGCCGCTCTACGCCAACCTGATCGTCATTGTCGAAGCGGCCGGGCAACGGACTGTCGAGGTCGAAGACGCCAAGCACCGCGTCGTTGCGAATGAGCGGCACGACCAATTCCGACCGGGACGCTGCATCGCAGGCGATATGACCGGGAAAGGCAAGCACGTCTTCGACCAGGACGGAGGCCCGGCGCTCGACCGCCGTTCCGCACACGCCACGTCCGACGGCGATGCGCACGCAGGCAGGCTTACCCTGGAAAGGCCCGAGCACAAGCTCATCCGCGGAGCGCAGGAAATAAAAGCCTGCCCAGTTGAGATCGGGCATCATCTGGAAGATCAGCGCCGAAGTATTGGCCGCATTGGCGATGGGGTCGCTTTCACCGGCCAGCAAGGCGCCGAGTTGGTCGGCCAGTTCCCGGTAGAATTCCGGCTTCTCCAGATTGCCGATGGCCTTCGCCGCAAACATGATGTCAGTCTCCAATCAACGTCCAGAACCGATTCCGCAGCCGAGGCCGCATGGCAACCATCAGAATCGCAGCCGCCATCATCCGCGACGGGAACGGAAATCTGCTGCTCGTGCGCAAGCGCGGTACGCAAGCGTTCATGCAAGCCGGCGGCAAGATCGAACCTGACGAGCAGCCCGTCAACGCCTTGGCGCGCGAATTGCGTGAGGAACTCGGCATCACGATGGCGCAGAGCACCTATCTCGGCAAATTCTCGGCACCGGCCGCAAACGAACCCGGTGCCGAGGTGGTGGCGGAACTGTTCGAGGTCACGGCAGACCAGGAGCCGGTACCGGCAGCCGAAATCGAAGAGATGATCTGGTTCAGTCCCGGCCAGCGCGAAGACATCCTGCTCGCTCCGCTGACGCGCGATATCGTGCTCACAAGAGAAGCCGGCGAGAAGCAAATCGGATAGGGTTGCACTATCTGGCCGGAGGTTCGAACAGTTCGATGGGGTTTCCTGCGGGATCGTCGACCAGGACCTGTTTGCCGCCCATTCCAGCCACGATCTCGTTTCGAAATCTCGCACCGGCGGCGCGCAAGCGTTTGACTTCGTCTTCGATGTCGGCGACCTCGATCTGGATTCGGTTCCATCCGCCGGGCTCGGGCCTGCGTCCGTCCGGCATGGGTTGCGATGCTCCGCCCGGCCCGCTGGTACCGTTCAACAGCAGGCGCAGGTCGCCTCTGGCGAGCATTGCGAAACTCGGGGCGGGATGCATGGCGACGGTGAAGTCGAGGGACTGCGTGTAGAATGCAATCGCTGCATCGACATCATCGACGATGTAACGAACGTTGACGGTAGCCATCTCAATCCTCCTTCATGTCGGCCCCAGCGCGGCACCGGTGGCTGCAAGCAGCACAACGACGATCCATGGCTGGGCCTTCCAGACCGTGAGCAGAAGAAAGCCCGTAAGCGCGAGCGCGAAATCGCGTGGGGCAAGGATAGCACTGACCCACACAGGACTATAGAGAGCAGCGCCGAGAATGCCGACGACGGCGGCATTGGCGCCCCGCATGGCAGCCTGTGCAGCCGGATGGATTCGGAAAGCATCCCAAAACGGCAAAGCGCCGACCAGAAGAAGAAGACCGGGCAAAAAAACCGCGACGAGCGCTATCGCCGCGCCGGCAATGCCGTTGGGATGCGGCCCCATGACTGCCCCCAGATAAGCGGCGAAGCTGAAAAGCGGGCCAGGGACGGCCTGTGCAGCCCCATACCCGGCAAGAAACGCGTCGTTGCTCACCCATCCCGGCGGGACGAGCTCGGCCTGGAGCAAGGGCAGCACGACATGGCCGCCGCCGAACACGAGCGCCCCGGCCCGATAGAATGCATCGACGAGCGCGACAAGTGGCGACTGTTCGGCAAGCAAAGGGAGGACTGCTAGAAGAAGGAAGAACAACGCCAGGGCCACGACGCCCGCCATCCTCGAAACTTGGAAGCGGAGGTGTCCGGTCATGGACGTCGCCCCATTTCGGCATAACCACAGGCCGGCGAGTCCCCCGAAACCGATCGCCGCCATCTGTGCGATGGAACCCGCCGCGAACATGACGATCAACACGGCAGCGAGAGCGATGCCCGCACGCCTCCGGTCGGGTGCGAGGGTCCGTGCCATGCCCCAAACCGCCTGGGCCACGACGGCAACGGCAACGACCTTGAGGCCGTGCAGGAGACCTGCCCCGAAAGGTCCCGAGAAGGCGGCTGCGCCAAACGCAAAGATGACCAGGAATGCGGCCGACGGCAGCGTAAACGCCGTCCATGCCGCAAGTGCCCCGAGCGGACCGCCGCGCAGCAGCCCAAGCGCAAATCCCACCTGGCTGCTTGCAGGCCCGGGAAGGAACTGACAGAGCGCGACGAGATCGGCATAGCCTTCTTCATCGATCCATTTGCGCCGGATGACGAGTTCGTCCCGAAAATAGCCGAGATGGGCAATCGGTCCGCCGAACGATGTCAGTCCCAGTTTGAGAAAGGCACGGAAGACCTCGCCGGGCGTGCCGCGTTGCTCAACAACGCCAGTGGGCTGCATATCCGATACGACCTCGCGAAATACCTTCGAACCTACGCCTCGTTCCTCCCGAAAATCGATTCCGATTTTCGGGAGGATGCGACAGGAGCCCGCCCGGCACCGGCGGCGATGATCTCATCGGTATTGCCAAGGAGCTTACGCACCGCTGCGCGGGCCGCTTCCGGGCGCCTCAGCCGGATGCTTTTTTCGATGTTCTCATGGAGCGATTGGGCATAGGCGAGATCGTCCTGCTCGCGCGTGACGAAAATGAAGAGCTGGTCGAAGGCCGACTCGACCAACACCCCGAGCGGCACCAGCAACTCGTTGCCGGAGGCACGCAGTATGGCGAGGTGGAAACGGGTGTCCGCCGCGGTACGCTCCGACAGCGACGGCGCTTCGCCCATCTGCCGGCAGGCCTCGCTGATCTCGGCCATCTGCTCGTCCGTCCGGCGCCTGGCCGCGAAAGCCGCGGCCTCCGGCTCGATCAGGTAGCGGAATTCCTGCACCGTCTTCAGGAACGTCTCCCGATCCGGCGACATCGCATACCAGGTGAGGACATCGCGATCGAGAAGGTTCCAGCGCTCGCGTGGCTCGACCCAGCTTCCTACCTTGGGACGCGAATTGAGCAAGCCCTTGGCCATCAGCATCTTGATCGCTTCGCGCACCGCCGAGCGGCTGACGTCGAACATCCTTGCCCACGCCGCTTCGTTGGGCAGGATTGCGCCGGGGGCATAATCGCCATGCACGATGCGCAGCCCGATCTCGTTGGCGACCGAAGCATGCACGCTGCTGCCGGAAAGCCGCGCGCGCATCCGCGCCGGCTTCGCCTCCACGACGGTTTCGACCGCATCGGCGGTCGTCCGAGCCTGCCTTTCCCTTGCCATTCTTTCAGCCCCCTTCGCTGAGCCCTGGCGTGGTCCAGGGCGAGCGCGAATCCTCGGATACGCCAAGGCGGAGCCTGCCAGAACCCGGCGTCCTGGAGAAGCGTCAAACAGTCGCTCTCCCGGCCGCCCTGTCGCAGCCGGCCGAAAAAGCGCTACCAGCAGGCCGGCGGTTCCACCTCCGTTGAGGAAGCGCAAAGGCGCCGGCAGCCGACGATCCTATTTCTGGATGCAGGTGTCGGCAGTGTCCTTCGTGCATTCGTCGAGCCCGGTGAAGACCGGATCCTCGACCGCCTTGCCGGCGATCAGATCGAGCATGACCGATGGGGCCTTATAGCCCATCTCGAAGGGCCGCTGGCCGACCAGCGCGGTAACGAGCCCCTCCTTGGCAATGGCGACCTCTTCGCCGATCGTGTCGGCGGCGACGATCACGAACTCGTTCTTGGCGATCTTCTCGGCAAGTGGCTTGGTGAAATCCCGATAGGGCTGCGGCGCCATGAACAGGGGCCAGCCGCCCATGATGGCGAAACCGTCGAGGTCGGGGTTGGCCGCCAGGATGTCGGTCATCGCCTGCACGCCCTTCACGCCGTCGTCATTGGTGAAGACCGGGCAACCGGCGACCTCGGTCCAGCCGCCTTCGCCTTTCAACTCCGTCAGGCCCTTTTGGCCAGTCAGTGCATCGCGCGCGCCCTGTGCGCGGCGCAGGATGTTGTCGGCGCCGGGATTGCCTTCGATCAAGCACACCTTGCCGCCGTCCGGCTTGGCCTTCTTCATGTACTCGCCGAGACGATAGCCCATCATATAGTTGTCGGTGCCGAGGTAGGTCTTGCGCAGGGCCGCGTCCTCGACGGTGAGATCCGCGTCAATCGTCATGACGGGCACGGTGGGGTTGGAGGTCTTCAGCGTCTGCGCGATCAGCTTGGCGTTGGAGGGCGAGATCGCGATCGCCGCTGTGTCGGCCTTCCCCAGCATGTCCTGGACGATCTGCGCTTCGCCGGCTTCGTCCGACGTGGAAGCCGGACCGGTATAGAAGCATTCATATTCCGAGTCGGCGTTCTCCTTGTTCCATTTCTGGCAGCCCTGGTTGATCGCCTCGAAGAAGGCGTTGTCCAGGCCTTTGACGACGATGACAAGCTGCTTCTTGGCAAGAGCGGGCCCGCTGCCGAGAGCAAGGGCAGCCGCGGCGATCAGAAGCGGTAATTTCCTCATTCGTTCCTCCCGTGAATGAACAGACGTCCTCCAATGCAAAACATCAGCCCCTCGGGCCCGGCGCCTTCACCGTGGCCAGCACCCACGCCGTCTTGTCGACGACAGGGATCATCATGGATCATCCTCCCCATTTCAGCTAATAACGGCCCGGGCCGCCCGTCAACGATCAATTTGTCCGACAAAACTGATTTTTCGAACTAGCTCCCCCTTGTTCGCACGGACGATTGATTGACGCCCGCGCAAGCCTCTGCATAAATTCGAGCTGCGTCTCCCGGGAGAAGATCGACAAGAATTATTGCATGTGCTTGCCGCGGAGGCCCCGCGCAGGATGGGAGGATCAGACCGGTGGCGGTTCTCGAACTCGAGAACATCTCGAAGCATTTTGGCGCCATACAGGCGGTCAACGACGTCTCCGTTTCGCTCGAGGCCGGGGAGGTCGTGGGTCTGATGGGCGACAATGGCGCCGGGAAGTCGACGCTCGTGAAGATGATCGCGGGGAACTTCCGCCCGAGCCACGGTACGATGCGCCTGGACGGCAGCGAGATCGTGCTCCATCGCCCCGTCGATGCGCGTCGCCACGGCATCGAGATCGTCCACCAGGATCTCGCCCTGTGCGACAATCTCACCGCGGCCGCGAATGTCTTCCTGGGCAGGGAATTGCGACGCGGCCTTGGCCCGTTCCGGGTGCTCGACTATCCCGCCATGTATCGCCGTGCGGCGAAGATCTTCGCGGAGCTGAAGTCCGAGACGCGCCCGCGCGACCTCGTCCGGCAGATGTCGGGCGGGCAGCGCCAGGCCGTGGCGATCGCCCGCACAAGGCTGTCGGAACCGAAGATCGTGCTGATGGACGAGCCGACTGCCGCCATTTCCGTTCGCCAAGTCGCGGAGGTGCTCAACCTGATCCGGCTGCTTCGCGACCAGGGTATGGCCATCGTGCTCATAAGCCATCGTATGCCCGACGTCTTCTCGGTCGCGGACCGCATCGTCGTGCTGCGGCGTGGCAGGAAGGTGGCGGACAGGCCGATCGCCTCGACATCGCCCGAAGAGGTCACAGGTCTCATAACAGGCGCCATTGAACAGGTCTGAGCGAGATGGCCATAACTCTTGACGGGCAGATCGCCCAGAAACAGCACAGCCGCCTCTCGGCGATTTTGGGAAGCCAAACCTTCTGGGTTTTCATGGCCGTCGTCGCCGCTTGCATCTTCCTGGCCTTTGCGACGGATTCCTTCGCCACCACGAAGAATTTCTACAACATCACGCGCAACACCACCTTTGTGGCCATCATCGCGCTGGGCATGACATTCGTCATCATCACAGGAGGGATCGATCTCTCGGTGGGCTCCGTACTTTGCTTGTGCAGCATGGTGCTGGCCGTCGTGATGCATGCCGGCTACAGCATAGAAGTCGGCATCGCGGCCTCGATCGGCACCGCCCTTCTCATCGGCGGCTTCAATGGCGTGCTCATAGCCTATCTCGGCTTTCCACCCTTCGTGGTGACGCTCGGCATGCTGTCGATCGCCCGCAGCCTGGCCATGGTCGCGTCCAACAACACGGTGGTGTTCGAGTTCGGGCCGGACCATGACCTGCTGCTCGCCCTGGGCGGGGGTGCCTGGCTGTTCGGCATCGCCAATCCCGTCATCTACATGGTCGTACTTGCCCTCCTCACGGGCTTCGTGCTGCGCTGGACCAAGTTCGGCCGACATGTCTTCGCGATCGGCGGCAACGAGCATGCCGCGATCCTCACCGGCGTTCCGGTAAGACCCATCAAGGTCGCCGTCTATATGATCTCGGCGCTGTCGGCCGGCATCGCGGGCATCATCCAGACCGGATGGCTTGGTGCCGTCACCACGAATATCGGCGCCGGCATGGAACTCCAGGTGATCGCGGCCGCCGTCATCGGCGGCGCCAATCTCGCCGGCGGAGCCGGCACGGCAATCGGCGCGATCATCGGCGCAGCACTGATCGAAGTGATCCGCAACAGCCTTGGCCTGCTCGGCATCAATGCCTTCTGGCAGGGCACCTTTATAGGCGGCGCCATCATCGTGGCAGTCCTGTTCGACCGGTTGCGCCACGTTCGTCAAAGCGACTGAAGGCAGTCCAAATCCTGCGGCTTTAATCCTATTTGTCAGACAATTATTGACTCCGTTTTCGTGCTGCGATTAGCTGTTGCCGGACGAGAGGAATTCCGGGGGAGGCGTACCGGGAGGAGATTTCGAAGCGGAAGCCTTCCGCCACTCGGCGCTCACGCCGGATATTCGTTCATCGCTCACCTACTGCCTAGGGAAACAAGAGGTTCGGCCACCAGATCCACTATCCAGGCCAACATCCAGGGAGGACGCAGATGAGACTACGACTTGCTTTAGGCGCGCTGCTGATGACCGCCGCTTTCGCGGTTTCGTCGGCTGAGGCGCAGGACAAGAAGGCGCTCGCTTTTGTCGTCAACGGGGCCTCCGATTTTTGGAAGCTTGCCGAAGCCGGCGTCAAGAAGGCCCAGGAAGAGTTGCCCAACTACGATCTCCAATTCAAATATCCGGAACAGGCGGCCGCAGCCGTGCAGCAGCGGCTGATGGACGATCTCGTTGCGGCCGGCGTCTCGGCTATCATGGTGAGCGCCGTCGATCCGAAGACGTCGACGGAAGCCCTGAACAGGGTCGGTGGCCAGGTGCCGCTGTTCACCACCGACAGCGATGCGCCGGATACCAACCGCATCGCCTATATCGGCTCGTCCAACACCGATGCTGGCAAGCAGGCAGGCGAGATCGCGATCAAGGCTATGCCTGACGGAGGCAAGTGCATCGGGTTCGTCGGACTTCCCGGCGCAGACAATGCCCGTGAGCGCATCGAGGGCATGAAGGCCGCGCTCCAGGGCTCGAAGGTCGAGCTGATCGATGTGCGTGGCGACGATATCGACCAGACCCGTGCGAAGCGCAATGTCGAGGACGCGCTTGCCGCCAATCCGGACATCGATTGCATGGTGGGCTTCTACTCCTACAACACGCCGCGCATCTACGAAGTGCTCAAGGAAGCCGGCAAGCTGGGCAGCATAACCATCGTTGCCTTCGACGAGGACCCGATCACCCTTGGCGGCGTGCGCGAAGGATCCATCGCCGCGACGGTGGTGCAGCAGCCCTATGAATGGGGCTATCAGGGTATGAAGCTGATGGCGAAGTATCTCGAAGGCGACAAATCCGTCGTGCCGGCCGACGAGCTCATCATCGTGCCGACCAAAATCATCGACAAGGCCAATGTCGATGCCTTCGAGACCGAGCTCAAGGCGCGCATCGCAGGCAAGTGAAGCACATCACGAAGGCCGGTCTGCCGGTCCGCTCGCCGGCCTTTCTCCGATCTTGCCCGATCGCGCTCTTGCAAACATAGTTGCTCATGGCCGCTCCGTTCCTGACGCTGACTGGCATCTCGAAGCTCTACCCCGGTGTCAGGGCTCTGGAGAATGTCAGCCTTGCGGTGTCCGCCAGCGAAGTCATCGGGCTTGTGGGGGAGAATGGCGCCGGCAAATCCACCCTGATGAACGTACTTGGCGGCGTGGCGGAGCCGAGCGACGGCACCATCACGATCGACGGAGTGGACGTCGCGCGGCTCTCGGTGACCGAATCGATCCGCGCCGGCATTGCGTTCGTCCACCAGGAACTCAACCTGTTCGATAATCTGACAGCCGCGGCGAACATATTGATCGGACGCGAACCGCTGCGCGGAGGACCGCTGCGCCTGATCGACCGTGACGCGCTTGAGGCCGCCGCGCGACCTTATCTCGCCCAGCTCGGCGCGGATTTCGCCGCCGACACGCCGGTATCCTCACTCTCCCTTGCACAAAAACAGGTCGTCGAGATCGCCAAGGCTCTGTCGCTCAAGGCGCGGCTGGTCATCATGGACGAGCCGACATCGAGCCTCACCGTCACGGAAACGGAGCGGCTGCTCAAGGTTCTGAACAGGCTCCGTGCCGACGGCGTCGCCGTGATCTTCATTTCCCATCGACTGGGCGAAGTGAAAGAGATCGCCGATCGCGTCGTCGTGCTTCGCGACGGCAGGACCGTCGCCGAACTCCCGCGCCACGAAATCGAGACAAACCGAATGATCCGCCACATGATCGGCCGCGAGTTGAAGACCCTCTACCGGCCGCCGGCTGCCCCGCCGGGAGACGTCGTGCTGGAGCTCATCCAAGCGAAGACAATCTTCCGGCCTGGCGCGGAGGTCGACCTCACAGTGCGCCGAGGCGAAATCCTTGGCCTCGCAGGGCTTGTCGGCTCCGGGCGGACGGAACTCGCACGCACCATCTTCGGCCTCGATCCCCTGCTTGGCGGCGAGATCAGGATCGACGGCAGAAAGGCGGCAATCGGCTCCCCGCAAGTGGCGATCGAGCGGGGCATCTATCTCGTTCCGGAAGACAGGAAACGGGCGGGCCTCATCCTTCCATTCAAGATCCGGGACAATATCAGCCTCGCCGGTCTCGGGGCGCTTGCCCGGCTCGGCATCGTCGATCGAGCGAAGCTCCGCGACCAGGCCGAGGTCCAGAAAAGAAAGCTGGACATACGCTGTCCGAACATGGCGGTGCAGGCGGGATCGCTGTCGGGCGGAAACCAGCAGAAGGTCGTTCTCGCCAAATGGCTTTCCATGCGCCCGAAGCTGCTGATCTTCGACGAGCCGACGCGCGGCATCGATGTCGGTGCAAAGAACGAAATCTACCGCCTCATGCGCGAACTCGCCGACAAGGGCGTCGGCATATTGATGATCTCCAGCGACATGGAGGAGGTCATCGGCGTCAGCGACCGCATCGCAGTCATGCATGAAGGTGCGATCGCGGGCTTTCTCGACCGCACGCGCTTTACCGAAGAAAACATCCTGTCGCTGGCAGTGGGCCGCGTGCAAGACAAGGAGGCTGCCGAGTGAATCGCAAGGACCTGGGGCTTCTCGTTCTGATCCTGGTAGTGGGCACGGTCGTCGCCGTCATCAACCCGCGCTTTCTCTCGCCGGTGAACCTGTCCAACACCGCCAATCTGATCGGCCTGTTCGGCATCTTCGCGCTGGGCCAGGCATTCGTGATCATTTCGGGCGGCATCGAGCTTTCCGTCGGATCGATCATCGCGCTGCTCGGCGTCATCTTTGTCGATCTCGTGGCGAGCGCCGGCGTGCCATGGGGCGTCGCGTTCCTTCTGGTCCTCCTCCTCGGCTGCCTGATCGGCCTGGTCCATGGCCTGCTGATCACCCGCGTCGGCCTGCAGCCTTTCGTTGTCACGCTCTGCGGTCTGCTGATCTATCGCGGTATCGCCCGCTATTACACGGACGACGCCACCGCCGGGTTTCCCTTCGGTGCCAGCTTTCCCGCGCTCGAATGGCTGGTGGCCGGCCGTTTCTACGGGATCCCGCACAGCCTGATCGCCTTCGCCGTCCTGACGGTGATCATGGCGGTCGTGCTCCACCGGTCGGTCTATGGCCGCTATCTTTTCGCGGTGGGCAACAACGAGGAAGCCGCCCGTTATTCGGGCATCAATACATCGCGCGTCATCGTCACGGCCTATGTGATCTGTTGCGGGCTGACGGCGATCGCCGCGATCTTCATCGCGATGTACACGCGCTCGATCTCGCCGTCGTCGCACGGCAACTTCTACGAGCTTTATGCGATCGCCGCGGCCGTGCTGGGCGGTTGCTCGCTGCGCGGCGGCGAAGGATCCATCCTCGGCGTGGTGCTCGGCACCGTCCTGCTCCAAGTCCTGCAAAACCTCGTCAACTTGCTCGGCATTCCGAGCTCGCTCAACTTCGCCGTGATGGGCTCCGTCATCCTGGCGGGTGTGATCGCCGACCAGCAGTTCTCGAAACGCAAGAGCCTGAAGACGGTGCCCGCGGAGTAGCTGCCGTCTGTGACCGACCATCCCTCATCCGACCTCGCTTCGCGAGGCCACCTTCTCCCACAAGGGGAGAAGGTGGAGCCTGGCATATCGGCTTCTGCAAATCGGCGCCTCTGGTGATTGGCGCGAGCGGTCCCGCACCTGCCCTTCTCCCCTTGTGGGAGAAGGTGGCCGAGCGAAGCTCGGTCGGATGAGGGGTTTTCTACGGCGTCAACTCTCCCGCGGGTACGCAGCCTCGAAGGCCGGTAGCTTCGCGCATTCGGCAACGATGGCGTTGATCCGCGAGAAGGACGCGGTGTCGGCTTGCCAGCGGTTCGCGTTATAGACCTGCGGCACCAGGCAGAGATCGGCCATAGTCGGCCGGTCGCCATGGCAGAAGCGGCCGGTGGCAGGATGATCGAGCAGTTTCTCGATAGCCGAGAGACCCTCGCCGATGAACTTCTTCATCCAGTCGGAGCGCACCGCATCGCCGCCTCCCGTCAATGCCATGACGTGAGCGACGGGGCTGAGATTGCAGATCGGATGGATATCCATGGCGATGGCGTAGCTAAGTGCGCGCACCCTTGCGCGCCCAGCGGGATCCGGTGGCAACAGGTGCGCCCCGGGTCGCGTCTCTTCGAGATATTCGACGATTGCCAGCGACTGGGTGAGCCTCAGCCCGTCGATGTCCAGCACCGGGACAGCGCCTTTCGGATTGCGGGCGAGATGTTCGGGCGTCTTGTGCTCTTTCGCGAGCAGATTGACGGAAACCGCCTCATACTCGATGCCGAGCAGATTGAGTGCGATCCGCACGCGATAGCTCGCCGAGGAGCGCCAATAGTCGTAGAGGACTGGTGTGGTCATGGCCGGAACCGCTCCCTTGCCTTGCTGATCGCGGCACGCAAAATCTCCAGATCGCCAACCTGGTTGGCGAGGATCAGCACCAGACGGGCGTTGAGCCGCGCGCTCTCTTCCTCGGACAAGTCCTGATGGGCATCCAGCAGAGCCGCGTAGAATACGTCACCTGCCGCGCCGAGACGGTCCGTGCCAAGATCGACCTTCATCATGCCCTCCCGAGTGCGCGCTGATGCGCCGTCCGGATCGCTCCGGCGTCGGGCGTGCTGAAGCAGGCTGCAACATGCTGGTCCGGGCGCACTAGATAAGTCAGATTCTCGCCATAGCGGCGGAAGGCGTGCCCCGTGACATCCTGAAGCTCACCCTCGCCCGGGCGCGCAACATGGACGTGGCTGAGATCGTTCACCTCGATACGAGGCCGGTCGCCAAAAGACAGCAATGCAAAACCGTCATTCAATTGATTGAGCAGCCAGACCGGCCGGCCGTCCTGCTGGAGAGGCGCGTCCAGGCAGGCCTCGCCGGGCTCCAGAATCGCATCGGGCGAGCGGGTTTGCAACGACAGGCCGGCAAGCGAGCACGGCACCGACAGGCGGCCGGAATTGACGAGCTTGCGGGCAAAGACCATGTCGCCCGCCAGATCGAGGACTTCGTCGCGGAGCATCTTCTCCATGGCCGATTTCGGCGTCATGAAATTCGTTGCGCGGGCCGAATTGGAGATGTTCTCGTCGGCGCCGTGAATCCGCTCATCGTCATAGCTTTGGAGCAGGGTTTCGGGTGCCTGCCCCTTGATGACGGCCGCCAGCTTCCAACCGAGATTGTCGACGTCCTGGAGGCCGCCATTGCCGCCGCGCGCGCCGAAGGGCGACACGATATGGGCACTGTCGCCGACGAAGATCACGCCGTCATGGACGAAGCGTTCCATGCGGCGGCATTGGAACGTGTAGACGGATATCCAGTCGAGCTCGAAATCGCTCCGGCCGAGCACCTTCTCTATCCGCGGAATGACGTTCTCCGGTCGCTTCTCGACTTCCGGATCAGCGTCCCATCCAAGTTGTAGATCGATACGATAGATGTCGTCGGGCTGCTTGTGGAGCAGGGCCGACTCTCCGGCATGGAACGTCGGCTCGAACCAGAAGCGGCGCTCCGATGGGAAGTCCGCCTTCAATTCGATATCGGCGATGAGGAAGCGCTCCTCGAAGAGCTTACCGGCGAATTCCAGGCCCAGCGCCGTACGCACGGCCGACTTCGCGCCGTCACAGGCCAGCAGATAATCCGCCTGGATGCGGTAGGTGCCATCCGGCGTCGCGACGCGGGCAGTGGCGCCCGTGGCCGTCTTCTCGACGCCCACAACTTTGTTCTTGAAACGGAGATCGATGAGGTCGGGGAACTCGCGGGCACGTTCGACCAGATACTGCTCGACGTAATATTGCTGGAGGTTGATGAAGGCCGGCATCTTGTGCCCGTCCTCCGGCAGCAGGTCGAAACTATAGACCTCCCTCTCGCCGTGGTAGAGGCGGCCGATCTTCCAGGTGACCCCCTTCTCGACCATGCGCTCGCCGACGCCCAGACGATCGAAGATCTCCAGGGTTCGCTTGGCCCAGCAGATGGCACGGCTTCCGACCGAGACGACGTCGTTGTCGTCGAGCACGACGCTGGCGACGCCGCGCAAAGCAAGATCGATCGCCATCGAAAGCCCCGTCGGACCGGCGCCGACGATGACGACAGGATAGCGCGACGGCGCCACCCTGCCGGAGACTTCCGGGGGCGGAACATAGCCGAAATGTTCGTAGCGATACCGCGCCATCGATCCTCCCTGAAGCCGCGACTTCCTGCGCCGGTTCAGCCCTGCAGGCGCTCCCACATTTCGCGGTCACGCTCGGCCGTCCAGATGCGCGGCGTGTCAACGCCCAGAGCCTCGTCATAGGCGCGCGCCACGTTGAAGGGCAGGCAATGCTCGTAGATGGCATAGGACGAGAATTTCGGGTCGCATTCGGCCCGACAGGCGTCCCATGCCTCCTTGAGCGAACCTCCGCCCTGCGCCACGCGCGCGATCGGGCGGTAGGTCGACGTCACGAAGTCGGCCGTGCTGTCCAGCGCAGTGTCGACCATCTTCTCGCCGACCAGCGCATCGCCCCGGCCCGGCGCGATCGCCGAAGGCCGGAAGGCGCGGATCGCCTCCAGCGTCGCCGGCCAGTCGGCGAAATGGGCATCGCCGCAATAACAGGCCGAGTGGTACTCGACGATGTCACCGGTGAACATGACATTCTCGTCGGGCACATGGGCGACGATGTCGCCGGCCGTGTGGGCCCGACCAAGGAAGTGCAGATCGACCCGTCGTTTACCGAGATAAAGCGTCATACGATCGTTGAACGTCAACGTCGGCCAGGTGAGGCCTGGAATCGATTCATGCCCCTGGAACAGGCGGGGGAAGCGTCCGAACTCGGAATCCCAATCCTCCTGCCCGCGCTCGACCACCATGGCGCGCGCCTTCTCCGACATGATGATTTCGGAAGCCTGATAGGCGGAAGCCCCGAGTACCCGCACCGCATGATAATGCGACAGCACGACCTGTTTGATCGGCTTGTCCGTCACGGTGCGAATCTTCTCGATCACCTTGCCGGCGAGCCTGGGAGTCGCCTGCGCGTCGACGATCATCACGGCATCGTCGCCGATGATCACGCCGGTGTTCGGATCCCCTTCCGCCGTGAAGGCCCAGAGATCCCGGCCGACCTCGGTGAAGGAGATCTTCTTCTCCGCGAGATCCCCTTGCGAGGCGAAGGACTTGGCCATTCCGTTACTGCTCCTTGCTGTATTTCTCGACCGTCTGCTCGATCGCGCCAAAGATCGAGTGACCGGCCTTGTCCTTCATCTCGATGCGCACAGTATCGCCGAAGCGCATGAAGGGCGTCGTCGGCCGCCCCTCGTTGATCGTTTCGATCATGCGGATCTCGGCGATGCAGGAATATCCCGCGCCACCTTCCGCCACCGGTTTGCCCGGTCCGCCGTCGAGCTTGTTCGATACCGTGCCCGAACCGACGATCGTTCCGGCACAAAGCGGGCGCGTCTTGGCTGCATGGGCGACGAGCGTCGGAAAGTCGAAGGTCATGTCGACACCGGCATTGGCGCGGCCGAACGGCTTGCCGTTCAAGTCGACGCTCAGCGGCAGATGGACCTTGCCGCCGTCCCAGGCATCGCCAAGTTCGTCCGGCGTGACGGCAACCGGCGAGAAGGCGGAGGACGGCTTGGACTGGAAGAAACCGAAACCCTTTGCGAGCTCGGCCGGGATGAGCCCGCGCAGCGAAACGTCATTGACCAGCATGACGAGCCGGATTGCCTCGCGTGCCTCATCGACGCTCGCCCCCATCGGCACGTCGTCGACGACGACGGCGACCTCGCCCTCCATGTCGATGCCATAGGCTTCGTCGGCCATGCGGATCGGATCGCGCGGGGCGAGGAAAGCATCGCTGCCGCCCTGATACATCAGCGGATCGGTCCAGAAACTCTCAGGCATTTCGGCGTTGCGCGCCTTCCGGACAAGCTCGACATGGTTCACATAGGCTGAGCCGTCGGCCCATTGATAGGCTCGCGGCAATGGCGAAACCGCGTCGTGCTCGTGAAAACGCTCCGACGGCACGGAGCCATGCTCCAGCGTTTCCGACAGTGCGGCGAGATGCGGGGCGATGCGCCTCCAGTCGTCGAGCGCCGCCTGCAGGGTCGGGGCCAGAAAGGAAGCGTCGGTGTAACGCGTCAGATCGCGCGAGACGACAACGAGTCTTCCGTCACGCTTTCCATTCTTCAGAGATGCAAGCTTCATATGGCTTCCTGCCCTTGGAGTTATCGAGGCCCGTCAGTTCGCAACGGAGCAGTCCAGCTTAGACCGGTGGGCGGCCGCATCAACTCCAATCGCCCTCGATCGTGCCGTTGAAGCGTTTTTTCAGCCCGCTCCAGCAATCGATGTAATTGTCCTGGCGTGCTTCGGTCTCGGCCGCGTAGCGCGTGAGCATCTGGGGAAAGCGCGTCTCGAACATGAATGCCATGGTGTTTTCGAGCTTCACCGGCTTCAGCTCGACCTGCGAAGCCTTTTCGTAGCCATCCGCGTCCGGACCATGCGCCAGCATCATGTTGTGCAGGCTGACGCCGCCGGGCACGAAACCTTCTTCCTTGGCGTCGTACTTGCCGCGGATCAGCCCCATGAACTCGCTCATGATGTTGCGGTGGTACCAGGGTGGCCGGAAAGTGTTTTCCGCCACCAACCAGCGCGGCGGGAAGATGACGAAGTCGATATTGGCGGTGCCCTCTTCGCCCGAGGGTGCCGTCAGCACGGTGAAGATCGACGGATCGGGATGATCGAAGAGGATCGCACCGACAGGCGAGTAGGTCGACAGGTCGTATTTGTATGGCGCGTAATTGCCGTGCCAGGCCACCACGTCGAGGGGCGAATGGCCGATCTCGGTGACATGGAACTGGCCGCACCATTTGACGATCAGCCGGCAGGGCGTGTCTTTTTCCTCGAACCAGGCGACCGGCGTCTTGAAGTCGCGGGGGTTGGCGAGGCAGTTGGCGCCGATCGGCCCGCGATCGGGCAGCGCGAACTTGGCGCCGTAATTCTCGCACATATAGCCCCGCGCCGAACCATCGATCAGCTCGACCTTGAAGACGAGGCCACGCGGCAGGACGACGATCTCGCCAGGATGCGCCTCGATCACGCCCATTTCAGTGAGGAAGCGGACGCCGCCCTCCTGTGGCACGACGAGAAGTTCGCCGTCGGCATTGAAGAAATGGTCGTCCACCATGTCCTTGTTGGCGACGTAGATGTGCGCGGCCATTCCGGCTTGGGTGAAGACGTCGCCCGCTGTCGTCATCGTCCGGATGCCGGCGATGAAGTCCGTTTCGGCATTGGGCATGGCCGGCGGGTTCCAGCGCAACTGACCGAGCGCCAATTCATGATCACCGATATTGGGCGCCGATTTCCATTGCGCGTACTGGATCTGCCTGAAACGCGCCGTGTGCTTCACGCTCGGACGGATACGATAGAGCCAGGACCGCTCATTGGTGCCGCGCGGCGCGGTGAAGGGAGACCCGGAGAACTGCTCGGCATAAAGACCATAGGCCGGCCGCTGCGGCGAGTTACGTCCTTGCGGCAGCGAGCCGGGAAGGCTTTCGGTTTCGAAGTCGTTGCCGAAGCCCGGCATATAGGAATAGGCCATGATGCTCCTCCAGCGCCCGAAGGCGTCATTTTATCAAATTCGTTGCATTCGTAACGATTGAAAATGCAACCATCAACCAGAAAGGCGAGCCGGGAACATCCACCAGACATCGGATCTGTGCACCCATCGCGTCAAACATGCGGAATTTGAGCATCCATCACTAGAAACGTGCATGACTTCTATGGAGAACCTCCATTTTTTCCAACCATTCGCACGCATCTTGCGGGGCATGGAGAGTATAATTGGAAAAAGTCTCGGAGCGAACCGCGGACTTACCGCGCATGACAGGAGGATATCATGGGTCCCTTTCCGCACGACGCGCCGCCCGCCACCATCAGCAAGACCAATCCAGCCGGCACGGACGGTTTCGAATTCGTCGAATTTGCCCATCACGAACCCGAGAAACTCTCCGAATTGTTCAGGCGCATGGGCTACACACCGGTCGCCAAACACAAGTCCAAGAACATTACGGTCTGGCGGCAGGGCGACATAAACTATGTGGTGAACGCGGAGCCGGGATCGCATGCCATGCGTTTCGTGGAAAAGCACGGGCCATGCGCCCCCTCCATGGCGTGGCGTGTGGTCGACGCGAAACATGCCTTCGAGCACGCTGTTTCGAAGGGCGCCACGCCCTATGAGGGAAACGACAAGGCTCTCGACGTGCCGGCGATCGTCGGAATAGGAGGGTCGCTTCTCTATTTCGTCGAAACCTATGGCGACAAAGGCTCGGCTTACGACGCCGAGTTCGAATGGCTGGGCGAGCGCAACCCCAAGCCCGCGGGTGTCGGGTTCTACTACCTCGATCACCTCACCCACAATGTCTATCGCGGAAACATGGACAAGTGGTGGGCCTTCTATCGCGAGCTGTTCGGCTTCAAGCAGATCCACTATTTCGACATTGACGGCAGGATCACCGGGCTGGTCAGCCGCGCCATCACCTCGCCTTGCGGCAAAATCCGCATCCCGCTGAACGAGTCCAAGGACGACACCAGCCAGATCGAGGAGTATCTCAGGAAATACAAGGGCGAAGGCATCCAGCACATCGCCGTCGGCACGGACGACATCTACGGTTCGACGGACCAGCTTGCCGGAAACGGGTTGAAATTCATGCCCGGCCCGCCGGACACCTACTACGAGAGGTCACATGCTCGCGTGAATGGCCATGACGAGCCGATCGACCGCATGAAGAAGCATGGCATCCTGATCGATGGCGAAGGCGTGGTGAACGGCGGGATGACCAAGATCCTGCTGCAGATCTTCTCCAAGACCGTGATCGGTCCGATCTTCTTCGAGTTCATCCAGAGGAAGGGCGACGAAGGTTTCGGCGAAGGCAATTTCCGGGCCCTGTTCGAGTCCATCGAAGAAGACCAGATCCGTCGCGGCGTGATCAAGGTCGAAGCCGCCGAGTAGCCTGCCGCTACGCAAAACTCGAGGAGAGGTGGCGCTTTCGTGCCGCCTCTTTTTTCGTTTGCTACGCCACCTTGATCGATGCACGGATCTTCGCCGGGCGAGGCAAGAAACTGGTGGAAGGCCAGCGCCACCGTTTGCGTGAAAGCATCGTCGGACGCTACCGTTCGGCGATAAGGGATCTCGCGTGCAGGGACTAGATCATGGACATGGAGGCGCCTCTGCAGTCGCTGCACCAGCGAATTCTCGAGGATATTCGCGAGTGCATACTCTCAGGCGCGTGGCCGCCGGGTTTCCGTATCCCTTTCGAGCATGAGCTGACCGCCGAATACGGATGTTCCCGCATGACGGTGAACAAGGCGCTGTCGCAGCTTGCCAAGGCAGGGCTGATCGAAAGACGCCGCCGCTCCGGCAGCTTCGTCACGCGGCCAAAGTCGCAGGCGGCGATCCTGGAGATTCATGACATCGGGACCGAAGTCGAGGCACTCGGCCTCCCCTATCGCTACGAGCGTCTCGAACGCCACCGTCGCAGGGCCATCGCGGAGGACAGGCGGCAACTCGGTTTCTCAGGGGGTTCCGTGCTGGAACTCCTGTGCCGCCACTTCGCGGGCGAGCGGCCGTTTTGTCTCGAGCAACGCCTGATCAATCTCGCTGCGGTTCCCGAAGCGGGGGATGAAGCCTTCGACGAGACCGCCCCGGGGCCATGGCTGACAGCACGCGTACCGTGGAGCGCCGCCGAACACGCTATCAGCGCGACGGAAGCGGGTGGGGCAACCGCCTCCATCCTCGGCATTGCACCGGGCGCGGCCTGCCTTGTCGTCGAACGAAAAACCTGGAATGCCGAACGCCCCATCACCCACGTCAGGCTGATCTATCCGGGCAACGACCACCGACTCGTGGCTCGGTTCTCACCGCCTGGGGAATAGGAAATACCTGCTTCGGCCGGCAAACCACTTCATCGAGGGCGATGTTGCGCGGCCTACTCCACGGCGTCAGCCGCCCGACGCCTCCAATATGCGGCTTTGCCGGGATCCACTTCCACGCCCTCGCCCGAAGCATAGATCCGTGCCAGGCTCTCCATCGAGAGCTTCAGCCCTTTTTCGGCCCCGTTGTGGAACCAATGGGCAGCAAGCGCCAAGTCTTGCCTTGAATAGTCAGCTCGCGAATAGCATACACCGAGATTGTGAAGCGCCGGCTCCACCCCTTTCTCGGCCGCGACCATAAACAATTGGATAGCCTTGCCGACATCCATGGCCAGGGCGCTGTTTCCGGTGTCGTACATCTGGGCCAAATTGTAGGCTGCGTACTCGTCCCCCATTTCGGCGGATGCTTCCAAGAGCCCTGCCGCACGCTTCAGGTCTTGCTCGACCTCCTTCCCCTCCCAATAGTAGAGACCAAGTCTCCTGAGAGCGAAGGCAGAACCAAGTCTGGCCGCGTCGTGAAAGGCGGGCAAGGCAAGCTCGTGGTTCGGCTTGCAATGCTCTCCGTTTGTCAGGAAGTCCGCGAGAAACTCCAAGGAGTGCACGTCCTGACGCTTAGCTCCCTCAGAATAATATCCGATCGCCTTCTCGATAGATTTCTCCACGCCGACCCCAGAATAGTACAGGTCTCCGAGGCCGCCGAAGGCTGGAGGAAAGTCGCCGGCCGCGGCGGCCAGAAAATATTGAAGGGCTGCCGCGGGCTCGGGTGCATCGACAGCCGCATGCAGATAGATGTTACCCAACATGTATTGGGCCTGGGGCACCTCCAGATCTGCAAGCTCTTTCAGAACTTCGATGGCTCCGGCTGTATCGCCGGACAAAAACATCTCTCGTGATTCCTGGTACCTCCTGATGATCTCGGGATCATCGTCAGATCGCGCCTCGTCAGAAACAGCCAATTCCGCCCCCATGAACTTAGAAATTGCACACCTTAATGATTCTCGGGTTCCCGTGGACAAACTGAAAACGGCCAGCCCGCACCACGCTTGTTGGAGTTCGGTCCAAGGCTGCAGAGTTTGCCGACGACCACCTTCTATCGGTTGCCGTCACTCTAATATTTTCGTCTGAAGGTTGTAATATCGTACCGAAGGACCGCGCCGCCCTGCCGCTTCCCAAGAACCAGCGCATGTAGGAACGTCGCCACGCAGAAAGTGCTGTGTCGCACGCGTAGTCTGGCCATCATGTTCTCGGCCGGCCATCTCGAGGTGGCCGGCCGGGCGCCGCCAGGCGCCTGGCTTTGGCTCCATTCCCGACTCAGGACGTAGAGCTCGTTCCTTCCGGCTTAGAGGGCCGCGACGACGATGATCTCGACCTTGTACTCGGGCGTGGCAAGCTTGGCCTCGCCGGTGGCGCGGGCAGGCGCGTTGGGGCCGTCGACCCACTTGTCCCAGACCGAGTTCATCTCGGCGAAGTCAGCCATGTCGGCGAGCCAGATCGTCGCCTGCAGGATCTTGGATTTTTCCGAACCGGCTTCCTTCAGCAGGCGCTCGATCGTGGCAAGAATATCCTGAGTCTGCTCGGCTACGCTTTTGCCCGGCGTACCGACCTGACCGGCGAGGTAGACGGTGTTGCCGTGGATCACGGCCTGGCTCATGCGAGGTCCTGCTTCGATGCGACGAATGGTCATGAAAGTTCTTCCTTCTACTGGTGCCGTTCAGGATCGGAATCGCGCGGGTGAGAGCGCCGCGTCCAACGATTCCAGCTCCCCAGAGGTCCGCCTTATCAACCGTCCGGCAAGCCGTGACAAGGCGGGCGCGCGGCACTTGGTGGACAGGCGCGATCTCGGCTTGACAGATGTTATGGTATTACATATCCAGAATTCGGGGATGGAGCCCTCAAACCGAGACGGTCCCGATGACCAATGCCTGTCTGACTTTTCGTGACCTGACGCTCGGCTACAACAGCCATCCCGCGGTCCATCATCTCAGCGGTACGGTGAAGTCCGGTTCGCTGACGGCCGTGGTCGGCGCCAATGGTTCGGGCAAATCGACCTTGATCAAAGGTATCGTGGGCTCGTTGAAGCCGATGGCGGGCGCCTGCGCGATCGCGAAGGATGTGCGCATCGCTTATCTGCCGCAGCAATCCGAACTCGATCGCAGCTTCCCGGCCCGAGTCGTCGATCTTGTCTCGCTCGGCCTATGGCCGAAGCGGGGCCTGCTCGGACGGATCACCAGGGAAGACCGCGCCGAGCTGGCCAAGGCGCTGACGGCGGTGGGGCTGGAAGGCTTCGAAAACCGGCCGATCGACACCCTGTCCGGCGGCCAGTTGCAGCGCGCGCTTTTTGCCCGGGTGCTGCTGCAGGATGCCGAACTGATCCTGCTCGACGAACCGTTCAATGCCATCGACAGCAAGACCGTCGGCGATCTGATCGCGCTCATCAAGAGATGGCACGCCGAGAACCGCACGGTCATGGTGGTCGTTCACGATCTCGATCTCGTGCGCAAGCATTTCCCGGAAACGCTGCTGATGGCACGCCGGCCCATCGCCTGGGGCGGCACCGCCGAAACATTGCGTCCGGAAAACCTGTTGCGCGCCCGTCGTTTCGACGAGGCCTGGCACGACGACGCACCCTGGTGCGAGACCGATGGACCTGGCCACGATCCTGCCCACGGTCACCGGCACGGGCACCAGCATGGGCATCATCACGGCCACGACCATTCGCCGGCGGCCTGAACCCATGTACGATCTGTTGATTTCCCCTTTCGTCGAGTTCGGGTTCATGCAGCGCGCGCTGCTGGGCTCGCTGCTGTTGTCGCTCAGTTCCTGCCCCGTGGGCGTTTTCCTGATGCTCCGACGTATGAGCCTGACCGGTGACGCCATGGCACATGCCATCCTGCCCGGCGCCGCCACCGGCTTCCTGCTCTACGGCCTTCAGATCGTGCCGATGACGGTGGGCGGCCTGATCGCCGGCGTCGTGGTTGCGCTCGGCGCCGGCGCGGTGTCACGCCTCACCGTCCAGAAGGAGGACGCATCGATGGCGGCCTTCTATCTGATCTCGCTGGCGCTCGGCGTGCTGATCGTATCCCTGCGCGGGTCGAGCGTCGATCTCATGCATGTGCTCTTCGGCACGGTTCTCGCGCTCAACGACGATGCGCTGCGCCTCATCACGCTGATCACCGGCACCACCCTCGTCGCACTCGCTATTTTCTGGCGCGCCCTCGTCGCGGAATGTCTCGATCCGCTTTTCCTGCGTTCGGTCAGCCGCCTCGGCACGCCCGTCCATTTCATTTTCCTCGGCCTCGTCGTGCTCAATCTGGTCGGCGGCTTCCAGGCGCTGGGGACGCTGCTGTCGGTCGGGCTGATGATGCTGCCGGCCGCGGCGGCGCGTTTCTGGACCAGCCGTGTGGAAACCATGTGCGCGCTCGCGATCGCTATCGGCTTCTCTGCCTCCGTCGCCGGCCTGCTGCTTTCCTACCACGCGTCGCTGCCGTCAGGCCCGGCAATCATCCTGTCGGCCGGCGCCGTCTATCTTCTTTCCATGATCTTGGGCACACGCGGCATCCTTCGCGCACGCTTCGTCCGACACCGTCATCGCACCGCGTAAATACGGAGACACTCATGCTCAAAACCCTCAAGCTTGCGGCGCTCGCGAGCGTTATAACATTAACCCCCTTCAGTCTGTCGGCCGCGTCCGCTGAAGGGCTGAAGGTCGTGGCGAGCTTCTCCATCATTGGCGATTTCGCGAGGAATGTCGGCGGCGACCGGATCGACCTCACGACGCTGGTCGGCCCTGACGGCGACGCCCATGTTTACGAGCCCAAGCCCGCCGACGCCTCGACGATGGCCGAAGCGCAGGTGGTCCTCGTCAACGGGCTCGGCTTCGAAGGTTTCCTGTCGCGGCTCGTCGAGGCGAGCGGCACCAAGGCTACCGTCGTGGAGCTCACCAAGGGCATCGAGCCGCTCAAGATGCGGGAAGACGAGCATCATGGCAACGAACATGAAGAGCATCATCACCATGGCGACTATGATCCCCACGCCTTCCAGTCCATCGCCAACGCGAAGATCTACGTGAAGAATATCGCCGACGCTTTCTGCGCCGCGGACGCTGCCGGCTGCGACATCTACCGAGCGAATGCTACAGCCTACAGCGGAAAGCTGGATGCGGCCGACGCCGAGGTGAAGGAGGCGATCGCATCCATCCCTGGGGATAAGCGGGTAGTCATCACCTCGCACGATTCCTTCGGCTACTTCGAACACGCGTACGGCCTCACCTTCCTTGCGCCGGAGGGCATCTCGACCGAGGCCGAAGCATCGGCGGCGGACGTCGCAAAGCTGATCCGGCAGGTCAGGGAAGACAAGGCGTCCGCAATCCTGCTCGAAAACGTCACGAACCCGCGGCTGGTCGAGCAGATCGCGAATGAGACGGGCCTCAAGATCGGCGGGACGCTTTATTCGGACGCGCTGTCGCGCCCCGAAGGCGACGCCGCAACCTATATCGACCTGATGCGCCACAACGTCTCGACCATCAAGGGCGCGATCCTCGGGAGCTGAGATACCGCTCGGACGCGGCTGACGGCAAAGCTCCGCCGAAAGGTGGGGCGGAAGCCCATCTAGCTTGGCCGATCAATGTTACGTTATTACATTAAGGAGACCATCATGCTCGATATTTCCAGGGCAACTCTCTGCCTGGGCATCACGTTGGCAGCAACCCAGGCGCTCGCCGACGAAAACACCACCTGGCGTCTCTTCGTCGCCGATCACGCCCAGCCGCTTGTGCAGGCGATCGACGCTACGACCGGCAAAACGCTCGACCGCTTCGAGATCAAGAGCCCGGCGCGGCTTTATTCAAGCGAGAGCGGCAGCACGGTTTTCGCCGTTCAGCGTGACGCCGACGTCGTCTCCGTCATATCGAGCGGCATCTCGCTCAGCGACCATGGGGACCACGGCGACATAACGATCGAGGGACCGCGGCTTCTGTCTTCAGAAATCGCCGGCAAAAAGCCGGTCCATTTCTTCGACCGAAAGGGAGAGATCGCCATCTTCTTGGACGGCGAGGGTGCCGCCCGCATCGTCACGGAAAAGTCAATGATCGAGGGAACACCCGACATTCGAGAGGTGACGGCGCCGTCGCCACATCACGGTTTCGCCGCCGCTTTTGGCGACCACGTACTCGTGACCGAACCACACCGGGACAAGCCGGCTGACGAGTTGCCCATCGGCTTGCGGGTCCTCGATGAAGCCGGCGCGACGGTCGGCGAACTTCATGAATGCCCCGACCTGCATGGAGCGGCTGCCTCCGGCAATCTCGTGGCGGTCGCCTGCTCCAGCGGGTTGCTGATCGTCAGATCCGGCGCACAAGGGCCGTCGTTCAATTTTCTGCCCTATGGAAAGGACTTGCCCGAAGGCAAGTCTACGACCTTGGTCGGTGGCAAGGGACTGCAATATTTCCTCGGCAACTACAGACCCGATGCCGTGGTCCTCGTCGAGCCCGAAAGCGAACAGCCTTTCCGGCTCATCGAACTGCCGACCCGGCGGGTGCATTTCGCGGTCGACCCGATCCGGCCGAAATTCGCCTATGTGTTCACCGAGGACGGCAAGCTTTCGCGCGTCGACGTCGTCGCCGGTAAGATCGCCGGAACGCTCCAACTCACCGACCCCTACAGCATGGACGGCCATTGGAACGACCCGCGTCCGCGGATCGCGGTAGCCGGCGACAAGATCGCGGTGACCGATCCCCTCAAGGGCGTCATTCACCTCGTCGACGCCGCGACCTTCGCAAGATCCGGAGAGATCGCCGTCGAAGGAAAGCCCTACAACGTCGTCGCAGTCGGCGGCTCGGGCGAAGCGCATTAGGAGCCGACATGACAAGACTACCGGTAACCGTTCTCTCCGGCTTCCTGGGCGCCGGCAAGACCACCTTGCTCAACCATGTCCTCAACAATCGCGACGGCCGGCGTGTCGCGGTCATCGTCAACGACATGAGCGAAATCAACATCGACGCCGAACTGGTGCGCGACGGGACAAACCTTTCAAGGACCGACGAGAAGCTCGTAGAGATGTCGAATGGGTGCATTTGCTGCACCTTACGCGACGACCTGCTGAAGGAAGTCCGTGCGCTCGCCGAGCAAGGGCGTTTCGACTATCTGCTGATCGAGTCAACGGGTATCTCCGAGCCCCTCCCGGTCGCCGCGACCTTCGAGTTCCGCGACGAGAGCGGCGCGAGCCTCTCGGATGTCGCGCGTCTCGACACCATGGTCACGGTCATAGACGCCATGAACCTCCTGCACGACTATTCCTCGGCCGACTTCCTGCGCGATCGCGGCGAATCGCTGGGGCCCGGCGACGAGCGGACGCTGGTCGATCTCATCGTCGACCAAATCGAATTCGCCGACGTGGTCGTGCTGAACAAGATCGCGTCGGCGACGCCGGACGACCTGATGGCCGCCCGCAAGATCGTGCGTGCGCTTAATCCCGATGCCGATCTCGTCGAGGTCGACTTCGGCAAGGTGCCGCTTGACAGGGTACTCGGCACAGGGCGGTTCGACTTTATCAGGGCAGCGGAGCACCCGCTCTGGTTCAAGGAGTTGAATGGCTTCCGCGACCATGTGCCGGAGACCGAGGAATATGGAATCCGCTCCTTCGTCTACCGGGCCCGCCGCCCCTTCGAGCCGCTAAAGTTCCGTGCCTTTCTGGATCGGGAATGGCCCGGCGTCGTACGCGCCAAGGGCTTCTTCTGGTTGGCCACCCGGCCGCACCATGTCGGCGAAGTGAGCCAGGCCGGGCCGTCGGTTCGTGTGGAGCGGCGCGGTCTGTGGTGGTCGTCCGTACCCAGAGAGCGATGGCCCGACAATCCGGCCTGGATGGCCGCGATCGCCGACAATCTCGATCCGGTCTGGGGCGATCGCCGCCAGGAGATTGTCTTCATCGGCTGCCATCCGATGAACGAGCTCCGTCTGCGGGCGGAATTGGACGATTGTCTCGTCGATACGCCACGTTTCCAGCCGGAGCTGTGGAAGGATCTGCCCGACCCGTTCCTCCACTGACGTAATCCGACGAAAATGCCGCTGCGGAAATTCCGCGGCGGCGATTGACCGGCCTTCGCGATTGCAACATACTCGGTAGTATGTAGCATTACAGGAGGGCTCCAGCATGGCTTTTGCACGCGTCAACGGAGTGGTACTTCATCACGAAGTTCGCGGCGCGACAGGCAAGCCGTGGTTGGTCTTCTCCAATTCGCTCGGTACCGATTTCCGAATCTGGGACGCTGTCGTCGGACAGCTTCAGGCGGACTACCGGATCGTGCTCTACGACAAGCGTGGGCACGGGCTTTCGCAGGCCACGCCAGCGCCCTACCGCCTTTCCGACCATGTCGACGATCTGTCCGCGCTGCTCGATCATCTCGGCGTCGTTCGAGCGGCTGTCGTCGGCCTTTCGGTCGGCGGTCTCATCGCGCAAGGCATCGCAGCCTTGCATCCGGACAAGATCGCTGCCCTCGTCCTTTGCGATACGGCCCACAAGATCGGGACCGCCGCGATGTGGAACGATCGGATTCGGGCGGTCACCACCAATGGCATTGCCTCGATCGCCGACGCCGTCATGCAGCGTTGGTTTACCGAGGCCTATCGCTCGCCCGGCAATCCAGACTTCGTGGGCTATACCGCCATGCTCACACGCACGGACGTCGACGGCTACGCCGGCACTTGTGCAGCCTTGCGCGATGCCGATCTGACTGAATCGACACGGGCGCTCAAACTGCCGACGTTGGTGATGGTCGGCGACGAGGATGGCTCCACCCCGCCTGACCTCGTGCGCTCCACGTCGGACCTTATCCAGGGATCCGATTTCAGGATCGTCGAAGGCGCCGGCCATCTGCCCAACATCGAAAAGCCGGACGTGGTCGCCAGCCTCATTGCCGGTTTCCTGAAATCCGCCAGCTACGCATGATCCAATAACCGAAGCGGCCCCGGCCTTCGCGCCGTGGCGCCGACAGGGAGGAGAGAATGAATCAACCGGTCACGGTCAGCCGCGACGCCGATATAGCCGTCATCACCCTGGACAATCCGCCGGTCAATGCACTCAGTCACCGGCTGCGCGCTCCACTGATGGAAGCCCTGGAGAAGCTGGGCGACGACGCATCCGTCTCGGCCATCGTACTCACCTGCGCCGGACGCACTTTCGTCGCGGGTGCCGACATCACCGAGTTCGGCAAGCCCATGCAGCATCCTATTCTCGGCGAAATCATCGCTGCCCTGGAAAAGATCGCGAAACCGACCGTGGCGGCGATCCACGGCACGGCCCTGGGCGGTGGGCTCGAACTGGCGCTCGGCTGCCATTTCCGCGTGGCGCTTCGCGATGCGAAGCTGGGGCTGCCGGAAGTGAAGCTCGGTCTTCTTCCGGGCGCCGGGGGAACAGTTCGGCTACCCTACCTGCTCGGCCCGCAAAAGGCGCTGAAGGTCATCGTCTCCGGTACCCCCGTCGATGCAGCAACGGCCCTGGAGGGAGGTCTGGTCGAGGCGGTCTATGACCGGGATCTGGTCGCCAATGCGATCGCTTTCGCCCGCGAGAGGGTAGCAGCGGGCGGGCCTTTCAGGCCAGTCCGCGACCGAAGGGAAAAGATCGAGAATACCGATCTTGCACGCTTCGACACGGAGGCCTCCGAGCTTGCGAAGAAGGCGCGCGGGCTCGAAGCGCCGATCGCCTGCGCCCAAGCCGTGCGCAACGCGATCACGCTGCCCTTCGACGAGGCGCTCGCCGCCGAGCGCGAAGCCTTCATGCGCCTGGTGTCGGGCGAACAATCGCGCGCGCAGCGCCATCTCTTCTTCGCCGAACGGGAAGCCGCCAAGGTCGACGGTGTCGGCAAGGACATCAAAGCCCGTGAGATCCGTCGTGCCGGCATCATCGGGGCAGGCACCATGGGTGGCGGCATCGCCATGTCCTTCGTCAATGGTGGCATTCCGGTAACGCTCCTGGAAATGAGCAGGGAAGCGCTCGATCGCGGCCTTGCCACTATCGATAAGAACTATTCGATCTCCGTCTCGCGCGGCTCTCTCTCGGAAGACGCCAAGTCCCAGCGAATGGCGCTCTTCACCGGCACGACCGACTATGCCGATCTCGCCGGCTGCGACATCATCGTCGAGGCAGTGTTCGAGGAGATGTCGGTCAAGAAGGACGTGTTCGGCAAGCTCGACAAGATCGCCCGGCCAGGCGCGGTGCTTGCCACCAACACCTCGTACCTCGACGTCGACGAGATCGCCGCAGCGACATCTCGACCGCAGGACGTGGTGGGCATGCATTTCTTCTCGCCCGCCAACGTCATGAAGCTGCTTGAGATCGTGCGCGGCAAGCACACCGCGCCGGACGTTCTGGCCACGGCCCTCGCCGTCGCCAAGCGCATCGGCAAGGTGCCGGTGGTCGTCGGCGTCTGCCATGGCTTCGTCGGCAACCGCATGCTCGCGGCGCGCTCGGAGGAAGCGGAAAGCCTGCTGCTCGAAGGCGCAAGCCCGGCCGAGGTCGACAAGGTGTTCACCGACTTCGGTTGGCCCATGGGGCCGTTCCAGATGGGCGACCTCGCTGGTCTCGACATCGGGTGGCGAAACCGCAAATCGCTCGGCAAGAAGGCGATCATCGCCGATCCGCTCTGCGAACAGGGCCGGTTCGGCCAAAAAACCGGCAAGGGCTACTATCTCTATGAGAATGGCCGGACGCCCAAGAGCGATCCCGAGGTGCTGAAGCTGATCGAGGAGAAGGCGCGCGAACACGGCATCGAACGGCGCACGATCTTATCCCAGGAGATCATCGAGCGCTCGCTCTACCCGATGATCAACGAAGGTGCGCGCATCCTCGAGGAAGGCATCGCCGCCCGGGCTTCCGACATCGATATCGTCTGGGTCAATGGCTACGGCTTCCCGATCGGCAAGGGTGGGCCGATGTTCTGGGCCGAGAAGGAAGGGATCGCGAAGATCGTCGAGCGGCTCGACCATTGGCACAGCCGAACCGGGAAGGCCGTGTTCGGGCCAGCGCCACTGCTGCGCAAGCTCGCCGCCTCCGGTGGATCCTTCGCCGATGCCCGCGAGGCGGCCGCGTGACCGGCCCGCGGGGCTGCTCCGGGCCTTGGCCCTGGGCGAAGTCCTACCCGTCGGGCATGTCGCCCGACCGCGAACTCGGCACCTGGGCGGTCGGATCGCTCATTGACCGTTCAGCCGAGCGTTTCGGCAACAAGGCCGCTTTTGTCTTCAGAGACCATTCGATCAGCTACGGCGAACTGCGGGAGGAAGCCGACCGAGCCGCGGCGGCTTTCCTTGCGGCTGGTCTCGGTCCGGGCAGCCGTATCGCGCTCTTCCTGCCCAACACGCTCTACCATCCCTATGCCTTCTTCGGCGCCATGAAGGCAGGGGCGACCATCGTCCATCTGAGCCCGCTCGACAGTCCCCGCATGCTTACCCACAAGCTTTCGGACAGCGGCGCGCGGACTCTCGTCACCACCAATATCGGCGACCTTGCCGTCAAGTCCGCCGCTCTTCTTCGCGAAGGCCTCATCGATCGCGTGATCATCGGCGACGATGCCGCCTTCGGGCCCTCGCCGCTGACGGGCCCGATGCCATCCGGCGTCGGCATGACGCGCTGGTCCGATTTTATCGCCTCTTGCCCGCCCGTCGCGGAGTTGCCTCCGGTCGCCGTCGATGATCTGGCGCTTCTGCAATATACCGGCGGCACGACCGGCCTGCCGAAAGCCGCCATGTTGACTCACGCGAACCTGTCGGCCGCGGTCTCAGCCTATGACGCCTGGTCGCAAGCCGAGGACCTCTCGCGTCCCAGCGAGGAACGCGTCCTGCTTTTCCTCCCCCTCTTCCACATCTACGCGTTGGTTTCCGTAACGCTGCGCTCGCTGTTCGACGGGCAGACACTGGTCATGCACACACGTTTCGACGCAGAGACCGCGCTCAACGAGATCGAACAGGGCGCTACGATCCTTGCCGGCGTTCCAACGATGTGGATAGCGATCTGTTCGCTGCCCGGTTTCGAGGAACGCGATCTGTCCAGCCTGCGTTACTGCGCCTCCGGCGGCGCGCCTCTGCCAGTCGAAGTCGCCCGCAAGCTCAAGGCGCTCACGGGCCTCGAGCTTCTCGGAGGCTGGGGCATGACGGAGACCTCCCCGGCCGGGGCCAACATCCCCAAGAACCGGCCAGACAAGCTGGGGACGATCGGCCTTCCCCTGCCCGGCATCTATCTGGACATTGTCGCGCTCGACGATCTCAAGCGCGTGCTTCCTCCCGGCGAGGTCGGCGAGATCCGCGCCTTCGGCGCCAATGTGACAAGAGGCTACCTCAACCGCGAGGAAGAGACCCGTGCCTCCTTCTCCGACGGAGGATTCCTGACCGGCGACATCGGCTACATGGATGAAGACGGCTTCTTCTTCATCGTCGACCGCAAGAAGGACATGATCATTTCGGGCGGCTACAACGTCTATCCCCAGATGATCGAGCAGGCCATCTACGAACATCCGGATGTCGAGGAAGTCCTGGTCATCGGGATTCCCGACGACTATCGCGGCGAAGCGGCCAAGGCCTTCGTCAAGCTATGCGATGGCGCGCCCGTCCTCACGCTCGAGGCGCTCTCGGTTTTCCTCGAAGGCCGGCTCGGACGCCATGAGATGCCAAAGGCACTGGAAATCCGCTCCGCCCTGCCGCGCACTTCGGTCGGCAAGCTTTCGAAACTCGAACTGAAACAGGAAGAGGCCGCCCGCGCAAAGGTGGCAAAGATCTCTTCATAAGGAGAAGAACATGGCAGACGCCGTCATCGTATCCACCGCCCGCACGCCGATCGGCAAGGCCTATCGCGGCGCGCTCAACGACACTACCGGCGCGACTCTCGGCGGCCATGCCATCGCCCATGCGCTCACCCGCTCCGGCCTCGAAGGCGGTGAGATAGAGGATGTGGTGATGGGCTGCGCCATGGAGCAGGGAACGACCGGGCTCAATGTCGCGCGACGGGCGCTCCTGACCGCCGGCCTTCCTGTCACTGTCGCGGGAACCACGATCGACCGGCAATGTGCCTCCGGACTGCAGGCCATGGCATTGCTCGCCAACGCTATCCGCAATGACGGCGTCAAGGCAGGCATAGCCGGCGGCCTGGAATCGATCAGTCTCGTCCAGAACGACAAGCAAAACAGCTTCAAGCTGATAGACGAACGGCTCATGAAGGTGAAGCCGGAGGTTTATATGCCGATGATCGATACGGCCGAAGTCGTGGCGAAGCGGTACGGCATCTCCCGCGAGCGCCAGGACGAATATGCGCTGGAAAGCCAGCGCCGTGTCGCCGCCGCTCGCGAGGCCGGCCGCTTCGACGCGGAGATCGCGCCGATCCGCACCGTGATGGCGGTCGTCGACAAGGAGACCCAGGAGATCAGCCACAAAGAGCTCGAGCTCGCCCATGACGAAGGGCCGCGTCCCGACACGACGGCGCAAGGCCTTGCAGCGCTCAAACCGGTGCGCGGCGAAGGCTTCACCATCACCGCGGGCAACGCCAGCCAGCTCTCCGACGGCGCATCGGCCGCGGTGATGATGAGCGACAAGGAGGCTGCACGGCGGGGTCTTACCCCGCTGGGCGTCCTGCGCGGTTTCAATGTCGCCGGTTGCGAGCCGGACGAGATGGGCATCGGGCCGGTCTTCGCGGTGCCGCGTCTGCTCGATCGCCACGGCCTCAAGATCGACGACATCGGCCTTTGGGAACTGAACGAGGCCTTTGCCGTCCAGGTGCTCTATTGTCGCGACCGGCTCGGCATCGACCCCGCGAAACTCAACGTCGATGGCGGAGCCATCTCGGTCGGCCATCCCTACGGCATGAGTGGCGCTCGCCTTGCCGGCCATGCGCTGATCGAAGGCAAGCGGCGGGGCGTGAAATACGCGGTCGTCACCATGTGCGTCGGCGGCGGCATGGGCGCTGCCGGCCTGTTCGAGATCAATTGATCTCCCCTTGGCGGGAGGATGCATCGAGGAGAAAACCATGGATCTTCGCTTCACGGACGAAGAGAACGCCTTCCGGGAGGAGGTACGCCAATTCTTCCGGGACAATGTGCCGGAACATGTGCGCCAGAAGCTGATCGACGGCGAGATGGTCGGCAAGGAGGAGTATGTCGCCTGGACCCGTGTGCTCAACAAGAAGGGCTGGGCGGCGGCGCATTGGCCGATCGAATATGGCGGCACCGGCTGGGACCCGATGCGGCAATATATCTTCCTGGAAGAGCTGCAGAAATACCCGGCGCCCCAGCCGCTCGCCTTCGGCGTCAATATGGTCGGTCCGGTCATCTACACTTTCGGCAATGCCGCGCAGAAGGAACGCTTCCTGCCGGCGATCCGCAACCTCGACGACTGGTGGTGCCAGGGCTTTTCGGAACCCGGCGCGGGATCCGATCTCGCCTCACTGAAGACGCGCGCCGTGCGTGACGGGGACCACTATATCGTCAACGGCCAGAAGACGTGGACGACGCTCGCCCAATATGCCGACTGGATCTTCTGTCTTGTCCGCACCAATCCTGAAGCCAAGAAGCAGGAAGGCATCTCCTTCCTGTTGATCGACATGAAGACGCCGGGCATCGAGGTCCGCCCCATCGTCACCATGGATGGCGGCCGCGAGATCAACGAGGTCTTCCTCACCGACGTGAGGGTGCCGGTCGGGAACCTCGTCGGCGAGGAGAACAAGGGCTGGGACTACGCCAAGTTCCTGCTCGGCAACGAGCGCACCAATATTGCCCGGATTGGCATGTCCAAGCAGCGGGTGGCACGGATCCGCGAACTAGCCGCCAAGGAAATGTCGGGCGGTCGGCCGCTGATCGAGGACCAGCGATTCCGCGAGAAGCTTGCCTCGGTGGAGATCGATCTGAAAGCGCTGGAGATGACGCAATTGCGCGTGGTCGCCGCCGACGCCAAGCGCGGCAATACCGGCAAACCCGACCCGGCTTCCTCTTATCTCAAGATCAAGGGATCGGAGATCCAGCAGGCGACGACGCATCTGCTCATGGAGGTCATGGGCCCCTACGCCATGCCCTACCAGCCCGAGACGGAGGAAGGCTGGAACGAGCCGCCCATCGGCCCGGGCTACGGCAGCCAGTCGGCGCCCACCTATTTCAACGCGCGCAAGGTCTCGATCTACGGTGGTTCGAACGAGATCCAGAAAAACATCATCGCCAAGGCCGTGCTGGGCCTGTAGGAACTGCGGAAAGAACCGATGGATTTCGATCTCACCGAAGAACAGTCGATCCTCAAGGATTCGCTCGGGCGCCTGTTGGCGGACAACTACACATTCGAGGAGCGCAAACGCTTCATGGCTTCGCCGGAGGGCTGGAGCCAGGAGATGTGGGCGCGTTACGCCGAGATGGGCCTGATGGCGCTGCCCTTCGCGGAGAGCGACGGCGGCATCGGCGGTGGTCCCGTGGAGACGATGATCGTCATGGAGGCGCTCGGCCAGGCGATCGCCCTCGAACCCTACTTCCCGACGGTGGTGCTCGGCGGCGGCTTTCTGCGGCTCGGCGGAAATTCCGACCAGAAGGCGGAATTCATCGGCCAGATCGCGGAAGGCTCCCTCAAATTTGCCTTCGCCCAGGTGGAGCGCAATTCGCGCTTCGATCTCCACCATGTCGAGACCCAGGCCAGGAAGGATGGCGGCGACTATGTTCTGTCGGGCGCCAAGAGCGTGGTGGTTCACGGCGACAGCGCCGACAAGCTGATCGTCACGGCCCGCACGGCAGGTGGGCCGCGCGACCCCGGCGGCATCGGTGTGTTCCTCGTCGATGCGAACACGCCCGGTGTCTCGCGCCGCGGTTATACCATGCAGGACGGCCTGCGCGGGGCCGAGATCAGCTTCGACAAGGCCAAAGTGCCGGCGAGCGCCGTCATCGGCGACCCCGAAAACGGCCTGCCGCTGGTAAGCAGGGTCGTCGATCAGGCGATCGCGGCGCTCTCGGCCGAAGCCGTCGGCGTGATGTCGGCCATGCACGCGCTGACGCTCGATTATCTCAAGGTCCGCAAGCAATTCGGCGTGCCGATCGGCTCCTTCCAGGTGCTGCAGCACAAGGCGGTGGACATGTATGTGGCGCTGGAGCAAGCGCGCTCGATCACGCTTTACGCCACCATGATGGCCGACAGCGACGACGATTTGGAGCGTGCTCGCGCCATGCATGCCACCAAGACCGAGATCGGTCGCGGCGGCCGGCTCGTCGGCGAGAACGCGATCCAGCTCCATGGCGGCGTGGGCATGACGATGGAATATGCTGTCGGGCACTATTTCAAGCGCGCCACCATGATCGACCTCACATTCGGCGACAGCGGCCATCATCTGCGTGCGCTCGCTGATCTCCAGGGGACGCTGGCGGCCTGACGACAGTCCACAGCACCGGGCTCGATTTCGGAATCGATCCCGATGCTGTAGTCTCTTGTTTTTGCGTCCCTTTTACTGCAAATCGGCGTGCACTTTTCGGCGCGATGCTGCAGTGAAGCAGTTGCGGTTGATGCCGGCAAATGGCAAGACACGTTGCGACCGTGGGCGCGCCTGCCCAGACCGACAGTCTGCCCGTGAGGACAAATCGATGGAATACCGCCAGATCAGCGAAGACTACTCCGTCTCGCCCCAGATCACCCCGGAGGAAGTGGCCGAGATCAAGAAGGCCGGCTTCAAGAGCGTCATCTGTAACCGGCCCGACGATGAACAGCCGGGCCAGCCTTCTGCCGAAAACATTCGCGCGGCGGTCGAGGCGGCCGGCCTCGAATTCCGTTTCATCCCGGTCATCAGCGGCCAGATGACGATGGACAATGTGCAGGATATGGCAAAGGCACTCGACGAGCTGCCCGGCCCGGTCTTCGCCTATTGCCGTTCCGGGACGCGGTGCACGAACCTCTATGCCGCCGTGCAGCAGATGAAGGGCTGAGACATCGGCGCCTTTGGCAGCTGTCTATAGAGGCAGTGCGCCGGTTTCCTTGAGTGTTTCCAGCACGATCGCCGTCTTCACGTGCTGGACGGATTCGTGCGGCAAGAGCTCGCCGTTGACGAATTCCGACAGCGCCTTGAGGTCGGGCGTCACCACCTTCAGGATATAGTCCATCTCTCCGGTGAGCGCGTGCGCTTCCTGTACCTGCGGCAGCCGAGCCACCAGTTCGGCGAAACGCCGCGCGTTGTCGCGATTGTGGGTGGCGAGCGTCACCGTCACCACATTGGTCAGCGAGAAACCGAGCCTCTCACGGTCGAGCACGGCACGATAGCCGCGAATGAATCCTTCCTGCTCCAGCCGCTGGCGCCGCCGCGAACATTGCGAAGGCGAGAGGTTCACACGCTCCGAAAGATCGTTGTTGGTGAGCCGGGCATCGGCTTGCAGGAGTGAAAGAATTTTGCGGTCGAAGTTGTCGAGCTGCATCAAATTCATGCGAACCTCACTTATTTCGCCGATTCTTTGCACGACCGTTGGCATGCCGGCAAGTGCCAAGTCGAGTTGCGAAGGATCAGATTATGACCAGTGGTACCTGCTCGGCACGCATGTCCTGCTGTGGATCCTCAATAGCTCCCAGTCAGATATCGTTCCATATTGGAAGAAAGGCCGCGCCAAGCAGTCAGCGCCGTCTCGATTTGGGAAGTGTCGGCTCCATCCGCCTATGACGTCGTGTTGGCCTGATCTGCAAATGGCACGACCAGTCCGTCACGGCCGATCGTGAGTTTGCCTGTCCATGTGGCGCGCACGGCGTCGATCCACTGCACCTCGCCGATTTCCGGATCGTCGGCCGGGATCAGGTGATGAAGCACGAGATGACGGATACCAGCTTCGGCCGCGATCCGTCCGACATCCGCGGCAACTGTGTGGCTTGCCAAGAGGTGCTCCTTGAGTCGCGCACCGTTGCCGGTGCGGGCGACAAGCCTGTCGACCCCCTCCTCCAGCATCGCCTCATGGACCAGCAGGTCGGCCCCTTTGGCGAAACCGGCGAGCGCCGGGAAATAGGCGGTGTCGGCGGAAAAGACGACGGATCGCGCGCCGGCATCGAAGCGCAAGGCATAGCATTCTGTCACCGGCGGGTGTTCCACGCGCAAGGCGCTGATCGTCAGGTTATCGTGCTGTAACACCGGCCCTTCGGAGAACTCCTCGACCGAAACGAGATCGCGAAGGTCGGGCCTGCCCTCGTCTCCAATGCGGATCTCGATATCGAAATCCATCGATTGCAGGAATTGGCGCCAATAGTGTCCGGTGCCGGCGGGCCCGAACACGTTTACAGGGGTTTGCAGCCCCGCGGTCCACGCGGTGTGGAGGAGCGGTCCGAGTTCCAGGACATGATCGGAGTGAAGGTGGGTGACGAGGATCAGGTCCAGCTCCGTCAGCGCCACTCCCGCGTCGGTCAGCGCCCGCGTCACGCCGAGGCCGCAATCGACAATAATCGTCTTACCCCCGATCTCCAGCAGGGAGGAGGTCGGCCAGGGGCCGCCCGGCCGCAGCGCCGGTCCACCCTTGGTACCCAGAAGCACGACTCGGTCCTTCATTTCATCGCCCCTTCGTTTGACGCACAGGCAGATTTGTTGCAGATGTAACCATCCATGGCAACGCGGATAGTCCGGGATGAACGACAACGCCCAGCGTGAAGACGAGGCCGCCGTGTTGGCGCTGGAAGGTTTCCTCCCTTACCGGCTCAATCGGCTGGCCGACGCCGTCAGCCGGGAATTCCAGAAAATTTACAAGCAACGCCATGGCCTGACACGACCGGAGTGGCGCACGCTCGCGACGCTTGGCCAGTTCGGCACCATGACCGCGACCGCGATCGGCGGACA
Organism: Mesorhizobium sp. 1B3; assembly: GCF_050958605.1. Taxonomy (NCBI): domain Bacteria; kingdom Pseudomonadati; phylum Pseudomonadota; class Alphaproteobacteria; order Hyphomicrobiales; family Phyllobacteriaceae; genus Mesorhizobium; species Mesorhizobium sp. 1B3. Next base: position 551,199 of record NZ_JBJHDO010000001.1, on the reverse strand, counting down.
TTCATCAATGCACAAAACCAAGGTGTCGCGGGCCGTCGCCGAACTCGAGCAGCGCAAATGGCTGGAGAGGACAGTGGACCCGGAGGATCGCCGAGTCGAACAACTCAGGCTCACAAAGGCCGGCGAGAAGATCTACCGCGAAATGGTCCCTCTGGCCCGAAGCTTCGAGAAGACGATTCTCGACAGGATAAGCGACACCGACAGGGCCGCCGTGGCCAAGGCTTTGTCGGCGCTGGAAGCGACACTCCTGCAGCGGTGAGTCCCCGGGCCTACTCGACCCGGCGCGGATACTCCTGGCGCGGCGGAATCCTGTGATGCAGGAACGCGAGCGCAACAAGGCTCACGCTGCCCAGAAGCACCACGGCGAAGAGGCTCGAGCCATAAAGCGGTGACGCCGAAGCAACGAGTGGAACGGCGCCAGCCGGCGGATGGGTGACACGCAGCGCCAGCATCATGGCGACCGCAAGCCCGACGGCAATGGTCGCCGCCCACCATACGCCGGGAAATGCCGCCACGGTGAAGACCCCAATCGTTGTCGCGATGAGGTAACCACCGAATATATTGGCAGGCTGGGCAAGCGGGCTGGTCGGCTGGCCGAAGAGGAGGACAGCGGTGGCACCCAGAGGCGCGATCAGCAGAGGCAGTTCGGTGAGCAGGGCCAAGCCCCCTACCGTGGACATTCCGATCACCGCGCCCGAGCCGGACTTCAGATGCGATAGGAACTGGCCGCCCGTCTCATGGCGGGCGACAAAAGGTCGTATATGGCGGCGCATGCAGAATCCCGAGGAAATGTGGCCGCGCAAATAGCCATCGACAAGGTGCCCACGCAACGATGGAAATTCGAATTCCTGGCGCAATTCTAGAAAATTTGCGCAGGGCCAGGGAAGCCAGCGCAGGCTACCAGTCCATCACCACCTTGCCGGAATTGCCGCTCTTCATGGCCTCGAAGCCGCTGATGTAGTCGTCGACGCCGATCCGATGGGTGATCAGACCGGAGACGTCGAGTGGCCCCTGCACGAGAGCGATCATTTTGTACCAGGTTTCGAACATCTCGCGGCCATAGATGCCCTTCAAGTGCAGCATCTTGAAGATGACCTTGTTCCAGTCGATCTCGAAGCCGGTCGGGGCGATGCCCAGAATGGCGATCTTGCCGCCATTGTTCATCGTGTCGATCATGTCCCGGAAGGCGGTTGCCGAGCCCGACATTTCCAGGCCTACGTCGAAGCCTTCCCGCATTCCTTCCTCGCGCATCACGTCGGCGAGCTTTTCCCGCGAGGCGTCGACCACGTGATGCACGCCGAGCTTGCGGGCAAGCGCGAGCCGCGTCGGGTTGATGTCGGTGATCACCACCTTGCGTGCGCCGACGCATTGCGCCACCAGCGCGCCCATGATGCCGATCGGTCCGGCGCCCGTGACGAGCACGTCCTCGCCGACGAGGTCGAAGGATAGGGCCGTGTGCACCGCATTTCCGAGCGGATCGAAGATCGCGGCGATCTCGTCCGGCACGTCGTCGGGAATCGGCACGACATTGTGCTGCGGCAGGACGAGATATTCGCCAAAAGCACCCGGCCGATTGACGCCGACGCCGAGCGTATTGCGGCAGAGATGCCCGCGGCCTGCACGACAATTGCGGCAGTGGCCACAGACTATGTGCCCTTCGCCCGAAACGCGTTGGCCGACCTTGTATTCGGTGACGGCGGAGCCGAAATCCGCGACAGTGCCGACGAATTCGTGGCCGGTGACCATCGGCACGGGGACGGTCTTCTGTGCCCACTGGTCCCAATTGTAGATATGGACATCCGTGCCGCAGATCGCGGTCTTCTTCACCTTGATGAGCACGTCGTTCGGGCCGATCTCCGGGACCGGCACCTCTTCCATCCATATGCCGGGCTCGGGTCTCGATTTCACGAGGGCCCGCATCATGTTGGACATCTTCGTCTCCTTATCCGGATCGGGAGGCGCGATCTATGCGCCAGATGTAAGAGCGAAGCTTACGAAATCACACCCAGTTCGCGGCCCACGCTGGCGAAGGCTTCGATCGCCCGATCGATGTCGGCAGGGGAATGGGCCGCCGACATCTGCGTCCTTATGCGCGCCTGTCCCTTGGGAACGACCGGGAAGCAGAAGCCGATCACATAAATGCCGTAGCCGAGCAGGCGCTCGGCCATTTGCTGCGCCAGGGTCGCCTCGCCCAGCATGACGGGAATGATCGGATGATCGGCGCCGGCGAGCTTGAAGCCGAGCTTCGTCATGCCGGAGCGGAAGCGCTCGGCGTTGCAATAAAGCCTCTCGCGAAGCCCGTCGCCTTGTCGGATCATCTCGAAAACTTTCAACGACGCGCCTGCGATGACCGGCGCCAAAGTATTCGAGAAGAGATACGGCCGCGACCGCTGGCGCAACCAGTCGACCACCTCGCGCTTGGCCGACGTGTAGCCGCCCGACGCGCCGCCGAGCGCCTTGCCGAGGGTACCGGTGATGATGTCGATCCGGCCTTCCACCCCGCAATATTCCGGCGAGCCACGCCCATGCCGGCCGACGAAGCCGACGGCATGGCTGTCGTCGACCATCACCATGGCGTCATATTTTTCGGCGAGATCACAGACTCCCCTCAGATTGGCGATGATGCCGTCCATGGAGAATACGCCGTCCGTTGCGATCAGTCGGAACCGGCAGTCGGAGGCTTCCTTCAGCCGCGCCTCGAGGTCGGCCATGTCGTTGTTGGCGTAGCGGTAGCGTCTCGCCTTGGAGAGCCGCACCCCGTCAATGATCGAGGCGTGGTTGAGCGCATCCGAGATGACGGCGTCCTCCTCGCCGAGCAGCGTTTCGAACAGGCCGCCATTGGCGTCGAAGCAGGAGGAGTAGAGAATCGTGTCCTCCATGCCGAGAAAATCGGAGATCGTCGCTTCGAGCTGCTTGTGCTCCTCCTGAGTGCCACAGATGAAGCGTACAGAGGCCATGCCGTAGCCATAACGGTCGAGCGCCGCCTTCGCGGCCGCAGCGAGTTCCTCGCTGTCGGCGAGGCCGAGATAATTGTTGGCGCAAAAGTTGAGAACCTCGCTGCTGTCCGCGACGGTGATCCGGGCCGACTGGGGCGAGGTGATGACGCGCTCCGACTTGTAGAGACCCGCGGATTTCAGGCCGTCGAGTTCGGAGGAGAGGTAGGCGAGAAACCTGGGGCTCATGGGAACCGTCCGTCAGCGGTGAATGGTGAATGGTGCGTGGCGCTCATTGCCATTCACCATTCCACCATTCACCGAGTTCTTCAGAAGAACGCCTGGAGCCCGGTCTGGGCACGGCCGAGGATCAGCGCATGGACGTCATGCGTGCCCTCATAGGTGTTGACCGTCTCTAGGTTCTGGGCATGGCGCATCACATGGTAGCCGATCTGGATACCGTTGCCGCCATGCATGTCGCGCGCCTGGCGGGCGATATCGAGCGCCTTGCCGCAATTGTTACGCTTGACGATCGAGATCATCTCCGGCGCGAACTTGCCCTCGTCCATCAGCCGCCCGACGCGCAGCGACGCCTGCAGCCCCAGCGCGATCTCCGTCTGCATGTCGGCAAGCTTCTTCTGGTAGAGTTGCGTGCCGGCCAGCGGCTTGCCGAACTGCTTGCGGTCGAGACCATATTGCCGCGCGCGGTGCCAGCAATCCTCGGCCGCGCCCATCGCGCCCCACGAGATGCCGTAGCGGGCCCGGTTCAAGCAGCCGAACGGTCCCTTCAAGCCCGCCACGTTGGGCAAGAGCGCCTCCTCGCCGACTTCGACGCCGTCCATCACCACCTCGCCGGTGATCGAGGCGCGCAGGGAGAGCTTTCCTTCGATCTTCGGCGCCGACAGCCCCGTCATGCCCTTGTCCAGCACGAAGCCGCGGATCTGTCCGTCATGCGCCGCCGACTTCGCCCAAACCACGAACACGTCGGCGATCGGCGCGTTGGAGATCCACATCTTGGAGCCCGTCAGCCGATAGCCGCCGGCCGTCTTCTCGGCCTTCGTCTTCATGCCGCCCGGGTCGGAGCCGGCATCCGGCTCGGTCAGCCCGAAGCAGCCGATCCACTCGCCTGAGGCGAGCTTAGGCAGATACTTGCGCCGCTGCTCCTCCGAGCCATAGGCATGGATCGGATGCATGACCAGCGACGACTGCACGCTCATCATCGAGCGGTAGCCGGAATCGACGCGCTCAACCTCGCGCGCCACCAGCCCGTAGGACACATAACCGGCGCCGGCGCCGCCATATTCCTCCGGAATGGTCACGCCGAGCAGGCCGGCCGCACCCATCTCGCGGAAGATCTCCGGATCGGTCTTCTCCTGAAGATAGGCCTCTTCTACCCGCGGCAACAGCTTGTCGGTGGCAAACGTCGCCGCCGCGTCGCGGATCAGCCGCTCGTCTTCATCGAGCTGGTCCTCCAGCAAGAAAGGATCGTTCCAAACGAAGGAGGAGGCCGCCGCCTTTTTTTCGATGTTCATTCCGTGTTCCGATATGTTTGCTCGATGGGACATTTTAGGCCGGGAAAGGAAGGAGGAGAAAGGCTTTTCTCTGCATGCAACGAAAGCGGCGATCTCTTGCGCGGGCCAACGGCTGTGTTACCCATTCCCGCGGGGGGAGTTTCCGGAGGAAACCTATGCCACGCCTTATGTCGTGCCTTGTCGCTGCAGCGGCTCTGATGGTCGCTACTGTGGGCGCCCGCGCAGCCGAGAAGACCGTCGACTTCACCGTCGACGGTCAGAAGATCATCGGCACGCTCAACTTGCCGGACGGAGTCGCCAATCCCCCGGTCGTGCTTCTCCTCCACGGCTTCACCGGCAGCCGCGACGAACTGGAGATTCCGGCGGCCAAGGAAGGTATCTTCAAACGCGCCGCCCGTATGTGGGCGGAAAAGGGCATCGCCAGCCTGCGCATCGACTTTCGCGGCAGCGGCCAGAGCGACGGCAAGTTCGAGGACACCACGCTGACAGGCCAAGTGAAGGATGCGCTTGCCGCTCTCGATTTCCTGGCTGCCGGAAACGAAGTCGACGAAGACAGGATGGCGCTTGTCGGCTGGAGCATGGGCGGCGCCGTGGCATCCGCCGTTGCCGCGCGGTCGGATCACGACCTTACCTCGGTATCGCTCTGGGCGCCCGGCACCAACATGCCCGCGGCGATCGCGCTGCTGCTCGGTCCGGACGTTGTCAAGCAAGGACTTGCCAGTGCCGACAAGCCCGTAACCGCCAAGCTGCCTTGGGGTGCGGAAGTAGCCCTTAAGAAAGGTTTCTTCGAAAGCCTTTATGCGATCGATCCCGTGGCGGAAATCGCCGAATATGACGAGCCGTTGCTTGTGGCGGTCGGCACGAAGGACGACGTGGTCTTCCCGCAGCCGCTGGCTGGCCAGATCCTGCTTGACTACCATGAAGGCCCCGAGGAATTGTGGGTGCAACCCATGGACCATGCCTTCAACGCGTTTCAAGGAACCGAGATGGTCGACGCCCTGATCGCCAAGACCGGGGATTTCATAGCGGCTGGGATGAAGTAGCTGCGCTTGCTGCGGATGGCCGCCTTGCGTTCTTGCTGCGGCCCCGCGAGCCTTCCAGGCCGACCGCACTGTCTGATGCTCGACGACGATCCTCTGGAGAGGAGGATCGCACGGTTCATGGTCTTTCTGTTGCCCATAAAGAGGTCTATGACCGACACCCATGAGTGCTATCGAAAATCTTACACAGCTCGGCTCTCGGGTGGAAACGCCCGCTGCGCCGGAAGACGCCGTTCTCGAGACAGTGCCTTTCACGCGTGGCGACGGCCCACCGGCGATCGTTCGTTTCACTTGCCCGGAATTCACCTCGCTCTGCCCGGTCACCGGCCAGCCGGACTTTGCCCATCTGGTGATCGACTACGCACCCGATGCCAGTCTGGTGGAATCCAAGTCGCTGAAGCTCTTCCTGACTTCCTTCCGTAATCACGGCGCATTCCATGAGGACTGCACGATCATGATCGCGAGACGCATCGTCGCCGCTACCAAGCCGCTATGGCTCCGCATTGCCGGCTACTGGTATCCGCGCGGGGGTATCCCCATCGACGTGTTCTGGCAGACCGGTGCGCCACCGGAGGGCGCGTGGTTGCCCGAGACTGGCGTGCCGCCCTATCGCGGGCGCGGCTGACGATCAGGGGCCGCCTCGCGCACGCTCGGTCTCGTTCCACAACCGAATGCGCGCCTTGGCTTACGCCTGTTTGGCTTCTACCGTTGCCGGAAAAACCGTGGGATACCTTTCCGAATCCCGCTAGAATAGCGCATGCCTATTCGTCAGCTTTCCGAAACGGTCATCAACCAGATCGCCGCCGGCGAGGTCATCGAACGCCCGGCCAGCGTGGTCAAGGAACTGGTGGAGAATGCGCTTGACGCAGGCGCGCACCACGTCGAGATCACGACGGCCGGCGGCGGGCTGACCCTCGTCCGCGTCACCGACGACGGCTCGGGGATGCCGGAAGAGGAACTCGCTCTCGCCATCGGCAGGCATTGCACCTCAAAGCTTTCCGACGACATCCATGACATCCGCTCGCTCGGCTTCCGGGGCGAGGCACTGCCGTCGATCGGCTCGGTCGGGCGGCTCACGGTGCGCTCGCGCCCGGCTGCTGCCGCAGGTGGCGCTGAAATTCGCGTGGATGGCGGCAGGATCGTCGGCCCTCGCCCGGCCGGAGCCAACCGCGGCACCCTCGTCGAGGTGCGCGACCTGTTCTTCGCCACGCCGGCGCGACTTAAATTCATGAAGGGCGAAAGGGCCGAGGCGACAGCCATATCGGACATCGTCAAGCGCATCGCCATCGCCTTCCCCGCGGTCCGCTTCACGCTCTCCGGCAGTGACCGCACGACGCTCGATCTCCCTTCCACCGGCGGTGGGCCGGAAGGCAGGAAGGCGCGCATTGCCCAGGTGCTGGGCGATGAGTTCTCCGACAACTCGTTGGCGATCGAAGCTGTGCGGGAAGGTGTGCATCTCACGGGACAAGTCTCGATCCCATCCTTCACGCGCGCCAACGCGCTGCAGCAATATGCCTATGTCAACGGCCGTCCGGTGCGCGACAAGCTGATCGCCGGTGCGATCCGAGGCGCCTTCGCCGACGTCCTGCCACGCGATCGCCACGCAGTCACGGCGCTTTTCCTGTCGCTCGATCCGGCGACTGTCGATGTCAACGTGCACCCGGCCAAGGCCGATGTGCGCTTCCGCGATCCGGGCCTCGTACGCGGTCTCATCATCGGGGCGATCCGCGAAGCATTGGCCGCGTCCGGAATCCGCCCCGCGACCACAGGCGCGGCCGCGATGGTGGGCGCGTTCCGTCCCGGACAAACGAGCTACGGCCACGCCGGTCCTGCCAATGGCCACCGAACGTTCCACGCCGGCTTCCGGGCAGCCGCGCCCTCAGGTTTCGATCTGTCGCGCTCGCCAAGTCGCCCACTCGATGCCGAGACCGTGGCGCCCGGCTTTGAGGAAATGGTGCAAGCCAGTTTCGACACCGGGCCTCTGGCCAGCGCCGACGCGCGCGCTGGCCTTGGCGAAGTCGCACAGGAGCTGCTCGCCACGCCGCTTGGCGCAGCCCGCGCCCAGGTCCACCAGAACTATATCGTCGCGCAGACGCAGGATTCACTCGTTATCGTCGACCAGCACGCCGCGCATGAACGTCTCGTCTATGAAGCGCTGAAGCAGGCTCTCGCTTCACGTCCGGTGCCGGCTCAAATGCTTCTACTGCCGGAAATCGTCGACCTTCCCGAAGACGACGCCGAACGTCTCGCCATGCATGCGCAAACGCTGAAGCGCTTCGGCCTCGGGCTAGAGCGTTTCGGTCCAGGCGCCGTCGCAGTGCGTGAGACCCCGGCAATGCTCGGCGAGACGAACGTACAGGCGCTGGTGCGCGACCTCGCCGACGAGATCGCCGAGCACGACACGGTGGATACGCTGAAGGAGCGGCTCGACGCAATTGCCGCTACCATGGCTTGCCATGGTAGCGTCCGCTCCGGCAGACAGTTGAGGCCTGAGGAGATGAACGCCCTGCTGCGCCAGATGGAAGCCACGCCCGGCTCGGGGACGTGCAACCATGGACGGCCAACCTATATCGAGCTCAAGCTCGCCGATATCGAGCGCCTGTTCGGACGCAGGTGAGCGCAGCTATGGAAAGGCAGGTATGCCTCGGCACTGCCTTGACCTTGCCTTGGATTTATGGCCGATGAGACGCCATGATGATGAACCGCTTTGAAGGCCCAGGGGCACGCGAGGCCCGCATCCGCTACCTCGACGGCGATTTCCAGGTGACCAGCCCGGGGGCCTTCGTGCGCTGCGCTGTCACCGGCGAATCCATTCCGCTCGATGAACTCAAATATTGGAGCGTCGCGCGCCAGGAAGCCTATGCGAACGCGACGATTTCGCTTCAGCGCGAACTCGAAGCCAATCCGGACCTGCGCAAACGGGGTTAGGACCCGCGCCAGATCGCGCTGTGGGGCTTTACTGCGGCAAGGGCCGCGGAGGTTGAGCTAAGCTAAGATGTCCAAGACGCTTGCCGACCTGATCGATCAAAACGGCAACCCCACCGTAGTGGTGGTAGCGCATGTCACGCATCTGACCGTTGCGGACACACGCCGAACGATGGTCCACTTCACCGGGCGTGGCGAAATAATCGTTGAAGGCTCCATCTCCGAGGTCGCCGCGAAGCTCTGGCCCACGGGCTGACACCTGCAGGGCGTCGCTTCAAATGCGACGCGCGCACTTTCGGAAGCCATGCCTAATGGAGCTCAGGCCGAGAGCTGTTCCCGCCAATGAACCTGCATCTCAGTAGGCAACTGTCCGAGGACCTTCTCGATCAGACCCGGTGACAACTTCCGCTCCAGCAGGCGGAAAACACATTGCGCCGCATGGTTGGGATCTATCTCGGGATGGCCCCGTGCGCGCTGTCGCACGTCGTCGACGAACTGACCGGGCGTTTGAAGGTCATTCGGTGTAGCCGCCGGCTTCCATCCGTCGAAAAAGATGCCGGCCAGCATGGCAGGGAACTGCGCGGCCAAGTGGGCTGCCATGTCGACGGTCAGACGGTCCCGCAGCGCGTGCAGCACCGCCCGCAAGGCTCCATAGGCCTGGTCCGCCGTCTTGAGCTTCATGTCCTCTCTCAGTTCGTTCAGCCATATGTCCGTTTCCTGAACGCTGCGGCTCAATATTTCCGGGCGCTTCTCGCTCATGAGAGATCTCCTTCCTGTCTGGTCCGGCTACGAGCGTCGGTGGCGAGGCTCTCAAAGCTGGCGCAGAACTTCCGGAGCGATGTCGATTTTTTTCTGCGCCTCCCCGGCGCCTCTGCACGGTAAGAGTAGCCTGTTCCTAACCTGAGACCGGTCCGCGCTTGGTGGTCCAACTTTTCGAGGTGAGAATGGTTCCGGGCTCGCCGCAGAGCACACCAGCCGAACGGAGCAGGAATGGTCAGGCTGGTTTAGCGCTGCGTCCGCCGCCTCCAGGTGGCAAGCGTGTCGGCGATGATGCGCTCGGGCACGTGGCCGAGATCGAACACCGCATCGATTTCGAGCAGAACCAGCCTTTTCAGGAACGATTGCGCCACCGTGGTGCCGTGCCTGAGCCGCACGGCGTCCTTCGCGGTGGTGATCATTTCAAGCTCGTCCTTTTCGGCCAGCCACGAAAGCTCCTCGAAATCCTCTTTCGTGAACGCATGATGGTCCGGGAAAGGGCGTGTCCGCACGACCTCGCCACCGGCAGCGCGCACCGTATCGAAGAATTTCTCGGGATGCCCGATCCCCGCGAAAGCAAGGAAGCGCCGGCCTGCGAGCGCTTCGGGGTTGCGCGGGCACGCGAAGGCCTCGAAAACCGGTTTGTTAGCACGGGACGCCATGCGGATAACAGTATCGGCTGCATCCCCCCGGCCCATCTTCAGCAGGGCGTCGGCGAGACGCAATTGCGCCAGCAGGGGCGCGCGCACCGGCCCGCCCGGAATGACGTGCCCGTTGCCCAGACCGCGCCTGCCATCGACCACGAGCAGCGCGTAGTCGATGTGGATACGCGCGCTCTGGAAACCGTCGTCCATGATCAGGAAATCGCAGCCGCGTTCGATGAGCAATCTGGCGCCCGCCGCGCGGTCAGGCGTTACCGCCACCGGTCCATGCTCGGCAAGCAGCAGGGGCTCATCGCCGACATGACGGGCGCTGTCGTGGGAAGGGTCGACCACATGCGGTTGCGAAAAGCTGCCACCATGGCCGCGTGAGAGGAAGCCGGGTTTCAGTCCCATGCGCAGGGCCTGATCGGCCAGCGCGATCGCCACAGGGGTCTTGCCCGTCCCGCCGACAGTGAAGTTGCCGACGCACAGCACCGGCACTGCCACCTTCTCTCGCTTGCCCGCCACCATGCGGCGCCGCGCCACTGCGCCGTAGATCGCCGAGAACGGATAGAGCACGCGGGCGCGCCAGTCCGGTCGCTCCCACCAGAACGGGGGGGCTTCGCTAGCGGCCATCCCCATCTCCCATGGTCAACGCCCGTTCCCGTTGCTCTGCCGGAGGCGGGACTGGACGCTGAGCGGATGAAGAAAGGGCTCCAGCACCTTCAGGGTCTTGGCGAGCGCGCCACGCATATCCTCCACGGTGGCCGCTCCCGCTTGCATCATCCGCTGGCGGGTCTCGGGATTCTTCAGGAGGAAATTGACCGCCCCCGCCAGCATGTCGCGATCCTTCACCAGCTTGGCTCCGCCGGCGTCGATCAGCCGCTGATAGGCCTCTCGGAAGTTTTGTACATTGGTTCCGGCAAGTACAGCCGTGTTGAGCATGGCGGGCTCCAGCGGATTCTGCCCACCCTCGGCGGTGAGCGAGCGACCGACAAAGGCGATTTCGGTCAGCCTGAGATAGAGCCCCATCTCGCCAATGGTGTCCCCGAGCAGGATGTCGGTGTCCGGCCGGACCGGATCGCCCAGACTGCGCCGCGCCACGTTCAGGCCGGCCGCGACGAACTGCTCGACAAGCGCCTCGGCACGTTCGGGATGGCGCGGCACGATAATGGTCAGAAGGTCCGGATGGCGCGGCCTGAGCAGCCCGTGGATCTCTGCCACCAGCTTCTCCTCGCCCTCATGGGTCGAAACCGCCGCCCAGGTCTTGCGCTGGGCGATTTGGGCCCTCAACTGCATCAACGCTTTTTCGTCGGCGCGCGGCGGATCTGTGTCGACCTTGAGATTGCCCGAAACGGTCACAGGCCGCGCACCGAGCGTCGCGAACCGCTCACCGTCGACGTCGGATTGGGCGATGACATGCGCCAGGTTCTCGAACAGCGCCTCGGCCAGGAAGGCACGCTTCTTCCACGACTTGAACGACCGATCGGAAAGCCTGCCATTGACCAAAACCTGCGGAACACGACGCGCGCCGAGTTCGAGGATGGTCATCGGCCACAACTCGGATTCGGCGATGATGGCCAGATCCGGCTGCCAGTGGTCGAGGAAGTTGCTCACTGCGGGCTTGAGGTCGAGCGGGACGTATTGGTGGATGACGCGATTGCCGAAGCGCCTGTCCGCGACCTGCGCAGATGTCACCGTTCCCGTCGTCAGCACCACATGAATACCGAAACCGAGGATGCGCTCGATGAGCGGCGCGACCGCATTGGTCTCGCCGACGCTGGCGGCATGCACCCAAACCAGGGGGCCTTCGGGCCGGGACTTGCGGCTGATGCCATAGCGCTCGCGACGGCGGCTGCGGTCCTCCTTCCCTTTGCTGGCGCGCCAGGCGACATAGCCGCCGATCATCGGATAGGCGGCGGCGCCCGCCCATCGGTATGTCGTCAGGATCGCGCGCGCCCAGCGTTCACTCATCGGACACCATCGACCAGCCCGTAGGCCTTCTCGGTCGCCCGATTGAGAGATGCGGTGACTTCCCGACGCTTCCTCTCCATTTCCGCGGCATCGGCGTCCGGCGCGACGTGTATCGGCTCGCCGAAGATCAAGGCGGATCGGCCGAATGGCAGGTTGATGGTGGTCTTGTCCCAACTCCTCTCGAGCACCTTGCGACGGCTTGTCGCGATGGCCGCAGGGATGATCGGACGCCCTGACAGCCGTGCCAACGTGACGATGCCGAGCCCGGCTTCGCGCGGCGTGCCGTTGGGGATGTCGGCGATCATCGCGACATTCTTGTTGGCCGAGAGCGCCCGCTTCAGAAGGATGAGCGCGCGTGCGCCACCCTTGTCGCGATGGTCGGTATCCTCGCGCCCTCCAGAGCCCCTGACGACCTCGAAGCCGAGCTTTTGCGCGACAAGCGCGTTCAGCTCGCTATCCGCGCTGCGTGAAAACATCGCCACGAGAGGCATCCGGCGAGCCCGGAATGCGGGCGCGGCTAGATGCTGGCCATGCCATAGCCCGATGATCGCGGGCTTATGATTGTCGTGCGGCCAGCCGGGATCGAACGAACCGGCGGCAGGCGGGTTTGTCCAGCGAATGATCCTTATCGCACCGGCAAGCAGCGAGGCGAGCGCGTTCTTGACGAAACGCGATCGTGCGAGCGGCTTGCGTATCCGGCGCCAGAGTGCCTTCACCGGTCTCGGCCTGGGCGCGGGTTCTTCAGCGGACTGCATGAGCGGCGCGCCTGTGGGTTGCTGCCCCATCGTCTCAGCCCGCCTTGCCTCCGGGTTCGAGCAGCCGATGAAGATGGACGACGAAGTAGCGCATATGCGCGTTGTCCACGGTCGCCTGGGCCTTTGCCCGCCACGCCGCCTCGGCCGACTTGTAGTCGGGGAAGATGCCGACAATGTCGAGCTGATCAAGGTCGCGGAATTCGATGTCGCCCAGCTTCTTCAATTCGCCCCCGAAAACGAGGTGCAGCAATTGTTTCTTGGCTTCTTGTTCGGCCATGCGCGTCTGATCCGTCTTCTCAAGAGGTGGGCAGATGATTAGATCAAATTGACGAAATTTGAAACCGCTTCCTGTCGTCACCCAGGGATAGCGGCGATCATCGCAGCCAGCCTGTCGACCAGCGTTCCGCTGCCGGCGATCAGGGCGCCATGACGCGGATCTTCTCGGGCGTAATGCAGTTCGCTTCCCCGCACGTCGACCAGTCTTCCGCCGGCCTCGCGCAGGATGAGGTCGGCCGCGGCTATGTCCCAGTCATGCGCATTGGGCTTCACGAAGGTGGCATCGAGCTCACCACTCGCCACCATGGCGACCCGATAGGCCAGCGATGGGACATACGGCCCGCGCCGGAAGCTCGCCGGCCAGCCGCCGGACGCCTGGTCGAGCAAGGCCTTCGGCCCCGCCACGAGCGGCGTTTCGCTATGCGGAGCGACCGTGACGGGAGATCCATTCCTGAACGCGCCTTTGCCCACCGCCGCCTCGAAGATCTCGCCGCGCGCCGGGCAGTCGAGGACGCCGGTCAGCGGCACGCCACTGTCGACCACGGCGATGCTGACGCACCATGTGGAATTCCCCTCCAGGAAGGCTCGGGTGCCGTCGATCGGATCGACGACGAAGGTGCGCCGGGCGGCGAGACGCGCGGGCGAATCAGCCGTTTCCTCGGAGAGCCAGCCATAATCGGGCCGTGCGGCGGTCAACGTCTCGCGCAGGTAACGATCGACGGCATAATCCGCTTCGCTGACCGGTGAATGGCCGCCTTTCAGCCATCTCTCGGGATTGCGCTGGAAATAGCGCATGGCGATCTCACCGCCCGCGCGCGCGGCATTGCGGATAAGTTCCAGATCGCCGTCCTCGTCGGCCGGGCGGACCGCTTCAGCTGCCGGCAAGGGTCATCCCTTCGATGAGAAGCGTTGGCGCGGCCGTGCCGAAATTACGGTCGAGATCATTGGCGGGAGTCATGTTCAGAAACATGTCCTTGAGATTCGACGCAATCGTGACCTCGGAGACCGGATAGGCCAGCTCGCCGTTCTCGATCCAGAAACCGGAGGCGCCGCGGCTGTATTCGCCCGTCACCATGTTGACGCCCTGTCCGAAGACCTCCGTCACATAGAAGCCGCTCTTCAGCGAGCGTATCAGCTCCTCGGGACTCTGCTTGCCGGGTTCTATGGCAAGATTGGTGGACGTAGGCGAGACCGACGAAGCGGCACGGACGCCGCGCCCATTGGTCTCGAGGCCGAGTTCGCGCGCTGCCGAAGTGGACAGGAACCAGTGCTTCAACACGCCGTCCTCGACCATCGACAGTCTCGTGCCCTCGACACCTTCCCCGTCGAAGGGACGGGAGGACGATCCGCGTACGCGAAGCGGGTCGTCGGTAACCGTCACGCCCTTCGCGGACACTTGCTTGCCCATCATGTCGCGCAGGAAGCTCGTCCGCCGTGCGACCGACGCCCCGTTGATCGCGCCGGCCAAATGGCCGGCAATGCCGCGCGCCACGCGCGGATCGTAGACGACGTTCACCGCCCCCGTCCTCGCCTTGCGGGCATTGAGCCGCTTCACGGCGCGTTCGCCGGCGTTGCGGCCGATTGTTTCGGGGGAATCGAGATCGGCGAAGTGCAGCCGCGAGGAGAAATCGTAGTCGCGCTCCATGCCGGTACCTTCGCCGGCAATGGCGCTCACCGAACCGGAGAAGCGCGTGGCCACATAGTGCCCGAGAAAGCCATGGGAGGTGGCTAGGACCAGTCCGCCGAGCCCGGCGCTGGCGCCGCTTCCTCCCGAATTGGTGACACCCTCGACCGCAAGGGCAGCCGACTCGGCCGCGAGCGCAGCCTCCTTCAGTGTCTCCGCCGACACCGGCGTCGCGTCGAACAGGTCGAGATTGCGGATCGACGTCGCCAGCCGGCCGGGATCGGCAAGACCCTGGAACGGGTCCTCGGGCGAAACCCTCGCCATGGCGACGGCGCGCTCTGCAAGCGCGGCGGGATCGGAACTGGCCGTGGCCGACACGCTCGCCACCCTTTGCCCGACAAAGACACGCAGCGAGACATCCTCGCTCTCGGACGCCTCCGTGGCTTCGACCTTTCCGAGCCGTACCGAGACGCTTGTCGAGCGCCCCAGCATGGCGACGGCGTCGGCGGCATCGGCACCGGCCTTGCGCGCGGCTTCGACAAGAGCCGACACACGGTCGGCGAGCTTCCCTGTGTCGATGGTATTGGTCATCCTGCTCTCTGCATCTTGGCTGGCACGGCGTGCCCCGCACCATCTATTGTTCCGTCCCGGCTTGTGCAATGGGTAGCCCTACCTGACCGGGCAGAAGGACACGCAGCCAGGAACTTTCCGAAGTGGGTATTTCACCATCCAAGGTGTCCTCCCAGAATGTGTGAACGCGATAGACGAATTCGCGTGAAGAGATGTCCGGCAGGACAGGGAACTCGCGACCGGTCAAAGACCAACGCCCATGGTATCAGTGCTATCCCGCTATTTCACGCATGCAGCTTCCGCCGCGCGGCGATAGCCTCGTCGACGGCCCGTTTCAACTCGTCCTTGATCGCCACGGTCTCGGCCAGCACCGCCTCGACCTTGAGGAAATCCAGCGCGCGGAACCGCGACACCGGTGGGCGCAGAAGGATATCGGGGTGCCTTGCCCTCAGCTTCGTGGCGATGATCGACTGCATCATGAGCTGGGTCGCGCCGAACATCAGGTCGATCGATGTCGGGTGGCTGCCGGAAATCTCTTCCGGCCATCCGACGACGTCGATCGCAATGACGATGTCGGCCACACCTTCCAGGAGATCGAACGGGACAGGGTTGTAGATGCCGCCATCGATCAGCAGTCGCCCGCCTCGTCGCACGGGACGGAAGACCGCGGGTATCGCAGCCGAGGCGGCAAGGGCGGACGAGAGGTCGCCTTGCTCCAAGACGGCCAGCTCATGGCCGAAATAATCGGTGGCCGTCACCCTCAACGGGATGCGGAGATCGGCGAAGCGCGCCGGTATGGCCTCCGGAAGAAACGCCTTCAGGATGCGCTCGACGTTGAATTGGCTGATGCGCAGGCCGCCATTCATCATCTCGCCGATGCTGGAGGGTCGCGCCTTCCACATGCGGCTCGCCACCTCGGCCCGATGGCCAAGAACGTCGCGCGCGTAGGTGTGAATGTCCCTGCCGGTCATGCCCGCGGCCATGCCCGCGCCCATGATGGCGCCGATCGAGGAGCCGGCGATGAAGACGGGTCGTATGCCCAATTCGTCAAGCGCCTCGATCACATGGATGTGGGCAAGCCCTCTTGCGCCGCCGCCGCCGAAGGCTACCGCAAAGGTCGGGCTTGTAGCGCTGGGGGCGGTCATTGGGCTCAGCCTTTCGGCAGTTCCGGACCGACCACCATGACTGCGGGTTCGGCCGAGAGCAGCCGCTTCGCGGCCGCCCTCACCTCCTCCAATGTCACCGCCTCGATAAGACCGGACCGCCGCTGGATGTAGTCGATGCCGAGATCGTCGATCTGCAATTCGACGAGCGTTGACGCGATCGCGGTGGAAGAATCGAGATTATTGATCGCGTAGGCGCCGACCACATATTTCTTGGCGGCGTCCAATTCCGCCTGCGTCGGCCCCTGCTCGGCCATGCGTCTGACCTCCTCCTTGATGATGTCCAGCGTCTCGGCCGCGCGGTCGGAACGGGTCGCCGTGGAAATGACGAGGCTCGTCGAATATGCGCTGTTCACCAGGGACGACCAGATACCGTAAGCCAGGCCCCGCTTCTCACGGACCTCGGCGAAGAGGCGCGAAGTGAACGTGCCGCCGCCCAGGATGTGGTTCATCAGATAGGCTGCGAAGAATTGCGGATCGTTGCGCTCGATGCCGGGATAGGCAAGCTGAAGAGTCGTCTGCGGCAAGTCGTAGGGAACCCCGATTTCCTGGTCCAGCTTCGGGGAGACCTGAGAAACAGGGAGGAGATTCGGCGCTTCGGCCAATCCGCCAAACAGCCGATCGAGCTCGGCTTTGAGCGTCTCGGCGTCTATGGCGCCGACGACGCCGACCTTGAGATTGCCGCGTGCAAACTGCCTCTCATGAAACTGTCGCAGATCGTCCGGCGTGACCGTCGCGAGCGTCGCCTCAGTCCCTTCGTCGCGTCTGGCATAGGCATGGTCGCCATATAGGGCTTCGGACCAGGCGATCTGCGCTGCCGTCTGTGGATCCCGTGCCTTGCCGCGAATGCCGGAGACGATCTGGGAGCGGATGCGATCGACCGGCTCCGCGTCGAAGCGCGGCTTTTCGATCGCCAGCTTGAGCAGCCCCAGCGCTTCGTCCTTCTGGTCGGCCAGCATACGCATCGATCCATAAAAGGCGTCGCGACCGGCGTTGAAGCGCATCTCGGCGCCGGCATCGTCGAGCTTCGTCTGAAAGGCATCGCTGTCCAGGTCGCCTGCACCCTCGTCGAGCAGCCCCGACATCAGATTGGCAAGCCCTTCCTTCCCCCGAGGATCCTGCGTGCTGCCGCCTTCGAAAGCGAAACGGATGGTGACGATCGGTACGGTGTAGTCCTCGACAAGCCAGGCCGTCACACCGCCGGGCGACTTCACCTCCTGGATCGTAACCTCGGCACGAGCCGCAACGATGACGGGAAGGGTGAGGAACACGATCGACAGCAGGAGTACGGCGAAAGAGGGGACGACACGACGGTGCATCGAAGAAAAGTGAAACGTCATTGCCGCCCCTCAGTTTTGCGCCGTTTCGGGCGGCAGGAGATAGCCGGTGACCGAACGGTCGAGATCGAGATATTTCGCCGCCACGGCCTTCACCTGCTCAGCGGTCACCGCCCGCAACCTGTCGGGCCATGCGGCGATATCCTTCACCGTCCCGCCTGTGGTCAGGGTCGCGCCGTAGATGTTGGCGAGACCCTGGGCGCTGTCGCGCGCAAAGATCATCGACCGGAGATAACGCGTCCTGGCCCTTTCCAATTCCTCCTGGCTCACGCCGTCCGTGACGATCCTGCGGATCTCGGCGTCGACGGCCGACTGGACCTCGTCCAGGGTCGCCTCTCCGCGGGGCGCGCCATAGACCGTGAAGCTCGTATCGTCGAGCGACGTACCCGAATAGCCCGCGCCCGCCGACGACGCGATGCCGCGCTTCACCACCAGTTCCTGGTAAAGACGGCTGCGGGTACCCCCGCCGAGGATTTCCGAGAGAAGGTCGAGCGCCTCGGCCTCGCCATCCTGCGACGTCGTGTAGGACGGCACGACCCAGGATTGCTGAAAACTCGGCACGGTGACGCGCTCGTCGCGCAGCGTCACCGTGCGGCGCGTGTTCTGCTCCGGTTCCTGCGGTCTGACACGCGGCGGAAGAGCCGGCCCGCGCTCGACCTTGCCGTAGGTCTTCTCAGCGAGTTCCTTGACGGCCGCCGGATCGACGTCTCCTGCCACGATCAGCACCGCGTTGTTTGGAGCGTAGTACTTGTCATAAAAAGCTGTCGCATCGATGCGATTCAGCCGCTCCATCTCGTGCATCCACCCTATTACCGGGATGCGGTAGGGGTGGTTCTGGTAGAGCGTGGCGTCCACTTCCTCGGACAGAAGCGCGTCCGGATTGTTCTCGATACGCGAACGCCTTTCTTCCAGGATCACGTCGCGCTCGGGACCGATCACTTCGTCGGTCAAGACGAGGCCGCGCATGCGGTCAGCCTCATATTCCATCATCGTGCCCAGCGCATCGGGTGAGACAGTCTGGTAGTAGGCCGTGTAGTCGTAAGACGTGAAGGCGTTTTCGCTGCCGCCGATCTCGGCGACCTTCGCGCCGAATTCGCCGGCTGCGTGTTTCTTCGTGCCCTTGAACATCAGATGCTCGAAAAAATGGGCAATACCGGATTTGCCGGCCGGCTCGTCGGCGCTGCCGACCTTGTACCAAACCATCTGGGTGACGATCGGCGCGCGATGATCCGGGATAACGACGACTTCCAACCCGTTGTCGAGCTTGAAGTCGGTGACGCTGGGCGTCGCTCGTGCCGTCTCGGCCTGGGCGGCCGGGACCAGACCGACGCCGGCGACGACCACCAGGGCCGACGCCATGTTGCGCCATGCCCGGCTCGATCGATTGCCAAGTAACTTCATCTGTTCGCCCTGTGATTGATCCGGTGTGCTTATAGGCCGCCATCCCGGGCCAGGTAAGTTAATTCCGTGTCATCTGAAGCGGCAAACAAGGCCGAACTCGGGCGAAGCGGATATCCCTTACGTCTCGGCCTCGATGAAGCGGATGATTGTCTCGCCGTAATTGCGCTCGTCGAGCACCGAAAAACCGGGCCCGGGATCGAAGGCGACGGACGCCGTCTCCTCGACGACGCAGAGCGCCCGCGGCAACAACCAGCGACCTCGCTTGGCTGCCTGCAGGGATTTTTCGCCGAAGCCCCTGCCGTAGGGCGGATCGGCAAAGACCAGGCCGAATGGCTGGATCGTGCCGGCATCGCCGAGGCTCGTCGCGTCGCGCCGGAAGACCTTTGTCCGGCCTTGCAGGCCGAAGGCCTCGACATTGGCGCGGATCAGCCCACGCCCTTCAGCCGTTTCCTCAACGAAGAGGCAATGGCTTGCGCCGCGTGACAGTGCTTCGATGCCGAGCGCACCCGTGCCGGCGAAAAGGTCGAGCACCCGGGCGCCTTCGAGACGCCCGCCAAAACGATGGGCCAATACGTTGAACACCGCTTCTCGCGTGCGGTCGGTCGTGGGACGTATTGCATTGTCGCGCGGCGTGGCCAGAGGCCTGCCGCGAAACTCACCGCCGACGATCCGCATCGCCTTTTCCCCTGCGCGGCGTCGTCGGTCCCTCGCCGCGTGGCCGGGTTCCGCCCTTGGCGCCGTCTGGGCGCTGCTTGGCGAACGGCTTGGACCCGGCCTTCCGCTCCTTGCCGGCCTTGGTCTTCGCAGCCTCGGCTTCGAGCCGGCCCTTGCCCTGCGGCCGCGCGCCGGGCGCCATCCACACATTGGCCTTGCGGCCGCCGGGAGGCTCGATCGCACGCTGCTCCCGCTCGCCGGACTTCCTCGCGCCACGCTCCGCGCGCGCGCCTGCCCTCTCGCCACGGTCCGGCCGCGTCGACAGGCGCGAAAGCGCTTCGTCGCGACTGTTTTCACGTCGCTTGCGGGCCTTGATCAGCCCGCCTTCGCCGATCGTTCCGAGCATGCCGTCGTCCGTCCTACGTGGCCGATCCTCGCGCATATCTCGCTCGGCGCGTACGGGTTTGTTCGAGAAAGGCTTGGTAATCGGCGCTTCGAAATTTGCACCGGCCTCCTCGATCAGCCTTTCCCCGAGTTGGTCGCGCAGCATCTTGCCCTTCAATTCCTGTACGGTGCCCTCCGGCAGTTCGCCGAGTTGAAAAGGCCCGTAGGAAATCCGGATCAAGCGCGTGACCTCAAGGCCGAGGGCGCCCAGGATGTTCTTCACCTCCCGGTTCTTGCCCTCGCGCAGGCCAATGGTCAGCCAGGCATTGGTACCCTGTTCGCGGTCGAGCGACGCTTCGACCGAGCCGTAGAAGACGCCATCGACGGCAATGCCGTCCTTGAGACCGGCAAGGTTCCTTTCGTCGACCTTGCCGTGCACGCGTACACGATAGCGCCTCAGCCATCCCGTCGTCGGCAGTTCGAGCACCCGCGCGAGTCCGCCATCATTGGTAAGAAGCAGCAGGCCTTCAGTGTTGATGTCGAGCCGACCGACCGTCATCAGCCGCGGTAGTTCCTTGGGGAGAATATCGAAGACGGTCCTTCGGCCTTCCGGATCGCGATTTGTCGTCACGAGCCCGGCCGGCTTGTGGAACAGGAACAGTCGGGTTCGCTCGACCGGGGGGATCAGCGTACCATCGAGCTCGATCCTGTCCTCCGGCAGGACATTGAAGGCCGGCGAGGCCAAGACCTTCCCATTCACGCTGACGCGGCCAGCCGCGATCAAATTCTCGGCGTCGCGACGAGAGGCGATGCCGGCACGTGCAAGTCGCTTGGCAATGCGCTCACCGGGCTCCGCTTCGGCAGGTTCCGCCCTGCGTACGAATGGCTTGCGGTCCTCGTTCGGACGTCCGCGCGCCGGCCGTTCCATGCGCTTGGGCCGTTCCCCCGTCGGCAATTCCGCCCGCTCTCGGCGGCCCGGACGCTGGCTGCCTTCGCCGCGCTTCTCGAACGGCCTGTCCCCGCGAGGCGGGCGGGTGCCCTCCTCCGCCGTGTCACGCCGGAAACTGCGCGGCCTGCCCTCATCAGAAGATCTATCGTTCCGACGTTCGAAGCCTTCCGGGCGAGGCCCGCCACGAAACGGCCGTTCGCGGCGCAACTCACCGTCATTGCGTTCGGTGCGTTCGAAACGGCGCGGCCCACGCTCTCCTTCTGTGCGCTTGGCGAAAGGTTGGCGCTCGGATCGCTGGCCTCGGGCCTTGCTGCCAAATGTGCCCTCGCCGGCGTCTCGCGGACGATCGTCGCGGCGAAAATCACGCTTGGGCCTGTCGCCGCCAGCGGTTTCGCCATCACGTCGCTTGGCAAAGGGTTTCTTGTCACTGCGAAAGGGCTTTTCGGAGCCGGCCTTTCCGGTTTTCCTGCGATCTCCGTCGCGCGGGCTGCCGGATTTTCCACCACTGGCTTTGGGGCCGCGTCGGAGCGGCGGTTTTTTTCGTTCGTCGTCCATAGGATCTTTGCCTTTCGAGGCGCGGTGTAGCAGTAACGTTCGGGGCGCGCGAGGGAAATGTCCGGAGGTAGAGCTGTTGACGCGGCGAGATTACATGGCGCTGGCCTTCGCCGAAGCGGAAGCTGCGGCGGCACGCGGCGAAGTGCCTGTCGGCGCGGTGATCGTTTCGGGCAGCTCGGTGCTGGCAAGCGCCGGCAACCGCACCCGCGAACTCAACGATCCGACGGCCCATGCCGAGATGCTGGCGATCCGTGAGGCCTCCGCCAAGCTATCCTCGGAGCGGCTCACCGGAGCCGATCTCTACGTCACTCTGGAGCCCTGCACAATGTGCGCGGCGGCGATCTCCTTTGCCCGCCTGCGCCGGCTGTATTTCGGAGCCGCCGACGAAAAGGGCGGCGCGGT
The DNA here is from genome assembly GCF_050958605.1 of Mesorhizobium sp. 1B3. Lineage (NCBI taxonomy): Bacteria > Pseudomonadati > Pseudomonadota > Alphaproteobacteria > Hyphomicrobiales > Phyllobacteriaceae > Mesorhizobium > Mesorhizobium sp. 1B3. Next base: position 529,328 of record NZ_JBJHDO010000001.1, on the reverse strand, counting down.
GATCAACGGGGTCCGGTTCTTTTCGTCGGAAACCTGCCACCATATGCCGGAAATTTATTCCGGTATCGGCGAAGTCCGCGCTTCAGCCCTTCTGAGGGACTTCTTCCGGGAAAGACGGGAGATCTAACCGTTCGGGTTTAGAGCCCCGGCACCCAGTCCCGCCAGCTCGAACCCTTGGTCGCAGCTTTCTTCTGGCGGCGCTCCTTGCGCCATTCGTCCTCGCCGACATCGCCGGTCGGCGCGGACGTCGCAGGTTCGCGATAGACCAGCGGCGGCTCGCTCAGATATTTTCGGCTGGTCGGGCTACCCTGCTTGGTCTCGGCCAGACGCTTGTTGAAGGCTTCGCGCTGCTTCTCGCCGTCACCCTCACGGACCTCGAAATTGCCGCGTTCTCCGAAGCGCGCCGCCGAGGTGATGCCCCGGCTGCTTTCGCGAACTCCCGAATTGTCCGGCCCGGCCGAGGGAATCTCGAAATTGCCGCGTTCGCCGAAGCGAGCGCCCGACGTAATGCCGCTCTTGGTTTCAGTAGCCCCGGCGATCGGTGAGACGTAGGACGGGTTGTCCTGGTTGGCCGTCGCTTCCGCGCGCAGCCGCGCGCGCAACTGCTCAGGCGATTCCGGCCAGGCTGGGCTGCCGACACTCGCTATATTCTGCTGAGGAGTCGGCAGGCTGGCAGTCGCACCTTTCCCCGGCCGGACCAGTTCGGGACGAGGCTTGTAGTCGATCTGCTTCTTGTCTTTGTTCGGCGCGATCGACAGCACCCCCGTTACGTCGGAAAGCAGTTGCTCATGCGCCTGCGTTCCCGTGCCGTAAGTGGGCGAGCCCATGCAGCCGGCCAACACAAGCGCAGAAACGATCAACGGCGCGGAAACGGCCAAGCGCGCGTGCATATGCCTCATCCGGAAAGTCCCACCAGAACCGCCTCTCGCTCGAAAAACGGAAAGCATTATAAATTGTTTCAGCGACGTATGGCCGACAAATCCGGCGACAACGTGGCGTCACGTCCGGCGCGGCTTTTATCGCATGCCGCGCCGGGGCGCAACGACCGGGAGTACTCAGAGGCGACCCAGCGCCCTCAGTTCCCGCAAAGCACCGGCGTCGCGCGACGAGACGTCCGGAAATTCCGGGTCGGTGCCGACATCGTCGGTGAAGCGCCAGGAACGCGCGCATTTGCGCCCCGAAGCAAGCCCGGGCACCACGGCCACTCCCTTCACCTCGTCCAGCGTGAAGGCCTCACCCACGGGCGGGGAACCGGTGACCGAAATGGCGCTGGTGATGCTGATCTCGGCGAGGTCGACATCTTCCAGCGCCGCCAGCAGTTCGGAATCCGTGACGTGAACAGTCGGCGCCGCCTCGAGCGAGGAGCCGATCGTCTTCTTCGCCCGCTCGATCTCCAGCGCCCCGGTGACGACACGGCGAACCTGCCGGATCTTGCGCCACTTCTCCGCAAGCGCCTCGTTGCGCCATTCCGCCGGTACGAGACGGAACTGTTCCAGATGCACCGATTCTGAACCGGGATAGCGGTCGAGCCAGGCTTCCTCGGTCGTGAAGGGCAGCATCGGCGCAAGCCAGGTCGTCAGATTGTCGAACAGGTGCCTGACCACCGCGACGGCCGCCTTGCGCCTGACGCTCGAAGGCGCATCGCAGTAGAGCGCGTCCTTGCGGATGTCGAAATAGAAGGCCGAGAGATCGACGACCATGAAGTCGAGCAAGGCTTTTGCGACCCGCTTGAAATCGAAGGCGTCGTAACCCGAGCGCACCACCTCGTCCAGTTCCGACAGGCGATGCAGCATCAGCCGTTCCAGCTCCGGCATCTGGTCCAGCGCGACCGCCTCGCCTGTATCGTGGGCGAGCGTGCCGAGCATCCAGCGAATCGTGTTGCGCAGCTTGCGATAGGCATCGACATTGGTCTGCAGCACGTTCTTTCCGAGGCGCTGGTCTTCCCAATAATCGGTCGTAGCCACCCAGAGCCGCAGAATGTCGGCGCCCGACTGCTTGATGACGTCCTGCGGGACGACCGTATTGCCGAGCGACTTGGACATCTTGCGGCCATCCTCGTCCATGGTGAAGCCATGGGTGACGACCGCGTTGTAAGGCGCCCTGCCCCGCGTGCCGGAACTTTCCAGAAGCGAGGAATGGAACCAGCCGCGATGCTGGTCGGAACCCTCGAGATAGACATCGGCGGGCCATTTGAGATCCGGCCGGTCCTCCAGCGTGAATGTGTGGGTCGAACCGGAATCGAACCAGACGTCGAGGATATCCATGACCTGTGCCCAAGGCTCGTTGGCCCGCGAACCCAGGAACCGCTCTCGCGCGCCCTCGGCGAACCAGGCGTCGGCTCCCTCCTCCTCGAAGGCTGCGACGATGCGGGCATTGACCTCGGGGTCCCTGAGCACCTCGCCCTTTTCATCGGCGAAGATGGCGATCGGGACGCCCCAGGCGCGCTGGCGTGACAAGACCCAGTCCGGCCTCTCCTCGATCATGGAACGCAGCCTGGTCTGACCGCCCGGCGGCACGAAGCGCGTCGCGTCGATCGCAGCGAGCGCGCGATTGCGCAGGGTGTCCTTTCCCGCGGGCGGAGCGACGCCGTCCTCCAGTCCGAACCCGCCGAGGTCCTTGTCCATATAGACGAACCATTGCGGCGTGTTGCGGAAGATCACCGGCTTCTTGGAGCGCCAGGAATGCGGATAGGAGTGCTTCAGCCGGCCGCGCGCGAAAAGCATGTCGTGCTTGATCAGTTCGTCGATCACGGCCTGGTTGGCATTGCCTTTCTTGCCGTTGTCGTCGAGCACGCGAGCCGCCCCACCTTCACGATCCGGTCCGAAGCCCGGTGCGTCATCGGTGAAGAAGCCGGCATCGTCGACCGTGAAGGGCAGGCGTGTGTCGATGCCGCGCGCATCGAGATCACGGGCCGCGTCCATCCAGGCGTCGAAGTCCTCGCGGCCGTGACCGGGAGCCGTATGCACGAAGCCCGTGCCCGCGTCATCGGTCACATGATCGCCCGCCAGCATGGGAACGACGAAACCGTAGCCGCCGCCCAAGCCCTTGAGGGGATGGGAAAGTGTCAGTGAACCGAGCTCCTCGGCCGGAAGCGCGCGCAGACGTCGATATTGCAGCTTCGCCTTGGCGAAGGATTCTTCCGCCAGGGCATCGGCGAAGATCAGCTTCTCGCCCGGACGCGGGCCGAAGTCGTTCTCGGCCGCGGTTACCTCGTAGAGGCCATATTCGACCCGAGGCGAATAGCTGACCGCCCGGTTGCCGGGGATCGTCCAAGGCGTGGTCGTCCAGATGACGACCGCAGCGCCAAGCAAATCCTTGCCGGGCGCGGCACCCGATACCGTGGACAAGACCGGGAACTTCGCCCAGATCGTGTCGGATTCGTAGTCCTGATACTCCACCTCGGCCTCGGCCAGCGCGGTACGCTCGACCACGCTCCACATCACGGGCTTGGAGCCGCGATAGAGCTGGCCGGACATGGAGAATTTCAAGAGTTCGCCCGCAATGCGCGCCTCGGCATGGAAGGCCATGGTCGTGTAGGGATTCTTGAAGTCCCCCACCACGCCCAATCGCTGGAACTCCTCCGTCTGGACCTTGATCCAATGAGTGGCGAAATCGCGGCATTCGCGGCGAAATTCGTTGACCGGGACCTCGTCCTTGTTCTTGCCCTTGGCCCGGTACTGCTCCTCGATCTTCCATTCGATCGGCAGGCCATGGCAGTCCCAACCCGGTACATAGTTCGAATCGTAGCCGCGCATCTGGAAGGAACGCGTGATGATGTCCTTCAGAACCTTGTTGAGGGCATGGCCGATATGGATGTTGCCGTTGGCGTAAGGCGGTCCATCGTGGAGAACGAATTTCTCACGGCCGGCGGCATCCTCGCGCAGCCTGCGATAGAGATCCATCTCCTGCCAGCGCTTGACGATGGCAGGCTCCTTCTCAGGCAGCCCGGCGCGCATCGGAAAATCCGTCTGCGGCAAATAAAGTGTCTTCGAATAGTCGATCTTCTCGGCGGTATCGGTCATGGTTCTGCCATATGCGTTGCCCGGCGGCCAAAAGCCTCGGGCGTCCAACTAACATAATTTGGAGCAAGCGCGAGAGGGCGCGCGGAAATCCCGGCGGTTCCGGCGGCTTCAGGCCGCCCGGAACACCGGGCTGGTAATTCGTATCGCGAAGGACGCGCGCATGGTCATGACCGGCTATTTAGCGGAGCCGGGACGTGTTGGAAAGCCCGGTTTTGCGCCGTTGCCCGGATCAGAGCAAGAAAGCAGGAAATGTCGCTTTCAGGGAAAGGCGACCGTCAAGTCGAGCGCGGACAGAGGCCTGACGCCCGCGAGCATGGCGCGCGCTTCGGCTTCGTCGCGTTTCATCTGGGCAACCAGCGCGTCGAGGCCATCGAATTTCTCCTCGCCGCGGAGATAGCCGAAGAAGGAGACGGCGCAGGTCTCACCATAAAGGTCGCCGGAAAAGTCGAACACATAGGTCTCGAGCAGCGGCGCGCCGTTTTCGTCGACCGTCGGCCGCCGCCCGAAACTGGCCACCCCGTCGAACAACGTGCCGTCAGCCTTCCGAAAACGCACCGCATAGATGCCGTGCTTCAAGGTCACGCTGGGCGAAAGCATCATGTTCGCCGTGGGGAAACCGAGCGTTCGCCCAAGCCGCTTGCCCCCGGTCACCTGGGCTTCGACCGTATAGCGATAGCCAAGCAAACCAGCCGCTTGCACGACTTCGCCTTCGGTCAGCAATTGGCGGATGCGGCTTGACGAGATGACCTCGGCGCCTTCGTCGCGGAAAGCGTCGACCAGCGTGACGCCGAAACCATGCTTCTCGCCGGAGGCCATCAGGAAGGCCGGGCCGCCTTGTCGGTCTTTGCCGAAATGGAAATCGAACCCCGTGACGACATGACTGATCCCGAGACCGCGATCGAGCACGCCGATCACGAAGTCCTCGGCGGAATTCGAGGCGAAGTCGCGCGTGAAGCGCTGCTCGACCATCGCGTCGAAGCCAAGCTCGGCGACCAGTTGCGCCTTGACCGGCGGCGGCGTGAGGATGAACAGGGGCACGTCGGGGCGGAAGACGGTGCGCGGATGCGGGTCGAAAGTCAGCACGAGCGCCGGAACGGCACGGCGCTGGGCTTCGGCAAGCGCCTTGCCCAGAACGGCCTGGTGGCCGCGATGGACACCGTCGAAATTGCCGATCGCCACCACCCCGCCACGGAGCGGCGCGGGAAGCTGAAAAGGATCGGCGATGCGTTTGAAACCGGACCGCTGCACGGATCAGACCTAACGCAGTTTAGGGATATAGGCGGCCGGCCGATGGCCATGCTTGTCGAGGAACGCCGCCAGCAACTCGGCGTCGGGCGCATCGGGGTCGCCATAGTCGCGCACATGGATGCCGGCCGAAACGAAAAGCACGTCGAGGCCGTTGCTCTCGCCGCCCTTCACGTCGGTCAGGACACCGTCACCTATCGCCAGCACCTCGCTCCGCTCGACCGGCCGGCCGAGTACCTGCGCCGCTTCCTTGAGCGCCAGCTCATAGATCGGCCCGTGCGGCTTGCCGGCGACCAGCGTGCGGCCGCCGAGTTGGGCGTAGTCGCGCGCCAAGGCCCCGGCGCACCAGATCAGCCGGTCGCCCTTTTCGACCACGATGTCCGGGTTGGCGCAGATGAGGGGGAGGTTGCGGGCCCGGAAACGACGCAGCATATCGGCATAATCGTCGGGAGTTTCGGTGTCGTCGTCGAACAGGCCCGTGCAGACCACGCCCGCGGCTTCGAACTCCTCAACAATCTCCACCTCCAGCCCGTCATAAATGGCGAGATCGCGTTCGGGACCCAGATGGAAGATCTTGCGCGGCCCTTCCACGATCAGGTCGCGGGTGGCGTCGCCCGAGGTGACGATCCGGTCCCAGGCCGCGTCAGGCACGCCGATCGCGGCGAGCTGGGCGACAATGCTCGTGTTCGGGCGCGGTGCGTTGGTGATCAACACGACGGCGAGCCCCTTCTCCCGCGCTCGGGATAGAGCTGCCGCGGCCCTGGCGAAGGGCTGCACGCCATTGTGGAGCACCCCCCACACGTCGCATAGGATCACGCCGTAGCGATCGGTCAGGTCGTCGAGGGATTTAATTGCGGGGGGCGTGAAGGCCATGCTGATGCAGTCCGTCTGTCGGTCGTTGTCGAGAATGTAGGTCGGAGATGACCGGCACGCATCGGCATTATCCGAACGCGCCCTCCCTGTCACCAGCCTTCCCTGGACAGCTCCCGGTTTAGATCGAAACAGTCCTGCCCGCGGTTATCGATCCGATGCGTGCGCCGATCCCGGTTAACGATCCCTTGACGGCGCAGATTTGGAAACAACGTTCCCATCGTCGGCTGATCCCGAGTAATTCCAAGCCTTGTCGGAGACTACCGGCGCATTCATAATCGAGTGCCTTTTTGGCGCCGACCGGCGAAGGTGCCATCGAGGCGGACGCTGGGGACATCCGATGCCTGAAATTCCCAACCTGATCGCCTTCGCCCTCATCGCGCTGGGCATGGTTCTGACACCAGGCCCGAACATGATCTATCTCGTTTCGCGCTCGATCTCGCAAGGGCGGCTGGCGGGGCTGATCTCGCTCGGTGGCGTGGCGCTGGGCTTCGTGTTCTATGTCCTCTCAGCGGCGCTCGGCATCACCGCGCTGCTGGTCGCGGTTCCCTATGCCTACGACGCACTGCGTCTTGCCGGCGCGCTCTACCTGCTGTGGCTCGCCTGGCAGGCGATCCGCCCAGGCGGACGCTCGCCCTTCCAGGTCAAGGATCTGCCCAAAGACAGCCCGCGACGATTGTTCTTGATGGGTTTTCTCACCAACCTCCTCAACCCCAAGATCGCAGTGATATATCTTTCCCTGCTGCCGCAGTTCGTCACGCCCGAGAACGGCAACGTCCTCGGGCAGTTGCTGACGCTCGGAGCGACTCAGATAGTGATCAGCGTATCCGTCAACGCGATCATCGCCGTCACGGCGGGCTCTATCGCCGTCTTCCTGACAGGGCGCCCCTTGTGGGCCGTGGTCCAGCGTTGGCTGATGGGCACCGTCCTGGCCGGGCTGGCCGTCAGAATGGCGACCGACGCGCAACGGTGAAGCGCATCAATCCATGTGAGCGGCGGGCGCGCCCGAGGCGATCTGGGTGCGCGGCCTGCGCAGGAGGAACACGAGAGGCAATGCGCAGAGTGTGACGATCATCATCAGCTTGAAATCGTCGACGTAGGAAATCATCAGCGCCTGCTGCGTGACTAGGCCGTTGAGCTGAGACAAGGCCGCGGGATCACCACCTGCGGCGGCCGGCGAGGTTTCCCATAGAAGCGGATTGAATGGCGAGATCGCGGAAATCAGTTCTTCGTGGTTGACCTGCGTGTTCCGGGTCAAGAGCACCGTGACGATCGAAATACCGATCGACGAGCCGATATTGCGCACGAGGCTGAACAGCGCGGTGGCGTCGGTACGAAAGCGGGCCTCGAGCGTGGCGAAGGCAACCGTCGACAAGGGCACGAAGACGAGGCCGAGCCCCAGCCCCTGCACGATGCCGCTTTCGATGATGAGATAGCTGTCCATCTGAGGCGAGAAGCCGGTCATCACGTAGAGGGAGTAGGCGGTAAGGATGAGGCCGGTCACGACGAGATAGCGCGGGTCGACCAGACGCACCAGCCGGCCGACCAGGATCATCGATATCATCGTGCCGATGCCGCGCGGCGCCATGACCAGGCCGGTGGTGATGGTGGGATAGCCGAAGATGTTCGACAGCATGGGCGGCAGCAGCGCAAGACTGGCCAGAAGGATGACGCCGATCACGAAGATGAAGACCAGGCCGGTGACGAAGTTCCGGTCGGTGAAGATCCTCGGATCGATAAAGGCGTTCTCGGCCGTCATCAGATGAATGATGAAAACCCAGAAACCGGTGATCGACAGGCCGAGCTCGATCCAGATTTCGGCCGCCGAGAACCAATCGACTTCGGCGCCGCGGTCGAGCATCAATTGCAGCGCGCCGACGCCCAGAGACAGCATGGCAAAGCCGAAGAAGTCGAACCCGCGCAGGCGCCTTGCGATGCTCGGCAGGTATGCGGCCGAGCCAAGAAAAGCGATGATGCCGATCGGCAGGTTGATGAAGAACACCCAGCGCCAGTTGAAGCTTTCGGTGAGCCAGCCGCCCAATGTCGGACCGATGATCGGGCCGACCATGATGCCCGCGCCCCACATCGCCATGGCCTGGCCGTGGCGCTCCTTCGGGTTGATGTCGAGCAGGAAGGTTTGGGATAGCGGCACGATGGCCGCCCCGAAGACGCCCTGCAGCAGGCGGAACGCGACCATGCTCTCCAGGCTCCACGACATCCCGCAAAGCATCGAGCTCACGGTGAAGCCGACCACGGAGCCAAGAAACAGTTCCTTGCGGCCAAACCGGTCGGACAGCCAGCCGGTGAGCGGCGTCATGATCGCCGCGGCCACGATGTAGGACGTCAATACCCAGTTGATCGTATCCTGGGACGCGCCGAGATCGCCGACCATGGAGGGCAGCGCGACATTGGCGATGGTGGTGTCGAGCACCTGCATCACCGTGGCCAGCATGATCGAGATCGTGATCAGGCCACGGTGAGGGAACTCTTCAGCAGTAGCGGAAGTCTGGCTCATGACGATCGTGCCGCCCTGCGGCTTTGGTCCTGAATGGCGGCTCTTACAAGTTTACTCTGCGGCGATGGCCGAACTGAACAGGTTAGCGAAGCCTCGGCTGACCCCGGTATCGACCTCCACGGTGGCGCTCATGCCCGTGCGCAGCGCCAGTTCGGCGGCCCCGCCGTCGAGCTTCAGCCGCACCGGGATGCGCTGCGTGACCTTGACCCAGTTGCCGGTGGCGTTCTGGGCCGGCAGGAGCGAGAATTCAGCCCCAGTGCCGGCGCCGATCGCCTCGACTGTCGCCTCGAAACGATGCCCGGGATAGGTGTCGAGGACGACCTCGGCCTTCTGGCCCGGTTTCATATTCGTAAGCTGGGTTTCCTTGAAATTGGCTTCCACCCAGGTGTCGCCCGTCTCGACCAGGCTGAAGAGCGGCGTGCCGGTGGCGACAAACTGGCCGAGCTTGAAAGACGAAGCCTGCGAAACCATGCCATTCGCGGGGGCCCGCACCGTGGTCTGGTCAAGCTCGTAGGCCGCTTTGTCGCGCGCCGCGAGCGCCGAAAGCACCGTGGGATGCTTGTCCGTCGCCATATCGGGATCGCCGCCCATCGCCGCGCGCGCGCTGGCGATGCCCTGAAGAGCGGCGCTATGTTCCTCCTCGGCCTTGTCGAGGTCGCGTTGCGCGACGTCGAGGGACGACTTCGCGCTGATGCCCTTGCCGGCAAGCTCGGTCGCCCGGTCGTACTGCGCCTTCGCATAGTCGAGTTCACCGGCGGCGACCCGCTCCTGAGCCACGGCCTGACTGTACGCGGCGCGCAACTGCTCGACCTGAAGCCGGGCCGCGGCGAGCGAGGCGTCGGCCTCGGCGAGCGCAATGCGATAGGGCTCGGAATCGACCACGAAAAGCACGTCCCCCGCCTTGACTATCTGGTTGTCGGCGACCTTGACCTCGATGATGCGACCCGCCGCCTCTGACGCGATCGACACCTTGGCCTGGCGCAGATTGGCGTTTTCGGTTTCCTGATAGCGCCCGCCGGTCACCCAGACATAAGCACCGCCCGCCGCCAGAATGACCGGCAGAAGCGCCATGAGAACCATGCGGCCTGCCTTGCGCTTCTTTTTGGGTGCTGGTTGCACCACTTGCAGCGTCGTCACGGCAGGCGATGCCTGTGTCTTCGACTCGGGGTCCGCCCCGTTGGTTTTTTCCACCGCGCTCATGCTACTTTATCCTTCGAAACCCCACCCCCTCCGCAGGCCGGCGTATCGGCCTCGGAGAGATTGTTCACGATCGCGGTCAGTCCCTCGATCGTCGCCCTGCGAATCGGTGCTGGCAGACCGGCCAGCGCTTCCTCGTAAACCTCGCCCGCCATGCTCTTGACCTCCGCAAAGGCATCCCGGCTCTTGGCGGTCGGGAAAATCATACGCACGCGGCGATCGTTTGCGTCCTGCCGGCGTTCGATCCAGCCCCCCTCCTCCATTCGATCGAGCAGGCGCGAGACGCTGATCGGCTCGATTTCCAGAAGCTCGGCCAGCCGCGCCTGCGCCACACCCTCGTCCTTCACAAGGCGCACGAGCAACCGCCACTGCGCCGCCGAAAGGCCGTAGCCGGAGGCGCGCGTCTCGAAGCGCTTGCGCATCAGGCGCGCCGCGTCGTGAAGAAGAAAGCCCAATCTCTCCGTGCCGTCCAAAATCATGAGCGGGATATATTATGAGCATGCTCATTAAACAAGGGCACGTTCTCGCGAGTGACTTGCCTTAGGAGAGAAGCCGCCAAGGCCCACCATGATCGGTCGGTTTATCGACCCGACGAGAGCAAGGCCAACATTGCGGGAAACAGCAAACGGCGCTTTGACGGCTACATCCGACGATCAGTATCCGGTCGGCGCCCGCCCGGGCCGATGCGTCAATCATGCTCGAAGGAGGGCCGGAAACCAAAAATCAACATCGCTGTCCTACCGGCGTTCTCTTCGTCTTGACTCTCCAAATGCCAGGGCCTATCTCAGCGCCGCGATTAGCACTCCACGACAGCGAGTGCTAATCGTTGTCCGGTCTGCCGGACGGAGGAACCCTTTCTTCTAAACATCCGATCGAGGATTTTCAAAGATGGCAAAGTCGAAGTTCCGCCCGCTTCATGACCGAGTGGTCGTCCGCCGGGTTGAATCCGAGGAAAAGACGAAAGGCGGCATCATCATCCCCGACACCGCCAAGGAGAAGCCGCAGGAAGGCGAGATCATCGCAGTCGGTTCCGGCGCGCGCGACGAGAGCGGCAAGCTCGTCCCGCTGGACGTCAAGGCCGGCGATCGCGTCCTGTTCGGCAAGTGGTCGGGCACCGAAGTGAAGCTCAATGGCGAAGACCTTCTGATCATGAAGGAATCCGACATCATGGGCATCATCGGCTGATCGCCGATATCCATCCGCACCATCAATCCTAGATTTTCGGGCGAAGAGCCCAGGAGCTTAAAACATGGCTGCAAAAGACGTAAAATTCTCCCGTGATGCCCGCGAGAAGATGCTTCGCGGCGTAAACATCCTCGCCGACGCGGTGAAGGTCACGCTCGGTCCGAAAGGCCGCAACGTCGTCATCGACAAGTCGTTCGGCGCCCCGCGCATCACCAAGGACGGCGTCACCGTCGCCAAGGAGATCGAACTGGAAGACAAGTTCGAGAACATGGGCGCGCAGATGGTCCGCGAAGTCGCTTCGAAGACCAACGACATCGCCGGTGACGGCACCACGACCGCGACCGTCCTGGCCCAAGCCATCGTCCAGGAAGGCGCGAAGGCCGTCGCCGCCGGCATGAACCCGATGGACCTGAAGCGTGGCATCGATCTCGCCGTCGCCGACGTGGTCGCTGACCTCGTCAAGAAGGCCAAGAAGATCAAGACCTCCGAGGAAGTCGCCCAGGTCGGCACGATTTCGGCCAACGGCGAAGACGCGATCGGCAAGATGATCGCCGAGGCCATGCAGAAGGTCGGCAACGAGGGCGTCATCACGGTCGAGGAAGCAAAGACCGCCGAGACCGAGCTCGAAGTCGTCGAAGGCATGCAGTTCGATCGTGGCTATCTCAGCCCGTATTTCGTCACCAACCCGGACAAGATGGTTGCCGAGCTGGAGGATGCCTACATCCTTCTCCACGAGAAGAAGCTCTCCAACCTGCAGGCCATGCTCCCGGTCCTCGAGTCCGTCGTGCAGACCTCGAAGCCGCTGCTCATCATCTCGGAAGACGTCGAGGGCGAGGCTCTGGCCACGCTCGTCGTCAACAAGCTGCGTGGCGGCCTGAAGATCGCCGCCGTCAAGGCTCCGGGCTTCGGCGACCGCCGCAAGGCCATGCTCGAGGACATCGCCATCCTCACCGGCGGCCAGGTCATCTCCGAAGACCTCGGCATCAAGCTTGAGAATGTCGGCCTCAACATGCTCGGCCGCGCCAAGAAGGTGTCGATCTCCAAGGAGAACACGACCATCGTCGACGGCGCCGGCAAGAAGGCCGAGATCCAGGGCCGCGTCGCGCAGATCAAGCAGCAGATCGACGAGACCACCTCGGACTACGACCGCGAGAAGCTCCAGGAGCGTCTGGCGAAGCTGGCCGGCGGCGTTGCCGTCATCCGCGTCGGCGGCGCGACCGAAGTCGAGGTCAAGGAGAAGAAGGACCGCGTCGACGACGCCCTCAACGCGACCCGCGCGGCGGTCGAGGAAGGCATCGTTCCGGGCGGCGGCGTCGCGCTGCTGCGCGCTTCGGCTGGCCTGAAGACCAACGGCGTCAACGCCGACCAGCAGGCTGGCGTGAATATCGTGCGCCGTGCCCTCCAGGCTCCGTGCCGTCAGATCGCTGCCAACGCTGGTGCCGAGGCTTCGATCGTTGCCGGCAAGATCCTCGAGAACAAGACGGCCACCTACGGCTACAACGCCCAGACGGGCGAGTATGGCGACCTGATCGCCCTCGGCATCGTCGACCCGGTCAAGGTCGTCCGCACCGCGCTGCAGGATGCCGCGTCGGTCGCCGGTCTCCTGGTCACCACCGAGGCCATGATCGCCGAAGCGCCGAAGAAGGACGCTCCGGCTCCGGCAATGCCGGGCGGCGGCATGGGCGGAATGGGTGGCATGGACTTCTAAGTCCAGCCATCTCAAGATACGGAAAGGGCGCCCTCGCGGCGCCCTTTTTGTTGCGGACGCCGTCGCGCCGCACATGGCCTCGGGGCGCAGCTCGCAATTCCCTTTCACCCCTTTGTCGCGTAGGTTGTCCCTCGCGCGTAAGGGGGCATCTCATGGCCGACAAAGTTCCCGACAGGCTTTCCTGGGCCGCCGAAGTTGTCGCGCCCGGTCCCGCCGACCGGATCCTCGAGATCGGTTGCGGCCATGGCGTACTGCTTTCTCTGCTCGCCGACCGGCTGACCTCCGGAACGATCACCGCGCTTGACCGGTCCGATAAAATGGTGGCGGCCGCGACCAAACGAAACGCCCCCCACATTGCTTCCGGCAAGGCCGTCATCCGCCAGGCGGAGCTGTCGGCCGCGGACTTCAAGGGCCGGCTTTTCGACAAGATCGTCGCGGTGCGGGTCAACGTCTTCTGGATGGATCCGGCCAGGGAACTGGCTGCCGTGCGACGGCTGCTCGAGCCGTCCGGCTTGTTCTATCTTTTTTTCGACCCGCCCTCTCCCACTCAGGCCGAGCCGATTGCCGCGAAACTCACCGCCAATCTCGAGAGCAACGGGTTTCGCGTGCTGCGCAAAGCCTTCACCGTTATCGGCGCCGGGAAGGGCGTCTGTGTCGTCGCGGAGCCTTCATAGTACTGCGTTCAGTTCCAATCCGACCGACAGCACACCCTCAAAATGGTTGCGTCCTGGTCGGCCTTGGCCATCGCCATTGCTCCTGAATAAGTAGCGATGACCAGGCTGGCGAACCGCTCGGGATCGGTTCGTTCTTCAATGCCCGCCTGCTGGTCGGCGCGCATCTTGTCCGCCACCGCGTTTCGCCAGCGTCCGAACAAGAGCGAGATCGCGGCACGGAAATCGGGATCGGCGAGCGACAGCTCATGGGCGAGATTGTTGAGCGGGCAGCCTCGCACGAAACCCTGCCGGTCGAGTTCGTCGGCGATGGCCATGAACACGCTCCGAACGCCCTGGCGCGCGGACCCGGCCTCCCAGATCGGTTTGATCCAGGTTTCCTCGACAGCCTCCGAGACCCGTTCCGAGATCACCGCGAGCCCGATCGCCTTTTTGGTTGCGAAGTGATGGTGCAGGGCGCCGCCCGAGATGCCGGCAGCCTCGACCAAGTCGCCAATGCTGGTCGCGTGGTATCCCTTCGTCTGGAAGGCTTCGGCGGCTGCGTCGAGCACCTTGCGGCGCGTGCCTTGTGGGTCGTTGGTGCGGATGCGTCCTTCTCTCGGCATTTTTTCCTCTCCTCTCCAGGCAGAGATAACAAATTGACAAAACCGGACAACCCGTCTGTTATTAAAAACAGGATAATCGGTTTGTTTGGAGGAGAGATATGTGTTCTGGAACCGGCCCTGAGGCATGCTGCCCCATTATCGAACTGCGCGAATACACGCTCCACCCGGGCGCACGGGAGACTTTGATCGCCCTTTTCGACCGGTATTTCGTCGAAGGACAGGAAGGAACCGGCATCAAGGTGATCGGCCAATTCCGCGATCTCGATCGCGAGGATCGCTTCGTCTGGTTCCGCGGGTTCGAGAGCATGGCCGCGCGCAGGACGGCGCTCGCCAATTTCTATGGCGGGCCGGTCTGGGCGGCCCACAAGGACGCAGCCAATGCCACGATGATCGATTCCGACAATGTGCTTTTGCTGAAGCCGGCTTTTACGAGTTCCGGTTTCGATCTCGGCGGCCTGACGCGCGCTCCGCGGGAAGCCGCGATGGAGCAGCGCCGCGACAATGGCGTGGCCCTGCTTTCCGTCCACCACCTCCGCCCTGAAAGCGCAACGGATTTCTCCTCGATATTCCGTGCTGAAATCATGCCGCTGCTGAAGGCCCTGGGTGCACCGGCCGCGGCATGCTTCGTCTCCGAGCATGCCGAGAACGATTTCCCTCGCTTGCCTGTCCGGCAAGGAGAACACGTCCTCGTGACAGTCCAACTGTTTCAGCAGCGCTCCGATCTCGACTGCCACCGACGGGCTATCGCCGCCGATGCCGGCTGGCGGGCGACCGAGGAGAGGATCGCACCCTTCCGCTCGCGAGAACCTGAACATTTCAGGCTGACGCCGACGGCAAGGTCGCTGCTCGGCGGGAACTAGGCAGCGCCACGCCCTTGCCGCCCCGTCCTGCATCGGTTAGGACACGCGCGCCGCACATGAGGTCAAATTGACCCTATGCCGCACAACCACATTGGAATTCAAGCAAGCGACAATGGCCGACAGATCGGAAAAAATGAAGGCGCGGTTGCCGCGCGGTTTCGTCGACCGGTTCCCGGAAGACATCCGCGCCGTCGAGAAGATGATGGCGACGATCCGGGAAGTCTACGAGCTCTACGGGTTCGAGCCGGCCGATCAGCCGCTGATCGAATATACCGACGCGCTGGGCAAGTTCCTTCCCGATCAGGACCGGCCGAACGAGGGCGTGTTCTCCTTCCAGGATGACGACGAACAGTGGCTGTCGCTGCGCTACGATCTCACCGCGCCGATGGCTCGCTTCGTGGCCGAGAATTTCGAGCGCCTGCCCAAGCCCTATCGCAGCTACCGCTCGGGCTGGGTGTTCCGCAACGAGAAGCCGGGCCCCGGCCGCTTCCGCCAATTCATGCAGTTCGACGCCGACACGGTCGGCACACCGGGGGTGGCCGCCGACGCCGAGATGGCGATGATGATGGCGGACGTCATGGAGGCGCTCGGCATCGGGCGCGGCGACTACGTGATACGCGTCAACAACCGCAAGGTGCTCGATGGCTTGCTGGAGGCGATCGGTCTCGGCGGCGACGAGAACGCCGGACGCCGGCTGACCGTGCTGCGGGCGATAGACAAGCTGGACAAATTCGGCGTCGCAGGCGTCGAGGAGCTGCTGGGCGCGGGCCGTCTCGACGAGAGCGGCGACTTCACCAAGGGTGCAGGCCTTGCCGCAGAACAGATCGACCGCGTCGTCTCTTTCGTCACTGCTGTCGTCGATGCGAGCACGAGCAACCAGGCGACCGTCGGCAATCTGAAGCGCGCGCTCGGCGATTTCCCGCAATGCGAGGCCGGCCTGGGTGAGCTCGAACAGATCGCCCTGCTTTGCGATGCTGCAGGTTACGGCCCCGATCGGGTCAAGATCGATCCCTCCGTCGTTCGCGGCCTCGAATATTATACGGGCCCCGTGCTGGAGGCTGAGCTCCTCGCGGAAATCCCGAACGAGGACGGCCAGATCGTTCGCTTCGGGTCAGTCGGCGGCGGGGGACGTTACGACGGGCTCGTCTCGCGCTTCCGCGGCGAGCCCGTGCCGGCCACCGGTTTCTCGATCGGTGTCTCGCGGCTGATGACGGCGCTGAAGAATCTCGGAAAGCTCGACACTTCCGAGGTGGTCGCGCCGGTCGTCGTGCTGGTTATGGACAAGGATACGGACAGTCTCGGCCGATACCAGAAAATGGTCACGGCGCTGCGCAGCGAGAAGATCCGCGCCGAGCTCTATCTCGGCGGGGCCGGCATGAAGGCACAGATGAAATATGCCGATCGCCGCGGCGCGCCCTGCGTGGTCATCCAGGGCGGCGACGAGCGCGCCGCCGGAACCGTGCAGATCAAGGACCTCGTCGAGGGCGCGCGGCTGTCGGAAGAGATCACCGACAACAAGGAGTGGCGCGAAAGCCGCCCCGCGCAGATCACCGTGCCGGAGAACGAGCTGGTGAGCGCGGTGCAGAAGATTCTCGCGGCCCAGGCCGAGGAGCGGGAAGGCTCGCGGGCATGAGCAGCCCCCTCTGGCCCGCCAACTCATGAAGCCGCGCTATGCTTTCGCGTCGGACATCCTCGCGCTTTTTGCGGAGCGCGGAACGGATGCTGTCGATGTGCCGATCATCCAGCCCGCCGATCCTTTCCTCGATATGGCCGGCGAGGACCTGCGCCGACGCATCTTCCTGACCGAAAGCGAGACCGGCGCAACGCTTTGCCTGCGGCCTGAATTCACGATCCCGGTTTGCCTCGACCACATCGCCAGCCAAGCCGGCACGCCACGCCGCTATTCCTATCTCGGCGAGGTTTTCCGACAGCGCCGTGAGGGCGGCAACGAATTCGTGCAGGCCGGCATCGAGGATCTCGGCGACACCGACACGGCCGCCGCCGACGCGCGCTCCGTGTCGGATGCCCATGCGCTGCTGAGCCGCGTGCTGCCAGGCCAAGCCTTGTCGATCGTGCTCGGCGACCAGACGACCTTCGAGGCGGTTCTGGCTGCCCTTGGCCTGCCGCGCGGCTGGCGCATGCGGCTGGCCCGCGCTTTCGGCTCGGCCACCATGCTGGAGGCCGCCCTTGCGGATCTTGCCAATCCCACGCGCAACGGCACCCTACCCGCCGCCGTCGCGGCAATCGTAGCGGAAGGCGATCACGAAAAGCTTGCGGCCCATGTCGAATCGAATATGGCGGCAGCCGGTTTTTCCGCCTCGGCCAGCCGCACTCCCGCCGAGATTGCCCGCCGTTTGATGGAGAAGGCGGAACTCAGAAGCGTACGCCTCTCGCGCGAGGCGTTCGAAGCGCTGAAGGATTTTCTGTCGATCAAGGTTCCGCTCGAGGGCGCAACGGATGCGCTGGAGAAATTTTCGGCAGCCGCAGGCCTGTCCCTAGGCGGTGCCCTCCAAAACTTCGCCTCCCGAGCCGAGGCGATCGCCGGTTACGGCCTGCCCGCCGGGATGGTCACCTATGACGCCGCTTTCGGCCGCCCTCTCGACTACTACACGGGACTGGTCTTCGAGATTTCGGCAAGCGGTGGAGAGCGCGTGTTGGCCGGCGGCGGCCGCTACGACCGGCTGCTCACGCTGCTCGGCGCGCAGGCGCCGATCCCCGGAGTGGGCTTCTCCGTCTGGCTCGACCGGATCGGCGCTCTGCGGGAGACTGTCCGATGAGCATAACGCTTGCGCTGCCGTCCAAGGGCCGGCTCAAGGAGCAGGCGCTCGAACTTCTTGCCAAGGCAGGACTGCCGGTCGAACTGCCCGGCGACGATCGCAAGTATCGCGCCAGGATCGCTGGGCGACCCGACATCGACGTGGCTTTCCTGTCCGCCTCCGAGATCGCTGGCGAGCTTGGGCAAGGAGCTGTCGACCTCGGCATCACCGGTGAGGATCTGCTGCGAGAAACCATTGCCGACTGGGAGGTGCGCACGTGCATTGCCGCCCGGCTCGGCTTCGGCAGAGCCGATGTCGTGGTGGCCGTGCCGGAAGTCTGGTTCGATGTCGACACCATGACCGATCTCGACGACGTCGCCGCCGACTTCCGCCTGCGTCACGGACGGCGACTGAGGATCGCCACCAAATATTGGCGCCTTACTCAGCAGTTCTTCTCCCACAAGCACGGCATCCAGGTCTACCGTATCGTCGAGAGCCTCGGGGCGACGGAGGGCGCCCCGGCCACCGGCTCGGCCGACGTGATCGTCGACATCACCACGACTGGCTCGACCCTGCGCGCCAATCACCTGAAAATCCTGTCGGACGGCGTGATCCTGGAATCGCAGGCTTGCCTTGTCGCTTCGCGGAAACCACGCGACGCAGCCGATGAAGACGTCATCGCCGAGGTCGCCGAAAAAGTCGCGGCGGCCGTCTGACCTCACTGCCCAAAACAGAAATCAAAAGAGCCCGAGGCTCGCAGCCCGGGCTCGTCGCGTGACCGTCAGCTCAATCAGGCGTAGGCCGCACCACCGCGTCGTGCGTCGACGGAGAGCGCGCCCGGACCTGCAACGAAGAGCACCAGAAGACCGCCCGCGATGGTCAGGTTCTTCATGAAGTTGATCATCTGCATCTGGTCGGCCGGCGCGTAGTGGAAAGCGAAGGCGGTGAAGGCCGCGAAAGCGGCGAGCAGCAGCGCCGCCGCCTTGGTTTGGAAACCGACCAGGATCGCAAGCCCCACCAGCGTCTCGAAGATCGCAGCCAGCCAAGCCAGCGCCGTTCCTGCCGGTAGTCCAACAGAGGTGATGTAGCCGGCTGTGCCCTCTATGCCTCCGAACTTCTGCAGCCCGGACATGATGAACATGAACGACAAGAGCACACGGCCGACGAGGAGGATGATGTTGTTCGACATTGAAGCATTCCCGAGGTTGGTGATAACCACAACATACTCGCGGTGAGGGGAGCCGCTAGCCTCGGCTCCACCGACTCAATGTTCACATATATTGAACGATGCCACCCTGTCGTGCAACCGTCACCGTCTCGGGTCAGCCGGGACGCGTCATTTCCTCCGGCCGCACCAAGCGGTCATAATCGGCTTCAGTGACGAGCCCGGTCGCGAGCGCTTCCTCGCGAAGAGTCGTGCCATTCTTGTGGGCGGTCTTGGCGATCTTGGCCGCGTTGTCATAGCCGATGGTCGGCGCGAGCGCAGTGACCAGCATCAGCGACCGCTCGAGAGCGGCCTTGATGTTGTCTTCACGGGCCTCGATGCCGACGACGCAATTGTCGGTGAAGGATACGGCCGCGTCGGCCATGAGCTGAACGGACTGCAGGAAGCAGTACGCCATCAGCGGGTTATAGACGTTGAGTTCGAAATGGCCCTGGCTGCCGGCGAAAGTGATGGCAGCATTGTTGCCGAACACCTGGACGCAAACCTGGGTCAGCGCTTCGCACTGGGTCGGATTGACCTTGCCCGGCATGATCGACGAGCCGGGCTCGTTTTCCGGCAGGGCGAGTTCGCCCAAGCCCGAGCGAGGACCCGAGCCCAGCAGGCGAATGTCGTTGGCGATCTTGAACAGCGCTCCGGCAGCGGCATTGATCGCGCCATGCGAGAACACCATGGAGTCATGCGCGGCGAGCGCTTCGAACTTGTTCGGAGCGGTGATGAAATCCAGCCCGGTGATGTCTGCGATGCGCTCAGCCACCTTCTCGGCGAAGCCGACCGGAGCGTTGAGCCCTGTCCCGACAGCCGTGCCACCCTGGGCAAGTTCCTGCAGGCCCGGCAACGTCAACTCGATGCGCTTGATCGACGAAGCAACCTGTGCGGCGTAGCCGGAGAACTCCTGGCCGAGCGTCAACGGGGTAGCGTCCTGCGTATGGGTGCGGCCGATCTTGACGATGTGGTCGAAAGCCTTGGCCTTGGCATCGAGCGCGGCATGGAGATGCTTGAGCGCCGGCAGCAGGTCATGAACGATCCGTTCGGCGCAGGCGATGTGCATGGCCGTCGGATAAGTGTCGTTCGACGACTGGCTCATGTTGACGTGGTCGTTGGGGTGCACCGGCTTTTTCGAGCCCATCACGCCACCGAGCAACTCGATGGCGCGATTCGAGATCACCTCGTTGGCGTTCATGTTGGACTGGGTACCGGAGCCCGTCTGCCAGACCACCAGCGGAAAGTGGTCGTTGAGCTTTCCGTCGATCACCTCCTGGGCGGCAGCGACGATCGCCTCGCCGACCTTCGGGTCGAGCCGGCCAAGCGCCATGTTGGCTTCCGCCGCGGCGCGCTTGACGATGCCCAGAGCACGCACGATCGACAGCGGCTGTTTTTCCCAGCCGATCTTGAAATTGCTGAGGGAACGCTCAGCCTGCGCGCCCCAGTAGCGATCGGCGGGAACGTCGATCGGGCCGAAGGTGTCGGTTTCCGTACGGGTCGTGGTCATCTCTACTCTTTCCGATAGGCAGGCCGGCGTTGCCGGCGCGATTGGCGCCCTGCTGCAAATACCGGCTTCGCGGCCGGGTCAAACGAAAAATCGATTAGAGCATCTTGCGGCCAAAGTGAAATCGCTGGACGACGCGCAAAGGCGGCCGAACAATGCATAGGGCACTGTCTCAGTGCGGCCGCCTGAAACGCAGGCGCTCCGCTTCAACGACCGGGCGGCAGACACAGCCCTCGATGTGGTCGTTGACCATGCCCATGGCCTGCATGAAGGCATAGACGGTCGTCGGACCGACGAAGGTCCAGCCGCGCTTTTTCAGTTCCTTCGAGATCAGAGTCGACGTCGCGGTCGTGGGGTTGGCGATCAGCGTCGGGTAATCGACCCGCGCCGGACGATCCTGCGGCCCCGGCTCGAACTTCCAGAACCAGGCGGCGAGCGAGCCGGCTTCCTCCACGAGTTCGCCGGCGCGGCGGGCATTGTTGATGACGGATTCGATCTTGCCGCGATGACGCACGATGCCGGCATCGCCGAGCAGCCGCTCGACATCGCTCTCGGTATATCCCGCGATGCGCTCGAAATCGAACCCGTCGAAGGCTGCCCGGAAATTCTTGCGCTTGCGCAGGATGGTCAGCCACGACAGGCCGGACTGAAACCCTTCGAGGCAGATCTTCTCGAACAGGCGGCGGTCGTCAGCGACGGGGCGACCCCATTCCTCGTCGTGATAGCGGCCGTAGAGTTCGTCACTGCCACGCCAGAAACAGCGCATCGCACCGTCAGCGCCCACGATCAGTCCGGTTTTCTCTTCCATCGCCCGAATCCAGCAATTGCTTTGGCGGATTGGATAAGGCCAGCGCCAACCTGTTGTCGACCCGAAAAGACCGACGCTTCTTCTTGCCGATTCGATTATCGGTGCGGCACCGTCGTAGCTTTGCGACGACCTTTACCCAGCCTTTACCAGCCTTCTGAACCCGGCGGTAACCACACCAGGAGCTTTCGTGGTGGAGTCGCATTTTATCCATCCGGATTCATCTTTCGGTTGCCAACGGCCGCCAATTTCCTCGCGCAAGCGGATCATTGGCGATCATGTAGAGAGTGCGTCATGTTGAAATCTGTCCTTCTCGCCGGCACGGCAGCAACGCTGGCGTTGACGGTCTCCCCCTCAGCGGCCCAGGATCGTTATGCTGCCCGTCCGCCAGTGGTCGTATCGCCGGATCTTTCCGCGCCGTGGGTCATGCAGTTGCGCGATAACCGCCCGCCGGTCGCGTCCAAGCTTCAGCGGCCCAGGGAAGGCGCCCTGCAGTCGTTGGGCGAGCCGGCCCCCAGGCAAGTCCGCCAGGTTCGCCGGCCTCGTCCGGATCCCGTCCGGACGGCTGCGGTAGAACCTCGCGCGACCCGCCAGGCGCAGCCGAAACTCGATCCACAGTATCTGCCGCAGCAGATTGACTATGACGGTGGACACAAGCCGGGAACCATCGTCATCGATACGCGCGAAAACTTCCTCTATCTCGTCGAGCAGGACGGCAAGGCACGCCGTTATGGCGTCGGTACGGGCAAACCGGGCTTCGAATGGGCGGGAACCCACAAGGTGACGAGCAAGCGAGAGTGGCCCGATTGGCGTCCGCCGGCCGAGATGATCAAGCGCGAGCGCGCCAAGGGGCGTCACCTGCCCAAGCATATGGCAGGGGGCCCGGAAAACCCTCTGGGCGCGCGAGCACTTTATCTGGGTTCCACGCTCTACCGCATCCACGGAACCAACCAGCCCTGGACGATCGGCCGAGCCGTCTCCTCCGGCTGCATCCGCATGCGCAACGAAGATGTTGTCGATCTCTACGAGAGGGTGAATGTCGGGACGACTGTCGTGGTGATGTAGCCTCGGGAAGGCGCTGCCCATTTCGTCCGGCAGCGAATAGTCTATGCCCGGATCGCCATCGGCTTGGGCCCGCCATAGGCCCAGTCGAGCAGTTGGACGGTATGGACGATCGGCATGCCGGCGCGGTCTCCGATCTGCGTCATGCAGCCGATATTGCCCGTGGCGATGAGGTCCGCATTGGTCGCGGCGATGTTCTTCACCTTCCGGTCTCGCAGGCGCGCCGAAATTTCCGGTTGCAGGATGTTGTAGGTTCCGGCCGAGCCGCAACAGAGGTGGCCCTCCCGCGGCTCTCTCACGACGAACCCGGCTTTTTCCAGCAATTCCTTGGGCAGCTTCGTGATCTTCTGGCCATGCTGCATCGAGCAAGCCGAGTGGTAGGCCACAGTCATTGCGGGTCGCAGCGCCGGGGCAGGCATGTCGAGTGCCGCGAGATATTCCGTCACGTCCTTGGCGAGCGCCGAAACTCGAGCGGCCTTCCCGGCATAGGCGGGATCGAGGCGCAGCATGAAACCATAGTCCTTGATCGTCGTGCCGCAGCCGGAAGCCGTGATGACGATCGCATCGAGACCGCGTTCGATCTCGCGGGTCCAGGCGTCGACATTGCGGCGAGCCGCGGCGAGAGCCGCCTCCTCCCGACCCATGTGGTGGACCAACGCACCGCAGCAACCTTCGCCTTGCGGCACCACCACTTCGATGCCCAGCCGCGTCAGCAGCCTGATGGTCGCCTCGTTGATGCCCGGCTCCAGGACGGATTGTGCACATCCGGTGAGGATCGCGACCCGGCCCCGCAGCGTCGCCTCCGGCGCGTGTGTTGCGGGCAGCACGATCGGAACGGGCCTGGGCACGCTGGCCGGCGCGAGCCGCAGCATCGCCGCAAGCGGCTTCAACAGCCGCAGTCGATCGAACAGGCCCAGAAAAGGCTTACCGAATCGCGCCAGCCTGAGCGCCGCGCGGAAACGCCGGGGGTAAGGCAGCACCGCGGCCAGCAATGAGCGGACGAGGCGATCGGCCAGCGGCCTGCGGTAGGTCTTCTCGATATGCGCCCGAGCATGATCCACGAGATGCATGTAGTTGACCCCGGACGGGCAGGTGGTCATGCAGGCGAGGCACGACAGGCAGCGATCGATATGGGTGACGATCTCATCATCGGCCGGACGACCGTTCTCCAGCATATCCTTGATCAGGTAGATGCGGCCGCGCGGACTGTCGAGCTCGTTGCCGAGCGTCACATAGGTCGGACAGGTCGCCGTACAGAAACCGCAATGAACGCATTTGCGCAGGATCTTCTCCGATTCCGCGACATGCGGGTCGGCAAGTTGCTCGGCGGTGAAGGTCGTCTGCACTTCTATTACAGCTCCTAGATAAGCCAGCTTTCCGGATTTTTGATCGGTTCGCCGCGCCCGGCTGCCTGGAGCCCGATGATGCAGCGGACGATGAACCAGACCGCCGTTGCGAACAAGAGCAGGAAGCCTATCGCCGCGAGCATCAGGATGAAGGAGACGACGACATAGGCGATGCCGATCCAGAAGGTGCGGATCGCCCATGTGTAGTGCGTCTCCACCCAACCTCCCGCCTTGCCGCGATTGACATAGGCGATGACGACGCCGACCAATGCGCTGACGCCGATAACCAGACCGGCGAGGTAAAGGACATAGATCACTTGAACATTGGTCGCGCCTGGCTCCAGCCACCGGTCGGTCTGGCGCGGTGCTCGCGGTTGCGGATCGCTCATCGTCTCCTCCTCGACTAACTCTGGGCGACTTTAGCAGACTGCGCCTCCGCGGCCATGCGACCGGGGTTGAATATGCCCTTGGGGTCAAATTGCTCCTTCAATCGGGCTGAAAGCGCTGCGAGGCCCGGCTGCTGCGGCTGGAATATAGACACTGCGGCGCGCCAGGCGGGAGAGGCCCGCACCAGCGTGGCGTGGCCACCGCCGAGCTTCCGGATGAGACGGCGCAGCGTTTCCGCTTCCGGATCCCCTTCCATGCGCAACCAAACCAAACCGCCCTGCCAGTCGTAAAAGGCCTCAGCCGCCGCCTCCATGCGTAAAGCCAGCGCCAGTTTCGCAGCTTCCGAGGGTGCAACCGACACCCGCCAGACAGGCTTCTCGGTCCCATCGGCGAAGGGCACGCAATCGCGGATGTCGCGCCACAGGAGACGTGCCCGGTCGGCTTCGATCCGGTCGATCTGGCCGGCCCTGCCCAGAAGCTCCATCAGGCTCTCGACGCGATAGGTCACGGACGGTCCGAAACCTTCGACGCGCAGCAGCGTCGCCGCATCGCCGCCCAAGGCGCCGCCGAGCACGCGCTGCGCCACGCCTTCCGGCAAATGCGCCGCGCTGGAGACCTCCGCGCTCGATCCCATAGCCAGCGCCATGACGGCAATCGCAACGTCGTCGACAAGGCCACGGATCGCCAGCGTCATCTCCGTTTCTGCCGCGGGCAGCACCTTGAATGTCAGCTCCGTGACGGCGGCGAGCGTGCCCCAGGAGCCGGCAAGTCCTTTGGAGAGGTCGTATCCGGTTACGTTCTTCACCACCCGGCCGCCCGACTTGAAGGCCTCGCCTCGTCCCGAAACGGCGTGGACGCCCAGGATATGGTCTCTTGCCGCACCGGCCTTGAGCCGGCGCGGCCCGGAAAGATTGGCCGCCAGCACGCCGCCGATCGTTCCCCTGCCGGCGGTGCCGCCGAGCAGGGGCCCATAATCCATCGGCTCGAAAGCGAGTTGCTGACCGTTTCGAGCGAGCAGCTCTTCGATCTCGGCGAGCGGTGTTCCCGCGCGCGCCGAAAGCACGAGTTCCTCCGGTTCATAGAGCGTGACGCCGACGAGGCCCGAGAGATCGAGCATGTGCTCAGTTTGCTGCGGGCGGCCGATGTTTCGCTTGGAGCCATGTCCGACGATCTCAAGAGGGGCTTCTTGCTCCAGCGCCCATTGGACGACGGAAAGGACTTCGTCGGAAGTTGAGGGGGTGAAGGTGGTCATTGCAGCGCGGACGGAGCGATCCGTGCAGATACACATGGCCGGTACAGGTCCCCCTCTCCGTCTCGGCTTCGCCGAGCCACCTCTCCCCCACTATCGTGAGGGAGAGGAATCGCCGGCCGCATGCTCGGCGCCTTTCCTCTTCCCCACAAGGTGGGGGAGAGGTGGCTCGGCGAAGCCGAGACGGAGAGGGGGACCTGCCAAGCGATGAGGAAAGACATTTCCAGACGTGTGGATGCCGTATCGTCATCAGACAGACGTCCGGCAGGACAGAGGGGGGCGCGAAAGAGCGTCGTCATAACCGTCGAACCCTGCACGATCTCAAAACCTCGGAATGTCGGGAAATGGAATCTGCCCGCGATGGATGTGCATGCGGCCGAGTTCGGCGCAACGGCGAAGCTGCGGGAAGACCTTGCCGGGATTGAGCAGATGGTTGGGATCGAAGGCGCATTTGACCCGCATCTGTTGGTCGAGGTCGATCGGCGAGAACATCTCCGGCATGAGGTCGCGCTTCTCGACGCCGACCCCGTGTTCGCCGGTCAGCACCCCGCCGACCTCGACGCAGAGGCGCAATATGTCGGCGCCGAAGGCTTCCGCCTTTTCCAGCTCGCCGGGGACGTTGGCGTCATAAAGGATCAGCGGGTGGAGGTTGCCGTCACCGGCATGGAAAACGTTGGCGACCCGCAAGCCATAGTGATCGGAGAGCTCTCGCATGCCGTGGAGAACCCGCGGCAATTCCTTGCGCGGGATCGTGCCGTCCATGCAATAATAATCCGGCGAGATACGTCCCACCGCCGGAAAGGCCGCCTTGCGGCCTGCCCAGAACGCGAGCCGCTCCTGCTCCGACTGCGAGATGCGGCACGTCGTGGAGCCATTCTTCAAGGCGATCGCCTCGACCGCGCTGATCAGATGATTGACCTCGACGGCAGGCCCGTCGAGCTCGACGATCAGCAGCGCCTCGCAGGCAAGCGGATAGCCGGCCTGGACGAAATCCTCGGCGGCATGGATCGCCGGCCGGTCCATCATCTCCATGCCTCCAGGGATGATTCCCGCCCCGATGATGTCGGCCACGCATTGCCCGGCCTGCTCGCTCGTCGGGAAGCCGATCAGCAAGGCCCGTGCATTCTCGGGCTTCCTGAGGATGCGAACGGTCACTTCGGTGACCACGCCAAGCAGGCCCTCCGAGCCCGTCATGACGCCGAGCAGGTCATACCCCTCGGCGTCGAGATGCTTGCCGCCCAGACGGACCACCTCGCCATCCATCAGGACCATCTCGATGCCCAGCAGGTTGTTGGCGGTGAGACCGTATTTCAGGCAATGGACGCCGCCCGAATTCTCCGCGACATTGCCGCCGATCGAACAGGCTATCTGCGAAGAAGGGTCGGGTGCATAATAGAAACCCTCCTGCTCGACCGCGGCCGTGATGCCGAGATTGGTCACGCCGGGCTGCGCCACCACGGCGCGATTCGGGAAGTCGATCTCCAGGATGCGGTTGAAACGGCTCATCACCAGCAACACGGCGTCTTCGAGCGGCAGCGCGCCGCCTGAGAGGGAGGTGCCGGAGCCGCGCGGCACGACGCGAATGTTGCGGTCGTTGCAATATTTCAGGATACGCGACACCTGCGCCACCGTTTCCGGCAGGACCACGCAGAGCGGTAATTGCCGATAAGCAGTGAGGCCATCGCTTTCGAAGGCGCGCATGGCGTTGACCGCGTCGACCACGCCCTCGCCCGGCACGATAATGCGCATGTCGGCAACAATCTCGTCGCGGCGCGCCAACGTAGCGGCGTCGGGCGTCGGCATGGCGAGACCGGTCATGCGGCATTCCTCCTTCCGCGTTGGTGGTAACAATCCTTTACCAGCTAGTCCGAGGCGCGGCAAACGGATTGCCGTCGAAAATGGAACTCGCCACTCGCCGGAAACCCGAAGTGGCTAAAATAATTGACCATTCTGCGGAGGTAAGATTATCTTTGCTACGATCACCATACCAACGGCATTCCATTGGGCGAAATCTTCTCCAGGATCGAACATTCACGGACCTCCGACGAGGCGGTCCAGCAGATCGAGAGCCTCATCCTCGAGGGTGTGCTGCGGGACGGCGATCGGCTGCCCGGCGAACGCGAGCTTGCCCGCCAGCTCGACATATCGCGACCCATCCTGCGCGACGCGCTCAAAGCGCTCGAGGCACGCGGATTGATCGCTACCCGGCATGGCGGCGGCACCTATGTCGCAGACGTTACAGGGCAGATCTTCACACCTCCGGTCATGGAGCTGATCGCCTCGCACCCGAAGGCGGTTGCCGATTACCTGGACTACCGGCGCGATATCGAAGGCATAGCCGCCGAACATGCCGCCCGGCGCGCAACCGACGACGACCGCGAAATGCTCGCGCAGATCATGGACAGGATGGCCGCCGCTCACGAGCGTGGCGACGCAGCCGAAGAGGCCGCGATGGATGTCGAATTCCATAGCGCCGTCGGCGAATGCGCGCACAACATCATCCTTCTCCACACGCTGCGTTCCTGCTATCGGCTGCTGTCCGACGGCATCCTGCGCAATCGCACCATGATCTACGACCTGCCCGGCGTTCGCGAATCGATATTCGATCAGCACCGTTCGATTCATTTCGCGATAGCGACGGGCGAACCCGCGGGCGCGCGGGCGGCTGCGGTCGCTCACATCGACTTCGTCAGGAATGCTCTTGCCGAAGCGGAGCGGACCGGCGATTGGCGGCGCGTGTCCCGTTTGCGGCTGAAACAGAGAACGGCGGACTGAGCTTGTACGTGGATTTGGAAAGCGATGCTGGAACGCCGGTGAGGGCAGAAGCAAAACCGAAGATCGGCTTGTTCGTCACCTGTCTCGTCGATCTTTTCCGACCGAGCATCGGATATGCCGCGGCAAGGCTGATCGAATCGACGGGCTGCAGCGTCGAGGCGCCGATGGCGCAGGGCTGCTGCGGGCGGCCGGCCCTGAGCTCGGGCGATCGGGCGGAAGCGAGAGCGGCAGCAGAGGCCGCCATCACGGCGTTCGAAGACTACGACCATGTCGTGGCGCCGTCCGGCGCTTGTGCCGGCATGCTTCGCAAACACTATCCCGCTCTGTTCGACGGCGACGCCGCATGGGAGCGGCGCGCCGGCGACTTCGCGTCCAAGGTCCATGAGCTCGCGGCCTTTCTCGTCGAAATGGGAGGCATCCGCTCCTACGCCGCTGGCCGCGGTCGGACAGCTACCTATCATGATGCCTGCTCGGGGCTGCGCGATCTCGGCGTGATGGCGCAGCCTCGCGCGCTGCTGTCATCGATCGAGGGGCTGACCTTGATCGAGATGCCTGAAGCGGATGCCTGCTGCGGTTTTGGCGATGGGCTGTGCGCGAAATATCCGAGCGCTTCCCGCTCGATCGCGTCACGCAAGGCAGCCAATATCGAGGCCTCCGGCGCCGACATGCTGCTTGGCGGGGAACTCGGCTGCCTGATGGCCATGGCGGGCAAGCTGAAGCGCGCCGGCTCGGCCATGGAAGTTCGCCACGTCGCCGAAGTGCTTGCCGGCATGGAGGACGACCCGCCCATCGGAGGTCCCCGTTCTCCGTCCCCTTCCCTTCGCCAAACCACCTGACGTTTTCGAACCCCTGGGAAACCAATGACCACGATCCTCGAAATCAACGACCTGAAGGAACTGGCGCAGCGACGCGTACCGAAGATGTTCTTCGACTATGCCAATTCGGGCGCCTGGACCGAAAGCACTTACCGGGCGAATGAAGCGGACTTCGCGAAGATAAAGCTGCGCCAGCGCGTGCTGGTCGACATGACGGACCGAACGCTCGAAACGACGATGATCGGACAAAAGGTATCGATGCCGGTGGCGCTCGCTCCGACCGGCCTGACCGGGATGCAGCATGCCGACGGCGAGATCCTCGCCGCGCAGGCGGCGGAAGAATTCGGCATTCCCTTCACCTTGTCGACGATGAGCATCTGCTCCATCGAGGATGTCGCCGCCGCGACCACAAAGCCGTTCTGGTTCCAGCTCTACGTCATGCGCGACCGGGATTTCGTCCTGAGCCTGATCGATCGGGCGAAAACGGCCGGCTGCTCGGCCCTGGTGCTGACGCTCGATCTGCAGATCCTCGGTCAACGCCACAAGGACCTGCGCAACGGCCTCTCCGCCCCTCCGAAATTCACGCCCAAGCACATCTACCAGATGGCCACTCGGCCGGGCTGGTGCTTCGGCATGCTCGGCACCAAGCGCAGGAGCTTCGGCAACATCGTCGGTCACGCCAAAGGTGTCGGCGATCTCTCATCGCTCGCTTCCTGGACCAACGAGCAGTTCGACCCGCGGCTCTCCTGGAAGGACGTCGCCTGGATCAGGGAAAAATGGGGTGGCAAGCTGATCCTGAAGGGCATCCTCGACAAGGAGGACGCGGCGATGGCGGCAGAGACCGGCGCCGATGCCATCGTGGTCTCCAACCATGGCGGCCGCCAGCTCGACGGCGCCCCCTCGTCCATCGCGGCGTTGCCGGGCATCGCCGATGTCGTAGGCGACAAGATCGAAATCCATCTCGATGGCGGCATTCGCTCCGGCCAGGACGTCCTCAAGGCACTCTGCCTCGGAGCGCAGGGGACCTATATCGGGCGGCCCTTTCTCTACGGCCTCGGCGCGCTCGGTAAGCCGGGTGTGACGAAGGCCTTGGAGATCATCCGCAACGAGCTCGACATCACCATGGCGCTGTGCGGCAAGCGTGACATCAAGGACGCCGGACCACACCTATTGTACTGAATTGTTGAACAAGACGGGATCGACGGACGAAGCTTGAGCGGTATTCACTTCCTGGACGCAAGGGGCCCCGACGGCACGCGACTCTATGCCATCGGCGACGTGCATGGACGCCGCGACCTGCTGGCCGAAATGCACGCCCGGATCCGGGCAGAACTCATCCGCGATCGCCCCGCGGACTGGCGGATCATCCACCTCGGCGACTATGTCGATCGCGGCCCCGATTCCAAGGGCGTGCTCGACGTGTTGATCGCGGCGAAGGAAGCCGACAGCCGCGTGCTGATGCTGGCGGGAAACCACGACATCGGTTTCCTGGAATTCCTGGCACATCCGACCCCGAAGGGGCTGTTCGCGCTTTTCGGCGGGCCGGAGACAGCCCGTTCCTACGGCATCGAGCTCGATCTTGCCGATCCGAAGCGATTTCGTGAGAGTTCGGAAGAGCTTGTCCGGACAGTACCGCCCGCGCATGTCGCACTGCTGCGAGCGCTCGATTTCTCGTGCACGTTCGGTCATTTCTTCTTCTGTCATGCAGGCATACGTCCCGGCGTCCCGCTCGGCGAGCAGGAGCGGATGGACTTGATCTGGATTCGCGATGCCTTTCTCGATTGGCCGCATCTCCATCCGAGAGTGATCGTGCACGGCCATACGCCCGCGCCCGAGCCGGAGGTGATGCCCAACCGGGTGAATGTCGATACCGGCGCCTACAAGACGGGCAGGCTCACGGCCCTCGTCATCGAAGGGGCGGAAAAGCGTCTTCTCAACGTCAGCGACTAGAGCGAAGGAAAAACCATCCGAACCTCCGCGTATGTGCATCGGTGCCTGCCGCAGTGACCGGCCGCAGCGGCCGAGCGCCCATAATGATCTTGAGCGGCACCTTGAGATAAAAGCAGCCTGCTCCGGACGTCTGGATTTTCTCGAAGCAGAGTCTTGCGGCAGCGTGGAAGCGCTGTGGCTCGATCGCTGCACAACCGCGACATATTTGCTCCTCTTAAGGTTGTTATCGTATCGTTGCTCTTAAACGAAATGCTAATCAAATGATCCATTCGATTTAGATTTATCGCATTACGATATACTGCTTATGGTTTACAGTAAGACATTCCTATGTTTTCTTTTATGAAATAGGTTCTCTGCTTGCTGGCCGGCTTCTTTGCTGCCATTCTTATCGGCGCCTTAGGTTTCCGGGAGCAGTTGTTCAACCATCAAACGAAGGGGGCATATGGATGGCCAAGGAATCTTCGAATGCCGCTTCTTCAACAAGTAAAGCGGACTCAAACCCGATAATCGACCCAAACGCAGGATTGGCTTTTATGGCGTCGCAAGCTCGAGAAAATGCGGCTCCCAACGACCCTGTAGGCGTCGACAAGATACGCGATCTCCTGTTCGGCAACCAGATGCAGGACTATGATCGCCGCTTCTCCAAATTAGAGGAACGTTTCTTGCAGCGCTTCAAGGATGTTGAATCCGAGACCAAGCGCAATCTCGAAATGTATGAGTCAAATGCCAAGAAACAGGTCGAATCACTAGCAGCGCAACTGCGGAATGAAAAAGATGCGCGAGCAGAGGCCGACAAGGAGATTGATCGTAATCTCCGCGAACAAAACCAGGCGCTTGAAAAGCAAGTTCGCGCGCTGTCGGACCAGTTGAGCGAACTTGAACGCGAAGTCTCGGATCGGATAAATCGAAGCGATCATTTGCTGCGCGAGGAGATCAAGCAAAAGAACGAAAGCATACAGCTGATGTTGGAAAAGATGTTTTCCGACCTCAGCAACGTCAAGACAGACAGAAATCTGTTAGCCGGTTTATTTGTCGAAGTTGCGAAATGCCTCAACCAGGATTCTGGGGGCAGCAAGAGCAATTCGGACCGGGTTTGGAAAACGAGTTGATCCGGATTTGACGTCGACCGTCGACCCAATCAACCTTCTTCAACGAGCTGCTTCGAACGATACTGGGATAGATCGAGAAGCGCTGGCTCGCCTTTTGGTCGAAATTGCCCGGAATGTGGATCCGGATTATCGCGTCAGTTTCCGCGAAGCTCCAACCGCCGACCCTCGCATGGAAATCTTGCGCCAGTTGCTGGTCGGGCGCGAGATCTCGGAGCTTTCACGGATCGTGCATCTGCTCGACGAACCCGAGCAACTCGCAGCGGCCGTGGGGAACGTTCTTCCGAGCGCGACCGCACAGGCCTCTCATGTGCAACTCAGCGAAGTTCTCACGCCAGTTGTCGAGGGGGCTACTCGACGATCCGTTCAGAAGAACCCGCACACGCTGACGGACATACTGTATCCGCTCCTTCTTCCGGCCATCCGCAAGTCGATCGCAGAGAAAATCGACGCGACTTTTCAGTCCCTCAATGAATCTCTGAAGTATATATTTACGGTGCGAGGATTGAAATGGCGGCTCGAATCCTGGAGAACAGGCACAAGCTTCGCGGAAGTTGTTCTTAAGCATTCTCTCGTCTACCGCGTTGAGCACGCGTTTCTCATCCACCGCCTTTCCGGGCTTTTGATTAGTCATGTGGCCGCCGAGAACGCGACGAGCGAGGATCCACAACTCATTTCCTCGATGCTCAGTGCGATTCAAGATTTTGTAAAAGATTCATTCGACGAGAAAGAACAAGAGGGCCTCGACACAATTCGCTTCGGAGAACTTCGCCTGTGGTCGGAACCGGGACCGGTTGCCACCTTGGCCGTGGTGATTAGGGGAAACCCGCCGGAGGAATTGCACGAAATACTAAGCGACTTGTTGCTTCGTATCCATGCGGAATATGCGGAGGCTTTAGAGCAATACGATGGAGACAGCTCTAAGCTCATCGGTATAGAAACGCAGTTGCAGACCTGCGTTGACCTTAAGCAGGAAGACGCAAATCAGGGATTTCCCTGGCTCCTACTTGTTGCTGTCTTGCTGGTTTTGACTTCGGCAGGCGGTTGGCTCTTTTTTTCATGGCAGTCCTCGCAACGCTGGCAAGCCTATGTCTCGCGACTGGAGAGCCAACCGGGAATCATCGTCACCGAACAAAGGATGTCGGGCAGGCAATTCTATGTTGCCGGGCTAAGGGATCCGCTTGCTGCCGATCCGCAGACTCTGTTGTCCGGAACGCAAGTCGATCCCGCTCGCGTTCACTCACGCTGGCAATTCTATCAGAGCCTTCAGCCCGAATTCGTGCTGAAGCGCCTGACGGCGTCGTTGGGGCCGCCGCCGTCGGTGCGACTTTCGATCGCCGACCATGGCATCGTTGCCGAGGGAAATGCTCCCGCCGCCTGGATTGACCGGGCGCGTGCTGCGGCCCAGCAGCTTTCGGCGGGCGGACCATTTCTGGATGTCAGGGTCCGTGAGGTCGATCCCGAAAAGCTAGCCGAGAGGCATTGGCAAGACTATGTATCCCGCCTGGAGACCCAGCCGGGAATCGTCGTTGGAGAACAACGCGCCCACGATGGGCAATTCTACATCGCCGGCCTGAGAGACCCCCTTGCGGTTGATCCGCTGTCTCTGTTGTCGGGAACGCAGGTCGACCCCGCCCGCATCCATTCAAATTGGCAATATTATCAGAGCCTTCAGCCCGAATTCGTGTTGAAGCGCCTGACGGCGTCGCTGGCGCCGCCGAAATCGATACGACTGTCGATCGTCGAAAATCGTATCCTTGCCGAGGGCGAGGCACCTGCCGCCTGGATCGACAGCGCTCGGGCTGCGGCTCAGCAACTTTCGGCGGGCGGACCGGCTCTCGATATCTCCAGGGTTCGCGAGGTGGATCCGCAAAAAATCGATGCAGAGCGCTGGCAAGCCTATGTGTCCCGCCTGGAGACCGAACCCGGCATCATCATTGGAGAACAAAAGGTGCGTGACGGGCAATTCTACATTGCCGGTCTGAGAGATCCGCTTGCCGCCGACCCGCAGGCCCTGTTGTCCGGAACGGAGATCGAGCCCGCCCGCGTTCATTCAAATTGGCAGTTCTATGAGAGCCTCCAGCCCGAGTTTGTGCTGAAGCGCCTGATTGCGTCGCTAGCGCCATCTAAGTCGATACGCCTGTCGATCGCCGACAATCGCATCGTCGCGGAGGGCGAGGCTCCTGCCGCCTGGATTGACCGGGCCCGTGCCGCGGCTCAACAACTTCCGGCAGGTGGACCGTTGCTCGACATCTCCAAGGTCCGGGAGGTGGATCCGCAAAAGCTCGATGAGGAGCGCTGGCATGCCTATGTCTCGCAACTGGAGGGCCAACCGGGAATCGTCGTCACCGAACAAAAGGTGCAACAGGAACAATTTTATATTACCGGCTTGAGAGA
This sequence comes from Mesorhizobium sp. 1B3, assembly GCF_050958605.1. Taxonomy (NCBI): domain Bacteria; kingdom Pseudomonadati; phylum Pseudomonadota; class Alphaproteobacteria; order Hyphomicrobiales; family Phyllobacteriaceae; genus Mesorhizobium; species Mesorhizobium sp. 1B3. Next base: position 495,091 of record NZ_JBJHDO010000001.1, on the reverse strand, counting down.
TCCGCTGGCCGCCGACCCCCAGGCCTTGTTGGCCGGAACACAGGTCGATCCCGCCCGCGTCCACTCACACTGGCAATTCTATGAGAGCTTCCAGCCCGAATTCGTGATGAAGCGCCTGATTGCCTCCCTGGCGCCGCCGAAGTCGGTACGATTTTCAATCGTCGACAATCGCATCGTCGCCGAGGGTGACGCTCCTGCCACGTGGATTGCCCGGGCACGCGCCGCCGCCCAACGGCTTTCCGCGGACGGACTGACTGTGGAAGTCGAAAAGCTGCGTGATATCAGCCTCGGGACACTAAACCGCTTTAAAGACGCTATCCAGGCGATCGATATTTTCTTCGATTCCGGCAAAGCCGTACCTGGAACGACCCAGATGCCGGTTCTCGACGAGTTGGCGGGCGATCTTAAAGAGCTCAGTGAGGTTGCCCGTGAGGCGGGCGTTACGGCGCGATTCATGTTGACCGGTCATTCGGATGCAACCGGCCGTGAAACGGCCAACCTCTCGCTCAGCCTTGCACGTGCCGAGACGGTCCGTGCACTTCTCAAGAAGCGCGGCGTCGATCCGGAACTGCTCTCCGTTCGCGGTGCGGGCACCTTCGAGCCAGCGGAAAGCGACGACGGCCTGGTCGGAAAGTCCGCCAACCGCAGGGTCAAGGTCACGGTAAGCTTCGAATAATCCGGGCGGGAGGCGAGCATGTTGCAGAAGAAGATATGCATGCTAGGGGGATTCAGTGTCGGAAAGACAAGTCTGGTCCGCAGGTTCGTCCAAAGCATCTTTTCTGAAACCTACATGACGACGGTGGGGGTGAAGATCGACAAGAAAAATGTCGAGCTCCCGGATAAAACCGTGAATCTGATTTTGTGGGATTTGGCGGGCGAAGACGATATCGGCTCGTTCCGCGTCAGCTATGTGCGTGGCGCGACCGGGCTCGTCCTTGTCGCCGATGGAACCCGCCCAGCAACCCTCGGGGTCGCGCTAACCCTCCGTGAACGGGCCGAGTCGGAATTCGGTACCATGCCGGTCGTACTCCTGTTCAATAAGTCCGACCTGGCCGATCAATGGGCGATATCGGACGTAGAGATGAATGAATTGAAGACGAACGGATGGCAGATCTACTTAACAAGTGCGCTTACAGGGGACTGTGTCGATGATGCATTTCATCGTTTGGCCGAGATGGTCGCCCACTAAAGCGGGTCGCCGAAAATCGGATTCGGCGACATGCTTTAAGGGTTTGTTTTTCCGCATGTCGTTATCCCAAAACCGCTGCGCACTTTTGGGCGATATGCTTTAGCCCATGGCTGCGTTGCCGAAAGCCATCAGCAACTGGCTTTACAACTTGGTCTACCACGAGCGCTCTGTCGCATATGTGAAAGTTGATGCCCAGCATTTGGTAGTCGCCAAGGGCGGGAGCGTCGAACACTACGGACTTTCATCACTTCACATTGGCGAACCTGTAGCCGAACAGCTCGAATTTATGGAAGGTCTGCTGCCCGGCCTCGATCTTCCATATGATATGCCCATGATTGAATTGCCTTCCGGGCGCGTCTCAGACCTCCATCTTCTTGCCGAAGACAGCTGCATCTGGCTGATCTTTCTTGATGCCACCGTCGAGCGCGACAACAAGCGGCGAATACAACAAAAAGCCTATGAAATGACACTTCTGCAAGAAAGACTCCGCCATCTCAACGACGAGTTACAATCGACAAATGAAGCGCTAAAGCGGAGCCAAGAGGATTTGGCGCGTGAATATCAACGCTCCGAAGCCCTGCTCCTCAACGTCCTTCCGGCCTCGATCGCAGAACGGTTGAAAGCGCACGAACAGATTGCCGACGACCATGCAGAGGTGAGTGTCCTTTTTGCCGATATCGTCAGCTTTACGGAAAAAGCGCGGAGCGTAGGAGCGGAAACGACGGTCGCTATCCTCAGTCGCTTCTTCAAGGCCGCGGATCTGCTTTCCGAACGACACGGCTGCGAAAAGATCAAGACAATCGGCGATTGCGTCATGGTGGTCGCTGGCCTGCCTGTCGCGCGACCCGATCATGCAGAGGCCCTTGCCAGCTACGCACTTGAACTGCGGAAGGCGGCTGAGTGCGAAAATTTCGCGGGAGAACCGTTAGGGCTCAGGATTGGAGTTCACTCAGGACCAATAGTTGCGGGCGTCATAGGCAAAAAGCGCTTTGCTTATGATCTTTGGGGCGACACGGTCAACCTCGCGGCACGTATCCAAAGGTCTGCCGAACCCGCAGAAATCCGAATCTCGGACGCCACACGCAATCTGCTTGGACCAAGCTTTGCTTGCCATCCGCTTTCTGAAACGGAATTGCGAGGTGCAGGCCGCGTACGACTGTGGCGGCTCACGGCTTGATTTGGCCGCACTTGCGCGAAGCCAAGTGATCCCACTTGGCTTCAACATGCTCAAAGGTGTCGCGTATCAGCGGATAGCCGAAATGCCATAGCCATCGACCACGGCATGGCCGCTCGATGCATCCGAAGCATAAATACCAACGCCGCAGATGGCGATTGCGGAAATCATCAGGAAGGAAAGGAGGGCGGCTCTCACGGGGTTCATCTCGGCTGAAGCTTCCCGAAAACTTGACACAAACAAAGTTACCAAAGTGTTCCCGGCAACAACGACAATCACGAGCAAAAGTTGCATCGAAGATCCGCGCCCCACAAAAATTGAGGGAGGTTGTTCTTCGCTGAGTGATTGGATTATCCGGTGCGCCACGGCTTCGTCTGCAGCCGCAGCGGCGCCCTTCTAGCTCTGCCTGCCGGCTCCCGCCATAGGCTTTTTCGTCCGCCCACAACAGAAAAACGACAGCGTTGCGGATATGTCACGCATGACGCTGCGGTTCCCCGGCGAACGTATCGTCAGATCGTGCGCACCCATGCGCGAGCGATCGCCAGACCGGCCTCATCGGCAATGGGGCCATGCTCGACGGCCTCGCTCTCATGGCGCTCGGCCCAGCCGGGCTGGCGTTCGGCCAGTTGGCTCGCAAATACCGTGTTCCAATGCCGGACCAGCTTGCGGTCCGCCTCGAAATGGAACTGGGTGCCATAGGCCGCCCGACCGACCCGAAACGCCTGGTTGACGGCAACCTCGTTCGAGGCAAGCCGGATCGCACCTTCGGGCAAGGTGAAAGTGTCGTCGTGCCATTGGAAGATCGAAAAATCGGCGGGCAAGCCGCCCAGCACCTTGTCATCCTTCGCCGCGTCGGTGAGTTTCACGTTGCGCCAGCCGAACTCACTCGCCCCGCCGATCTGGTTGGCGGCGCCGAAGGCGCGGGCGAGAAGCTGGCTTCCGAGACAAATACCGAGCAGCGCCCGGTCTCTGCCCACGAAATCGCGCATCAGTTCCAGGAGCGAGGGGATATAGGGATAGGCCGCATCGTCGAGGGCATTCTGGCCGCCGCCGAGCACCACGGCGGCATCATGAGCGGCCGCATCCTCGGGGAGCACGTCGCCGCGATGAACCCGGCGAATATCGAGCGTCGCATCCGCCTCGGCGAGCGCCTCTCCCACCTGGCCGAGTTCGGTGTTGTCATAGTTCTGGACGACGAGAACCCGCATCGCCTGCTGCTCCGGTCATGAAATGGAATGACATTCGAAGCGCGAGCGATAGCATGGAGCCTCCGAGTGGCAAAGGGAATGAAATGCCTCTGCAGAATCGTGTCGATCCTTTGGGGGAAATCCATGCCGTTGCCGAGAGGGGGATTTTCACCGGCAACCGTGGCATCATCCACGATCCTGAAACCCGGACTTTGCTCAGGCGCCGCTGGACGACCAAAGCCTGGATCATCTGCACTTGCGAATTCCGCGGCAGGAAACGACAGGTGATGGGGCGGAACGCCCCCTCCGGCGCCGCGGGCTGGACGGAGCTCTTCTTCCTCGACGAGGTGACGGCGCTGGCGGCCGGGCATCGCCCCTGCTTCTATTGCCGCAGGGAACGGGCCGAAGCTTTCGTTGCAGCTTGCGCGGCAGCGTTCGATGGAACACCTCCCAAGGCGCCACGGATCGACGCCCGGCTTCATGACGAACGTTTCGCCTCAACCCGAAAGGCATTGGCGATGAACAGCAGTGACTTCGACGCGCTCCCCGACGGGGTCATGCTCGCCAGCGACCGGGAATGTTTCGCCAAGCACGACGGCGCGCTGCGAAGGTGGAGCTTCGACGGCTACGGCAAGGCCAGCGACTTCGCGCGTGCGGAAGATTTCAGGCTGCTCACCCCCAGGACGACGCTTATCGCGCTCAAGGCCGGTTACCTTCCCCTATGGCATCCGACGATCGGCACAGTGGTCGAAAGCGGGACTTGACCACGGCACCCGTCCCGGCACATGTGTCCGGGCATGCGTGCGAATTACAGAATGCAGCGGCTCTACGTGCCGCAGGATCTTTTTCAGGGCGCCGAGATCGAGCCCGATCCGCAGCAGGCGCACTATCTCGGCAATGTGTTGCGTCTCAATCAGGGTGGCCAGATCCTGGTCTTCAACGGTCGCGACGGCGAATGGCTTGCCGAGGTCACCAGCGTCACGCGCAAGAGGATGGCGCTCGGCGCGCTCGCCCAGGTGCGACCGCAGCCACAGCATCCCGATCTCGTCTATTGTTTCGCTCCCCTCAAGCAGGGCCGCCTCGACTATATCGTCCAGAAGGCGGTCGAGATGGGAGCGGGCCTGCTGCAACCTGTGATCACGCAGCACACCCAGATGTCGACCGTCGGCATCGACCGCCTCCGGGCGAACGTAATCGAGGCGGCCGAACAATGCGGCATCCTGGCGATCCCGCATGTCGAGGAACCGGTGAAGCTCGATCGTGTGCTGTGGCTGTGGGAACCCGGCCGCCGACTCATCTTCTGTGACGAGGGCTCGTCTACGAACAATCCGGTGCCGATCCTGTCGATGGTCGCCGAACGCAAGCTCGGCCTGCTGATCGGGCCGGAGGGCGGTTTCTCCGAAGAGGAACGCCAGCAGCTTCGAGCGCTGCCCTTCGTCACGGCCATTCCGCTCGGTCCGCGCATCCTGCGCGCCGATACGGCGGGGGTCGCCGCCCTTGCCGTGATCCAGGCAACGATCGGCGACTGGAACGTTCAATGACAGTTGATGTCAGGGTCAGGATTTTTCGTTTGATCGCTCAGCCTTCTTTCATCCATCAAGCGCCGGCAACCGGGCGGGAGAACATTCACCATGGCGCGTGACACGACGGATTTCCGGCCCATCGAGGGGCTGGACGAGCTCGTCGGCTATCTTTCCGATGGCGGCAAGCCGAAAGAACGCTGGCGCATCGGGACCGAACACGAGAAATTCCCCTTCTACGTCGATGGCAACGCGCCGGTTCCCTATGGCGGTCCGCGCGGCATCCGCGCCTTGCTGGAAGGCATGCAAAAGACGCTCGGCTGGGATCCGATCATGGATGCCGGGCGCATCATCGGGCTCGTCGAGCCCACCGGCCAGGGCGCCATCTCGCTCGAGCCCGGCGGGCAGTTCGAGCTTTCCGGTGCACCGCTGGAGACGATCCACCAGACCTGCCGCGAGGGCAACGCTCATCTCGCGCAATTGCGCGAGATCGCCGAACCGCTCGGCATCCGCTTCCTCGGTCTCGGCGGCAGTCCGAAATGGACGCTTGCCGAGACACCGAAGATGCCGAAGTCGCGCTACGAGATCATGACTCGGTACATGCCCAAGGTCGGCACCAAGGGCCTCGATATGATGTATCGGACCTGTACCATTCAGGTAAATCTCGACTTCGCCGACGAAGCCGACATGCGTCGCAAGATGCAGGTTTCGCTCAAGCTGCAGCCGCTGGCAACGGCGCTTTTCGCCAATTCGCCTTTCACCGAGGGGCGGCCGAACGGCTTCCAATCCTGGCGAGGCGATATCTGGCGCGACACCGACAACCAGCGTTCGGGCCTGCTGTCCTTCTGCTTCGCACCGGATTTCGGCTTCGCCGATTACGTAGAATGGGCGCTCGACGTCCCCATGTATTTCGTCATACGCGACGGCCATTATCACGACGTGACCCACGTGACTTTCCGGCAGTTCATGGAGGGCGCGCTTGACAATACGATCCCGCAGGGCCGCCCGACCATGGGCGATTGGGCCAACCATCTTTCCACTCTGTTTCCCGACGTGCGGCTGAAGCGCTTCCTCGAGATGCGCGGCGCCGACGGCGGGCCGTGGCGGCGCATCTGCGCCCTGCCCGCCTTCTGGGTCGGATTGCTCTATGACGGGGAGGCACTTGACGCAGCCGAAACGCTCACCCGCGACTGGACCTACGAAGACGTTCGCGCCATGCGCGACGCCGTTCCGGAAGGAGCCCTTTCCGTGCCGTTCCGCACAGGCACGTTGCGTGAGATGGCGCGCGAAGTGCTGACCATATCGCGAACCGGTCTTTCCAATCGCGGCCGCAAGAACCGCGACGGATATGACGAGACGCATTTCCTGGCGCCACTCGACGAGGTTGTAGCGCGCGGCACGACGAGCGCTACCGAGATGCTCAACGCCTATCACACGCGTTGGGGCGACTCGATCGAACCGGTGTTCCTCGAATACGCCTATTGACGCGGAACCGAACCCGACTCATCGGCCGGTGGTAGGGCGCAGTGCGTCCAATCGGGCGACTCCATGTGATTCCACTTGGCCGCAAAATGTTTTAGGCTCTCCCAACCGACAAGCCTGGGAGGCCTTCATGCTCAACCTGTTCGACATGCTCGCCAACGCGCAGAACGGCAACGGAGTGGAGGCTCTGGCACGCCAGTTCGGCCTCTCCCAGCAACAGGCGCAGGCCGCTGTGCAAGCGCTGCTGCCCGCCTTCAGCCAAGGGCTCAAGCGCAACACTTCGGATCCCTATGGGGTCGGCGCCTTCCTGTCGGCCCTGTCCACCGGACAGCATGCCCGCTATTTCGATGATGCCGCCGATGCCTCCTCGCCTCAGGGCATGGCTGCCGGCAACGACGTTCTCGGCCAGTTGTTCGGTTCGAAAGATCTGAGCCGAGCCGTCGCGGCACAAGCCGCCCAGGCAACGGGTCTCGGCCAGCAGTTGCTCCAGCAGATGCTTCCCGCCATCGCGGCCATGATCATGGGCGGACTCTTCAAGCAATCGACCAACCAGATGCAGGCGGCAGCCGGCAATGCCAGCAATCCGCTGCAGGAGATCATCGAGCAGATGATGAAGCAAGGCGGCGGGTTCGGCATGCCTCAACAGACGCCGCAGCCCAGGCAAGCGCCGCAATCGCCCGATCCCCTCGACAATCCGCTCGGCAAGATCCTGCAGGACATGTTTGGCGGCGGTGCCGCCCCGGCACCGTCAGGTGGGACGCCCGGCGGCTATGGCGACAATCCGCTCGGCAGGATTTTCGAGGAAATGCTGCGCGGCGGACAGGCTCAGGCGCCTCGGGAAACCTCTCCGCAGCCTCAGGAGGCCCGCCCCCAGCAGCGGGACAACCCCAGCGGACGGCCGCGCAACCCCTATGACGATCTCTTCGGCGACATGTTCGAAACGGGCGCCAAGCAGCGCGACGACTACCAGAAGGGCGTGGAATCGATCTTCGACCAATTCCGCCAGGGCATGGATCGCTACCGATAGAGGACAGCTCAAAACGACAGAAAGCGCCGGAATTGCTCCCAGCGCCTCCCTGTCAAAGCAACGGCACCTAAGGTGACCTTGCTTGTGACGGTCGCAGCAAATGCGTTCCTATCGAAATGCGTTGCCCGACCGCGCCCGCGCAACTTGCGTTCCGCTTGACGCACCATCGAAGGACTTTCCCGGCCTTCATGGCAGCATCGGCCCATCGTTGACGTTTGCAACCGCTTGACGATGGTCGCCGTCGGTCTTCTGAACCGTGCAGTCGCGGGACCGCGAGATGCCCTCTTCAGAACGGCCTCAGGTTGTTCCCCGGCTGATCCGCTGACCAATTCGAACGTCCGCGGGACCTGAATTGCCCTTACGTTACGACGGCGTTTTGCCGCAGCCAAGCCGCGCGAGCCTGTGGAAAGCGGGATTATCGTGAATTACGGCTGTCGGGGGCGGAAACAGGAGGATGATCGTTCGTGACATCCTCATTCGACCCCGCAAACCCCGAAGCAAAAAACAGCTGGGGTCTCCTGCATAAAGTCGGGATACTACTGCATCTCCGGAAATCGGGAGCAATTCGTCACTTGGAGGTCAGGATGATGGCGCGGCACTGCCGGTGGAAAGCACCCTGAAAAAAGCCCGGCCTCGGGAGGCCGGGCAATATGCAGGCTACCGGGGAACCCGGCGGGAGTGGGGATAGCGCCTGCGTCAACTCTGTCAGATCATCCCTTTCGATGCGGCGCGCTAATGCGCCTGGCGCGAGGCCGTCTCCTGGTGGCGCCCATGGACGATGGCGTTCAGCCGCGCCGTGGGGTCGGCGCCAAAAGGCAGACCTACGGCGGCGTGCAGATCGGTGCGGCGCAGGCCAATGTCGGCAAGCTCGGCATCGGTCATCTCGCCGAGACGCATGAATTCGCGCCGGTTTTTCCAGGAGCGATAAAAACTGGCAATGGAATTGACCGCACGAACCGCCCACGCTTGACGCGAAGGGGCGTGGAGCGAGGAATTCTGGTAAACCGTGGCCATCTCAAGGCCTCCTTCCGCGGCTTGGGACAAAACCCGTCCGTCCGGAGCGGCGTCTGGGAGGACACGCCGCTTCCGGTTCAGCTCGAATTCTGTCGCTTCATGTGGACGCTTACACTTTGCGCGAAAGAGTATTGATTAGTCCAACGAATGTTTTTAATCTTTACCATCAACTTTCATGATGGATTTTTCCGCCATGGCAGCGCCACTCGATCTCGATCAGTTGCACACCTTCATCACCATTGCCGATACCGGCAGCTTTACGCGGGCCGCGGAAGAAGTGCACCGTACCCAGTCCGCGGTCTCGATGCAGATGCGCCGCCTGGAGGAACGCATCGGCAAGCCTCTCTTCGAGAAGGACGGCCGCATGAACCGGCTGACCGAGGAAGGCGACCGACTGCTGTCCTATGCGCGGCGTATGCTGCGCCTCAACCGGGAAACGCTTGCAGCGTTCGACGATTCAAGCCTTGAAGGCCAGGTGCGCATCGGTACGCCGGATGACTATGCCGATCGTTTCCTGCCGGAGATCATGGGCCGCTTCGCGCGCTCCAACCCTCGCGTGGAGCTGTCGGTGGTGTGCGAACCGACAATCAATCTCGCCGAGTTGATCCGTCGCGGCCATCTCGATATCGCGCTCGTGACCCAGTGCGACGACGTCCGTCCATCAGAGATCGTGCGCAAGGAGCCCCTCCTCTGGGTGACGTCGGCTAGCCATTCCGTGCATCAGGAAGAAATCCTGCCGATGGCCTTCGGCCGTCCGACCTGTCAATGGCGGCGCGTCGCCACCGATACGCTCCACCGGATGGGGCGCGAACACCGCATCCTCTTCACGAGCTGGTCGGCGACGGTGATCATAGCGGCGGTCCTTTCGGGCCTCGCACTGTCCGTGCTTCCGGAATGCGCGTTGCGGCCCGGCATGCGCGTGCTCGGCGAGGCCGATGGTTTCGGCCCCCTTCCGGACATCAACATCGGAATTCTCCGCGGCCATACGAGCAAGGCCGACATCGTCGACGCGCTGGCCCGCCATATCGCCGAAAGCCTCGATAACATCTCGGCGCCGATCGCCGAGGAGACCGGCACGTTCGACTTCGCCGCGCTCGGCGGCATACGGAGCAAGCGCCTGCGCCCGAACCATGTCATGGCCGGCTGGTAATCCAGCGGGAGGGGGCATGTACAAGGAAACCATCATCGCTTGCCTGGCGGCGGTTTGTCTTCTGCCGACTGGCCAGGCGCTGGCGACGAGCGGACCCGGTTGTCTCGTTGTCGTCAATGTCGAACCGGGCGACGCACTGAACATGCGCAAACGGCCCAGCGCATCCTCCCCGATTATCGACGAACTCACGCCGGGGAGCCACGGCATCATCCATCTCGATAGCCCGTGCGAACCGCTCAGCAGACCTTGGGGCAGCCGCTGGTGCAAAGTCAGTCACTATAATGCCGATAAGGTCACCGAGGGCTGGGTCAAGGCCCGTTACGTTCGCGACTCCGACTGCCCATAGGTGACAGGGGATCAGAACCTGTCGACGACCGCAATGCCTTGCCCTTCGAAGCGGTCCATCGCCATCAAGGCGCCTGGGGCCTCGTCGAGGGAAATTCGCCTTCCCACGAGCTTTTCGGGAGCGAGCTTTCCGGTCTCGAGCATGGCCATCATCTCTTCATAGCGGAAGGCCTGCATGCCATGGCTGCCGATCACCTGCAGTTCGTGTGCGATCACCTTGTCCATCGGTATCGGCGGCCGCGCGTGCTCGTCGAGCATCAGGCCAACCTGTACGTGACGGCCTCGCCGCCGCAGATTGGCGATCGAGTTGAAGCAGGTCGCGGGATGTCCAAGCGCATCGATCGAGACATGCGCTCCGCCCTTCGTGATTTCCCTGACAGCCTCGGCGACGTCTGATACGCCTGCCCCGTCAATCGTCGCAACCGCACCAAGGTCACGCGCAAAGGTCAGCTTTTCCCGCGCGATGTCGATTGCCACGACGTTCGCCCCCATGGCGGTCGCGATCATGATTGCGGAGAGGCCGACGCCGCCGCAGCCATGCACGGCCACCCATTCACCCGGCAGCACCCTGGCCTGGTCGACGAGCGCCCTGAACGAGGTGGCGAAACGGCAGCCAAGGCTCGCCGCGGTCACGAAATCCAAGCTGTCGGGCAGCCGCACCAGATTGGTGTCGGCAAAATCGAGGGCCACATATTCGGCGAACGAGCCCCAGGCAGTGAAGCCGGGCTGGAACTGCGCCTCGCAAACCTGATGATTACCCGACCGGCATTCATGGCAGTGGCCGCACCCGGCCACGAAGGGAACCGTCACACGAGCGCCCACCCGCCAGCGCTTCACCTGCTTACCCACGGCCGACACGGTTCCGGCAAGCTCATGGCCGGGCACATGCGGCAACACGATATCGGCATCATGACCCATCCAGCCGTGCCAGTCGCTTCGACATAGGCCGGTCGCCTCGACCTTGACTACGACGCCATCAGCCGATGGCGTGGGATCGGGAACATTGCGAATTTCCGGCGGCGACCGGAATTGCTCGAACAGAACGGCTTTCATGGGCATGCCTCCTGACTTCCGGTTTACCGTTTGCCGGCCCTGATCACCAGCACGTTCCCGATCGCAACGAGCAGCAACCCGGCTATCGCCCAGGGAGTCCAGCGATAGCCTTCGAAGACCGTCGAGATGAGCAAAGCGAAGACGGGGAACATCACCGTCGCATAGCCGGCTCGCGCGCCGCCGATCCTGCCGAGCAGGGTGAGATAGGCGGCAAAGGCCACGACGGTAGAAATGACGGACAGGAACAGGAGAGAGCCCAGATAAGAGAAGGTCGGCACGACGATGAACGGCCTGCCAAGAGCCAAAGCCAGCACGCCGGACCACAAGGTGCCGTAGAGCATGCCCCAGGCATTCATCGAGACGAGGGACAGTCCTCGGCGCTGGGCGGCCCCGGAAACGAGGTTGCCGAGGCAGAACGAGAATGTGCCGGCGACGCAGAGAAGCAGTCCAACCAACGTTCCGCCGGAAAGCCCCCGCGCGGCCAGTTCCGGCCAGAACATCAGGGCAATGCCCGCGAAACCGACAATGCCACCCGCGACGATGCGAAGCGATGGCTTTTCCCGCATGACCAAGGCGCCGAGCAGCATGTTGATCACGGAGGCGAGCGAGAAGACCACGGACAAAAGTCCGCTCACCAGATAGAGGGCGCCATAGTAGAAAAGCAGGAAATTGGACGAGAAGATCAGTATTCCGAGCGTGGCAAAGCGCAGATGATCCGTCAATGGGAATCGCCAGGGCCGCCTGGAGGCAAACACCCAGCCAAACATGATGATCGTGGCGATCCCGAAGCGCCAGACGAGATTGACCTCGTTCGAAACCGTGCCCACCTGCTGCGCGATAGCGAACCAGGACGCGCTCCACGCCACCACTGTCAGCGCATAAAGGCCGTGATCGAGCATGTCGAATGGCTTGATGGGCGGCGTGGACGAACCGGGCCCGAAAGAGCGGGTGTTCATGGATGCTCCTGTGGCAAGCCTGTGCTAGAGAGCCGCTCATGTGCTCGTCCAGCCAGTTCTTTTGATCATTTCATTAAACGAAGCGATGCGTTGCAGGCCTTGACCTTGGCGGTGCAAGGGCTCCCAATCTCCATCATGAGCGACTTTTTTGCTTCCGATTCGAAGACGAACGCCGCCGAATATACGGTGAGCGAGATTTCCGGCGCCCTGAAACGTGTGGTCGAGGATGCTTTCGGCAATGTGCGGGTGCGAGGCGAAATCTCCGGCTATCGTGGGCCGCACTCCTCCGGCCATGCCTACTTCGCCCTGAAGGACGATCGCTCACGGATCGAGGCGGTGGTCTGGAAAACCACCATGGCGAAGCTGAAGTTCCGGCCCGAGGAAGGCATGGAGGTGATCGCCACCGGCCGTCTGACCACCTACCCGGGCTCGTCGAAATACCAGATCGTCATCGATAATCTCGAACCCGCCGGCGCCGGCGCCCTGATGGCGCTGCTCGAGGAACGCAAGCGCCGGCTCGCCGCGGAGGGTCTCTTCGACAGCGGCCGCAAGCGGCCTCTTCCCTATATGCCCCGCGTCATCGGTGTCATCACCTCGCCCACCGGCGCTGTGATCCGCGACATCCTGCACCGCATCCGCGACCGTTTTCCGTTGCACGTGCTGGTGTGGCCGGTCCGCGTGCAGGGCGAAACGGCAGGGTTGGAAGCAACGGTGGCGGTGAAAGGCTTCAATGCGTTTCCGCGGGAAGGCGACATCCCCCGGCCGGACGTGCTGATCGTGGCACGCGGCGGGGGCAGCCTGGAGGATTTGTGGGGCTTCAACGACGAAGACCTCGCCCGGGCCGTCGCGGCGTCCGAAATTCCCGTAATCTCAGCGGTCGGCCATGAAACCGACTGGACGTTGGTGGATTTCGTCGCCGACATGCGGGCGCCGACGCCGACCGGGGCGGCCGAGATCGCGGTTCCAGTGAAAGCCGAGTTGCAGGCGACGCTGTCGAGCCTCGCCGCGCGGCTTTGGGGAGCGGTGTCGCGTGGTGCCGAGCGCAAGCGTCAGGCATTGCGCGCGACGGCGCGCGCGCTGCCCTCCCCCGACCAGTTGCTTGCACTGCCGCGGCGACGCTACGACGAGGCAACCACGTGGCTCGCCCGCGGGCTCATCGTCAACACGGAACGCAAGCGCGCCGGGCTCGAAGCCGCGCGGCTGGCACCATCGCTGCTTTCGCGCCGTCTCGGCGAAGCGCGCCGCCATCTGGACCATGCCGGCAGCCAGCTTCCCAAATGCGCCGTGGCCAATCTGCGCGAAAGGCGGCGCCACCTCGCCACGCTACAGGCGCGCATGAGCATCGAACCGATCGCCCGGCATGCCGCCGAACTCCGCCGCGAGGAAAGACGGATCGCGACGAGGCTGCGCCGCGCCATCGACAGTTTGCTCGTCGCGAAGCGGAACCCTCATGCGCAGGCCGAGCGCATGCTTGCGACCGTCTCCTATCAGTCGATCCTGCAGCGGGGCTTCGCGGTGGTGCGGGACGCCGAGGGACAGACCGTCAAGCTTGCGGCTTCCGTGCGCCCCGGCGCGGCGCTCTCTCTCCAGTTCGCCGATGGAGTGGCGAGCGCGACCGCGACCGGCTCCGCCGAACCGGCAAAGCCGCGCCCCAAACCGCCGGCAAAGGGTCGATCCGGCGGTGAGCAAGGCTCGCTGTTCTAAGATAGGTTTCGGAAAATTGCCCAATCAGGCCACTTGCATCCGAGCAAGTCGAAGAACGTCCGAACCAGCCGGCTCGACAAGACAAAATTTCGTGCCGCTTACCGCTGGCCGGAGTGCCCCGATGCTCCGACGCACGCGCACCTGTTATCTGATTGCGAGGTCGCGCAGAGGTACCCAGCGACTTCCGCCACCAAGCCGGCTCAGCGTTCACCGGGCGGCCTCGATCCTACTCCATATCCGGTCTACATGGTCGATGTAGGCAGGATCCTTGCGCAGCAGCTTCGGGTCCCTTGGCCGCTTAAGCTCTATGGGCAGGTCCAATACGATCCGGCCCGGTCGCGGTGACAGCACGATCACACGGTCCGACAAGGTAACCGCCTCCTCGATATCGTGCGTTACGAAAATCACCGAGCGCTGATGATGCGCCCAAATGCGCAGCAGCTCGCGTCCCATCGCTGCCTTGGTCTGTGTGTCGAGCGCCCCAAAGGGCTCGTCCATCAGGAAGATATCGGGCTCGTAGGCCAGCAGCCGCCCGAGCGACACGCGCTGGCGCATGCCGCCCGAAAGCTGGTGCGGCTTGTGGTGTTCGAACCCATCGAGCTTGAGGAAGCCGATCAGCTCGATGATCCGCCGCTCCGCGTCGTTCCCGTCCTGGCGGCCGGAAAGCTCGGCGCCGACGCGAATATTGTCAGCCACGCTGGCCCAGGGCAGCAGCGTGTCCCGCTGGAACATGAAGCCGACATTCTCGCGGCTGTGGGCGAAAGAGCGGCCGTCGATAAGCGCCTTTCCGGCCGAAGCGGGGACAAGACCGGAAAGCACGCGCAGCAGCGTCGACTTTCCGCACCCACTCGGTCCCACAATCGATACGAACTGACCAGCCGGTATGTCGAGGTTGAAGCGGTCGATTACGAGCACGCCTTCACCCTGCGGCGTCGCATAGCTGACACGTAGGTCGCAAAAGGAGATCTTCGCCGGCAGATCGACGTGAGTGGAGCGGCGCTCGACGTCGCCGGGATGGAGCTGGATTGTCATGTCTGGCGCCATCCCAGATAGCGTTTCTCGATCCTCGCCACTGCCGCGTTGGCCGCGACCGCCACAACGACGAGCGCGGTCAGCCCGGCAAATACACCGGTCGTGTCCAGCCGTCCCGCCGAATGCTCGATGTACCAGCCGAGTCCGGCGCTCGAACCGATCAGTTCCGCCACAATGGCGCCGATCAGGGCCGAGCCAATGGCGAGCCTCAGCGAGGAGATGATCCAGGGCACGATCCACGGCACCAGAACCTTGCGCGTTACATAGAGCCGCGGCGCGCGCATTGTCCGGAACAGATCAAGCAGATCTTTGTCGATCGTCTTCAGCCCCTCATGGATGTTGAGGATGAAGATAAAGACGACGATCGAGAAGGCCATCATCACCTTGGAGAATAGATCGATGCCAAACCAGATGATGAAGAGCGGCGCTAGGGCGACGCGCGGCGTGCTGTAGAGCGCCATGACGAAGGGCTCGGCGACAGCACTGCCATATTTGTAGCGGGCCATCAGTATGCCGATAGGAACGCCTACTGCAAAGGCCATAGCGAGTCCGAGCCCGGCTTCGAGGATCGTGGTCCAGGAATGCCGCCAGAGCAGTCCTGACCATCCCAGCGACCACAGGCGCTCCGCAATCGCCGATGGCTGGCTGATCCATAGCGGACTGACGAGCGCGCGGGCGGCGGCCTCCCAGAGGGCGACGAACAGTAGGAAGAGGATGAGCCGGTCGCGGGCAAGCCGCAGAGAGGCGTTGGAGGGCATCCGCGCCGCGCCGATGTTCGCGGTCATCGTCATTGCGGCTCGGGCCCAGTAGCCACCGGCCGCGATGGATCCGAACTCCATGCGGACCAGGATCCCGGAAACAGTGCGGCATCGATGCCGACCGTTGCCAGCGCCAGGATCTGGTGGGTCGCCGTGACTCCACCTCCGCAGTAGGCGCCAACGCGCTTACGCTTATCGATCCCAACAGCCGCGAACCGCTGTTTCAGCGCGTCGGATGGCTCGAACAAACCGTCGGCGCTGAGATTGCCGGTGGTCGGCACGTTGATCGAGCCCGGAATGTGCCCCTCAGCTGGCTTGCCCGCCTCGCGCGGCGCGCCCTGATAATGGCCGGCGTCGCGCGCGTCGACCAGAATGCCGGAGCGTGCCAGCGCGCTCGCCTCGTCGGCGGTCAGCGTCGGCAAGTTGCCGGGCGACAAGCTGACGTCGCCATACGCTGGCAGAGCGACGTCGCGGGAAACCGGAAGGCCGGCCCGCAGCCATGCCGCGAAGCCGCCGTTCAGCAGCCTGACATTTTTGATGCCGGCCCAGCGCAGCACCCACCATGCGCGCGCCGCCTGCTGGCCATAATTGTTGTCGTAAACGACCACCGCATCGCCCTGCCCTATGCCCCAGCGCCGGGCGTCCCGCTGCAGGTCGCGGATGTCGGGCAGCGGCCGGCGGCCGCTGAAGCCCTTCTCCTCGCCGGCGAGTTCGGTCGGCAGATCGACGAACACCGCTCCCGGAATATGCCCCTCTAGATATTCCTGCCGCCGGTCCGGCCCGCCGAGGCGGAAGCGGATGTCGAGTAGGACCGGCCTGTTCGGCGACGCCAATGTTCCGAAGAGCTCCGCGGCATCGATCAAATGGTTAAAGCGTAGATCGTCGTTACCTTCCGACACGTCAAATCTCCTTCGCTGGCGTCTACTGCGTGACCGGCGCGGGGTTGAACTCGTCGAAGCTGATCGGTTTCAGCTCGGGTTCGAGCTCGAGAATGTCCTTCTGCAGCGCGTCGAACTCTTCCACGGCAAAACGCGGCGACGTCACCGTGGAATCGTTCAGCTTGTCGGCGGCGAGCTCGATCAGGGCCTCGTCCGCTTCAGGAAACAGCTCCCTTAGCGTCTTCACCCTGATCGTACGGTCCGTTGCCGCCAGTTCGGCCCCGCGCCGAGTCGCACTTGCGACGGCCTTGGCAACGTCCGGCTTTTCCTTCGCCCAGCCACCGAGCGCGAGCAGGCCGAGGCTGGGCACGCGCAATGTGCGCCAGTCATAGACGACCGAATGCGTCTGTTCCGCCCTCAGCGCCTCGAAGCCCGAGAGCATGCCGGCGGCGATGTTGCCCGTGTCGATCGCACTGATCTGGTTCGCCGGTCCGCCGATGCCCACGATCTGGACGTCGGCATCCGGATCAAGATCGGCGCGGTGCAGTGCAAGCCGTAACAGGTTGTCGGTCTTGCTGCCCGGGCTGGTGATGCCCAGCTTCTGGCCCTTCAGTTCGGCAAGAGACTTCGCAGAACCGTCCTTCGGCCCGAAGAGCGCATATCCCATACGGTTGTCGAGTGGCGCTGCGACGATCGCGTCCACGCCCCGGTTGCGCAGACGGATGACGTGCTCGGGCGCGCAGATGCAGTATTCGATCGCGCCACCCGCCAAGGCCTGGATGGCGGGCGCGCCGCCCTTGAAATGGATGATCTCCGGCTCGATCCCCACCTCCTTGAAATAGCCCTGATCGATGGCAACGGAAATAGCGATGGACTCGTTGCTCAAGCCGCCGGACGTGCCGAACCGCACAGGTTCCTCCGCGGCGCTGGCTGTCAAAGTTGCCATCAGCATCACTGCCGTCAATGCTGCCCGCGCGAACGGGAACGCATGAATCCTGAAGCTAAGCGTCAATGTCATGGGACGGTTCCTGTCTTGAATGGCGACGCGCTATTCGGCGGCGGCGGTCCGGATGGGTCGATTGGCATTTGCGCCGCGGGCGATGAACCGTTCGGTTGGGCGCGCCAGACCGAAATGGTCGCGCAGCGTCGAGCCCGTATAGTCGGTTCGGAAGATGCCGCGCCGCTGCAACTCGGGGATGACAAGATCGACAAAGGATTCCAGCGCGCCCTCGACATAGGGCGGGAAGATCATGAAGCCATCGACCGCACGCTCGTTGAACCAGAGTTCGAGCACGTCAGCGATCTCGCGCGGATCGCCGACAATTTCCTTGAATGCACCGCGGCGGCGATAGGACCGGTAAAGGTCGGCAAGCGAGATGTCGTCGGAACCGTACTGTTCCTTGGCGATCCGAACATACTCCTGCGCCTGTGGTGCCAATTGGGCGAATTCGGGCACGTCCGGGAGCCGCGTATCGGCGGCATAGCCGGTAACGTCCACACCAATGCCCTGAGAGAGATCGGTGAAATCGATCGGGATCTGCCAAAGCTCTTGAATCTGTCGGTAAAGCGCATGCGCCGCATCACTGGTCTCGGCGGTGTAGACGACGATCCCTGGAATGATGAACTGATGATCCGGGTCACGTCCCTCGCGCGTCGCACGCGCCTTGAGGTCGGCGTAATACCGCTTGGCTCCCTCCAGGCCGAGCGTCGACGAGTTGGTGAACTTGATATCGGAATAGCGGGCGCCAAGTTCGATGGACCGGTCCGAGCGCCCGGCATTCACCAGCGGGATCTGTCCCTGCACCGGTCGCTCGGCGTTGAGTGGCCCGTCGATGGAGAAGAACTCGCCGCGATAATCGATGCGGTGCACTTTTGTCTGGTCGATGAAAACGCCGGTGACCTTGTCAGCGACCCGGGCATCCTCTTCCCAGCTGTCCCACAGACCCTTCACCACCTCAACGAATTCGTTTGCCCATTCGTAGCGTCGTGTGTTGTCCCAGTGCTCCTTGCGGTTGTAGTTGCCGGCGGCCGCCTCGGCCTCGCCGGTCACGATGTTCCAGCCGATGCGCCCGCCGCTAAGATGGTCGAGCGTCGCCGTCGCGCGCGCCACGCTATAGGGGTCCGCATAGGTCACGTTCACCGTGGTCACGATGCCGATCTTTTCGGTTACACCCGCGACAAAGCCGGCGAGCGACAGTGCCTCCGGACGTAGGACCTGGTTCGGGCGCTCGTACTGCCATTCCGGTAAGCCGACAACCTGATCGCCGATGAAGAAAAAGTCGAACTTGCCGCGTTCGGCGAGTTGGGCCATCCGCTTGTAGAAGTCACGGTTTGAATTGCCATCAATGCGCGCCTGCGGCAGGCGCCAGCCGGCCGGATGGAATCCAGACGGCCAGATGGTGAATCCAAGGTGCAATTGACGCTTCGTGCTCATCGGCGGTCCTTTTCGGATAATGCTGGCAGGCGGCGTGATTGGGCCGGTGGTGAAATCAGGCGACGAGACCGATCCGGCTGTTGCGCTCGGAACGCGCTCCGAGTATCCGGTCGGCTTCGGATACGGCCTGCGCGATGCGCTGTAGGATCGGCTCCGACACCAGCACGCCATCGGAAAAATCACGCTCCGAGACATAGATGGCGGTGGGCAGCGCGAAGGCTTCGAAGAAGGCGAAAAGCGGCCGCAATTGATGCTCCACCATGAGCGAGTGCCTCTCACCGCCGCCGGTCGCCGCGAGGACGATAGGCTTGCCGCGCAGGCATCCAGGGTCCAGCAGATCGAAGAAATGCTTGAAGAGCCCGGTATAACTTCCCTTGGAAGTCGGCGAACCGACGACCAGGACGTCGGCGGCCACGACGCCCTCTATGATGCGTCGCGCCGAACCGTCGAGGTCAGCGAAGCGCTTACCTTTCGGGAAGGACGGCCCGAGATCCTCGAGGTCGAACGTCTGTTGCGCCAAGCCGCTCTTCTTGGCGATTTCGGAGACTAGCCGATCAACCAAGCCGCGGGTCTTGGAGGGCCGCCCCAGATTGCCGGAGATGCCGACGGCGGTGGATATCTGCATGCTCGAATGCCTCCTGCGCTAGGATGCATCCATTTAAGTACACTATTTTTATAGAATTAAGGTACATCTGACGCGTGAGGAGCGGTGGCACGACAAATCCATCCACATTTGGTCATGTCGGAGGAAAACTCGTTCAAACAGAATTCATCGTTCCACGACGGCGTGCAACGTTCGAAGGTCGCATCCGCGGCATAGATTCGACGACCGGCGCTGGACGCTGCCATTTGCCGCCCGACCAAGGCCACGACAGCTTGCCGTGAGCGACGGCAACCTTAACGAACGATGAACGGCGCTTTGCACCCCGCGCATTGCCGCCATGCAATCTCATCGCTTCAAGCCGGCGGCCGACGCCACTATCTGAGCGTCAACAAAGAACCGACGAAATGGAGAGTCAGATGAACCTTATTCGCAACTATCGCAACTGGCGCCGCGTCCGCGAAACCGTGAACGAACTCAATCGCCTGTCGAACCGCGAACTCGCCGATCTCGGCATCAACCGTACCGACATCGAGCGCGTCGCCCGCCAAGGTCTCTAAGTTTGAGGCGCCTGCGACGAAGCCCGCCCGCGAAAGCCGGCGGGCTTTTGATTTGAGCATTTTTTAGCGAGAGACTCCCGGCACCAGCCGAAGACTAAAACCTTTCGGCTCCGATCGCAGCCGAATGCGCTCCAATCGCTGTCAACCGAAGAAGATCCTTGTCGCGCATGCCGCTCTCGTAAGCGGTGATCAGCCTCTTTGCCACGGCGTCGGCAGCCTCGCCGTCGATCGGCTTCAGGCCGCATGCATCGAAGACTTCCTGAAGGAACGCCAGTTCCTGGGGCCGGAAGACGCCCGTTTTGGAAAAGCCCGACAAAGCCATATTGACCTCCCGATTCATGGGGCGGGAGCCCGATGGTCTCTCGATCGCCAGAGCCCGTTGTCATGTCGTGACGATACGATTTATCTATCACATTCCTGCTTGCTGCTCCAATCACGGACGAAGACAAGCAAGAACAAGTGCTAGACATATACATCTAGTCCGAGGCCTGTCTGATGCGAAAACCGGAAGCCGTACTGGGCTCGGTCATCTTCTTCGTCGTGGCGCCTCTACTGATTGCCGGCGTCGTGCCGGCGTGGATCACCCACTGGCGCTTCTACCCGGCCTTTCTCGGCCTTGAGGGGTCGCGCGTCACCGGGGCCGTGGTCCTGTTCGCCGGGATCGCGGGCTTAGTGGATTCTTTCGCCCGCTTCGCCTTGCAAGGGCTGGGCACCCCCGCTCCCATCGCACCGCCCAAGCATCTCGTCGTCACGGGCCTGTACCGGTACGTGCGGAACCCCATGTATGTGGCCGTTCTGGCCGCCATACTGGGCCAAGCGCTTCTCCTGGCGGATTGGCGACTTATCGCCTACGGCGCCGCGTTCTGGCTGGCTACCCACCTGTTCGTGCTGTCCTACGAAGAGCCGAAGCTGGCCCGAGACTTCGGAGCAGAGTACGCAGCCTACCGTACCGGCGTGCCGCGCTGGATTCCGCGCATCACGCCATGGCGGCGACAATGATCTTGCGAAGGGCGAGATGAACCGGATGTGAGTGGTACGGTTGGGTGGACTTGAACCACCGACCTCAGGAGCCACAATCCTGCGCTCTAACCAACTGAGCTACAACCGCACGGGCACCAATCACGGGCGAAGCGTCCATACGGACAAACGGAGGATAATTCAAGCCCGTTGAGGATGCTATCCGCAGACGAAACCAAGAAAGAAAAGGCCGGAACCAGAATCCGGCCTTTTCCCGTCCCCGTAAGAGCCGGGGACCCTCTCGAAAAACGGACCGCTTACGCGGCCTTGAATTCCTTGAGCGCCTTGTCGAAGACGCCCTTGAACGGCTGCGCCACCTCCTCGGCTGCCTTGGTCGTCGCGGACTGGAATTCCTTGGCCTGTTCCACGGCCATCTCGACTCGCTTGCGCAGATAGGCAGTCTGGAGCTCGACGATTTCGGACAGCGACTTGGCGGCGACAAGGGATTCGAGATGGGAGAATCCCAGTTCGGCATTGGCGCGCAGCGCGGCAATGGCCTTGAGCGACAGCTCGTTCGAAGCAGCCTTGGCAGTTTCGACAGTGCTCTCGAACAGCTTCTGCGTCTCCTCCGCGCCGGCCTTTACCTTGGCATAGGCTTCCTTCGACTGTTCCGCTCCTTTTTCGGCAAAGGCGCGGAACTGATCGGTGGCTTTGGATGTGTCGAAAGCGGAAAATTCTATGTTCTCGATGATATCTGCGGTCTTCTCGGTCTTGGCCATTTTCCGGTCCTGTTCTTGGCGGTGGCGCTGTTACGACTTCAGTTCATTTCGAAGCCCGTAGTATAAACCAGAATTTTGTGCGGCGCAATATTTTGCGTGCAACGCAGCATAGGTGTCCCAAAGCGGTTAACCAAACGCCGAGATTCGGCTTGAACCCGTGCGCTCGTTTCTGGACGTTCGAGGCCCTAGCTTTTATTAACAATATGTTAATCCACGGCGCCACGCCTGCAGGGAGCACGGATGGCTTCACGGGACTACTCATTCCTCGACATCGCGGTCCTCGACGGCGTGCGCTCGCGCTTTGCCGCCGGCGACGCGATGGCGGTGCTTTCGACGGATCTCCAGGAAGTGATCTGGGCGAACGGGCCCGGTGCGGCCCTCTTCGGCCATGGGGACGTCGAGGAGATCATGGGAGCCGACGCGCGACTGCCTTTGATCGCGCGCCGGCAGATCATGGCGGCGCCTGGATACCCCGATCTTGGCCAAGACCGTCCGATCACGGTGCGGCTTGCCAGCGGCATGACGAGCCGCGTGGTCGCTTTTGTCGCCAGCCGCCTTACCCTGCCCGGCGGCGAAACGGCGATCCTGCTCGCCGTTCCGGTCCTGAACGGCTCTTCGCGCAGCGAGCACGAAATGGCCGAGCGCGCCATAGGCGGCTTCCGTGGCGCGGGCCACTATGCGGCACTGATCGACGGCCAAGGTCGCGCAGTGGCCGCGTCGGAAGGCTTTTCCGGCCTTGGCTTGGCCGATACGACCCTTGCGACCCTTGTCGAAGAGGTTCGCAGTGCCCCCGATCGACTGGTGAAGCGCCTGGTCCGTGCCCGTGGCACCAGTCTGCCCGCCGGCATGGCGCGACTTGCCGACGAGCCCCTTCTCGCCCTGCTCCTGGTGATCGGCGAGGATCACTCGGAGAAAACGACACCGGCCCCTGCCAGAACATCGGCAACAGCCAAAGAGCCGCGAACGGACACGGTGGCCCAAGAAGCGCTCAAGCCCTTGACGAGCGAAACGGCTGATGTGGCGAAGGCCGAACACGATCACTGGTACTTCAGCGCCGGCGAAGAACAGTCCGGGCCCGCCGCTGAAACTCCGATCGCAGATCAATCCCGTCCGACGCCGCCTTCGGAAATCCCCTCCCGCGACGCCACACCGAAGGACGCAGATGCGCCGCAGACAGACCGGGGTTCCGCGCCCGTAAGGTTCGTATGGCGCACCGATGCCGAAGGACGCTTCAGTGTGATCTCGGAGGAGTTCGCCAAGGTTGTCGGAACCGCGGCCGCCGATGTGATCGGCCGCAAATTCAGCGACGTGGCCATGATCTTCGGCTTCGATTCCGACAAAGACATCGCCGGCCTTCTCGAAAGGCGCGACACGTGGTCCGGCCGATCCGTGCTTTGGCCGGTGGCCGGCACGGCACTCAGAATTCCCGTGGATCTCGCCGCCCTCCCGACTTACGGGCGGAACCGCGAATTCGAAGGCTTCCGCGGCTTCGGCGTTGCGCGCCCCGCGGATGCGGTGGCCGACCCGGAAGGCATCGGCCGCAGCCTCACCCAGGATTATCGCCCGCCGACTTCGAAGCCCCCCGCCGACGGAACGGACGGGGCTCAGGCCACGCCTCCCGCGGCAGACGCATCAGCGGAACGCTCCGGTGCTTCCGTGGACGAAGCATCGGCGCAAGTGGTCACGCCAAAGCAGGAGCGGCAGCAGAGCGATAAGATCATCCGGCTCGCCGAGCACCGCGCGCCAGCCAACGACCGGGGGCTGACCCCGGTCGAGAGGAACGCTTTCCGCGAGATCGGCGACCGGCTGAGGCGGGAGAGCGCCGGCGGTCTTTCCGACGACAAGGCGGACATCCCGGATTCTCGGAACGAAGGGCCGAGTGCTGTCCAGAAGAGCGGCGAGTCCGCCGCGGAGCGGGACGACGACGACGCCGCGGTCGACGCGCCGACCGGCACTCATGCCGAGTCGCCAGCCCCTCCGGCTCCCGACGTCTCAACAGGCGATGCCGAGACGATGCCCGAACCCGCCGAGCCGCCATCGCGCCCGGCGGTCGACACCACGATCCTGGACAAGCTACCTGTTCCCGTCCTCATCCACTCCGGCGACATCCTGCACTACGCCAATCGCGATTTTTTCGAGTTCACCGCCTATGCCTCGATCGAGGAACTGGCCGAACGCGGAGGCCTCGACGCCTTGTTCGGAGATCCATATCGCGACGAGGCCGACAGTGACCGAAACGACCGCAAGCTGCGCCTTCGGCGCGGCGACGGGCTCGAACTGCCGGTCGAAGCACGGCTTCAGTCGGTGCCTTGGAAAGGCGGCAAGGCCTTGCTCCTTGCGCTGCGCAAGGTTGGACGCATGCCGGTTCTCACGCCGGCTCCCGGCCTCTCGATCGAGCAGAAACTCGAGCTGGAATCGCGCATCACCGAGCTTTCAACGATCATCGACACGGCCACCGACGGCGTCGTGCTGATTGCCAATGACGGTATCATCCGCTCGATCAGCCGGCCCGCCGAAGCGCTGTTCGGCGTCGACAGCGCCGAAGTCGCAGGCAAGCCATTCACCGGGCTCTTCGCGATCGAAAGCCAGCGGGCGGCACGCGACTATCTGAACGGACTTTCCGAAAACGGTGTCGCCAGCGTGCTGAACGACGGCCGTGAGGTGATCGGCCGCGAGGCGCAGGGTCGATTCATCCCGCTCTTCATGACCATCGGCAAGCTGCCCAATCTGGCCGGCTATTGCGCGGTACTGCGCGACATCACCCAATGGAAGCGCGCCGAGGAGGAACTCACCCAGTCGCGCACCAAGGCCGAGCGCGCCTCCTCGCAGAAGACCGACTTCCTTGCCAGGGTCAGCCACGAGATTCGCACGCCGCTCAATGCCATTATCGGCTTTTCCGAACTAATGATGGACGAGAAGTTCGGGCCGATCGGCAACGATCGCTACCGCGACTATCTGCGCGACATCAACCGCTCGGGCAACCACGTCCTCGATCTCGTCAACGACCTGCTCGACATCTCCAAGATCGAGGCGGGCGAGCAGGAGATGACCTATGAGGCCGTCTCGCTGAACGACACGCTGGCCGAAACGGTGGCGATGATGCAGCCGCAGGCCAATCGCGAGCGCGTCATCATCCGCTCGAGTTTCGCTTCGCGCCTTCCGGAAGTGGTGGCCGACCTGCGAAGCGTGCGGCAGATCGCACTCAACCTTCTGTCCAATGCGGTGCGATACACACAAGCCGGCGGCCAGGTGATCGTCTCGACATCCTACGAAGCCTCGGGCGACGTCGTGATGAGGGTGCGCGACACCGGGATAGGCATGACCACGGCCGAGATCGAGCAGGCGCTGAAGCCCTTCAAGCAGATCAACGCGCTGAAGCGTGCTCGCGGCGACGGCACCGGGCTCGGCCTGCCGTTGACCAAAGCGATGATCGAGGCGAACCGCGCGAAGTTCACCATCAGTTCCACGCCCGGCGAGGGCACGCTGGTGGAGGTCACGTTTCCCTCCACCCGCGTATTGGCGGGATAGCTGGTTGGCGGGATAGCTGGCACCGTGCTTTCGGTCGAACGCACGGTGCTCCATTTCATTCTTGTCGCCGGGCCGCTTATCGCGGCACCGGCATGGGTGTTTCCGCGCGATTCGGCTTCAATTCGCGGTAGAGCAACCGATGCGCCCCATTGCCTCGATCTCCACAAGGATCTCGGGCTGCGCCAGTGCGGCGACTTCGACCAGAGAACAAGCTGGGAAATCCCCCTCGAACTCTTCGGCGCGCGCCCGCCAGATCTCGACGTTGTTCGCCATGTCGGTGACGAAGATCGTCATTTTCAGGATGTCGTCCATCCGCGCCCCGGCCGCCTCCACATAGGCGCGGATCTTGGAGAAGATGAATTTCGCCTGGTCATAGGCATTGCTGCCCTCTATCCTCACCAGATCGTTGCTGCGAGCCGTAAGTCCGGAGACGAAGAACAGGTCGCCGCTGACGAGGCAGTTCGACCACATTTTCGGCTTCGGCTCACTCACCTTGTCAGTCAGGATTCGCGTCTTCTTCATGCAATTTTCCTTTTCATGCAGCCACAAAGGTATGGGACTGAACGCCCAGCCTGCTACCCGTCATCGTCATCCTGTCACCGGGGCGCAGAAATACCGGATCGGGCTTTATGGATTGGCCAACGCCCGCCGGCGTGCCGGTCAGGATCACGTCGCCGGGCTCTAGGGTCATGAACTGGCTGATGTAGGATACCGAATGCGCCACCCCGAAGACGAGGTTCGAAGTGTGGCCGTTCTGGCGTTCGACGTCGTTGACGGCCAGCGTCAGTGACAGGTCGCCGGCCTCGCCCAATTCATCGGTGGTGACCAACCACGGCCCCAGCGGGCAGAAGGTGTCGTGCGACTTGCCCTTGGTCCATTCGCCGCCGCGGCGCAACTGATGGTCGCGCTCCGACACGTCGTTGGCGAGCGCGTAGCCGGCGACATGGTTCAACGCATCCGCCTCCGCCACATAGCGCGCCTCCTTGCCGATGATGACGGCCAATTCGATCTCCCAATCCGTTCGCTCCGAGCCGCGGGGTATCAGGATCGGATCATCCGGGCCGGTGATCGACGAAGGAGCCTTAAGGAAAAGCAGAGGCTCACGCGGAAGCTCGCGCCCACCCTCTCGCGCGTGGTCGACATAGTTGAGACCGATGCACACGATTTTGGAAGGGCCGGCCACGCACGGGCCGAGACGCGGCGCGCCTTCCACAACCGGAAGGGTGCGGAGATCGAGCGGCAGCAACCGCTCGATCAAGCCGCTATCGAGGCTCGGGCCGTCAATATCGGGAGTATGGGCGGACAGATCGCGCAAGACACCTTGCGCATCGATCAGCCCGGGACGTTCGGCGCCTGGCCGGCCGTAGCGGACGAGTTTCATCTCTGACCTTTCGATGTTTCCGACATTTCGTAGCGCATCGGCCCGAAAGCCGGATTCGGCTTTCGGAGAGCACGACACATGGATCCAGATGAGCTCGGCGTACAGCCACGCGCGACGCCCCGGCTCGGCTGGCGCGAGGTTCGCGTCAGCCGTTCACCACTTCGTTCCAGCCATCGACGATCGCGGTCCTATTCTCGCCGAAATACTGCCAGTCGAGATTGCGCAGCTTATCGGCCGTCGGCACCATGGCGGCGACGTTTTCCGGCACTTCGGCTTTCACATTGATCGGCCGGCAGCCGCCGATCCGCGAAAACGCCGACTGTGCTTCCGGAGACAGCATGTGGTTGATGAGTTCGTCCGGCGCCGTTCCGGCACTGTCGTTGTCGACGCGCACCACGCTCATCGGCACCGAATAGGCGCCTTCGGACGGCACGCAGAAGCGCAGATCCGGGAGATCCGGATCCGACATCAGGGCGAGGATCGATCCGCTGAGATAGGGAGTGGCCCAGATCTCGCCGGACTTCAGGCCGCCAACTGCAGTGCTCTCCTGATCCCAAAGACCCGGTCCGCCGGTGCGGATCTGCCTCAATCCCTCGTAACCCGCCTGGGGGTCTTTCAACGAGCCGCCTTTCAGCGAGGCCAGGGCATCGAGGGTGTAGAGCGAGGAGTTGTAGGTGATGTTCGGCGCGGACACTCCCTTGGCGATGTCTTCCCTGAGAAGATCGGCCCAGGACGTGACCGGCTCCTTCACGTGGCGGGCATTGTAGGCGATGCCCCATGAACCATAAGTGAGCGGAACGGCCTTGTCGCCGACGGGGCGCGGCACGATGGGATCGAAATCCGCCAAGTTCGGTACGTCCGACGTCTTGATGTCGCGCACCAGCCCCGAGCGCGCCACAAGCGGCAGCATCGCATTGGTGAAGACTCCCAGATGCAGGTTCGGCTTGCTGCGGTTGGCCTGCATCTGCGTGAAGCGGGCATTGTCGAATGCTTCGATGATCTTGACGCTGTCTGCCTTGGCATAGCCGTCGAGCAGGCCCTTCTTGAAATTCTGGCCGAGCAAGCCGGGATACCAGCCAAGCGCCACTTCCGCTTCGGCGGCACGCAACGGCAATCCCGTCAGCGTCATCCCGGCCAGGGCAGCGCCTGCTCCGAGAAAAAGGCGACGATTGAGATTCTGCATGGCTATTCCCTTCCCTTTTGTGTGAGTTGTCACGCGCCGCCGCCCGACAGATGGCGCAGCCATCCCAGGCGATCGATGACGAATGCGATCAGGAGCCCAAAGACGACGAGCACCGTCGAGACGGCTGCCGTCACGGGGTCGTTCATGTCGGAGAGGTATTTGTAGATCGCCACCGGAAGCACGACCTGCTCCGACTGGGTGACGAACAGGCTGACCGTAAACTGGTCGAGCGAGATGATGAACGAGAAGATGGCGCCAGAGATGATGCCGGGAAACAGCGAGGGGAGGACGACCTCGCGAAAGGTCATGCGCGGGCTTGCGCCGAGGATCTCGGAGGCATCGATCAAGTTCTGACGCAGACCGACCGCGCTCGTGTAGACCGACCGAAACATGTAGGGCAGCACGATCACCGAATGGCTGAGGACCAGAGCGCCGAAGGTATCGAGAACGCCGAAGCGATTGAACGTGTAAAGCAGGGCGATGCCGATGATCAGCGCCGGCACGATCAAGGGCGAAAGAACGAAGAACTCGACGGCGCTTTTCAAGCGCCCGTCCCGGACGCGGCGAAGTCCTAGCGTGACTGGAATGGCGACCAGGGTCGCCATGAGCGTGGCGACTGCCGCAAGGGCGAGACTGCGCAGGGCCGGCGTCAGGAACAGGCCGGACTCCCAGGCGGCCGCGTACCAACGCAACGAAAAGCCGCTCGGAGGAAAGGAAAAGTAGGACTTGTCGGAAAAGCTGAAAAGCACGACGACGATCAAGGGAAGAAAGAGGAACAGGTAGACTAGGACCGCCGCGACGCGCACGAGCGTGATGTGCATGTTCTTCATTGGGCGGTCTTGCCTCCGCGCGACAGGCGTTGCTGCAAAGCATAGAGCGCCAGCACGACAACCATCAGGACCAACGACAGCGTCGTCGCCCGTGGCATGTTGAACAGCACCAGCGCGTCCGTATAGACAGCCACCGAGGCATATTTCACGGCGGAGCCGCCAAGGATCAGCGGCGTTACGAACGCGCCCAGCATCATGCTGAAGACGAGGATGGACCCGGCTATCAGCCCCGGCATGGCCAGCGGCAGGACGATGGTGAAGAACCTGCGTACCGGGCCGGCCCCAAGGATTTCGCTGGCCTCGATGAGACGGTTGTCGATCGCCATCAGCGAGGTGACGAGCGACAGGATCATGAAGGGCAGGAAAACCTGTGCCCCTCCTATGGTCATCCCGAGCGCATTGCCCGAAAGGGCCAAGGGCTCGCTTATCAGCTTCATTGCCGCCAGGGCCTCGTTGACAAGCCCTTTGCGGCCGAGGATCAGCAACCAGCCATAGGTACGCACCACCGTATTGACCAGAAGCGGCGCGGCGACCAGGAAGTAGAGGATGCCGCGCCATCGCGAAGGCGCCATTGCGATGGCCGCCGCGACCGGAAATCCGAGCAAGATCGTGATGACCGTGACGGCGAGCGCGATCAGCACCGTGGAAACCATCATCTCCAAGGTGCTGGAACGCGTCAGCAGGTCGACATAGTTGGCGAGGGTCAACCCGGGTAGGATCTCGCCGAACTCCTCACGATGGAAGCTGATCGAGATCATCTCGGCTACCGGTATGACCAGAAGGAGAAGAACCAGCAGCAATGCAGGTAGCAGGGAAAGCCATATGGCCAGTCGATTGGTCATCTGTCGCGCCTCAGGCCGCGAGCGGATAGGCGAGCTTGCACGTATCGAAGCGCAGCCTCACGGAGGTGCCGAGGCGCAGCGCCGCATCGCTCAACCCCAGATGCCGCGACTTGACCACCTGGCCGCCATCGAGTCTGACCTGATAGGTAGTCGTGCCGGTCTGGCGGGCAATCTCGACGAGCTTTCCGGAGGCCCCTTCGGTATCGTCGGTCAGATGGATGTTCTCGGGCCGGATGACGAGGCGCACGGGTCCATCCGACAGTGTCAAATCGGCCGGGATCGCCAACCCCTCTCCTGTGGTCACATGCTTGGCGGCCGCGCGGTAGATGCCGTCGATGAAAGTGACCTTGCCGATGAAGTCGGCTACGTATTCGTTCGCGGGACGCAGATACAGTTCGTCGGGCGACGCCAGCTGGGCGATCTTGCCGTCCTTCATCACCGCGATGCGGTCGGAAAGGCCGAGCGCCTCCTCCTGATCGTGGGTGACGAACAGGAAGGTCGAGCCCGTTTCGCGATGCAGCCGCCGCAGCTCTTCCTGCAACTGCTCGCGCAGCTTCTGGTCGAGCGCACCCAAGGGCTCATCGAGCATCAGCACAGAGGGGCGCACCGCGAGCGCGCGTGCCAGAGCGACGCGCTGCTGCTGGCCGCCCGAGAGCTGCGGCGGCTTTCGTTCGGCGAGGTGAGGAAGCTGCACGAGATCGAGCATCTCGGCCACACGCTTCGTGATTTCGGCCGCGTTCGTGCGTCGGGCACGCAAGCCGTAGCTCACATTCTCGGCGATGGTCATGTGCGGAAACAGCGAATATTGCTGGAAAACCATGCCGAGATTGCGCTGGCGCGGCGCGAGATCCGTCACATCTTTTCCATCGATCAAGATCTTGCCGGAAGTCACCGTTTCAAAGCCGGCAATCATGCGCATCAAGGTGGTCTTGCCGCAGCCGCTCGCTCCAAGAAGGGTCAGAAATTCCCCCTCCAGAATGTCGAGGTCGATATTGTCGGCGGCGGCGAGGGTGCCGAATGTCTTCAGCACCTTCTGCACGGAAACCTTGACGTTCCTGCTCATTCCATCCCCCAATGCGCCTCAGCCTGCGGCGGGCACGATCATGGTGTCGTCGGTATGGTAGTCGGGCTTCTCGTAGTAGTGCGGGCCGTCATAGATCTCGATCAGCCGGCACTTCTCGTGGGCGATCGTCGGCCCGTGAGGGTTGTCCTTGGAGTTCATGTAGAACGAACCGGGCGTAAGGGTGACGCCATGGGTGGTGTATTCGTAACGCCCCTCGAGACAGTACATGAACTGGTTCGAAGCATGTGTGTGGCGGTTGGGAATGCCTCCGCCCTTCTCGAACTCGAGTATCGCGATGCTGGAACCGGTTTCCGGACTGATCCAGTAGAAATACTGCCGCAATCCAATATCGGGAAATTCGACCCACCCTGCCGGGTCGATGTCGTTCATGTGGACAACGACCTCGCCTTGCGGGGTGGCGATATGGACGCGCTTGTCGCTGCTCATGCTGTTTTCTCGGCGAAATTGTTGATGTGAAGGGTAATTGCCCGATCGGCTCGGTCGACGTCACGCGCACCGATGGCCTCGACGATCTCGGAATGCTGCCGGTAGACCGCATAGTATTGGTCGCGACCGGACATCGAAGGCGCCCAGAAATGGGTCGAGCGCTGATGAAGGCGCATCGCGGTTTCCGCCAGGATGGGGTTTGCGATCGCCTGGGCGATCGCCGCATGAAACCACAGGTCCAGCCGAAGCAGACCCTCACGATCCATCTCCTCGATGAGACGCGGTGTGGTTTCGATCTGCTCGCGCATTTCCTCGACGCCGACGTCGCTGATGCGCGCACAAGCCAACCTCACGATCGCCTGTTCGACCGGCAGGCGGGCCTCCACCATCGAGGCGATGTCCTTCTCGCTCCAGAGCCGTACCTGCGCCCCCTTGCGCGGACGGATCACGACGAGATCGTCATAGGCAAGACGATGAAGGGCATGATGGATCGGCGCCCGGCCAAAGCCCGTCGCGTCGACCAACGCCTGCTCGTTGAGCAACGTCCCGGCAGGAATCTCCTGATTTAGTATTTGCCATTTGAGGTGGACATACGCCTGCTCGCCCAAAGGCTGACTCTTCGGAGGCTTGGCCATTCGCAATCGTCATCCCTGCAATCCGTAGCCTTTCCCTAGCATTCGGCTTTATGAAATTTCAAGTGCTATTTCATGTGATATTTCACAGACAGAGTTGGAAGCAACCGGCCTATCCTCGTCGAAGCCACTGTGGTGCGGAAATCGCCCGGCAAAGGGCTGTTGAAGCGCGACTTCCTGCGAGCGCCGGCCGCGCCGCCTCTTCGATGCGTCGGATCTTTGAGCCCAGCACCTTGATCATCTCGCGGCTTCATGATGCCAAGCCATTGAAAAGCTGCGCAAATACCTCCAGTTTAGAACCCTTCTAAACTATTGAAATCATTGCTCTTTCGCTTGACGTGTGAGGACAAATACCGCATGAGATCAAACAATAGCGGCGATCGATCTGGATGCGGCCGCAGCCATCCTCCATTCAAGACAGGGAGACCGAGATGAATTCGAAGAGCATCCGCTTCGCAGCAGCCTTCGCCTTCGCTACTTTGTTTGCCGGGACGGCATTGGCCGATGGCGTGGTAAACATCTACTCCTATCGCCAGCCCGACCTGATCAAACCGGTGCTCGACGCTTTCTCGGCGGAGACCGGCATCAAGACCGAGGTCCTGTTTCTCGACAAAGGCCTGGAAGACCGTATCGTGGCGGAGGGACAGAACTCTCCGGCGGACGTCATCCTGACGGTGGACATCGCCCGCTTGACCAATGCCAAGGAAAAGGGTGCGACCCAGGCGCTGGATGACGCCACCGTAAACGCCAACATTCCCGCTGAATACCGCGATCCGGAAGGCGAATGGTTCGGCCTCACGAAGCGGGCGCGCGTTCTCTACGCCTCGAAGGAGCGCGTCGGCGACGAGCCGATCGCCTATGCCGACCTGGCCGATCCCAAGTGGAAGGGCAAGATCTGCATGCGTTCCGGGCAGCACGACTACAATCTAGCGCTGTTTTCGGCGGCCATCGCCCATTGGGGCGAAGCCAAGGCCGAGGAATGGATGAAGGGTCTCAAGGCCAATCTCGCCCGCAAGCCGGAAGGCGGCGATCGACCGCAGGCAAAGGCCATCTTTGCCGGCGAATGCGACATCGCGCTCGGCAACACCTATTACGTCGGCCTGATGCAGACCAACGAGAAGGAGCCGGAAGAGAAGGAATGGGCCGGCGCCATCAAGGTCGTGTTCCCGACCTTCGAAAGCGGCGGCACCCATGTGAACATTTCCGGCGCCGCGCTCGCCAAATATGCGCCGAACCGTGACAATGCCGTGAAGCTCATCCAGTTCCTCTCAAGCCACAAAGCCCAGCAGATCTATGCCGAGCAGGTGTTCGAATATCCGGTTGAGCCGGGTCTCGAGGCCTCCGCCGTCGTGAAGGCCTTCGGTGCGCTCAAAGCGGACACGCTGCCTCTCGCCGACATCGCCAAGAACCGCAAGGCGGCTTCCGAGATGGTCGACCGGGTCGGTCTCGACGATGGGCCGGCGAGCTGATCGGCCGGACTGACAGTGCTTTCCGGGCCGGGCCGCGTCAGCGGCCCGGCCTTGTCGCAGGAAGGGCTCTCCGAACATAGGCATGCAGATCGCGGCATCCGGCATGAAGAGTGGTCGGCGCGTTCGGCGCAATGCCCATCCCTATGTCCATCTTCTGACGATTCTGATCTCGTCCGTGGTGCTGCTGCCGGTACTGGCGCTCGCATCGATCGCGTTCACGGGCAGCGGCGGCGACTGGCCACATCTCGTGACCAACGTGTTGCCCGGAGCGACCTGGACGACGCTTCTCCTGCTCTTTCTCGTAGCGATCGGCACCGGCACTATGGGCGTGGCCGGCGCCTGGCTGGTGGTCGGATACGAATTTCCGCTGCGCCGCCTGTTCGCGTGGGCGCTCGTCCTGCCGCTGGCGATACCGCCTTATCTTGCAGCCTACGCCTTCGCCGAATTCTTTCACTTCACCGGCCCGGTGCAAGGCGCCCTGCGCTGGCTGTTCGGCTTCACCAGCCCGCGCGACTATTGGTTCCCCGACATACGTTCGACCCCCGGCGCCGCGGTCGTCCTGTCCTGCGTGCTCTACCCCTACGTCTATCTCACCTCGCGTATCGTGTTCCTCATGCAGGGGCGCAACATCGCCGATGTCGCGCGGACGCTGGGCGCGCGACCGGCCAAGGTGTTCTGGCGCATCCTGCTCCCCGTCGCACGTCCGGCCATCGTCGCCGGCATCACCCTGGTACTGATGGAAACCATCAACGACATCGGCGCCTCGGAGTATCTGGGCGTACGGACGCTCACCCTTTCCGTCTTCACCACCTGGCTCAACCGTGGCAGCCTCGAAGGCGCAGCACAAATCGCCATGCTCATGCTGGTGCTCGTCGTGATCCTGCTTCTCGCCGAACAGTGGGCCCGGCGCAAACAGCGCTTCCACACGGGGCGCGCCACGCATCTCAAGATGCATCCGCCACGCTTGCGCCTCTCCGGAGCGAAGGGAATCGCGGCGCTCATGGCGGTGACCGTCCCCGTCCTGTTCGGCTTCGGCATTCCGCTCTACGTGTTCGGCCGCTATGCCGCGCGCCGCCTCGACCAGTTCGTCTCACCCGAACTCGGCCATGCCCTTCTGAATTCGGTCGTCACGGCGGGGACGACCTCGCTGATCACCGTTGCGGTCGCATTGGCGCTGATCAACGCGGTGCGCCTGGCGCGTTCGCGGCCGATCGCGCTCCTGGTGCGGCTCGCGTCGATCGGCTATGCGCTGCCGGGCACGATCCTGGGCCTCGGCCTCCTCTTCGCGCTTGCCCGTTTCGACAATCTCATCGACGGTCTTGCTCGCGCCCATCTCGGTGTCTCGACCGGCCTCCTGCTCACCGGCTCGGCGGCGGCGGTGGTCTTCGCGTGCACGATCCGCTTCATGGCGCTCGCCGAAGGCGCGATCCGGTCGGGTGTCGAGAAACTGCCGCCGCATATCGACGAGGCCGCTCGAAGCCTCGGCCAAAGCCCGGCGCAAAGCGCCGGCAAGGTTCTGTTGCCGTTGTTGAAGCCAGCAATCCTTACCGCAGCCGTGCTTGTTTTCGTCGATACGGTGAAGGAGCTCTCGGCAACGATCCTGCTCAGGCCCTTCGGCTTCAACACCCTTGCAACCAGCGTTTACGAGAACGCCTCGCGCGCCGTGGTCGCCGATGCAGGCCCCGCGGCGATACTCATCATCCTCGCCGCGCTGATCCCCGTGGTACTGCTTTCCGGCGCATTGATGCGCGACCAGGAGGCATGAGCGAATAGTGAATTGCGGGAAAGGCGCCGAGACACAAGCCTCTGCTTACCCAATTCGCTACCGGCTATTCGCTCTTCTCAATCCGCCAGATCCGGCAGGTTCTTGAACAAATCCAGCGCCTCCGGGTTAGCCAAGGCCTCCTTGTTCTTGACCGCACGCCCGTGCACCACGTCGCGGACAGCGAGTTCGGTGATCTTGCCGGACTTGGTGCGTGGAATGTCGGCAACGGCCACGATCCTGGCCGGCACGTGACGTGGGCTCGCACCGCTGCGGATCTTGGCCCGGATGCGCTTCTGCAGTTCTTCGTCGAGAACCGCGCCAGGCGCCAGCCGCACGAAGAGCACCACGCGGACGTCATTGTCGAAATCCTGGCCGATGCAGAGAGCCTCTGCGATTTCCGGTAACTGCTCGACCTGGTTGTAGATTTCGGCCGTTCCGATGCGCACGCCCCCTGGATTGAGGGTGGCATCCGAGCGGCCATGGATGATCACTCCCCCGTGAACCGTCCATTCGGCGAAGTCGCCATGGCACCAGACATTGTCGAAGCGGTCGAAATAGGTCGCATGGTACTTTTCGCCCTGAGGATCGTTCCAGAAGCCGATCGGCATCGAGGGAAAGGGCTTTGTGCAGACCAGTTCTCCCTTCTCCCCGCGTATCGGCTTGCCGTGCTCATCCCAGACATCGACGGCCATTCCGAGGGCCGGCCCCTGAATCTCGCCGATCCAGACCGGCTCCGTCGGCACGCCCAGGACAAAGCAGGCCACGATGTCGGTGCCGCCGGATATGGACGCCAGATGGACGTCGTCCTTGATTTGTTCGTAGACATAGGCAAAGCCTTCGGGCGAGAGCGGGGATCCGGTCGACGACAGCGTGCGGATCGACGAGAGATCGTGCGTCTTGCCGGGGTGAAGATCGGCCTTGCGTAGCGCGTCTATGAACTTGGCCGACGTGCCGAAATACGTCATCCGCTCGGCCTGGGCATAGTCGAACAGCACATTGCCGTCCGGATAAAACGGCGAGCCGTCATAGAGCAGCAGCGTGGCGCCCGACGCCAGGCCGGACACCAGCCAATTCCACATCATCCAACCGCAGGTCGTGAAATAGAAGAAGCGATCGCCGTCCAGGATGCCCGCATGGAGCCGCTGCTCCTTCAAGTGCTGGATCAAGGTGCCGCCGGCCGAATGGACAATGCATTTCGGCACGCCGGTCGTGCCCGAAGAGAAGAGGATATAGAGCGGATGCGCAAAAGGCAGCCGCTCATAGGCGATGTCCTTGATGGCGAACGGCGCGATCGCCGCTTCGAGTGTTGCGGCGCCGGGTATGGCCTCGGCCACCGCCGCCGAATTGCCGAGATAGTCAACGACGAGAACCTTCCGCAGGCTCGGCAGCTTCGCCGCCACCGCGGCGATCTTGTCGGCGACTTCGATCGCTTTGCCGTTGTACCAATAGCCGTCCGGCGCAAGCAGCACCACGGGCTCGATCTGACCGAAACGGTCGAGCACACCCTGCTCTCCGAAATCGGGAGAACAGGAAGACCAGATCGCACCGATCGAGGTGGCGGCAAGCATGGCCGCCACAGTCTCGGGCATGTTCGGCATCATCGCCGCCACGCGGTCGCCCGGCTTGACGCCGAGAGCGGTGAACAGTTGCTGGAGACGAGAAACCAGCGCCCGCAATTGTGACCAGGACAGACGTCGTTCGACCTTGTCTTCGCCGCGGAAGACCAGCGCATCCGTGGCGTCGTTCTTGCGCAACAGATTTTCAGCGAAGTTCAGGCGCGCATCGGGGAAGAAGCTGGCCCCCGGCATCCTGTCTCCGTCGACGAGGATGCGCTCCCCCTTTTCTCCGACGATGCCGCAGAAATCCCAGATCAACTCCCAGAAGGCAACGCGGTCGGCAACGGACCATTCATGCAGTTCCGCGAAGTTGGAAAGCTTACGGCCCGCCTTGTCCGAGGCCACTGCCATGAACGCGGTCAGCGGCGCTTTCGCGATTTGCGCGGCAGTCGGCATCCACAGCGGGGCGTTGGTCATGAGGTCCTCCCAGATAAGACGCTGTCGTTATGCATACGGCTCGATGCGACCGCAATAGCGCACCGGCGAGGTCTCCTCTTTCTAACCGTTTGAAGTGGAATGCAATGACCGCGGAGCTAGATCGAATGTGAGAAATGCGAAGCGAGACTTGAAAAGCCATGATGCTCCTTTAAACCGTGCAGGCGAACGGATCAAAGCGGCAGCAGGCGATCCGATGCGGAGCGTCAGGGGCAGATGCCATCAAAAATTATCAGGAAAGGCATCTGGGTGATCGCCGCGCTTGCGGTCGCGGGCGGGGTCGCCTTGATGGCCTTGCCCTTCATCGCTTCGACACAGATCGTGCGCGACCGCATCGCAATCGAGATGAGTGCCTGGAGCGGCTACCGGGTCGAACTCGGCGGCGCCCCTGAAATCGAGGTCTGGCCATTCCGGGCGATTCTCAGCAACGTCACCCTTTCGGGCTGGAGCGACCCCGAGCGCAAGCCGGTGATTGTCGCCGAGCGTGTCGAGATCGAGCTTTCAGCGCTGGCCGCACTGCGCGGCTACATCGTCTTTTCCTCGACCCGACTGATCCGGCCGACATTGCGGGTGGCGCCCGTCGGGGGGAAGCTGTTGCTGCCCCTCTCGCCTGGCGGAGGGCGTATCGCCCGGTCGATCGAGGCTGCTCGCGTCGCGGTGAGCGCCGACCCATCCAATCCCGACCTCCGCGGCATACCGAGCGACCCCTTCGGCAAACTCGAATTCGTCGATGGGCGCATTGTCGTCAAGCGAGGCGGCAAAGACGAGGAGATCGTGACCAGCCTCGCCGGCGCAGTCAATTGGACAGCACTCGATCGCGGCGGAACTCTGGCCGCCACCGGCATCTGGCGCGGCGAAAGCGTGGCGCTTGACATGGCGATGGCCAAGCCACTCGTGCTTTTCGCCGGCGGCACCGCTCCACTCTCCATCAGCCTCAAGTCCGCTCCGGCGAGCCTGACCTTCGAAGGCTCGGCCAATCTCTCCCGCGATACTTATTTCGAGGGGCCGCTCAGCTTCTCGACACCGTCGCTGAAGCGCATGCTCGAGTGGTCGACGGAGCAGGCGACACCGGGACCCGCGCTCGGGTCGGTCGCGATCAAGGCCACAGTTGCCGGAAACGGCCAGCGCATGCGTTTCGCGGACGCCGACGTCACGCTTAACGGCAATCCCGGCATGGGTGTGCTCGACCTCTCCATCACCGAGGCCGTTCCCACGCTGTCCGGAACGCTGGCCTTCGATGCGCTCGACATCCGCTCATTCCTGACAGCGTTCACGCCGCTGGGCACAGGGAACGGCGCAGTTGCGGAGATCGACACGGCTTTCGCCGACCGTTTCAACCTCGACCTGAGGCTCTCCGCCGCCTCGGCCAATGCCGGATCCGCCACGCTCACCGACGTTGCCGCAACGGCCCAGATCAAGCCTGGCCTCGCGGCGTTCGACATTTCCGATGGCAGTGCCTTCGGCGGCAGTATCCAGACCGGTATCCGCTTCGATCGTCAACCAGGCGCGGATCAGGTCGAACTCAGGCTGTTGGCAACGGATATCGACGGCGGGATCCTGGCGGCCGCAAGCAAGTCGGCCAGCCTCGTACCGACGGGCCGCGGCACCGTTTCGATCATCCTCAAGGGGCCGGGAAAAAGCTGGAACGAACTCCTTCAAAAGGGAGACGGATCGGTGACCGCCAGTTTCGGCCAGGGAGCCATCTCCAATCTCGACCTCAATGCGCTTGTGGAGCGAATGAAGCAGGGCGGCTTCTTTGCTCTTGCCGAAGTTTCCAAAGGGTCGTTGCCGATCAATTCCTTCGAACTCAAGGCCTCGGTGTCGAAGGGTGTTGCCCGCGTCGAGAAGGCCGAGGTCAAGGCCCCGGGACATACAATCACCCTGTCGGGAATAGTGCCCTATGTCGGCGGCGGCCTTGCCTTGTCGGGAACGATACATCCGCTCGCCGCGGAAGGCACCAATCCGCCCCCGTTGGATTCGATCTTCTTCGTCGGCGGCTCATGGAGCGAGCCTTTCATAGCGCCGATCTACCAGAGCGTCCCGACCCAGCCTGTCGAATAGCGTGGCCTGGAAGCCGCTCAGCCGCGCTGCGCGGCCTGCTCGTCACGTTGCCTTTGCACCTCGCGACGTTTGTTGACGATCGAGGCAACGATCACGCCGATCGTGACGATGCCGATCAGGATCGTGCAGACCGCGTTGATCTCGGGAGTGACGCCCAGCCGAACCTGGCTGTAGATCTTCATCGGCAGCGTGGTGGCGCCGGGCCCCGACGTGAAGTTCGAGATGACCAGATCGTCGAGCGACAGTGTGAAGGCAAGCATCCAGCCGGAGATGACCGCGGGAAGGATGACAGGCAGGGTCACCTGGAAGAAAGCTTTCACCGGGGTCGCGCCGAGATCCATCGCCGCCTCCTCCAGCGCCCGGTCGAAGGTGACGAGCCGCGACTGGACCACCACCGTCACGAAACACATGGTGAAGGTGATATGCGCAAGGGTGAGGGTCACGAAGCCGCGATCGAGGCCCACCGCCACAAAGAACAGCAGCAACGACAGGCCGGTGATGACCTCGGGCATGACGAGGGGCGCAAAGACCATGCCGGAGAAAAGGAGCCGACCGCGAAAACGCGTGTAGCGCGTGAGCGCGATCGCCGCCAGCGTTCCGAGTACCGTCGCGACGGTCGCCGCGATCAACGCCACGCGGATCGTCACCCAGGCCGCGTCCAGGATGCCGCGGTTCGACATCAGCGAGACATACCATTTGGTGGAGAAGCCTCCCCACACCGTCACAAGCTTGGACTCGTTGAAGGAGAAGATGACGAGAAGGACGATGGGCAGATAGAGGAACGAGAAGCCCAGCACCAGCGAGACCATATTGAATCTGGAGAGGGTCGTATTGTTCATCGTCCCGCCTCCTGCGCCTTCGCCTGCGCATTCTGGAAATAGACGATGGGCAGGACGAGCAGAAGCAGCAGGATGACCGCGACGGCGGAGGATAGCGGCCAGTCGCGATTGGACGAGAACTCGTTCCACAAGGTTTTGCCGATCATCAGCGTCTGCGAACCGCCGAGCAGGTCGGGGATGACGAATTCACCGACGGCCGGGATAAAGACCAGAAGGCAACCGGCGATAATGCCCGGAATGGCAAGGGGGAAGGTGATCTTCCAGAATGCCGAAAGCGGCCGGCATCCGAGGTCCTGCGCTGCTTCGATCAGCGATAGATCCATTTTTTCCAACGTCGCGTAAAGCGGCAGGATCATGAAGGGAAGATACGAATAGACGATGCCGATCACGATCGCCGTGTTGGTGTTCATGATTTGCAGTGGCTGGTCGATAACACCGATCGCCTGCAGGAACTGATTGAGCAGGCCTTCGGGCTTCAGGATACCGATCCAAGCGTAGACGCGGATCAGAAAACTTGTCCAGAAGGGCAGGATCACCATCATCATCAACGTCGGCCGGATGGTCGCCGGCGCACGCGACATGGCGTAGGCAATGGGGAAGGCGACCACCAGCGCCACGAAGGTCGAGAGCGCGGCGATCAGCACGCTCGATATGTAGGCGTTGCGATAGAGAGGATCGTCGAACAGGAAGGTGTAATTGTCGAAGTTGAATTCGCGGAGCTGTTCGAGGAATGCCGACAGGCCGTCCGACAGGTCGAGAACCGGAGTGTAAGGCGGCATGGCGATCGCCGTCGTCGACAGCGAAATCTTGAAGACGATCACGAAAGGGACGAGGAAGAAGACGAGCAGCCACAGATAGGGAACGACCACGACAATGCGGCTGGCCACCGCCGTGAAAATCTTCCCACCCTGCGCGCGCTGCCGCTCTTTGCCCTCGCCGACATCAGGTTGGGAAATAGCCGCGTTCGACATGGCAGCCCCTATCTCGTCAGAACGACGCCGGAATCCGGCCGGAACGATATCCAGGCGCGATCGCTCCAGGTCAGCGGATCCTCGACGATGCGCGCGCTGTTGAGCGCGCTGGCGGTGACGATCTGCCCGTCGCCGAGCTTCACGTGATAGACCGTCATGTCACCGAGATAGGCGATATCGAAGATCTCGCCCTCGGTGGCATTGACCGCAGTCTCCGCCGGCTTGCGCGACGAGACCCTGATCTTTTCCGGCCGCACCGCGTAAGAGACCTTGGCGCCGGGCTGCGCGTCGCCGGGGTTCTCCGTCCTGATCGCCAGGCCGTTCGCACCCTCGATCAGGGCGCCGTTGCCGTCCCGGCTGGTCAGCATCCCTTCGAACATGTTGATGTTGCCGACGAAGTTCGCGACGAAACGCGTCTTGGGCGCCTCGTAGATTTCGGCCGGCGTCGCCACCTGCATGACCTCTCCCTTGTCCAGGATGGCTATGCGGTCGGCCATGGTCATGGCCTCCTCCTGGTCGTGCGTGACGATGACGAAGGTGAGGCCAAGATCCTGCTGGAGGTCCATCAGTTCGAATTGCGTTTCCTCGCGCAGCTTCTTGTCGAGCGCGCCCAGCGGTTCGTCGAGCAGCAACACCTTGGGACGCTTCGCGACCGAGCGCGCCAGCGCCACACGCTGGCGCTGGCCGCCGGAAAGCTGATGCGGCTTGCGCTTGGCGAACTGCTCGAGCTTGACCAGCTTGAGCATCTCCGCGACACGCTTGGCGACATCAGGCGCCGGCATGCCCTCCTGCTTGAGGCCGAAAGCGATGTTTGCCTCGACGGTCATATGCGGGAACAGCGCATAGGACTGGAACATCATGTTGACCGGGCGCTTGTACGGCGGGATGCCGCGCAGGTCCTGCCCATCGAGCAGGATGCGCCCCGAGGTCGGCTCTTCGAAGCCGGCGAGCATTCTGAGAAGCGTCGACTTCCCACAGCCGGAAGCGCCGAGGAGAGCGAAGAACTCACGCTCGTAGATCGTCAGTGACAGATTGTTGACGGCGGTGAAATCGCCGAACCTCTTGGTCACGTTTTCGAAGGAGATGTACGGTTTGGCTGCGGGGTCCGCCCATGGGGCAAAGCTCCTGCGAATGCTGCCAAGCGATTTCATCCGTTCCTCGTCGCGATTCTTGTCTTTTTTGTTCCCCGGGGAAAAAGCCCTCGGAAGCGCTGCTTCCGAGGGCTTCGGATCATTGTCCGGTGACGATCCTTGTCCAGCTCCGCGTTACGACGCGTTGTGTCTTGGGATCGTAAGGGGACACGGTGAACAGCTTCTGCAGCATCGCCTCGTCCGGATAGATCGTGGGATCGTCGAGGATTTCCTTGTCGATGAACTGCTGCGAAGCCTTGTTGCCGTTCGCGTAGTAGATGTAGTTGGACGCCTTGGCGATCACTTCCGGCTTCATCAGGTAGTTAAGGAAGACATGCGCCTCTTCGACGTGCTTGGCATCGGCCGGAATTGCCATCTGGTCGAACCACATCTCGGCGCCTTCCTTCGGCACGACATAGTCGATCACGACGCCCTGGTTGGCTTCCTTGGCGCGATCGCGCGCCTGGAAGACGTCGCCCGACCAGCCGATCGCCACGCAGATGTCGCCATTGGCCAGGGCGTTGATGTATTCGGAAGAATGAAACTTTCGAACATGAGGCCGAACTTTGAGCAGCAGTTCCTCGGCCTTGGCGAAATCGTCAGGTGCCGTCGAATTGGGGTCGATGCCTAGATAACGGAAGACGGTCGGAAAGATGTCGGTCGCCGAATCCAGCATATAGATGCCGCAGCCCGCGAGCTTCGCTGCCGTCTCGGGGTTGAAGAGCACGTCCCAACTGTCGATCTTGTCGGTACCGAGCGCCTCCTGCACCTTCTTCGTGTTGTAGCCGATACCGACGGTGCCCCACATGTAGTTGATCGAGTATTCGTTGCCCGGGTCGTATTTGACCGTCCGTTCGGAGACCACGTCCCACATATTGGAGAGATTGGGCAGCTTCGACTTGTCGAGCTTTTGGAAGACGCCCGCCTCGATCTGCCGCGCCAGGAAATTGCCTGTCGGCACCACCACGTCATAACCGCTGCCGCCCGCGAGCAGCTTCGTCTCCAGAATATCGTTGGAGTCGAAGACGTCGTAGACGACCTTGATGCCCGTCTCCTTTGTGAAGTCCTGTATGATAGAGTCGTCGATGTAGTCGGACCAGTTGTAGACGTTGACGACCTTCTCCTGGGCCCCCGCCGAAAGCGGCAGCATGGCGACGGCGAAGGCTGCGGCGGAAAGCCAGAACGC
Organism: Mesorhizobium sp. 1B3; assembly: GCF_050958605.1. Taxonomy (NCBI): domain Bacteria; kingdom Pseudomonadati; phylum Pseudomonadota; class Alphaproteobacteria; order Hyphomicrobiales; family Phyllobacteriaceae; genus Mesorhizobium; species Mesorhizobium sp. 1B3. Next base: position 451,913 of record NZ_JBJHDO010000001.1, on the reverse strand, counting down.
CTTGCGGATCATGATGGGTTCTCCTCTGTTTGTACCCCTCCCGGCCCGCACAGCGGTCCTTCACGGCCGGGTTTCTTTTCGCCCCAGGGCGACCGCCGACAGAGGTGTCGCTGCCGCCCTAACTTGTTGTTTTAGCTCCGGAACCGGTTCTCGCTTCCGGAGCTAAAATCCCGTCAGGAGCCTATTGAGCTTTGCCCTGCGCGACAAGCGCGAAAATAGTTCCCATCGTCACAGATAGGTGCTTCTTTCGAGCGGCGTGATCTCGCCCCAGAAGGCCAGGATCTCTGCCCGCTTCAGATCGCGATAGACCTTGCCGAGCAGCGGTCCGAGCGCCCGGTCAACAAAGCCGCCTTTCGCCATGAGTTGCAGGGCGTCGTCCATATCGTCGGGCAGGAACAGGCCGTCGTCGTCATAGGCGTTGCCCTGCACCGGCGGCGGCGGAACATCGCCATTCTCGATTCCTTCGACCATGCCCCGTATGATGGCCGCCATCACCAGATACGGATTGGCATCCGCTCCGGCGATACGGTGCTCGACGCGCCGGTTCTCCTCGTTGGAGACGGGGATGCGCAGCGCCACGGAACGGTTGTTCTCCGCCCAGACCGCGCGCGTCGGCGCGTAGGAGCCTGGGGTGATGCGGCGAAAACCGTTCCAGGTGTTGATGAAGAGCAGGAGCGATTCCGGCATGGTCTTGAGCAGGCCGGCCACCGCGGATTCCAGCGTCTTGCGGCCGGAAGGGCCGCCGAAGATATTCCTGCCTTCCTTGTCGAGAATCGAAGCATGCACATGCATGCCATTGCCGGCATATTCGAGGAAGGGCTTGGCCATGAAGGTGGCTGTCAGCCCGTGCGCCCTCGCGCAGCCCAGCACAATGCGCCGCAGCATGATGACGTCGTCCGCCGCCCGCAGGGGGTCGGCGCGATGCTTGAGATTCACCTCGAACTGGCCGGGGGCGGCCTCCTTGATGATCGTATCGATGGGAAGCCGTTGCGCGTCGGCAGCGTCCCGGATCATGTCGAAAAGTTCGGCATGCTCGGCGAGGTCGTCGAGACCATACATGCGCAAGCGATCCGGTCCGGCGGAAGCTCCCACTGGTCCCGGCATGCCTTCGTCCCACTCGATCTCCGGATCGAGCAGATAAAACTCAAGCTCGAAGGCGACGACGGGGAAGAACCCCTTGGCCTGGACCTCCGCCACCTTGCGCTTCAGCACCTGGCGCGGATCGGCCAGGAACGGCTCCCCCTCCGGCGTGAAGGTTTGCAGGAGCACCTGCGCGGTCTTGCGCTTGGCCCAGGGTACGATTGAAAGCGATCCTCGCGTCGCCCGGCAATAGCCGTCCTGGTCACCGGTCTCGATATGCAGACCGGTCTCGGTGACCTCGCGGCCCCAGACGTCGAGCCCGTGCAGTGACATGGGAAAGTTCACGCCGTCCTGGAATGCTTTCTTCAGGGCGTCGGCGGGCGCCCACTTACCGCGCATCACGCCGTTGGGATCGACGAGCAGGAATTCGACTGCTTCTATGTCGGGGTGTTCTTTGACGAAGGACCTGTATTCCGCCTCGTGATCGGCGGAAACGAATTTCGAAGTTTCGGTCGAAATCGCGGAAGGGTCGGAACGATTTGGGTCGTCGGGGGCTTTCGCCGCGGCGGGGTGGTGGATATGCTTTTTTTCTCCGGCGCCCAAAGTGCCGGCTAATTCAATTGGCAAGATAAGCCTTCTAGGTTGTTGCAGACGGCATAAGCTGCCTGTTCTTCCCCGATACTGTCAATGGGGGGCCGGCATCCCGGTCACGCCGGGCCGGACAGGTTGCGCTTGCCTGCGAAACTCCAATGCGAGATGCACGAGCAGCGCGCTGAATATGACCGCGCCGCCGATAATGGTGCGGGTCGAAGGCACTTCGCCGTGGACCAGCCAGACCCATACCGGACTCAATATCGTCTCGAACGTGCCGAGCAGCGCCGCGAAGGCGGCCGGGATGAGCCGCGCGCCGGTTGCGAACAATGCGAGGCCGAGGCCGAGATTGAGCGCGCCGAAGGCAAAGAGGAATCCCATGTCTCCGGACGAGACCGCAAGGGCTTCGACCTGTATCGCGGCGAACAGAGCCGCAAGGATCGTGCCCAGGCATGTGGCCGGAGTCATGCGGACATGAGCGAAGCGCCGGGTTACCACCGTGGCGATCGAAAACGCCACCGCGATGAGCAACGCCAGACCGTCGCCCACGGGCGAGACATCGCCCGTGAAGGATTCGGAGACCATGATGGCAACGCCGACGATGACCGCTGCGATCGCCATCCAGGTCGCGACTCCGACAGCCTCGCGAAACAACACCCAGGCGATGAGGGTCGCGATCAGCGGCACGCCTGCCTGCATCAACACGATGTTGGCGACGGTCGTGTAAGCAAGGGCGACGACGAAGCTCGTCGATGCCGTCGCGAAGCAGACGGCCACGGCCAATCCCGGCAACCCCATGCTCCGGAAAAGGCCCAGCGTACCGCGGCCGCCGTTCCTCCAGAGCATGAACCCAAGAAGAAAAGTAGCCGCCCAGGCCGAACGCCAGAACACCACCGTCCAGCTTTCGGCCGCGATGAAGCGTGCGATAGCACCGCCGAAGCTCCACATCAGCGCAGACAGGAAGACCAGCAGAAAGCCGAGCCTTTCCTCGCGCAAAGGCGCGTGGTGACTGGCCGCGATCGCAGCGGGCTGTTCGGTCATGTGGCGGACGCCGGTGTCGTTATTGGTTAAGGCGGGCCGTTCCCCTCGCCTCTCCTAGCCGAACTGGCGAATTTCCGCGTGATCCAGCCGTTGCCGAGTCTTGTGGCACCCGGGGTGAGATGAGCGGTCATCGTCGCGCCTTTCAGGGACCCGGCTTATCTCCAAGAGACAATTCCCCGATTTGCCTCACATTCTTGCCATCTCGGCTCTAGCGAGCTTACGTTGCGGAAGACCAGTAGGATGCTCTGACCGGCAACGCGTGTAAATCGAGGAGGAATGTTAAGGTGAGATGTCTGTTTCTGGCACTCCTTCTGGTGTGTATGACGCCGGCACAGGCGCAGGATTTCACGGCCAAGGAGCTCTCGGAGCGTTCGATCCACCGCCGCGCCGTGGAAGCGGTCATCTGGGGCATGCCCGCTGTCAACTTCGACCGCATGTTGCAGGCAGCCATCGCCAACGGCGCGAAACCCAATCAGGTTGTCTACTGGTCGCGGCCAGTGAACGCGCTGAATCAGACGCTCACGCCCAATCCCGACACGATTTACCTGAATCCCTTCTACGACACACGCGCGGGCCCGGTCGTGCTGGAAATCCCGCCTGCCGATGAAGCGGGAGTCATAGTCGGCAGCGTGGACAATGCGTGGCAGAACGCGTTGGAGGATGTCGGCCCCGCCGGCGCCGACAAGGGCAAAGGCGCGAAATACCTGATTACACCCCCGCGTTATACCGAGCAGCCGCCGGCAGGCTACATCGTCCTGCCCTCGGACACCTACCAGGGCTTCGTGATCCTGCGCTCCAACTTCAAGAGCCGAAGTGACGCCGACATGGCGGCTGCGGTCGAGTACGGGAAACGGATAAAGATCCATCCTTTGGGCGCCAACCCCGAGAACACCGTCTATGTCGACGTCTACGACAAGCCGTTCGATGCGACCATTCCCTATGACTGGCGGTTCTTCGAATCGCTCCACCGCTTCATACAGGTCGAGCCCTGGTTGACGCGCGACAAGGTAATGATCGACCAGCTCCAGTCGATCGGCATCGAGAAAGGCAAGCCCTTCAATCCCGACGGCAAGACAAAGTCGAACCTGGACGAGGCCGCGCGCGAAGCGCGGGCAGAGATCGACATGCGCTACGCTGAACTGTTTGATCCACCCTACTTCAGCGGAACGCGCTGGGCGGTGCCCGCTTCACCACCGGTAGTCGAAGGAATGGGTACCGGATTCGCAGATCCGAACGATTACCCCGTAGCCGAGCGCGCTGTCTCCTACGCAATGGGCTATTTCAGCGCCAAACATCTGGGGGCTGGGCAGTTCTACCTTATGTCCTTCCAGGACCCCGCCGGACGACAGTTCAACGGACAGAATACCTATCGGCTGACGGTGCCGCCGAACGCGCCGGTGAGCCAGTATTGGTCGGCGACTGCGTATGACCGCCAGACGCATGCACTGATCCGCGGAACATCGCACTCCAGCCGCGCGTCGAACAGCCCGGACATGCAGCCGAACGCCGACGGATCAGTGGACATCTTTTTCGGCCCGCAAGCCCCCGCCGGGAAGGAATCCAACTGGGTGCCGACCAACGGACGCGATTTTGAAGTGCTGTTCCGTTTCTACGGACCGGAGAAGCCCATCTTCGAAAAGACATGGGCGTTGCCGGACATCGAGCGTGTCTCGGCTCAGTAATCATAGAGAGGATCGAATGAGTGCGCTAATCGTCCCATTTTCGGCCGGACTGCTGGCTGCCTCCATTTCGGTCTCGGCCTTGGCCCAGACCGCGACGCCCGTCACCGTCGACAATTTCCAGCGTGCCGAATCCGACCTCTACTTTGGCAACGCGATCAACGACGCAGGCGGGCCCGGCAAATTCCATCATCGCCGCGAACCCATGCAGATCGACCACCAGATGGTCATTCGCGCGAACCGCGATACGCTTTATTCGTCTGCCGTGTTCGACCTCGATGCCGGACCAGTGACTGTCACGCTGCCCGATTCCGGCGACCGGTTCATGTCGTTGATGGCGATCAACGAGGACCACTATGTGGTGGGAGACATCCAATACGGCGCGGGAAGTCACACCTACGACAGGAACAAGACAGGCACGCGCTATGTGCTGTTCGGCATACGCACCCTGGTAAATCCCGACGATCCGAAGGACCTCGAAGAGGTGCATAAACTGCAGGACGCAATTAAGGTCGAGCAGCCAGGCGGCCCGGGCGTATTCGACATTCCTGACTGGGACGAGGCAAGCCAGAAGAAGGTGCGCGATGCACTTCTGGTGCTTGGCTCCACCATGCCGGATTTCAAGGGCGCCTTCGGCACGAAGGAAGCCGTCGATCCGATCCGCCACCTGATCGGCACGGCTCTCGGCTGGGGCGGCAATCCCGACAAGGACGCCTTCTATCTGAACGTCACGCCCGAAAGGAACGACGGCAAGACGGTCTACAAGCTCGACGTCAAGGATGTGCCGGTCGACGCCTTCTGGTCGATCAGCCTCTACAATGCCGAAGGCTATTTCGAGAAGAACGACCTCAACGCATATTCAGTGAACGACATCACCGCGAAGAAGGGCGAGGACGGCTCGGTAGCCGTCCAGTTCGGCGGCTGCGATGGCAAGGTGCCGAACTGCCTGCCCATCATGCCCGGCTGGAACTACACCGTGCGCCTCTATCGACCGCGCGCAGAAGTTCTGGACGGGAACTGGAAATTCCCGGAGCCGAAGCCGGCGAGTTGAGCCAGGCGGCCTCAAGCTGGAGATCGGCATCTCGCCGATGATTTTTGAAAAGGGGGACAACCTGCGCGCCATACAGATCCTGCTTGGGCGCGACAGGAAAGGATAGGGCTATGGTGTCCGATGCCGGACACGACATGAAAGCCCGCTTGCGAGCCGATTTGAGCGCCGCCATGAAGGAGCGGCGCACCGATGAAGCCAGGTTGATCCGGGCGCTTGTCGCGGCGGCGGAAACCGGCCCCGAAGCAGAAGCCAGTCGTTCCGACCGTTATATGCTGGTGCGCCGGTGCGAACTGGAGGCCAGGTAAATAGCGTGGCCATCGACAGTTTAGCCGCATTCCGTGACGCCAAGTGATGCCACCTGGCCTCAGGCGCTATTGGAAATCAAAGGCGCTCAAGCCGGTCACCATCTCGTCCAGGCCGAGTGGGCGCGTCACCGGGGGTTCCGCGCGGGCGAGGCATCCCGAACGCTCGCAGAGCCGACAGGCAGGACCTATGGGCGTGGCCGAGGGCTGGGCCGGCTTCCCGCCGCTACCGGCGACCGCTCCCGGAAGGGCCGAGCCATAGACAATCTCGTCCTTGAAGCCGATATCGCAGCCAAGCAGCAAGGCCGTGCGGCGGGGCCGCTCGTTGTAGGCGCCTTGCGGTCCCTCCAGCGTGCGGGCGATCGTCAGGAACTCGGCGCCGTCCGGCATTTCGACCGCCTCGACGAAAATCTGTCCCGGCTGGCCGAAGGCAGCATGGACCGACAGTTTCGGGCAGCCGCCGCCAAATCGGCTCTGCGGAAAGCCCTGCGCCCCGCCTTTGCGGAAACGGTTGCCGGCATTGTCGACCTCGAGCATGAAGAAGGGCACACCGGAAATGCCGGGGCGCTGCAGCATCGTCAGGCGGTTCGCTGCCTGCTCGAAAGACACGCCGAACCGCGAACGCAGCACGTCTATGTCGTAGCGGGCGCGGAGCGCAGCCGACTGGAAGGCCTGGTAAGGCATCATCAAGGCATGCGCGGCGTAACGCCCGAGTTCGAAGCGGGCGAGCCGGCGAGCCTCGTCGGAGGAGAGTTTCAGCGCCTGGATCTCCTGTGCCACCACGGCCGCCATGCGGAGCAGGCCGGCTTCCATCGCCACCTCGCGCAATTGATCGAAGGGCGACAGCCGTTCCGAAAGGAACAGGCGCTGCGAATGGCGGTCGTAGCGGCGGCGCCAGTTCGGCATCGTGGCGACGGGCAGCACGCGCACAACGATGCCATGCTCGCGCTTCAGCCAGGATTTCAGCGCGCCAAACAGATCGTCGCCATGGTCGAGTTCGGCAGTGAACACCTCGGCTTCCGCCTCGATGTCGGCAAAATGATTGGGCCGGCGTTCGAAGATCTCACGGACCTCGTCGATCGGCAGACGCGCCGCCGAAAGAGCCGTGGCCCTGCCCTCCTGGGCCAAGAGCTCGGATAGATCACTCAGCCTCTCTGCCTGTTCCCGATAGGCTCGAAAGAGCTTTATCATCGCTGCCGCCGCATTCGGGGCAGCCTCGGCGACTTCCACAAGTTCCTGGTCGCCGGGAAGTTCACCGACGAGCAGCGGATCGGAAAAGACTTCTTTCAGGGCTGCGATCGAGCCTCTCGCCTCACCCTGCAATTCTTCCGGCTCCACTTTGTAGACCGAGGCGAGCTTCAGGATGAGTTGCACAGTCAGAGGCCGCTGATTGCGCTCGATGAGATTCAAATAGGAGGGCGAAATGCCGAGCCCTTCCGCCATGGCGGTCTGGGTAAGCCCCTTGGCGTTGCGGATACGGCGTATGCGCGGTCCTGCGAAGATTTTCTGCTCGGCCATTTCTTTACATGAATTTTACAGAACGAGGGCGCTTCAGGGCAGTGTCGGTCGTTTACAAGATTTACAAATTTACAACCCGGCTTCGTCAAAGGCAACACAGGATTACCCTTATTTCCCCGAAGGTTCGTGATTGTCTCTCGATTATTTCGCACCGCAATGTAAATCAAGTCACAGGGAAAGCGACTCCTCTGGCGAGGAGTGACTGCCGACCGGACACCAGGAAATGGATTGGAGCGAGCACCCATGACCGATTTTTACAATCTTGTCCCATCAGCCCCTGAAGGCCGCTTCGATGGTATCGAGCGCCCCTATTCGCCGGAGGACGTGAAGCGGCTTCGCGGTTCGGTGCAGATCAAGTACTCGCTCGCCGAAATGGGCGCGAACCGGTTGTGGAAGCTCATCCATGAAGAGGACTTCGTCAACGCGCTCGGCGCTCTCTCCGGCAACCAGGCCATGCAAATGGTCCGCGCCGGTCTGAAGGCGATTTATCTGTCGGGCTGGCAGGTCGCTGCCGACGCGAACACGGCATCCGCCATGTATCCGGATCAGTCCCTTTATCCGGCCAATGCGGCGCCCGAGCTCGCCAAGCGCATAAACAGGACGCTGCAGCGCGCGGACCAGATCGAGACCCAGGAAGGCAAGGGCCTGTCGGTCGACACCTGGTTCGCCCCGATCGTCGCGGATGCGGAAGCCGGTTTCGGCGGCCCGCTCAATGCCTTCGAGATCATGAAGGCCTTCATCGAGGCCGGCGCCGCCGGCGTCCACTACGAGGATCAGCTCGCTTCGGAAAAGAAGTGCGGCCACCTCGGCGGCAAGGTGCTGATCCCGACGGCGGCCCATATCCGCAATCTCAATGCCGCGCGCCTGGCAGCGGACGTGATGGGTGTTCCGACGCTCGTCATCGCCCGCACCGATGCGGAAGCGGCCAAGCTGCTCACCTCCGATATCGACGAACGCGATCGGCCTTTCGTCGACTATGACGCCGGTCGCACTGTCGAGGGCTTCTATCAGGTGAAGAACGGACTGGAGCCATGCATCGCGCGCGCCGTCGCCTACGCCCCCTATGCCGACCTGATCTGGTGCGAGACCTCCAAGCCGGATCTCGATCAGGCAAAGCGTTTCGCCGAAGGCGTGCGCAAGCATCATCCTGATCAGTTGCTCGCCTACAACTGCTCGCCTTCCTTCAACTGGAAGAAGAACCTGGACGACGCCACGATCGCCATGTTCCAGCGTGAGCTCGGCGCGATGGGCTACAAGTTCCAGTTCATCACGCTGGCGGGCTTCCACCAACTCAACTACGGCATGTTCGAGCTCGCCCGCGGCTACAAGGCCCGCCAGATGGCCGCCTATTCGGAGCTGCAACAGGCCGAATTCGCGGCCGAAGCCAACGGCTACACCGCGACTAAGCATCAGCGCGAGGTCGGGACCGGCTATTTCGACGCAGTGTCCATGGCCATTACTGGCGGCCAATCATCCACGACCGCCATGCATGAATCGACCGAGCACGCCCAGTTCAAGCCCGCAGCCGAGTAATATGGCGGGGGACCCGGTTCCCCGTCAGGCCCACCAATCAGGAACCCGAGGAGAAGGACGATGGCACCGAGAACCCGCGTCAAGGAACGGGCCGAGGAACAGTCGACGATGATGAGCGCCGACCAGCAGGCGGCGATCCGCATCGTCGCCAACGATCTGCACCGGTTGAACCAGTCGGTGATGAAGGCGGTCGAGGCGGGTGTGTCCGTAGAGCTCGTCCGCTCGGCTCGCCATCACGGCGGCGATGGCAATTGGGGCGACCTGCTCATCCCGGTGATCGTGACCCAGCAGAGCCACGGCTGAGGATCGAGGTCGCACGTTCATCCGAACAGGAAGCGCCCCATCTTATCCCTGAGCCCGGTCGACTGACGACGATCGGGCTCAACATCTTTTTCGAGAACACCATGCGGCGACGAAAAAGCGGCCACGTGCCACGTGAAGAAACGCCGGCAGAACTTAGGCATTACATCGGCAGACACGAAGTTTGCATCCTTCCGGGAGCAGAGAGAAAACCATTCCTTACATTGCACTTGACTCGGTCACGGACATAACGTCTATCTGGAACACGCTTTCAACTGCACATTGAAGCTCCAGAAATCGGTTGCATCTCGATGCCCAAGTTACGTCTCGGACCGCATGTCGATCTGGGCGGCGCCGCCGACAGCGTGAATTTCTCCCTCGTGCTCGTCGTGGGCAAGTCGCAGATCAACGGTATCGTCGTCTCCAGGATCGTCGAGCGGTCTGGGCTGAAGGCGTTTCTGGAAGTGCCGGAAAGGGCCGCCAAGGCGCTCGCAAGCAAGCCCGGCATCGTCATCCTCGACGGCGGTCCGGACAACCGGGATTGCGACGCCACCCTGGTAGAGATTGCCGAGCACCGGCGCGCCTTTGGCGGCAACGTTCCGCTCGTCATCCTGCTGTCGACGCGAAACGTCGTCCCGGAAAGCCTGCCATACGCGCGTGCCATCGACGCCGTCGTGGCCAAGCCTTTCACGCCGGAGTCCCTGCAGCCCGTCGTCGACAAGCTCCTTGCCCAGGCGCGGACCTAACTATAGGCCGCACTCCCAGATATCTCCGCCCGAACGCGCCAGCCCTACGCATCGATGGGCCACCCCTTCCCATCCGTTCGGGCGCCCGTCTATACTCCGCCCATCCGCAACTTTTCTGGTGATTGATGCCGCCTGCAAAAAAGGAAACCCGACCGTCCAACCGTGTGGGGCGCGTGCGCACGCCTCAATTCGTGAAGAACCTGCGCGGCGTCAAGAACTGGAAAGAAGTGAGCGCCTGGCTGGAATGGCGCGGCATCGAGGATATCGAGTGCATCACCCCCGACCAGGCGGGCGTGGCACGCGGCAAGATGATGCCGTCCAAGAAATTCACTTCCAACACTTCGCTGGCCCTGCCGTCGGCGCCGTTCATGATGACCATCTCAGGAGACTATCCAGAGGACGGTAACGGCTTCTCCTATCCGGAAGACGACGGCGACCTGAAGCTCGTGCCGGATCTGTCGACGCTGTCGGAGGTGCCCTGGGAGGAAGACCCGACAGCGCAGGTCATCTGCGACCTCGTCCACCAAGACGGGCGTTTCGTCGAATTCACCCCGCGCAATGTGCTCAAGCGTATCGTCCAGGCCTATGCCGATCACGGGCTGAGGCCTGTCGTTGCCCCGGAGATCGAATTCTATCTCGTGCGCAAGAATCCCGATCCGGATTATCCGCTGGTGCCGCCTGTCGGCCGCTCCGGCCGGGCGATCGGTGGCGGTGCCGGATATTCCATCGCCGGGGTCAACGAGTTCGACGAACTGATCGATGACATCTACCATTTTTCGGAGAGCCAGGGTCTTGAGATCGACACGCTGATTCATGAGGAAGGCGCTGGACAATTGGAGATCAACTTGCGCCACGGCGATCCGATCGAGCTCGCCGACCAGGTCTTCATGTTCAAGCGGACCATCCGCGAGGCGGCGCTGAAACACGACACCTACGCCACCTTCATGGCCAAGCCGATCCAAGGCCAGCCCGGCTCAGCCATGCATATCCACCAGTCCGTGCTGAACCGAAAGACGGGCCGCAACATCTTCACCGAGGAGGACGGCTCGGAGAGCGAGGCCTTTTTCCATTTCATCGGCGGCATGCAGAAGCACGTGCCGAACGCGTTGGTGATGTTCGCGCCCTACGTGAACTCCTATCGCCGGCTCACACAGGCGGCGTCGGCGCCGGTCAACACCAAATGGGGCTACGACAACCGCACCACGGCTTTCCGTGTCCCGCGCTCCGACCCTTCGGCACGACGTTTGGAGAACCGGATCCCGTCTTCCGACGCGAATCCTTACCTGGCGCTGGCGGCATCGCTCGCCTGCGGGCTCATCGGCATCCGCAACAAGCTCAAGCCGGACGCGCCGGTCGGCACGACGGTCAACGAGGACGAGATCGATCTGCCGCGGGGATTGCTCGAGGCGGTCGACCTGTTCGAGAACGATCCCGACCTGCGGTCGATGCTGGGCGAGTCTTTCGCTTCGACCTATGCCGCGATTAAGCGGGCGGAGTTCGAGACGTTCATGGAAGTGATCAGCCCTTGGGAGCGGGAATACCTGCTGCTGAACGTGTAGTGAGCGAATAGCGAGTAGTAAGTAGCGAATAGCGGCCTGCAAACCGTGGCATCTTCGTTTCACTCTACTCGCTGTCCGCCAGTCCCTATTCGCTTTTTCGGTCCCTCATGTCCTACCATTCTCCCATTTCGCCCGGCTTCTCCTGGTACGAGGAAACGGTCGGTCCGCGTCCAATCTATCCGGCGCTCGACGGTGACCGCAGGGCGGACGTCGTCGTCATCGGCGGAGGCTTCACCGGCCTGTCTGCGGCCGCGCATCTGGCGAAGGCCGGCGCCAGCGTGGTCTTGATCGAGGCTCACCGCTTCGGCGATGGGGCCTCCGGGCGGAATGGCGGACAGCTCGGCACCGGACAACGGGCCTGGGCAGAAGAGCTCGAGGCCGAATACGGCCTGACGCGGGCCAAGGCATTGTTCGCCATCGCCGAGGAGGCAAAGGCGCATCTGCTCGAGTTCACCACCACGAACGGCATCGACATCGACTATATGCCGGGGCAGATGTCGGTCGTGCACAAGAAGCGTTATCTCGACGATTATCGCAGGCACGCCGAGATCATGGCGACGCGCTTCGACTACCCGCATATCAGCTTCATGGATAGGGACGAGACGGCACGACGGCTCGGCTCTACCCGATATTTCGGGGGCACGCACGACACCGGCACCGGCCATATCCACCCGCTGAAGCTGGTCGTCGGCACGGCGCGCGTGGCGGCCGCGGCCGGTGCCGCGCTGTTCGAAAGAACCAAGGCCACCGGCATTTCCACCAATGGCGGCAAGGTGATTGTCACCACCTCGACCGGTACCATCACGGCAGCAAAAGGCTTCGTCGCAGTCAACGCTTATGGCGGGCCGCTGGAACCGGTGAGCGCGGCTCATGTGATGCCGATCGGCTCCTTCATCGGCGCCACGGTGCCGCTTGGGGCCGACAGCCCGGTGATCCCCGGCGGCGAGTCCGTCGACGATTCGCGCTTCGTCGTGCGTTATTTCCGCAAGTCGAGGGATGGGCGCCTGCTCTTCGGTGGACGCGAGGTCTATGCTGTCAAGGATCCCAAGGACATCCACATCGCTATCCGAAGACAGATCGCCGAGGTCTATCCCGAGCTGAGGGACGTGGAGATCACGCATGGCTGGGGCGGTTATGTCGGCATCACCATGCCGCGCAAACCCTTCGTGCGCGAGGTGATGCCCAATGTCATTTCGGCCGGAGGCTATTCCGGTCACGGCGTCATGCTGTCCAATTTCATGGGCAAGCTCTATGCAGAGACTGTCGCCGGCAATCGCGACCGACTCAAGCTTTTCGAGGAATTGAATATCCCGGCTTTTCCCGGTGGGCGCCGCTTGCGTTCGCCTCTCCTGTTTCTCGCCCTCAACTGGTACGCGCTTCGGGACAGGCTCTAGGCTCGGCTGGATTAGAATCAGCTCATCGTCATGACGCGGATCTTGCCCTCACGGGCCAGCAATTCGGCCAACACCTCCGTGCCGGCACGCCTCAAGACAACGTCCACCTTGCCCTGTGGAAACGCAATCCCGCGCAGCGTCACCTCCTCCAGGAAATCGGGCAAGACCGGCTCGTAAAAGGTGAGATGCCCTGCCCCGGGGTCGAAGCGCATGCCGAGACATATGCGGATCAGCGCCAAAGGTGCCGCCGCGGCCCATGCCTGGGGCGAACAGGCTACGGGATAGAAGGTCGGGCCTCGTCCCCTTCGCTTCGGAAAGCCGCAGAACAGCTCGGGCAGGCGACGAAGATCGATATAGGTGGAAGCCTGGAACAGGCCTTCGAAGATACGCGCCGCCTCGGCACGGAACCCATAGCGGGTAAAGCCGGCGGCGATGAGCGTATTGTCATGCGGCCACACCGATCCGTTATGATAGCTCATCGGATTGTAGCGGGCCTCGGTGGTCGCCACCGTCCGGATCCCCCAGCCCGAAAACGAGGCGTTGTCCATGAGCGTCCTGACCACTTCCGGCACCCGCCGCGGCAAGGCGATACCGGTAAAGAGCGCATGCCCCGCATTGGAAGTTTTCACCCGGCATGGGCGTTTTTCGCCATCGAGCGCAAGCACATAGGTGCCGAGTTCCTCGTCGAAGAAACGCTTGTCGAAGCGCTTGCGCAGTCGCTTCGCCGCGGTCTCGAGGCGAAAAGCCCGGTCCGGCATGCCGACGGCCCGGAAGATATCGGCGGCAGCGCGCCAGGCTGCATAAACATAGGCCTGCACCTCGACAAGCGCGATAGGCCCTTGGGCAAACGTCCCGTCATCGTGAAAGACCGCGTCATAGCTGTCCTTCCAGCCTTGATTGACGAGCCCATGGCCACTCATGCGACCATATTCGACAAATCCGTCCCCGTCCCTGTCGCCATATCTCTCGATCCAGTCGAGCGCGGCTTCGATGCTCGGCAACAGGTCGCGAATAGTGGCAAGATCGCGCGTCCGGGTGAAATAGGCACCGGCCAGCATGACGAAGAGCGGAGTGGAATCGACGCTGCCGTAATAGCGCCGAAACGGGACCTCGCCGAGTTCGGCCATCTCCCCGTAGCGCAATTCGTGAAGTATCTTGCCGGGTTCCGCATCGGCAGGAGGATCGACGGAGACCGCCTGGTTGGCGGCAAGATGGGAAAGCACACCGCGGGCGATCGCGGGATCGAGCCACAGGGTCTGCATGGCCGTGATGATCGCATCCCGGCCGAACACGGTACTGAACCAGGGAATTCCCGCGTAGGGATAGGGGCCATCCGGCGTGTCGGTGGTCAGCATATGGAGGTCGGCAACGGCCCGTCGAGCGACCTCGTTGAACACCTGATTGGACGTGGAGATTTTCGCCGCACGGGATCTGGCGCGGCGCAGGGCTCGGCGTGCCTCGCCGAGCGCCGAGAAAAAGACACGTCGGGCAGCGCTTTCGTCTTTTGCCTCGGCACCGCAATTCACTTCAATGAAGATGGTCTTGGTGTCTTTCGCGGCCAGGTCGAATTCGAAGGCGGCATGCTGTCCAGAGATTTCCTGCGGCTCCGGATCGAATCGCAGAACGGTGAGCCGCTCTCTGCCGTCGAGGCCCGTATAGGCAAGCGTCACCTGGCTTTCCCCGACTTCAGGAGGATGCAGTGTCCCTCTTTTCTCACGTCTAGAACCGCGCACCTCGAAAAGATCGGCGAAGTCGGCGCCAAAGAGAAGTACGAGGTTTATCCGTTGGGACTCGTCGTCGAAGTTGCGTACGCTCAGCCGTTCGAAACAGGTTGCCTCCCAGAGAAACCGCGAACGCCTGACATGGACCATATCGTGTTCCACGAGCAGCTTGTCTCCCTCGAACAGATCGGGATTGGTCAGATCACAGATCAGGAGGGCATTGTCGTCGCGCAGGGTGGAACTCAAGAGCAACGGCCGCCTCTCCGCCATGGTGAGGTAGAAATGGGAGAGATGACGGGTGTCGCGGTGGTAAATACCTTCCGCGCCGCCGTGACCCGCGATGACATCGCCATTATGATCAAAGACGGCGAAAGTGTCCCCATGCTTCAGAATGCGGGGGCGCCGCTCCTGGAGGGAAGCAGAAGCGGGGATGAAGAACTCCGGCATGTGTGTGACATGCTCGTCGCGTGCGCCAGCTTCCGGGAGGGCATTCTTGTTCACGAGGCGGTTGGCCTTTCACGCCACAGATTGGGTTGTGTTAATGGCGCCGCAGCGGGTTCCGGAACCAGGATAGGCTCGGCGTATTGGTAAAGGGCCAGATAGTCGGCCGCCATTCGCTCGGCCGAGAAACGCCGTTCGAACGCGCTTCGCACGCCCGCGCGCTCGACCTTGCCGATGCGTCCCACCGCCTCCACCGCTTCGTCCACATTCTTCACGACAAAGCCGGAAAGCCCATCCTCCAGGACTTCGGGCACGGAGCCGCAGGAAAAGCCGATGACGGGCGTCCCACAGGCCATGGCCTCGATCATAACCAAGCCGAACGGTTCAGGCCAGTCGATGGGAAAAAGGAGGGCCGTGGCATTGCCCAAGAAGTCCGGCTTCGCGTCCTGGCCGATCTCGCCGACGAACTCCACCCATGGCGATCTGCGGATCAGCGGCTCGATGACGGTCTCCCAATAGACGTAATCCATTTTATCGATCTTGGCTGCCATTTTGAGCGGCATTCCCGCGCGTCGGGCGATTTCTATCGCCTGGGCCGGCCCCTTTTCCGGCGCGATGCGTCCCAGGAAGGCCAGATAATCCCCGGTCGGAACGGGATGGAAGGGAAGCAGGCTTGCCGGAATGCCGTTGTAGACAGTGCCGATCCAGTTGACCGGGGGCATTCTGCGCTGCTGACTGTCTGAAATCGACACGAGGGGAATTTCGGGAAAGGCCATGTAAAGCGGCCGATAGTCGGCGCCATCATGGCGGTTGTGAAGCGTCGTCAGCGTTCGCTCCGCAAAGGGCCTGACCAGCGGAAAATGCAGCAAATCAACATGAAAATGCAGGATGTCGAAATCCGCCGCCCTCTGGCATACCTCCTCCAACTCCATCAAGTGATACGGTAACGGGTCCCGGACTGCCGGGTTGAGCCTCAGTGCCGAGTCCGTGCACGCAACGAGCTCGGCCGTCGTGACAGAATCGCCGCTTGCGAAAAGCGTGACGTCGTGGCCGAGAGCCACAAGCTGTTCCGTCAGGTAAGACACGATACGTTCCGTACCGCCATAAAGTTTTGGGGGTACGCTTTCGGCCAACGGCGCTATCTGAGCAATCTTCATCGACATATCCTCGGGGCGGGCCGCGCATCGGCTGCAGGAGCAGCCTGGAGGCCGACGCGCGACACGAAGTCCGAACGCGCGGAGGCGTTCGTCGTTCCGAGGCAGGGCTGGTTTACAACTTCCGGGCCGGGTTGCCGCCCACCGTGACACCTGCGGGCACATCCCTGGTGATCACCGCGCCCGCGCCAACGATAGCGCCGCTGCCGATGCTGACGCCGGGCAGGATGATCGCGCCACCGCCAATCCATACTTTCTCGCCGATGAGAACGGGCCTTGCCCGCTCGAGCCCCGCCACCCGCAACTCCGGGTCCTTGTGATGCTCGGCGCAATATATCTGTACACCGGGGCCAAGCATCGTCGCCGGTCCGATCACCACGCGTGCGGTATCCAGGATAGTGCAGCCGGCGTTCAGATACACTCGGTCGGCCAGCTCGATGTTGATGCCGTAGGCGCAATGGAACGGCGCCTCTATGCGTACCTCCCTTCCGATAAAGGCAAACAGAGCGGCAAGCGCCGGACTGACATTGCCGCGCTGCCTTGGGGGCAGCATGTTGTGCTCGTGGACAGCTTCATAGGCGCGTTCGCGCATGCCATCGAGTTCGGGATCGATACAGCAGTACCAGTCGCCGGCATCCATCTTGGCGCGCTCGCTAACGCCGGCATTCATGTCACATTTTCCTGACGATCACGCTGCCCGCCGAATAGCCGGCGCCAAAGGAGCAGATGACACCATGGCTGCCGGGCGGCAGATCATCGGAAAACTGTGAGAAAGCGATGATCGAACCTGCCGAGGATGTGTTGGCATATTCCTGCAGCACGTTGGGCTGCTCCTGGCGCGAGGGTTCCCGGCCGAGCACCTTCTCGCCGATCAGGTCGTTCATGGCCTTGTTGGCCTGGTGCAGCCACAGCCGCGAGATCGCATCGGGCCTTAATCCGGCATCGGCGAGATGCGAGGTCATCAGTTCCGCGACTATCGGCACGACCTGCTTGAAGACCTTTCTTCCCTCCTGGCGGAACTGCATGTCCCGGCGGTCCACCATGTGGCCTTCGCGCGTGCGCCTAAGAAACCCGTTATTGTTGCGGATATTGTTGGAGAACTCCGTCAGGCAGCGTGTCGAAACGATCTCGTAGGCGCTGGCGGATTTCGCATCGTCGGCGCGCTGCAGCACGACCGCCGTGCAAACATCGCCGAAGATGAAGTGGCAGTCGCGGTCGCGCCATTCCTGATGGCCGGAAGTGATCTCCGGATTGACCATCAATATCGCGCGCGCCGAACCGCAGCGGATCATGTCAGTGGCGATCTGGATGCCGAAGGTCGCCGAAGAGCAGGCTACGTTCATGTCGAAGGCAAAGCCCTTGACGCCCAACGCCTGCTGGATCTCGATGGCGATGGCCGGATAAGGTCGCTCGTGATTGGAGGCGGCGCAGATCACCGCGTCGATATCGGCGGAGGTAATGCCGGCCTTGCGCATCGCCTCGTCCGCGGCCTTCACCGCGATCTCGGCCATGATCGACAATTCCTCATCCGCCCTTTCCGGCAGCACCGGATGCATGATGCCGGGATCAAGCACGCCGAACTTGTTCACGACATGACGTCGCTCGACGCCGGACGCCTTCACAATGAACTCCTCGGACGACATCGGCATCGGCTCGCGCTCGCCAGCCGCTATGGCCTCGGCATGAAGTGCGTTCTGGCGGTGCGCATATTCATTGTAGGACGCCACCAACTCGGCATTGCTGATGACCTCTTCCGGAGTGAAGACCCCGGTACCGGTGATGGCGACCCTGTGCATGGCGTTTTCGAACTCTGTTTGTCAGCGCATGCAATAGACCGTTTCCGGCCTTGATTGAAGCATCCTATCCCGCGCAGCGGGACCGCGCGGGATCAAGCGCTTCTTGGCGTACAGTCAGATGCACCGACCGCCGTCGACCTCCAGCGCAACCCCCGTGATGAACTCGGCCTCGTCAGAGGCCAGCCACAAGGCGGCGTTGGCAATGTCGAGCGGCGTCGACAGCCGGCCGAGAGGGATCGAAGCACGGAATTGCGCGCGCTTCTCCGGCGTATCCTCTCCCATGAACTGGGCCAGCATTCCGGTTTCCCCCGCCACGGGGCAAAGGCAATTGACCCTGATTTTCTTGGGCGCGAGTTCGACGGCCATCGACTTTGTCGCTGTGATCGCCCATCCCTTCGAGGCGTTGTACCAGGCCAGACCGGGACGTGGGCGCAGGCCGGCGGTGGAAGCCGTCGTGATGATGACGCCGCCACCCTGGCGCTCCATGATCGGCACCACCGACAACGTCGAGAAATAGATCGCTTTCATGTTGATGGCCGCGATGAGGTCGAAGGTCTGCTCGTCGACCGCGAGCATGTCCCCATTGCGGTGGGTGTAGCCGGCATTGTTGACCATGATGTCGACGCGCCCGAAGGTGCTCTTGGCCGCATACACCATCTCTTCGACTTCCGCCCGCTGGGAGACGTCCGTGGTCACGGCGATGGCTGCGGCGCCGATCTCCGCGGCGACCTTTTCGGCGCCCTTGGCGTTCAGGTCGGCAACCACGACCTTCGCTCCCTCTTCTGCGAAACGCTTGGCCATGCCCTCGCCGAAACCGGAAGCCGCGCCGGTGACGATCGCCACCTTGCCCTGCAAACGTGCCATGCTGGTTCCTGCCCCTTTATCCATGATTGAAGACGATCGTCTTGGTCGCCGACATGTCGTATAGAGCCTCGAAGCCTTTCTCGCGACCGTGGCCGGACTTCTTGAAGCCGCCGAATGGCAACTCGATTCCACCGCCCGCGCCATAGCCGTTGACGAAGACCTGGCCAGCACGAACCCGTTTTGCAACACGATGCTGCCGGGCGCCGTCCCTCGTCCATACGCCTGCGACCAGCCCGAACTCCGTGCCGTTTGCGAGCCTCACCGCCTCCTGTTCGTCGCCGAACGGGAACAGGGTCAGCACGGGACCGAACACTTCCTCCTGGGCGATCGCGGCGGCTGGATCGACCGAGCCGAACAGCACCGGAGGGTGATAATAGCCGCCCGCCGGAGCGGCCGCGTCGACCGCCCCCTTCCCCAGGACCGCGACGCCAGCCTCCTCGGCCGCAGACACCATGCCCGCGACGCGCTCCCTTTGCTTCGCGTTGATCAGCGCACCGAGGTCGAGGTCGGCATCGTGAGGGCCGGCGACGAGCTTGGAGAACCGGTCCGCGAGGCCGGCGGCAATCTTTTCGTAGACAGGCCGTTCGACCAGCACCCGGCTCCCTGCCGAGCAGGTTTGCCCGCCATTCTGGATGATGGCATTGACCAGCACCGGCAGGGCCGCATCGAGATCGGCATCGGCGAAGACGATCTGAGGCGACTTGCCGCCGAGTTCCATGGTCACCCCGCGATTGTTGACAGCAGCGGCCTGTTGGATCGCCGTGCCGGTGAGCGGAGAACCGGTGAAGGTGACATAATCGACGAGAGGATGGGCCGAGAGCGCCGCCCCGGCCGTGCGTCCATAGCCCGTCACAACGTTGAAGACGCCTTCGGGGATGCCTGCCTCGAGGGCGAGTTCGCCGATGCGGATCGCCGTCAGAGAGGCGTCTTCGGCCGGCTTGACCACGAGCGTGTTGCCCATGGCGAGCGCCGCGCCGGCGACGCGTGCCAGGATCTGCAGCGGGTAGTTCCACGGAATGATGCCGGCGACGACGCCATGCGGCTCGCGTAAGGTGAGCGCCGTATACCCTTCGAGGAAGGGGATCGTGTCGCCATGGATCTTGTCGCCGGCACCACCGTAGAATTCGTAGTAGCGCATGGTGGCGACAATGTCCGCCTTGCCCTGCCGGACCGGCTTGCCCGTGTCGCGCGATTCCAGCGCGGCGAGCTCTTCTCCATACTTCTCCACCAAGTGGAAGAGGCGAGTCAGGCAGCGCCCTCGCTCGACCGCGGGCATCCGGCTCCACGAGCCTTCGTCGAAAGCACGCCGCGCGGCTTTCACCGCCCTGTCCACGTCGGCCGTTCCCGAGGAGGGAATGGAGGCAAAAAACTTGCCATCAGAGGGCGAAACGACATCGATCCGCTCCCCCGACAGCGAATCAACCGGCTTACCGTCGACGATCTGCATGAAGGCACGGCCTTCCGCGACCGTTCTCGAAAGATGCGAACCCATGGCCGCTTTCTCCTTTTGCTTCGCCGCACGGGGGGACTATGCTGCCCCCGTTGCGCCTGCGAAGGCTTACTCCCTTGCCAGGGCTGCGACAAATCCCGCCGGACCTCAGGTGTCAAGGGGCCAGAAGGCCGGGTCAGGGATGGCCACCGCCGCGCAAAAGGCAAGCCATGTGTGACACCATGCGCACTGGCATTACTAAATCGATTAGAATATACGCAGGCCCCGGATCGGCCGACAGACACGGATAGGCAATGACCAGTCAGATCATCCCCGTCGAACCCTTCGATTTCGTCATGTTCGGCGCGACGGGCGACCTCGCCGAGCGCAAGCTCTTGCCGGCCCTTTATCGCCGTCAGGCGGCAGGCCAGTTCTCCGAACCGACCAAGATCATCGGCGCCTCGCGCTCGAAGATGACGGACGAGGAATATCGTGCCTTTGCCCGCAACGCGATTTCGGAGCACGTCAAGGGCGAGGAGATCGATGCTGCCGAGCTTGGAAGGTTCATCGAGCGGCTGTCCTACCTCCCTGTCGATGCAAAATCCGGCGACGGCTTCGCAGAACTGAAGAAGGCGATCGGCGACAGCGATCGCATCCGGGTCTTCTATCTGGCGGTGGCCCCCGAGCTCTTCGGCTCCTTCGCCGACCATCTCAAGGCACAGGGTCTCATCTCCGCCAATGCACGTATCGTGGTGGAGAAGCCGATCGGCCGGGATCTCGCCTCGGCGAAATCCCTCAACGATCGTATCGGCGCCGACTTCCGGGAACAGCAGATTTTCCGGATCGATCACTATCTCGGCAAGGAGACGGTGCAGAACCTGATGGCTCTTCGCTTCGCAAACGCCCTTTACGAACCGCTGTGGAATTCGGCGCATATCGACCACGTCCAGATCACGGTCGCGGAAACGGTCGGGCTCGAGGGTCGGGCCGGCTATTACGACAAGGCCGGCGCTTTGCGCGATATGGTTCAGAACCATATGCTGCAGTTGTTGTGCCTCATGGCCATGGAGCCGCCCGCGTCGATGGACGCCGACGCGGTACGCGACGAGAAATTGAAGGTGCTGCGGGCGCTGAAACGCATCAACGGCAATGAGGCGCCAAGAGTGACGGTGCGCGGCCAATATCGGGCCGGTGCATCGGCGAATGGCCCGGTGAAGGGTTATGCCGAAGAGCTGGCCAATGGCGACAGCCAAACCGAGACCTTCGTCGCGATCAAGGCCGAGATTGCCAACTGGCGCTGGGCCGGCGTGCCTTTCTATCTGCGTACGGGCAAGCGGCTCGCCCAGCGCGTCTCCGAGATCGTGATCGAATTCAAGCAGATCCCGCATTCTATCTTCGGTGACAGCGCGGGGCGGATCGAGGCCAACCAACTCGTCATCCGGCTGCAGCCGGGTGAAGGCGTCAAGCAATGGCTGATGATCAAGGATCCCGGCCCCGGCGGGATGCGCCTGCGCCACGTCCCGCTCGACATGAGCTTTGCCCAGGCATTCGAGGTTCGCAACCCGGATGCCTATGAACGGCTGATCATGGATGTGGTGCGCGGGAACCAGACGCTGTTCATGCGGCGGGACGAAGTGGAAGCCGCCTGGCGGTGGATCGATCCGATCCTCGCCGCCTGGGAAGACGGCCCGCAGGAGGCGCAGGGCTATACCGCCGGAACCTGGGGTCCTTCGGCGTCGATCGCGCTCATCGAACGCGACGGCCGCACTTGGCACGAGAGCAACTGATGGCCCTGACGGAGCCGAGCGCGGGGCCCGCCTGGAACCTTTTCGGCTCGCCGGCGGAGCTGGCCAACGCGCTGTCGCAGACCGTCGCGCGTGCGCTCCAAGGAGCGATCGAACAGCGTGGCAAGGCCTTCATCGCGGTTTCCGGCGGCACGACACCCGGCCTATTCTTCCGCAGCCTCTCAGACGAGGATCTCGACTGGGAGAATGTGGTGGTGGTGCTGGTGGACGAGCGTTTCGTCGAGCGCAGTTCACCGCGTGCGAATGCGGGGCTGGTAAAGACAAACCTGCTGCAGAACAGGGCAAGCGCAGCCCGTTTCGTCGACCTTTACCAGCCTGCCCGAACTGTCGAGGACGCCGCAACCGCCTCCGCCGAGGTGCTTCGCGAGCTTCCATGGCCGCTGGATGTCGCCGTACTGGGAATGGGAACGGATGGGCATACGGCGTCGTTTTTTCCCGATGCATCCAACCTGGATGCGCTGCTCGACCCGGCATCGACGGAAATGGTGCTGTCCGTCCATGCGGCGGGGGCGGGCGAACCGCGATTGACGCTGCCGCTCGCCCGGCTTGCGGATGCAGGCCTTCCGGTCCTGCATATCGAAGGCGGCGAAAAGCGGAAGGTGCTGGAGGAAGCGCTGGCCAAGGGGCGCGACCTGCCGGTGTGCAGGATGCTCGAGAAGTCAAGGATACAGGTTCAGGTTTTCTGGGCGCCCTGAACCGCAGGCGAGGCCCGGCGCCCTCCCCGCCCGAGCCCGGCAATGCCCTTCGAAGGGACGATCATGACCGCCAGGAAAGATATCGAAGCCATTACCCAAAGAATTCGGGAACGCTCGAAGCCGCGTCGCGAGATCTATCTCGACAGGATCGGCAGGGCGGCATCGCAGGGCGCCAACCGCGCCGTGCTTTCCTGCGGCAACCTCGCTCACGGCTTCGCCGCCTGCGCTCCCTCGGAAAAGGCAGCGTTGTCGGGGGATCGTGTGCCGAATGTCGGCATCGTCACCTCCTACAACGACATGCTGTCGGCACATCAACCTTTCGAGACCTTCCCACAGTTGATCAAGGAAGCGGCGCGGGAGGCCGGCGGCGTGGCGCAGGTTGCGGGCGGCGTGCCGGCCATGTGCGACGGGGTCACCCAGGGCCAGCCCGGAATGGAGCTGTCGCTCTTCTCGCGCGACGTCATCGCCATGGCTGCGGCGGTTGGCCTGTCGCACAACATGTTCGACGCCGCCGTCTATCTGGGCGTCTGCGACAAGATCGTGCCCGGCCTGGTGATCGCCGCGCTGACGTTCGGCCACCTGCCGGCCGTGTTCATTCCCGCCGGCCCGATGACCTCCGGGCTGCCGAATGACGAGAAGGCCAAGGTCCGCCAACTCTATGCGGAAGGCAAGGTCGGCCGGGCCGAACTGCTGGATGCTGAATCGAGATCCTATCACGGCCCCGGCACCTGCACTTTCTATGGCACGGCCAACTCCAATCAGATGCTGATGGAGATCATGGGGCTGCATATTCCAGGCGCCTCCTTCGTCAACCCCGGCACACCGCTGCGCGACGCCTTGACCAGGGAAGCCACCAAAAGGGCACTCGCCATCACCGCGCTCGGCAACGCCTACACGCCGGTCGGGCGCATGATCGACGAGCGCTCGGTGGTCAACGGGGTCGTCGGCCTTCATGCCACCGGCGGCTCCACGAACCACACCATCCACCTGATCGCCATGGCGGCCGCGGCCGGCATAGCGCTCACCTGGCAGGATATTTCCGATCTCTCCGAGGCCGTGCCGCTGCTTGCCAGGGTCTATCCGAACGGGCTTGCCGACGTGAACCATTTCCACGCGGCCGGCGGTCTCGGCTTCCTGATCCGGGAACTGCTCGACGCCGGACTGCTGCACGACGATGTGCAGACCGTCTGGGGAGAGGGACTGCGTCCCTACATGATCGAGGCCAGGCTCGGTGCCGATGGCGGCGTCCTGCGTGAGGCAGCGCCGGAGAAAAGCGGCGACGAGAAAGTGCTGACGACGGTGGCGAAGGCGTTCCAGCCGACAGGCGGGCTGAAGGTGTTGTCCGGCAATCTCGGGAAGGCCATTATCAAGACCTCGGCCGTCAAGCCGGAGCGCCGGGTCGTCGAAGCGCCGGCACGCGTCTTCGACAGCCAGCAGGCGCTCAACGACGCCTTCAAGGCCGGGCAGCTCGACCGCGACTTCATCGCCGTCGTCCGTTTTCAGGGGCCCAAGGCGAACGGCATGCCCGAACTGCACAAGCTCACCACCGTGCTCGGCGTGCTGCAGGATCGCGGCCATCAGGTCGCTCTCGTCACCGATGGCCGGATGTCGGGCGCATCGGGCAAGGTCCCCGCGGCGATCCACGTCACGCCGGAGGCCCTGGATGGCGGCGCCATAGGCAAGATACGCGACGGCGACATGATCCGCCTCGATGGGGAAACCGGGCTGCTCGAAGCGCTCGTGCCCCCTGAGGAGTTTGCGAAACGGAAGGTGCCGGCAGTCGACCTGTCGGAGAACGGCCATGGCTTCGGGCGTGAGCTGTTCGAAGGCTTTCGCCAGTTGGCAACGCGCGCCGAGCATGGGGCCAGCGCTTTCGGAACGGCCTAACGATCAAACTTTGTTGGAACATCGGATAGACTGGCGCAAATGCGTCGCCGTCGAAGCGACCTCTATCGACACCACACGAGCTAACGCCGCAGCACCGAAGCGCCTGGCCTCTCGGCCAGGCAAGGGCACGATCTGCCCGTCTGCGGGGGATCTAAACGTCGAACAGAAGGAACGAACAGATGAAGACACGCAAACTCGGTCCTCAACTCACCGTTTCAGCCATCGGGCTCGGCTGCATGGGCATGAGCCACGCATATGGCGGTCAGGACGAGCGGGAGTCCATCCGCACGCTCCATCGGGCCGTCGAGCTCGGCGTCACCTTCTTCGACACGGCGGAAGTCTATGGCCCGTTCGAAAATGAAATCCTGGTCGGCAAGGCGTTGAAGCCCTATCGGGACAAGGTGGCGATCGCCACCAAATTCGGCTTCCGGATCGACACGACCAAGTCCGGCGCGCAGGCCATGTCCGGCGTGGACAGCCGGCCGGAACATGTCCGCGAGGTGGCCGAGGCATCGTTGAAGCGGCTGGGGGTCGAGGTGATCGATCTTTTCTACCAGCACCGCGTCGACCCCCAGGTACCGATCGAGGACACGATCGGCGCCATGGCGGACCTTGTAAGGGAAGGCAAGGTGCGCGCGCTCGGCCTTTCCGAAGCTGGAGCCGCCATCATCCGTCGGGCCCATGCCGTTCATCCGATTTCCGCTCTTCAGAGTGAATATTCGCTCTGGACCCGCGACCCGGAAGGCGAAGTCCTCGACACCTGTCGTGAACTCGGCATCGGCTTCGTCCCGTTCAGCCCGCTCGGCCGCGGCTTCCTGACGGGCAAGATCCAGAAGCCGGAGGATTTCGGCGCCGAGGATTTCCGGCGGACGCTTCCCCGTTTCAGTTCCGAGAACATGGCGGCCAACGCGTCGCTCGTGAAGTTACTGGAGGAGATGGCCACGAAGAAGGGCGTTACGGCCGCACAGCTGGCGCTTGCCTGGGTCATCAACCAGGCAGATTTCATCGTGCCCATACCGGGTGCGAGGAAGATCGAGCATCTCGAGCAGAACGTCGCCGCTGCCGACATTGCTCTTTCAGCGGCGGAGCTCGAGACGCTAGGCGAATTGCTGGCGCAGGAAAAATTCGCCGGCAAGCGGTATGGCGATGCGGCCATGTCGCTGACCAACAGGTGAGTTGACCAGTTTCGAACCCTCAATACGTCGTCCGCCGCTCCTCGGAGGGCGGACGACCGAACTGCAGGCGATAGCTCTGCGCGAAGTAGGAGTGAGAGGTGAAGCCGGTCGCGATCGCCACGTCGAGGATCGGCATGTTGGTCTGGCGCAGCAGTTCGCGCGCCCGCTCGAGTCTCAGCCGCATATAGTACCTACCCGGCGTCACGTTGAGGTGGCGCAGGAAAAGCCGCTCCACCTGACGCACCGAGAGCCCTGCGGACTTGGCAAGCTGCACGGCCGAAAATGGTTCATCGAGATTATCGGCCATGAGCTGGACAATCTTCTTCAGCTTTTCCGACTTGCCTGACAGGTCCCGTTCGGGCCCGACGCGCTGGCGATCCTGCGCGGAGCGGATCCTTTCGTGCTGGAACTGGTTGGCGACCGAATTGGCGAGATTGACCCCGAAATCTCCCCTGACGATCTCCAGCATCAGATCGATCGACGTCGTGCCGCCGGCGCAGGTATAACGCTTGCGGTCGATTTCGAAGACGTTGCCGGTACATTCGATGCCCGGGAACTTCTCCATGAAGCCGGCACGGTTCTCCCAATGGATCGTGCAGCGATGGCCTTCGAGCTGACCGGCTTCCGCCAGCAGGTGGGAACCAGCCGACAACGCCCCGAGGGCGCCGCCACGACGGCCCCAGCCGCGCAACGCGGCCAGCACCTTGCTCTTGCCGGGGAACTCCATGCTGAGCCCGACTGCAACGAAAAGGATGTCCGCGACCGGGATGTCGGTGACGCCGTAGCCTACCTTGAGCGGCAGGCCGTTCGACGCCATGACAGCCTCGCCGTCCGGCGAGACCGTCGTCCAGGAATAGAAGTCCCGACCGAGCAGGCGATTGGCCGAACGTACCGTGTCGATCGCGGCCGCGAGCGAAAACATCGGAAACTTGTCGACCAGCAGGAAGGCGAAATGCCGGCTGCCGCAAGCGGGATCAGTCATGGCCGGCAGCTTCTCCCGCATTTATCGTTCCGATGCTGTCAAAGGCGCAACGCCGGGTAGAAAATCATCAGAAAGCCGCTCCTCGCGCAAGCTGCCAAGATTCTAGAACGCCGGCCGCTTTCGTCCGGCGGCGAAACAGGCCGCAGTCAGCGTATTGGCCATCAGCAAGGCGATGGTCATCGGTCCGACACCACCCGGCACCGGCGTGATCGCGCCCGCGACCTTCTCCGCTTCCGCGAAGGCGACATCGCCGACCAACCTCGTCTTGCCCTCCCCCTTGTCGGGCGCCGGAATACGGTTGATGCCGACATCGATGACAGTTGCGCCGGGCTTCACCCAATCGCCACGCACCATTTCGGGTCGCCCCACGGCCGCGACCAGTATATCGGCGCTCCGCGCCAATGCCGGCAAATCCTTGGTCCGGCTGTGCGCGACCGTGACGGTGCAATTGGCCGCAAGCAGCAGATTGGCGATCGGCTTGCCCACGATGTTGGAGCGACCGATCACCACCGCGTTCAGCCCGGAAAGATCCTTGCCCCGCACGCGCTCGATCAGGAGCATGCAGCCGGCCGGAGTGCAGGGCACGAAAGCAGTGTCGAGGGCGCCTGTCCCGAGCTTTCCGACATTGATGAAGTGGAAGCCGTCGACATCCTTCTCCGGCGAGATGGCCTGGATCACCTTGGTGGCGTCGACATGCGCGGGAAGGGGAAGCTGGACGAGGATGCCGTTGATGCTTCGATCGGCATTGAGCCTTTCCACAAGCTCCAGCAGGGCCGCTTCTGACGTATCCGCCGGCAGCGTGTGCTGGACGGAGTGAAAGCCGCATTCCTTGGCTTTGCGCGATTTGGACGCGACATAGACCTGGCTCGCCGGGTCCTCGCCGACGAGCACGGTGGCAAGCCCCGGGTTGGTTCCGCCGGCCGCCGTCAATTCGGCGGTGAGCCGCTTTACCTTTTCAATTACCTCTTCGCCAACCGCCCTGCCGTCGATGATGTCAGCCATGTGCCTCAGCCTTGTTCCGTCCGATCCGAGCCGCATAATGACGAAAAAACGCCGATGCAATCCCGCCGAAGCGCCGTCCCGTGCCGTAAACTCGCAAGCGGATCAGATCGAGCGTCGGCGTGCCCGCCTGTCGGCGAACTCCCGGACCGCCTCATGGAAGTCGCGCAGGCTGTGCCGGATCTCGTCGATGGAGGCCATAGGCGGGGTGTCGTTGGCGGCGTTGTGCCGCAATGGAGCCTGCGTATCTGAAGGCGGAACGCCTCCAGCCGACCATAACGGATAGGCCGGCAACGAGGACTGGTGGACGCCATAAGAATGGGCCGCAGGCTGGGCATGAACATGGGACAAGGGCTGCCGGGAACCGGGTGGTTCAGGCATCCAGCCCTGTGGCATGGCGGATGCCGGCAAGGGCGAGTGGCCAGGGACACCGGAATGCTCGCGTGCTGGATGATCATCTGCAGCAGGCGATGTCGCTACCGGCCGGCGAGAAGGGTCCCTGGGATCGAGGGGCGATGGAGGAGGCGTGTCGGACGGAGACGACGAGCCGCCGGCTCCGCGTGGTCGCGCGGCTGTGTTCTCCCGCAGGCTCTGCCAGGCGCCCCGCGCCGCGCCCAGGCCCACGCCAGCAAAGAAACCTAGCAAGGCACCGGTAAGGGCGATCATGGACCGCGACGGCCCGAGCGGATTGAGTGGCGCGAAAGCGCGCGAGATCACGCTCATATTGGCTGTGTTGATATCCCTCTGCTCGCCCGTTTCCTTGGCGCGCAGCAGGAAACCTTCGTAGACGGCGCGCTTGGCGGCGGCCTCGCGTTCGAGTTCACGCAGGCTGACGAGGTCTTCGCTGACGCTGCCCTGTCGTACCTTCAACTGAGCCAATCGCGACGAAAGCTGCTGCTCGAGTTGAACGGCCCGTTTGAGCTCGGTCTGGATCGAGGCGACGACGCGCCTCATCTCGCCCGCAATCTGCTCGCGTATTCCAGCCAATTGTGCCTCGATCGCAAGCCGCTCCGGATGGCGCGGGCCGAGCCTGACCGACAGCCGGTCGGCTTGTTGCTTGGCCGCTGCGTATTGCGAGCGAAGCTCCGTGATGACGTTCGACGTCAGTTCTTCCGGCATGGCGCCGCCTATCGCATCCTCGACACCGACATTCCTGCTTGACGCAGCCTTGGCGTTGAGTTCCAGCGTTCGCGCGCGAGCGGTGGTGAGTTGGTCGTTCAGCCTGACGATCTCGTCATCTGTGATCAGCCGCCCCTGCGCGTCGATGAGGTCGTTCTCAGCCTTGAAGCTCTCGACCTTGCGTTCCGCCGCCTCGACTCCCTCGCGCAGTTCGTCGAGGCGGGCGTTGAGCTCGTCGGCAGCGCGGCCAGCCGTGCCCGACTGCAATTCGCCATAGGTCTGCAGGAACACGTCGGTCATGGTATTGGCGATCAGCGCCGATTTTTCCGCTTCTTCCGTCTTCACCGCGACGACGATCACGAATGTCTTACCGCCACGTTCGACGTTCAGGCTTTCGGCCAGGTGCTGGACGGCAAGGGCACGCTTGCGGTCGCCGACGGCGGCGGCATCCCTGCGGGACAGAAGCGAGCGCAGATCCGACACTATGCCGCCGAGACCGCCACCTTTTTGGCCGTTGAATTCCGGATCCTGCGCAAGGTTCAGCTTGTCCACGACCTTGTTGAGCACGGTACCGGAGGTAAGAATGCGCGCCTGGTTCTCCACAAGTGCCAGCGTCGCGTCCGAAGGCAGACCGCCCGGCGTCAGGTCGCGTTCGACCAGCTTGAGTTCGCGGGGATCGACGAGGATTTCGGCTGCCGCTTGGTATTTCTTGGGGGTCGACAGCGCGACCGCAACACCGAGCAACGCGCCGAGCACAGCCGTGGTGACGATAAGCCCCTTGGCGTCCACGACGCCCATGATCACTTTCATGGGGTCGATCAGGGGGCGCCAAATCTCGTCGTCGCCCCTGCCTGCGACCGGGGCTGGCGCGTCGGAGACAGGGCCGGCCTTGGGTCCGGTCGCTCCGCGCTCTGGCTTATTGGCCTGCGCCCGGCGACCAACCAGGCGATCGCGAATCAGTGCACCGAAGCGGCGCGCCTCTCCCTCGCCGCGGGGGGCCGCCGGTGGGTTGTCAACCTCCGGTTCCACAGATGCGGTCTTGTGCAGGGTGTCGTGCGGTCCGGTCTCGGCCAAGGCTGCGAGCAAGGGGCTTTGCGCCGCCTCCCGCGCCGACCGCGCGGCACGGTGGCGCGCCACGGCGTCCGCCTGCGGAACGGGCGTACCTTCATGCGTGCTTTCCCTGCCCGGGGACGCAGCGAACGAGAGCAGGGATCCCGCGCTCCTTCCTCGCTCACGGTTGTCGGCGTCGAACATGGTGTTTCCGGAATTGATGTCGTTGCCATCGGGCGGGGCGCCCATAGGGTTAAGCCAAGCTAAACAACCGTGGGAAACAAATGGTTAATTCTTCGACCCTCGGTCGAAGGATGTTGTCGGAACTCACCATTAAACATTTGTCGCATAATGACAGGGGCTGGAGTTCCTTACCCATGACCGAGATCAGCGAGGCGCCGCGCGCCGGCCTCACGGCCAAAATCCTTGCCTTGGCGACGGCTCGCCGCAACGAGGTCACGGGCTATGCGAAAGCGGTGAGCGGGTCGGCCGGGCGGCTTGTTTTCTCTCTCGCCTACTTCGTTGCGCTCGCCAACACGCTGAGCATCGCGGATTTCGGTCTCTTCGCGACGGCCTCGGCGGCCGGCGTGATGCTGTCCCGCGTCGTCGCATTCGGTTTCATATCGGCGCTTTACCGGACCGCTACAGTCAGGCCGCGGCTGATCGGCACGTTCTCCGCGGGGTTCATCGCGCTCGGGTTGTTGTCGCTGCCTGCCCTCGCCGCTGCGAGCTGGATGATCTTTCTGCTGTTCTTTTCCGGCAATATTTCGCCCGCGCTCTTTGCACTCGTCGTCGTTGCCGAAGCGCTTCTTTGGCGGCCGGCCGAGGTTGTCGTCATCGTCAACAACGGCCTCGGCAGGTTCGGACGCGCGGCCCTGCTCGTCATCATCGGAACGGTGGCGCGGGCAATTGCGGCGATCCTCTTCGCCCTCTTACCGGTCACGACCCTCGACGCCTGGTGCTGGCTCTACCTGGGCGCCAACGCGGCTTCGCTGGCGATCGCCGTCCTGTTCTTCCACCCCCGCCAGAAGCTGCGCTTGCGCATGCCGCTCTACTGGCGACGCCTGCCGGATTCGCTTTATGTCGCTGGCGCGGAGGTTTTGTTCTATCTCCAGATGGAATTCGACAAGCTGCTGGTTCTGGCCCTCGGCGGACCTCGCCTGGCCGGTATCTATGCCATCGTGATGCGGCTGGTCGATCTCACCGCCATCCCGATCCGCACCTTTTCGATGATGCTTGTCCAGAAGATCATGCGCATGCCGGACCTGCTCTCGCGCCTGACGACCAGGATCGGCATCGAGGCCGGCATCTTCGCGGTGTCGACCCTGGCGCTCATGGTGCTAGCCCTGCTTCTGCATTTCTTTCCGAATGCGCTTGGGCGCAACGTCGCCGAGGCAGTTCCCCTCGTGGGGCTGGTGCTGCTGGTACCGGGCCTGCGCAACCTCGTCGAATATCAGGGAGAGCTTCTGTTCGCCCGTGGGCAGACCTTGACCCGCGCCGTCAATCTCGCGCTGCTCGCCGCCGGCAAGGCGGGGCTGCTCGCCTGGTTGCTCGCCACCGTTACGGACACCACGCAGCTGATGCTCTGGCTGAACGCGGTCTTTGCCGCGCTCTATCTCCTGTCCGCCGCGCTTGCCTATTCGGCGATGAGGCTCCCGGCGAAACGGATCTGAGCCGGCAGCGTCAGCGGCTGGCGAGAATCCTGCGGATACGGCCGAGATCCGTGCCGATGAAGGATTGCATGCCGATCGCGACCTGCTCGGGGCCCATTCCGTCGATGAAGGCGCTGAACTCGTCATCGGACATCGGCGCGCCGTTCCAGTGGATCCGGCAGAATTCCTCCCGGCCGTGGAAATGTCCCTCGCCTCCAAGAACCTGGTCGACATAGCGGCCATAGAGCATGCATTCGGAGAATTTGCGCCTCGCGCCCAGCGCCGCCACCCAATGGCGGCCAGTGGTTTCCTCTATGCGTCGACACATCCCAACGACAGTGGCCCTGCGCCAAGCTATCAGCGTGGCGATATAGTCGTGCGGCCACACCG
Source organism: Mesorhizobium sp. 1B3 (assembly GCF_050958605.1). Taxonomy (NCBI): domain Bacteria; kingdom Pseudomonadati; phylum Pseudomonadota; class Alphaproteobacteria; order Hyphomicrobiales; family Phyllobacteriaceae; genus Mesorhizobium; species Mesorhizobium sp. 1B3. The sequence continues at coordinate 419,960 of NZ_JBJHDO010000001.1, read as the reverse complement.
CTGGCGCATCGATGCCGAGCACGGCAGCCGCGTTGCGGGACCAGGTGACGTGCTCGGCAGGAGAGTCCTTTCCGATGACGCCTTCCCGACGAAAGAGACGCACCTGCCGGTCGCGTGCGAAGGCTCCGCAATCGAAGGGTTTCAGGAAGGCAACGTCGGAATCGCAGTAGACCAGGACCTCTTCGCCCGCATGCGCGGCAATCGCGATCCGCCGCAGCTGCTGTACGTGCCATCCGCGCAGCGGCATGGTTCGTGCGCTGAGCCAGACGCGGCGGCGGAAGAGACTGGTCGGGTCGCGCATGGAGTACAGCCATGGCGGCAGAAGGTCGCGCTCATCCACCACGACGCGACGGGCCGACTCCAGCGCCCGAAACCTGCCGACGTCTCCGTGCTCGACGAGCAGATAGTGCTTCGAGAAACCGGTGACGAACCGGTCCACCGTTTCGCACAGCAGTCGGCAGCGCTGGAAGTCAGGTGCATAGCTCGCCGTCACGATCGCAGCGCTTGGGACCGCTTGCTCCGACTCATGCCGCACCGCTTCCGTACCGGGCAAGAAACGACCGTTCACGGCGTGCCTTGGGCGAAGAATTTCTGGCGTAGCACGCGTGCCAGAAAGAGCGGATTACCTACGACGTAACGGCGCCAAAGCCGGCCCGGCTCAATCGACAGCCTGAACAGCCACTCCAGCCGCAACCGCCGCATCCAATGGGGCGCGCGCGGTATTGCCCCGCTCAGAAAATCGAGCAACGCACCGACAGCAATCGGCATGATGCAATGATGCCTCGTCAGGTTGCGATCGATCCAATACTCCTGACGCGGCACGCCCATGGCGACCAGCAATATGTCGGGACGGAGCGCGGCGATCCGGTCCACGACCATGGGCTCTTCCTGCTTGCTGAAGAACCCATCATGCACGACGACGAAATTATGCTGCGGGGCAAAGGCCGAGAGCGCTTCGGCGGCGGCATCCGCGTTGCTGCGCTTGGCGCCCAACAGCCCGACGGTGAGCGGCGTCTTCATCGCCTCCAGGAAGGCCGGGATGAAATCCGTGCCGTTGAGATTTGCGGGAAAGGCCTCTCCATAGAGCAGGCGCCCGGCGAGATCGACACCGATCCCGTCGGGGAGGATGAGGAAATCGGCAAGCACATCCGCGAATTCAGGATCGCTGCAGGCGACATTGGCATTGTGCGCGTTGAGGAAGCTCACCTTGGTGAAGCGTCTTTCCTCTACGAGCTGTCGCAGAATCCTCAACGCCTCGTCCCATTCGATCCGCGCCACGGCGATGCCCAATATGTCGCGCTCGGGCAGGGTTCGAAGAGGGCTGGTCGTGTGGAGGTTCATGCGAAAGCCTTCGATTCGATATGGCCGAGCGCTTTCAGACCGAGCATAATCTGCCGGTCGAGCGCATTGCGCTGACCTTCAAAGAAAGCGCGACCGTCCAGATCGCGGGGCGCCCCTTGTGCTGCCTGTTCGAGGGCGCGGGCGAAAGCGCGTGGCTCGTCGGCGACAATGCAATTTGAGGGAACCGCCTCTATACCGCGGAGCGACCTCGTCGTCGCGACCGACGGCAGTCCAAGCTCGAATGTCTCGATGGTCTTGATCTGAACACCGCTTCCCGCGGTGCTGATCAGCGGAACGACGGCGCCGGACCTTACGAACTCGGTGGCGTCGGGAACACGTCCGACGAATGTGACGCCAGGGTGAGCCGACTTCACGGCTCCCCCGACGTGCCCTGCGATGCGGACCCGAAAATGTGGCGGCAGATGCGGAACCACCTCGTTCAGGAACCAGTCGAGGCCGATGCGGTTGGGTTGCCAGGTCCAGGTGCCGATCAAGGCCGCATCGCACGCGAGGTCACGACGCACCGGCGTTGGTGCCGGCTTATGCCGCGTCACGAGCGGCAGGAAGGCCGACTTCCCCTCCTGGGCCACACCGAGAGCAGGCCGATCCTCTTCGGCGAGCGTGAAAACGAATCGTGCCTTTCGGCACAGCCGGGCCTCGATGTCGCGAAGCAGGCGAGCCTCACGCGCGAACAGAGCGCGCTTGAACAAGCCCTCTGAAGCCGCGGCGCTCTCCTCAGCAGAGCGGTGCTCGACATTGTGCGCCACGAAGATCGTGGGCTTGCCCTCGAACACCTCTTCGAAAGCCGCGGCGAACTGAACGGAGTTCAGGATGTACCCGTCGACCGGGCCAATGGTCTCTAGCGCCGTCCGTACAGCCTGCGGTGAGACGACACGCAGCTTGATCGAGGAAAATGTGAGCCCGGCACGAACAGCCCTGCCCAGCCACGTCAGCTTCTGCGTGAAGGACGCGCTGTCCGTTCGCACGTCGACGGACCCAAGCACAACCGTGTTCCGCGGATCGTCCGGCAGCTTTCCCGGCCAGGAGAAGCCGAGAATGGTCACGCGGATGCCCGCACGTCGAAGCGCGCCGATGATCGCGGCGTTGGCGATCTCATAACCCGTTGACGGGGCGCCGTCGGGCACGATCGAAGTGGCGAAAACCAGATGCATTGCACTTTCCCTGTCGCTCGCCGATTAGCAACGGGCGGTGAACCGTTGATTAAGCGCTGCACCTTGAATGGCAACCAAGAGTGGAATTTGGGATTCAGGAGCGGCTATTCCTGAAGGTATTTAACGAAGCCTAAACGAAGCTCGTTGCAATTGTTGAGTGGAGCTTGAGGGTGCATCCATGATTCCCACGCCGACCGACGGGGCGGTCTCGATCGTTGCCCGTTCCCCGCACCTCGACACCGGGTCGGTTGAAGTCGTGGTGACCGTGCCGACATTCCGTCGCCCGGAACAGGTTCTCGATACGCTCGATTCGATCCGCCGCCAGAGAACAGCGCGAATTTTCGCTATCGTTCTCATAGAGAATGACGCGGAAGGCCGGCAAGGTGCTTTGGCTGCAGCGCCGCTTTTCGAACGAGACGATCTGACCGGCCTCGTGATCGTCGCCCACGAGCGGGGCAATTGCAGCGCCTATAATGCGGGATGGCTGACGGCGATCACAAATTTTGCGAACCTCAAGCACGTCGCCGTCATCGACGATGACGAGATCGCCGATCCTGACTGGCTGGAGAGGCTTTGCGAGACGGCAGAGAAGTTCGGCGCCGACATCGTCGCTGGACCACAGGTCCCCGTCTTCCCCAGGGCAGCCGCCGGCAGTTGGGCCGCCCACCCCGTGTTCGCCCCACCGCACCGCGCGACCGGGCCTGTGGACGTGCTCTATTCCTCGGGCAATCTCCTCGTCGGGCGCCGAGTGCTCGCCAGGATGGGACCGCCTTACCTCGATCTACGTTTCAACTTCATGGGCGGTGGCGACTCCGATTTTCTCAGCCGCTCGCGTCAAGCAGGCTTTCGCCTGGCATGGTGCGCCGAGGCCCGGGTCAGCGAGACTGTTCCGGCGCGGCGGCTTGAACGCGACTGGATCCGTAAGCGCAGCCTACGCAACGGCGTGATCTCGACACTGGTGGAGAAGAAGAAACGGAGCGGGTCGCCTTTCGGCAACATTCGTGTCGTGGCCAAGAGCCTTGCACTGCTCGCCGCCTCGCCGCTGCGCGGCCTGATGCGGCTGATGAGAACAGGCTCACCCGCCATCGCGCTCTACCCCGTCTATGTGGCGCTCGGCCGCGTGCTCGCCGAATTCGGCTATGCCAATGAACAATACCGCCAGCCTGAGCAGAACTGAGCGCGCCGCCATCGGCAGGTTCTCGCCGGCCAAGGTCGCGACGGTTCTCGCCTCGCTGATGCTGACCATCGTGCTCATGTCGTTCCGACCCTTCCAGCCCGGCGGCGCCGGCACGCTGGATGAGATCGCGGCAACCGGCGGAGACATCGTCAACCAGCTCGGTTTTGGCTCGCTCGGCGCGTTGGCCGTCTTTTCGCTGCTCTGTTTCGCCGACCGGCGCGTGCTTTCCGCCTTGCTCAGCCCGTGGTGGCTTTTATTGCTGGCTTTCCTCTTCCTCTCCGTCGTGAATGCAATCGACCCGCCGTCGGCAATGCGCGCGGTCTCGTTCACGCTGATCGGCATCGCTGCCATGGCTGCGGTGCTGACCCTGCCTCGGGACGCCAACTCCTTCTCGGCAGTCATCGCCTTCGCCGGTTTCTTCATCATCGGCCTCAGCATGATCGGCCTGGTGATCTTTCCCAACGAGGCGATGCACACGGCTGCCTCGCTCGAACCCGAGCATGCCGGCTTGTGGCGCGGCGTGTTCTCGCACAAGAACATTGCCGGACCCGTCATGGCCTGCTTCAGCTTCGCCGGAATCTATCTGTTCCGGCGTGGATGGACTCGCAGCGGCGTCCTTCTTTTCGCAGCCGCCATGCTCTTCATGCTTCATACCGGCTCCAAGACGACGGCCGGCCTCGTTCCGCTCTCTATGCTGATCGTCGTCCTGCCCGGCATGATCGGCATGCGGCTGATGACACCGCTGCTCTTCGCCTCCGCGGTCGTGATAACCGCAGTCGCCACGCTGGGCATCGTGTTCATCGATCCGATCAAGAGCCTCGCAGCCGATCTCGCGCCGGGTCTCACCTATACCGGTCGCACCGCACTCTGGCAGTTCTCGGGCGAGATGATCGCGCATCGCCCCTGGACAGGTTACGGCTATGAGAGTTTCTGGGGCGCGCCGATCGTCACCGACAGCGACCAACCTTTCGATCGGGATTGGGATATCCGTGGCATCGTGCATGGCCACAACGGCTATCTCGACATCGCCGTCTTCATGGGGCTGCCGGCGCTCGGGGTCGCCGTCGTGACCTTCCTCGTCGAGCCGCTGCGCGACTACATGAAGATTCCGCTGCGTCGAGAAAACGTCTATCTCGGCGATTTCTTCATGATGATCGCGCTGTTCACGGCGCTCAACGCTTTCCTCGAATCCTTCTTCTTCCGCCGCGCCGACCCGGTTTGGCTACTCTTCGTATTCGGCGTGTTGGGCCTGCGTCTGACCGCCCGCTTCCCGATCTCGGCCAAACTCGGAGCCTAGCCCTTTCCTCCTTCCGCTGGAGAGTCTAGACGGTTCCGTGACGATCAGGCTGGTGGAGATATCGACATGACGATCAAGGTGGTTCTCGCCGGATGCGGCAACATGGGTTACGCGATGCTGGCGGGCTGGCTGCAGTCCGCAAAGCTCTATCCGGGAGAAGTCTTCGTCGTCGAGCCCAATGCCGAGCTGCGGCACCGAGCCGAAACGCTTGGCGTTGCGGCAGCTGGCGCCGTGAGCGAGGCTCCGGGCGATCTCGTCCCGACCCTGGTCATCTTCGCAGTCAAGCCTCAGGTCATTCGCGACGTCGTTGAAGGCTACCGGCGTTTCTCCGATGGAAGGACAGCCTTCCTAAGCGTCGCCGCAGGCACGCCGATCGCGGCGTTCGAAGAGATCCTCGGCAAGAAGGTCCCGATCATCCGCTGCATGCCCAATACGCCAGCCGCGATCGGTAAGGGCATGATGGTCGTGGTAGGAAATGCTCGTGTTTCGGCGGACACTCGGGCGTTCGTCGACGACCTGCTCTCTGCCAGCGGCAAGGTCGCAGGGATCGACGACGAAGGGCTGATGGATGCGGTGACCGCCGTTTCCGGCTCTGGTCCAGCCTACATCTTCCATTTCATCGAATGTCTGACCGCCGCGGGCGAAAAGGCCGGCCTGCCCTCGCCGACGGCCAAGCTGCTCGCCATGCAGACGGTCTACGGCGCGGCGGCGCTGGCGGCCGAAAGCGGCGAGGATCCGGCGCGGTTGCGCGAGCAGGTGACGAGCCCGAACGGCACGACGGCCGCGGCACTTTCCGTCCTGATGGGGGAAGACCGCTTGAAGACGCTGCTCACCGAAGCGGTCGAGGCGGCGCGCAATCGGTCGGTGGAACTTGGGAAGTAGGACGGCCCCTCACGCCATGTCGGTCCGGGAAAAATCGTTGCCCTTGTAGAGCAGCGGAATGCCGCGCTTTTTCGCGCAAGCGTAAGACAGGCAGTCGGCGAGATTGAGCTGCGCCGAATGTCCGCGCCCCTTCCCATATGCAGCGAACGCTTGAACGGCCAGCTTCGCTTCACCGCCTTCGATCGCGACAAGCTCTATCTCGGCCTCCCGAAGAAAAGCGGAAATCGTCGCTTCCGCTTCCATGGGATGAACCGCCAGCTTTGTCGAAAGCCGCGTCGCCGCCTCGAGCACGACCAATGCCGATGTAACCGGAGCGGCCGCATCGTCGATGAGGCCGCTCCAATGGGCAGCGTCGTCCTCGCCTGAAAGGATTGCGACGACGACGGACGTGTCGACAAACATCAGGAGTGTCCCCACATATCGTCGATCTCGTCCTTGCTCATGTCGCGACCACCCTTGCCGGCTTTCGCCTTGAGGTCGGCCGCCAGGGCGGCAAGTCGCTCGGGGAGAGGTCTTCGGGCGCGTTCTCGTTTCAGCTCCGCTTCAAGCGCCTCAATAACCGCCTCGGTCATCGAGATCTTGCGCCTTTCGGCAAGCTTGCGAGCGAGTTCGTGGGCACGCGGATCCCTGATCTGGAGATTCATGAGCTTTCTCCGTCAATACACGACATCCTATCTGTCATGACGACGGAGGTAAACGAGCGCCTACCCCTGAACAGCGAGCATTTCGTCTTGTCTACGGCGGAGCGCAAAAAGCTTGGTCGTCTGATCGGGCGCGGCGTTGTCGGAGGTCAGCAATTCGCCCTTCCTGACCGGCTTGAGCACCTTACCGCCTTCGAGAAGGCCCACCGGAACGGCACGATTTGCACGTGCATCGGCAACAGTCATCGTCCAGGAGCGGTAGCAGGTCTCGCCGATCGCATCGAAAGTCTCGCCGACCGCAAGGTCGCGCTTGGCTATCGCGCAGACTTCGGCCACCGGAACGGGAAGAGGCACCATGTCGGGCCGGCCATAGAGGGCGATCCGGGCCGCCGTCAATGGAACCTCGAGCGAGGTCAGATGATAGGGCCGGAAGAAACTGTAGTACGGACCCTTGCCGACATGCAGGTCGTCCATGCGTTCGATGACCCTCGGATGGGTTGCCTCGACGATGACGAAGACGCCCGGCGCCACGCCCTTGCCGATCGTGTAATCCACGACCCCTTTCCTCGACAGGATGCCGCCATCCTCGCGCGGGATCAGCACCTTCGCCATGTCATCGCGGTCGACCTTGGGCCCGTGCATGCCTGGCACATCCGGCACCAGGCCGGTAGCGTTGGCGATAGCCGCCATCTCGACCATCGTCTTGGAGCCGTCGACGAACTCGACCAGCATACGAGGGTTCATGTTGCGGCGCGCCGCCTCCTCCCGATAGTCGTCGGGTACGGCATCGTGGTTGAGCGGATTGTTCTTGCCCTTGCCCGCCGAGACGATGGTGTAGCCGAGGGCCGACGCGAACTCGATCAGTTCCATGCAACTCGACGGCTCGTCACCGGCGCCGACGGAATAGACGACGCCGAGGCGGTCGGCCTCCTTCTTGAGATAGGGGCCGATAGTCACGTCGGCTTCGACGTTCATCATCACGACGTGCTTGCCGTGCTCCATCGCCATCAGGTCGAAATCGGCGGCGACGCCGGGCTTGCCGGTGGCATCGACGACCACGTCGATAAGCGGATTGGTGACGAGGAGCTCGTTCGAGGTGATCGCAATCTTCTTCCGCTCGATCGCCTCGGTCACCTTGGAGGCCGTCGGCGCCTCGAAGGCCATGGCCTCGTCGCCATAAGCGATGGAGATCGCCTCGCGCGCGGTGTGCGGACGGCGTGTCGAGATCGCTGAAATCTCGATGCCGCGCATCAGCATGCCCTGCGTGACCAGATCGGTGCCCATCTCGCCGGAGCCTATCACCCCGACCCGTACGGGCCGCCCCTCCTCCGCCCGGCGGGCGAGATCGCGGGCAAGCCCGGTCAAGACGACATTGGTCATGAGCTGCTTTTCTCTCCGGCTGCTGCTGACCGCAGCTACTAGACCATTTCGGCCCGAGATCAACCTTTCAGCTCGCCAAAGAGGATGTCCGGCGGCTACGCATGGTTTCGCGGTGCCTCTCCCGCACGTTCAAGTTTATTTAATCGCCCCCTCGCTAGAGGTTTGTCGTTACGTATCAGGGGGTATTTTCTAATGATTTTGCGTTCACGCAGGGCGCCGCTTTCACGCCTGTTCACCATGCTGGTGGGCCTGAATTTCCTCTGCATCGCCGCGCTGGCCGGTGCATTTTATTACCAGCGCCTGGCCCACTCGGCCGAGGAACACGCCTACAAGGCGCAATACGAGTCCTACCTGCTCGCCGACGAGATGCGCCAGAACTCCGACGACTTGACACGGCTCGTGCGGACTTATGCGGCTACGGGGGATGCGAAATACGAGAAGTGGTATTTCGACGCGGTCAAGATGCGCGATGGCGAGCTGGCGCGGCCCCAACAACCGAATCGTATCTATTGGGATTTGATGTTGAAGGAGGGTGATGCGCCCCGCTCGGCCGGCGAGATGAAGTCTCTGATGCAGTCCATGATCGATGCCGGTTTCAGCCAGATCGAGCTCGACCTCCTAGTGGCGGCGCGCGATCAGTCGAACAAGCTCATCGAGATCGAAACCCAGGCGATGGACGCGGTGAAGGGCATCGTCCGCGATGGCATCGGCGAGGAAATCGGCCGCGTCGCCCCCGATCCGAAAAAGGCGCACGACCTGCTTTATTCGCCTGCCTATCACGAGGCCAAGGCAGAAGTGATGAAGCCCGTGGACGATTTCTTCGCCGCGATCGAGAGCCGCACCGCGGCGAGCGTCGCGACGGCTCAGGCTTCGATGCGCATGGCCAACATGGTCATGATGGGGGTCGGCCTGCTCCTGCTCGCTTCGGTGATCGCCACCGCCGCGGTGCTGCAGCGCCGTGTGATGAAGCCGATCGGCAGGCTTCAGGGATGCATGACCTCGCTTGCTGCCGGGGAACTGTCCACCGAAGTTCCGATGAGCGATCGCGCCGACGAGGTCGGTGCCATGGCCAAGTCGCTGCTGGTGTTCAAGAACGCCGTGTCGGGCATGCAGTCCGCCGAGGAAGCCGAGCAACAGCGCCTGTTGATCGAGCGCGAGCGCGCCGAGAACGACGCACGCAAGGCGAAGGAAGCAGCTGACGATCACGTCGCCATCACCGGTCTGGCCGAAGGTCTGGCGCATCTTGCGAGCGGCGATCTCGATTTTCGGATCTCGACCGAGTTCGCTCCGAAGGCCCGTCAGCTCAAGGATGATTTCAACAATGCGATGAGCCAGTTGCAGGACACGATGGTGACGATCTCCGGTGCCATTCATGGTCTGCGCACCGGCAGTGGAGAGATCAGCCAGGCGGCGGACGACCTGTCGCGGCGCACGGAGCAGCAGGCGGCCAGCCTGGAGGAGACCGCCGCCGCGCTCGGCGAGGTGACCGGCACAGTCACGAAGACCGCCGACTCCGCGCGCCAGGCGGCCGATCTCACCAACAGGGCCCGCGACAATGCGGAACGGTCCGGCATCGTGGTTCGGGAAGCCGTGGCATCCATGTCCGAGATCGAGAAATCGTCCGAACAGATCTCCCAGATCATCGGCGTCATCGACGAGATCGCCTTCCAGACCAACCTCCTGGCGCTCAATGCGGGCGTCGAGGCGGCGCGTGCGGGCGAGGCCGGCAAGGGCTTTGCCGTGGTGGCGTCGGAGGTGCGTGCGCTCGCCCAGCGTTCGGCGGAAGCCGCAAAGGAGATCAAGGCGTTGATCTCCGCCTCGGGCCAACAGGTCGAGAAGGGCGTGGATCTCGTCGGTCAGACTGGTTCGGCGCTGGAGCAGATGATGGTCCAAGTAGCCGATATCGCTGCTATCGTGGCCGAGATCGCGACTTCGGCCCATGAGCAGTCGGTGGGCCTCAGCGAGGTCAACGTCGCCATCACGCAGATGGATCAAGTGACACAACAGAATGCCGCCATGGTCGAGGAAAGCACCGCCGCCAGCCACTCGCTGGCAAGCGAGGCCGGGCAGCTCGCCCAACTCGTGGCACGGTTCAAACTCGAAGGCGATGGCGTCGCGGATCGGACAAATGCCGTGCCGGTGGTGGCGTTGAAGACGATGTCGGGCGGGCACCGGCAGTCGGCCGTGCGCGCAACCGAGCCCGACCCGGATAGCTGGGAAGAGTTCTGAACAGACGACCCAGATGGGAATCCACGGACAGGCGCCCTTCGGCGCCTGTCCTGTTTTCGTGCTATCCGATTTCGATGACGACGCGGCCGCGTATGTCGCCTGCCAGGATGCGGTTCGCGAGTTCCGGCAGGTCGCGCATCGGATGCACTTCCGTCATGGCGGTGAGCTTCGAGCGGTCGAGATGCCGGGAAAGCGTCGCCCACGCCTTCTCCCGCTTCGACGCCGGGGCGTAGACCGAATCCACCCCGATCAGGGCGACACTGCGCAGGATGTGCGGGAAGACAGACCCTGGCAGGTCCGAGCCACCGGCGAGGCCACAGGCCGCGACAGCTCCGCCATAGACGGTCTGGGCTAGGACATTGGCGAGCGTCTTCGAGCCGACCGAATCCACCGCGCCGGTCCAGCGCTCCTTCTGCAGCGGCCGAAGCTCGCCGGAGAGTTCGGTCCTGTCGATGAAGGACGTTGCCCCGAGCTCACGCAGGTAATCGTGCGTTTCGGCACGGCCGGTGGAAGCCACCACCACATATCCCTTGGAGGAAAGCAGGCTGACCGCAGTGGAGCCCACGCCGCCCGCCGCCCCCGTCACCAGGACTTCACCTTTGCCGGGCTGGATGGCCCCCCAGCCTTCAAGCGCGTCCACGCAGAGCGCCGCCGTGTAGCCCGCCGTGCCGATAGCCATGGCTTCCTGCAAGGTGAAAGCCGGGGGAAGACGGATCAGCCATTCCGGCTTCAGCCTCTGGAAGCGGGAAAAGCCGCCCCACTCCGTTTCCGACAAACCCCATCCATTGACGACCACCCGGTCGCCGGGCGCCCATGCGGGCGAGCGCGATTCCACCACCGTGCCGGCCAGGTCGATGCCGGCGACCATGGGCAGGCGGCGAGCGATCCGGCCTTTGCCGGAGACCGCGAGCCCGTCCTTGTAGTTGAGGCTGGAGTAAGCGACCTCCACCAGCACCTCGTTGTCGGGCAGGTCCTGCCGGCCGAGTTCTCGAAAGCTCGCCTTCGGCTTGCCCTCCACATCCTCCAACATCAGCGCCGTGAAAGTCTCGCTCATCCTCGTCTCCCGGTATTCATCCGATACGGAACCTAGACCCCCGCGGTAGTCCCTGCCAATCGCAAAGCCCGAACATTTCCGATAAACGATCTCTCAGGAGCCGTGGCATCGGGGTAGCATCGTGACCCGTATCTCGATCACTTCACGGTCGGAACCGACAGCACGAAGATATCTCAAACAGCTTCGTGAATTGTGATAATCTTTGCGACGTAAGAATTGATCTTTCCTTTGCACTGCTCCGAACGCAAACAGCGATAGACCCCGTGCCAGCACAATTGGGCGACAAATGAAACGTCTGAGCGGCCTGATGTTTACCATTGCGGCTGCACTCTTGATCTTTCTCGCGATGTTGCTGATCGGCTATTCCGGTTATCAGGTCTGGAAAGCGATTGCGTCAGCAAGGCAGGTCCTGGCGGCCGGTGACTTTGGCTATATCGTAATCGATTCCGTCGGCTATATCGTCATCGCGATCGCAATACTGGACGTTACCAAGCACCTTTTGGAGGAAGAAATCTCGGGGTCGCGAGACTCATCCAGATCTTCCGCCTTTCAGAAAAGCTTTCTGAAATTCGTCACGATCATCTCGATTGCCATATTCCTGGAGGGCCTGGTCCTGGTGTTCAAAGTAACGCAGGATGACACGAAACTATTGGTCTACCCGGTTCTTCTCTTGCTGGTCGGGGTAGCCATGATGGTTGGATTGGCTGTCTTTCAGCGCCTGGGCTCCCACGTCAGAGGAGCCGATGATAGGCCGGACTAACCGGTACCAGCCCACGCCCAACCGCCGACGCCCCATCGCCCGCCGGCCGGACATCCTTCTTCCACAATAATATCGAGCTGCGCTCCGGTTTTTGTTCTATCCTTACAACATCATTCTGTGCAAACGAGCGCCATCAGCAAGCAACTCGGCAAGAAGATGGATTTCGGTGCCCTTTCAGGACACGGCTACCTTCTCATCGGCGGCCTCATTCTCGTTGGTGCCGGGCTCCTGATCATTTCGCTCATCGTCAATCTTCGCGTGGCGCACAGCGTACGGCACGACGCGCGTCATCGCGAAAAACTGCTGGAATATTATCGCAATACCTTTTCCCAGCTAGGCGTTATCCTGATCGGCATCGGAGTGTCCTTGTTCATATTCTTCTTCCAGCAGAATTATCAGGACCGCCGCAAACGCGACGCCGAGCTCCAGCAGGTGCTGGCGAAAATGGCGCTGCGCATAGCTCGTGGCTCGGCCGTCATGGAATCCCTTAGCGAATTCGACGCACTGCTCGACGACGGTGGCCCCTACAAAAATCCGGAAGAAGGTGGAGCAAATCGCGCCATCAACGCGCGCGGAGCGGAACTCGCCGCTCAAGTTGCCAAGATCCTTCTGGTCGAGCGAGATGTGGACGTCAAAGCGTTCGAAGTCATGAATCTGTCGCGGGATTTCGAATCGTCGTTCGTCGTCAATGAGCTCAATTCGGCCCTTTGGTTCAACATCGTCAGGGACGAGAGCGATATCGAATACGCTACGACGCAGCTGCCTCTGGACTACCAGGATTTGCACGATGCGATCGGCGATGAGCCGCTCCCGGTGGCGGTGGCAAATCCCGATAAGGAACAGAAAATCAAGCAGGAGGTACTGCACATTTTCTACGACGCCGACCTCCTTCGCCAGCGCAGCAGGCGGCTTCTTGGGCGAGCGTGCTGGCTTTTCAGCCAGGGGCCCAGCTTTGTCGCACTTGGTCCGGTCAGCCAAATCGAGGCGGACGCCACCTCGCACCAGGAGTGGATCGACCGGTCCAAGCCTTTCCTGTCGCATCTAGTGGCGGGAAGCGGGAATTGCTTCGAATTGCTCCACTACAGCCCAAATCTGCCGGCGGACGAGTGATTGGCTTGCATCTCTCGCCATGATAGACATCGAGGCATAAATGCGCGGTATCATTGTTTTTGCTCTTAGCAACTTTACGCTGACGCTCTTTGTCATTGGCCTGATTTTCTCCGGGGTCGGCATTGCCCGTGCCTCACGACCGCTGAAGGCACCGGTCGTTGTAGAGAAGCTCTTCTTCTGGTTCATCTTCTTCTCGATCGGCGTCGCCTACTGCTACAATGGTGTTTTCCACATTATCGGGCATGAGATGGCCGCCGCGCTCATCGGCTGGGCGGACAGCCCGTTTCAGATCGAACTCGGCTTTGCTAGCCTCGGTATCGGTCTCGTCGGCCTGATTGCGCCATGGAAGAGCATTCACATGCGCTTTGCCGTCATCGTGCCGACCGCCTGCTTCCTCTGGGGCGCCGCCGGCGTTCACATCCACAGCATGATTACCGAGGGCAATTTTGCGCCCGGCAACGCCGGTGTCATCTTCTGGACCGACATCATCGTGCCGATCATCGGACTGGTTTTCTTGTGGCTGCAGCACGGCTACGAGAAGGAAGGCCGCTCCGCTGCCCCCTACCCGAACCTGATTCGGATTTCATGATCCTGCTTCGCCAAGGCTTCCCGCCCGGGTTGACAGAATCGGCTCCCATCCTCCATCCTGAGCACTCACCAGGGGTGTCCCGACAAGGGGCTGAGATACTGCTGGCTTGTGCAGCGCAGTGACCCGTTGAACCTGATCCAGTTCATACTGGCGTAGGGACGGTGCGGGGCTTCGCAGGTCGGTCTATCGACTTCGGCATTCGGGCAAGAGCCCGATCCTCGAAAGCGAAGCGTCACTTCCTCCTTCCGGCACGAACTGGGTCTCCGTTGCTCGAGCAAAGGAGGCTCCCATGAACGCCCTCACCCCGACCGTGACCGTCGGTGAACTGCCTGCCTCGCGAAAAGTCCACAAGGCCGGCGCCATCCATCCCGAACTGCGTGTGCCGATGCGCGAGATCTCGCTGCATCCGAGCTCCGGCGAGGCGCCGGTCACCGTGTACGATTCCTCCGGGCCCTATACTGATGCCGGTGCCACGACCGATATCGAGCAGGGCCTGCCGCGGCTGCGAGAGAAATGGATACTCTCGCGTGGCGACGTCGAACGCTATGACGGCCGCTTGGTCAAGCCGGAAGACAACGGCTTCGTCTCGGCCGAAAGGCTGACGCCCGAATTCCCGATCCGCAACCGTCCGCTGCGGGCAATCCAGGGCCAGGCAGTCACTCAGCTTGCCTATGCACGCGCCGGGATCGTCACGCCGGAGATGGAGTTCGTCGCTATCCGCGAGAATCTCGGCCGCGAGAAGATCCGCGACCAAGCGAAACGCGACGGTGAGAGCTTCGGCGCGGCGATCCCCGATTTCGTGACGCCGGAATTCGTCCGCGACGAGGTCGCCAGGGGCCGCGCCATCATCCCTTCCAACATCAATCACCCCGAGAGCGAGCCGATGATCATCGGTCGCAATTTCCTGGTGAAGATCAACGCCAATATCGGCAACTCCGCCGTCACCTCTTCGATGGCCGAGGAGGTCGAGAAGATGGTGTGGGCGATCCGCTGGGGCGCCGACACGGTGATGGACCTGTCGACCGGCCGCAACATCCACAACATCCGCGAGTGGATCGTCCGCAATTCACCGGTGCCGATCGGCACCGTTCCGATCTACCAGGCGCTGGAGAAGGTGGGCGGGATCGCCGAGGCGCTGAGCTGGGAGGTCTTCCGCGATACTCTGATCGAGCAGGCCGAACAGGGCGTGGATTATTTCACCATCCATGCCGGCGTGCGCCTGCCCTATATCCCGCTGACCGTCGACCGCGTCACCGGCATCGTCAGCCGGGGCGGCTCCATCATGGCGAAGTGGTGCCTCCACCACCACAAGGAGAGCTTCCTCTACGAGCATTTCGAAGAGATCTGCGACATTTGCCGCGCCTATGACGTCGCCTTCTCGCTCGGCGACGGGCTGCGTCCGGGATCGATCGCCGACGCCAACGACGCCGCGCAATTCGCAGAGCTCGAAACGCTAGGCGAGTTGACCAGGATCGCCTGGGCACGGGATTGCCAGGTCATGATCGAGGGCCCCGGCCACGTGCCGATGCACAAGATCAAGGAGAACATGGACAAGCAGCTCGCCGTCTGCGGCGAAGCGCCTTTCTACACGCTCGGGCCGCTGACCACCGATATCGCGCCGGGCTACGATCACATCACTTCAGGCATCGGCGCGGCGATGATCGGCTGGTTCGGCACGGCCATGCTCTGTTACGTCACACCCAAGGAACATCTCGGCCTGCCCGACCGCGACGACGTGAAAACCGGGGTCATCACCTACAAGATCGCCGCGCATGCCGCCGATCTCGCCAAGGGCCACCCGGCGGCGCGAATCAGGGACGATGCCCTGTCGCGGGCGCGCTTCGAGTTCCGCTGGGAAGACCAGTTCAACCTCTCGCTCGACCCCGAGACGGCGCGCGCTTTCCATGACGAGACCTTGCCGAAGGAAGTGCACAAGCTGACGCATTTCTGCTCCATGTGCGGGCCGAAATTCTGCTCGATGCGCATCTCGCACGACATCCGCGCCGAAGCGCGAGCGGAAGGCATAGCGGCGATGGCGGAGAAGTATCGCAAGGGCGGCGACCTCTACGTGCCACTCGGCGAGGCGGAAACACCGGGCCTGCCATGAAGGTCCTCGTCAGGGGCGCCGGCGTTGCCGGGCTCGTGCTCGCCTGGGAGCTGACGCGGCGAGGCGCAGCGGTGACGGTCGTCGAAAGGCGCGAGCGTATCGCCGGCAATGCCTCATGGCAGGCCGGCGGCATGCTGGCGCCTTGGTGCGAGCGTGAAAGCGGCGAAGAGGCAGTGCTGTCGCTCGGCCGGCTGGCGATGGACTGGTGGGATAGGGCCCTTCCCGGCCATGTCATCCGCAACGGCACACTCGTTCTGGCGCCGGCGCGCGACACGGCCGAGCTCGACCGCTTCGCCAGCCGGACCTCGGGCTATGATCGCATCGACGGGCAAGCAATCGCCGCGCTCGAACCCGACCTCGCTTGCCGGTTCGGGCGAGGGCTGCATTTCGCCGGCGAAGCGCATCTCGATCCCCGTCGGACCTTGTATGCGCTGGCGGCAAGGCTCGCCGAGGCGGGCGTGCGTTTCGAATTCGGCTATGGAGCGGTGCACAGGTCCGGCGCGTCGGGTTTCGAGGCCGATTGCACCGGCATGGCGGCGAAGCGGCCGGATCTGCGCGGCGTGCGCGGCGAGATGCTCCTGTTGCGCACTTCGGAGATATCGCTGTCACGACCGGTCCGGCTCCTCCATCCGCGTATTCCCGTCTACGTCGTGCCGCGTGCCGACAATCACTTCATGATCGGCGCGACGATGATCGAGAGCGAGGCGGCGGGCCCGATCACCGCCCGATCGGCGATGGAGCTGCTCAACGCCGCCTACGCGCTGCATCCGGCATTCGGCGAGGCCGAGATCGTCGAGGCGGGCGTCGGGGTGCGTCCGGCCTTCCCCAATAATCTTCCGCGTGTCGAACGATCCGGCGACAGCTTCAGCATCAACGGCCTCTACCGTCATGGTTTCCTGCTCGCCCCGGCGATGGCCCGGCAGGCGGCGGACATGATGTTCGGCCGAGAACAAGGGGAAACGGGATGATGAAACTCGTCGTCAATGGTGAGAACAGGGAGGTGGCAGCGGAGACGCTCGCCGCCCTGCTCACCGAACTCGAATATGAGGGAAACTGGCTGGCGACTGCGATCAACGGCGAGATCGTGCACGCCCGGCAACGCTCCGCTTGGTTGCTCGCCGAAGGCGACCGCATCGAGATCCTCTCTCCGATGAAGGGAGGCTGAGCATGTTGACGCTCTACGGCAGGGAAATCGCATCCCACCTGCTGCTCGGCACGGCGCTCTACCCATCTCCGGCCATCCTGGCGGAAGCCGTGAAGGCCTCGCATGCGGAGATCGTCACCGTATCGTTGCGGCGCGAGACGGCCGGCGGCCGCTCGGGTGGCGCCTTCTGGTCGCTCATCCAGTCGCTGGGCGTGAAGGTCCTTCCCAACACGGCCGGCTGCCACTCGGTGAAGGAGGCCGTCACGACCGCAAGGATGGCCCGCGAGGTTTTCGGCACCGACTGGATCAAGCTCGAGGTGATCGGCAACCACGACACGCTCCAGCCCGACGTGTTCGGACTGGTGGAGGCGGCGCGCATCCTTGCATCCGAAGGGTTCGAGGTGTTCCCCTACACCACCGACGATCTCGTCGTCGCGGAGCGCCTGGTCGAAGCCGGCTGCCGGCTTCTCATGCCCTGGTGCGCCCCAATCGGCTCGGCGCGCGGACCGCAGAATGTCGGGGCGCTACGCAGCCTGCGCGGCCATTTCCCCGACATTCCGCTGATCGTCGATGCAGGGATCGGCCGCCCCTCGCATGCCACGGCAGTGATGGAGCTTGGCTACGACGCGGTGCTGCTCAATACGGCCGTTGCCAAGGCCGGAGACCCCGTAGCAATGGCGATCGCCTTCGCCAAGGCGATCGAGGCCGGACATCTGGCCTACCAGGCCGGGATGCTGGATCCTCGGGACATGGCCGTGCCCTCCACCCCCGTCATCGGCAAGGCAGTATTCTCGTGAAGCTCGACCCTTTCTACCTCATCGTCGACAGCGCCGCCTGGATCGAAAGGCTGGTGCCGCTCGGCGTCGGGCTCGTCCAATTGCGCATCAAGGAACTCAGGGAAACCGCCCTGCGCCGCGAGATCCGCGCGGCCAAGGAGATCTGCGCCCGACATGGCTGCCAACTCGTGGTCAACGACTATTGGCGGCTGGCGATCGAGGAAGGCTGCGACTTCGTGCATCTCGGCCAGGAGGATCTTGCCGAAGCCGACTTGGCAGCGATCCGGCGCGCCGGGCTGAAGCTCGGTCTCAGCACGCATGACGATGCCGAACTCGCCACCGCGCTGGCAGCCGAGCCCGACTATGTCGCGCTCGGGCCGATCTATCCGACCATTCTCAAACAGATGAAATGGGCGCCTCAGGGGCTGGAGCGCATCGCCGAATGGAAAAAGCGGATCGGGCGGTTACCGCTCGTCGCCATCGGGGGTCTCAACGTCGAGTGCTTGGAGGGCGTCTTCGCCAAGGACGCGGACAGCGCCGCGGTCGTCACCGACATCACCCGCAACGCTGACCCGGAGAGCCGCACGCGGGATTGGCTCGCGGCCACCGCGCCATGGCGATGACGCTTCATGTGCTGATCGTCGCCGGTACCGATTCGAGCGGCGGCGCCGGGCTTTCACGCGATGTCGAGACGGTCGCCGCTTTCGGCCTCCGCAGCGCAGTCGCGGTCACGGCCGTCACCGTCCAGACGCACGGGACTGTCCGACATGTCGAGCTGGTCGCGCCCTCCCTCGTTGCCGATCAGATGCGCGCTGCCCTCGAAGCCAACCGAACGGCCGCCATCAAGATCGGCATGCTGAGCTCTGTCGAGACCATCGATGCCGTCTCGTCGGTTATCGCCGAACATCCCGGCATTCCCGTCGTGCTCGATCCCGTACTGGCATCGAGCTCGGGCCGGGCGCTGTTGCCGCCGGAAGCCGTGGGCGTGCTTCAGAAAAGGCTGATGCCGCTATGTCGGCTGGTGACGCCAAACCTTCCCGAACTGGCTATGCTGACGGGATCCCTGCCCGCTCGCAACGAGAGCGAAATCCTGCGCCAGGGCGCGGTGCTGTTCGATCCCGGCCCCGGGGCGCTGCTGATCAAGGGCGGGCATGCGGCCGGAGAACATTCGACCGACTTTCTTCTTGAAAAAGGCCAGCCCGTGCACCGGTTCGGTGCCCCCCGGCTACCCGCCGAAATGCGGGGCACGGGCTGCATGCTTGCCAGCGCCATTGCGGCAGGGCTGGCATCAGGTGCGGCGCTCGAAACAAGCGTGTCGAAGGCCAAACAATTTGTCTTCGACAAGCTCTCCGTCGCGGCCGAAACAAGCTCGCCGAGGTAAGGAAACCCCCGCCCCCTTCCCCGACGAGCCCACATCCCGATTTTGACAAATCGGGACCGGCGTTTGCCGGCAACCTCACCGATGCACGGCCCGTGCCAAGCAGAAAATCCGCGTGATCCGCCAAGTTCTGGGGTTTTTGGCACGGTGTGCCGCGACGCTGGCATCCACCGTCTCCTGAAAGTGTCTCATTTCCTGTCAGGTGACCCATCCCGGCACAGGTCGATCCCGACGATCCGAGGTGACAGCTATCCTCTGGCAGCCGCCGCGCGGTGCCGCTTCAGCGCGTGCGCTATGAGCACCTCGATCACTTCGCCGTAGGAAATACCTCCGGCCGCGAGCGCCTTGGCATACATGCTGATGTCGGTGAAGCCGGGGATCGTGTTGACCTCGTTGAGGATGAGGCTCATGTCGGGCCGCAGGAAGAAATCGACCCGCGCCATGCCTTCGCAGCCGAGCGCGCGGAAGGCCCGCTCCGCCAACTCTTTCGCCTTGGCCCCAACATCGGCTGGAACATCGGCGGGCGCGCGGACCACCGCGCCGTCAGCATCGATATATTTGGCCTCGTAGGTGTAGAAGCCGTGCTTTTCCGCGGGGATGATCTCGCCCGGCAGCGAGACCGTGAGCTTGCCCTCGGCATCTTCAAGCACCGCGCATTCGATCTCGCGCGCTTCGACGAATTCCTCGGCCAACACCTTGCCGTCGTGCCGGAACGCCTCTTCCAGGCTCGCAGCAAAGCTTGCGGCGTCACGCGCCTTGCCGACGCCGACCGACGAGCCCTGCCGCGCCGGCTTGACGAAGAGCGGCAGCCCGAGCTTCGATGCCACAGTATCGAACGAAACGGCCGCGCCGCGCCGCAGCGTCAGCGAACGGGCGACCGGCAGCCCGGCTTCCCGCAGGAGCCGCTTGGCGAAATCCTTGTCCATCGCGGCAGCCGAGGCGAATACGCCGCTGCCGACATAGGCCACGTCGGCCACCTCGGCATAGCCCTGGACGGAACCGTCCTCTCCGAACGGCCCATGCAGCACGGGGAAGACGACGTCGACGGGTGGGAGTTCAGTCGAGCTACCGGCCGCCGAGAGAGCGACGAGACGGCCACGGCCGCCAGGAATCAGCGCAATCTCCACTCCATGCGCTGTCGCTGTGCTAGGCAACTCACCGTTTCCGAGATCGGTCAGCCACCACCGGCCATTGCGATCGATAGCAATGGGCACGATCTCATGGCGCGTTCGATCAATCGCCTTCACCGCATTGGCAGCCGACAGGATCGAGACATCATGCTCTGCCGAACGGCCGCCATAGAGCACGGCAATTCTCGTCTTTTTTGTCATGAACTCCCCCCAGCTTCCGCGCCACGCCCAGCGCCTCGACGAAACATACCGGGACTGCGCGTCGATTTTGCCCTTTTGACGGCAGGGCTGCCCGTCACGTCTGTCGAGGCCACCGCCCTCAGGTGCCCGGGAGTTCGAAAACTCCGCGGGCATCTGTCTGCTGCGAGATCTCGGCGCCTCAGTTTTCCTGGACGGAAATGCCACTATCATCGAGGCGAATTTCGACACCCTTGGGCTTTGTCTCCTGCCGCCAGATATACGCGCCCAAAACGATGACGGCGACAACGAGGGCGCCGATTATCAAGTAGAGGCGGTTCTGCTGCATGTTTATTCCTCGCTGCGGCAATGAGCCCATGTAGCACGTAAACGGTTGCTGGCCACCCGCCTAGCATGGGAACCGAGGACGCGACGTCCAACCTAATCCCCCGCAAGCACATCCGGGTAAAGGGCCTGGGCCAGATCACGTATCGCCTCAGCCGTGCGCGGGCCGAAACCGATCATGTAGGCACCGTCCAGCACCACCAGAGCCCGGTTTCTGGCAGCGGGAGTTGCCGCCAGAGCCGGGATAGAGAACACGTCCGCCGCCGTAGGGCCGCCCTTTCCGTCCCCCATCATGAGGATGACGTCGGGCGCCAGTTCGATGAGCTTTTCCTCCGACGCAGCCTTGTAGCCCTTGACTTCCGCCATCGGGTTGACGCCGCCGGCATAGCGGATGATCGCATCTGCGGCGGTATCGGCACCGGCCGCGGTCAGCCGCACGAGGCCGTGAAAGAATATCACCCTCTTGCGCCTTTCCTCCGGCAGGGCGGAGGTGAGCTTCGCAGCCGTGTCGAAAGCGGCGATCACCTCGCTCGCGACCTCCTTCCCCTTGTCACGAAGACCGAGCGCGGCGGCAATCAGCTCGATCTTGCGCCGAATTCCCTCGCCTGAATTGTCTTCGGGAACGAAGACGATCGGGACGGCGAGGGACGAAAGCACCTCGACTGTCTCGGGGGGACCGATGTCCTCCGCTGCCAGAATCAGATCGGGATCGAGCGCCACGAGACCTTCCACTGAGAGCTTGCGGCGATACCCGACGTTCGGTTTCGAAGTTGCGGCCGGCGGATAGTTGCTTCCCCTGTCGATCGCTACGATGCGGTCCCCTGCGCCAAGAGCGTGAACGATCTCTGTCACATCGGAGCCAAGGGTGATGATTCGTTTTCCCGCGCCTGCTTCGACGGTACGCCCGTGGGCATCGACGACTTCGGCCGCCACCGCAGTCGAACTCCATGCATTCACCGCTGTCAGCACAAAAAGCGCGAGGACCGTCAAAGCCCGGGGTGCTCTCGCCATCATGAATTGAAATCGTCCGTCGTGCTTCATTTCCCGGCTTTCGACCATGTCGTCGCTCCGACTTCGGTGGATTCACGCGATTGGTCGAAGGGCTATAGAAATAAAGTTGACTCTTGTCATCAAGTTTAAGTATCTAGCCACCGCTACCGCTTGGGGTTGCACAACATCAGATTGCCAGCCGCGGCCACGAGGCCCCCGCCAGCCACATTTTTGCGAGCTTGGGGGCTCGACCAGCATGAAACTGACATTGATTCTCTCCAGCAGCGCGCTGGCGCTGGCGTGCGCCATCTACGGAGTGTTGCCGGCCGCCGCGCAAGAACAGGCGAAAAAGGCGGCCTCGGCCAACATGGACAGCCAGCCCGCTTCCGATGGATCCCGATCCGCGCCGACCGTACTGGACCGAATCACGATCACGGCGACAATGGTCAAAGGCGCCGTCATCGATGCCCTCGCGGGGATCAGCACGGTCGACAGCGAGGAGCTGCAGCGCATCCAGCCCGACACCGCAGCCGATATTTTCCGCGCGACGCCTGGTGTGGCCGCTTCGATGAATGGCGACGATCCGGCGACCGCGATCAACATTCGTGGCCTGGAGCAATATGGCCGCGTGGTCGTGACGCTCGACGGCGCCCGCCAGGACTTCTGGCGCGTCGGCCATGGATCGGGCTCCTTCTATGTCGAGCCGGAGCTGATCAAGGAAGCCACGGTCATTCGCGGTCCGGTTTCCAACGCCTATGGTTCCGGCGGCATCGGCGGCGTGGTCTCATTCGAAACTAAGGACGCTGGCGACTTCCTGATGGCAGAGGAGCGCTGGGCTCTAAGCGAAAGGCTCGGCTACGAAAACAACGGCGACGGCTTCACCACCAGCACGACGGGCGCCTACCGTTTCACCGAGGATGCCGACATCATCGGCAACCTCATCTATCGCGACCGCGACGCCTACAAGGACGGCAACGGAGATGAAGTTCCCTGGACCGGCGAGCAGGTGAAGGCTGGCTATCTCAAAACGACATTGCGCCCGGCCGACGGGCACGAGTTGAAGCTCGGGATGATCCTCCAGAACTACAACGACTTCATCACCGGATCGAGCGGGTCGACCTCGGCGACACTGAGCCGCTACGGCGCCGACACGGTGAACCAGACCTACACGGCCGCCTATACCTACCGCCCCGATGACAACGACCTGATCGACTTCAGCGCTGATGTCTATCACAACCGAACGAAGACGGATCATGCGCAGGTCTGGCCAAGATCGGCGATCGGCAACACCCGCTACTACGATGTTGCGACGACCGGCTTCAACCTCAAGAACTCGTCACGTTTCGATGCCTATGGGCTCGCTCACACGGTGACCTACGGCGCCGATTACTACTACCTGACCGGCGATTCCGACACGGCGCATTTTGGCGCCGGCGAGCAACAGGGCTATGGCGGCTTCCTTCAATGGCAAGGCGACTACGGCGGTTGGCTGCAGATGATCACCGCCATCCGCTATGACGGCTACCAGCTCGACGGGCAGACCAAGACCGTACCGCCGGTCGATGCGTCGACTTCGGGCGATCGCTGGTCGCCCCGCCTGACCATCGGCATTACCCCGGTCGACGGCTTCCAGGTTTACGGAACCTATTCAGAGGGATACAGGGCGCCGGGATTGCAGGATGTTTATCGCGGCGGTGGCGCGCATGGTTCCGGCGACAGCTACGTCCCCAACCTGCTTCTGGAGCCGGAAACGGCAAAAAGCTGGGAAGCGGGCGTCAACCTGAAGTATAACGATGTGCTGACAGCCGGTGACTTCCTTCGCGCCAAGCTCAACCTGTTTCATACCGATGTCGACAACTACATCGATGTCGATCTCACCACGACTCCGCGAATGGCCAGCAACATCGGCGATGCTCGCCTTAGGGGTGTCGAGGCGGAAGCCGTCTACGACTATGGCTGGGGCTTTGTGAACCTCGCCGGCGCACTGATCGACGCCAAGATCGTCAGTGGCGTCTACGAGGGTCAGCCGCTCAACAACACGCCGCTCGACCGGTTTGCGGCGACCATCGGCTTCCGGGCGTTCGATGAGCAGCTGACGTTCGGCGCCCAGTATCTGGCCATCGGCGAGATCACACGCACGAACAGGTCGAGGCCCGACGCAGTGCCTGTCGTCGACGACGGGTTCAATCTCGTCAACGTCTTCGCCAACTGGCAGATCAACGACCACGCCAGGCTCGATTTCGCCGTCGATAACGTCTTCAACGAAGCCTACACGGATCCGCAAAGCTCCTGGTCGACGACGGCCGCGACCGAGCAAGGCCGCGGCCGAACCTTCAAGATCGCCTTGTCCGGTCGCATCGGTGGTTGAACCAGGGAACAAGACAATGACCAGCCTGAACTGCGAAGCGCAACTGCGCCTGCCGAACCTGCCAAACTACATCGACCAGATCACCGACCGGCTGCAGAGCTTCGATGCCGATGTCGAACAGGAAGCGCGAGGGATCACGTTCCGTTTTCCTTTCGGACACGCGTTCTTCGACATGGAGCCGGGCGGGCTGGTGATGCGCGCCACGGCGGACGATCGCGACGGTCTTGCGCGAATCAAGGACCTCCTTGCCACCGCGGTGCAGGTCTACGCCAAGGAGGACGATCCCCGAATCGATTGGATCGGCGACCTCTCGAACGATACGCAACTCGCGCAGTTCCGCGAAATGACCGTCCTTCGCGTGACCGACCTCACGCTGCATATGCGGCGCATTCGGCTGGCGGGCAACGATCTCGGCAGGTTCGGCAAGTTCGGGGGCATGCACATCCGCGTGCTGCTCCCCACGAAGGCGGTTCCCGATCCGATATGGCCGACGCTCGGCGGCAACGGCTTGCCGGCCTGGCCGTCTGACGATCGCCGCCCGGTCGCGCGGGTCTACACCATTCGTTCCCTCGACATCGATGCCGGTTTCATGGACGTCGATTTCCTGGTCCATGAGGGCGAGAGCGTAGGTGCCGCCTGGGCGTTGCAAGCAAGTCCTGGCCAGAAGGTCGGCATCATGGGGCCGGTCGGTCGGCCGGTGCGGCAGGCGGATTGGTATGTGCTCGGAGCGGATGAAACGGGGCTGCCGGCGATCGGCCGCCTGCTCGAAACGCTACCGGCCGGAACGAAAGGCGTGGCATTCGTTGAAATCGCCGAGCAGAGCGAACGGCAGCCAATCGACAACGCCACGCAGATCGAACTGCACTGGCTGGAGAGAAACGGCACGGCCGCGGGTACGGACGAGCGGCTGGCCAGGCAGATATTGTCGGTCGAATGGCCACAGGACTGCTCGACCTTCGGCTGGTTCGCGGCGGAAGCTTCCGCAGCCAAAATCGTCCGCGACCGTTGGCGAGGCACGATGGGGCTCGGTCGCGACCAGACCCTCGCCGCCGCCTACTGGCGCCGGGGCGCCGCCGGGTTGATGGCGGGGTAGTTGTCTGCGTGAGCTGACCGGCCCGTCAGCGGTTTATCGATGCACATGGACCAGCGCCGGTTTGTCTGGACGGGCCGGCAGAAGAATAAAGGTCAGCGGCAAGCTACGCGCATGCCGATGTTCCGGAGGAGAATCTCACGATTCCTCGGCATTCCGATAACCGGATTCCGCTTTCGTTCACCTAATGGGCCGCTTCAACTCCTTCATAGGGCCGCGCCCTACGTTGCCCCCTCTGTCCTGCCGGACATCTCCCCCACAAGGGGAGAGATTGGCAGTTTCGGGGTCGGCGCCTCTTCCGCTACGTTGACGATTGGCCAAACCATGCGTGACAGCCAATCTCCCCCCGTGTGGGCTACCGAGTTCACACTTCTCGGGCGGCAGGGAAGGGATCGAATGATGGCTGCTGTCACTACCGTTTGGCCACTTCGTTCTGCACCGTTGGGTGGGTTTCCGAGACCTAACGGAATGGATCCTCGGGTCACGTCGCCATCGCTTCGCTCGGCGCCGGCCCGAGGATGACGAAGCCTCTATGGCGACGCCAATCGCCAACGTCGGCGATTTGCGGCCGGCCTTCAACGCAGTCGTCATCCTCGGGCGGGAGCCCGCGCCAGCGGGCGAGCTGACCCGAGGATCCATTCCGTTCCATTGCGGCCGGCCGCCCGGCGATGCAGAACGAGGCAGCCAAACGCAAGTGACAGCGGCCACCGTCCGTACCGCCCAAGATGTGAATGTCGTAGCCGTGTGGGGGAGATGTCCGGCAGGACAGAGAGGGCAACGTAGGATGCGGATTATGGAAGCGATTCAGCTGACTCCGGCGCCGCCTAACCATAGCCGACGACCAAAATCAAAGCCGGGCTGTGCCGTTGAATTGCGAAAGAAAGATGGTGCTGCGAGAGAGGATTGAACTCTCGACCTCTCCCTTACCAAGGGAGTGCTCTACCACTGAGCTACCGCAGCCGGTGAATGCGGCGCCTTCTGCCACATTGGTTCGCCGAGCGCAAGTTATGTGTGCGTATCCTTTTCACAAGATATCAGTGGCCTTGCCGGAGCCACAATCGCAGGCTTTTTTGCGCTGATATAGATGCAACTGCCTTGCCGCCGTTCGACCGATGCCTGACGCCGCCTCCGAAAAGGACAAGAAGAAGCTGGACAGGAAGGCGCGCCTTGCCGAAGAGCTGCGCGCCAATCTCCAGAGGAGAAAGGCGCAGACCCGGTCGCGGCGCACAGGCGAGGCGGATTCGCGGCCGGAGGGACTTCGCACCGGGCGCGGAGGGGACGACCAGAAGGACTGACCGCGAAGCTGCCGCACGGCCCCGAAGATCGGAAGCGGTTTTCGGAACGCACGACGCGCAAACGCAAAGCAAGCGAGCGTTCTTCGCGCATTCGAATGAACGCGCGGCGCTCAGGAGAGGCACTTTCTTGAACCGCGCCTGTCTATCGGCTAGACGGGCGGCAATATCCCAACCATTTGATAGCCCGGCCCTCGGCCGGGAGAAATGTTTCCCCATGGATCGAATCAGGATTGTCGGCGGCAATAAACTGACCGGCAGCATTCCGATTTCCGGCGCCAAGAACGCCGCGCTGCCGCTGATGATCGCCTCGCTGCTGACCGAGGAGACGCTGACGCTCGACAATGTACCGCATCTCGCCGACGTCGAGCAGCTCATCCGCATACTCGGCAATCACGGTGTCGACTATTCCGTGAACGGCCGCCGCGAGGAACAGAATACGGCTTACGCGCGCACGATCCATTTCACGGCGCATGACATCGTCGATACGATGGCGCCCTATGAACTCGTCTCGAAGATGCGGGCGAGCTTCTGGGTGATCGGGCCGCTGCTGGCTCGGATGGGCGAGGCCAAGGTTTCGCTGCCCGGCGGCTGCGCCATCGGCACACGGCCGGTGGACCTCTTCATAGACGGGCTGCAGGCGCTGGGCGCGGCGATCGACGTCGAAAACGGCTATGTGCTTGCCAAGGCCAAGCGCCTGCGCGGTAACCGCTACGTCTTTCCCAAGGTCTCCGTGGGCGCCACCCATGTGATGATGATGGCGGCGTCGCTGGCGGAAGGGGAGACGGTGCTCGAAAACGCCGCGCGCGAGCCGGAAGTCGTCAATCTCGCCGAATGCCTCAACGCCATGGGCGCCAAGGTCTATGGCGCCGGCAGCTCGACCATCACCATAGAGGGTGTCGACCGGCTGCATGGCGCGCGCGTGACCGTCATACCCGACCGCATCGAGACCGGAACCTATGCCATGGCGATCGCCATGACAGGCGGCGATGTCATGCTCGAAGGGGCGAGGGCCGATCTGCTGCAGAGCGCGCTCGACGTGATCGCCCAGACCGGCGCGGAGATCACGCCCACGAACTCCGGGATTCGCGTGATGCGCAACGGGGCCGGCATCACGCCTGTCGACGTCACCACCGAGCCCTTCCCTGGTTTCCCGACCGACCTCCAGGCGCAGTTCATGGGTCTCATGACCATGGCCAAGGGCCGCTCGCGTATCACCGAGACGATCTTCGAGAACCGCTTCATGCATGTGCAGGAGTTGGCCCGTTTGGGTGCCCATATCAACCTGGCCGGCCAGACGGCAATCGTCGAAGGCGTGACCAAGCTCAAGGGCGCGCCCGTCATGGCGACCGATCTGCGCGCCTCGGTCTCCCTCGTCATCGCCGGTCTCGCGGCGGAGGGCGAGACGATCGTCAACCGCGTCTATCACCTCGACCGAGGTTTCGAGCGCCTGGAGCAGAAACTTTCGGGCTGCGGCGCAACCATCGAACGCATTTCCGGTTGATGGCCAGCGGCGTCGCGCGACGCCAAGTAATTCCACTTGGCCGCAAAATGCTCTAACAGGAACCGACAGAAGCACTCTGACGGAAGCCTGATGGACGCGTTGAAGCTCGTCGCCCTCGATGAGGAAGATCTGAAAATCGTATCGGCGCATACGCAAGACGCGGTCATGAAGGTCGCCGATCTCGAATATTTCGCCCGCGACAAACGTTTCGTCGCGGCAATGAACCGCTTCGCCTGGGAAGAGAGCAGCGGTTTCTTCAAACGACGGAACGAGCGGCGGCGGAGCGTGTTGCATTTCGAGAGCGTGCAGGGCGTGAAGACGGCCGGCATTGTCAGGGACAATCCCGACGAAGTGCTTTCGCTGCTGGCGGTCCGCTTCCAGTCAGGCGAAGCGCCAGCCGGCGTGATCGAGCTCATCTTCTCCGGCGGTGGCGTCGTCCGTCTCGAGGTCGAATATATCGAGGCACGGATGGCAGACCTCGGCGCGGCCTGGCAGGCTTCTTCCCGTCCGGCCCACAAAGACTAAGGCATCATGGCAATTACCCTGCACCATTCCGCTCCGGATTTCGAGGAACGCTTCGCCGCCTTCCTTACGACAAAACGCGAAGTGTCCGTCGACGTCGACATGGCGGTGCGCGACATCATCGCCCGCGTCCGCGCCGAAGGGGATGCAGCGCTTTTCGATTATTCGCTGCGCTTCGACCGCGCCGACCTGAGAAGCCTGGGTCTCGCCGTCTCACGGACCGACATCGACGAAGCCTATCGCGCAGCCGATCCGGCTACCGTGGAAGCTCTGCGCCTCGCCCATGATCGCATCGCGTCGCATCATCGCCGCCAGCGCCCGTCGGACGATCGCTATGTCGACCCGATCGGCGTCGAGCTGGGCTCCCGCTGGACGGCGATCGAATCGGTCGGTCTCTATGTGCCGGGGGGTACTGCAAGCTATCCCAGCTCGGTGCTGATGAATGCCGTGCCGGCCCGAGTCGCCGGGGTCGAGCGCATCGTCATCGTCGTGCCGGCGCCGGACGGTGTCGTCAATCCGCTCGTGCTCGTCGCGGCCGACATTGCCGGGGTGTCCGAGATCTACCGGGTCGGCGGTGCCCAGGCGGTTGCCGCCCTCGCCTACGGGACCGAAACCATCCGGCCCGTCGCCAAGATCGTCGGGCCCGGCAATGCCTATGTGGCGGCGGCAAAACGACAGGTCTTCGGCGCTGTTGGCATCGACATGATCGCGGGCCCTTCCGAGGTGCTGGTCGTGGCGGATGGCTCCAACGATCCCGAGTGGGTAGCCGCCGACCTCCTCGCCCAGGCCGAGCACGACACGGCGGCCCAGTCGATCCTCGTCACCGACGACGCCGCGTTCGGCAAGTCGGTGGAAGAGGCGGTGGAGCGTCAGTTGAAGGTCCTTCCTCGCACGGAGATCGCTTCGGCGAGTTGGCGCGATTACGGCGCGGTCATCCTCGTCGATCGTTTCGAGGAGGCTGTTTCCCTTGTCGACCGTGTCGCACCTGAACATCTCGAACTCGCCGTCGAGGACGCCGAGACGTTCCTGTCCAGAATCCGCAATGCCGGCTCCGTCTTCATTGGGCGACATACGCCCGAGGCGATCGGAGACTATGTCGGCGGCACCAACCACGTGCTGCCCACGGCACGTTCGGCCCGCTTCTCGTCCGGCCTTTCGGTGCTCGATTTCGTGAAGCGGACCTCGCTCCTGAAGCTCGGCCCCGACCAATTGCGCCAGCTCGCACCAGCCGCGATCACCCTGGCCGAGGCGGAAGGCCTCGGCGCCCATGCCCGATCCGTCGCGATCCGCCTCAATATGTAGGATTGCGATGCACGGGCGCACCACCGGACCGAACAGGCTCATCGATGTCGAACTAGACGAATCGATCGGCCGCTCGACACCGGATGTCGAGCACGAGCGTGCCGTGGCGATCTTCGACCTGATCGAGGAGAACAACTTCACGCCCGTGAACGATGCGGGCGCGGGGCCTTACAAACTCAAGCTTTCGCTGGTCGATTCGCGGCTGGTCTTCGCCATCGCGCGCGAGAATGGAGAAGAGGTGGTGACGCATATCCTGTCGCTCACCCCGTTCCGGCGGATCGTGAGGGACTACTACATGATCTGCGAAAGCTACTATGCCGCCATCCGCGCCTCCACGCCGAGCCAGATCGAAGCGATCGACATGGGCCGGCGCGGTCTCCACAACGAAGGCTCGCAGACACTGAAGGACCGGCTGGCCGGAAAGATCGACATCGACTTCGACACGGCGCGCCGGCTCTTCACGCTGGTCTGCGTGCTGCATTGGCGCGGCTGATCCACGACGTGACGGCGCCAGCGAAGCCTCCCCGATCGGTGCTTTTCATGTGCGGCATGAACTCTGTGCGTTCGCCCATTGCCGAGCAGCTTGCGCGGCGCGTCCTTCCCCCGTCGACCTTCGTCGCCTCGGCCGGTGTGCGCCCCGGCGAACGCGACCCCTTCGTGGACATGGTGCTGGCGGAGGAAGGCATGTCGCTCGAGGGACGCCACCCTCGCACCATAGACGATCTGGAGGACGGCTATTTCGAACTGATCGTGACGCTCTCGCCGGAAGCGCATCACACCGCGCTCGAGCTGACACGCTCCATGGCGGTCGAAGTGGAATATTGGCCGATGCCCGACCCGACGATCGCCAGCGGCACGCGCGAGCAGATCATGGCCGCCTATCGCGACGTGCGCGAGCGGCTCAAGGCGAAGATATCGGCACGTTTCGGCGGGTGACGGCGCCTGCAACTATCGTGTTCACAAGCGGCCGATAATCATATAGGTTCCGCGCCAATTCCGGCCCTGCCCTCGGGCCCTATGCCAATCCAAACCAAAGGTATCGAATGCCGAAGGAAGAAGTCCTCGAGTTTCCGGGTATTGTGACGGAGCTTTTGCCCAATGCCATGTTCCGAGTGAAGCTCGAAAATGAACACGAGATCATTGCACACACCGCCGGCCGCATGCGCAAGAACCGCATCCGCGTGCTCACCGGCGACAAGGTGCTCGTCGAGATGACGCCCTATGACTTGACCAAGGGCCGCATCACCTACCGCTTCAAATAGCGCGACGCCCGCCAGCGCGAACCGACGAAACGCCGATGAGCATTTTCCCGAAGCTGGTGCTTGCCTCAGGTTCGCCGCGCCGGATCGAACTTCTTCAACAGGCCGGCGTCGAGCCCCATCGCCTGTTTCCCGCCGATATTGACGAGACGCCCTTGCGGGCAGAGCATCCGCGCTCTCTCGCCAAGCGGCTCTCGCGCGGCAAGGCGGAAAAGGCTGCCGCGGCGCTGAAGGACGATCCGGAGGCCGCAGGCTCGCTGATTCTGGCCGCCGACACGGTCGTGGCGGTCGGCCGGCGCATCCTGCCCAAGGCGGAGACGATCGACGACGTGTCGAACTGCCTGCAACTTCTCTCGGGCCGCTCGCACCGGGTCTATTCCGGGATCTGCCTCGTGACGGCTTCAGGCAAGGTGCGCCAACGGCTGGTCGAGACGCGTGTCCGCTTCAAGCGGTTGTCCCGCCCGGAGTTGGAAAGCTATGTCGCCTCGGGGGAGTGGCGCGGCAAGGCTGGCGGCTACGCCGTTCAGGGCTTTGCCGGGACTTTTGTGGTCAAGCTTGTCGGCTCCTATACGAACGTCGTCGGACTACCGCTTTACGAGACGGTCGGTCTGCTCGCGGCCGAAGGCTTTCCCGTCCATCTCAACTGGGCGACCGGGACGATGCCATGACCGGCGGGGCGAAAGTGACACCGCTTCGCGCCAAGCGCCCCTGCCCCGAATGCGGCAAGCCTTCGCAGCGCGAAAGCTATCCCTTCTGCTCGCAACGCTGCAAGGAGATCGACCTCAATCGCTGGTTCTCCGGCGCCTACGCCATTCCGGTGACGGAAGAAGACGCCGAGCCCGGCAAGGAAGAATAGCTGGCGGCCGTCGCGATTCGAACCTGTCGGCAACAACCTGCATTGTTTCCTCGAACATGACGCAACGGCAAAAGATCCTCGCCGTTGCAGGGTAAAACCCTTCTTTTCATGGGCTCCCCCTTCGTCGTCACAAAACTCGCGCAAATCGTTCGGCAGGCGCTGGACAGGCGAAAATCACGTGCTATAACCCACGCGCTTTCGGGGCGGTGCCCACCGCTCCACGACATTCCGGAAGGCCTCCCTTCCGCGAGAGGCCCAGGTAGCTCAGTTGGTAGAGCAGCGGACTGAAAATCCGCGTGTCGGTGGTTCGATTCCGCCCCTGGGCACCATTGTCCCCATATGGCCTTTAAATCGCACAACTCTTTGGAATGTTGAGACTTTCTGTCGCCGGACTGTTACACAAAGGTGCGACACATGGCGCTGAGTATGGCCCGTCCAATGCGACGTAAGGGAACGACGTTTCACCAACTGCGGAAGCGCATTCCTCAGGATGTCCTGCACAAGGCGCGCGGTGTGGCGCTGACGGTGCCGATAGGGGATGGGTTCTCCCGCATCGTCGTAGGGCCGAAGGCCGAGACAGTCGCCGTGTCGCTGAGGACGCGCGATCCCCGCGAAGCCAAAGAACGACAGGCACATGGCTACCCCGCCACGGCGCGCACGAAGGCGGTCATACGTGCTTGCTTGGGTCGCTACAAGCTCCAGAGCGCCAACGCCTTCTCAGCCCCGGCGCGGTCGTCCCTGATTCTGAGGATGGCCTGTCGCGTCAAGCCGGTGACCGCCGCGATAGCCGACGCTCCGGCACTCTGATCGAGCATCCCGGTCACCTTCTCGAACATCGCCCGGTCATAGCTCGGCTTCCTGCCCCGATACGCCTTCGGGTCGCCCGCCTGGGCTGCGGCAATCCCGGCCTTCTGGGCTTCCTTGGTCGCCGTGGCCTGTGCCTCAGCGGTCGCTGCCATGAAGGCGATCAGCGCGTCCCTGACGGCTTGCTGGATGGGGTTTTTGGTGGCCCCGTCGAAGACCATCGAATTGATCACGGTCTTGATGACGACACCTTCCCCCATGAAATGGCGGATACTGTCCGATACGTCCCTGTAGTCGCGCCCGAGACGGTCGACCCATCGCACAACGAGGGTGTCGCCAGGGCGCAGGATGTCGAAGAGTCGCTTGCCTTCCGGTCGCTCGGCAAGTTTGGTCGAGACGCCGGACACGCCATGGTCGGCAATGACCTTGTCGATCTTGAAGCCCGCCTTCTCGGCCTGTGTCCGCTGATGCTCCAGCGTCTGGTCGGCGGTCGACACGCGAGCATAAAGGACGGTCTTGGTCACGGACTGATCTCCTGACTGTTAGGGTTCTGTCCGCTGTGCAAGATGTCCGTTGATCGAAGCCAACCCCTACGGACACCCTTTCGGCCACCTTCTGCTCTGCCCGTTGAGCTATACCCTACCGGACACACGTCCTGCACAGCTCTCTGGTTTTGACAATCTGCAGATTATCTGCGCAGATAGAAATCTATCTGCGAAGGAGCGAACGATGAGTCTTACTATCACTGCAAAGAACGCGACGTGCATCGGAGAGGGTGTGTGGAAGTTCGAGATGCCTCCCCACCAAGTGCGCCTCTTCGGCACACCAGCGCACTCGACGGGAGCGCGCAGCGTCATCCTCCTGAAGAGCTGCAGCTTCGATGCGGGCAGCGAAACTCTTCAATTCGAGATCGATGATGCGGTCGCGCTAAACGTCGGCACCAAACCGGACACGATCGCGGTAGCCGCTGCCGTGGGGCCGGAGGAACGGCCCGCATCTATCGCCGCGCTTGCGGCAATCCCACAGACCTACGGTCCAGGTGACAGGGAGTTTCTTCGCATGACCAAGAAGCTCCTGCCCGAACCGATGCAGCGAGCGGCGACTGCCTTGCTGGCAGCCGTACGCCAGCGTTCGCCCGGAGACCTCAAGCGCGGCCTCTCACGCAACTTCAGCGAGACGCCCGATAACTTTTGGTATGTCATTGTCCAGCCTCGCGTGGCGCAGCTGTCGATCACAGTACGCGGACAGGTTGAACACTTCGAGCCAATGGCAAAGCTGCCCGTTAAAGACGATAGAGGCAACACGCGGTTCAAGATCACAGATGAGGACGACGTTCAAGCGGCGCTGGAATTGATCTTCCATGCCAAACGACGTCAGTAGCCGTTCGCACATCTGGGCACCCGGTACGGGCGGTACGGGGGGACGACTAAGTGCTTCCCCCGTTGAACGGCTCCTTCGGACTTTTGCTCCAAAACATTTGGAAGCATGTGCGATGCTCCGTCGCCCTTTGAACCATTCTGCGCTGCCGAGGAGACCATTGAAGAACGTGCACGCAGGTGTTACACAAGCGACCACAGGCGATTGAAAAAAGATAGGGATTTCAATTCTCTATGGGGACAAGAGGACGGCCCGCCCCTGGGCACCATTCACCAGTTGGCTCCCCCGCAAATTCCAGCGTTTTCTAATCGATGGTCTAAGTAACTGAAATTGGTCCGGTTTTGGTGCTGGCCTATCCCTGACCGTCTCCGAACCTACCACCAACGCCCGAGTCATTTGCGGGTATTGAACGTGGCAGTGAAAGGCATTGCCGGGTCAGCTGTCGACTATTCACAGTTGTTGAGGCGACAGTTCTCGCCCATCCAGGTTTCTCCGTTATATGATCCACGCAAGTTGGGGGCATATTGCAGCAAACTAACGTGGCCATTGGCATCGATTCAGCCAAGATTCGCCCGTTCTCTTGGATATTGGAGCATCGGTAATGATGACGAAAATTCTCGTGATGCTTTTCCTATCGGCTTTTCTTGTGAACAGCGCATCCGCCCAGTTCGCCGGGCCGAGCAAGCACCAACAAATTACCACAGTCGAGCAAGCGCGGATGGGACGGCGAGGCCAGGATGTCGCCCTCGAGGGCTTCGTCGTCAAGCACCTGCGTGACCGCTACTATCAGTTTCACGACGCAACCGGCGAAATACGTGTCCGAATTGACAGACTTCTTTGGCGGGGCCGCAGGGTGACATCCAAGACTCCGCTTCGACTGACCGGCAGGATCGATCGCGATTTCCGAGAGCTTTACGTCAACGTTCGCCGGCTGGAGTTCTTGGATTAGGGAAGGGTTGAGCTGATGCGACCGCTCACGCTTCGGGGCCAATATCCGGGCCCGGGTCGCCGCCGGTCGCGGCCATTGCAAGCCGGCGCAGATAATGGCTCCAGCCCTTTTGGTGGCCGGCGCGCTCCTTCTCGTCCGGCAGTCCGCTGTGGGTGAAGCGCACCAGAGTGCCCCCGCCCTTCTCGACGAGATCGATCTCGACCAGGCTCGATCCCGGGGGCATGTCCTCGCGTTCCTCCCAGCCGAAGCTGTAGGCGAGGCGATGGACGGGGATCACTTCCGTGAATTCGCCGCGTGCGATGTGCCTGTCGCCGACGCTGACGAGATAGATGCCGCCCGGATGCGCCTCCACCGTCGCCTTCCCCAGCCATCGCATGATCTTGTCGGGATCGGTCAAAAAGGCGAAGACCGTCGCTTGCGGGGCCGCGATCTCGATTTCGCTGTAAAGCGTCTCGGTCATCGAATGCCTCCTCGGGAAGGTCGCGATTTTCTTGATGCACTGAGCGCAATGTAGATTAGTCGACGCCGAGGGCAAGAAAGCCGCTGCACCCTCATGACACGCGACTGACATCATTGCATGATCGCGGCCATGCAACTGCCTTCCGCTCTCTCGTTCCTGGTCGATGAAGCGATCGGCGTGTCCGGCGCGGATGGTTTCGTTTCGCAGCTCGGTGTCAGGCTCATCGAAGACGGCCTGCCGCTCTGCGGTGGCGCCCTCACCCAGGCGGCGCCACACCCGATCATCTCGCGACGCACATGGCTGTGGCGGGCCGATACCGGAAGAGTCGTCGAGGCGCTCGGCATCGGTCTTGGCGAGCCAGATGATACCGACCACACCCAAATCGGTCGCAATTGGTTGGCCGAGTTGGGTACTGTCTTCATGCAGGAGGATTTCGTCGGCGGCACGCCCGACTGCGCGGTAGTCATCTGGGCCGTGACCCGACCGTTCAGCGAGCCTGAATTGAACCTACTGCGTCAGGTGGCGCGCTTTGCCGCCGCCCCGCTTGGCGTGCTGACCGCCCGTTCCACGCTGGCGGCGTTGCTCGAAACCTATCTCGGCCGGCGCAGCGCGGCGCAGGTGATGGCCGGGCGGCTGCGGCGCGAGCCCGGCGAGACTATCCGGGCGGCCTTGCTTTACGCCGACCTGCGAGGCTTCACGGAGCTTTCCGAATCCGTCGGATCGAAGGAGGTGATCGCCGCGCTAGACGCCTGGTTCGACCGCATCGCCGGTGCCGTCCACGCCTTCGGCGGCGAGGTATTAAAATTCATCGGCGACGGCGTGCTCGCCATCTTCCCGATCGGAGAACGTGACGCCGCCGCCGCGTGCGATTCGGCGCTCCGAGCCGTCACCGCCGCTCGCATGGGCATGGACCACCTCGACCGCATCCGCGCCGCGCAAGGCCAGCCGCCTTTGCCCTTCGGCACGGCGCTGCACATCGGTGAGATGCTGTGGGGCAATATCGGGACCGCCGACCGGCTGGATTTCACCGCCATCGGGCCTGCGGTAAACCTCGTGACCAGATTGGAGGGCCTGTGCCGGCCGCTCGGCCGCACCGTATTGCTCTCCGGCGCCTTCGCAGCCGAAACCACGCAGCCACTGATCCCGCTCGGCACGCATGTGCTGCGCGGGATCGCCGCGCCTTGCGAGGTGTTCGCGCCGCAGGAATGATGCGCGGCACGCTCTCGCGACGCCAAGTACGTGGATTCCTCTGCATCGGTCGTGAACAGGTCCGTCAAGCCGTGTAAGATGGCCGCCACATTGACGGGAGGACGACCATGCGCATTTGCACATTGACGGTCCTGACGACGTTGCTCCTAGGCACCTGCATATTTGCACACGCTCAGCAGACCACGCCGATGTCGGTCGAGGTGTTTCCTTTCGAGCTGGAGGACAAGAGCGCCGGGGCGGGAATAATCCCACCGGATGAGCATGATAGGCGCTATCTGTCCGAGTCGGCCCAGGTTGCGAAGGACATGCTCGCCCGGTCCGGGCGCTTCACAGTCATCGATGCGCCAGCAAGCGACGTGCAGGCGGCCGCCCCGCACGGCTTGCGCAACTGCAGCGGCTGCGAGGGCAAGATTGCCAAGCAGCACGGCGCGTCCCTTGCCTTGCTGGGTGTCGTGACGCGCGTCAACCGAACGGAACACACCATGTTCATCCGCATCCTTGATGCTGAAACGGGGAAACCTGTTTCCGTGGGATTCACCGATCTTCGCATGGGCGCGAACTACGCCTGGCCGCGCTCCGTGAAATGGCTGATGACAAACAGAATCCTGCGGTAGGTGCCACAGCCGGCGGCCGAAGCTCGGCACGAGTTCGGCGGGATTGGTGGGTGGCCGCGTCCGGAATCAGTGCAACGCTATGAAAGCTGGCCTAGCCCGGCGGCCTATCATACCATTCGAAAACAACAGCGGGCCGCGAGATCCGTCGGCGTGTCGAGAGTTGCGATATGTGATCGGATCGATGCGGCTGCCTGCCGGAATGGCGGCCAGAGATGATCAAACAGGGAGCAGCGACATGGACAAGGAAGTCGGAATGATCACGGCGCCGCGGCGCAGCGTCGTCGTCCACGGTTTCACCAACAGTGTGCTCGATCCGGCCGCGCCGATGTTGGGCCCGGTCGAGAATGGCGGCACCATCATCGCCAACACCGCGCCTGGCTGCTGGGGGCCGATGATCACGCCGCGCCTGAGGGGCGGGCATGAGGTGACGCAGCCGGTCTATGTCGAAGGCGCGGAGCCCGGCGACGGGATCGCGATCCGAATCCGCGATATCACCGTCACATCCATCGCGACGGCTTCGGGCCACGATTCCTCCCCGGAGGGTTTCTGCCTTGGCGACCCCTATGTCGCGGCGCGCTGTCCCACCTGCAACGAGGTGTGGCCCGAGACCCATGTCGAAGGGATCGGGCAGAATGCGGTGAAATGCGACAAATGCGGCAACGCGGTGAAGCCTTTCGAGATCGTCCATGGTTACACGGTCGTCTTCGACGAGACCCGCCATGTCGGCGTCACCCTGCCGAAAGCGGCGGCGGAGACGATCGCGCGCGACGCGCATCACTACGCAGCCCTGCCGGACGAGTCGGTGCAGCATCCGATCCTGACATTCGCGCCGGCCGACATGGCGGGCGTCATGGTAAGGATGCGGCCTTTCCTCGGGCAGCTCGGAACCACGCCCTCTCATCCGATGCCGGACTCGCACAATGCGGGCGATTTCGGAGCCTTCCTCGTCGGCGCGCCGCACGATTATGCGATCACGGCCGAACAGCTCGCCGAGCACAAGACCGACGGCCATATGGATATCGACGCCGTTCGGCCCGGCGCGATCCTGATCGCGCCGGTGAAGGTGAAAGGCGCGGGCGTCTATATGGGCGACATGCACGCCGCCCAGGGCGACGGCGAAATCGCCGGACACACGATGGATGTCGCAGGCAGCGTCACCCTTCAGGTCGAGGTGGTGAAGAACTATCCGATCGACGGGCCCATACTGTTTCCCTTGCTGGAAGACCTGCCACCCCTGGCGCGCCCCTTTGATGCCGACGAGCGCGCCCGAGCGGAGCGTCTTGGGAAGGCGTGGGGCATGGACAGGCTGGAGGAATTGGCTCCGGTTTCGGTCGTCGGCACGGCGGCCAACATGAACGCGGCCATCGACAACGGGTTGGAACGGGCGGCGAAACTTCTCGGCATGACGGTGCCGGAGGTGCGCAACCGAGCGACTGTGAACGGGGCTATCGAGATCGGCCGTGCACCCGGCGTCATTCAGGTGACGTTCCTGGCGCCCTTGGAGAGGCTTGACGCTGCAGGGCTCGGCAAATACGCCCGCGAGCAGTACAATCTCTGATCGAGCAGCATGGCGCATGGCTGTCGTGCCGACGGAGGTAGGCACCTTACACCATTCGCCGCCCAACGAGTTGGATGCCGCCGACGTGGCATCCCGCTAAGCGTTTCCGGCCGCTATATTTCGAGGTCGGCTGGCGCCCGCACATCCGGGTCGAAGCTTGAGGGGCCAGTATTCCTCAATTCGATGGGGGGAGACACGAATGTTCGGGGACGTCACGGCCAGCGAGAGACGCGTCGTCGCAATCGCTTTCGGGCTCACCTGCCTTGCCGGAGCCCTGCGTTGGATCGATGCCGGACCTATCCTGGTATTTGCCACCAGCACGATCGCCCTGGCGGCGATCGCCTATTTGATCGGCGAGGCGACCAACCAGCTCGGCAATCATCTCGGCGCTTCCGCTACCGGCATGATCCAGTCGGCGCTCGGCAATCTGCCCGAAGTTTTCGTCTGCATCTTCGCGCTTCGCGCGGGGTCGGTGGAGGTGGTGCAAGCCGCCCTGGTCGGTTCGATCCTGGCCACGGCAGTGCTGATTCTCGGTGTTGCCCTGATGGTCGGCAGCGAGCGTCATGGCCTGCTGAAGTTCGAGAGCCGAACGCCGCGCATGATCTCCGTGCTGCTTATGCTGGCCGTTTCCGCTCTGGTGCTGCCGACGCTTGCGCACGAGCTGCATCTGCCGGCCGCCCAGCATCAGCAAGAGCTTGCCGTCGTTTGCGCCATTGCGTTGCTGCTGGTCTTCGCCCTTTCGACACGGGTCATGTTGCGTGACGGCGAACGCAAGGTTCCGCCGGAGGCACGCGCCCGTTCCAACGTCTGGCCTATGGGCCTGGCGGTGTTGCTGTTGGCGATTTGCGGCGTGGCAACCGTCCTCCTCGCGGACTGGTTCATCGAAGCGCTCAAGCCGGCATCCGAACGGCTCGGCATTTCAGAGGCCTTCGCCGGCTTGGTTATCGTGGCCATCGCCAGCAACACCGTCGGGATCGTCGAAATCCGGCTGGCCTTCCAGGGCAAGGCCGATCTGGCAGTGAGCGTGGCGCTGAACGGCGCACTCCAAGTCGCGGTTGCCGTGATCCCATTTCTGGTCCTAGTCAGCTTCGTCTTCTTTGGCGACACGCCCTTCACCCTGGCCATCCCGCCAATCATGGCAATCGCCCTGACCCTGGCGGTTCTTGTGGTCACGCTGGTCTGTGTGGATGGACGTGCCGACGTCGTCGACGGTGCCGCGCTGGTCGGGCTCTACATCTTGATCGCAGCGATCTTCTGGTGGGGTTGATACCGCTTGCGTGGCATACTGCCGGCCGGCATCAAATCATCGACAACGACCCGCCGCATGGACGGGGCGCAAATCGTCTGTACGCGCCAGATACCGGCTTTCGCCGGGCTGCTCCCTCGTTCCCGCTGCTATGACGATGGCGTTAACTCCAATGAGAAGAATACAACTGCGCATCGGACAGGATCTTGGGAATCGGTCCGTTGCGCAGGTTTTGCTGTCGAAGCGTTGCCTGCCGAAAACCTTATCTAATCTTCGGCACGTTGCTCCGTCAAAGCGGGGGCATGTAGGCGTTGCCGCCGGTGGTGGCCAGCTGAGGCGTCATGCCCGGCTGGAAATCGATGGCGTTGCTGCTCGACGACTGACATCCCGCCAGCGCAACAACCATAAGAACGGCAAACTTCCACATCATTCGATCTCCGGCAGGCACGGTGTTGTGCAGGCAGAAGATGCGCTTTGGCCGAGGTGGCGTCAATCGGCTTGCGACGGATGGGTTAACCACTCTCAAGGTCCCGCAGCGTTCCAGTCACGGGCTCCAAACCGCATCCCTGTATCAGGCCGTTTCAGACTGGGGGTTAGAACCGGAACAAAGCCGCTCATAGACCTCGGCAGCGAGCGGCATAGCGGCGCTCGAGCGGGTTCGGTAAATGTTCACCGCTATGTCGATGCGCGGCGCGAAGGGGCGAATGTCGATCGCCGCCCCAGAAGCCTTGTGCGCTTCAGCCGTAAGATCGTCGATCACCGCGATGCCGGCGCCGTTGGCGACAAGCGTCACGGCAAGTTCCGCCACGTCGATCTCGGCCTTCACCTTGGGCTTGATGTTACGCTCGGCGAACGATTCCAGAATATCACGACGCGTCGCGGCGACCGGCCCGAGCAGCAGAAAATCTTCTCCCGCGAGGTCTTCCGGCCCGACTGTTTCGAGAAAAGAGAGGCGATGGCCATGCGGCAGGATGCAAACCGCCCGACATGCCAGCAACTCATCCGATTGGGTAAGGCCTACCAGCCGGATCGGCAGCGCGATCCCTATGTCGATCTGGTCGGTCTCCAGCAGATCCAGGATCTGCAACGAAGGCGCGGTGCTGACGGAAAGATGCAGGTCGGGATAGGCCCTGAAAAGCTGGATGAGCCGGTCCGGCAGCCATAGCCTCGACATCATCGGCATGACGCAAATTCGCAAATGCTGGGGCGTACTCCTGATCAGTTCCGCCGCGAAACGTTCTAGCGTGCTCATGCTCGCGAATGCGCGCTCAGATTGGGCGAAGAGGGCGCGCGCCGCGCTGGTGGGCTTGAGGCGGGCGCCGTCGCGCAAGAATAGGTTGATACCGATCTGCTCCTCAAGTGCTTGAATTTGCTTTGTTACCGCAGGCTGCGTGATCAGCAGCCGCTCCGCAGCTGCAGTCAGGTTCGGCGACATCATCGCGGCCCGAAAGACTTCCATCTGCCTGAAGAAGGACATCGGCTATAACCCAAGGTAATCAAATGCGTCGTTAAATTCATTTGCGTCATCAAATGTTTCGCGGTCAAGGTCAGCCGACCAAATCTGTCTCGGAGGGCGAAAGAAAATGAAGAAAATTGCGAGGCTGCTCGCCGGCGCTGTCGCGAGCGCCATGATGCTTGCGGCGGCAACTGCGACAGCACAGGAAAAATGGCCGGCGAAGCCCGTCACGGTCATCGTGCCGTTCAAGGCCGGCGGCATCACCGACATCGTCGCGCGGCGGCTCGAGCCTGCCTTGTCCAAGGCGCTGGGCGAAGCGGTCGTGGTGACGAACATAGCCGGCCATTCCTCGGTGGGCACGCGACGCGTCATCGACGCAAAACCCGACGGCTACGAATTCCTGATCCACGAAACCGGCATCATGACCGCGCAGGCCTCCGGCGTGCAGGCGTTCGGTTACAAGGACCTGAAACCCGTCGCGGCAATGGCCAATCTTTGTCTCGTCATGCTCGCGCGCGCCGATACCGGCTGGACGACAGTCGCGGAAGTAGCCAAAGGGGC
This sequence comes from Mesorhizobium sp. 1B3, assembly GCF_050958605.1. Taxonomy (NCBI): domain Bacteria; kingdom Pseudomonadati; phylum Pseudomonadota; class Alphaproteobacteria; order Hyphomicrobiales; family Phyllobacteriaceae; genus Mesorhizobium; species Mesorhizobium sp. 1B3. The sequence goes on along the minus strand of NZ_JBJHDO010000001.1, from coordinate 377,854 downwards.
TGAAGGTCGGCAATTGATAGCCGGCGTCACCATCGGCGGGCTCAGCCATATCGTGGCGCTCGCATCGGCAGAGCTCGGCGGCTTCGACGTGCGCCCCGTCCAGGTCGGCGGATCGGCTGACGCTTACGCCGCCATGCTCGGCAAGCAGATCGACCTCATGTACGCCTCGCCGGCCGATGCCATGAACTATACGCGCGGCCCGGACGGCAAGCCGCGGGCCGACGCCGATCTCAGGGCGATACTCTATTTCGGCGCCGAGACCTTCCCCGGCATGCCCGAAGTCCAAAACATGAAGGAGGCGGGTTCCGACGCAACGATCTGCGCCCCGCATATCGTGTTCGCCCCCAAGGAGACGCCGGACGCCATTGTCGACGCCATGGCCGATGCGCTGCAACAGGCCTATGGCAGCGGCGAATTGCGCGAATTCATGACCGGCATCGGCGGCACCGAGCTGTTCGTCAGGGGAGCGGATCTCGAGCCCTTCCTGCAGGCGCAGTGGGACGCGATCGCACCGCTCGCCGAACGCTCACAGACGGGTAAGTAGCAGCCGCCAGGAGGAAACCATGCGACGGCTGCTGATCGGCGACATGCTTTTTTGCGCGGCCTTGCTGGCGGGAGGCGCGGTCGTACTCGGCGAATTGGCGAAGGTGCCACCGGCCCCCTTTGATCCGCTGGGCTCCGCGGCCGTCCCCTCGGCCCTGGCCTGGATCATCATCGCCCTGGCCGCGCTGGTCATGGCGAGAGCCCTGGTGCGGCTGGTGAAAGACATGCGCGGCGGCGCCTCCGCGCGCGGCGACGCGCCGGAGATGAGCCTCCGACACGGCGTGCAGACGGCGATCATCACCGCGCTCACTACGGTCTATGTGTTCGCGATTACCAGCCAGTCCGTGCCCTTCTCTGTTTCGACAGCCGTGCTTGTCGCCGTAGGCACGCTGGTGCTCGCCGAAAACCGCTGGCATCGGCTGCCGCTCATTGGCGCGATCGCCCTCGCCACGGGCGCCGGCAGCGAATGGCTGTTCACGCGGGTCTTTTACCTTCCCCTCCCCCACTTCTAGAGCCGCTTCGTCATGGATCTCTTGCACGGCTTCCAGCAGGCGCTGGCCCCCTGGCCGCTTTTCCTCTCCATTCTCGGCACAGCCGTCGGCATCGTCATGGGCGCTATCCCGGGCCTTACCGGCGCGATGCTCATCGCATTGCTGCTGCCCGTCACCTTCTACATGGAGCCATTTCACTCGGTGGTGCTGATCGTCGGCATCTATGTCGGCAGCGTATCCGGCGGCCTGATCACCGCGATCATGCTGCGCATTCCCGGTACGGTCTCGAACCTGATGACGGTGCTGGACGGCTATCCGATGGCGCAGCAAGGAAAGGCGCAACGCGCCATTGCGCTGGCCGCCATTGCCTCCCTGGTGGGCGGCATTCTTTCCTGGATCGTGCTCGCCGCATTCGCGGAGCCCCTGTCGCGTTGGGCGACAGGCTTCACGCCTTTCGACTATTTCGCACTCGTGCTGCTGGCGCTTGCCTTCATCGTGACGCTCAGCGAGGGAGCCCTGCTCAAGGGGCTGCTGTCGGCCGCGCTTGGATTTCTCTGCGCACTGCCCGGCATCGACCCGTCCTCGGCGCAGGCGAGATTGACCTTCGGCCTCGTCGAACTCAATGCCGGCGTTCCGCTGCTACCCTTTTTTGTCGGCATGTTCGCTTTCGGGGCAGTGCTTTCCGACATCGCGTCGGGAGCCCATGATCGCGCGCCGAAGTCCCAGATGGCGAGCGACGGCGGGCCAGCATTCCGCTGGTCGGATTTCAGGCTCCATGGCGGCAATTTCCTGCGCAGCTCGGTGATCGGCACTGCCATCGGCATTCTGCCGGGCATCGGCTCCAACATCGCTTCCATCGTATCCTATACGGTGGCGCGCCTCTTCTCGCGCGAGCAGAACAAGTTCGGCCACGGCTCCGAAGAAGGTGTGGTCGCCTCCGAGACGGCCAACAACGCGGCCGTGGGCGGAGCTCTCATCCCCACGCTGGCACTCGGCATACCCGGCAGCCTGGTCGACATATTGCTCCTCACCGCGCTGATCATCCATTCGATCCAGCCCGGCCCGCTTCTTTTCGTGAACAGTGGCGATCTCGCCTATGGGCTGATCGCCACCTATCTCATCGCGACCATTGCCATGGCGGTCATCGTGCTCGGCACGTCGCGCTGGATCAGCGCCATCGCCAAAATCAGGCTCGCCTATCTGATGCCTGTCATCCTGGTGGCAAGCGTCGTCGGTGCCTATGCGATGGAAGGCACCTCCGCCTCGCTCTGGGTGATGGTCGCCTTCGGCATATTGGGCGTCGTCATGGAACGGCTCGGCTATCCTCTAGCCCCGTTCGCGATCGCCTTCGTCCTCGGGCCGATCGCCGAGAGCCGCCTGCGCTCCGGCCTGCAGATGACGGCGGGCGACTGGTCGCCGCTTTTCACGAACCCTCTGCCCCTCTCGCTTTTTGCCCTCACCGCCGTCCTGCTGGTGGCGCCGTCCATCCGCAGGCTGGCGAGGCGCAAGACCTTTTCGAAATCCACATGAATGACGAGACCAATGCCTGATCTTTCCTGCCTTCGCCACCATTTCGACACGCTCTGCAGCTTCGGCGGGCGGCTTTCGGGAACACCTGGTGAGGAAAAAGCCATCGCCTACATCGAGGCGGCGCTAGCGGCGCTCGACCAAGGCGAGCTTGTCCGGCACACCGTCCCCTACCAGGGCTGGACGTGCCGAGAAGCGTGGCTCGAGATCGATGGCGTTCGGCATATTGTCCAGGCGCTGCCCGGTTCGGCCGCCACGGATGGCGTAATCGAAATCGGCGTGGTCGATGCAGGTCGAGGCACGCCCGACGATATCGCTCGTCTCGGAGCGGAGATCGCGGATCGCGCCGTGCTGGTCACGCATGAATACATGTTCGGAGCCGGCCACGTACATCGTTCGCGGAAGTTCGACCAGGCGGTCCGGCTTGGCGCAGGCGCCTTCGTGATCGCCAACCCATGGCCCGACAGCGGACTCGTTTCCGGCGGCACCAGTTTCGGCGAACAGCATTCGATGCCATCGATGGGTGTCAGCCGGGAAACCGGCGAGGCGTTGCGGATGGCAGCCAAATCCAATGCGAAGGTTCGGCTGATGATCGACGCCGAGACCAGGCCGGCTACGGCCCTCACGCTCGACTGGTCACTGCCCGCCGCTCCCGGTCAGCGGGAGTTCGTCGTGTCCGCTCATGTCGATGGTCACGCTCCCGCGGAAAGCGCCATCGACAATGCATCGGGCTGCGCAGTCGCACTGGAGATCGCGGCCGCCGCAGCGCGTAGTGCACCAAAAGGGTACGGGCTTCGGGTGCTCTTTTTTTCCATCGAGGAGTGGGGCCTGCTCGCCTCCAAAGCCTATGTCGACGCTATGAGCGCGGATGACCGCCGGCGCATGGCGCTGGTCGTGAATCTCGACAGCATCGCCGGCGACGACAAGCTGACGGCCATGATCAGCGGCTACGACGACCTGCGCGAGCTCGTGGAAGATGCCGCGGCCGCGACAGGACTGGACATCGGTATCCATGAACCACTGGTGCGCAATTCGGATCATTTCAACTTCGCCTCGGCCGGCATACCCGCCATGCGCCTGATCGCGGGTTTCGACGACATGTCGAGCAATCTTCGTCACGTCCTGACTTCGGCCGACCGCGCCGAGTTGGTCGACACGCGACAGCTGGAGAACGCCTTTCGGATCACTGCCCGTCTCTGCGGCATCTCACCCATTCGGAAATGAGCGCGAAGCTATAATTGCGCCAATCGGCAGGCGGCGGTCCTTCATCACGAGGGTTTCACGCGGGCTTCACGCGCATGGAAGATGCTGCGTCTCGTAGACAAGGAGACGGAGGTCGCCATGGACTGCATGCAGTACAATCCAGCCGCAGCTGCGGAGCCGCTGCCGCCACGCACGAGATGTTTCCGGCACGCCTCCATGCTGCGCGGGCGTCCCGAGCCGGAGCGCAATCGCTGCGCTCTGCGCCGACGCTGCACCCCCCCGGCTGACTGGCAACTGGCCCGTAAATTAGCCGGAACCTAGCTCACATTGCCGCCAAGCGGAAACCTTGGCCGGGCGTTCATGTGTTCGATGGATGCACTTCGGACAGCAGCCCACTCGTGCCGGCTCCAGGGGCGGTCGGCGCTACCGGGCGCGGGGGACGGAACACGGCCTCCCACGTGTTTCCGTCCCCTTTCACTCCAATCTTCCACCGGTCGGCGCGCATTTGTCGCCACGTAACCCAAACGGGTGAGGCGCAAACTCCCGGTGTGAGGCACAATTGGAAAGAGCCAAAATGGGTAAGGCAGGTCGGGGTGCGCCAATAACCTGCCGCCATAATACCGGGGATGCCACCATGACCGACAGCAGCATGACCGCGGACAAGCGGAATTCGTTGAAGGAAGAGGCAACCACCGCCACCCAGACCGGACGAGTTCGTCTCTCGCGCCGGTCCGCACGTGGTTTCATCTCCGATCGGGCGTCAGGCGGCGGATCGAGTTGTTATTTCGAAGAATACGAACTTGGGATCGGTCCCTGGAAAGCGACGATCATCAAGACCCTCGACTACGGCGCCGGCAGGACGCGGTTCAGGGCGCAATACGAGGTTGACCCGCAATATCGGCGGCGGGAGCGGGCCAATGGCCTTAAGCACTGGAGACGGAGGCGATCTTCTGGCTCTTGAACGCGCGGGAGCTGCGATCATTCTTCGAAAGGAGATATGTCCGGCACGTGCCGTTTGACTGCAAAGAAGCTGATCGCCAGCCCGATTACCGCTAGGCCGACCGCTGCCGCCAGGGCCGGATTGTCGCGCGCCGATTGCTCAATGACACCCGCGCGCTTGCGAAGCGTCGGCATGGCGTCGCGAAGCCTTCGCGTCATCTCGTCATAGAAGTCGCTCGCAATGTCGCGTGATCCCTCATAGGTGGCCGCGCCGCGCCGGGAGAGCTTCCTTGTCAGGGCCGAGACCTCGTCCCGCAATTCGGCAATCTGCTCGCGCAGGTCGTCTTCGATCTCGTGGCGTTTTCCGGAAAAAGGGGACATCGCACATCCTCGCATTACTGGGCGTCGCGCAGTCAACGCGCCACCGCGACAATTCGTTCCGGAAACGGAGATGGGCTTTTTGATCGAAATCAAGGGAATAGGCATCGATCACTGGTCGTTTCCGGTAGGGACCGACGTGGCATTTTGCCCCCCTTTGGCATAATGGACGCGTTCCGGCCCAGCGATTATGATCCGCACATCATCGGAAAGGCATCATGAACTATCAGCGTTTCTTCGAAGAGGCGATCGACCAGATCCATGCTGAGCGCCGCTACCGGGTTTTTGCCGATCTCGAACGCATCGTAGGCGCGTTCCCGCGCGCCATCTGGCGCTCCAATGGAGAGGCCAAGGAAATCACCGTCTGGTGCTCCAACGACTATCTGGGCATGGGCCAGCATCCCGACGTGATCGCCGCGCAGCAGCAGGCGGCTGCGCGCATGGGTTCGGGGGCCGGCGGAACGCGCAACATTTCCGGAACCAATCATCCGCTCGTCGAGCTGGAGCTGGAGCTCGCGGATCTTCACGGCAAGGAAGCCGCTCTCGTCTTCACGTCGGGTTTCGTATCGAACGAAGCGGCGATCTCGACAATTGCCCGCCTTCTGCCTAATTGCCTGATCCTTTCCGACGAACTCAATCACGCCTCCATGATCGAGGGCGTGCGGCGCTCCGGAGCGGAAAAGAAGATTTTTCGGCACAACAATGTGGCGCATCTGGAAAGCCTGCTCCAGACCGCCGGTCGCGAGCGGGCCAAGCTTATCGTTTTCGAATCCGTCTACTCGATGGATGGCGACATCGCACCGATCGAGGAGATCGCCGATCTTGCCGAAAAATACAACGCGATGACCTATATCGACGAGGTCCATGCCGTCGGTATGTATGGCGCTCGTGGCGGCGGCATTACCGAGCGAGACGGCCTTGCTCACCGCATCGACGTGATCGAGGGCACGCTCGCCAAGGCATTCGGCACGCTTGGCGGGTATATCACCGGTTCCCGCACCGTCGTCGACGCGGTGCGTTCCTATGCTCCGGGTTTCATTTTTACGACCGCCTTGCCGCCGGCGATCACCGCCGCGGCCACGACGTCGATCCGCCACCTGAAGACATCCTCTGTCGAGCGCGAAGCACAACAGCGGCAGGCGCAACGCACCAAGGACGTGCTCTCCGCGGCCGGACTACCGGTCATGCCCTCCTCGACCCATATCGTGCCAGTGCTGGTCGGCGATCCTGAACTCTGCAAGATGGCCAGCGACCGGCTGCTCGGCGTGCACGGCATCTATATCCAGCCGATCAACTATCCGACGGTGCCGCGCGGAACCGAAAGACTCCGAATCACCCCGACACCGGTCCATTCGGATGCGCTGATCGCGGAATTGAAGGACGCGCTGATCGAAACCTGGGACGCACTCGGCATTCCCTACGCCACGGCCGGCAAGCCAGCCATCGCGGAGAGCGACCGGATCATCCCGCTGCTGGTGCCAAAGTCCGGCGGCTGAATTCGCTAATCGTCAGATCTTGACGATCCAGTCGGCGAGGCGGTTGGCCGCCTCTTCGATCTGATCCAGGCGGCGGTGAAAGCATAACCTCAGGAAGGCCTCGCCTCCGGTGCCGAACGCTGTCCCCGGCGCCAGCGCGACATTTGCTTGGTCGACGATGTCGAAGGCTGCGCGGCGCGAATCCGCCACACCATCGATCGCGAAGAAAAGATAGAATGCACCCTGCGGCACGGTGAAGCGCGTGCGGCCTGTGCCAGCGAGTATCCGGCAAACAAGATCGCGCGCCTTGCGAGCCCGCGCCACCTGCTCGGCAACGAAGGCGTCTCCGTGGTCGAGGGCAGCCGCCGCCCCGCGCTGCATGAATTGGGCCACCCCCGAGGTCGAATATTGGATCAGATTCTCGAACATCGGCTGAAGCTCGGGATGGACGCGCAGCCAGCCGACCCGCCATCCGGTCATCGCCCAGTTCTTTGAGAAACTGTTGACGAAGAGGATACGATCATCCTCGTCCATTATGTCGTAGAAGGACGGCGCACGTCCGCCGCCATAGTGGAAAAGCGAGTAGATCTCGTCGGCGATGATCCAAATACCCCTCGATCGGGCAAGGTCGAGAATGGCCTTGAGCGTTGCATGGTCGGCGGTCCAGCCGGTCGGGTTGGACGGCGTATTCACGAAGATCGCCCGCGTCCGCGGCGTTATCGCCGCAGCCAGTTTCTCCGTGTCGAGGGCCCAGCCGTTTGCCGTATCATCGAGCACGACAGGAATCGGACGCGCCCCTGCGATGCCGGCGGCGGCCGCGAAATTGGGCCAGGCGGGCGAGAGATAGACGACCTCGTCGCCGGCACCCGCCGTCGCCTGCAGCGCCAGTTGAATCGCCTGCATGCCGGAGCCCACCACCATGAATTCCTCGGACACGAAATGCCTGCCGAAATGGCGATGATGATAGCGAGCCAGCGCGTCTCGCAACTCCGGCACGCCGCGTTGCCACGTATAGAAGGTCTCACCCGCTCTCAGCGCATCCATTGCTGCCGTGGCGATGAAATCGGGTGTCGGCAAATCCCCCTCGCCGGCCCAGAGCGGGATCAGCCCTTCCCTGCCCCGTCCGTGGTTCGCAACTGCGACAATGCCGCTTTCCGGCGCTTCCCGCGCTTCACGGCGCATCGTATCGATCAGGCTCATCTGTTCCGTACCAAAGCGAAGTTTTGGATCGTGCTGGCGACAACAAATGGCCGATAAGACGTCTTTTTGGTACGCACTGGCACACTTCGACTTTGGTCCAGATGGACGAAACCCAGGGAGCGCATGGGTACGTGTCGCCGGCGGACGAGATGTTTCTCGTCAAGTAGTCGTATCACGCTCATTTCACGCAGGTGTCTTCTAGTACTGTTATGAATGCTTCAGACCGTTTCCTGCTCAGATCGAATCGTTCTTTTTCACGGGCGGAGAGGCGATCCACCAGGAGGGACGCAAGGTTCGTGCCCGTCGCACGGCCGAACGTGCCGAAATCGGGGACGGCCCTCACCCAGAGACCGCGCCCGTTGATTTGCTGCCGGCAAACCGACGGGCCGATGATACTTGCCGGTCGAATTTTTCAAATCTCTCGACTTTGTCCCGAAACATCGCCGGCGGGGCATTTCCATACAAGCAGGGAGAACGATCCCAGGGACGCGGATGATCCATTCCGGCGAGCCCACATGGCCGAAGCCAGGTGCGCCTGCGGAGCTATCAGCGCCCTCAGCATTCATGGAGCGACCTTTAGGGAGGGGGGCATGAATCTGCCGGAAGCACAAGAGGCACTGCTGAAAGTCCGGGATGCGCTCGTCGCAGCGTGGCACGGTGAGGCGAGCCCAAGCAGGCGATCCCGCCTTCGCTCGCTTGTGATCAAGATCGACCGCGAACTCGCCATCATCGGCGAGAGGATGCAGGCCGATCCATCCACCCGATACATGCCTTTACGGGGCAACTTCGTGACTGCGGTAAAAGACCTGAGCTGGGTGCGTAATATGGCCGACACTTTCTCGATTTCGCCGGCTCAATCCGCGCGCATCGTTTCCTGGGTCGCGTCCATCCTGCGGCTGCTGTGACCTGATATCTTTGGCTGGATGTCGACACATCCGGGGCAACACAGTCGCCGACGCTGCCTATGCAGGCCGCCTGGTTTCGCGCCAAACAGACGCGGCGCGGGTCATGCGGCTCCAACCCTCGGTATGAACCGCCATCAGGCACTTTCCCTGACGGACTTGACCGCAGCCAGGGCATTCACGACTCCCGCGCCGAACGCCTCCTCGAAAGAGAGGCGCTGCTTCGAGCCGTGCGCGTTGATGATGTCGGACGACGGAACTGTCTTGCCGTTTCCATGCGGCAGCCGGCCGTCTTCCTTGATGGCTGTTTCGACAAGAACCCTGCGCATGTCCGGTCCCGAAAGTGGCGCGCCGCCTGTTTCCCTGGCCGCGCGTTGCACCAGCGCCGCCACGCCGGCCACGATCGAGGCAGCTGCGGACGTTCCCCCAAACACAGTGAAGGAGCCCGAGGACTGCGTTGTGCTTTCGCCGGGGCCACTGGGACCAGTGCTGTCCTGAAAGCCGAAGGGGCCAGGCACGTCGATAGCCAGCACGGAAGACTGGGCATATGTAAATTCCCGCACACCGGTTTGCCGCGCCGTCTCCTCGAACGGATAATCGGCGAAGAACCTGTCGGTCTTGTCGAGCCTCGCCTGATCTTCGTTGAACATCTCGCCGTCGTCGCTCGGCCCGACGACAGTGAGGCCTTCCCCGTAACTGCTGTAGGATGATCGGATGCCCTCATAGCTGATGGCTCCGACCGCTATGATTCCGTTCCTGCCTATGTTTTCGGCGGCCAGCGCAGCCGGTGGAACCAGACGACTTTCGGCATCATTGCCGGCCGCGCAGACGATCGGAATGTGTTCCGAAACCGCCAGGATAACCTTCCGCAGAATCCGCCAAACCGGCCGACGACCACCTTCCGACGACGATTCGCCTGTTTCCGCGTCATTCATGATCTCGTTACTTATCCCACGGGGAACGAGAATGACCTCGGCTCCTCTCAAAGCTGCGAGAAGAAAGGCCAGAATCAGCGTTTCCGGTTTCGGCGCGAATGTGGTGGTAATCGACAAGAGCCTGCTGAAGGGATCGACGCCGACATAGGCCAAGGAGTCCGGAGCACCCTCGTCGGAACCGTTGCCCGCCTTCCCGTCTCCAATATCGCTGGACGCGACGACAAGACCCGCGCAAGAGGTTCCGTGTGCGGAGAAGAATCGGTTCGAGGAACGCGGCGCGCCGTAGTCGAACGGGACAGATTCCGAAACGTCGTCGCAAAAACGCTCGAGCCAGGAAAATTCATCCGGCTGAAGCTCATCGAGACCAAGCTTTTTGAGAAAGTGAGCGTCCATCCCTTCAAACGGCCTGTCTCTCGAGCCGGACTTCGGGGCGCGCATCGGCAGCCCGGTCAGATCGATCTGCTCGCGGATTCTTCCGGCCAGATAGGGATGATCGCCAGACACTCCGGTATCGATGAGTGCAACCAGGGACTCCGGCGCGTTGGCGAGCATCTCCCAGACCTCGCTCCGGTAGTCCGAAAGGCTGCCGTCAGTTGCGCGGACAGCGTCCAGCACGCCTACGGCTTCAAGATGCCAGAACGCGCGATAGGGAAGGATAGGGTGTGCCTTTTGCGCTGCGTCTTCGTTCATGACACCTCTCCTCATGCCCATTCGGCTTGGGCTTCGCGCATCAACTCGGAGCAGGCATCTGCGAGATAAGGCAGGAAACGCTCCGCCAGCATCTGCCCGCCTTGGGTGTCGCTCCTGTAGTGCAGTCCGGCCCATTCGCGATTCTCGGCGATCCTCCCCGCGATCAGGTGCAATTCGGTACTGGCCGGATGTTGCGGAAAATACCGCTCGAACATCAGAGCGATCGAATGGCATTGGAACGAATGGTTGGAGGGATAGGCAAAGTGCGGCGGCACGGGCAAAAGCGGCCGCAAAGCGGGCTCTACCAAGCTCGGACGCGTCCGCGCGAACATGTCCTTGTACTGCAGTCCCACATATTCGGTGATCTGCAGAATAGTGTTGAAAAGGGCCAGCGTTGCCTCGAAACCGGCATGCGCCTCGATGTTGAGAGGGCGCGTGAAAGCAGAGAGATCCATCGTGTCTTCGAGCAGGATCTCCGGCTGCCGCCTCTTTCGCTCCTCCAAATTGTCCTGCATCTCGAGCAGCATGTCCGTCTCCCGCCGTGTCCGATCGGGTCCGGGCGGAGGCATCAGTCCGAGAAGCTGCCAGCGGTAATATTTCGCCGTCGCAGCTTCCTTGCCCGCCCTCAGCCTATCCGCAGCGCCATGCAGTCGGGCGATCTCCCGGTACGCAATCAGCCCGAATTTCACCTGGTCGACCGCGCCGATCGCCGATTGGTTTTTATTCTTATTCTTGTTCTTGTTCTTATTTTTATTTTTGTTCTTGTTCAGGACAGCCACCGATCGCGGGCCTCCCAAGCTGCCTGAACCCGGACCCGGCCCATGCCCGCTGAATGCCGAAAGGCCGCTAGAAACTGGGCGCGCTTCCAAATCGGACGACGCTCCGGGCGATCGCGGCAGCGGGTCCTCGGAATAGATTTCGCCGGCTCTGATCCACAGGTTCTGTTGCCTGAGGGAGGCCAGGATGGGCTTGGGGTCCGAAATGGAGCTCACGTTGCAACCTCCCTTATTCCGGCTTTCTTGAGGCCATGGATGAAATACTTCCCGGAAGTCGTGTCCAATCCTGGATAACGCGCCTCTCGCAGGGTCTCGATCGAGAAGGACGGCTCGATATCCAGAAGGCGCCGGCGGGCCGTCTCGGCCTTTCCGACATCTCCGGAATGGGCGTAGCTTGCCGTCAGGAAGCGCAGCACCGAGTTGAATGCGGGCCGCACCTCCAGCACCGCTTCGCCATAGTCGATTGCAAGGCGATGATCGCCGAGCATGCTCGCGGTGATCAGGCACGACGTGTCGAAATAGTAGCGGTGAATGCTATGGGCCCCCAGATGCCGCCCGAAAAGCGCACATTGAAGCCCTTCCTTGGGCTGCCCTATGTAGGCGTGAAGCACCGAATAAAGGTCCCAAACCAGTGCCCGGTTGGGATTGATGCGGACCGCGCGCTCAAACAGATCGACGGCGCTGACATAGTTTCCAAACAGAAAACTGTGAACATGCCCGGCAAGCGCGAGCACGACGGCATTGCCGGGCTCCCTCTCCATGGCCCGGGCTATCAGCTCGCGCGCCTGATCGTGAAGCACGCCATCATGTGGAACGAAGCGCTGACCAACCCGGAACGTCATAAGAAAAGCCAGCCACGCCGAGGCGAGCGCACCGTGCCGGGTCGTGATCAATCGGCGCAGATCATGTTCGGCCCGGGCAAGGTCGGACGCGCTCAGCTCGAAAATGTCCTGGATAGCCGCGCGCATGACATCGGCGCCGTCCTCTCCAAAGCGAAGCCGGCGCGCGGCGGCCTCCTTTTCCTGCCAGATCTTGTCGATGCATTGAGCAATACCCGCCGCGACCTCCGACTCGCGACCGCTGCGGATGGCAAAGACATGCGCGTCGAACCTGCGGATCCAGATCGTCTGCTCCTCGGCGAGATCGACAAGCGCAAGAACGATGCGGGCGCGGTCTCCGGTGCGGCTCACCGAGCAGCGCAGGCAAAGCGGGTAGCGCCATCCTGCGGCAATAAGCGGTATCGCTGTTCTCTTTCTCCGGTCATGGAAATCGTGAAAACCTTCCTCGACAAGACCAACAACAATCTCATCGAGGAGGTTGGCCGCGAGTTCGTCCTCCTCGAGGTCGAGCCCCGACACGATCGGCGGGTCGATTCTCAGGCCGAACTTCGACGGGGAAGCGGCTTCCCTGGGCTCTTCGACATGCCGCGGCTTGGGCTGGGCAAAGCCGCCGAAACGGCTTCGCTCCAAGGTCAGCCAATCCTCGAATTCGGGATCACCGATGTCGATGCCTTCGAGAAAGTCATTATGCGAGGGAATATCTCGATCGAAATCCTCGATGACGACCTTGGAACAATCGATCGCCACGACGAAGTTGTCGATCTTCAGCACCTCGGTAGCCCAGGGGCCGAGGCATTTGCGAATTTCCTTGAGTGACTGGCGCAGGCTGGCCAATGCCAGTTCCCGCGGCTTGGTGCTCCAAAGATGATCGATCAGCCAATTGCGCGAGCGCACGGCGCCATCGGCGACCAAGATCATTGCAAGAATGGCGCGCGCCTTCTGGGTGGACGGTGTAAGATCCTGTCCATCCGACGCTCGGATTTGCATCGGTCCAAACAACCTGACCGATAGCATGCAACCATCCCGCTGAATATTTTGTTGCTAACACCTCCCACCCGCGCTCGCATGATAGTAGCGAACGCCGATTTCTCCAAGTACGTTTCTCGACGTAGGCAATTTTGACCGATATCCCGAATGGATGGTCGGCATCAGATCAATTGCCGGCGTCGCTGTCTGGGCTCGGCACAAAGTAAAGCCGCCGGCAATATATGACGGCTATAAGCTCGCTACTCGAACCTCAGCTTTTGTTCTTTGCCAGTAGGTCCCTGATCTCAGTCAGGAGCTGGACATCCGCAGGCGGCGCGGCGGGCACAGCCTCTTGCTCCTTGACGACGCGCCTGCGGACGTTGTTCACCCCCTTGACCATCAGGAAGATGATCCATGCCAGGATCATGAAATTGATGACCACGGTCAGGAAATTGCCGTAAGCGAACACCGCGCCTTGCCTGCGCGCCTCCTCGAGATTGGTCGCCGTGACATTGGCCGACAGAGGCAGGAAGTAGTTCGAAAAGTCGAAGCCGCCAAAGATCGCGCCGACGATCGGCATGATGATGTCATTGACCATCGAATTGACGATCAGCCCGAATGCACCGCCGATGATGACGCCCACCGCGAGGTCCATCACGTTGCCCTTGGAAATGAACTCCTGGAATTCCTTCAGCATAAGACCCTCCTGTCCTTGGCCGCACTCCGCCGCGAAAGCGATTCGCCGCATCATATGCCCGGTATGCTTGCAGCATAACAAAAACCTTGCCGAACGTGATGGAAAGACAAGGCGGAGAGGCACTTTATCAGTACGACGGCATCTCACCCGTCATCGGCGAAAGCCTTGAGGGCAAAAGTCGGCGGCCTTGCTCCAACGGCGGGCTTTCACCCATTGCTCCCAGCAATAGGCCATAACTGCTTTCGCTCGCGCATCGGTCGCGCGAGGACGAAATTGTGAGACGTTCATGGGCACCCGGACTTCCCGAAACCAGCGGATCGCGAGCTCTCGGACAAGGTCGGCCTTCGTCGGAGTGAAGCGGCAGGCAAACCAGCGCGGCTGATCGGCCATGGACTTGGGCCGCTAGCTGTGATTGCGTTCCCCCAACAGGAATTGGGAGGTTTGGCTCGTGCAAGGCTGGGTCGTCGTCATCATCGCCCTTGCCTATGTGACGCTGCTTTTCGCGATCGCCAGCATCGGCGACCGCAGGCGGGCGTCGGGTCGCTCCAGGCCATATATCTACGCGCTCAGCCTCGCCATCTATTGCACGTCCTGGACCTTCTTCGGCTCCGTCGGCCTGGCGTCCGAGCGCGGTCCGGAGTTCCTGACGATCTATATCGGGCCGCTGCTGGTCTTTCTTTTCGGCTTCCCCCTGCTCAAGCGCATCGTGAGACTTGCGAAGACGGAGAAGATCACGTCCATCGCCGACTTCCTCGGAGCGCGCTACGGGAAGAGTTTCGCGGTCGCATCCATCGCAACGCTCATCGCCACCGTCGGCACGGTTCCCTACATCGCACTGCAGCTCAAGGCGATCTCGGGATCGGTGAGCCTGATGGTTGAGCATTACAACGGGGCGCCGCCCTCCTTCGACCCGTTCGTCAGCGACATCTCACTGATCGTCGCGGCCCTGCTCGCGGTCTTCGCGGTGCTGTTCGGGACGCGCCATGCGGACGCGACCGAACACCAGGACGGCCTTGTCCTGGCGGTCGCGGCCGAATCGGTCGTCAAGCTCGCTGCTTTCCTGGCCGTCGGCATTCTCGTCACCTTCTTCATGTTCGGCGACCTCGCAGGCCTTGCCGACATGCTCGCGGCAAGCGACCCCGTCCAGCAGACCCTCGACTATCGAACGTCGCTCGGCACCTGGATCGTGCTCACCGCACTCAGCGCCTGCGCCATCATCATGTTGCCGCGGCAGTTCTACGTGACAATCGTCGAGAATCGCGGCGAGGGAGAGCTGAAGACCGCGACCTGGCTGTTCCCCCTCTATCTCATCGCCATCAATCTGTTCGTGATCCCGATCGCGCTTGCGGGCCTGGCCTATGTCGGCCCAAGGACCAGCGCCGATCTCTACGTGCTCTCGCTGCCGCTTCTGCGCGGCCACGATCTCTTCGCCATGGCGGCCTTCATCGGCGGCCTGTCGGCGGCAACCGCCATGGTGATCGTCGAAAGCGTAGCGCTTTCGATCATGGTATCGAACGACCTGGTCATCCCGCTTTTCGTGCGGCGGCTCCTCAAGCCACGAACCAGCGACACTGAAGACTGGTCGAGCCTCATCCTCAATATCCGCCGCGCCGCGATCTTCATCGTCCTGTTCGTGGCCTTCCTCTATTATCGGCAGAGCACCGACAATGCGCGGCTGGCGTCGATCGGCCTGATGTCGTTCGCCGCGATCGCCCAATTCGCGCCCGCCTTCATCGGCGGCCTCATCTGGCGCGGCGCCAATGCGAGGGGCGCGGCGCTCGGCATGGCCGCGGGCTTTATCGTCTGGGCCTACACCCTGTTGCTTCCCTCGCTCGCGCCGCCAGACACGGCGATCGTCGTCGAGGGGCTGTTCGGGCTGGAGGCGCTGCGGCCCCAGGCCTTGTTCGGCACCGTGGCGGAACCGCTCAACCATGGCGTCCTGTGGAGCCTGGCGATCAATACGTTGTTCTTCGTGTTCGGCTCGCTGTCGCGCAGTTCCATCCCGCTCGAGCGGATCCAGGCTTCGATCTTCGTGCCGCGCGACGCCAGCCCGGTGCCGAGCCTGCGTCGCTTCCGCACGGCGACCACCGTCAACGAACTCAAGGATACGATCGCGCGCTACCTGGGCGTCGAACGGACGGAACGTTCCTTCCAAACCTTCGAAGCCACAGAAGGCCAGCGCCTCAACGGCAGCGATGCAGCCAGCATGTCGGTGATCCGCTTCTCCGAACAGTTGCTGGCCAGCGCCGTCGGCTCGTCCTCGGCGCGGCTCATCCTGTCCCTGCTCTTCCAGCGCAACGACAGCGCCTCACGCGATGCCTTCCGGCTGCTCGACGACGCGACCGAAGCGCTCCAGCACAATCGCGACCTGCTTCAGATCGCGCTCGACCAGATGGAGCAAGGCATCACGGTATTCGATCGCGACTTCCGGCTGACGTGCTGGAACCGACAATACCGCAACCTCTTCGACCTGCCCGACGAGATGGGCCAGGTGGGGGTGCGGGTCAGCCAGATACTGCGTTTCCTCGCCGAACGCGGCGACATCCCATCAGATTTCGAGGTGACGGCGCTCAATCGGCTGAGCGACTTCGGTACTCCCTGGAAAATCGAGCTGAAAACCAGCGGACGCATCCTCGAAATCCGCTCCAATCCGATGCCTGACGGCGGCATCGTCGCCACCTATGCCGACATCACGGCAAGCGTGCAGGCGGATCTCGCCCTGAAGCGTGTCAACGAGACGCTCGAGCAGCGTGTGCGCCACCGCACGGCGGAATTGACCCGCGTCAACGAGGAGCTGGCGCAGGCGCAGGTGCTCGCGGAGGAGGCCAATCTCGGCAAAACACGTTTCCTCGCCGCCGCTGGTCACGACATTCTCCAGCCCCTCAACGCGGCGCGCCTCTACTGCTCATCGCTTGTCGAGAAGACTGGCAGGAGCATGGTGTCGGATGCTGTCGCCAACATCGAATCCTCGCTGGATTCGGTGGAGACGATCCTCGGAGCGGTGCTCGACATCTCGCGGCTCGACACCGGCGCGATGAAACCCGCCGAAGGCGTGTTCAGGCTCGACGGGCTTCTTCGGCAGATCGGCACCGACTTCCAGCCGATGGCCACGGAAAAACGGCTCGAACTCACCATCGTGCCGTCGTCGATCACCGTGAGTACCGACCGCAACCTACTGCGGCGGCTGGTGCAGAACCTGGTTTCCAACGCGATCAAATACACGCGCTCGGGCCGCATCGTCGTCGGTGTCAGGCGGCGCGGGAAGCTCGCCGAAATCCAGGTCTTCGACACCGGAATCGGTATTCCCGCCGACAAGTTGAACATGGTCTTCCGCGAGTTCACACGGCTCGACGAAGGCGCCCGTGAGGCGCAAGGGCTCGGGCTCGGCCTGTCGATCGTCGACCGCATCGCGCGCGTGCTGCGCCTGGAGATCCAGATCGATTCCGGCCGCGGCAAGGGCACGCGCTTCTCCGTGTTGTTGCCGATCACCACGGAGGAGGAGCCGCAGGCCGCCCAGGACGTCAAGCCGGCGATCCACCCGTCGGCTTCGCTCGACGGATTGTCGGTCTTCTGCATCGATAATGACGAGCGTATCCTCGACGGCATGCGCCTCCTCCTGGAGGGGTGGGGCTGCAGTGTGAGGACGTTCACGGGCTCCGCATCCTTGGAACGGAGCCGCCCGCCCAATCCGGACATCGTGCTCGCCGACTACCATCTCGATGGAGAAAACGGCCTCGATGTCATCGCCGGGCTGCGTTCCGCCTATGGCTTCAGCCTGCCCGCCGTTCTGGTCACCGCCGACCGCTCCAGCGAAGTGCGAAACGCGGCCGATGCGATAGGCGTTGCAGTCATCAACAAGCCCGTGAAACCAGCCGTTCTGCGCTCGGCGATCACCCGCATGCGCCGCATGGCGCAAGCCGCGGAGTAATGCGGCCACTCTCTCTGGTTGACGGTCGTGAGCGGCCGCATCGCTGCCGGACATCTCCCCACAAGGGGCTATGACATTCACACATCTGGAAATGTCTTGCCTCATTCTTGGCAGGTCCCCCTCTCCGTCTCGGCTTCGCCGAGACGGAGAGGGGGACCTGTCGTACGCGTCATGCTCATCTGCAAAGATTGGCCGCCAAGCAACCGTGCAGGAAAGTGTGTATCCGCTAGGGGGGGATGCCTCTTCGGCGCCTTGATCACCCCGCCGCTGTGAGCGGATCGGTACCGATCTTCGACAGGAGGATCACGGCCTGGGTACGGCTGTCGACGCCGAGCTTCTGCAGGATCGCCGACACATGGGCCTTGATCGTCGCCTCCGAAACCTTGAGCTCATAGGCGATCTGCTTGTTGAGGAGGCCCTCGGCCAGCATGCCCAGCACGCGCGTCTGCTGCGGCGTCAGCGTCTGGAGCCGCCGAATGAGGTCGGAAATCTCGGGATCTCGTTCGATACCCAAATCCATGCCGGATGGCGCGACGACACCGCCATCCAGCACGATCGCCACGGCGCTGCGAATATCGTCGATGCTGGCGGATTTGGAGATGAAGCCGGACGCGCCAAGCTCCAGCGCGCGGCGGATCGTCTCGGGATCGTCATGCGCGGAAACGACCACCATCGGAACATCGGCATGGATGCCACGCAGCGAGATGAGGCCCGACAGCCCGCTTGCACCTGGCATCGAAAGATCGAGAAGCACGAGGTCGATGTCGTCATTGCCGCCGATGGCCGCTTTCGCGCCCTCGAAATCGCCAGCCTCGATAATGTCGGCGTCGTCGGCCAGGGTTGCAAGCGCCTGTTTCAGGGCGCCGCGAAAAAGCGGGTGATCGTCAGCGATCACGAACCTGTAGCCTGGCAAATATCCCTCCCATGACCTCCCGTCTTCGTCCTTGCCGATGCGCGGGATTCCCAATCGATTATGCGGCGATCCCACGGCAATTCAAGACGGAATGCCGGTGTCGTTTCGAACAGGACACACGGCGTGATTGTTCTTTCCGTGGCAGCGAACGAGGAATGTCTCAGAGGTTTATCAGGTCTTCTCGGGCGTGCCGCTCTCCTTGTCCGCCTCCCTCACAATGTCGAGGAACTTGCGGAAGAAGCGTTCCATGTAGCCGAGCGAGCGCTGGAACTCCTCCTCGGTGGGCAGCAGGTTCTGCGGTTTCAGGACGGGGCTGTTCTCCACTGCAGCGAGGCGTTGCTCCAAACCCGTGAGTTTTGCCTGCAGCCGATCGAGCTCGTCCTGGAAGGCGGCGCGTTCATCGGCCGCGAGTT
This sequence comes from Mesorhizobium sp. 1B3, assembly GCF_050958605.1. Lineage (NCBI taxonomy): Bacteria > Pseudomonadati > Pseudomonadota > Alphaproteobacteria > Hyphomicrobiales > Phyllobacteriaceae > Mesorhizobium > Mesorhizobium sp. 1B3. The sequence continues at coordinate 359,039 of NZ_JBJHDO010000001.1, read as the reverse complement.
TGCATACAAGCTGACCGCCGCGTTCCTCGCAGATCGACATCTCGCCGGTCTGAGTATCCATGCGTACGTAGCCGGTCGGCGATTTTTCGAGCGCATAGCGGCCGGCCTCTTCGGCCACTGCAGGAAAGGTCGCGGAGGCGAGAAGAGCGGGAACCAGGAAAAAGGCGCGTCTCATGTGAACCTCCGTCACAAACCAAGCCTGGATCGTGATCCGCCTTTGCGACCAAAATGCGAGGGACCGGATGGGAGGATTTTCTTGCAAAAGCGGTTCCCTCCTGCGGTTACAATGCTATAGGCGTCGCATGCACGCGACCATCTACAAAATTTGTCCCGAGGAGCTTTGGCGGGAAGCCGAGAAGACCGGCGTCTTCCATGGCGCGGCCATCGATCTGTCGGACGGCTTCATCCATTTCTCGACCGCCACGCAGGTCCGCGAGACTGCGGCCAAGCACTTCTCCGGCCAAAGCGGTCTTCTCCTCGCCGCCATCGACGCCGGAAAACTCGGCGAAGCCCTTAAGTACGAGGTTTCGCGCGGCGGCGCACTGTTCCCGCATCTCTATGCGCCGCTCGATCTCGCGGCCGTGCGCTGGGCGAAGCCGCTGCCGCTCGACGCCACGGGCACCCATAAATTTCCGGTGCTCGAAGAATGATGAAATCCCTCGAACGGCTCGGCCAACGGGCGCTCTTCACCCTGGATCCGGAGACCGCACATGGCCTGTCCATCGCGGCACTGCGCAGCGGAATGCCGATATGCGGTCGGGCTCCGGCTTCCGCACGATTGAGGGTTACGGTCCGCGACCTGGACTTCCCCAACCCGCTCGGCATGGCGGCCGGCTACGACAAGAATGCGGAAGTGCCCGATGCCCTGCTCGGCCTGGGTTTCGGTTTTGCCGAAGTCGGGACGGTCACGCCCCTGCCGCAGGCCGGCAACGACAAGCCGCGCATCTTTCGCTTGACGGAGGACGCGGCAGTTATCAACCGGCTCGGCTTCAACAATCAGGGCCATGGCCGCGCCCATGAGCGCCTGGTTGCACGGCGCGGGCGCGATGGTATCGTCGGCGTCAATATCGGCGCCAACAAGGACAGTGCCGATCGCATCGGCGATTACGAGACGGGCGTGCGCCGTTTCGCGGCGGTTGCTTCCTATCTCACCGTCAACATCTCCTCGCCCAACACGCCGGGCCTGCGGAACCTGCAGGGCAGGCAGAGCCTCGCCGAGCTGCTATCGCGCGTCATGGCTGCACGGCAGAAAGCGGCGGCAGGACGTGTCGTTCCCGTTTTCCTGAAGATCGCGCCCGATCTGCATGAAGGCGATCTCGAGGACGTGGCGGCGGAGGTCGCCGAGAAACAGGTCGACGGCGTGATCGTGTCCAACACCACCATTGCCCGCCCGCCGCTCAAGAGCCGCGCCTTCACCAGCGAGGCCGGCGGTCTTTCCGGGGCGCCGCTTTTCGAGCGTTCCACCATCATGCTCGCGAAGATGCGCAGGCTGCTCGGGCCCGACCGCGCGCTGATCGGGGTCGGCGGTGTGAATTCGACCGAGACGGCGCTCGAGAAGATCCGTGCCGGCGCCGACCTCGTCCAACTCTATACCGGCATGATCTATGCCGGGCCGTCATTGCCCGGCGAGATCGTCCGCGGCATGGCCGCCTTCGCCGAACGGGAAGGCATCAACATCCCAGACCTGCGCGACAGCCGGCTCGATCACTGGGCCAAGCGCCCACTCGCCTGACCGAAAGTGGCCCTTGCCCGGCGCGGCAGCACGGCAAGCAGGCTGAAGCCGCGCACCAGCAGGAAGAGATGCAACGCGGCCCAGAGACCGTGATTGCCGAATGCAGCGCCGAGCGTGAGCAGGGCCACTAAGAAAAGCGCAAATGAAAGAACCATCATGTTGCGCATATCGCGCGACCAGGTCGCCCCGATGAAGACGCCGTCCATCGCGAAGGCGAGCACACCGCTCACGGCGGTGAAGGCCGCCCAGGGCAGATAGGTCGCGGCCACGGACCGCACGTCCGGCGCGGTGGTGATGATCGCAATGAAGGCGTTTCCGAAGAGAAGCAATGCCGCCGTGGTCGCGAAGGCCAAGCCGAACCCCCAGACGGTCGAAAGCCGAACGGCGCGTGAAAAAGCCAGGCGGTCGCGCGCTCCGATGGCGCGGCCCGCGAGTTGCTCGGCCGCCGTGGCGAAACCGTCGAGGAAATAGCCGGCGACAAGGAAGAAATTCATCAGCACGGCGTTCGCTGCCAAGGTCAGCGTTCCGAATTGCGCCCCTTGTCTTGCGAACAGCGCAAAGGCGGCAAGCAGGGAAAAGGAGCGGATCATGATGTCGCGATTGAGCGAAAGCATCGCCACGAAGGCGGGAAGGTCCGCGATCCTTGCGACCGATACCCAGCCCCGCCTGCGGAAACGTGCGGCAAGCATTGCCAGCCCGACGACAAACGCAACCAGTTCCGCGAAGACCGCGGCCCAGGCGATGCCTTCGATCCGCCAGCCTAGATCGAGCCCGAGATGGAAGCAGAGCGCTATGTTGGTGCCGTTCAGCACGACCTGCAGGGCAAGCCCCAGCGTGGCTTCACCGCGACCGAGCACGTAGCCCAGCACCACATAGTTGGCGAGCGCAAGCGGGGCGCCGAGGAAGCGGATCAGCACGTAACTTTCCAAGGCGGCGTTTACGGCCGGCTCGGCATCGAGGAACCAGATCCCTGCCGCCACAAAGAAAGAGGCGAGCAGCGCCAGCGCCACGCCCGCTACGAGAGCAAGCGCGAGCGCTCGCCAGAAGACTGCCTGCTCTTCCTGCCCGTCGCCGCGCCCGAAAGCCTGAGCGACAAGGCCAGTGGTGCCGGAACGCAGAAAGTTGAACGTGGCGAAGACGACGTCGAACACGATCGCGCCGGCCGCGAGCCCGCCGATCAGCGCCGCGTCTCCGAACTGTCCGACAACCGCGGTGCCGACCACGCCGATCAGCGGCGTCGTGAGGTAAGCCAGCGTCATCGGCACGGCGATGGCGAGAACCATGCGGTTGGTCACGGCGAAATGCCGCGATGATGCGGGCAGACGATCCAAACGACGTTCTCATGCTGCGGCCCACGCCGGGAGAGCGTCGAGCCTGGGATTCCGGTCCGGGATGTCGCGCCTTCGGACGATTCTGTCCAGCAGGGAAATGGTGTAACGTGGAGCGAATGCCACTCCATATCGTCCACCATCCCGACTACGACGCCAATTTTCCCGCGACCCATCGCTTCCCGATGGGCAAATACCGGCTGTTGATGGAGGAACTTCGCTCCCGCGGTCTTGCGAGGGACGGGTCGCTGCATGTCCCGGCCGCCGCTTCGGTCGCATCGCTGCGGCTCGCCCATGATGCCGACTACGTCGACCAGGTCCTTGCCTGCGCCGTGCCGATGGCGATCGAGCGTGAGATCGGCTTCCCGGTGAATGACAAGGTATCGCGCCGCGCCCAGCTCGCCAGCGCCGGATCAGTGCTCGCCGCGCGCCTGGCGCTCGACCATGGGATCGCCTGCAACACCGCCGGCGGAAGCCATCACGCGCGGCGCGCGCAGGGGGCGGGCTTCTGCACCTTCAACGACGTTGGCGTGGCCGCCTCGCTGCTGCTTGCCGAGACCGATATCGAGCAGATCCTGGTCGTGGATCTCGACGTCCACCAGGGCGACGGCACAGCCGATATCTTCCGCGACGAGCCTCGCGTCTTCACCTTTTCCATGCATGGCGAGCGCAACTATCCCGCCCGCAAGATCGCTTCCGATCTCGACATCGGCCTGCCCGACGGAACTGATGACGGCGCCTACATGACGGCTCTTCGCGAGGCGCTGGCGCTGCTCGACCGACGCTTCAGGCCCGACCTTGTGTTCTACAATGCAGGCGTCGACCCGCATCATGCCGACCGGCTCGGCCGCATGGTGCTGACCGATGAAGGGTTGCGCGAACGTGACCGCACGGTCATCGCGCATTTCCGCGAGCAGGGTATCCCCTTCTGCGGGGTCATCGGCGGCGGCTATTCGAGCGATGCTGCAATGGTTGCGGCGCGCCACGCGATCCTGTTCGAGGTGGCGGCCGGCTTCGCATAGTCGCGGTTCAGCGGCGAAGACTGAGCAATCTGATCACGATGAAGGCCGGAACGACGACGGCCGCGCCGAGAAGAAAATAACCGATGAAATTTTCGATCGCCGCGAAGCCCATGTTCCAGATGCGGAGGAAGAAGTCTCGGATCCCGTAGAGCAGGTCGAGCGGCGACCAGCCGAACGCGCTCATCACCAGCCCGACGATGAAGGAGACGACCACGAGCTTCAGGAGGATCCTGAGCGGCGTGTCGCCGAGAAACCGCGTCAATGCCGACATCCCGTGTCCTCCGGATCGAGTCCCGTGCAGGAATACGCATTCGCCGCGGCGGCATCAAGACATCGGTTTTCCCCACTGTTTTGGATTGCCGATCCCGTGCGCGTCGTGTTAGGCAGACTGCGCGCGGGTATGATGTAATGGTAGCCTGTCAGCTTCCCAAGCTGATCGCGCGGGTTCGATTCCCGCTACCCGCTCCAGCTTGTGTTCCAGAGATTGCGTCAGTCCCGACCCGCAGAGGGCGGTTTCACAAGTTCAACTCCGAGACATCACTGTATGCTGGCGATCTCCTCGGGAGGCGTCCTCGGCGTAAGACAGCGTCTGCATCGGCGGCTCTCTGTTTTCGTCCGGATTGGGATTGGGTTCCTCGTCCGGTAGGCGGTCGGGCTCCGGCTCCTGGATCGGAATGTCCTTACCCGGGACGGGACGAGGCTGATCGTCGCCAGGCCGGGGTTGGCCACCCGTTTGAGCTCTTCTCGTGATCGAACCCGACGACAATTCGGCAATCAGGCTCTGAAGCATCTCTTGCATTCCGGCCATCTCTTGCCTCCTTCTACTCGCGGTCACCCCGCACAACACATGGCGCCCGCCTGTTGTTCCGGAATTGGCGCTGGAGAAACCCATCGGGGCAGATCAGCTCGATGATGAGGAGAAGAGACCCCAGGCCGCACCCAGCGCGATTCCGATCGCGATGCCGATCGCGGCGTTGTCGAGAACAGTAGCACCAATGACGGCGCCGAGCCCCAAACCCATGGCAATACCGAGAGCCAAAACGAATACCCTTCAGTCTACGGTTCGTCGATCGTGGGACCGTCAGGTTTCGCCTCCTCGCGTGGATTTTGCCCGTCGGAGTGCCGTGCCTTCTCGTCGGTCTCGTCGAGCGATTCGGTCAGGCCCATGCCGTGCCGCGGCTTCCGGTTCTTTGCCGCTTCTTGGGAAAATTCATCGGACGGATCCGGTCCGGTGACGGCCGGGAAAATCCGCCCGCCGGTTTCGTATTTGGTGTCTTGTCCAGACATCGCGTCGTTCTCCCGTTGATATGACGCAAACCGTTTGGCGGCAGCCTGGTTCCAAGGGGGACGCGATGGGGAACGGCGCGTCGCCAAATCGACGTTCAGCGGGCGCGCGGGCGCCTATGGGACAGTCGCAATATTCCGTAGCCCGCAAGCCCTGCCACCATCGATCCCGCCAGGATGCCAAATTTGACACGATCGCGAAGGCCTTGATCCTCGAAGGCAAGCGAACCGATGAAGAGGCTCATGGTGAAGCCAATTCCACAAAGGAGCGCCACGCCAAGTACCTGCGCCCAGCTTGCCGCCGCCGGCAGATCGGCCCACCCGGCGCGCACCACCAGAAACACCGAGCCAAAGACCCCGATCAGCTTGCCGATCACGAGCCCTCCAGCCACCCCCAGCGAAAGCGGTTCGGCAAAGACAGCGGGCGACACGCCGGCAAAGGAGACACCTGCATTCGCGAAGCCGAAAATCGGTACGATCAGGAAGGCAACGGGAATATGGAGGGCCTGTTCGAGGCGGTGCAGCGGTGAAACGCCGGGAGAGGCTTCGGGCGTGCCCGGCGTGCGGTTAATCGGAATGGTCAGCGCCAACACCACGCCGGCAAGAGTGGCATGAATGCCCGAGCGGTAAACGAAGACCCACAAGGCCACGCCGAGCAGCAGATAGGGGATGAGCGAATTGACCTTGGCCCGGTTCAGCCCAAGGAGCGCCGCCACGACCGCCGCTGCCGCTGCCAGATCGAGCAATGCAAGTTCGCTGCTGTAGAACAAGGCGATGATGAGGACGGCGCCGAGGTCATCGATGATTGCAAGCGCGGTCAAGAACACCTTCAGGGAAGTCGGGACCCGCGGCCCGAGAAGCGACAGCACGCCGAGGGCGAAGGCGATATCGGTCGCGGAGGGAATGGCCCAGCCCCGTATCGTGTTCGCATCCGGATAGTTGAGAGCGACGTAGATCAACGCAGGTGCAAGCATGCCGCCGGCTGCCGCCACGCCGGGCAGAATTCGACGCGACCAACTCGACAATTGCCCGTCGGTCATCTCGCGCTTGATCTCGAGTCCCACCATCAGGAAGAAGAATGCCATCAAGGCATCGTTGATCCAGTGCTGGATACTCAACGGCCCGACATAGGCATGAAGGGCCGCGAAGTAGCTTTCCGAAAGCGGTGAATTCGCCGTGGCAATCGCAAGCAACGCGACCGCCATCAGCAGGAGCCCACCCGATGCCTCGCTGTCAAGAAAGCGGCGGAAGGTCGAGTTGATGCGGCCCTGCGACGAGCCGGTGGTACGATTTGATGACATGCGTGCGTCGCCTCTGAACAGGTTCCAACCAAGTCTCCGTTCATCAGTTGAAAGCCCGGACGCACGCAGCACACGCCGAGGGCCAGTCGCATATAATCGTCAATGCCGCGTTTTCCAGCCCGAAGGTGTCGAAATCGCGGAACTTGGCCGATTAACGTAATGCAACCAAGGCATTAGCAGTATCGAGAGGGCGAACTTTCCAGCTTCTAACCCGGACGGCGGCCGCCAAGCAATCGCCACCTTTCGTTGCAAGCATATTTGGGCGGAGGGCCTGTCGGTTGAAGAGGACAGCCTTGCTTGTCTCATTGTTGCGTGTGCTCGGGATTGCCGCGACGCTTATCGCTTCGCTTGCCGTGGCGCTCGCTATCGGATTGTCGCTTGCGCGCGCCGGCTACCTGGGAACATGCCAGGACGGCACGTGCGAGCTCGTGGCAGTGGTTTACGTCATGCCGATTGGCGGCGTAGCACTTTATCTCGTTGCGTTAACGGCATTCTCGATTGCCGCCGTCAGGAAGCGCATCCAGCGATTCCAAGGTGCCTCCGGCAGCGATCCGGGCTAAAACCCGCGCTGCCAGCGCAAATAGGGATTGGCCTCAGGCCCGGCTGCCCTGACCTGACCGACAGGTTGAAGCTGAGGATTGATATTTTGCTCGCTCGTCGCCTGGCATCCTGCAAGGAATACAAACAAAGAAAACAAGAAGGCTGGTTTCCGCATCATCTCTTCCCGGTCAATTCCTGCTTGAGAATAGGGCGCAGTTCACTCGCTGTCACCTGCAGCGCGTCGCACTTTCGACAGACATGCCTTATGCCAACATAAAGCGGCACTGCGGTGCTTGCGCCGGCGTGGCTCCCCCCGGAGGATGTTTGCCCCGCTATTCCTGCAGCGTTGCATAGGCCATCATTGATTGCACGAATCGAATCATTGTGCCCGCGACACGCGGGATCTCGGGAGGGCTTAGTGACACGCGCCGGCAGGGTTTTGCTCTGGGGCCTGGTTCTGCTTGTCATAGTGGGGCTGGGCATTTTCTTCTTCGTTGTGCCCCAGCGAGTGGAGGCAGCCATGAACGGCGTGCTCCAGCCGCCGCCCTATGCAGCTTCGGACAGGGCAAAAGTCCTACACAAATCGATCGAAGTCGCCGATCTGCATGCCGATCCGCTGCTTTGGGGGCGCGATCTGGTGGCCCGTGGCACCCGTGGACAGGTGGACATCCCCCGGCTTTCGGAGGGCAATGTCGCACTCCAGGTTTTCTCCGTGGTGTCGAAGTCACCGCATAATCTCAACATCGAGAGGAATGACGACCGCTCGGACGACATCACGCTTCTGGCGATCGCACAGCATTGGCCGCCGCGCACCTGGTTCAGCCTGAAGGAGCGAGCGCTCTATCAGGCCGCCCGGCTCCACGACATGGCGGCCCGTTCGCAAGGCAAGTTCGTCATCGTCAAGTCGAAGGGCGACCTCGCCCGGTTCCTGGAGCGGCGCAAGACCGAGCGTGGCATCGTGGCCGGCCTGCTCGCCCTCGAAGGCGCACAGGTTCTGGAGGGCGACCCCGCCAATGTCGATGTCATGTTCGACGCCGGCTACCGCATGATGTCGGCCGCTCATTTCTTCGACACTGAAATGGGCGGCTCCGCTCACGGCGTCGACAAAGGTGGGCTCACAGACAAGGGCCGCGACATGATCCGGCGCATGGAAGCCAAGAAGATGATCCTCGACATCGCCCATGCCTCGCCAGCCCAGATCGACGACGTCCTCGCCATGGCGACACGTCCGGTGGTCGTTTCCCATACCGGTGTCAAGGGAACCTGCGACAATCGCCGCAACCTGAGCGACGATCAGTTGCGCGCCATCGCCGCGAAAGGCGGGCTGATCGGCATCGGCTTCTGGGAAACTGCGATCTGCGGCACCGACGCCGCTGCGATCGCCAAGGCCCAGAGCTATGCGGCCGGCGTGATCGGCGTCGACCATCTCGCCCTGGGGTCCGATTTCGATGGCGCTGTCGCGACGCCCTTCGACGCCACAGGGTTGGTGCAAATCACCGATGCGCTGCTGGCGCAAGGCTTCAGTGACGCCGATATCGGCAAGGCGATGGGAGGCAACCAGATAAGATTCATGCTCGAGAACCTGCCGGATTGAGCCGATCCTTCGAGGCCCGCGGTTCACCGATATCTCAGGATGAGAGCGTCGGCGCCAAGACCCTCATCCTGGGTGCGAGCAAGCGAACCTCGACGAGCTAACGAAAATGCTTCGAGAGCTTCAGCCCCTGCGCTTGATAGTTCGAGGCGAGGTCGGCGCCGTAGAGCGCTTTCGGCCGTGACAGCATGTGCTCATAGACCAGGCGACCGACGATCTGGCCATGCTCGAGGATGAAGGGAACTTCGTGGCTCCTCACCTCCAGGACGGCCCGGCTGCCAGTCCCGCCAGCAGCCGAATGGCCAAAGCCCGGATCGAAAAAACCTGCGTAATGAACGCGGAACTCGCCGACCAGCGGATCGAACGGAGTCATCTCCGCCGCGAAGAGCGGCGGCACGTGGACCGCCTCGCGCGAGACCAGGATATAGAATTCGTCCGGATCGAGAACCAACTCGCCCGAGCCACGATCGTATAGCGGTTCCCAGAAGTCGAGCACGTCCTGGGCCCCCCGCTTATCGACGTCGATCAGGCCGGTGTGATGCTTGCCGCGATAGCCGACCAGACCGTCGGGGCCGCCGGTGAGGTCGATCGACAGCGCGATGCCGCCGCCGGAGATGTTCGGCTGTTCGGAAGCGACGAGGATCTCGGCGCGATGCAACTCGCCGAGTTCTTCTTCGCTGAGCTGTGCATTGCCCTTGCGGAAGCGGATCTGCGACAGGCGCGAGCCGGTGCGCACGACGATCGGGAAGGTGCGCGGGCTCACCTCGATGAAAAGCGGACCGGCATAGCCAGCCGGCATCTTGTCGAATTCCTGGCCCTTGTCCGTCATCACGCGCGTGAAGATGTCGAGCCGCCCGGTCGAACTCTTGGGATTGGTCGATGCCGCGATGTCAGGCGGCAGCTTCAGCGTCTCGAGCAACGGAACGATATAGACGCATCCGGTTTCGAGCACGGCTCCCGCCGTCAGGTCGATCTCGTGCAGCTTCAGCCGATCGAGCTTGTCGGCAACCTTGTGGCCGGGTCCCGGCAGAAAGCTCGCGCGCACCCGATAGGCCTTTTCGCCCAAACGCAGGTCGAGGCTCGCCGGCTGGATCTGATCCTTGTCCAGCGGGCGAGCAGAAACAAGAGCGCCGGCTTGGAACAGAGCGGCGATCTCGCGATCGGGAAGAATGCCTGATTGACGCAAAGGTTACTCCTGCCGCATCGGCCGGAAGCGATTTTCCAGGGCGAATGCGTAGATTTCGATACCGGCGCCGCCGGCGGCGCTCAAGCTACAAGACGTTTAATGAAGCGGACGATTGACGCAAGAACGCGCAAGGTCTAAAGGACCGTTATCCCGTGGTGATTTGGCCGGTCGGCTTGCAGCCACGTTAAACAAGTCGCTAAAGGACCGAGGTTCAAGGGACCGGTTGCGACTTCGCGGCCGGTTTTTTTGTGTCTGGAGACATGGTGATGACATCTGAAGGAAAGCGCAACTGGAAGCCGCAGACGGCTCTGGTCCATGGCGGGACGACCCGATCGGCCTTCGGTGAAACCTCGGAAGCGATCTATCTCACCCAGGGCTTCGTTTATGAGACGGCCGAAGGCGCCGAAGCGCGCTTCAAAGGTGAAGAGCCAGGTTTCATCTATTCGCGCTATGCCAACCCCACCGTCGACATGTTCGAAAAGCGCATGTGCGCTCTCGAAGGCGCCGAAGATGCACGCGCCATGTCATCGGGAATGGCGGCGGTCTCGTCCGCCCTGCTGTGTGGCGTCAAGGCCGGCGACCACGTGGTCGCGGCCCGTGCGCTTTTCGGTTCCTGTCGCTGGGTGGTCGAGACGCTGATGCCGCGCTACGGCATCGAAACCACGCTGATCGACGGTACGCGCACCCAGGAATGGGAAAAGGCCGTCAGGCGGAACACGAAGCTTTTCTTCTTGGAAAGCCCGACCAATCCGACGCTCGAGGTGATCGACATTGCAGCCGTGGCAAAGCTCGCCGACCAGATCGGAGCCAAGCTCGTCGTCGACAATGTCTTCGCAACGCCCTTGCAGCAGAAGCCGCTGGAGCTCGGCGCCCATGTTGTCGTCTATTCCGCCACGAAGCACATCGATGGCCAGGGACGCTGCCTGGGCGGCGTCATCCTGTCCGACAAGAAATGGATAGATGAGAACCTGCACGATTATTTCCGGCATACCGGGCCGAGCTTGTCGCCCTTCAATGCCTGGACCCTGCTCAAGGGGCTGGAGACGCTGCCGCTGCGCGTGCGCCAGCAGACCGAAAGCGCGGGGAAGATCGCGGATTTCCTGGCCGATCATCCCAAGGTCGGGCGTGTCATCTATCCCGGACGGGCGGATCACCCCCAGGCCGACGTGATCCGTCGCCAGATGAGCGGCGGCTCGACCCTGATCTGCCTCGAGCTCAAGGGCGCCAAGAAGGCGGCCTTCGCGTTCCAGAACGCGCTAGAGATCATCCGCATCTCCAACAATCTCGGCGATGCCAAGAGCCTGATCACGCATCCCGCAACGACGACGCACAAGAATCTTTCCGACGAGGCACGCGCGGAACTCGGCATCGGCCCGGGCACGTTGCGCCTGTCGGTCGGGTTGGAAGACATCGATGATCTCCTCACCGACATCGACGCCGCGCTCGGCAAGGTCGACTAAGCATGTCTCCCGAAAGTGTGCAGCGGTTTGGGGAAAACGGCATGCGCAAATCAAGAACCTACAGCGCGTCGCGTGAATCCCTTTTTCACGCGACGCGCTGTAGGTCGATGTGACCGGCATCGGGTGATGCGGGAAGAAACCGGATCGGTTAGACTTACGTCCGTTCCGGAGACGAACCATGTACCAGGCGATGACGCGCGATATCGAAGTCCAGGTGGAGCCGTTCTATCTCGACGACCGATCCGATCCTTCCGAGAACCGCTACGTCTGGGCCTACCGCATCACCATCGCCAACCATTCGGACGAATTCGTCCAGTTGCTCTCACGCTACTGGCACATCACCGATGGGCAAGGGCGGGTCGAGGAGGTGCGCGGCGCGGGCGTGGTCGGCGAGCAGCCGGAACTCAACCCAGGCGACAGTTATCAGTATACGTCGGGCTGCCCGCTGACGACACCATCCGGCATCATGGAAGGCCATTACACGATGCGCAATGCGCAGGGCGAGCTGTTCCAGGTCAGTATCCCAGCCTTCTCCCTGGACATTCCCGGGAAAGCCCGGACGGTCAACTGATCGTCCAGGCTCCCCGCGCTCGCACCTCAGGAAGATGCTTCGAAATCCCGCGGATCGAACTCATATTCGGTCGAGCAGAATTCGCAATTGACGCGGATGACGCCGTCTTCCGTGCTTTCGACGATCTCCTCGGCAGTAAAACCTTCGAGAATACCGCGAATTTTCTCGCGAGAGCAGGAGCACTCGTCGGCGACTGGAACGCCGTCGAAGACACGCACGCCATGCTCGTGGAACAAGCGGTAGAGCAGCCTCTCCGCGCCTACGGTCGGGTCGATCAGTTCGCTCGGCTCGATCGTCTCGAACAGTGCCAGCAGTTCCTGCCACGAATTGTCCGTGGGATCGAACTCCGACCCTTCGTCGCCATCACCCCCCGGAAGATCGGGCAGACGCAGCCGTTCCGGCGCATCGGGCAGGAACTGCGCGAGAATGCCACCGGCGCGCCAACGATCGTGATTCTCGCCGGGCAGGCGCATCCTGGCGACCGACAGACGAATATCGGTCGGGATCTGCTCCGATTGGCGGAAATAGACCCGGGCGACTTCTTCCAGCGAGGTGCCGTCGAGTTGGACGATACCTTGATAGCGCTGCATATGAGCGCCCTGGTCGATGGTGAGCGCGAGAACGCCCTTGCCCAGCAACTGTTCGGGCGAGGTGTCGCCCGCGGCGATTGCAGCCTCCATTCGTTCCTCGTCGAACCGGGCATAGGCACGCAGCGAGCGGGGCGTGGAGAAATCGGCCACCAGCATGTCGACGGGCCCGTCCGAGCGCGTCTGAAGAATGAACTTGCCCTTGAATTTCAGGAGCGTGCCGAGCAGCACAGTGACAACCGCCGCCTCGGCGAGCAACCGCGCCACCGGCTCGGGATAATCATGCCGGCCGAGGATCTGGTCGAGCATGGGTCCGAGCTGGACCGCACGGCCCCGCACGTCGAGGGGACCGACCTCGAAGGGCACGACATGGTCGTCGCCGGCAAAGCCGAATTCGCCCAGTTTGGCTTCGTGTTCTGTCAAGGTAACGAGTTCCAGCATTTATCGGTCTCCGGCACGTGACGGCCGTTTCCTCGAATGCTGTTCGCATCCGGAAAAATCCTGGTCGACACGCTATTTTTTTCGGGTGATGCGCCGGAGATAAGCATCACCTCGCCGCTCTTCAAGCGCTGAGGCACCAGGCAAGAACGGCCTTCTGGGCGTGTAGCCGGTTTTCGGCTTCGTCGAAGACGACCGAGTGCGGCCCGTCGATCACCTCGTCGGTGACCTCTTCGCCGCGATGGGCCGGCAGGCAGTGCATGAACAAGGCGTCTAGCTTGGCGTGCCGCATCAGCGCGGCGTTGACCTGATATGGCATGAAGACGTTGTGGCCGCGCGCCCTGTGCTCCTGCCCCATCGACACCCAGGTGTCGGTGACCACGCAATCGGCGCCGCTGACAGCCGCTTCGGCGCTTCCCGTGAAGTTGATCTCGCCGCCATTGGCCCTGGCCCAATCGACATACCTTGGATCCGGTTCGCTGCCTTCGGGAACGGCGACGTTGAGCTTGAAGCGGAACCGCGCCGATGCCTCGAGCAGCGAGTGGAGCACGTTGTTGCCGTCACCGGTCCAGGCAAAGGTCCTGCCCGCGACGCTGCCGCGATGCTCTTCATAGGTCATCACATCCGCCATCAGCTGGCAGGGATGGGTGTCGTCCGTCAGCCCGTTGATCACCGGAACCGTGGCGTGCTCGGTCAGTTCGAGGAGCCGGTCGTGCGCCGTGGTGCGGATCATGATGATATCGACGTAGCGCGACAGAACCTTGGCCGTATCGGCGATGGTCTCGCTGCGTCCGAGCTGCATCTCCGTGCCGGTCAGCATGATCGTCTCGCCGCCGAGTTGGCGCATGGCCACGTCGAAGGAGACCCGTGTGCGCGTCGACGGCTTGTCGAAGATCATGGCCAGCACCTTGCCGTCGAAAGGGCGGCTCTGCTCGCCGGCCTTGAGCCGGCTTTTGCGGGCGGCAGCATCATCGAGAATCGTGCGCAGCTCTTCTGCGGAAACGGCGGATAGGTCCGTGAAATGGCGGATGCTCTTTGACATCGTCGGCTCCGGCTCAGCTTGCGGCGGATGCCGGGACTGCCGCAAGGCTCTTCACACCCGCGCGAATGCGGGCGAGCCCCTCGCGGATCTCGTCATCCGTGACCGTCAAGGGCGGCAGCAGCCTGATGACATTGTCGCCAGCGGGAACGGTCAGTAGCTTCTCGTCGCGCAGCGCTGCATTCACCTTGGTATTTGGCACGCGGCATTTGAGGCCGAGCAAAAGCCCCTCGCCGCGAATGCCCTCGATCACGCTCGGGAACTCGTCGGCGATCGCGGCAAGCCCCTGTTTCATCAGCAGCGCCTTGCGGGAGACCTCGTCGAGAAAACCCGGGGCCAGCACGACGTCGAGAACCGCGTTGCCGACAGCCATCGCCAGCGGATTGCCGCCGAAGGTCGTGCCGTGCACGCCGGCCGTCATGCCGGCGGCGGCCGCATCGGTGGCCAGGCAGGCGCCCACGGGGAAGCCACCGCCGATACCCTTCGCAATCGCCATGAGGTCGGGCTCGATGCCCGACCACTCATAGGCAAAAAACTTGCCCGTGCGGCCGACACCGCTCTGAACCTCGTCCAGGGCCAGCAGGAGCCCATGCTTGTCGCACAGCTCGCGCAGGCGCCGCATCGAAGCGGCAGGAAAGCTGCGGATACCCCCCTCGCCCTGCACGGGTTCGACCAGGATCGCCGCGGTCTCCGGCCCGATCGCCTTCTCGGCCGCATCGATGTCGTCGAAAGGCACTTGGTCGAAGCCCTCGACCTTCGGCCCGAAGCCTTCCAGATATTTTTGCTGACCGCCCGCCGCGATTGTCGCAAGCGTGCGGCCGTGGAAGGCGCCTTCGAAGGTTATGATCCGGTAGCGCTCGGGGTGACCGTTGACAAAATGATACCGGCGCGCGGTCTTGATCGCGCATTCCAAAGCCTCCGCCCCGGAATTGGTGAAGAACACCTTATCGGCGAAGCTTGCAGCCACAAGGCGCTCGCCCAGGCGGCGTTGGCCGGGGATCTCGTAGAGGTTGGAGACGTGCCAGAGCTTGCTCGCCTGTTCGGTGAGGGCGGCGACGAGATGCGGATGACTGTGGCCCAGCGAGTTCACGGCGATGCCACCAGCGAAATCGAGGTATCGCTCGCCACTTTCCGTGACCAGCCAAACGCCTTCTCCGCGTTCGAAGGCCAGGGGTGCGCGTGCGAAGGTCTCGTAAAGCGCCGAACCGCTCATTATCTATCACTCCGAAACCAGGGGAGCGTGCGGCTCGCCGCACGGCCGTTCCCTCCAGCGGCCTGAAACTAAAAGGCCGCCCAAAAGGCGGCCCTCGCGGTTATATCCGTTTTTTCGGCCATGAAGTCAACGAAAACGTCGGCCAAAGGCACAGCCGTCCGGCGTGGCCACCAGCCTCGCGCCAGTTTGCAATGGCAAGTTGGGGAAAACTGCGAAAACCGAGTCAGGCTGCGTCAGCGACTCTTGTCACGGAGTCAACCGATAGAGTAGTTAGAAGGCAAGAAAAAAACTAGATTTCGTGCGGCGAACTCATCACGGGAATATATGTGGTGCCGTGCTGGCTGTGGCCAGTTTGCGGACGGATTCCGGATTCACCGCACGCAGCTTCAGGAGAATGTCCCATGAACTGGACTGACGAGCGTGTCGATCTCTTGAGAAGGCTTTGGAGCGAAGGCTTGAGCGCGAGCCAGATTGCCGCGCAGCTCGGCGGCGTGAGCCGCAACGCGGTCATCGGGAAAGTGCACAGGCTGAAGCTCTCGAGCCGCGGGCGCGCAACCGCAACGCCAACCCGCCAGAAGAAGCCTTCTACCGCATCGACCGTCACGGCCACTAAGACCGTCGCGCGTACCGCGACCGTGACCCGGCCGGTTACGGTGACGGTCGGCGCCACGGCGTTGCAGACGCAGTTCGAGGCCGAGCCCGTCGCTCGCCAGTACCTGCGCCCGCAGGAAGAGGTGGTCGTCCCGATTTCGCGACGGCTGAAGCTCGTCCAACTCAGCGAGCGTACCTGCAAATGGCCGAACGGCGACCCGCTGTCGGAAGACTTCAGTTTCTGCGGCAACAACTGCGCCGATACCGGCCCTTATTGCGGCTATCACGCCCGCATCGCATATCAGCCGGCCGCCGAGCGGCGTCGGCATCGCTGATAACACGCCCTCCTCCCTGGGCGGGGTAACTCAGGCCGGCCTTTGCGCCGGCCTCTTCTTTGATCGACGCCCACCAGCGGGACGCAGCGCGAGACGGCCTCGACTGGGCGGGATGTGTAGCTCCCGACCCGCAGAAACGGTCGCCCGCCATGAGGCCTCATGATCACCGTGGCGGCGCGCCAGGCCCGCCAATGCCCTACTCTTCAGCGAGCGTAATCTTGTGGCTCTTGTCTTCCTTCGGTCGCTCCGCCGGCATCTGGGCGCCGGTTGCGATGTAATAGACCGTCTCCGCGATATTGGTGGCATGATCGCCGATGCGCTCGATGTTCTTGGCGCAGAACAGAAGATGCGTACAGGCGGTAATGTTGCGCGGGTCTTCCATCATATAGGTGAGAAGCTGGCGGAAGAGCGACGTGTACATGGCGTCGATCTGCTCGTCGCGGTCGCGAACGAAACCTATCCCCTCGATGCTGCGCGAAGCGTAGACGTCAAGGACTTCCTTGAGCTGCGTCAACGCCAGATCCGCCAAGGCTTCCAACCCGCGAAACAGGCTGACCGGCTGGCGCCCTTGCGTGACCGCCACGACGCGCTTGGCAATGTTCTTGCCGAGATCGCCGACGCGTTCGAGATCCGCCGAGATCCGTATCGCACCGATGATCTCGCGTAGATCGTCGGCCATGGGCTGCCGCTTGGCGATGATCAGGATGGCCTTCTCGTCGATCTCGCGCTGCCCCTGGTCCAGCACGGCGTCGTCGCGGATGACCTTCTCGGCGAGGCCGACATCCGAGTTGACGAGCGCGGCAACCGCCTGGTCGACCATGCGCTCGGCGTGACCGCCCATGCTGCCGATCCGCATCGCCAGATATTTCAGCTCTTCGTCATAGGCGCGGACCGTATGGCTCGGCAGCATTTCCTTGTACTTCCTTCCCTGGCAGCCGCGAATCTTCGCTCTTTTTGCCAAGCTAGCCTACAGCCATGACGGAAAAAAGAAACGGCGGCGGCTGTTCATCGCGCCGGGAAATGCACCGTGAAGGTAGCCCCGTGGCCGACTTCCGACTTGATCGACAGGCGGGCATTGTGACGCGTCAAGATATGCTTGACGATGGCCAGCCCCAGCCCCGTGCCTTTCTGTGCCCGGCTCACCTCGACATCGACCCGATAGAAACGTTCCGTGACGCGCGGAATGTGCTCCTCGGCGATGCCGGGACCGAAATCGCGGAAGGCGACCTCGATCTCGGGCCGCCCCGCCTCGGCGCCTTGACCGATCGACACGACGACCTTGCGGCCGGACTGGCCATATTTGATGGCGTTCTCCAGGAGGTTCTCGAACACCTGGAAGATTTCGTCGCGATCGCCGGCGATCTCGACCGGTGCTTCCGGCAGATTTGTCTCGACATCGACGCCCGCCTCCGCGGCGCGGGGGCTGAGCGAATCGATCACGCTCTTGAGCGTCTCGCGCAGATCGACCCTCGTGCCAGGGCGAAAATAGGGCTTCATTTCCAGGCGCGACAGGGACAGGAGGTCGTCGATCAGACGCGCCATGCGCGCGGTCTGGTTCTGCATGATCTGCAGGAAATGATCGCGCGCGGCAGGGTCGTCCTTCGCCGGGCCGCGCAAGGTCTCCACGAAGCCGGCGATCGAGGCGAGCGGCGTTCTCAATTCATGGCTGGCATTGGCGATGAAGTCGGCGCGCATGCGGTCGATGCGGCGGGCCTCGGACTGGTCCTTGAAGACCAGGGCGAACAGGCCCTTTCCCTCGCCGATCGACGTCGCCGTGACGCGGAAAACGCGCTCTACCGGCACGCGCTCGGCGTAGTCGACGACGTTTGCCGGCCCCGGTCGGACCGAAAGAGTGCGTTCGATGAGTTGCTGCATTTCCGGCGCGCGGAACTTCAGTTGCATCGAAATGCCGGGAGCCAGCGGGCCAAACGCGGCCTCGGCGGCCGGATTGGCGTAAACCAGCCCACCCCGGGAATCGAATATGAGAAAAGGCGAAGGCACCGCCGCGGCGATGTCCCGAGGCGTCACTCCGTCGAGTTGTGTCTCGGGGACGGTGATCGACTTGCTCGCCCTGCGCTCCGAGGCCGGGCGTCGTGGCGCGAGCGCCGTCACCACGGCAAGGAAGCCCATGGCGAGGAAAACCGCCTGCCAGGAGGGAGCAATCGCCACGACCACAATCGCGATCGCCGAAACGGCCAGCAGCCAGCGGCCTTGATAGAGCCTGCGGGCTGCCCTTTGGGCGATAGTCTCTTCTTCCCTTCCCGTCATATCCGTCATATCGAGGCCTGAATGTTTCCGTGCGAACGCTCCCCTGGCGCCTCTAATTCTATCCAGAACCGGGGCGACACTGGACCGCGACGCGCCCTCCCAATAGCATGCCCTCCGGTGGGAAAAAGGATCGCGACGATGAAAAGCGAGAGTGCGGCAATCCTCTCCGGCGACATGGAGGCTATCAGGATCAAGGTAGACGGCGTCGAACGGCAGTTCGACATCGACGATCCGAAGCTGCCGGACTGGATCAAGAAGAAGGCGCTGAAATCGGACGGCTACCCGTATGACAAGAAGCTGGACTGGGACGAATACGAAGAGACGCTCGAGGAACTGCAGGTAGAGCTCGTCAAGCTGCAGGCCTGGATGCAGAAGACGGGCGGGAGAGCGTTGATGCTCTTCGAGGGATGTGACGCGGCCGGCAAGGGGGGCGTGATCAAGGCCATCCGCCAGAACATGAATCCCAGGGCTGCGCGCAACGTCGCTCTGCCGAAGCCGTCCAGCACCGAGCAAGGCCAATGGTACTACCAACGCTACGTCGCTCAGTTTCCCACTGCGGGCGAATTCGTCACTTTCGATCGCTCCTGGTACAACAGAGCAGGCGTCGAGCCGGTGATGGGCTTCTGTACTCCGGAGC
Source organism: Mesorhizobium sp. 1B3 (assembly GCF_050958605.1). Classification (NCBI taxonomy): domain Bacteria; kingdom Pseudomonadati; phylum Pseudomonadota; class Alphaproteobacteria; order Hyphomicrobiales; family Phyllobacteriaceae; genus Mesorhizobium; species Mesorhizobium sp. 1B3. The sequence continues at coordinate 339,916 of NZ_JBJHDO010000001.1, read as the reverse complement.
AGCATGAGCATTTCCTCGAACAGACCCCGCATTTCGAGCGTCTCATCCGCGACGACGGCATCCATTTCTTCAAGTTCTGGCTCAGCATCGGTCAGGAAATGCAGCTCAAGCGCTTTCACGACCGTCGCCATAGCCTCCTGCGAAGCTGGAAGTTCTCGCCGATCGACGTCGAAGGCATGACGAAATGGGACGACTATATGCGGGCACGCGACATCATGCTGGAACGCACCCATTCGCCGCATGCGCCATGGATCGTCGTGCGTTCCAACGACAAGAGACGTGCCCGCCTCGAGGTCATCCGGCACATATTGCAGTCGCTGCCCTACGATGGCCGCGACGTGAAGATCATCGGCAAGGCGGATCCGAAGATCATCGGGGAAGGTCTGGCCTTCGCGAAAGGCAGGAAAGGCTGAGCGAGCTGAGCGGCATGAAGATCGTCCTGCTTTTGCTATCGCTGATCTGCGCTTCGCTGGCCGCTCCGGCGCGCGCCGAGGGGCCATCCATTCCGGTCTTCTGGGATGCCAGGGAAAGGCTACCGAAGCCTGACCTGGCGGCGCTGCCCCGCCTGCGTTTCCTGACGACTATCGACTTTCCGCCCTTCAACTTCCTCGACGGGAACGGAAGGCTGAGCGGCTTCCATGTCGATCTCGCCCGCGCGATCTGCGCCGAGCTTGAAATTCAGGCGAAGTGTCAGATCCAGGGCCTGCCATGGGCAGAGCTCGACAGCGCGCTGGCCTCGAAGCAGGGCGAGGCCATCATCGCCGGAACCGCCATCACGGCGCAGAGCCGCGCCCGTTACGCCTTCTCCCGCCCTTATCTCAGATTTCCCGCTCGCTTCGTCACATTGAGGGCCAAGCCGCTCGGCACGCCGCTGTTCGAGAAGATCGGCGGCGAGAGGATCGGCGTGATCGCGGGCTCGGCACATGAACGCATGCTGCGCGACCTGTTCCCCAACGCCAAGGTCGTCACTTACAGCAAGCAGGAATGGATGTATGAGGATCTCAGGGAGCGCAAGCTAGTCGGAATTTTCGGCGACGGCATGCGCCTGGGCTTCTGGCTCGCGGGGACCGACTCCGCCGGTTGTTGCATCTTCGCCGACGGCCCCTATCTCTCGGCGGAATATCTCGGCAACGGATTGGCCATTGCAGCGAGTTCGGAAAATCCCGAATTGGCCGACGCCTTCGACTACGCGCTGCAGCAGATCAGTACCAAGGGAGTCTTCGCTGAACTCTATCTCCGCTATTTTCCGGTTGGTTTCTTCTGACGGCCCAGGCAGGTTTCGGAAAACCGCCTAAGTAGATGGAGCGTGGACGAAGCCAAGCGAACCTGCTTAGTCCAACGGTCAATTGATGACTGTTGGGGCGCGCAACAGCAGAGCGCCGCGTGTCCGTTCGGACTCGCAAAGGACGCTCTGCCACTGTGGAGTTGCCGCATCGTGCTTTCCAACCTTCGGTTTCGGCCGATGCGGTGGCTTGAAGCCAAGCGGCCCGGATAGGCCGCGCCGGCGATTGAGGCGCCCTGAATGTGCAAACATCCAGGGCCAGTAGATATTAAGTGAGCATGCGGTGGCGCGCCTTGGCGGCGCGCTCGACAGCCGAGGTCGTCGCTGTGTCAAGGTCGAGATACTGGCGCAGCTTCTGTATCACGCGCAACTCTTCCATGCGCATCTCCAGATCCACCGCCGCAACTTCCACTGCGGCCGCATAGGCAGTGTCGCGCAGCCGGTCCGGGATCGCCTCGCGGGCCAACTCCAGAACTCCATCCAGCCCTTTCTCTTCATGCAGCAACTTCTGGCAGGCCTGGGCGACTGCGATCAGGTTCTCCTCGTCAAAATCGTGAAACACCGGCCACGTGCGAACGACTTCCCCAATCCGGGCGAGCTCATCGTCCGTCATGTCACGGTCGGAGGCCGAAGTGATCACCATCAGATAGATCATCGCTTCGTGGACAGTCGGTGCTGGCATCGTTTCTCTCTCGCCTGGTTTTGCGGCTGCGAAGGTAGGGAGCACCAGCGGCGGCCGCAAGGAAAAACGCCGGCGAACGTTGACGCTGTGGATCGCGGGGAATAGAGCAGGCAGGCGCGCGGCCTCAAGAGCGGAATGCCAGCGCAAGAAAACCCCGGGAACAGCGACATGACGCGATCAAACTCGATTGATCTCAACCCCGACATCCTTGCAGCCGCGGCCGACAGCAGGGCCTGGCCTTTCGAGGAGGCTCGTAAAATCATCGAGCGCTACCGGAAAACGGGTTTCCCAAAAACAGTCCTGTTCGAGACGGGCTATGGCCCCTCTGGCCTGCCGCATATCGGCACGTTCGGCGAAGTGGCCCGCACGACCATGGTGAGGCATGCGTTCCGCATCCTGACCGAGGACAAGATCGCCACCAATCTCCTCTGTTTCTCCGACGATGTCGACGGCATGCGCAAGGTGCCGGAGAACGTACCCAATCGCGAGATGCTGCTGGAGCATCTTGGCAAGCCGCTGACGCGCGTGCCCGATCCTTTCGGCGAGTATGAAAGCTTCGGCCACCACAACAATGCGATGCTGCGGCGTTTTCTCGACACGTTCGGCTTCGACTACGAGTTCGCCTCGGCGCTCGACTATTACACATCGGGCCGTTTCGACGACGGCCTCGTGAAGATGCTCGAGAACTACGACAAGGTCATGGCGGTGATGCTGCCGACCCTGCGGGAGGAGCGCCGCAAGACCTACGCCCCGATCCTGCCCATCCACCCCGAGACCGGCGTCGTCATGCAGGTGCCGATCGAGGAGGTGCATGCGGACCGTGCCACCGTGGTGTGGACCGATCCGGCGACAGGCAAGCGCTGGGAAACATCGGTCAAGGGAGGCGGCTGCAAGGCGCAGTGGAAGCCGGACTGGGCACTGCGCTGGGCCGTGCTCGGCGTCGACTACGAGATGTCCGGGAAAGACCACATCGACAACGTGAAGACCAGCGGCAAGATCTGCCGGATTCTTGGCGGCACGCCGCCGGAAGGCTTCAACTACGAGCTCTTTCTCGACGAGAATGGCGAGAAGATCTCGAAGTCGAAGGGCAACGGCATCACCATCGACGAATGGCTTGCCTATGCGCCGACCGAGAGCCTCGCCCTTTACATGTATCAGAAGCCGAAGGTGGCGAAGAAGCTCTATTTCGACGTCATTCCGCGGGCCGTCGACGAATACTACACCTTCCTCTCGGCCTATGCGCGGCAGGATTGGAAGGAGCGTCTGGGCAATCCGGTGTGGCACATCCACGACGGCGAGCCGCCGGCGATCGACCTGCCCGTGCCTTTCGCGCTGCTGCTCAATCTGGTGAGCGCCTCCAACGCCCAGAACAAGGGCGTGCTGTGGGGCTTCATCTCACGCTACGCGCCGGGGGTGACGCCGCAGTCTCATCCCGAACTCGACCGGCTCGCCGAATACGCCATCCGCTATTTCGACGATTTCGTGAAGCCGTCGAAGGTCTATCGCCATCCCGACGAGGTGGAACGCCAGGCATTGGAGAAGCTCGGCGAAGCGCTCGACATGTTGCCGGCGGGCGCCGATGGCGAGTCGATCCAGAACGCTGCCCTCAACGTGGCGCGCAAGATCGAGCGCTATCAGGATCATTCGAAGCAGAGCCCGGAAGGTGGGCCTGGCGTGTCGGTCGCCTTTTTCCAGATGATCTATCAGGTGCTGATAGGCCAGGAGCGCGGCCCGCGCTTCGGCTCCTTCGCCGCACTTTACGGCGTGGCCGAAACACGCGCGCTGATCGGAAAGGCGCTCGCGGGAGAACTGGCGGCTTAGAGCATTTCACAGCCGACCGGATTCGGTCGGCGTCGCGAGAATGCGGCAAAAACGAAGACCTAAAGCGTGTCACCCGAATCCGATTGCCAGCGACCGCTTTAGGCCCTATCTTGAGTCGCTGCTCGGCGTCGGCGGAGGTCCAAAGACGCCGAGCTTCGCTTCGCGCGCTTTTTTCTCCGCATCGGCATAACGCCCGTCCGGCGTCGCGCGTGCCCAACCATTCGCCACCAGCCAGCCTCCGACATCCTGCGCCCCAATGCGGCAGTCGGCCACGACCTCCTTAGGGGCGTCAGGCTCAAGGTCGCAAGTGATGGCGCGTCCTCGGATGAAGGCCCGGAAGGCCGTGCGCGCATGGATGCCGCAATCCCAATCCTCGCCCTCGTAGGAACAGCGTTCGTCGAGTTCGACATTCTCGACGCCGGCGACGGCGACAACGCGATCCATCGCCTCGAATCTGGCCGAGCTCGTGGCTATCGGGCGGAAGAGGATGACACCGCTTGGCCCCGACGGAGGCTTCGGCGGCAGCGCGAGGCTCAGTTCCGACAGCGGTTCGCGCGGCTCCACTCTTTCGAACGCCCCTTCCGACGAGCGATCCGCCTCGTTGGGCTGGGTTGTACCGGCACCGGCATCGCCCGTCGATGGCTCGGCTGCAGGCCTCCGTTCGACCGGCGCGGGCGCCGCAGCCTCCTTGGCGCCCGACGAGGCTGGTTCGGCTTTTCCGGACCGCTCGACCGGCGCAAGATTTCGACCGCCGACCTTCATCGCCATGGCGGCGGCACCAACCATGAACACGGCGAGGAGAGCGATTGCCGGCCGCATGCCGCCTATTGGCTCGCCCAGACGATGCGCGCCATCCATTCTATGGACTCGATCGCAATCTGGCGGTTGGGATGGGCGGGATTGACCGACACCAGAGTGACCGATTGAGCTGTCCGCCGTTCGAGAAGCTTGGCCATGACCTCGCCCTCCACCGTCTTGACCACCACCCGGTCTCCTCGGCGTATCGACGCACCGGGCTCGACGATCAGCAGATCGCCATCGCGATAAAGCGGCAGCATGGAATCGCCTTGGACCTGAAGAGCATAGGCACCTTCGGCCGCACCCGAAGGCAGCTCGACGAGATCCCATCCCTGCCCTGCCGGAAAGCCGGCATCGTCGAAAAAACCACCGGCCCCAGCCTGTGCGAAACCGATGAGCGGCACGGTACGACCATTTGTTGCCTTCCCCGACATGCCTTCGATCAGTGCCAGGAAGTCATCCAGGGACGAATTGGTAGCCTGGATGACCTTGGCAAGCGATTCCGTCGAAGGCCAGCGCGGACGCCCATCCGAGGAACGGCGCTTCGACTTGTTGAAGGCCGTCGAATCGAGGCCGGCGCGCTTGGCCAGGCCTGACGCGGAAAGCGAATGCCGCGCGGCCAGGGCATCGATGGCGGCCCAGACACGATCATGCGAAAGCATGGGCAGCTACCCACAACAGGAATAGACACCCGCCTCTCCTACCTCCCGGCACCGAGGATTGTCCAGACAGGAAGGGATCTCGCGACCGAAACTCACAATGGCTTGAATGGCGACCGGCCCGTAGACAAAGCCCGATCGAGAAGGTCGATACGATCTTGGCCCCAGAAAACCTCGCCGTTGAGCACATACGCAGGCACGCCGATCGCATCGGCAGTGATCGCAGCTTCGGTGTTCCGCTGACGCATGTCGAAGGCCGCCTCGCTGTCCGTTGCGTCCAAAATGGCGGCTTGGTCGAAACCTTCGGCGCCGAGCAATCGCGCGATCACAGTCCGATCGGAGATGTTCTGCTCCTCTGCCCAATAGGCTCTCATGACTCGTCGGAGGAAGCCGAACGGATCGCCGCGTTCGAGAAGAATGGCGATGGTTGCGAGGTCCGCAAGCGAAGCGTCGGCCGGCGCGTATTTGGGTTTCAAGTTCATCGGAATGCCGCGCAGCTCCGAATAGCGCTGCAATTCGATGAGCCGGTAGCGCTGACGCGTCGGGGAGCGTTTCGCAAGCGGCACGCCGCCGGACACCGCCCAGACGCCCGAGAGATCGACCGGCCTAATGTCGAGCCGCACGCCGTGCTTCCTCGCGACCTCGCCGACCGCTTCGTGACCGAGATAGGTCCATGGAGAGGTTGAGGTGAAGTAGTAGTCGATCGTCGCCGTCATGCGGCCTCCTGCCTTTGGTGGTAGGCAGGATAAGGCAATCATATCTCGGGCGGAAGCCGTCAGCCGCCGGCCTTGGCCAGCTTGCGCAAGCCCGAATGCGAGGCCATGAAGATGCGCTCGGCCTCTGTCGGCGGACGTGGCGTTGCGTCGACTCCAAGGGCGTCGACCACCTCGCGGATCGGCAGGAACGTACGGTTGTTCATGTCGTAGATGCCGGCCGTCGTCATGACCATGGCCGCCGTCTCGCCATTGTCGAGAATGAATTTGTGGCGCCCGATGACCTCTGTGCCGGCCCAGGTCTCGATCGAGGATACCACCTCGAAACGACGCCAAAGCTTGATCTCTCGCACGAAGACGCTCTGCACGCCGCCCATCATCGGCACCCAGCCATGCTCCCGATAGAGCCTCATGAGACCAGAGCGCGCGAAGATATCGATGCGACCGAGATCCGCCATCATGAGATAGCGGGCGTTGTTGAGGTGGAAGTTCAAATCGATATCGGTCGGCAAACAACGGAATGCCAAGCGGCTTTCGCCGCCCGGCAGGTAGGGACCACGGCGACGCGCAGTCGCCATGACCCTTGCCAAACGGGCCCAGACATACATGTCGTGACCTTGACCGATCAGGCGGCCTTCTTGGTGTCGGCCTTGGCGTATGGATCGAAGCGACCGTAAAAGCTTTCACCCTTTTCCGCCATGTCGAGGAGCAGCTTCGGGGCCTTGAACTGCGCGCCGTAGCGCTTCTGGAGCTCCTTGGCCCGCTTGACGAATTTCTTCGCGCCGATGCCGTCGACATAGGATAGGGCGCCGCCGGTATAAGGCGCGAAACCGAAGGCCAGGATCGAGCCTACATCGGCCTCGCGCGGGTCGGTGACGATGCCTTCCTCCATAACGCGCGATGCTTCAAGCGCGATCGTGTAGAGGAAACGCTGTTTCAGCTCCCCGACATCGACCTTGTCCGCATCCTGCTGCTCATAGAGATCTTTCAGCCCGGGCCACAGCTTCTTCTTGGCCGGCTTCGCCGGATAGTCGTAGAAGCCCTTGCCGTTCTTGCGGCCGAAGCGGCCATGCTTGTCGACCATGGTGTTGATCAGCGCCATCTGGTCGGCGTCCACGGCCTTTTCGCCAAGGTCGCGGATGGTCTGCTTCATGATCTTCTGGGCGAGGTCGATCGCCGTCTCGTCGGTCAGCGCCAGGGGACCGACCGGCATGCCGGCCATCTTGGCGGCATTCTCGATCATGGCGGCCGGCACGCCTTCGATCAGCATCTGGTAGGCTTCCGCCATGTAGCGCAGCACGCAGCGATTGACGTAGAAGCCACGCGTATCGTTGACCACTATCGGGGTCTTCTTGATCGCCCGCACATAGTCGATGGCCATGGCGAGCGCCTTGTCGCCGGTCTTCTTGCCGAGGATGACCTCGACCAGCATCATCCTGTCGACCGGCGAGAAGAAATGGATGCCGATGAAGTCCTTCGGCCGCACCGAATTTTTGGCGAGCGACGTGATCGGGATCGTCGAGGTGTTGGAGGCGAAGGTCGCCGCCGGCTTGAGCACGGCTTCGGCTTTTTCGGTAACACCCTTCTTGATCTCGGAGTCCTCGAAGACCGCCTCGATGACCATGTCGCAACCGTCGAGATCGGCGTAGTCGGCGGTCGGCGTGATCAGCGACAGGAGCTTTTCCTTCTCCTCGGGCTTGGCGCGGCCCTTCTTGACCTGGTCGGAGATCAGATTGTCGGAATGCGCCTTCCCCTTCTCGGCTGCTTCCATGTCACGGTCGAGCAGGACCACGGGGATACCGGCCTTCGCGGTGACATAGGCGATCCCCGCCCCCATGAAGCCGGCACCGAGCACGCCGATTTTCTTGAACTTGGTCTCCGGCACGCCTTCGGGACGACGGGCGCCCTTGTTGAGTTCCTGCAGCGAAATGAACAGCGAGCGGATCATCGCCGCCGCCTCGCGGCTCTGGAGTATCTCGGTGAAGTAACGCTGCTCGATGCGCAGCGCCGTGTCGAAGGGGACCAGCAGGCCTTCATAGACGCATTTCAGGATGGCGGACGCGGCCGGATAGTTGCCGTAGGTCTCGCGGCGCAGGATGGCGATCGCCGGCGGCCAGAGATTGGCGCCTGCCGCCGAATAGACCGGACCGTCGGGCAGCTTGAAGCCTTTCTCGTCCCATGGCGCGACCGGCTTCAGGCCGTTCCTGATCATCGCCTTGGCAGTCTCGACCAGCTTGGCAGGCTCCGCGATCTCGTGGATCAGGCCCATGGCCTTGGCCCTTTGCGGCGAAAGGTTCTGGCCGGAGGTGAGCATGGTCAGGGCGTCCTGACCTTTGGCCAGACGCGGGACGCGCTGAGTGCCGCCGGCGCCCGGGAAGATGCCGACCTTGACCTCGGGAAGCGCCATCTTGACCTTCTCGCTATCGGCGGCGACGCGGCCATGGCAGGCAAGCGACAGTTCGAAGGCCCCGCCCATGCAGGTGCCATTGATCGCCGACACCCACGGCTTGCCGCATGTCTCGATCTTGCGGAACAGCCACGTCATGCGGCCGGCATTGTCGAATAGCAGCTTGGTGGCCGCCAGCGGATCCCTGGCCTTCTCGTCGGAAAACAGCTTCAGCATCCGCTGCAGCATCGAGAGGTCGGCGCCGCCGGAATAGGTCTCCTTGCCGGAGGTAATCACCGCACCCTTGATCGCGCCGTCATCCGTGACCTTGGCGACGATCTGCTCCAGTTCCTCCATGACCGTCTCGTCGAAGACATTCATGGACTTGCCTGGCATGTCCCAGGTGATGAGCGCAATGCCGTCGGCGTCGACGTCGAAGGAGAAGTTCTTGTAGGTCATGATGCTATTCCTTCCGATCAGACGCGTTCGATGATCGTCGCGGTGCCCATGCCGGCGCCGATGCAGAGCGTCACGAGCGCGGTGTTGAGGTCGCGCCGTTCCAGTTCGTCGAGCACGGTGCCGAAGATCATCGCACCCGTTGCCCCGAGCGGATGGCCCATGGCGATCGCACCGCCATTGACGTTGATGCGGTCGTGCGGAATGTCGAAAGCCTGCATGTAGCGCAGAACGACCGCCGCAAAGGCCTCGTTGAGCTCGAACAGGTCTATATCCTCGAGCTTCATCTTGGCGCGCTTCAAGAGCTTCTCGGTGACATCGACCGGGCCGGTGAGCATGATCGCCGGTTCCGAACCGATGTTGGAGAAGGCGCGAATGCGGGCGCGCGGCTTCAGCCCCATCGACTTGCCGCCTTTCTTGGACCCGAGCAGGACCGCGGCCGCGCCATCGACGATGCCCGACGAGTTGCCGGCGTGATGGACGTAATTGATCTCCTCGACTTCGGGGTGCCGCTGGATGGCGACGGAGGAAAAACCGCCCATCTCGCCCGGCATGGTGAAGGACGGATTGAGCGAGGCGAGCGCCTGCATGTCGGTCGAAGGCCGCATGTGCTCGTCACGGTCGAGGATGGTAAGGCCGTTCTGGTCCTTGATCGGGACGACCGAGTTTTTGAACCAGCCTTTCTCCCACGCCTTGGCGGCGCGCTTCTGGCTCTCGACGGCATAGGCGTCGACATCGTCGCGGGAGAAGCCGTATTTGGTGGCGATCAGGTCGGCCGAGACGCCTTGGGGCACGAAATAGGCGGGCAGGCCGACCGAGGGGTCCATGAACCAGGAGCCGCCCGACATGCCCATGCCCACGCGCGACATCGATTCGACGCCGCCCGAGATCACGATGTCGTCGGCGCCCTGGGCGATCTTCGCCGCGCCGAGATTGATGGCGTCGAGGCCCGAAGCGCAGAAGCGCGAGATCTGCATGCCCGGCGCCTTGACGTCGTAGCCGGCCTCGAAGGCGGCGGAGCGCGGGATCACGGAGCCGGCCTCGCCCACGGGGTCGACGCAGCCGAAGATGATATCGTCGACCGTGCCGGTATCGAGCCCGTTGCGGTCGCGCACTGCTTCGAGGACTTTGGCGCCGAGGCGCACGGCCGGCACTTCATGAAGGGAGCCATCCTTCTTGCCGCGCCCCCGCGGGGTACGTACGGCGTCATAGACAAATACGTCTGCCATCTTGGTCTCCTTGGGTTTCCGGATCAGGCGTGGATTGGGCAGGCTCAAGCCTGCCTTACAGGCTGCGCGCGATCAGGAGTTTCATGATCTCGTTGGTCCCGCCGTAGATGCGCTGCACGCGCGCATCGCGGTACATGCGGGCAATCGGATACTCATTCATGTAGCCATAGCCCCCGAACAGCTGCAGACACTGGTCCACGACCTTGCCCTGCAGCTCCGACAGCCAGTACTTCGCCATCGAAGCCGTCACCGGGTCCAGCCCGCCATTGATGTGGCGCTCCACGCAGTTGTTGTAGAAGACGCGTCCCACCGTGGTCTCCGTCTTCAGTTCGGCGAGCTTGAACTGGCTGTTCTGGAAATCGATCACAGCCTTGCCGAAGGCTTTGCGTTCCTTAACGTAGTCGATGGTGAGCGCTAGGGCGCGCTCGGCCATGGCGATGGCGGTCGCGCCGATCTGCAGGCGCTCCTGCGGCAATTGCTGCATGAGCTGGATGAAGCCCTGTCCTTCCTCCTGGCCGAGCAGGTTCGACGTCGGCACGCGAACGTCGTTGAAGAACAGCTCGGAGGTGTCGTTCGACTTCAACCCGATCTTGTCGAGGTTGCGGCCGCGTTCGAAACCCTCGACCTCGTCGGTCTCCACCACGATGAGCGAGGTCCCTTTGGCGCCCATGGCCGGATCCGTCTTGGTCACCAGAACGATCAGGTTCGCGAGCTGGCCATTGGTGATGAAAGTCTTGGAACCGTTGATGCGGTAATGATTGCCGTCCTTCTCGGCGCGGGTCTTGACGCCTTGAAGGTCGGAACCGGCGCCAGGCTCCGTCATGGCGATCGCCCCGATCAGTTCGCCCGTCGCCATCCTGGGCAACCATTTCTTCTTCTGTTCCTCCGAGCCGTAGTGGAGGATGTAGGGTGCAACGATGGAATTGTGGAGCGCGATGCCGAAACCGTCGACACCGACATGGCTGACCGCCTCGATGATGGCGCTCTCATGAGCATAGCTGCCGCCGGAGCCGCCATATTCCTCGGGCATCGAGGCGCAGAGCAGGCCGTGCTCCCCCGCCTTCTTCCAGCTCTCCCGGTCGAAGATCTCCGCCTTCTCGAACTCGTCGTATTTCGGGGCGATCTCCTCGGAAAGGAAACGCGCCGCCATGTCGTAGAGCATGGCGACATCGTCGGTCATCCAGCGCGGCTTCGGCAGTTCGAGTACGGATGCGGGATCGGTAGACACCGGCTATTACCTCCCAGTTCAATCAGACAACCCCTCATCCGACCTCGCTTCGCGCGGCCACCTTCTCCCACAAGGGGAGAAGGGAAGGCCGGCTGCAACGCCGGCGCCAAGCGCCAGCGTTTGCGATTGGCAGAAGCGCTCGTGCAAAGCTCCCACCTTCTCCCTTTGTGGGAGAAGGTGGCCTCGCGAAGCGAGGTCGGATGAGGGGTGAACATAGTTTCAAAATGCTTCGGCTGGCAACGCCATCATGGTGTCCGCGCCGCTCGATATGCGGGCGAGATGGGCCGCGGTCTCGGGCATGACACGCTCCATGAAGAAGCGAGCAGTCACCAGTTTGTTCTCGTAGAAGGACGACTTGCCATCTGCGCCATCGGCGAGCTTCGCCTGTGCTGCCTTTGCCATCTGAGCCCACATATAGCCGAGCGCGACGAGACCGAAGAGATGCATGTAGTCGGTCGATGCCGCGCCGGCATTGTCGGGCTTGGCCATGGCATTCTGCATCAGCCACATGGTCGCCGCCTGCAGGTCGTTCAGGCCCTTCTTCAGTTGCTTGGTGAAGGGTGCCATCTTCTCGTCAGCGCGGTTCTCTTCGCAGAACTCTCCGACCTCCTTGAAGAAGGCTTGCACCGCGCGGCCGCCATTCATGGCCAGCTTGCGCCCGACGAGGTCAAGCGCCTGGATGCCATTGGCGCCTTCATAGATCATGGCGATACGGGCATCACGGACGAACTGGCTCATCCCGTGCTCCTCGATGTAGCCGTGGCCGCCGAACAGCTGCTGGGCCATCACCGCATGATCGAAACCCTTGTCGGTAAGCACACCCTTGATGACCGGCGTCATCAGACTCATGTGGTCCTCTGCCGCCTGCCTGTCCTTCTCGTCTCCCGAACGGTGGGCGACGTCCGACTTGATCGCCGTCCACAAGATGAGCGCCCGGCCGGCCTCGTTGAAGGACTTGATCGTCATCAGCGTGCGGCGCACATCGGGATGGACGATGATCGGGTCCGCCTTCTTGTCCGGCGCCTTCGGGCCGGTGAGCGAGCGGCCCTGCAGACGCTCCTTGGCGTAGGCCACGGCATTCTGGTAGGCGACCTCGGCTATCGACAGCCCCTGTAGGCCAACACCCAGGCGAGCCTCATTCATCATGGTGAACATCGCCTTCAGGCCACCATTCTCCTGGCCGAGCAGGTAGCCCGTCGCCTCGTCATAGTTCATGACGCAGGTCGAATTGCCGTGGATGCCCATCTTCTCCTCGATCGAGCCGCACGACACGCCGTTGCGCTCGCCCGGCGCCCCGCTGCCATCGGGCGTGAATTTGGGCACGATGAAGAGCGAAATGCCCTTGACCCCGTCCGGCGCGCCTTCGATGCGCGCCAGGACAAGGTGAACGATGTTCTCGGAAAGATCGTGCTCGCCGGCCGAGATGAAGATCTTCTGCCCGGAAATCCTGTAGGAACCGTCGCCATTCGGCACGGCCTTGCTGCGCAACAGACCCAGATCCGTACCGCAATGCGGCTCGGTCAGGTTCATGGTTCCGGTCCAGATGCCGTCGACCATCTTGGGCAGCCAAGCGGCCTTCTGCTCGTCGCTGCCATGAGCCAGGATCGCCGCTATCGCGCCCTGGGTCAGGCCCGCATACATCATGAAGGCCATGTTGGCGGAAGAGAGATATTCGCCGACGGCTGAATGAACCGTATAGGGCAGCCCCTGCCCGCCGAACTCGGCCGGAACGGAAAGCCCCATCCAACCGCCTTCGCGATATTGGCGATAGGCGTCCTTGAAGATCTCCGGCGTGGTGACGGAACCGTCGGGGTGGCGGACACAGCCCTCGATATCGCCGATCCGGTTGGTCGGCTGGACGACGTTCTCGGCGAATTTGGCGCCTTCGGCCAGGATCGCCTCGAGAATGTCAGGGGTGGCGTCGGAGAAGCCGGGAAGATTGCTGTAGCGTTCGTAACCCAGCACCTCGTTGAGCAGGAAAAGCGTATCCTGGACCGGCGCCTTGTAGGTCGGCATGATGATCCTCCACGGTTTTGTCGTTCCGGTCGACCTTGCGGGCCCCGAAAACCATCGCTGGATTCCGCCTTAGCAATTTTTGACGTTTGCGTAAACGTCAATTTATCTCGGCCGTGGGATTTCCGCGGAACGGGCCCGTGCGCTCAGCAACCGCCATGTCCGAAGCTTAAGCAGACAGCCCGGCGACCTGGAGGCCGCCGGGCTGTCGATGAAACCGCAAAACCTGGAAGGCGTCAGCCGTTGACCACCTTGGCGGGCTGACGATCGGCGAGCTTAGCCCGCACAATATTCATGGCCTGAGTCAGGTCGCCGATCGCCTCATCGATCGCGGCGCGCTGCTTCTGGAGCCTGACAAGCTGCTTCTCGGATTTTTCGAGAGCCAGCCTGAGCTGCTTCACATTGGTGCCCGTCGGATCATAAAGATCGATCATCTGCTTCACTTCGCGAAGGGAGAAGCCCACCTTGCGGCCGAGCAAGATCAGCTTGAGCCGTGTCCGATCGCGGCGGGTATAAAGGCGCGTCGAGCCGTCCCGCTTCGGGCTGAGCAGCCCCTTGTCTTCGTAGAAACGCAAGGCGCGCAGTGTCACGCCGAACGCCTTGGCCATCTCGCCGATGCGGAAGTAGCCGTCTTCGGTTTCCAGGGAAGCGTCATTGGAGTTGGCGGCAGCGTCGCCGACCTGCATCAGTTTCGTCATCTTCTTGCTTTTCTCGCTCGTGGCGCCCGGCCGATGCCTGGAACACGCCCTGTCGGAAGCGTTGGGGCTTCGCTCATCCGATCATGGTTTCAAGGAGTTTCAGAGGGCGCGAAAGCGCCTCTCTTACGTTTACGTCAATCCTATACTGAAACGCGATTTTTCTTGCAAGTGCGAAAGGGACGCAGGGCAGCCATGCATTTCCCGCAACTGTCAGCAAAGTCTTAACCTCGATTAACCGCTTGTTTACCACGTTGGGGGAAATGTGCGCATGTCGGTATCCCGTGGTTGTCCTGCGTCGAATTGCTCCCGCTTTTCAACGCAAGGATGACAGCACAGAAGAGCTTGGCTTCTGAGGCTGTCCAAGGAAACAGCAGCCGCGTCGTACCCCGACTTGCACGGAAGCCGGCTCTACGCCGGCGGAGTTTGGCTGGCGGACAATGAACAGCAAGCGGTCCTACCTTGATTCCCTCAACGTCGGGCGGCCGCGCAAGGCGCATGCCTCGCTGGAGGAACTGAATCGTTCGCTTGAAGATATCGAGAGCCGGCTGGAACGCGGCGGAGCAGGCTTCCCCCGCGGCACCGACGCCTCCCGTTCGCAAGGGGCCGACGACCGGCGCACAAGCTCCGGCGAGAGGCGCCAGGATGACCGGTACCGTTCCTCCGGACCGACCTACCAGGAGATTGCGAGGGACATAGACCGTGTCCGCGGTCAGGAGGAAGGCGTCGCGTCGGTCGGTCGAATCGCGAGCGAGCTCAAGGGCCTGCGCGAGGAACTGCGCCACCAGATGACCGCCGGCCTTCGGCGCGAGTTCGATACGCTGCGCAACGATATCGAGCGCGCCTACGCCGCTTCGCCCGCGACAAGCGAGAGCACTGCCCTGGGCGCTGAGTTCGACCGGCTCTCCGACGCCATCCATTCCCTGGCAGGGCGCAGCGACGACCGCGGCGTCCACATGCTTCGGCTCGAGCTGGAGCAGGTCAGGAATTCGCTCGACTTGCTGGCGCGCGAGGAAACCGTGCGCTCGGCCGACCGCCATTGGGAGGAATTCGACAGGCGCTGGTCCCACATCGAGGATCGCCTTGCCGGCAACTCGACGCACAATGACGATCCTGCCCTGGCCGCGCTGAACCGACGCCTCCAGGAGATCACGGAGGCGGTGCACAACCTGCCGGAATCGCTGTGCCTGCGCTCCCTGGAGGAAAAAGTCCGTGTCCTGGCAACAGCCGTGGACCATTTCGCCAGTCAGCAGGACCGGCGCGACCACCAGACTTTTCAACTCATCGAAGAGCGCCTCGACGAGATCTCGCGGGCGATTGTTGCGTCGACCGCGATGATCGAGGCGCCGCATTTCGACCCCGCGCCGTTCGAGCGCATCGAGGCGCGCATCGCCTCGCTCGCCCGGCAAGTGGAGGAATTGATCGAGGACCGGCCGTCGGTCGAGGTCATTGATCGGCTCGCTTTGCTCTCGCAGCGCGTCGATCAGATCGCCGCGCATCGCGCAGTGCCGGAAAAGTCGCTCGAACGGCTCGCAAGACAGGTCTCGGCGATTGCTGAAAAAATAGATAGCGGCCCAGCCGCTCCCGAGGCCGACCACATCCTGCGCGGCATCGAAGATCGTTTCATTATGCTCTCCGACATGCTCGACCGACGGCAAGGCGATGCAATCGAGCACGGGCAGGCGCTCTTCCGCGACCTGGAGCGGCGCCTCGAAGACGTCGCTGCCCGGCTCGACGAACGCCGCTCCGGCTTCGACGACGTTGGCATAATGGATGCCATCGACGCACGCTTTGCCGAACTCGCCCGGCGGTTGGACATCGACAGGCCGGGCCCGGGCGATGAAGCCATGCGTCACATGGAGGCCAGGCTGGAGGAAATCTCCGCCAGGCTCGAATCCTCGGCGGCCCACGTCGCGGCGATCGATCCCGAACTCATCCGGAGCCTGGAGGCCCAGGTTTCCGGCCTGTCGGCGCATCTCGCGCGGCCGGTGGCCCCCCTGCCAGATTTCGAGGATATCGCGCCGCGGCTTGACGAGATCGAACAGTCCATCGCCGGCCAGCGCGATGCCATTCTGGAGGCAGCGCGCCAGGCAGCCGAGAATGCGGTCCGCACGCTCGCCGATTCCCCATCCGATTCGGCAGCTGTGGCTGGCCTTGCCGAGGATCTGAGGTCGCTGGAAACACTCACCCGCCATTCCGACGAGCGCAACACTAGGACTTTCGAAGCGATCCACGACACGCTGCTGAAGATCGTCGACCGGCTGGGCGCGCTCGAGCATCGTTCCCCGGCCCCCCCCAGCCAGCCACCCGAACCTCGGAAGATGGCTGTCAACGCCGCGCCGTCGATCCAGCCGGATGCCGAAGAGGACTTCGCCTTCGTGGCCCTTGATCCCGGCCAGGACAATGGTGCCCGGACACCTCACGAGGCAGCGGCCGCCGCGGCGGCCGCCGCGATGGGTGCGCACACCGCGGAAGAGACCGGTTCGACAGGCCTTGTCCGCTCCATGTTCGGCGGGCTCGGCCGGGCCTTCTTCGCGCGAGAGGAAAAAGCAAGCACATCGCCAGCAGCCGCGGCGCCGCCCCGGCCAGAGGCGCCAACGCTCGATCTCGACGAGCCGCTCGATCCCAGCATCGCCAACCGCCCGCTCGAACCCGGCTCCGGCGCTCCGGACCTGAACGCAATCATGCGGCGCGTCCGCGACGAACGCGGCCAGACGCCGCGCCACACCGACAACGAAGCCGCGAAGTCGGATTTCATAGCGGCCGCGCGTCGTGCCGCCCAGGCCGCCGCGGCCGAAGCCGGGTCCATGAAGGCTTCCGACATGAGCGGGCAGCGCTCCTCCTTCGGCCTCGGCGAATTCCTGCGCCGCAAGCGCAAGTCCATCCTGATGGGGACGGTCGCGATCGTGCTTGCCCTGGGCGCGATGCAGCTCGGTCGAGCGCTCCTCGCCGATGACGAGCAGCTTGCCAATGGCGACGCTTTCACGATCGAGCCGGCCTCGACAACAGCCGATACGCCGAATGCCCGCCCCGCAGAGCCGGTCGTTGCCAGTACCGCGCCGCAGGCCCCACGATCGGCCGCCTCCGACGACATGCCCACAAACGACGGCGCCCCGGAATCCCGGACGGCGGAAACGCCCGTTGCCGCAGAGCCAGACATCGATGCAAGCATGCCGACGTCGAGCATCGACCGCTCCGACGACAGGATGTCGGCGACCGAAGCGGCTCCGCCGATCGTCACCCCATTCACCGAGCCTAATGCGAGCGAGGCAAAGGCCGCATTCGAACCAGCGCCAGCCGATGCCGGTCCCGCTCCGCTGCGGGAAGCCGCGGATGCCGGCAACCCCAAGGCGATGTTCGAGATCGGCTCCCGTTACGCAGAAGGACGTGGGGTGAAGGACGACATGGCGGCTGCGGCGAAATGGTACGAGAGAGCCGCCGAACTGGGATTCGCCCCGGCGCAATATCGTATCGGGAACTTCTACGAAAAGGGGCTCGGCGTAACCCGCGACATAGCCAAGGCCAAGACCTGGTACCAGCTGGCGGCCGCTCAGGGAAACGCCAGCGCCATGCATAATCTCGCCGTGCTCTTCGCCATGGGAGCGGACGGCGTCGCCGACAACGATTCAGCGGCGCGCTGGTTCATCGAAGCGGCCGAGCTCGGCGTCAAGGACAGCCAGTTCAATCTCGGCATTCTGGCGGCCAAGGGCATCGGCATGCCGCAAAATCTGGAGGAATCCTACAAATGGTTCGCCCTCGTGGCGAAGACGGGCGATCAGGATGCTTCCACCAAACGCGACGAAGTCGCCAAGATGCTGCGTCCTGAGCAGCTCGAACGTGCCCGTGCGGCCGCCGAATTGTGGAAGCCGAAGACCGCGGAAGCTGCCGCCAATGCCGTCGACATCCCTGCTTCCTGGCAGGACGGGCCGGTCAAGACCGCCAGCGTCGACATGAAGAAGGCCGTCGCCAACATTCAGAAGATTCTGAACAAAAACGGCTACGACGCCGGCGGCGCCGACGGCGTCATGGGGGAGAAGACCAAGACCGCCATCGCCGCCTTCCAGAAGGACAATGGCATGGATCCGACGGGCCGGGTGGACGAGAGTCTGGTCAAGGCGCTGATCGAACGGAAATAGGCGGACAGGTGGTCCATCCACTCTGCATATTCGCTCGGAGACCGGCGGTGGGGTCTGGCCTTAACCTCGTCTTCGAATGGCGTTTGACATCGCCGCCATGTCGGCCCAAGAACAGCCAGAATTTTCCGGCAAGTGCTTCATAGGGAACGGGTTTCCGGGGCGGTCGCCAAAACAGAGTCAGACGGGTGGGCATCTATCTCCCGATCGCAGAAATGTCGGTCAACATCATCGTGCTGCTCGCCATGGGCGCCGCGGTGGGATTCCTGTCCGGCATGTTCGGCGTGGGGGGCGGCTTCCTCATCACCCCGCTGCTGATCTTCTACAACATCCCCCCGGCAATAGCCGTGGCGACCGGCGCCAACCAAGTGATCGCGTCGTCCTTTTCAGGGGCGCTCGCGCATTTCAAGCGCGGCACGCTCGACTTCAAGCTCGGCGCGGTGCTGCTGGCCGGAGGTCTCGTCGGCTCGACCCTTGGCGCCTACGTCTTCGCGTTGCTGCGAAGCGTCGGTCAGCTCGACCTCTTCATTTCGATCTTCTACGTCGCCTTCCTCGGCATCGTCGGCGGGCTGATGCTGGTGGAAAGCGTCAACGCCTTGCGGCGCGCACGCAGCGGCGCGCTGCCCACCCTCAAGAAATCCGGCCAGCACAACTGGATCCACCGCCTCCCGTTCAAGATGCGGTTCCGAACCTCGAAGCTCTTCGTGAGCGTCATTCCCGTGCTCGGCATCGGCGCCGGGATCGGCTTCCTGGCCGCCATCATGGGCGTCGGTGGCGGCTTCATCATGGTCCCTGCCTTGATCTACCTGCTCAAGGTTCCAACGAATGTCGTGGTCGGCACGTCGCTATTCCAGATCATCTTCGTTGCGGCCTTCACCACCATCGTCCACGCCACGGCCAACCAGACGGTCGACGTCATCCTTGCCTTCATCCTGATGATCGGCGGGGTGGCCGGCGCCCAATACGGGGCCCGTGCCGGCCAGCGGCTCCGCGGCGAACAATTGCGCGCACTGCTGGCGCTGCTGGTATTGGCAGTGGCGCTGAGGCTCGCCTTCGACCTGTTCGTGCGGCCGGCCAATCTTTATTCCCTGAGCCTGCCGGGAAGCGGTTGAACCATGGTCAGGCGATGCGATATCCCGGCCCTGGTCCTGACGGCGCTCACCGTTCTCCTGTTTGCCCCTGGGCCCGGAGCTCGTGCCCAAGAGGCCCTGCCCGAGAACATAGAAATCGGCTTATCCATGGACCGTGTGGCGATCACGGCCGACTTCTCCGGCGCCGACCTCACCATCTTCGGAGCGCTCGACAATGCCGATCCGCTGATCAGCCGGCAGGGGCGCTACGACGTGATCGTGGTGCTGGAAGGGCCGGCCCGGCCGGTCGTCGTGCGCCGCAAGGATCGCATACTCGGCATGTGGATCAACACGGAATCCGAAACTTTCGTCAACGTCCCCATCTCCTATTCGGTGGCCACGACAAGGGCGTTGCAGGACATCACCGAGCCAAAGAGCTACCGGCAGCTTGCGCTGGGAGCGGACAATCTCTACCTGGAGCCGCTCGACCGGTCGGACAGTCCGGCCACGATCGAGGAATTCGCCAAGGCGTTGCGTCAGCTCAAGCGATCGACCGGCCTCTACAGTGAACGTATCGGCGGGGTGCAGTTCCTGTCCCAGAACCTTTTTCGGGCAACCGTGTCGCTGGCCCCAAACGTGCCAGTCGGCACGCACAAGGCGCGCGCCTTCCTGTTCCGCAATGGCTTGTTCATCAAGGAAACCTCGGCACAGCTTGCCATCGTCAAATCTGGCTTCGAGCAGTCGATCTTTCGCGTGGCGAACGACTACGGGTTCCTTTACGGCATCTTCGCCGTTTCGCTGGCCATGCTCACGGGCTGGCTCGGACGGCTGATCTTCCGCAAGGACTAACCCGATTTCATGGGCGCTTGACCTTTGATGGGTCGCGAGTTGCCCTCGCTGTCCTGGCGGACATCCCCGCGAAATTGCGGCGGAGAGAGACACCGGCCGCTTGGGTTCACCCCGGGCGCAGCATCGATCCCGCGATGCGGTAGATTCTGTCGGTGCCTATCATGTAGGCCCGCAATGTCTCCCGAAGGAAAAGCCCGGCATAGGCGCGATCCAGGACGTTGAGCGATCCGGTGAATGCGCCGAAAGCAGGCATGATCATGCGCCTGCCGTCGCTGGCGAAGCAGCGGCGGCGGACGGAGCGGCCCCGCTGGACGATGCGCGCGCAAGGATGGAGATGGCCGGCGACCTCGCCCTCCGCCGTGCCGGCGGAAGGCTCATGCCGGAAGACGAGATTGCCCACGGCGATCTCGTCGACCGTGTCGCCCGGCAAGCCCTGCGGCGCCACAGGATCGTGATTGCCGGTAATCCAGAACCATGCCCGCCCGGCGGCCATGGCTTCAAGCTGATCGCGGAACGGCTCGGGGAGCCGCCCAGAGCCGTCCGGGTCATGAAAGCTGTCGCCGAGGCTGATCACTGTCGCCGGCCGGTAATGATCGATGATCTCGTGCAGCATCTCGAGCGTCGCCGCCGTATCATAAGGCGGCAGGAAAACGCCGCGCCGGGCGAAAGACGAGCCTTTCTCCAGATGCAGGTCCGAGACCGCGAGCAGATCGAGAGCCGGGAAATAGAGCCCTCCACGTGGATCGCAGATCGCCTGCTCCCCCGCGATCTGCGTGGTGCGTCCCGCCTTTTCCACCACCGTCATGCTCCAAACGCCTCCTCGACCAGATCCGCCGCCTCCATCAGCAGCGTTTCGTGGGCTTGGCCGCGTACGGATTCCCTACCGATCTCCAGCATGATCGGCACCGCGAGCGGCGAAATGTGTTCGAGGTCCTTATGCACGATTCGGCCGCCGACGCGGGAGAGCATGCCCGCAACCCTCCTGACATCGAGCAGGCCGCTTGCGGCGTCCGCCCGCGTGGCCTGGAGGAGAATGTGGTCGGGCTCGTGGGTCCGCAGCACGTCGTAGATCAGGTCGGCGGAAACGGTCACCTGCCGCCCTGTCTTTTCACGGCCGGGATGGCGCTGCTCGATCAGACCCGAAATCACCGCGCAACTCCTGAAAGTGCGTTTCAGCAGGTAGCTGTCGGCAAGCCAGGCCTCGAGGTCGTCGCCCAACATGTCCTCGTCGAAGAGCTTGGCCAAGGTCGGACGCCCGCGCCGGAACATGGCGCCCATGTCGTCCAGTCCCCAGACCGCAATGGAATAATCCGTCGCGACGAAGCCGAGCGGCCGGCCACCGGCCCGGTCGAGCCGGCGGGTAAGCAGCATGCCCAGCGTCTGGTGCGCGAGCCGGCCTTCGAAAGGATAGGCCACGAGATAGAATCGATCGCCGCGCGGAAAGGTCTCGACGAGGAGATCGCCGCGGCTCGGCAGGATCGACTTCTCCTTCTGGATGCGCAGCCAGTCGGCCACCTGTTCGGGCAATTTCCTCCAGCGACCGGGGTCGGCGAGCATGGCGCGTACCTGGTCGGCCAGATAGGTCGTGAGCGGAAACTTGCCGCCGGCATAGACCGGCACCTTCGGGTCGCCTCCCGGCGCGTTGGAAACGAAACACTCGTTCTCGCGGATCCCCTCGAAACGCAACACCTTGCCGGCAAAGAGGAATGTGTCTCCAGGCGCCAGTGTTTCGATGAAATATTCCTCGATCTTGCCGAGCACCGGTCCGCCCCGCGACGCAGCGCCGCGGCCGCTGCGCACGTAGCGGATGTTGAGCATGGGGGATTCGACGATGGTGCCGACGTTCAGCCTGTACTGCTGGGCGAACTGCGGGTTGGAGACACGCCAGCGACCGTCCTTGGTCGGGCGGATACGGGCATAACGCTCGTAGCCCCTCAACGCGTAGCCGCCTGTCGCAACGAAATCGACGACACGATCGAAGGTCTCCCGCGGCAGGGCCGCATAGGGCGCCGCGCCGAGGATCTCCTCATAAAGCTCATCCGCCGAAAATGGCGCTCCGCAGGCGCTGCCCATCACATGTTGGGCGAGCACGTCCAGCGCCCCCGTTACCAAAGGCGGAGTGTCCTGAGCGCCGAGATAGTTGGCGTCGAGCGCGGCCTGGCACTCCAGCACTTCGAAGCGATTGGCGGGAATGAGGATCGCCTTCGACGGCTCGTCCATGCGATGGTTGGCACGGCCTATGCGCTGGGCCAGCCGGCTTGCGCCCTTGGGGGCACCGACATGCACGACGAGATCGACATCGCCCCAGTCTATACCGAGATCGAGTGTCGAAGTGGCGACGATCGCACGCAGGCTGTTCGTTTCCATCGCCTTCTCCACCCGACGGCGCTGCCCCGCTTCCAGCGAGCCGTGATGGAGGGCGATCGGCAGGTTGTCGTCATTGGCGCGCCAGAGTTCCTGGAACAAAAGCTCGGCCTGGCTGCGCGTGTTGACGAAGAGGAGCGTGGTACGATGCTTCCTGATGGCGTCGTACATCTCGGGAATGGCGTAACGCGCCGAATGACCGGCCCAGGGCACGCGCTCCTCGGAATCGAGGATGCTGATTTCGGGCTTGGCGCCGCCGGCGACGGTTATCAGCTCGGCCATGGCGCCCAGCGGGTTCTGGCCGACGAGCCAGCGGCGCAGTTCGTCGGGTTCGGACACTGTCGCCGACAAGCCGATCGCCTGCAGCCCCGGGACGAAGCGCCGCAGCCGCGCCAGCCCGAGCGACAGAAGGTGACCGCGCTTGGAGGTCACCAGCGAATGGAGCTCATCGAGCACGACATAGCGCATATCGGCGAAGAAGCGCTCGGCGTCGGGCGACGCGATCAACAAAGCAAGCTGTTCGGGCGTGGTGAGAAGAATGTCCGGGGGCACGTGTTTCTGCCGTTGGCGCTTGTGGGCAGGCGTATCTCCGGTGCGCGTTTCAATGGTGATGGGCAGTGCCATCTCTCCGACCGGTGTGGCGAGATTACGCTCGATGTCGACCGCCAGCGCCTTAAGCGGAGAGATATAAAGGGTATGGATGCCACGGCGCGCCTCGCCGGGCCGCCGTTTCGGGCGGGTTGCGAGATCGGTCAACGCGGGCAGGAAACCGGCGAGGGTCTTGCCGGCGCCCGTCGGCGCGATCAGAAGGACCGAACTGCCGGCCTGAGCCCGGCCAAGCAGGTCGAGCTGGTGTGCACGCGGCGACCAGCCACGTTCCGAGAACCATCTGACGAATGGGTCCGGCAAAAGGCTGGAAGGGCCGTCGCTGTCGATTTTCCTGGTCGGGCGGTTCACGCTCATAGAACTAAACCAGAACAACCAGCCCGTGAAGATCGAACCGTTGAAATAGGTAACGGGTCAGGCAGCTTCGGCGAGCACCATTATTCCCTCGATCGGCTCCCCCCGATCCATGCGGATGGTGGCGCTGCCGAGGGCGGCGACGGTCAGATCCCGCTGTTGGAGCAGCCGGAGAAGATAGGCCTGCGAATGGGCGTAGCGCCGCGAGGGACGCAGCACGAAATCCTCCGCACCATTGTGGCGTTCGACCGAGAAGGCGAACAAGCCGCCGGGCTTCAAGGCGGCCGCGACGCTGTCGAAAACACGCTCAAGCGCTCC
Organism: Mesorhizobium sp. 1B3; assembly: GCF_050958605.1. Taxonomy (NCBI): domain Bacteria; kingdom Pseudomonadati; phylum Pseudomonadota; class Alphaproteobacteria; order Hyphomicrobiales; family Phyllobacteriaceae; genus Mesorhizobium; species Mesorhizobium sp. 1B3. Next base: position 316,260 of record NZ_JBJHDO010000001.1, on the reverse strand, counting down.
GACATACATGAAAACATCGGCCGCCGTGACCAGATCGGCGCTCGTCCCCGGCAGCGCCAGCGACTGAAGGTCAGACTTGATCAACCGATCGTAGAGCCTTTTGGCCTCGGCCTTCTTCAGCATGGCCGTCGAAATGTCGTGACCTTCGAGGAATTCGACGACGGGCCGCAGTCTCTCGCCCATCAGACCCGTGCCGCAACCGAGATCGACGGCGCTCGCGAAGCGCCTCTCACCGCGCTCGTTGATGGCCTGGCGTAACAGTTCCGGCACACGATAACCGAGTTTTCCGACAAGCGACTGATCGAAAGTGCCGGCATAGTGGTCGAACAGCGCCTCGACGAAGGCCCCTGGCGGCGCAGCCGAGAAGGGCGCGGCTCCCACCAGCTCCAGCTTGAGAGCGGCGCCCGCGCGATCCTGAGGATCCAGCTTCAACGCCGTATACCAGGCTTCTGCGGCGAGCTGGTTCGCACCTGCCGCTTCGTGCATTTCGCCCAGGCGGAACCAACCCATCGTCCAGCCCGGCGCGAGCTCGAGCGCGCCCATCATCAACTCCGCCGCGGCGGCGTGATCGCCCGAAGCGAAGAGCATTTCGGCATAGTCGGCGCGACGATCGGCCAGGATGTCGCCGGAGGAACGAAGCAGCGGTTTCAATTGGGATCTCGCGGGTAGGGACGCGAGCCTATACAGCGTGTCAGGAGCCTAATTCAACGGGCTTTTCCAATTCCAGCAAATGCCTATGTTTGGGCCATGCGCGCTCGCGATCTGCTTCGCTCCCGCCCTGAAGGCCTGTATTGCCCGCCCGGCGATTTCTTCATCGATCCGATCAAGCCGGTGGACCGCGCACTGATCACCCATGGCCATTCCGATCACGCGCGCTCGGGCCACGGCTCGGTTCTCGCCACGCAGCAGACACTGGACATTATGGGGCTGCGCTACGGCACCCCGTTTGCCGGAACGACACAAGCCGCAGCCTTCGGCGAGACCTTCGATCTGAACGGCGTGAGGGTGACTTTCCATCCGGCCGGCCATGTGCTCGGCTCCGCGCAGATCGCCGTCGAACGGGGCGGGCTGCGAATCGTCGCTTCTGGCGATTACAAGCGCCAGCCGGATCCGACCTGCGTCGCCTTCGAACTCGTGCCCTGCGACGTCTTCATCACCGAGGCGACCTTTGGGCTGCCGGTGTTCCGCCATCCGCCGGACCGGGAGGAGATCGGCCGGGTGCTGCGGTCCGCCACCCAGTTTCCCGAACGGTCCCACGTCATCGGCGCTTATGCGCTGGGCAAGGCGCAGCGGGTGATCCGGCTGCTGCGCGACTGCGGCTATGACCGGCCGATCTACATCCACGGCGCCCTGGAAACGTTGAGCGCATATTATCGGAGCCAGGGGGTGGAACTCGGCCGGCTCGAGCCGGCGACCGTCGACAGATCCACCAAGGACGATTTTGCCGGCGCCATTGTCATCGGTCCTCCCGCAGCCTTCGCCGATCGATGGTCGCGGCGGTTTCCCGACCCGATTTCCTGCTTTGCCTCGGGCTGGATGCGCATCCGGCAGCGCGCCAGGCAGGGCGGCGTCGAACTGCCGCTCATCATCTCCGACCATGCCGATTGGGATGAGCTGACCGACACGATCAAGGAAACCGGGGCATCCGAAGTCTGGGTAACGCATGGCCGCGAGGAAGCATTGGTGCGCTGGTGCGAACTCGCCGGCATCGCCGCCCGGCCCCTGCATCTCGTTGGTTACGAAGACGAGGGGGATTGACCGGGCCGCCATGAACCGCTTTGCCGAACTTCTCGACCGGCTGGTGCTCACGCCGTCGCGCAACGGCAAGCTGACGCTGCTCAAGGATTATTTCCGCGAGGTACCGGACCCGGACCGCGGGTTGGCCCTGGCAGCGATCACCGGCGATCTTTCGATCGCGGCCGTGAAGCCGGCGATGCTGCGCACATTGGTGGTCGAACGCATGGACCCCGTGCTGTTCGGCTACTCCTACGATTATGTCGGAGACCTCGCCGAGACGGTGTCCCTGGTCTGGCCGGAGCCGCAAGCCGGCCCGACGATCGACCATGTCCCGACCCTCGGCGAAGTGGTCGCCCGCCTGCAGGCCGCCAGCCGCTCGGACGGCCCGAAGGTTTTGGCCGATCTGCTCGACTGCGTCGGAGCCTCGGCTCGCTTCGCCATCATCAAGCTGGTCACGGGCGGCTTGCGCATCGGCGTGTCGGCCAGGCTGGCGAAGCAGGCCCTCGCCGACTTCGGAAGCGTTGATGTCACCGAAATCGAAGAGCTCTGGCACGGACTTTCGCCGCCCTATGAAAACCTCTTCGCCTGGCTGGAGGGGAAGACAGCCAAACCGGAAAAACCGGCGAAAGCACTGTTCCGGCCGGTGATGCTTTCCCATGCGGTGGGCGATGGCGACATCGAAAGGCTCGATCCCGCCGACTACGCGGCCGAATGGAAATGGGATGGTATTCGTGTCCAGGCCGTCTGCGAGGCGGGCCTGCGCCGTCTCTATTCGCGCACCGGCGACGACGTCTCCGGTGCCTTTCCGGACCTCGTGGAAGCGATGGATTTCGACGGCGTTCTGGATGGTGAACTTCTTGTCGGACGGCCGCCGGATTGGACGGGAACGTTCTCGGAGCTGCAGCAGCGGCTGAATCGCAAGAGCGTGTCGGCGAAGATACGCGATCGATACCCCGCCTTCATGCGCTGCTACGATCTGCTCCAGGCCGGCGGCGAGGACACACGCGCCCTGCCCTTCCTGGAACGCCGGTCACGGCTCGAGACCTTCGTCGCTGCACTCGATCCCGAACGCTTCGACCTTTCGCCGATGATCGCCTTCGCCCACTGGCAAGAATTGGAGGCGATGCGAGGGACCCCGCCGCATCCGATCATCGAAGGCGTCATGATCAAGCATCGTCAATCGGCCTATGTCGCGGGCAGGCCGAAGGGGCCCTGGTTCAAATGGAAGCGGGACCCGCACACGATCGATGCCGTGCTCATGTATGCGCAGCGCGGCCATGGCAAGCGATCGAGCTATTATTCCGACTACACCTTCGGCGTATGGACCGGTCCGGACGACAATCCGGAACTGGTCCCCGTCGGCAAGGCCTATTTCGGCTTTACCGACGAGGAGTTGAAGCAGATAGACAAATATGTGCGCGACAATACGATCGAGCGTTTCGGGCCGGTGCGTTCCGTGCGCGCGGACCGACAGAACGGTCTGGTGCTGGAAGTCGCCTTCGAAGGGCTGAACCGTTCACAGCGTCACAAATCCGGCGTCGCCATGCGATTTCCCCGCATCTCGCGACTACGCTGGGACAAGCCCGCCCACGAAGCGGACCGCATCGAGACGCTGCAGGCCCTGCTGGACTGAAAGACAGGAAAAGACCTACTGCGCGACCGACGCCTTGATCTCATAGACGTCGATGGCCTTGCCCTCATTGGAGAGGTCGGAGTTGATGGCGATCGAACCCTCGGCACCCGGCCTCTTGTTCGGCAGTTCGATCTCGAACAGGAACTCGCCCTGCTCGTAGCCGACCGCATAACGCTTTCTTCCGCAACCGCCGAGCTCGCCGAAATTGCAATCCACCGAGATCTGCGTTTCCTTGCCCTCTTCGGCGCGCGCCACGATGTCGAACACGACACGCTTGCCCGCGAGTTGCTCCAGCACGCCCTGCCCCACGTCGAAAGTGATCGCCGAACCTGCAGGTCCCGAGCGGATTCGAATGAAGCTGCCGGATTCGTCCTCCATGACTTCGGCCTTGGTGTCACCCGGCGCATTGACCTGTGTCGGATCCTCCGGCGAAAAGACATTGATCCAGTCGCGCTGGGCATCCGCCTCGCCCGGCTTGGCGGGTTCGCCGATAGGCTCCTCGTCCGGATCGAAGTCCTCCTCGCCGGTCACGGCCGGCGGGTTCGGCACGCTGGTGTCGATCTCTGCCGGTGACTTGAAAAGACCGGTGTTGTATCCCCACCAGCCTCCGATCGCGGCGAGCGACAGCAACGTCACGGCGATGAAGATGGCCGGATAGCGCCGGCGGCGTTCGGGCTCGACCACTCTTTCCGGCTGCGCCGACAATTCGGCCTCGGCGGCCGCCGGCCGCTTGCCGTTCCCGGAAGCATTTCCAGAGGGAAGGCGCGGCTCTGCTCGGATGTCGTCGCCAACCTCCGGGGCCACCGGTGGCGACACCGGGTGCGCACCCATCACTGGCTCCTGCCGACCGGCACGCTGCCCTCGTTCGATCGTGACCTCGGGTGTGGTCGCTGTCACAGGCCGGTCACGGTGATCGGGGCGGTCGATCTCGACGCTCGCCGGTGCTTGGCTAGCGGCTGGCACATCGGGTGCCACCTCAATTTCCGGCGCCGCGTCCGACACGGCGGGAATGAACTCGGTTTCGATCTCGGCGATCCTGGCCTGCAGGTTCTTGCGACGGTTGATCGCCGCCTCGACGGTGACGTTCGGATTGGCCTTCAGGGCACGATCGAGCGCGGCGAATGCCGACCGGTAGACCTTCTCACGGAATGCGCGATCCGTGGCATCGCCCTTTTCGAAAGCATTCCGGATCGCGGTTTCGATCACGTCCAAGCAGCGTTCCTCACGGTTTTCCGGGTCGGATCGCTCCGATCGACAGCAGGCTTCCCACTCGTTCCATCCGGTTGGCCGTGGCATTACCGGAGCGGATGTCCGGAATCTCTCTAACCTTTGCAGCAAGCCCGATCAACGGATTCGCCGACGCCACTATGCCCTCGCATCCAGGAAAGGTCGAATCCGCGAGGTGTCGGTCGCCATTGCGGCTCCATGGCGATCTGCTAGAAACGATGACGTTTACGCAAACGTCAATTTCGGAGAACCCATGGCCCTGCCCGATATCCTCAAACGGAATCTTCGCCTACCGGTCGTGGGATCGCCTCTCTTCATCATCTCGCATCCCCCGCTCGTTCTGGCGCAATGCAAGGCAGGGGTCGTCGGTTCCTTCCCCGCACTCAATGCACGACCTCAAGCCCAACTCGACGAATGGCTCGCCGAGATCACGGAAGAATTGCGCCGGCATGATGAAGCCAATCCCGGCCGGCCGGCCGCGCCGTTCGCCGTCAACCAGATCGTCCACAAATCCAATCCGCGCCTCGAGCAGGATCTCGGCTTGTGCGTGAAATACAAGGTCCCGGTCGTCATTTCCTCGCTCGGGGCCGTCGAAGAGGTCAACCAGGCCGTCCATTCCTATGGCGGGATCGTGTTGCATGACGTTATCCACGACCGCCACGCCCGCAAGGCCATCGAGAAGGGCGCGGACGGGCTGATCGCGGTCGCGGCGGGCGCCGGCGGGCATGCCGGCACGCTCTCTCCCTTCGCGCTGGTCCAGGAGATCCGCCAATGGTTCGGTGGACCGCTCCTCCTGTCCGGCGCGATCGCCAATGGCGGCGCGATCCTGGCGGCCCAGGCGATGGGCGCCGACATGGCCTATATCGGCTCGCCCTTCATAGCCACGGCCGAAGCGCGCGCGGCCGACGAATACAAGCAGATGATCGTCGATTCGAAGGCCGCCGACATCGTCTACTCCAACCTCTTCACGGGCGTGCACGGCAACTATCTCCGCGGCTCGATCGTTGCCCAAGGGCTGGATCCCGACAAGCTGCCGGTGTCGGATCCGAGCAAGATGAATTTTTCCGAAGCCAAGGCGTGGAAACACATCTGGGGCTGCGGACAGGGGATCGGGGCAGTCACCGAAGTGGTGCCGGCGGCCGTGCTCGTCGACAGGCTCGAAGCAGAATACCGGGCAGCCCGCGCTTTGCTTGCCGCCGCGTGACGCCGTTCGGCGAAGGTTTCTTCGACAAGCCTCGCAAATCGCTTGCGAGGCGGCTTGAAATCCGCCGACAATGAAGCTATCACCCGCACCACATTCGCGCCACAAGGCGTCGGGATGCCGCTTTAGCTCAGTTGGTAGAGCACATCATTCGTAATGATGGGGTCGCGTGTTCGAGTCACGCAAGCGGCACCAGTCTCATCTCAAAATTTATAACGAAATATAGCCGGATAGCGCTGTGCGCCTGGTTCCGCTTTAGATCTTCGGTGAAGCCTGGCATTTGACCTCCCGCGCGTTCCGCGCCGGCGTGCCTCTATCCCTGACAATCCTTGCTCTTGGCTATGGAGAAATCGAGAATGGAGCTTCTCGAACAGCGACAATTATCTGGACGCATCGGGCCGTAGACAACCGCAACCTGCCGTCGAGCGAGATACCTGCCTGCACCCCGAGAACAAGGCGATTGAACAAGAACTCCGGAGCGCCGCGGGTTGCTGGATGTCCTCGATGACCCTAGCTTGGCCCGGACCGAAGCCAATCGCGAGGTCCATGCGATGCATCCAGAGCCCGGCCGGATTCCGGTGTCCATCATCATACCGAACTACAATTACGCGCGTTTCCTGCAGCGCAGCATCGACAGTTCGCTGGAACAGGATTACCCCGATGTTGAAATCATCGTCGTCGACGATGCGTCCAGAGACCATTCATCCGACATCATAAAATCGTATGGCGACAGCATCACCGCGAAACTGCGGGAGAAGAATGGAGGGCATGCAGCGGCGTTCAACACCGGCCTCGAGGCAAGCTCGGGTGAGATCGTCCTCTTCCTGGATGCCGACGACTATCTCTATCCCGGCGCCGTCTCCACAATTGTGGACGCATGGGATGAGGCGACAGCCCAGGTCCAGTTCAGGCTGCACATCGTAGACGAAGTGCAACGCATCAAGGACGTCTTTCCTCCGCCGGAACTCCCCTTCGACAGCGGTGATGTCGTGCCGAAACTCCTACACAAGGGACGTTACCAGACCACGGTGACGAGCGGGTTGGCTTTCGATCGATCGACGCTGGACACGATCATGCCGATCCCCGAACCGGATTTCCGGCAAGGAGCCGACGGCTATCTCGCGACATTGGCGCCGCTGTACGGCCATGTCCGCTCTATCGACGAATGCCTCGGCGCCTATCGCATTCACGGCGTGAATCATTCGGTTTTCGGGGAGCGCCTCGCCGAACGGGCACGCTGGAGGGTGCGACATGATTTCCACCGCATGGATGCCCTGGCGGACCAGGCGTCCGAGATCGGCCTGATAGTGCCCCGGGATGCGATGCTCCACGATCCGGTTCATCTGGAAGAACGGCTTGCCTCCCTTTGCACCGATCGCAAGCATCACCCCGTAAGAGACGATTCCAAGCTGGCCCTGGCGGCCGCAGGCGCCAAGGCCAGCTTGGAAATGAAAGCAACCCTGCGACGGCGCGCGGTTCTTGCCGCCTGGTTCCTGTCAGTCGGTGTTCTGCCGCGGCGAATGGCCAAGTCCGTACTGTCATGGAAGCTCGTCGCATCGACGCGGCCGGCATTCCTCGCACAACTTTCCAAAGCGATACGTCGCGTAATGGGATAGGAAATGCGTCAGGCGCCGCTGGAAGCCTGCAGTTTGCGCATCCAGGTCAGCAGCTCGCCTTGCCGGCTGGTCTTCGTCTTCTTGAAGATTGCCTTCAATTGCTGGCGCACCGTGCCGATTGTGTTGCCGACGGCAGCCGCATATTCGGTGAGCGAATGACCTTCGAACAGGGCGACGGCCAGCCTGATTTCCGCCTCGGTCAGCCGAGCCCGGCGCTTGAGCAGCTCAGGCAATTCGAGCCTGCTGCTGCCGACCGCACGGATGACGACGATCGCTGCCTCCTGGCTGTAGAAGAAGCGGAGGTTGGGCTTCAGCCGCACAACATCCGCAACGAGTTGCGTGCAATTGCCGTCGCGCCAGAAGACAGGCGATGGAAGATGCCCATCGGGCACGACCGCGCAGGCAGATGCGAGCAGTTGTTTGAAGGCCTGGTCGGCATGGGGATCAGGCAGACAGATCCGCCGGTCGTTCAAAGCCAGGCCATCCCCGAGAAAAAGCTCCGATGCCGCATTCCTGTCGATCACCCTTCCGCGGAAGTCGACGAGGAAGAGCCCCCGGCCCTGGTCGGCCAGAAGGTCGCCCCAGCTCTCGAGGCGCTTGCGACCGAGCGCGAAGGACGCGCGCGCCGATGCGGTCAAGGAAGGCAATATCCGCTGGACCCGATCGAATAACTGGCGGTCGGGCACCGGCGCGCCGAGCTCGCGTTCAACCGACGCGATCCAGGCCTGATGCCCGACCTGGATGTTCAAGCCCACGAAATAACCGAACCCACGCGGGACCAGCAGTTCCTGATAGAAGGGTTCGCGCCGTATCGTTTCGTCGTCGGCAATATCGAGGTCCGTGGCGTAACCCCGCTGTTTGATGATGGGGATGGCATGCCGGCGGTAGCTTCTCAGATGCCATTCGCCCTCGAAGATCGCCGCGACCAGTTCCGACAGCGACGCGGAATGAACGAGCCAGGGACCCTGGTCCTCGATCTCTTCCGGCAGGAAAATCGTTCCCGCCCCGCCGAGATAATCGGCGAGCCGGTCGCCGGCCTCCCGCCAGCGCTCCCCGTCGAGCACGGCTCGATCGAGCAGCTTCTGAAGCGCCTCAAATTCGCTTGCCGACACCCCACCCGATCCCTGTATCGAAAGCAAACGTGCCCGCCTTGCTTACCCACGGGCGCGCTGGTTGCCTGCCTTCGGAAATCTCCCTTCCCGCGAGCAATATATCCATTGCTGACGAGCGAAGCGAGCGGCCTCGGTCATCATTTTGCACACACATTCGCTGCCGGTCCCGTTGTCCGACAGAACCCCTTCTCAAGGGCGCACGCGTGTCGATGGAAAACTGGATCAGGCCTGCTTCACCAGCCTGATCAGCACGAGCAGAATCACGGCTCCGATCGTCGAATTGACGATGGCGGAAACGACCCCCGTGCCGATGCTGATGCCGATCATTGGAAACAGCCAGCCAGCGATGAGGGCGCCGATGATACCCACCACGATGTTTCCGATGAGGCCGAAGCCATACCCCTTGACCAGCAGACCTGCCAGCCAGCCGGCGACCGCGCCAACGATGAGGAAGACGATAAGACTGTCGATGCCCATGATACCACGCTCCAGCGTTGCATGCGGTTGCAGTCAGCCGGCGACTCACGCTCCGGCAGCAGAAAGCTCGCATGACCGCATGGAGAAAGTCCATCCGGCAACGCCTGGGGCGATCGGTGATTCTTATCATCCGGTCGGGAAGGGAGCCCGCTCGTCTCAGGCGGCTTTCTTCCTTGCCAGTCGCGCCCTGATGCTCTCGACATCGGCGCGCGGCGTCGCGGCGAAGAGCATTTTGGTATAATCGTGCGTGGGCGCCGAGAAGACGGCGTCACGACTGCCGTATTCGACCGCTTCGCCCAGATACATCACCAGCACCTCGTCGGCGATGTAGCGCACCACCGAAAGGTCGTGGCTGATGAAGACATAGGTGAGGCCGAATTCGTCCTGCAGGTCGGCGAGAAGATTGAGAATCTGGGCCTGGACCGACAGATCGAGCGCCGACACCGGCTCGTCGAGAACCAGCAGGCTCGGATTGAGCATCAAAGCACGCGCGATCGCGATGCGCTGACGCTGGCCGCCCGAGAACATGTGCGGATAGCGGTTGAAATGCTTCTCCTCGAGCCCGACCTTGAGCAACATCTTCATGGCGAGGTCCCGCCGCTCCGAGGCCGGCTTGTCGGTATTGATCAGCAGGGGTTCGGCAAGCACGTCGCCGATCTTCTGGCGCGGATTGAGCGAGCCGTAGGGGTTCTGGAAAACCATCTGCACCTTGCGGCGCATTTCCTTGCTCAATCCACCGCGGGTGATGTCCACCTTCTCGCCGTCGATCTCCAATTCGCCCGAGGTCGGCGCATCGATCATCGTGACGATGCGGGCGAGCGTCGATTTACCGGAGCCGCTTTCGCCCACGATCGCCAGCGTCTTGCCTTTGGTGACGGAGAGGCTGACGCCCTTCACGGCATGGACGGTCCGCGCCGGTTTGAAGAGACTCCCCGCCAGATGGTAGTCGCGGACAATGTTCCTGGCCTGAAGAACGGTCATCGTGCGGACTCCGCGATGCGGGATTCGTCGGCGAAATAGTCGGCTATCGTCGGCAGCCTGTCGCCGGTCGCATTGTCCGGCAGCGCCGCCAGAAGCGCCTTCGTGTAGTTGCTCTTGGGAGCCTCGAACAGCGTGAGCACGTCGGCCTCCTCCATCTTGCGGCCTTTGTACTGGACGACCACCCGATCGGCCGTTTCGGCGACCACGCCCATATTGTGCGTGATCATGATGAGCGCCATGCCGTGCTCGGCCTGAAGGCGCACCAGAAGGTCGAGAATCTGTTTCTGAATGGTGACGTCGAGCGCGGTGGTCGGTTCGTCGGCGATCAGGAGCTTGGGATTGCAGGCGATCGCCATGGCAATCATCACGCGCTGGTTCTGGCCGCCCGACATCTGGTGCGGGAAGGAACGCAACCGCTCCTCCGGCTCGGGAATGCCGACCGCCCTCAGCAATTCCACCGCACGCGCCCGACGGGCTGCCTTGTCCATCCCCATATGGATGCGCAAGGTCTCCTCGATCTGGAAGCCCACCGTGAAGCATGGATTGAGGCTGGTCATCGGTTCCTGGAAGATCATCGCCATATCCTTGCCGACCAGCTTGCGACGCTCCGTCGCGGAAAGCGATAGGAGATCGCGTCCGTCGAAGAGCATCTTGTCGGCCGAGACCTTCGCCGTCCAGGGCAGAAGCCCCATGACGGCCAGCATGGAGACCGATTTGCCGGAGCCGGATTCGCCCACGATCGCCAGGACTTCACGCTGGTCGACCGCGATGGAGACGCCGTCGACGGCGCGGAACGGGCCGCTCGCCGTGTCGAATTCGACGACAAGGTTTTCGATTTCGAGAAGCGCCATGATCAGGACCTCTTCAGCTTCGGATCGAGCGCGTCGCGGAGACCGTCGCCCATCAGGTTTATCGCGAGCACGGTGATGAGGATCGCAAGGCCCGGGAACGTCACGACCCACCACGCCCGCAGGATGAACTCGCGTGCCTCGGCCAGCATCGTTCCCCATTCGGGAGTCGGCGGCTGCGCGCCCATGCCGAGGAAGCCGAGAGCAGCCGCATCGAGGATCGCGTTCGAGAAGGAAAGCGTCGCCTGGACGATCAGCGGCGCCAGGCAGTTCGGCAGAATAGTTACGAACATCAGCCGCAGCGGACTGGCTCCGGCGACCTGGGCGGCGACAACATATTCCCTGTTCTTCTCGGCCATCACCGCCGCGCGGGTCAGGCGCACGAAATGCGGTTGAAGCACGAGAGCGATTGCGATCATCGCGTTGGTGAGGCCGGGCCCGAGCACGGCAACCAGCACGAGCGCCAGCAGCAGCGACGGGAAGGCCAGGATGATGTCCATGATGCGCATGATCACGGTATCGATCCAGCCGCGGAAATAACCGGCGATCACGCCGATGAAGATGCCGCCGACAAGCGCGATGCTGGTAACCACCACGCCGATGAACAGCGAATAGCGCGCGCCGTAAAGGAGCCGCGAAAAGATGTCGCGGCCGACGGGATCGGTCCCGAGCAGATAGGCGGCACGGCCGCCCTCCGCCCAGACCGGCGGCAGCAGCACCGCGTCACGGTATTGCGCATTGGGCGCGTGAGGCGCGAGCAGCGGCGCGAACAGCGCGACGACGACGAGCAGCGTGAACACCACCAGCCCTATCACCGCGCCACGGTTCTCGGAGAAATAATACCAGAACTCCGCGAAGCGGCGGGCGCTCGTCGGCTCCTGGACACTCACTTCCACTGCGGTCGTGTCAGCCATGGTTTCACTCCCTCAGTGGCGAATACGCGGGTTGAGAAGGCCGTAAAGCAGGTCCACGGCGAGGTTCACCAGCATGATCACGCCGGCGATGATGAGCAGCCCGCCCTGGATCACCGGGTAATCCCGCCGGAACACGGAATCGACCATCCACTTGCCGATGCCCGGCCAGGAGAAGATCGTCTCTGTGAGGATCGCGCCGGCCAGCATCACGCCGACCTGGAGGCCGATCGTGGTGACGACGGGGATCAGAGCGTTGCGCAGCGCATGCACGCCGACCACGCGGAAGGGCGAGAGGCCCTTGGCGCGAGCCGTGCGTACATAGTCCTCGCCCAGCACCTCGAGCATGGCCGAACGTGTCTGCCGGGCGATGACGGCAAGCGGGATCGTGCCGAGCACGATCGTCGGCAGAACGAGATGGCTCACCGCCGATTTGAACGCGCCCGATTGGCCCGACAGCAGCGAGTCGATCAGCATGAAGCCGGTCACCGGGGGGAAGAAATACATCAACGAGATGCGGCCCGAGACCGGCGTCCATTGCAGGATACCGGAAAAGAGGATGATCAGCAGCAGGCCCCACCAGAAGATCGGCATGGAATAGCCGACAAGGGCAGCGCCCATCAGGCTCTGGTCGAAGAAGGAGCCGCGCTTCACCGCGGCAAAGATGCCCGCGGGAATGCCAAGCAGGATGGCAAAGACGATGGCGCAGAGCGACAGTTCGAGCGTTGCGGGAAAAAGCGCGAAGAATTGATCCGTTATCGGCTGCTTGGTGACGATCGAGGTCCCGAAATCGCCGGTAAGAACGCCGCCGAGATAGTCGAGATACTGGATGGGCAGCGGCCGATCGAGACCGAGCTGGTGGGAGATCTCGGCGTGGCGTTCGGGCGACATCACCCGTTCGCCGGAGAGGAGGGCGACAGGGTCGCCGGGCAGAAGCCTGATGAAGGAGAAGGCAATAAGTGAGACCCCGAGAAAAGTCGGGATCAGGACGGCGAGCCGCCCCAGAAGAAACCGGAGCATGTCAAACCTTCGGTGAGTGGTCCAAGCCCTAAGCAGACATTCGTGGTTGCCCACGAATGTCTGCTTAGATCCGTTTGTTATCGCAGGTTCTGATCGCAAAACCGCAGAGCACTTTTGCGGAACCTGCTCGGGAGCAAGATAGCACGAATGCACGAAGGGGGCGCTTGCTAAACAAGCACCCCCCATTTGCTAGGTCCTTTAGTCGACGTTACTCGGCGAGGTCAACTCCGTCGAAGGCGAAATCACCGAGCGGGCTCTGATGGAAGCCCTGTACTTCCTTGCGCATCGGCACGACGGAAAGCGAGTGGTCCAGCGTCGCCCACGGTGCCTCGCGCTTGAAGACGACCTGCGCTTCTTCATAGAGCTTGGTGCGCTCTGCGACGTCGGAGCTCTCCTTGGCCTTGGTGACCAGATCGTCGAACTCCTTGTCGCACCACTGCGCGCGGTTGTTGCCGCCGATTGCATCGCAGCCCAGCAGCGTATCGAGGAAGTTGTCCGGATCGCCATTGTCGCCGGTCCAGCCGAGGATGACGGCGCCGTCGCGATCCTTGGCCTTCGAACGTTCGAGATATTCGGCCCATTCATAGGACACGATCTCCACACCCACGCCGATCTTGGCGAAATCGGCCTGGATGAGTTCGGCGGCGCGACGGGCGTTCAGCATGTATGGCCGCGACACCGGCATCGCCCAGACCTTCATCTTGAGGTCCTTGACGCCGGCTTCCTCGAGCATCTTCTTGGCCGCCTCGGGGTCGTATTTATCGTCCTCGATAGCGTCGTTGTAGGACCACATCGTCGGCGGAATCGGGTTCTTCGCCGGCGTGGCCAGGCCCTGGAACACGGCATCCACGATGGCCTGCTTGTTGATGGCCATGTTGAGCGCCTTGCGCACTTCGGGCTTGTCGAATGGAGCCTGCGTGGTGTTGTAAGCGAGATAGGCCACGTTCAGGCCTTCCTGCTCCATCACCTTGAGGTTCGGATCCGCCTTCATGCTGGCGACATCGGCAGCATTCGGGAACGGCATCAGGTGGCACTCGCCAGCCTTGAGCTTCTGATAGCGCACCGACGCATCCGGGGTGATGGCGAAGACCAGATCGTCGATCTTCTGTTTGCCGCCCCAATAGTCGGGGTGAGCCTTGTAGCGGATCACGGCGTCCTGTTGGTAGGCGACGAGCTGGAAGGGACCGGTGCCGAGCGGCATCTGGTTCATCTGGTTCATCTTGCCGTCGGCGGCGAGCTTGTCGGCATATTCCTTCGAGACGATCGAAGCGAAGGGCATGGCGACGCTCGCGAGGAACGGAGCTTCCTTGCGGTTCAGCGTGATCTTGACAGTCAGGTCATCGATCTTTTCGACCGACTTGATCAGTTCCGGGAATCCCATGCCGGCAGAATACTCCCAAGAAGCGCCGGCCACATACTGATTCCACGGATTGTCCTTGTTGAGCTGGCGATCGAACGAGAACACCACGTCGTCGGCGTTGAACTCACGGGTGGGCGTGAAGAAGTCGGTCGTCTGGAACTTGACGCCCGGGCGCAGCTTGAAGGTGTATTCCAGGCCGTCGTCGGAAATCTGCCAGCTCTCGGCAAGACCCGCGATGGGCTCCGTCGTACCGGGCTTGAACTCGAGAAGACGGTTGTACGCCGTGTGCGCGGCCGCGTCGAACGTCGTACCGGCCGTGTACAGGCCGGGGTCGAAGCCTTCGGGCGAACCCTCGGAGCAATAAACGAACGTCTTGGCGCTCGCAGCGCCGCTGAGGACCGTCGCGGCCATCAGGGCGGCGGCAAAGATTGTCTTTTTCAACATTGAGCACTCCCGTTTTTTGTAGTTCCAAGCCCCGCTAGCAGGCTCAGGAAGGCGGCATATAAGCAAAGTTCATACAGCTTTGAAACAGGCAACGTAGTTGCCCTATGGTGAGCCGAAAAAAACTTCCACGAGGCAAGTCAAAGGGGCGAGAATGTGCTGGCGGTATATCGCCCTATCTGGACCCCAGGCAGAATGGAGATTGTAGATGACAGCCGATGACTGGGCAGAGGACATCCTGCGCTTCTGGTTCGACGAGGTCGGGGCAGCGGGCTGGTTCGAGCGCAGCGACGCAACGGACGATGCGATCAGGGAGCGTTTCCAGGATCTGTGGCGGGACCTGCGGACCAAGGTTCCGGCCGAGGCTCTGCTGCGGCCCAACGCCGCGCTCGCGGCGACCATCGCGCTCGATCAGTTCCCGCGCAACATGTTCCGCGGAACCGCGGATGCCTTCGCCACCGACGCGCTGGCTCTCGCCATAGCGCGGAACGCTCTTGCCAGCGGCTTCGACAAGGTCATGCCGAACGAATGGCGGAGCTTCTTCTACATGCCGTTCATGCACTCTGAATCGCTCGAAGACCAAGAGCGCTGCGTCGAGCTTTTCTCCGACAATGAGGAACAGGTCCGCTACGCGATCGAGCATCGCGATATCATTGCGAATTATGGGCGCTTCCCGCATCGCAACCGCGCACTCGGAAGGGAGAGCTCGCAGGAGGAAGTGGCCTTCCTCTCCAACCATGCGGGCTTCGGCCAGTAGCAGGCTTCCCCGGGGGAGGCTTGCACAGCTTGCAAGACAAGCAATACAAAGTCCTGGAACGAGACGGAGTTCTGGAACCGCCGCGGCCCTGGGGGCAACGCCATCGCGGCGACAACAAAACGGGAGGGCGAGTTGGCAAAGAAACCTCAAGGCGGATCCACCACCAGGGAAAAGTCGACGAAGGCCGTGACGAGGGAAGGCGGCAAGCGGGCGAAGACGCCGACAGCAAAGGCCGCTTCGATCGAGGCTAAACTCGAGGAGAAAGCCGCCAAGGCGAAGTCGACGAAAACAACCACGGCGAAGGCGACTTCCACCAAGACGGCGGCCAAGGCCCCTTCGAAGGACGCATCGCCCAAAACGGCCGCGAAACCCGCAGCCGAGGCAACGACGAACGCCGTGGCAAAGGTCTCTCCCAAGTCGGCAACGCCGAAGGCAAAGGCGGCCGCGAAGCCGTCCACCGCCAAAGCGGCCACAAAGCCGAGGGCCGCAGCAGCCAAACCTTCGGCAACTCCGGCGAAGACCGCCAAAACGAAGCCCGCTTCACCGCCTGCTGTCGAGCAACCGGTAAAAAGCGATCCCGCCTCCGGGGCCATACCTGCCGGCGTGAAGCGCTCGAAAGCTGCCGCCGGAACAACCGCCGGCAAGCCGAAGCCCACGGCA
The DNA here is from genome assembly GCF_050958605.1 of Mesorhizobium sp. 1B3. Taxonomy (NCBI): domain Bacteria; kingdom Pseudomonadati; phylum Pseudomonadota; class Alphaproteobacteria; order Hyphomicrobiales; family Phyllobacteriaceae; genus Mesorhizobium; species Mesorhizobium sp. 1B3. The sequence continues at coordinate 300,279 of NZ_JBJHDO010000001.1, read as the reverse complement.
AAAGCAGCGGCGAGTAAAGCCAAGGGGAAGCGCACTTCGTCGGCTCCCACGGCTAAACCGGCGTCGAAAAGCGAGGCAGTCCCCGCCGACGCGAAATCCTCGCGGACAAAAGCTGCGCCCGGGACGGCCACCAGCAAGCCGTGGCTGAAAAGCTATCCCGATCGCATCCCTGCAGAGATCGGCCCACTGCCCGCCGCCTCGATCGGCGAGTTGCTGGTCAAGTCATGCAAGCAATTCGCAGGGCGGCCGGCCTTCACCTGCATGGGCAAGACACTGACCTATGGGGAGATCGAGCGGCATTCGGCGGCTTTCGCCGCCTATCTCCAATCGACCGGCCTCAACAGGGGCGCCCGCGTCGCGATCATGATGCCGAACGTGCTGCAATACCCTGTCGCAATGATGGCGGCGCTGCGTGCCGGCTATACGGTGGTCAACGTCAATCCGCTCTACACACCGCGCGAATTGGAACACCAGCTCAAGGATTCCGGCGCCGAAGCGATCGTCATCCTCGAGAATTTCGCCACAACGCTACAGTCCGTGATCGGCAGGACCGCCGTCAGGCACGTCGTGGTCGCGTCGATGGGCGACATGCTCGGCGGGCTGAAAGGCGCGGTCGTCAACCTGGTTGTCCGGCGCGTGAAAAAGATGGTGCCGGCATGGTCCCTGCCCGGCCATGTCAAATTCCCGGCGGCCCTGAAGCAAGGAACGGCGAGCGCGTTCAAGCCCGTCGAAGTCTCGGCCGACGATGTCGCGTTCCTGCAATATACAGGGGGCACGACCGGCGTTTCGAAGGGCGCCACGCTGCTCCATCGCAACGTACTTGCCAATGTCGCGCAAAATGCCGCCTGGGTGGAGACCGCCTTCATCAAGCGGCCACGCCCCGCCGACCTCGTCTACGCCTGCCCGCTGCCGCTCTATCACATCTATGCGCTCACGGTGAACGCATTGATGGGCATGCAGCTTGGCTCGCACAACGTCCTGATCCCCAATCCGCGCGACATAGCGGCTTTCGTCAAGGAGCTGCAGAAATACCGCGTCAACATCTTCCCTGGCCTGAACACACTGTTCAACGCCCTCCTCAACAACGAGGAATTCAGGAAGCTCGATTTCAAGCCGCTGCTGCTCACCTTCGGCGGCGGCATGGCCGTGCAACGGCCGGTCGCCGAGCGCTGGCAGAAGGTCACCGGCTGCGTGGTCTCGGAAGGATATGGCCTGTCCGAGACATCCCCGGTCGCCACGGCTAACCGTTTCGACGCGGACGATTTCTCCGGCACGATCGGCCTGCCGCTCCCGTCGACCGAGCTGGCGATCCGTGACGAGGAAGGCAATGACCTGCCGTTCGGCGAAGTCGGCGAGATCTGCATCCGCGGGCCGCAAGTGATGGCCGGCTATTGGAACCAGCCTGACGAAACCGCGAAGGTGATGACCAAGGATGGTTTCTTCCGCACGGGCGACATGGGCACGATGGACGAGCGCGGCTACACCAAGATCGTCGACCGCAAGAAGGACATGATCCTGGTCTCGGGCTTCAATGTCTATCCGAACGAACTCGAGGAGGTCGTCGCGCAGCATCCCGGCGTGCTCGAGGTGGCGGCGATCGGCGTGCCGGACGAGCATTCCGGCGAGACTCCGAAGCTTTTCGTCGTGAAGAAGGATCCGGCGCTGACGGCCGACGTCCTGCTCGACTATTGCCGCCAGAACCTCACCGGCTACAAGCGGCCGAAATTCATCGAATTCCGGACCGAGTTGCCGAAGACCAATGTCGGCAAGATACTGCGAAAGGAGCTGAGGGGCTGACCTGTGGGTGCGGTGCGCCGGTAGACGATTTCAGCCGCGCACCGCGAGGAAAGCGGGCAGCTCGGCAATCGAGTCGAGCACGGCGTCGGCCATGGGCTCCAGCGTCTCGCGCGTGCCGGTTCCCGACAGGACGCCGATCGCAAGCCCGGCGCCGCCGGCGCGCGCCATCTCGAGATCGTGCCTGTTGTCGCCGACCATGGCGATCTCGGAAGGCTTCAGTCCTGTCAGGTCGGAAAAAGCGATGATCGTGTCGGCAGCGGGCTTGGGATTGGCGACGGCGTCGTATCCGTAAGCGGCGTCGAACATCTGCGCGATACCGAGCGCCAGAAGCGTTTTTTCCGCGCCGCCGGTCGAATCGTTGGTGGCGACGCCAAGCCTGAAGCCCGCGGCGTGGAGACGGGCGACCGCCTCCTTGCTGCCCGGCAGCGGCACCGACTGCGCGGCGCCCTCGATTGCCGTCAGCGTGTCGAAATCCGCAACCATGGCCTGGCGCTCGTCGGCTGCCAGGTGGGGATACCAGAGCGCCACGATGTCGGCATTGGTGCCGGCGGCAAAGATCGAATCCCCCTTGAACCGATGAGCGCCGAAATCGTAGCCGGCGGCCGCCATCAACCGATCCGCCGTCCCGCGATCGCCGCCTGCCGCCCGAAGCGCCATGGCATCGCCGATCGCGAACCATGTCGCCTGGAAGTCGACGAGCGTCCCGTCCTTGTCGAACAGGATCCCCTTGATGTTCGCCATGTCAGCCCTTCAATCCGCTCCGCGGAGCCGGTGGATATGGCGAACGAGGCCGGTTGTCGAGGCGTCGCTCGAGCCGGCTTGCGTTTTCCCTTCGACGACCGGCAAAAGCTCGGTCGCCAGTTCCTTGCCCAGCTCGACGCCCCACTGGTCGAAGGCATTGATACCGAAAAGCTGAGCCTCCACGAAGACACGATGCTCGTAAAGCGCGATCAGCCGGCCCAGCGTCTCCGGATCGAGCTTGCGGTAGAGGATCGTCACCGAAGGCCTGTTGCCGGAAAAGACGCGATGCGGGGCGATCCGCTCGATGTCGGCCTCCGACATGCCCTTGGCGCGCAGCTGCGCGGCAGCCTCGTCGAAGGTCCTGCCCTTGATCAGCGCCTGGGACTGCGCCAGGCAGTTGGCGAGCAGCAGGTCGTGATGATTGCGAAGCTCGGGCTCATGGCCTTCCGCCGCGGCGAGGAATTCGATCGGAATGACGTCCGTGCCCTGATGCAGCAACTGGAAGAAGGCGTGCTGTCCGTTGGTGCCCGGCTCGCCCCAGACCAGCGGTCCGGTCGGGGTCGACACGGGCTTCCCGTCGAGCGTGACGCTCTTGCCGTTCGACTCCATGTCGAGTTGCTGCAGATAGGCCGGCAGGCGTGCCAGCCGCTGGTCGTAGGGAATGACCGCGCGCGCCGGGTAGCCGCAGATCACGCGATGCCAGTAGCCGATCAGTCCCATGACGACGGGGATGTTCTCCAGCAGAGGCGCTGACCGGAAGTGCACGTCCATCGCGTGCGCGCCCGCAAGGAAGTCCCGGAAATTTTTCGGTCCGATCGCGATCATTACGGGAAGGCCGATCGCCGACCACAGCGAGTAACGACCGCCGACCCAATCCCAGAACCCGAACACGCGATCCCGTGCGATGCCAAACGCGGCAACCTTGTCGAGAGCTGTCGAAACGGCGGCGAAATGCCTGGCCACGGCCTCCTTGCCGAGGGCGGCTTCCACCCATGTCCGTGCCGTGGCCGCGTTGGTCATGGTCTCGATGGTGGTGAATGTCTTGGATGCGACGATGAACAGCGTCGTCTCGGGGTCGAGGTCTTTCAGCGTGTCGGCGATGTGGGCCCCGTCGACATTGGAGACGTAGTGCGCGCGCGGCCCGTCGTGATAGGGCGCCAGCGCCAGCGTCGCCATGGCGGGGCCAAGGTCGGAACCGCCGATGCCGATATTGACGATATCGGTGATCGCCTTCCCCGTCGCACCGGAAGCTTCGCCCGAGCGGACAGCGTCGGCGAAGCGCTCCATCTCCACAAGCACGGCCTGCACGTCCTTCATCACGTCGACGCCGTCGAGGACGACGCCGGCGCCCGCCACGTCCCGCAAGGCGGTGTGGAGGACGGCGCGCCCCTCGGTGACGTTGATCTTGTCCCCGGAAAACATTGCTCTGCGGCGGTCTTCCAGTGCCGCGGCTTGCGCCAGCGCCCGCAGAAGTTCCATGGTCTCGGCGGTCACCGCCGTTTTCGACCAGTCGAAAAGCATGTCGCCAAGGCTGAGGGAGAAAGCCGCAAAGCGATCGGGATCGGCCGCGAAAGCAGAGCGGATGTCGACCGGTGCTGCGGCGCGGTGTCTGCGCAGCGCGTCGATCTCCTTGGCGAGGGGGGACTGGGTCAAGGCATTTCTCCTGATTCAGCGGCAGGCGACAATATCAGACAAATATTGGTTGCAAGACGGCAACGACTCCAGATTCCGTCCGCGTGCGTGCCATGGATCACCGGCGTAGATGGCTACGATCAGAAAAATTCATTGGTGCAAGACGTTGGTCCAAGAATACTAGTTTATAGTCCAGCCCAAAGGGCTTTTTTCCGGGGAGGTGCGCCATGGCACAGCGAAACGACACCGCGATCTGGTCGGGTCTGTTCCGCATTTCCGCCGAGTCCGGACAGACGCTTCAGGCACAGATCCGGCAGGCGATCGTCGCAGCGATCCTCGATCGCCAGATTGCAGCATCCATGCCGTTGCCGTCGTGCCGGATTCTTGCCGAGAAGCTCGGCGTGGCCCGAGGCACCGTCGTGCTCGCCTTTCAACAACTGGTGGACCAGGGTTTCCTGATCGCGCGTGAACGGCGTGGCCACTTCGTCAATCCCGAGGTTCTCACGACGCCGGCAAAGCCGGCGACCAAGACGGCGGAATCTGGCGGACAGGTCGATTGGAAGGCGCGCCGGCGCATAAACGCGACGGACCTGGCGCTGCCGGTCAAGCAAGAGAACTGGATCAAGTCGTCCTATCCCTTCGTCTACGGTCAGTTCGACCCCGGACTGTTCCCAACGGCCGAATGGCGTGAATGCAACCGCATGGCGCTCGCTGTGCTGGAGATCCGAAACTGGGCCGCCGACATGGTCGACCGCGACGATCCGCTGCTGATCGAGCAGATCCAGGCCCGCCTCCTGCCGCGTCGCGGCATCTTCGCGAACCCCGACGAGATCATCGTCACGCTCGGTGCCCAGAACGCGCTCTACATGCTCGCCACGCTGCTGATGAGCAAGGGCTCGAAAGTGGCGATGGAGGACCCTGGCTATCCCGATGCGCGCAGCATCTTCCAATTGGCGGGAGCCGACATACTGCCTGTGCCCGTCGACGACCAAGGCATTGAAACGCAAGCGATTCCTCCCGACGCTGGCTTCGTCTTCACGACGCCGAGCCACCAGTGCCCGACCATGGTGCCGTTGTCGGTCGAGCGCCGGCACGAGCTTCTCGCGCTCGCCCAGCGCAACAACCAGATCATCATCGAGGATGGCTACGACAGCCAATTGCTAGACGAGGCGCCGCAACAGGCTCTGAAGAGCCTCGATCGCAGCGGGCGCGTCATCTATGTCGGCTCGATGTCCAAGACGCTCGCGCCCGGCCTACGGCTCGGCTATATCGTGGCCTCCGCCGACCTGGTCGCCGAACTGCGGGCGCTTCGCCGTTTCATGCTACGCCACCCGCCCGCGAACAATCAGCGCGCCGTAGCGCTGTTCCTGTCGCTGGGCCATCATGAAGCGCTGGTGCGGCGCCTGTCGGCAGCCTTCGAGGAGCGGCGCAAACGGCTTGTCCACGCGATATCGGCCTTCCTGCCGGAATGGCGCCCGACGGACTCGGCGGGCGGCACCTCGCTCTGGCTCGAAGGTCCGCGCGGCATCGATGCCCGTTCGCTCGCCGAAGCAGCCTCGGCGCGCAGCGTCATCATCGAGCCCGGCGACCGCTTCTTCCACCAGAGAGACAAGCCGACCCGCTTCATGCGCCTGGGGATTTCGTCCATCGCACTCCAGCACATCGAGCCAGGCATCCGCGAACTGGCGACGGCGGCCGGACGGCGACCCGCCGCCGCCTGATCACACCTGTCCTGAACGATGGCCAACCTGCCGGCGCTGGCACATGCGGCCCCGCCGGCTGGCACATGGCCGGCCCAAGGCACAGGCGCATAGTCCGTGAACAAGAGGGGAAAATGAAGCCGTCCGACGCCGGAAAACGGCGCGGGGAACGCGCTTTCCGGGACTATGGAGGCAGGCGATGTCGGTCGCGGTCGGGCAGTCTGACAATTCCAGCGAACATGGATCACGACGATCGGGCGGCCGAGAGGCGCGGCGCGCGCTGAGAGCGGCGCCTCTCGCGGAAGATATCCGTCCGGTTCGTCCCGGTCTCGAAGGCGGCCGATACCAGCCGCTTTCCCAGAACGACCTGGAACGCATTCACGAGGCGGTGCTCACGATCCTGGAAACGGTGGGTTTCGCCAACGCCATCCCGAGCTGCATCGCTGCCCTGACCAGCGCCGGCGCGATGCTTGGGGACGACGGGCGCATCCGCTTCCCGCGCCGCCTTGTGCTCGACACGATAGGCGGCGCGGCCCGCAATTTCACCCTCCACGGCCAGGATCCCCGGCACGACATGGTCGTACAGGGCAAGAAGGTGCATTACGGCACCGCCGGAGCGGCGGTCCATCTGGTCGATGTCGAGAAGCGCGAATACCGGGAGTCGCTGCTCCAGGACATCTATGACGCGGCACGCATCGTCGACGGGCTCGACAACATCCATTTCTTCCAACGCCCCATGGTGCCACGCGATATACCCGATCCGCTCGCCATGGACTTCAACACTCTCTACGCCTGTGTGATGGGCACGACGAAACACATTGGAACGTCCTTCACCATTCGCGAGAACGTCGCCCCCGCGCTCCAGATGCTCCATGCCATCGCCGGGGGTGAAGAGAATTTCCGCGCCCGCCCGTTCGTGTCGAATTCCAACTGTTTCGTCGTACCGCCGATGAAGTTCGCCGAAGATGCCTGCGGTGTGCTCGAAGCCTGTGTCGAGGGCGGCATCCCGATCCTACTGCTCTCGGCCGGACAAGCCGGCGCGACGGCGCCTGCGGCGATCGCCGGCGCGGTGGTCCAGGCCGTTGCCGAGGTGCTTGCCGGGCTCGTCTATGTCAACGCGCTAAAGCCCGGTCATCCCGCCATTTTCGGGGCATGGCCGTTCGTTTCGGACCTGCGTACCGGCGCCATGTCGGGCGGCTCGGCCGAACAGGCCCTGCTCACTTCCTGCTGTGCGCAGATGGCACAGTTCTACAACCTGCCGGGCGGCTCGGCCGCGGGCATGGCCGATTCGAAGCTGCCCGATGTCCAGGCCGGCTACGAGAAGGGCATCACCAATGTGATGGCGGGGCTTTCCGGCCTCAACCTCGTCTACGAATCCGCCGGCATGCACGCTTCGCTGCTCGGTTTTTGCCTGGAGAGCCTGATCATCGACAACGACATGCTTGGCCATTGCCTGCGCTGCGTGCGTGGCGTCGAGGTGAGCGACAAGGCGCTCTCGGTCGACACGATCGCTGAGATCTGCCTGGACGGACCAGGTCATTACCTCGGCAACGAACAGACGCTCCGGCTGATGCAGACCGAGTATTTCTATCCGGCGGTGGGCGATCGCTATTCGCCCAAGGAGTGGAACGAGAAGGGCAAGCCGGACATGCTGCAGAAGGCGATCGCCGAAAAGAAAAGAATATTGGCGACCCATTTTCCCCGCCACGTGCCGAAGGCAGTCGATGACGAGTTGCGGATCCGGTTCGGCAACCTGATCCATTTGCCTCGAAGAAGCATGGGTTTCTAAGTCCTGTCGCCAGCTGGAACGCGGGGGCTATTGCGGTCAGCAGCGGTGCAGGGCCTAACCAGGTCGCCACGACCCATATCGTGACGTGTAATCCATAGCCATCGGGAGATGTCTTTCCACCTCCCGTACGTTGAAAGCCCTCTCTCTCGCCGCGACGCCAGCGTCTTGCGGTTCTCCTGTTGACTCATGCATAGCTCACCAGCTATATGTCAACTCATAGCTGACGGGGTATAGATCCCAAATGTCGAACACCCATGATGTGCTCTTCAGAACGCTCGCCGACCCGACGAGGCGAGCCCTCTTCGAACGGTTGTGCCGTGAAGGGGAGAAGACGGTCGGGGATCTGACGGCTCAGGCCGGGGTCTCGCAGCCGGTCGTCTCGAAGCATCTTGGGATCTTGAAGCACGCCGGCCTGGTGCGCGACCGTCACGAAGGACGCCACACACACTATAGCGCTCAGCTCGGCGCACTTGCCCCGCTGGTCGACTGGACAAGCCAAATGACCAGTTTCTGGCAAAGCCGGTTCGACCACCTCGAAGATCTGCTCAAAAGGATGGACCAATGAGCAAACCAGCAGCCGAAACGCTCTCCGTTGTTGTCGAACGTGAGATTCCACATCCGCCGGAAAAGATCTGGCGCGCCCTCACCCAACCGCACCTGATGGAGGAGTGGCTGATGAAGAACGATTTCAAGCCGACGGTGGGACACCGTTTCAACCTCCGCGGAGATTGGGGCGGCGTGTTGGATTGTCAGGTTCTGACTGTCGAGCCGACCCGAACGCTATCCTACAGCTGGGATTTTGTGCACGACGATGCGGCCTTCAATCTGAAGAGCGTGGTGGTCTTTACGCTCACCCCAACGAACACCGGGACCCATCTGCGCATGGAGCAGTCGGGCTTCCGGCCGGATCAGAAACAGGCTTACGGAGGCGCCAGGGCCGGCTGGCAGCAGTTCCTCGCTAAGCTGGAACAGGTCCTGGCGCGGACAGACTAAAACTCTGCCGCGTTCCGCTTCGAGGCATATTCAGAAGGAGATCCCATGAATTGGAACATGTGGGTTCGGCAAATCCACCGCTGGCTGTCGATCATCTTTACGGCAACCGTCGTCGCCAACTTTGTCGCCATGGGATTTGGGGAGCCTCCCGCCTGGGTCGTCTACTCGCCGCTGCTCCCACTGTTCTTGCTCCTGTTCACCGGCCTTTACATGTTCGCGCTGCCTTATGTCAGCAAACCACGCGGCGAGCAGTGGTGAATGCTATATCCGGCAAGACGCTCAAGATCTCTGGCTGGATCATTAGAACCAGGTTCATTTCCGGTCATCGAGATCCTCAGCGAGTCGGCTTTGAAGCAGCGTCATGACGGCTGCTTCCTCCGGCTTGAGGCCAGCCAGATCTTGGCGTAGTTCTGCCTCGACCTCGTCCTTGATTTCGAAGAGCAGTGATCCGCTGAGATAGCAGTTCAGGATTTCCGGATGGACATAGCACTTACGGCAGATCGTAGGCGTATTGCCGAGGCGCGATGACACCCGCTCAATGGCTGAGCGCACGTTCTTTTTCGCCCGGGCCTGGCTATCGAAAGCTTCGAATTCACTGAGTGCCAAGGCTGCCAAAACGGTGCCGGCCCAGGTTCGGAAATCCTTTGCCGTGAAGTCTTTCCCGGTGATCTCTCTCAGATAGTTGTTGATGTCCGACGAGGTGACGTCCCGCTGCTGACCGTCCTCATCGATGTACTGGAGAAGCTCCTGTCCCGGCAGGTCTTGGCAGGCTTTCACAATCTTGGCGACGCGGCGGTCCTTTACTTGCAGCCGCCAGGTTTTCCCGCTCTTTCCTTTGAACTGGAAGCGAAGCTCCGCACCGTCGATTTTCACGTGGGGGTCTTTGAGTGTGGTCAGGCCGTAGCTTTTATTCTGCTTGGCGTAGTCGTCGTTGCCGACACGGATGAGCGTTGTCTCGAGCAGGTGCACAGTGGTCGCCAGCACCTTTTCGCGCGGTAACCCGCGCAATGACATATGTTCGGAGACTTTAGCGCGGATGACTGGGAGCAGGCGCGCGAACTCCATAATGTGCTCAAACTTTACACTTTCGCGGACTTCCCGGAACTGCGGGTGGTATTTATATTGTTTTCGTTGCTTGGCGTCCCGACCTGTCGCCTGAATATGGCCATTGGCCTTTGGGCAAATCCACACGTCGGCCCAGGCGGGAGGGATCGCAAGCGCCCGGATACGCCTCAGCGTAGCCTCGTCTTTGACGGCGCTTCCGTCCGGTCTGAGGTAGCGGAAGCCCTTTCCCGACTTTCTGCGTCGAATCCCAGGCTTCTCATCGGAGACGTACAGCAGCCCGGCTGTTTCGGCAGCATCTCGGGGATCAACGATTGTTTGGACTGCAGTGTCGTTCCCGGGGAACATCGGCGTTGCCCACCTTCATCATCTCAAGCCCCAACCTTGTCAGCAGGCAGGGATAAGCTGCGTATCCAAGCAGGAATCTTGTTGGTCCCGGTGCCCTCACCGAAACGATACGCCGATCGAGGCGGCACAATCACCCTGTACGATCAGTTCACAAGCTACCGCTGTTTCGATCCGGCGCTCTTTCCGTCGGAACTCCTGGAGCGTTCCTCAAAGCGCTCAGGTCCTTTTGCGAGATCGCTGCCTTTGCGAGCCTCTGTCTTGCGTTCGTCCGCTTGTGCGCTCTTCCGGAGGCCCTCGCCTGACTCCTTGCCTTTGCTGGTTTCGCTGCTTTTTGTTTTCATTGTTGCTCCTCCGCAGATCGCGTATGCTCGCGCACAAACGTCCCGAAATCTGAAAATGTTCCACAACGTTGAGGTTGGAGTCTTGGCCGAGGCACTGGCCTCCGATTTCGGCCAAGCTGCCTCTCCGAAGTAGCGGGAGCTCTTCTTCCATGCTTGGCGTGTGTAAAGTCTAACCCGTTGCTCAAGCCGTCTGGTGCATCGAGCACAGAGTTCAGCACCCTGCGCAGCTTCCTGCCAAACTGATCACGTCGCTCCGGTTGCAGGCTCCTGGGACTGGTCCGAAACTTGTGCGCCGTCGAATGGTTCAGCGGCTCGGGGGACCATGTCGAGAACGACGGCGAGGGCTTCTGCGAGTGTTGTCACGCAGAAATCGGCGCGCGTTGCCTTAACGAGATCGCGCTGAGCAGCTTCTTCGGGCTCAAGGGACCAGAACCCCACCAGGATCAACGCGTTGGTCCGCCGCCGAACGCGCCGAACCAGATAGCGCGCATGTGCCAGCGAATCCGAATTCATGTAGGAAAGGCACACCAGTCGAACACCCTCCAGTTCGAGACTGGCGTAGTTTGTAAAGCTCATGGCCGTGAACGGAACGGTTCTGACACCAACGCCGCACCGCTCAAAGAGCTGGGCCAGAATGGCGGACGCTGCGTCATCGAGATTTCCGCGACCGCCGGCCGAGAGAATTGGTCGTTCTCGCCAGTCGGGGCCTGGCTCGATCCTGGGTGGGAGTTGGTTCGCACGCAATTCAGCGGCATCGGTGCGTTGGGCGTCCTCAGGGTCTAGCTCTTCGTAGTCCGATAAATTATCGACCAGGGTCAGCGCACCCGCCGCCACGAGAGCACGCTGCTCGTCGTCCAGGACGCCTCGTGCACGATCATGTTCCACCAGCGCAAGTGCCGGAATGGCAACTTCATCAAAATAACTCAGCAGCGTGTCCTCCTCCAGGAACTCCTCGGCACGCTCAGTAGCCTCGTCGGGATCACCCGCGAGAAGTCGCTGATAAAGGCTTTCCTGCGGTGTAAGGACCGGCTCGCTTCCGAGAAGCACGTCAAGAAACGAAAATTGCGGCACGTGCCGCCCGAGCACGACGAGGCAGACGGTAAGCGGCGTCGACAGAAGAAGTCCGACTGGTCCCCATAGCCATGTCCAGAAGATCGCGGCCGCAATGATGGCGACCGGGGAGAGACCGGTGCTGGAACCATAGAGCCATGGCTCGACAATATTGTTGCTGAGCAACTCCAAAACGATGAACAGTGCCGCGGTCCACAGGAGCATGGTCCAGCCGGGATCGACGGCAATGGACAAGGCGAGCGGAAATATGGCCGCGATGACCGGACCAACATAGGGGACAAAACGCAGGACCATGGCCAGCATCCCCCAAAGCAGAGGATTGGGTATACCGATCAGCCAAAGGCCGATACCGACGGGAATCCCATAGGTAGCGTTCACGACAACCTGCATCAGAAGGTATTTCGCGACTCGCTGTCCTGCCTCGCCGAGCGCCTGCGTCGTTCGATGCAGATCACCGCCGCCAACAAGGCGAATGAACCGATCGCGCAGGTCCTCGCGTTGGAGAAGCATGAACACCACGAAGACAATGACGATGCCACCGGTGGCCAGCGGTTCGATCAGGGGTCCGATCACGCTCTGCAGCAGCTGCAGCGGTTTGGGATCGGGTTGCTGAATCTGGACTGGAATAGGCTGCGGTCGCACATCTTTCTGCTCGCCGGGCGTCGGCCCGCTCGTCGCCGTGGTCTCGGCCGGGCGTTCCAACTCGTTGCTTAGCTCCCGCAGGACCTTCGAAGCGCGCTCGAAGAGGCCGCCTTCCGTCGCACTCGAACGCAGAGACCTGATCTTCTCCTCGATGGTCGACTGATATCGCGGCAGGTTTTCGCCGAGTTGCGTGACCTGTCCGGCGATCAATGCGCCAAATGCAGAAATGCTCAAGAACGCCAGAACCACCACGGTTATGACGGCGGGGGCACGTGGCAATCCGTGTCGGCGCAACCAGGAAACGACCGGTGCCAAGGCAAAACTCAGAAGCACCGCCAGCGCCAAGGGCACGAAGATATCGCGCCCGAAATAGAGGGCGGCAACGACAACCACCAATACGGCAAGGCGTTCCAATCCGGCCCCCCTTTGTGCAGCCAGGAAGTCACGACCCGTAACGGGATCTTTTCGAAGCGGAAAGGTACCTGTCCTTTGCGACTTATCCGAACCGGGTAATTCGCTCCCCACCATAGGCGTTCCATCGATTGAAAGGGCTACCTGAGCTCCCGCCAAACCACGCCGCAACCCGGTCAGAAATTGTCACCGGCGCTGGCCATTACCCGGTGTCCAATAACAGTAGGGCCAAATTCATATATTCCAAGCTTCTAAACTGCGGGCGACATTGAAATTTGCTTGTCAGCACGCTCACCACGTTCATCGGCGATGGGATGGAGGATCGCCCGGTAGCGTTTCTCATCGCCATCATCCCTCCGCCGCTAGCTGACCCCATTGGCTCCTGAAGCCGAGCACCTAGGATCAGACGCCTGGGACGTACGTTACCCCCGACTGATCTCTCAATGCTGGAACTCAGAACCTCGCCCCCCATCTTAAGAGGCTATTCCGTGTTCTTGCTCTCGATAGTGTCGAGCACAGTGTCGGGGGCAACATCCCGTTTGATCTCCTCGAGCTCATGTTGCACCTCCGTCTGGACATCCATCTTGTGAGCAATGGCCGAGACCAGCTCTGTCAGCTTGGTGATTTCGTGCTCCGCCAACAAACTTATTTGAAGGTCTAGGTCGGCGCGCTTGTCGGCAGCCGCAGCCATGCGGTTTTGAGTGATGAGGACGAAGGTCGACAGAAAGATTGCCTCAACGGACGCGACCATCGCAAGAACGACAAAGGATTCGTCCCACGCCGGAATGCCCGGAATCCAGTGCAGATTGGCCGCAATCCAGATCCCGAAGGCAATCAGATGCAAGTACACAAACGTCATGCTGCCGGTGAAACGGGCGATGGCGTCGGCTGCCTGCTCCTGCCAGGAGGCGGCTTGTGCCTCCCTTTTACGACGCTCGTACAGTGCTTCGATGTTTCGCTCCAGGACAGGTGTCAGTCCTTCGGGTGGTGGTGGTGGGTAGGTAGGACTGCTGCCGGGGGAGGAGACATCAGTTCTTCGCTGTTGAGCCATTCGCATCCTCGCAATCCGCCGTGCCGGTCAACAGTTGCGAATGCCCTTAGTATCAAACACGCGACTTGGGCGGTCCCGTCTTCGGCTTGGTCGAGCGACAAGGGGTAAACCCTTCGAAAACCCAACCGGAAACGGGCCTTCCTGTTCCAGGCGGACGTACCCCGCTCGAGAAGCGCTTGCACCGGTACGACAGTGAACGGGTGGTCGGGAAGGAGATGCCGCGATGCTCGGGACGAATGGAAGGAAACGTTTCCTGCCGGGACCTCACCGATTGATCTGCGTCCCAATGAGTCGTGAAGTGGCCGCCAAGCGCTTTCGCCCGGAACCTACTTCCAGTTTGTTCAGTTTATGAACGATCCAACGGGAGCCTTCACACATGGAACGAGTGTTTACGGCCGCGGCGAATGCCGTCGCCCGAGCGGCGGGAAAGCCTCTGACCTTCGCGGCTTGTTGCAGCCTTATCGGTCTATGGCTGGTTTCCGGGCCCGTGATGGGTTTTTCCGGGACCTGGCAGCTCCTCATCAACACAGCAACTACAATCATCACTTTCCTGATGGTCTTCCTTATCCAGAACACGCAAAACCGAGACGGTGCCGCCGTCCAGGCTAAACTTGACGAGCTGATCCGAGTTTCGGATGGGCGAAACCGATTCATCGGGATCGAGCATTTGCCGGAGAGCGAAGTAGAACGCTTCCGGCAGCTCTGCGAGAAGGTTTTGAAGAATGAGGAGAACTGCCCGATCGACATTTCGCAAAACGCATACCTGGCGATGGAACGGAAGTCGTCCGCTGCAGTTGGAAGGCGGTCCGTCACACCCAAGGGGAAAAATCAATGGCCGCGAAAGCCGAAAAGAAACTGGAAGACCTTTTTCATGAAACTCTTCGCGATATCTACTATGCCGAGCGAAAGCTGCTGAAGGCGTTGCCGAAGATGGCACGAGGCGCGGAGTCGCCTGACGTCGCCGCAGCCTTCAAAAAGCACCAGGACGAGACCGAAGAGCATGTACAGCGTCTCCAGCAGGTCTTCGAGATTTTTGGGAAGCGGGCACAGGGTAAAACCTGCCCCGCGATCGACGGTATCGTCGAGGAAGGCGAAGAGATCATGGAGGACTTCAAGTCCTCGCCTGCACTGGATGCGGGCCTCATCGCCGCTGCGCAAGCAGCCGAACATTATGAGATCACCCGATACGGCACACTGAAGCGCTGGGCTCAGGAGCTCGGCATGGCAGACGCCGTCAAGCTCCTCGACGAGACCCTTGCGGAGGAAAAGAAAACCGACGAGACGCTCACGCAATTGGCCGAAACCGCTGCCAATCAAAAAGCGAAAGCGGCCTAACAGCCGCAAGGCGGGGCATGATCGAGTGCCCCGCTCCTCGAACGAAGCAAGCGACAGAGCCTCCTCGCCGTGCCCCGATATCGCTTCGAATTTGCTGGCAACATCGAGCAAGGGGCGACCGAGGTCGACCTGCCCGATGCCAAGGCCGCACGGCGGGATGCAGTGCAGGCGGCTCGCGAGGCGTTGATAGACGGCTACATCGCGTCACCAACGGAAAAATCAACGCGCCAATGGATTGTCCGCGTATATGACGAAGCCGGGTCGTTGGTCGTCACGGTTGCATTCGCGGATCTGGAACATCCTGAAGGCTCGGGAGACGAGCAATGAAGTCGGCCTTGGCGATGATTGCCTTCGCGGCAGCGGCCGGGTTTATCCTGATGATGACCATTGGGCCCAAGAGCGGTTACGAGCTCGCATCTGCCACTTGGTTCGGGCAGGGGCGGTAACGTAAGCAAGAACCTCAGAGGTAAGACCGCCGTCGCTCCGCTGGATAAGCTTCTCCCTTAGTGGAGCCTCCCTCAAGCGCACGCCGACAGCGACCATTTATCTTACAGACTGAGCTTTTCGAGCGACGCTGAAAAATGAACGATCAAGCCGTCTGGAAGCCACTCACGAGAGAGGTCAGCATCCAACTGAATGGTGGTTCCTCGGGCGATGCGACTGCCGAAGCCCTCTCGCTCAGGCTCGCCATCTATCTTGGGCCCACCGTCTTCCAGCCAGTGGAGCTCCACCTTCTCCCCATCGACAGACCAGCGCACGCTGATCGATCCGGTCGGAGTGGATAGCGCCCCATATTTCGCAGAGTTGGTAGCGAGCTCATGAAGAAGAAGAGCCATGCCTGTCATGGCCTGTTTCCCGATATGCACGCTGGGCCCACCAATGGCGATGCGCGCCTTCTCGCTTTGAGAGCTTTGGAAGGGGGCGATGATGGCGCTGAGCAATTCCTCCAAGGACGTACCGGTATTCGTGCCTACTGCTCCATGCGCCAGATCAGGAAGGGTCAGTTCGTGAGCCCGTGCCAGAGCCATTAGACGGCCCTGGAGGGCCCGCACCATATCGTCCTGACTCGCCTGCGAGCGGGCACTAAGGGACACAATGCCGCTGGCGAGCGTGAACAGATTCTTGACCCGGTGGTTCATCTCCCTGAGAAGCAGCTCTCGCTGCTCTTGCGCGCGTTTGCGTTCCGTTATGTCACGAGCAATCTTGGATGCTCCGATCACTCTTCCGCCGGCATCCCTGATCGGAGACACTGTAAGTGAGACATCGAAGAGGCTTCCGTCCTTGCGCCGACGTACGGTCTCATAGCTTTCGACCCGAATCCCTCGCCGGATACGCTCTATGATACTTACTTCTTCTTCCAGTCGGTCTTCCGGAAACAGTATCGTGACCGGCATCCCGACCAACTCAGCTGCCGTATAGCCGAACAGCTGCTCCGCGGCGCGATTGACGCTGATGATCTTGCCATCCAAACCCTTGCTGATGATGGCATCCTGGGACGACTCCACAATGGCGGCCAATCGCGCGTCCAATTCCTGGCTGTGTTTGACCTCTGTGAGGTCCACCAACATGTTGACTGCGCCGATGAGTTTTCCCGACTTGTCGAATATGGGGGTAGGATAGGGCATGAACGGGACGCGGCTGCCGTCAGGACGCTCTGCAACAGCCTCAACTCCTCTGACAGGTCGTCTTTCCTTCAGCGCTATGGCCATTGGGCATTCGTCGTGCGGAAGCGGCGTGCCATCGGGCCAATAGAGCCTCCACGTCACGCACCAGATGTCGGTGCCCAACTGCGGAACTCGACCGGAGAACTCAACGCAAGCCTTGTTGAACAGCGTAATTCGTCCCTCGGCATCGGTGGTGTAAACTGCGGCAGGCAGATCATCGATCACCGCACGCAGCCAATCTTGAGTCTGGCGGAGCTCCGCCGTTGCCGAGACCCAAGCCAATAGGTCCACAGCTTGGCCCGCATCGAGCGGCTTCTTGCCATCCAGAATGATGTCCTCGGAGCATGACAAGGTTCCGTGGCCGTTCGCGGGCCCTTTCGATTGCAGGCAGCTGATAGCGCCAATGATCTGGCCCAGGTCATCCTTCAGAGCGTCGATATTGGCGAGTGCAAGGACACGTGACCCGTCAGGGCGTTCGATCACAACTTCTTGGCCATCCGGCGAGATGCCGGTTCGCAGCGCAACTGCCATTGGACATTCGTCATGGGGAAGTGGCGTGCCGTCCGGGAAATAGAGCCGAAACGATCCGCAGAATCGCTGCGTCGGATCGCCCAACTGCGGCCACTGCCCCCAAAGTTCCGCTGCGCGCCGGTTATAGCGAATGATCAAGCCGTTGGCATCGCAGACGTATGCGGCTGCCGGAAGAAGGTCGAAGAGCCATTCTGGTTGGTCAATCGCAGCTTGAGTCGTCCTTCTGTCGAAGGCACCGGCCTTGGCTATCTCTATAGAAGCGTCGCTCATCGGTACTCCCGAAGGGTGGTCATCCCGTCAGTGAACGGGTCACAAGCAAACATTTATAAGTAGCGTCTCTTGATACAAATGCCAGTCCAGAAGTGTACCCGCGGTTGGGAAGTCGGTCCTGACGAACACCGCAGACGTGGGCCTAACTTTTGGCCACGCGCGGATTGGAAAGACATACCTACGACCGCAGGACACGTGGTCGCAGCCCCGCATAAGCAGGATCTGATGCACGGTGTTGTCGAACCCGGCGCAGGCCGGCAGGCTGGCAAGCGGGCTCGGGAGGCGCCTCGGCAGGCTTACACGCGGCGCTCCAGCCTCAAAAATCCATCCCTCCTCCCGGCATCGGGGGCGTCGGGGCTTCCTTCTTCGGCTTGTCGGCGATCATCGCCTCGGTGGTCACGAGCAGGCCTGCGACGGAGGCCGCATCCTCGAGGGACGCACGAACCACCTTGGCCGGGTCGATAACCCCTTGCGCAAAGAGATCGCCGAATTCTCCGGTCTGAGCATTCCAGCCATAGGAGAAGTCGTCTCGCTCACGCAGCTTGCCAATGATGATTGAGCCGTCGGCTCCGGAATTCTCGGCGATCTGGCGAGCCGGGGTTTCGATAGCGCGCCGCACGATCTCGATGCCCACACGCTGATCCGCATTGGCGCCGTTCAGCCCATCCAGTACCTTGGCGGTTCTTAGCAAGGCAACGCCGCCGCCGGGCAGGACGCCCTCCTCGACAGCCGCGCGGGTGGCGTGCAGCGCATCATCGACACGGTCCTTCTTCTCCTTGACCTCGACCTCGGTCGAGCCGCCGACCCGGATCACCGCGACGCCGCCGGCCAGCTTCGCCAGCCGCTCCTGCAACTTCTCACGGTCGTAGTCCGACGTGGTCTCCTCGATCTGCGCCTTGATCTGCGCGATGCGGCTCTGGATCTCCTCCTTGCGGCCGGCGCCGTCCACAATGGTCGTCGTCTCCTTCTCCACTTCGATTTTCTTGGCGCGGCCCAACATCTGAAGGGTGACGTTCTCGAGCTTGATGCCGAGATCCTCCGAGATCGCCGTGCCGCCGGTCAGGATGGCGATATCTTCCAACATGGCCTTGCGGCGGTCGCCGAAGCCCGGCGCCTTGACCGCCGCCACCTTCAGCCCGCCGCGCAGCTTGTTGACCACCAGCGTCGCCAGCGCCTCGCCCTCGACGTCCTCGGCGATGATCAGCAGCGGCTTGCCCGATTGCACCACCGCCTCCAGCACCGGCAGCATGGCCTGCAGATTGGACAGCTTCTTCTCGTGGATCAGCACATAGGGCTCGTCCAACTCGACCCGCATCTTGTCCTGATTGGTGATGAAATAGGGGCTGAGATAGCCGCGATCGAACTGCATGCCCTCGACCACTTCGAGCTCGGTCTCGGCGGTCTTGGCTTCCTCGACGGTGATGACGCCCTCGTTGCCGACCTTCTGCATGGCCTCGGCCAGGAAGCGGCCGATCTCGGTGTCGCCATTGGCCGAGATGGTGCCGACCTGGGCGATCTCGTCGTTCCGGGTGACCTTCCGAGCGTTATGCTTCAATTCTTCGACGATGGCACTGACGGCAAGATCGATACCGCGCTTCAGATCCATCGGGTTCATGCCGGCGGCGACGGCCTTGGCGCCTTCCCGAACGATCGCGTGAGCAAGCACCGTGGCAGTGGTCGTTCCGTCGCCGGCCACGTCGCTCGTCCTGGACGCGACCTCACGCACCATCTGGGCGCCCATATTCTCGAACTTGTCCTGGAGCTCGATTTCCTTGGCCACGGTGACGCCGTCCTTGGTCACACGCGGGGCACCGAACGACTTCTCCAGCACTACGTTGCGGCCCTTCGGACCCAGCGTGACGCGCACCGCATTGGCCAGGATCTCGACGCCCTGCAACATCTTGTCACGGGCGTCGGAATGGAAAAGCACTTCCTTGGCAGCCATCGTCCATCTCCTTCAAACAAATCCGCTCGGCGGCAAACACTCGCCTCCCGATACGGGCATCGGCCCATCGGACAGGAACAGGCGGAGGAACGGAACGTCCCCTCGTCCTCCTTCGAGCGGGTTCCTGGAGAGGACCGGCAGGCCAGCCGATCTCGGGCAACTCCATGAGCCACCGATTGAAATCTGGTTTGTGGAGGAGAGCTTTCAAGAGGATGCCCGAAGTTTTTTCGGGCATCCTCATCCGACTGATTTGGAAGGCTTATCGCCGGGCGCGCCGAGCGTCGATCAAGTCGTCAGTGATTGTCCCGCGGCACGCCTTTGCCCTGCTGGGAAACGCGCTGGTATTTCACAGCAGGCTTGAGGACCATGCCCTCGGATAGCTGGTCGACCATGCCGCGCTGGATCTCCTGCCACGGAGTTTGGTGAGCCGGATAACGATACCCTCCGCTCTTGTCGAGTTCGGCGCGTCGGCGCTGCAGTTCCTCGTCGCTGGCCAGGATGTCGGCGCGCCCCTTCCGCAGGTCGATGCGAACGCGATCGCCATCCCTCAGGATGGCCAATCCGCCTCCGGCCGCGGCTTCGGGCGAGGCATTGAGAATGGAAGGGCTGCCAGACGTGCCGGACTGCCGCCCGTCGCCGACGCAGGGAAGTTCCGTGATGCCCTTCTTGATCAGAGCCGCCGGCGGCTGCATGTTCACGACTTCCGCGGCGCCGGGATAACCGATGGCGCCCGTCCCGCGGATGAACAGGATCGTGTTCTCGTCGATGCCGAGTGAGGGATCTTCTATGCGGCTGTGATAATCCTCGCGGCCGTCGAAAACCACGGCCTTGCCTTCGAACGCATCGGGATCGGCGGGGTTCGACAGATAACGCTCCCGGAAGGCCTTGGAGATCACGCTGGTCTTCATGATCGCGGAATCGAAAAGGTTCCCCTTCAGGTTGATGAAGCCGGCATCGGCCTTCAACGGTTCCGCCGCGGAGAATATGACGTCACGGTTTTCGGTCGGCGTATCGCGGCAATTTTCCCCGATGGACCGCCCGTTGACCGTCAGCGCGTCGGGGTGCGGCAGGAGGTCCGCCTTCATGAGTTCACTCACCACGGAGGGCACACCGCCGGCCCGGAAGAAATCTTCGCCAAGATAGGCCCCCGCCGGCTGCATGTTGACCAGGAGCGGAATCCTGTGGCCGAGGCGTTCCCAATCGTCGTTGTCGAGCGAAACGCCGAGATGACGGGCCACCGCATTCAAATGGATCGGCGCATTGGTCGAGCCGCCGATTGCCGAGTTCACAACAACGGCGTTTTCGAAGGCTTCGCGCGTCATGATGTCGGAAGGGCGGATGTCCTCTTCCACCATCTCCACGATTCGACGGCCGGTATCGTAGGCCATCTGGCCGCGTTCGCGGTACGGCGCCGGAATAGCGGCGGATCCGGGAAGCTGCATTCCGAGCGCCTCGGCCAGCGAATTCATGGTCGAAGCCGTACCCATGGTGTTGCAATAGCCGACCGAGGGGGCCGAGGCCGTCACGGCGGCCATGAACTGCTCCTCGTCGATCTCGCCTGCCGCAAGACGTTCGCGGGACTTCCAGACCACGGTACCGGAGCCGGCGCGTTCACCATGGTACCAGCCATTCAGCATCGGCCCGACGGAGAAAGCGATCGCCGGTAGGTTCACGGTGGCAGCAGCCATCAGCAGCGCCGGGGTCGTCTTGTCGCATCCGATGGTCAGCACGACCCCATCCAGCGGATAGCCGTAGAGCACTTCGACCAGCGAGAGATAGGCAAGATTGCGGTCGAGCGACGCCGTCGGGCGTTTGCCTGTCTCCTGGATCGGATGGCATGGAAACTCGAACGCAACGCCGCCGGCGGCTTCGATACCGGAACGGATGCGCTTGGCCAATTCGACATGGTGGCGGTTGCAGGGCGAAAGATCGGAGCCGGTCTGCGCTATGCCGATGATGGGCTTTCCCGACTGGAGCTCGGCCCGGGTAAGTCCGTAATTCAAATAACGCTCTATGTAGAGGGCCGTCATCTCGGGATCGTCCGGGTTGTCGAACCACTCCTGCGAGCGCAGCTTCTTTTCTTTTTTCAGAACCGACATTGAGCCCTCCACAATTGAGCATCGGACCCGATATCGGGAACTGGTTTCGGGAGATCCGGTGCGAAACAGGTGCTGGAACAGCCGCCTCTTTGATCGGTGGATTCGCCGCTCCAGCACCCGCATGGTTATGACAAGGGAAGTCCGGCCGCAAGCCTTCGAAGCTATTTGTCTGACAAATAGAGCCGGCCCCGTACCCGCACTTTGGTGCGATGGACAGCTAACTGCTTATCGGCTACGCCTTCGGGCATCGTGGAGAGGAGGATCGCATGGCGCTGGTGATCGAAGGCGAGGAAAAGATTGCTGCTCCAGTACAGAAGGTGTGGGAGGCGCTCAACGATCCCGCCGTCCTGCAGGACTGCATCCCCGGCTGCCAGAGCCTGGAGAAGAAGTCGGATACGGAACTCGCCGCCACGGTGGTCCTCAAGATCGGCCCCATCAAGGCGACTTTCAACGGCGAGGTGACGCTGAAGAACCTCAACCCGCCGCACTCCTACACCATTGCCGGTGAAGGCAAGGGCGGCATTGCCGGTTTCGCCAAGGGCGGCGCCGACGTGACGCTGTCCGCCGACGGGCCCGAGAACACGGTGCTGAAATATGCCGCCAAGGCCGAGGTGGGCGGCAAGATCGCGCAGCTCGGCAGCCGGCTCATCACCTCGACCTCGAAGAAACTCGCCGGGCAGTTCTTCTCAAGTTTCAACGAGCGCGTGAGCGGCACCTAGCGCGGGCTGCGCCCGCCGAAGACGGCCGGGCGTTTCTGCAGGAAGGCGGCAACGCCTTCCCGGTAGTCGTCCGAGCGGCCGGCTTCGCGCTGCAGTTCCCGCTCGACCCGCAACTGTTTTTCGAGCGTGTTGCCGGTGGCGGCGTGGATCGCTTTCTTTGTCAGCGCATAAGCGTGGGTCGGCCCCTTGGCAAAAGCTTCAGCCAGGGTCGTGGCTTCGTGCATGAGCTTGTCGTCTTCGACGGCGCGCCAGATAAGGCCCCAGGATGCCGCCTCCTCCGCGGCGAGCGGTGCCGCCGTAAGGGCTAGGGCCTTGGCCCGGGCTTCGCCGAGCCTCTGCGTCAGCCACCATGTGCCGCCGGCGTCCGGAATGAGACCGATTTTGGAAAATGCCTGGATGAAGGTCGCGGAGCGGGCGGCCAGGACGATATCGCAGGCAAGCGCAATGTTTGCGCCGGCTCCCGCCGCAACCCCGTTGACGGCGCAAATCACCGGCTTTTCCAAGCCGCGGATCTGGAGGACGAGAGGGTTGTAGTATACCTCGAGTGTCTCGCCAAGGTCCGGATTTTCGCCCATAAGCGTGGGATCGCGGTCGGCCAGATCCTGGCCGGCGCAAAAGCCGCGGCCAGCACCGGTCAAAACGACGGCACGGCAGCGATCGTCGGCGGCACAATCTTGGAGCGCGGTCCGCAACGCCAGATGCTGCGCTTCGTTGAAGGCGTTCAATCGTTCCGGGCGATTGAGCGTCAGGACCGCGTAACCCTCGCGACGCTCATGCTTGACGGCGGTTTCGGTCAAATTTCCCCTCCCGGAGTAGCAAGCATGATGCTGCATGCGCCTCCCGGCGCAAGCCTTTTTCCTTCTTCCCTAATGGCTACGCGCTCTTCGCTTTCACTCGAAGACGATCGCCGGACCGGCTGAAGCTGCGCCGCCACGCTCCTCCCTCAAGCGGTCCCAGACTTTCGCCGCGATTTCGCGATAGATCTTCGCCTCCGCTCCATCGGGTTTCGAGGCCACGACCGGGGCACCGGCATCCGACGTTTCGCGGATATCCATGACAAGCGGGACTTCGCCAAGGAAATGAACGCCGAGGCGCTCCGCTTCTCTGCGCGCGCCGCCATGACCGAAGATGTCGTAGCGCTTGCCGGTGTCGGGAGCGATGAAATAGCTCATGTTCTCGACGATGCCGAGCAGCGGCACGTCGACCTTCCTGAACATGTTGAGCCCTTTTCTGGCGTCTATGAGCGCAAGATCCTGCGGCGTGGAGACGATGATGGCCCCGGCAAGCGGCACCTGCTGGGCCATGGTCAGCTGCGCATCGCCGGTGCCAGGCGGCATGTCGACGACGAGCACGTCGAGATCACCCCATTCGACCTCGCGCAGCATCTGCGTCAGCGCCGACATCACCATCGGGCCGCGCCAGATCATCGGCGTCTCCTCGTCGACGAGAAAGCCCATCGACATCACCTTGAGCCCGAAATTCTCCATCGGCCTCAATGTCTTGCCGTCGGCCGTCTGCGGCCTGCCATGGATGTTGAGGAGCCGCGGCATGGACGGCCCGTAGATGTCGGCGTCGAGAACCCCGACCTTCAAACCGTTGGCTGAAAGGCCCAGCGCGATGTTCACCGCCGTCGTCGATTTGCCGACGCCGCCCTTGCCCGAAGCGACGGCAATGATCGCGGCAATGCCGGGCACGCCGCGCTTGCCGCGGCTTTCCGACGGTGGAGCGTGGGGGGTCGGCCGGGTCGCCGGCGCAGGACGAGGCTGCGGCTGCACCGCCGGACGCGGCGGTGCATTCTCCATCCCGCCGCCCTTCTTTTCAGCGGTCAGCGCTACCACGGCGCCCGTTACGCCGGGAATGGCCTTCACGACGCGCTCGGCGGCCGCGCGCAGCGGCTCCATCTCCTGTGCCCGCGCAGCCGGTACGGTGATCGAGAAGAACACCTTGCCGTCGGCTATGAAGATTTCCGACACCAGGCCGAGATCGACGATATTGCCGGTGAAGTCCGGACCATTCACCGTCTTCAGCCTTTCGATGACGGCTTGCTTGGTGACCGACATGATGCCTCGCCCAGTTCGTTTCGTGACTCCAGATAGTGCATTGTGTCGCCGGAACCAAGCACCGCTCGAGACGATCGGGACATGACAAGGTCATCGAGCATATTCGTCGCGGCAGGTCAGACTGACAGGGGCCAACTCCAATTGCGGCATGGCGTCGATCTTGATCGGTGATATCTATCGTGGCCGAGGCGCCTGCCTCCGTCGCAATGGTATGTAGGCTATTGCCTGGATCGTCGGTTTGGCCGACCTTGAATGCCGTCTCAATCGCAACCCGGCATCCATGATCGACAAGCTCGAATTTTTCATCGCTCTCGCCAAGGAAGAGCATTTCGGCCGTGCTGCCGAGCAGCTCGGCATCACTCAGCCCACCTTGTCGGCCGCCATCAAGCAACTGGAGGACCAACTCGGCGTGATGCTGGTGCGACGCGGTTCGCGTTTCCAGGGTCTGACGCCGGAAGGAGAGCAGGTGCTCGCCTGGGCGCGGCGTATTGTCGGAGATACCCGCGCCATGCGCGAGGAAATGCGCGCCGCCCGCAAGGGACTTTCCGGGCGCATCCGCATCGCAGCCATACCGACTGCCCTCGCCATGGTGGCGAAACTCACCACCCCATTTCGGGAGAAGCACCCGGGCGTGACGTTTTCCGTCCTGTCGCGCACCTCGATCGAAGTGCTCTCATTGCTCGGCAATTTCGACATCGACGCCGGCATCACCTATCTCGACAACGAGCCGCTGGGGCGCGTCACCAGCGTGCCGATCTATTCGGAGCGCTATCAGCTCATTACCGCGGCCGGCAATCCACACTCGGACAGCGCGTCCGTGACTTGGGCGGAGGTTAGCCGGCTGCCGCTCTGCCTCCTGACACCCGACATGCAGAACCGCCGGATTATCGACCAGCATCTCGCCGAAGCCGGAGTGAATGTTCGCCCGACGCTCGAATCCAATTCGATGATCGTGCTCTTCTCGCATATCCGGACCGGTAAGTGGTCGTCGATCATGCCGCTCAATCTCACGGAGACATTCGGTTTTTCGGAACCGATCCGGGCCATTCCGATCGTCAACCCCGATGCGAGCCACGTCGTGGGCCTGGTTGCGGCACGCCGCGAGCCGCATACGCCGCTGGTCTCGGCGCTTCTGGAAGAGGCAATGACGCTGGCAAACGATTTCGGGATACGCCGCTGAGTTGACCCTAAGGCAGGAGGAAATCAATAGAAAACTTCTATCGTTCCACGGAACTGGCTTATTGATCAGGCCCGTTTGCTTTGTTTTGTTAAGCACTTAGGTGCTCGTCAGGCGGCACCGTCTTCAGGGAGGGCGCTGCATGGGAATGCAGGTTGCAAGTACCGAGATCGAGACTCGCACCACCGCAGTCGTCGAGCAACTCAAAGGGCTGGAGGGTCCGTTGTTGCCGATCCTGCACGGCATCCAGGAAGAATTCGGCTACGTCCCCTCCGAGAGCCTGCCCGTCATCGCCTCGGCGCTCAATCTCTCCCGAGCCGAAGTGCACGGCGTCGTAAGCTTCTATCACGACTATCGCAGGCACCCCGCCGGGCGGCACGTCCTGAAGCTCTGTCGCGCCGAGGCCTGTCAGGCCGTCGGCGGAGATGCAATGGCCGACCGGCTGAAGCAGTTGCTCGGCATCGGCTTCCATGAGACGACCAACGACGGATCCGTGACCTTGGAGCCGGTCTATTGTCTTGGCCTTTGCGCCTGTGCCCCCTCGGCCATGCTCGATGGCGAGGTGATCGGCCGGCTCGATATGGGCAAGATCGAAGAGATCGTCGAGGCGGTCAGGGCATGACAACTACGATCTACATTCCACGCGATTCCGGCGCCCTCGCACTCGGTGCCGAAAAGGTGGCCCAAGCCGTCGAAAATGAACTCGCCGAACGCGGCCAGAAAGCGCGCATCGTCCGGACAGGGTCACGCGGTCTTTATTGGCTCGAGCCAATGATCGAAGTGCTGACGGAGACCGGCCGCATCGCCTATGGGCCAGTGCGCCCAGGAGACGTCAAATCGCTGTTCGACGCCGGTTTCCTGACGGGCGGCCAACACGAGCGCCGGCTCGGCGAGCCGGAAAACATACCGTTCCTTGCCCGACAGACACGGCTGACCTTTGCGCGGTGCGGGATCACCGATCCGCTGTCGCTCGACGACTATGCCGCCCATGGCGGCCTCGCCGGACTGAAGAAGGCAATTGCCATGGCCCCGACCGAGATCGTGGCTGAAGTCACGGATTCCGGCCTGCGTGGCCGTGGCGGCGCAGGCTTTCCGACCGGCATCAAATGGAAGACTGTTCTCGATACGGCCGCCGACCGCAAATATATCGTCTGCAATGCCGACGAAGGTGATTCCGGGACTTTCGCCGATCGCATGATCATGGAAGGCGATCCCTTCGTGCTCATCGAGGGCATGGCGATCGCCGGCATCGCCGTCGGCGCCACCAAGGGCTACATCTATATCCGCTCGGAATATCCGCATGCCGCGGCGGCGATGAATGCGGCAATCGCCATCGCCCGCAAGGCCGGCGTTCTCGGCGCGAAGGTCCTAGGCTCGTCCTATGCCTTCGACTTGGAAGTCAGGGTCGGCGCCGGCGCCTATGTCTGCGGCGAGGAAACATCGCTTCTCGAGAGCCTCGAAGGCAAGCGTGGCCTGGTGCGCGCCAAGCCGCCCCTCCCCGCGCATAAGGGCCTGTTCGGCAAACCGACCGTCATCAACAATGTGATCTCACTCGCCTCGGTGCCGATCATCCTCGCCAAGGGGGGCGCCTTCTACAAGGATTTCGGCATGGGCCGCTCGCGCGGCACCATTCCGATCCAGATCGCCGGCAACGTCAGACATGGCGGGCTATTCGAGGCGGCCTTCGGGCTGACGCTCGCAGAGATCGTCGACGATATCGGAGGCGGTACCCGGAGCGGCCGCCCGATCAAGGCGGTGCAGGTCGGCGGCCCGCTGGGCGCCTATTTTCCCCGTGCCTTGTTCGATACACCCTTCGACTACGAGGCCTTCGCGGCCAAGGACGGCCTCGTCGGCCATGCCGGCATCGTCGTCTTCGACGACACGGCTGATATGCTGAAGCAGGCGCGCTTCGCAATGGAATTCTGCGCGATCGAGAGCTGCGGCAAATGCACGCCTTGCCGACTCGGTTCCATCCGGGGCGTCGAGACTCTGGACAAGATCGCCCTCAATATCGAACCGGAGAAGCAGATCGAACTCGTCGCCGATCTTTGCGACACGATGAAGTTCGGATCCCTTTGCGCGCTGGGAGGCTTTGCGCCGTATCCGGTGATGAGCGCGATGACGCATTTTCCGGAAGACTTTCGCCCCTCGCCCATCGCCGAAGCCGCGGAATAGGAGCGGACAGCCATGAACGCCATGTTCGATACCAAGACGCTCGTCGAAGAAACCGACTACGGCACGCCGGCATCGAGGGCCGAAAAGACGGTGACGCTCGATATCGATGGCCGCGCGGTCACGGTCCCGGAGGGAACCTCGATCATGCGAGCGGCGATGGAGGCGGGCGTAGAGATCCCGAAGCTCTGCGCGACCGACATGCTCGACGCCTTCGGCTCCTGCCGCATCTGCCTCGTGGAAATCGAAGGCCGGGCAGGAACGCCGGCCTCCTGCACGACGCCGGTCGCTGAAGGATTGGTGGTGAAGACCCAGACCGACCGGCTGGACAAGATCCGGCGGGGCGTGATGGAGCTCTATATCTCCGACCATCCGCTTGGCCTGAACGACGACGGCGCCGCGCGCGAAGGCGGAGAGCTCAAGAAGATCGCCGACGCGGTGGGCCTCTCCGAAATCCGCTACGGTCTCCACGGCCGCAACCACGTCCGGGACGGCGGGCTCAATCCCGACTATGTGCCGAAGGACGAATCGAATCCTTATTTCACTTATGACGCCTCACAGTGCATCGTCTGCTCGCGCTGCGTGAGAGCGTGCGAGGAGGTCCAGGGCACCTTCGCGTTGACGATTACCGGACGCGGTTTCGAATCCCGCGTCGCGGCAGGCATGTCGGAGAATTTCATCGACTCCGAATGCGTGTCTTGCGGCGCCTGCGTTCAGGCCTGCCCGACGGATGCGCTGCGGGAAAAATCGATCTTGGAGATGGGAAGCCCCACCCATTCGGTCGTCACGACCTGCGCCTATTGCGGCGTCGGCTGTTCGTTCAAGGCGGAGATGCGCGGTGAAGAGGTCGTGCGCATGGTGCCCTACAAGGACGGCAAGGCCAATCGGGGACATTCCTGCGTCAAGGGCCGGTTCGCCTGGGGTTATACCACCCACAAGGACCGCATCCTCAACCCGATGATCCGGGAGAAGATCAGCGATCCCTGGCGGGAGGTCACCTGGGAGGAGGCGTTCCGCCATGTCGCCAACGAATTCCGTCGCCTCCAGTATCAATATGGGAGGGGCGCGATCGGCGGCATCACCTCGTCGCGCTGCACGAACGAAGAGACCTATCTCGTGCAGAAGCTGGTCCGGCAGGGTTTCGGCAACAACAATGTCGACACCTGCGCCCGCGTCTGCCACTCACCGACTGGCTATGGCCTGAAGGCGACCTTCGGCACCTCGGCCGGCACGCAGGATTTCGATTCGGTCGAACAGTCAGATGTCGTCGTGATCATCGGCGCGAACCCGACCGATGGCCACCCCGTTTTCGCGTCGCGCCTGAAGAAGCGGCTGCGTCAGGGCGCAAGACTGATCGTCATCGATCCGCGCCGTACCGATATCGTGCGATCCCCGCATGTCGAGGCGCAACATCACCTGCCGCTGAAGCCCGGCACCAATGTCGCCGTCCTGACCTCGCTCGCCCATGTTATCGTCACCGAAGGGCTCTTCGACGAGACGTTCATTCGCGAGCGTTGCGACTGGTCGGAATTCGAGGATTGGGCGGCCTTTGTGGCCGAGCCGCAGCACAGCCCGGAAGAGGTGGAGAAGGTCTCCGGCGTGCCGGCCGAGCTGATCCGCGACGCCGCGCGGCTCTATGCCACCGGCGGCAACGGGGCCATCTACTATGGCCTCGGGGTCACCGAGCACAGCCAAGGCTCGACCACCGTAATGGCCATCGCCAACCTTGCCATGCTGACAGGCAATATCGGCCGCCCGGGCGTCGGTGTGAACCCGCTGCGCGGCCAGAACAACGTGCAGGGGTCTTGCGACATGGGCTCCTTCCCGCATGAGTTGCCAGGCTACCGGCATATTTCAGACGACGCTACGCGGGCGATATATGACAGTCTCTGGGGCGTAACGCTCGATCCCGAGCCCGGCCTGCGGATCAACAACATGCTGGATGCCGCCGTCGATGGCAGCTTCATGGGCCTCTATGTCCAAGGTGAGGACATATTGCAGTCCGACCCCAACACGACGCATGTCGCGGCCGGCCTCGCGGCAATGGAATGCGTGGTGGTGCACGATCTCTTCCTGAACGAGACCGCGAACTACGCCCATGTCTTTCTGCCCGGCTCGACCTTCCTGGAAAAGAACGGCACCTTCACCAATGCCGAACGGCGCATCAACCTCGTGCGCAAGGTGATGGCGCCGAAGAACGGCTATGCCGATTGGGAAGTGACGCAGAGGCTCGCCCAGGCCATGGGGCTCGCCTGGAATTACCAGCATCCGTCCGAGATCATGGACGAGATCGCACAGACGACACCGAGCTTCGCGTCTGTTTCCTTCGAGCTTCTGGAGCGCGAAGGTTCGGTTCAATGGCCCTGCAACGAGAAGGCGCCGCTCGGCACGCCCGTCATGCATATCGGCGGCTTCGTTCGCGGCAAGGGCAAGTTCATCCGCACTGAATACATCGCAACCGACGAAAGGACCGGGCCGCGCTTCCCGTTGCTGCTGACCACCGGGCGGATCCTGTCCCAATACAATGTCGGCGCTCAGACCCGGCGCACGGAGAACGTCGTCTGGCACAAGGAAGACCGCCTGGAGATCCATCCGCACGACGCCGAGAACCGCGGCATCAAGGATGGCGACTGGGTGCGTCTCACCAGCCGGGCCGGTGAAACGACGCTCAGGGCGCTGATCACCGAACGGGTCGCGCCGGGAGTGGTCTACACAACGTTCCACCACCCGAACACGCAAGCCAATGTGATCACCACGGATTTCTCCGACTGGGCGACCAACTGCCCCGAATACAAGGTGACGGCGGTTCAGGTCGGCCTCTCCAACGGGCCGAGCGACTGGCAGGAGGAGTATGATGCGCTCGCACGACGCAGTCGCCGTATCGAGGGGCGGCTCGAGGCAGCGGAGTAACGATGGGTGCGATAGTGGGCGGCACCACCCCCCTCTGGCCTGCCGGCCATCTCCCCCTCAAGGGGGGAGATTGGCTGTCACGCATGTCTTCGCCCAGCGTCGAGAAGAAGCGCCGACACCAAAGCTGCCAATCTCCCCCCTTGAGGGGGAGATGGCCGGCAGGCCAGAGGGGGGTACTTACCGGGAAAGGGATGTGCTAGTGGCTTCTCGCCCCGCTCTCACCCGCATATCCCGCATCGCGCACCGCACCGGCGGAACGAGCATCGCGGACCGCACCGTGCCGGAGGAAGTCCCGATCGCGCTTTCCTACGCCGGCACCACACATGCGGTGATGATGGCGAGCCCGGCTGATTTCGAGGATTTCGCCCTCGGCTTCTCGCTCACGGAGGGGATCATTTCGTCTCCTGGAGAGATCGAGAGCATCGAGATGGAGGACGTCGGGGCGGGCATCGACATCCAGATCCGGCTGAAGGATGCCGCCAATACACTCTTTCGGGCCAGGCGGCGCCGGCTCGCCGGCCCGGTCGGATGCGGGCTTTGCGGCATCGAATCCATTGAGGAGGCGATGCGCTCGGTCAACGCGGTCGGCCACTCACATCTGCCGATCTCGTCCAACGATATCGTCCGCTCGGTCCGCCTGCTCACCAAGGTGCAGCCGCTCCATGCCGAGACCGGCGCGGTCCATGCTGCCGGTTTCTATGTGCCGGAGATGGGCATTGTCGCGGCACGCGAGGATGTCGGGCGTCACAACGCGTTGGACAAGCTGGCAGGCGCGCTGGCCAAGGCTGGCACGCATGGAGACATCGGCGCCGTCGTGGTCACCAGTCGTGTTTCGGTGGAGATGGTCCAGAAGACGGCCGCAATCGGCTCGCCGGTCATCATCGCCGTATCCGCGCCGACCGCACTCGCCATCCGCACGGCAGAGGCGGCAGGGATGACGCTTGTCGCCCTCGTGCGCGGCGACGAATTCGACATCTTCACCCATCCAGACCGTATTGCACCGAGGACCGCGAGAAATGCCGCCTGACGAACACAAGGCCATGAACACGGCGGAGAAACTCGTCTATATGGCGAACCAGATCGCAACCTTTTTCGAAACCATGCCGCATGACGAGGCCGCAGGCGGCGTGGCCCAGCACATCAACGATTTCTGGGATCCGCGCATGCGTCGCCAGTTCTTTGAGATCCTGGAAGCAGGCGGCATGGGGCTGAAGCCCCTGGTGTTCGACGCCGCTCCGAAGATCAGACGGCCGGCGCTCGTCGAGAAGTCAGCCGGCGCGCTTTCTTGACGGCAGTCACACTCCCCACCTCAACGCAGCTGTGTTGACCGGCGCATCCCAGAGCCTTGCCGCCTCATCGTCCAACATCGACAGCGTGATGGAGCAGCCGGCCATGTCGAGCGAGGTCACGTAGGAGCCGACCAGCGAGCGGACAACTTCGACGCCGTGCCGTTCGAAGATCCTGCGCGTGGCGTTGTACATGAGGTAGAGTTCCATGGACGGCGTGCCGCCGAAACCGTTGACGAAAAGCAGCGCCTTCCCTCGCATCTTGCCGCCGAGATCCCCTGCGATCGCCGCGCAGATCTCCTTCGCGATCTCGTCAGCGCCCTTCAGCCGGTCCCGCCTGCGGCCGGGCTCGCCATGGATGCCGACGCCGAATTCCATTTCGTCGTCACCGATCTCGAAGGTCGGCTTGCCGGCCGCTGGTACGGTACAGGAGGTCAAGGCGACGCCCATCGACCGTGTCGCGGCGTTGACCCGATCCCCCAGCGTCTTGAGTTCGGCCAGGCCCCTGCCCTCCTCGGCCGCCGCACCGACGATCTTTTCCACGACAAGCGTTCCCGCCACGCCGCGACGGCCGGTCGTGTAGAGCGAATCCTCGACCGCGACGTCGTCATTGGTGACGACCTGCATCACGCCTTCGGACATCTCGGCGGCCATGTCGAAATTCATGACATCGCCTTCGTAGTTTTTGACGATGAACAGGCAGCCGGCGCCCTGATCGACGCTTGTCGCCGCCTCCACCATCTGGTCGGGCGTCGGCGAGGTGAAGACCTGACCGGGACAGGCCGCATCGAGCATACCGTGGCCCACGAAGCCGGCATGTAGGGGTTCGTGACCGGATCCACCGCCCGAGATCAGTGCCACCTTGCCGGGCTTGAGCGTCCTGCGGCGAACGAATTTGTGGCCTTCTCCAAGGAGTAGAATGTCCGAATGCGCCGCGACGAAGCCATCCAGGCTTTCCGTCAGCATGGTATCGACTGAGTTCACGAATTTCTTCACGACGGTCCTCCCGATCGGTCCGCCGGCAAGCTTCCTATCCGCCCTTGCCGGCTATGCTGGTGATCCTGTGAATGAACTCGCTGATGGCCCTGTCGAGCGCCGCGTTCTGGCGGTCATCGCCGAGATCGGGCACGGTCAAGGAAATGTGGCGGTTCTTGCGGCCCCCCCCAGCCGGTGCCTTGCCGGGATGCGCGATCTGGTAGGCGGCGAGAAAGCCGTCACGCTCGGCCATGCCGAAATGGCAGACAGAGAAGATCAGCGGCAGGTGGCGCGCCGGGATCGGCGTCGAATAGCCAGGACTGGTGATTTGAGTGACGAAGCTGCGGTGCTTGCCGAGCGCGTCAGCCAAACGTTGACGGGTGCCGGATGGACGCTGGTCGAGGATCGCCGACAAGATACCCTTATAGGTACGAATCGCATCTTCCGAGCTGACGGCTCCGCCCTTTCGGTGCACATCGTTCACGACACGCTTTCCAATGAAACGGCCGCGATCGCCGCTTTCGCAGCAGCAAGCTGCGCCGGAGCGACGGAGAGGTCGCGCAAGCCGGCGGCCAGGAGCGCGGGAATCGCCGCGGGATCGCCACCCGCATCGCCGCACAGACTTACCGGAATGCCCCCGATATCACCGTAAGCTACGACACCGGCAATAAGCCGCTGCACCGCGGGATTTCCGATCGCGTTCAACGCCGCCACGGCACCGTTGTCGCGCGCGGCGGCCATCACATATTGAGTGAGATCGTTGGAGCCGATCGAGAAGAAGGCCGCCTCCGAAAATTCGTCCGGCGCGATCGCCGCGGCCGGGACCTCGATCATGATGCCGAGCGGTGGAGTGCCGTGATCGACACCGGCCCGCGACAACAAATCGGCTTCTTCGGTGAACAGCTCGCTCGCCTTGCGATATTCGTCGGCGATGGCGACCATCGGCAACATGACCTTCAGGTTGCCGTGGGCGGCGGCGCGTAGCAAGGCGCGGATCTGGACACGAAAGATCTCGGGCCGCGACAGGGAAAGGCGGATGCCGCGCAAGCCGAGAAAAGGATTGCCTTCGTCGACCGTATAGCCCGCGACCGGCTTGTCGCCGCCGGCATCGACGGTGCGGATGGCCACGGGCTTGCCCTTCGCCCATTCGAGCACCTTGCGGTAGGCTCGAAACTGGGTCTCCTCGTCGGGCAGCGTCGCGTCGAACAGGAACTCGGTGCGCATCAACCCCACGCCGTCGCAATGGTCTATATCGATCGCGTCGACCTCGGCTGGTTCGGCGATGTTGACATGAACCCGGATAGTCGTTCCGTCCGCCGTCACGGCGGAACGAGCCAGGAAATCGCTCGCCCGTGCCTTCGCCGCATCGAATGCGTTCGATGCGGCGCGGAAGTCCCGGAGATCCGCCTCCGCCGGCGCCAGGACGATCTTGCCGTGCTCGGCGTCGAGGAGCGCGAAGCCGGCCGCGCCGGCGAGCTTTTCGCCGAATCCGACGACCATCGGTACCCCGCGGGCACGCGCCAGCATTGCTACATGGCTGGCGGGAGAACCACGGGCCAACGCAATGCCTCCGCCCTTGCTCCAGTCGGTCCGCAGGAACAGCGTCGGCGCTATGTCATCGGCGCAGAGGATCGCGCCCGGCGGGGCAACCGTCTCGACTTGCCCGGAGAGCGTGCTCAACACGTGTTGCCTGATATCCCTGAGGTCCGCGGCCCTTGCCTTGAAGTACTCGTCGTCAGCCGTTTCGTAACCGGCGATTTCGCCATCGAGCTCCGCACCCCATGCTTCATAGGCCGTGGCGCCGGCCTGAATCGCCTCGAGCGCAGGTCCGACCAAGGCATCATCCTCCAGCATGGCAAGCTGGAACTCCAATATCGCGGCGGCCTCGCCGGGAGATGCCGCGATCAGTTCGTCGATGGCGCGGGCAGCCACGGCAACGGCTTTCCTGAGCGCTTCGGCTTCCGCTTGAGCCGAGCCCTTGGCGACGTAGCCGGCGACGGCGCGATCCGCATGGAACAGCGGACCGGCCGTGTAGCCGCCCGATGCGGCGATGCCCGCCAGCCTAAGCGGTCTTGGCATGAGCCTGGTTTCCCTCGTCGAAGTCACGTTCGACCAGTGCAGCCAAAGCTTCGACCGCCTCGCGAGCCTGCTTCCCGTCGGCGCGAAGATAAAGCTGTGTTCCTTTCGGCGCCCGTGCCGCCATCACCTTGACGATGCTTTTCGCATCGAGCCACGGCCCGGCCGGATCGGTCGCAAGCTCGATACGCCCGGGAAAGGTCTTGGCGAGCTTGATGAACTTGACCGACGGCCGCGCATGCAGGCCCGCTTCATGGGTGATCACGACCGTGGCTTGGGCTATCGACATCATTTTTCCTTCATTCACGCCGGAGCGAGCTCGTGAGCCGTCGCCACAACTTCACGCAAGGACGCGCCACCCGATGCCTCGGCCGCTGCCATCACCGCGCCTTCCACGATCGGCGCGTTGCAGATCACGATTTTCCGGGCGCGCGGCTCGCCGATCATTTCGACCGCCATCTCGCTGTTGGTCTCGGCGCCGCCGAGATCGACGAGGATCGCCACGCCGGCATCCGACCAAGCGCATTCTATGGCTCCGATGATAGCTTCCACGCTGGTGCCGAGCCCGCCCTCCGCATTGCCACCGCACCAGGCGAGCGGTACCTCCTCACCGACCATCTGCCGCACCATGTCGGCAGTGCCCTCGGCGACCTTGGGCGAGTGCGAAACGATCACGATACCGACATTAGTCATGCTTACTCCCGATTTGGCAGACCAACGCGGCGACGAGAAGCGCGGTCGAACGGGCGCCTGGATCCATATGGCCGATCGACCGGTCGCCGAGGAAGGATGCACGGCCGCGTATGGCCTTCATCGGAACGGTAGCGTCCGCCGCCGCGGCGGCCACGGACGCGATCGCATCGGCCGATTTGCCTTCGGCCAATGCCTGCTGCACGGGATACAGCACATCGAGCATCGTCTTCTGTCCGGCCTGCGACTTGCCGCGCGCGGCCACCGCATCGATGGCGCGACCGAGAGCTGCCGCGAAGCCCGCACGGTCCACGATCCCCGACAATTCCTTGCCGAGCGCCATGAACAACGTACCGAACAGCGGACCGGAGGCCCCGCCGACCGTCATCACCAGCTTGGTGCCCATTGCCTTCAGAGCGTCCGGCAGTGGTTTCGCCGCATATTGTTCCGCCTCGGCGCGGATCGCCTCGAAGCCGCGCTTCATATTCGCGCCATGATCGCCGTCGCCGATCGCCTGGTCGAGCGCGGTCAATTCGTCGGCATGGGCGGCGATGGTGTCGGCCATTGCCGTGATCAGCGCCTCGACCTTGAGGTCGCGCGTTGCCGGACTCATTTAGCGTCGCCTCCTCACGTGCCTCCCAGGCAGCTTCGAATGGCATCGCCTGGCTAGTTGTTCTCTATGCAGCAGGCTCTTGTCGGGAAGCCCGCTCTCCCGAGATCTGCTTGGCCGACTCGAATGGTCCCCAATCTCCGCACCCCTCCCTCGGGCGGCCCCACAGCCAGCGGGTGGAGCACCTGCGATGTTGAGTAATTTGTTTAGTAGTGCAATTTTCACTAAACATCGCAAGCGGAATCGTTGTTGCGCTGCAGCGACGGCCGCCCTCGCAAAGAACGGAATGCTCATGACCGCCCGTCCCATCGTCAGGTTTCCCGATCCTCGTCTCAGGCTCCCTGCGGACCCGGTCGACACGTTCGATAAGGAACTTCACCGTCTCGCGGAAGACCTGCTGGATACCATGCGCGCCGCGCCTGGCATCGGCATCACGGCTCCGCATATCGGGATTGCCAGGCGGTTGGTCGTACTCGAGCTATCAGCCTCGGAAGCCCCGCGGACCTATGTCAATCCGGCGATCGTCTGGGCGTCGGACGATATGATCCGGCACCAGGAAGGCAGCGTCTCGATGCCTGGCGTCACCCACGAGGTCGAGCGCCGTGCGAGGGTCCATGTGAAGTACTGGGATCTCGACGGCGTCGAGCGGATGGAAGAAGCGGAAGGCCTGCTCTCGGTATGCCATCAGCACGAGATCGACCAGCTTGATGGCATCTTCTGGCTCCAGCGGCTCTCCCGGATCAAGCGCGAGCGTCTGATCAAGCGCTACGAGAAGCTCCGGCGCGGCTCGTGAGGGGCGAGGACGGCCGTTGTCTCGGCCGAGCAAGTTCTGCAGGGGCTGTTTTCCCGATAGCATCGACTATCTATGTGTCGATTGGCTGGAGGAACAGGATGGCCGGCAAGACCTCCGAGAAATCGGTGAAAGTCGCAAAGCATGCCGCAGCGAAGGCGGCCAAATCTCGCGAGACCGCACCCAAGTCGGAATCCGGCAAGGTCGTCCTGCTCTCAGGCGGGAACCCTCAAATCGCCAAGGGTTATGGCGATGGTCCCGTGCAGGCTTACATCGCGGCCATGCCGGGCTGGAAAAGCGACGTCGGTCACCGCCTCGACGAGATCATCGCGCGCACTGTCCCTGGCGTACGCAAGGCGGTGAAATGGAATTCGCCCTTCTATGGAGTCCGTGATGAGGACCAAGGCTGGTTCCTCAGCTT
This sequence comes from Mesorhizobium sp. 1B3, assembly GCF_050958605.1. NCBI lineage: Bacteria > Pseudomonadati > Pseudomonadota > Alphaproteobacteria > Hyphomicrobiales > Phyllobacteriaceae > Mesorhizobium > Mesorhizobium sp. 1B3. The sequence continues at coordinate 262,971 of NZ_JBJHDO010000001.1, read as the reverse complement.
CCATTGCTTCGCGAAATACGTGAAGGTGACCTTCTTTCGCGGCACGTCGCTGGATCCCGTTCCCGCCGGCGCATCCAAGCACGAGGATGTGCGCTACCTCGACATCTACGAGGGCCAGCTCGACCAGACTCAGTTCGCCACGTGGGTGGAGCAAGCCAGCCGGTTGCCCGGCGAACGGCTGTGAGCGGCCGGTGAGGCGTGCGGGCGCTGCTCAGGTGCCGGTGAGCGACATCAACATTGGAGACAGCCATGAACGACAAGAAGAGCGGCTCGACGGAAGCTGCGAGTCCTCCTTCCGAACTGATCGATGCGAGAATCGAGGAGCTAGGCGATTGGCGGGGCGAGATGCTCGCCCGACTGCGGGCTCTCATCAAGCAGGCCGACCCCGATGTGGTCGAGGAGTGGAAGTGGAGAGGGGTTCCGGTGTGGTCTCACGCCGGAATCATCTGCACCGGCGAGACGTACAAGAATGTGGTGAAGATGACCTTCGCCAAGGGCGCCTCGCTGGACGACCCTTCAGGCCTCTTCAACTCCAGCCTCGAAGGCAGCACCAGGCGTGCCATCGATTTTCATCAAGGCGAAAAGATTGACGAAGAGGCCCTGAAGGCACTCATTCGCGCCGCCGTGGCATTGAACACATCGGCACGAGCTGGCGCGCGTTCTGCGCAGCCTCGCAAGCAGTAGGAAGCGAGGAATCGGCAGCCCCGACGTCACCCGTTCGCCGCGATCAGCGCCTTTTCCAGCTTCCCGAGCCCTTCTTCAAGCACCTCGTCCTCGACCGTGAGCGGCACCAGGATGCGGATCGTGTTGGCGTGGACCCCACAGGACAGGAGCACAAGCCCGTCGGCGATCGCAGCCTGCGTAACACGCTTGGTGGCCTCGGCGTCGGGCTCGTTGCCGCCCCGCTTCTTGACGATATCGAAAGCGACCATCGCACCCGGTCCGCGAACGCCGGAGATCGCGACGGTGTCGTTCCTCTGGGCAGCCTTGGCGATGGCCCCCTTTACCTTCTCGCCCAGCCGGTTCGCCTTGTCGAGCAGCTTCTCCTCCTCGATCACGTCGAGCACGGCGAGCGCCGCCGCACAGGCGATCGGGCTACCGGCATAGGTGCCGCCAAGGCCACCCGGCTCGGCGGCATCCATGATTGCCGCCCTGCCGATGACCCCCGACAGCGGGAAGCCGCCGGCGAGCGACTTGGCGACGGTGACGAGATCAGGCTCGACGCCGCTCAGCTCGATGCCGAACATCTTGCCGGTACGGGCAAAGCCGGTCTGGATTTCGTCGGCAATCAGGACGATCCCATGATCGTCACAGACCTTGCGCAAGGCTTCCAGCAGCTCGACCGGCGCCGGATGAAACCCGCCCTCGCCCTGCACCGGCTCGATGATGATCGCGGCCACCTGGCCAGGCTCGATGTCGGCGCGGAACAGGAACTCGAGAGCACGCAGGCTTTCTGCAACTGTGACATCGCCCGTCGGAAACGGCAGGTGATAGATGCCGGGCATGCCGATGCCGAATTTCTTGCGGTATGGCGCGACCTTACCAGTGAGCGACATGCCCATCATCGTGCGGCCATGGAATGCACCGGTAAAGGCGATGACGCCCGGTCGACCGGTCGCCGCTCGGGCGATCTTCACCGCATTCTCGACGGCTTCCGCGCCGGTCGAGAAGAAGATGGTCTTGGCATCGCCCTTGAAAGGCGCGAGGACGTTCAGCCGCTCTGCCAGCTCGACATAGGGCTCGTAAGGCAGGACCTGGAAACAGGTATGGGTGTATTTGTCGAGCTGCTCGCGCACCGCCGCCACCACCTTCGAGTGGCGATGGCCGGTGTTCAGCACGGCGATGCCGCCGGCGAAGTCGATGTAGCGCTTGCCCTCGACATCCCACACCTCAGCGTTGTCAGCACGGTCGGCGAAAACCGGAAAGGCGTTGCCGACGCCGCGCGGAACGGCAGCGACCCGGCGGGACTGGAGCGAGGCGTTGTCGGTCATGATGGTCTCTCCAAATCGGACAAGGCTGGACGCAAGCTAATGCGACGGCCTTCCTCGGGGTAGCGCCTGCACAAGGCGAGGGACAATGCCAGTCTCGGCCTGGCCCGCATCCTCACACTGGATGCGGACTACCCATGCGCCACCATCACGTGCCGGACGGCCGTGTAATCCTCGAGCGCGTAAAGCGACATGTCCTTGCCGTAACCGGACTGCTTCAAGCCGCCATGCGGCATTTCGTTGGTGAGCATGAAATGGGTGTTGATCCACGTGCAGCCATATTGCAGCCGCGCCGCCGTCGCCATGGCGCGGCCGACATCCCTGGTCCAGACCGAGGAGGCCAGGCCGTAGTCGCTGTCATTGGCCCAGTTCACGGCTTCGTCGACGTCTGAGAAGCGTGTGACCGACACGACCGGCCCGAAGACTTCGCGCCGGACGATCTCATCCTCCTGAAGCGCGCCGGCGACGACCGTGGGCTGATAAAAAAAGCCATTGCCTTCGCCCGCCGAGCCGCCAGTGGTGATCTCGATATGCTTTTGTTCCTGGGCACGCTCGACGAAACTCGCCACGCGATCGCGCTGGCGCTTGGAGATCAGCGGCCCGATCTCGTTCTGCGTATCGTCGGCCTGGCCATATTTGATGGTCGATACGGCCGAGGAGAGATCCGCGACCAGCTTCTCGTAGATACCCTTGCCCGCGTAGACACGGCAGGCAGCCGTGCAATCCTGGCCGGCGTTGTAATAGCCGAAGGCACGCAGGCCGGTGACGACGGCATCGAGGTCGGCATCGTCGAACACGATGACGGGCGCCTTCCCGCCGAGCTCCAGATGGGTGCGCTTGACGCTCTTCGCCGCAGCCTGGAGCACCTTCTTGCCGGTGGCGACATCGCCGGTGATCGAGATCATATTGACCTTGGGGTGGTTGATCAGTGCGTTGCCGACGCTCTCGCCGCGACCGAGCACGACGTTGACCGTGCCTTCGGGCAGGATATCGGCAAGAATCCCGGCGAGCTTGAGGGCAGTGAGCGGCGTCTGCTCCGACGGTTTGAAGACAACGGTGTTGCCGCCGCCGATGGCCGGCGCCAGCTTCCACGCCATCATCATCAGGGGGTAATTCCAGGGAGCGATCGAGGCGACGAGGCCGATCGGATCGCGGCGGATCATCGAAGTGAACCCCGGCAGATACTCGCCAGCCACGGCACCTGGCAGCGTGCGCACCGCGCCTGCAAAGAACCTATAGCAGTCGACGATCGCGGGAATCTCGTCGTTGAGCACGGCATTGATCGGCTTGCCGCAATTCAGCGCTTCGAGCGCCGCGAATTCCTCGGCTTCGGCCTCGATGCGGTCGGCTATCTTCAGGAGATAGGCGGCGCGCTGTGCCGGCGTCGTGCGAGACCAGGTTTCGAAAGCCTTCTCTGCGGCGGCCACGGCCGCGTCGATCTGGACCTGGCTGGCTTCGGGAAGCATCAGAATGGTCTCGCCCGTCTTCGGATTGAGGATCGGCTCCTCGGTCTCGGTGCCCTGCTCGAATTTCGAGCCGATCAGCATTGCGGTTTCCATGGGGGATCTCCCTTTCAAACTCATTTGCCCATGCCGGCGACCTGGTCGCCATCGCGGGTCAGGTGGTAGGCGGCCAGGATCGGCAGGAGCGTGACGAGCACGACGACCATCGCCACGACATTGGTGACCGGGCGCTGGCGCGGGCGCACCAGCTCCTCGAGCATCCAGATCGGTAAGGTCTGCTGCTGGCCGGCGGTGAAGGTGGTGACGATGACCTCGTCGAAGGACAGGGCGAAAGCGAGCATGCCGCCGGCAAGCAGTGCCGTCCCGATATTGGGCAGGATCACATAACGAAAAGTCTGGAACCCGTCGGCGCCAAGATCCATCGACGCCTCGATCAGCGAGCTGGAGGTGCGTCGGAAGCGGGCGACTGCGTTGTTGTAGACCACCACCACGCAGAAGGTCGCGTGCCCGAGCACGATCGTCCAGAAAGAGAACGGGATTTCCGCCAGGCTGAAGGCGGAACGCAACGCAATGCCCGTGATGATCCCGGGAAGCGCGATCGGCAGGATGACGAGAAGCGAAATCGTTTCGCGGCCGAAGAACTTCGTGCGGCTGACCGCTGCGGCGCACAGCGTTCCGAGTACCAGGGCGATCGCCGTCGAGATGGTCGCTACCTTCACCGAAAGGGCCAGGGCCTGCCACACGTCGGGCCGGTTCCACGTAACGCCGAGCCAGGCTGTCGTGAGCCCGGGCGGTGGCCATTGATAGCTCTTCTCCTCGGTCGTGAAGGCGTACACGAAGATCAGGAGGATCGGCAGATGCAGGAAGGCGAGCCCCGCCGCCGCAGCGATTTTCAGGCCGAGCGGGGCGGTCTGGTTGCGGTCAGAGCGCATCGAAAGCCCCCATGCGCTTGGCCGCCCACAGATAGAAGCCCATGATGACGACCGGCACGACGGTGAAGGCGGCGGCGAGCGGGATGTTGCCCGCCGTGCCCTGGTGGGCATAAACGGCCTGGCCGATGAAGAGCCGCGACGTTCCGATGATCTGCGGAATGATGTAGTCGCCGAGCGTCAGCGAGAAAGTGAAGATTGAGCCGGCGACGATGCCCGGCAACGCCAGGGGAAAGATGACGTTGGAAAAGGTCTGGCGCGGCGAAGCGCCGAGATCGGCCGATGCCTCGACCAGATTGCCAGGAACGCGCTCCAGCGCCGCCTGGATCGGCAGGATCATGAAAGGCAGCCAGACGTAGACGAAGACGATGAAGGTACCGGTGAAGGAGACCGACAGGGAATTGCCTCCCACGATCGGCAGGCCAAGCCATGCATCGAGAAGCCAGGAAAGATGCAGCTTTTCGAAGATCCAGGTGAGGATGCCTTCCCTAGCCAGGATCAGTTTCCAGGCATAGATCTTGACGAGATAGCTCGACCAGAGGGGCAGCATGACGCCGAGGTAAAACAGCGCCTTCCATTTGCCGCGGGCATAACGCGCGGCATAGTAGGCGATCGGGAAGGCGACCACTGCCGAGGCGAGCGTGACCAGTGCCGCCATCGTGACCGTGCGCAGGATGATGTCCAGGTTCGACGGCAGCAGCAGTTCGCCATAGGTCTTCAGCGTGAATTCCCGGTTGATCAGGCCGGAGAATTCGTCGATCGAAAAGAAGCTCTGAAGGAGCAGCGCAAGGAGCGACCCGAGATAGATTATGCCTAACCACAATAGCGGCGGCGTCAGCATCAACAGAAGCAAGAGGGCGGGGCGACGCCAGAAGGCGTCCGATAATGCGCCGAGGAAACCGCCCTTGGCCGGCAGGATCGCCGGCGCAGCGGGTGCAGGAAGCACGGCGTCCATGCTCATGCCGGCTCGTCCATCATATGGAGCTGTTCGCGGTTGAAACCGAGCATCACGGCATCGCCCTGGTTGGGCAGAAAGCTGCCGGCCGGCACGGTGGCGTGGAGCTTCAAACCCTCTGCTTCGAGCGCTATGCGGGTCGCCGCACCGAGATAATGCAGAGATACCACGCGCGCCGGGACACCGCCTCCCTGTGCCTTTCGCATGATGCGGATCGCTTCGGGGCGCAGGCTTCCCCAGCGGCGCTGGCCGGAAAGACGCTGGACGAAATCGGGCGGCAGCACGTTCGAGGAGCCGACGAAATCCGCCACGAAACGCGAAGCAGGCCGCTGGTAGATCTCTTCCGGCGCACCGACCTGCATGATGCGGCCGTCGTTGAAGACGGCAACCCGATCCGCCATCGACAGGGCCTCGCCCTGGTCATGGGTGACGAAGACAAAGGTAATGCCAAGCGCCTTCTGCAGCGCCTTCAATTCTTCCTGCATCGCCTCGCGAAGCTTCAGATCGAGGGCGCCGAGCGGCTCGTCGAGCAGGAGGACCTTGGGTTGGTTGATGAGCGCCCTGGCAAGGGCAACGCGCTGCCGTTGGCCGCCGGAGAGCTGGCCCGGGCGCCGGCTTCCATAACCCGGCAATTGCACGAGCTTCAGCGCATCCTCGGCCGCGCGGGCCCGATCGCTCTTGCCGACGCCCTTCACCATCAGGCCATAGGCGACATTGTCGAGCACGTTCAGATGGGGAAACAGCGCATAATCCTGGAAGACCGTGTTGACGTTGCGCCGATACGGCGGGACGCCGACCGCGCTTTCCCCGAAGATCTCGATATGCCCGCCGGTCGGCTGTTCGAACCCGGCGATCAGGCGCAGGCAGGTCGTCTTGCCCGAGCCGGATGGTCCGAGCATGGCGAAGAATTCGCCCGGCCTGATGTCGAGATCAACGGAATCCACTGCCCGGACGGGGCCGAAATGGCGCGAGATTTTGCGAAAGGAAACGGCGGGGATCATGCGTTCGATCTCATATTACGTGGAGCCGCTCCCGTGGCCTTGCTTCGGCAAGGTCCGGGAGATTGAGCTCAGCGGTCGGATGGGGGTCGTTCTTGGAGCTGCTGCACCTGTTTCCACCGCATCCGACCGCCCGGCTCCCCCTGGCTGCCTCGCAGCCTTCTCCCCTTCGCAAGGGGAGAAAAACTTCCAGCACAAGCAGCGCCGCGTCAGTTCGGCGCGTGTCGATCTACCGCCCGCCGATGACGCCGATGTAGTCCGACACCCAGCGATAATAGGGGACGCATTCGCCCTGGCTTGCGCATTTCGCAACCGGCGTCTTCCAGAATTTGATCTTCTCGAAATCCTCGAAGCCGTTGGTCTTGCAGCCCTCGTCGGTAAGCAGGGCATTGCCCTTGCAGGCGGCGGGGACGGCCGGATTCGAGCCGAACCAGGCAGCCAGATCGCCCTGCACCTTCGGCGACAATGAATGCTCCATCCACATATAAGCGCAATTCGGATTGGCTGCATCGACATGCATCATGGTGGTGTCCGCCCAACCTGTCGCGCCTTCTTCGGGGATCACCGAAGCGACCGGCTGCTTCTCGGCGCCGAGCAGGTTGACCTGGAAGGGCCAGGAACCCGAAGCCACTACCCCCTCGTTCTTGAAATCGTCGATCTGGATGAAGGCGTCGTGCCAGTAGCGGCCGACCAGCGTGCGCTGCTGCCGCAGCAGTTCGAGCGCCGCCTTGTACTGATCCTCATTGAGTTCGTAGGGGTCCTTGATGCCGAGCTCCGGCTTGTGGGACATCAGGTAGTTCGCGGCATCGGCGACGTGAATCGGGCCGTCATAAGCCTGGACACGGCCTTTGTTGGACTTACCGTCGGCTAGCGTCGTCTCCTCGAAAACGACGCTCCAGCTTTTCGGCGCCTCCTTGAAGACCTTCGTATTGTACATCAGCACGTTCGGCCCCCATTGATAGGGTACGCCGTAATGAACTCCATCGACCGTGAACCACGGTGCGTCCTTCAGACGCTCGTCGACCGTCGACCAGCTCTTGATCAATTCGACGTTGACCGGTTGCACGCGCTTGCCGGCGATGAGCCGCAGCGAGGCGTCGCCGGATGCGGTGACCAGATCGAAGCCTCCTTCATTCATCAAGGCCACCATTTCGTCGGACGTGGCAGCGGTCTTGACGTTGACCTTGCAGCCCGTCGCCTTCTCGAACTCCGTAACCCAGTCGTAGTTCTTGTCGGTCTCGCCGCGCTCGATGTAACCGGCCCAAGCGATGATATTGACCTGGCCTTCCCCGGCTCCGATCTCCTTGATCTGAGCCATCGCCTGCCCGCTAACGCCCAGGGCAAGCACCAAAGCGGTGCAGGATTTCAGGAAAGATTTCATCTGACGTCTCCCATTCGCAGGGAGCCGCTCTCGATCGGCGGCTTGACCCCTTCTGAAACCTGCGCGCTTTCGCCGGCTTTCACAAATTCATTCGTCAGAAGGCCGGTATCGGTTTTCCCGATATCAGCGATGCCGGATCATCCGTTGCGACTGTGCGATGCCGATGAAGTCGCGCGCGGCCTGCGGAAGACCCGAGCCACGCCGCCACACCATGCCCACCTGCACGAATGGGAGGGAGCCCGAAACGTCGCGCGATTCGATGCGATCGCCTTCCAGCGACCATGGCCGGTAGACGAGATCGGGGAGCAGCGCCACGCCTGCGCCGGTCGCGACGAGGCTGCGCACCGCCTCGACCGAGCGCGTGCGAAAGGCGACTTGCGGGCGCGCGCCGAGCGCAGTCAGCAGCTTGCCGGTGTTCTCCTCGATTTCGTCGATGGTCAGCATGATCAACGGCTCGGCCACGATATCGTTGATCCCGATAAAGTCGGCGCTCGCCAGTCGATGACCAAGCGGCAGCCATAGCCGGTAAGGCGAGACTTCGAGGATCTCGGCCTGCAAGGCCATGCGATCGCGCAGGTTGGAGATGACCATGACGGCGACGTCGAGCTCGCCGCCGACCAGGAGGTGCTCGAGATAATCGCCATTGTCCTCGATGGCCGAGACGTCGACAGCCGGGAATCCGCGTCGATAACGGGCGAGCAGATCGGACAGCACGTAGCCCGCCACCAGCGACGTGACGCCGAGTTGCAGGCGGCCCGCGGAAGTCTCCTGGTCGCGGACGAAAGCCAGCCGCGCATCGGAGACACCGGCCAGGATCTTCGTGGCATGGCGCAGGAACTGATGTCCTTTGTGGGTTATGGAGAGGCCACGCGGATGCCGCTCGAACAGCTCTACGCCGAGGTCGCCCTCCAGTTCCTTGATCGCCTCGGTGACCGACGACTGCGAGATGGAGAGCTTCTGGGCGGCACGGGACACCGTGCCCTGCTCGGCCACAGCCACAAAGTACTGCAACTGTCGAAAGGTGAACGCCATGGGGCGAATAAACACCGCCCCCTACGGCTTGAAAAGGATTACTTCCGACCGATACGCCGAGGCATACGAAAGCGGCCCGAGGATGCCAGGCCCAGGCCGGCCAGCGTCGTGATCTCGACCGCCAGCACGATCGCCATGATGCGAAAGCCTGTTTCGGCCGGATCCCGCCCCGCCTCGCGCATCAGGTAGCCGGCCAGCAGAAAGCCGACATTCCACAAAAGGATGCCGAGGAGAGTGGCCGAGACGAAAGGCAGCAGCGGCAGATTGAGCGCGCCCGCCGCAAGCGGCAGATAATTCCGCACGGTCGGGATGAGTTGCGCCACCAGGGATGCTCGGAAACGGTTGCGGCGGTAAGCCTGTGCGAGCCTTTCGTAGGTTGCGTAGCGCAGGAACACATATTTGCCGAAACGCAGGGCAAGCGCATCGGCGCGCGCCGTGCCGAGCCTGCGCCCCATGGCGTACCAGAACATCGCCCCGATTCCGGAACCGGCGGCGGTGACGGCCAGCAGCACGGCCAGCGCCCAGCCGTCGGGCGCTGCCGTCATGCCCAGGAAAAGAAGCAGCACATGCGACGGCGGAAGCGGCAGGATCTTCTCCGTCAGGGCAAGGCCGCCGATACCGAAAAGGCCGAAACTCAATATCGCCGCTATCGGGTCTGTCATCCGAAACGCCAATCCCATCGCGCCGTTTTCATCTTCGTTATGCGATAAACCGTTGCCGGAGGGAAGTTCCGACAGGTGCGGCCGATGTGTTTCATTTACCGTTACCGGGTGGCCCAGCATGATCGAGCACTGAGCGGTTGAACGTCCGCGCTTAGACGATGATGAGTCGCCCACCGCCACTTTCGAGCGCGGCGGCAATGTCGGGCGGCGGCGCACTCTCGGTGACCAGCTCGCCGACACCTGAGAAGCCGCAGACCCGGACCAGGCCGCGCTTGCCGAATTTGCTGTGGTCCGTCACGGCGATCCTGCGCTCCCCGCGCGACAGCACCATGCGGGCGAACTCCGCTTCCTCGAGATCGTAGTCCATAATGCCGTCCAGGGCGTCGATGGCACCGACCGAAATCACCGCATGGGCGACGCTGAAGCGGCTCACGAAATCGATCGCCGAGACGCCGAAGGCCGCGCCATTGTCGCTCCTCAACTCACCGCCGGCCATGTAGACCTTGTTCCCATTGACCGTCGACAGCGTGCGCGCAATGTCGGAGGAATTGGTGACGACGGTCAGCCGGCGATGGCCGAGCAGCTCGCGCGCGAGGTAGCTCGTTGTCGTTCCAGTGTCCAGCATGACGGAGTCGCCGTCGCGTATGGTCGCCGCCACGTGCCTCGCGATAGAGCGCTTGGCGCCGGCATTCTCGCGCATGCGCCGCTCGAAAGGCGCTTCCCCGGCAAGGGCCGGCAAGCCGACCGCTCCATGCATCTTTACGATCTCGCCGTTGTCAGAGAGCGGTTTGACATCGCGTCGCACGGTTTCGAGCGACACGCCCAGTCGGCCCGCCAGGCTGGCGATGCTGATCGTCCCCTCCTCCTGAAGGAGGCGCAGGATCTCGCCGTGACGTTTTGACAGGTTCATCGTTCCGATCGCCTAGGTCTACCGTGCATGCCCGTTTCTTTCGCATCTTTTCCGAAGCAGCGCGAAAGGGCAACGTGATCCGGTCAAAAAATCACAAAATACCGCATGTTGCGCGTTGACAAGGCGGTTGACGCTGCGTGACATTGAGTGACGTGACGAACCCGCGCCTGAATGACGGGACGCACCGAGAAGTACGACTTCAGAGGGTGAGCAGGAGGTTCCACATGTCTTCGCGTGACCGCATCCACAACACCGGGCTCGGGGCCTTCGCCCTGGCCGCTTTCCTTTCCCTGACGCCGGCCGGAGCGCAGGAATCGACAGATCCGATCAAGCTGACGCTCCATGACTGGACCGGCCAGCTCATCACCACGAACATCATGGGCGAGATCCTCAAGAAGGCCGGCTACAATGTCGAATATGTCCAGGCCGATTACCTCGCGCAGTTCGCGGGGCTGGAGACCGGAGACCTGCATGTCGCGATGGAGATGTGGGAGACGACGGGGCGCGAGGCGATGGACGCAGCGACAGCAACCGGGAAGGTCGAGAATCTCGGTCCGACGGGCATGAAGGCCAAGGAGGAGTGGTGGTTTCCTGAATATATGAAGGAGAAATGCCCGGGCCTGCCCAACTGGGAGGCGCTCAAGGACGAGAAATGCGCCGAAGCCTTCTCCACGGCCGAGACCGCGCCGAAGGGGCGTTATCTCGGCGGGCCGGTAACATGGGGCGGTTTCGACGACGAGCGCGTCGAGGCGCTGGAACTGCCCTTCGAGGTGATCCACGCGGGCACCGACGCGGCGCTCTTCGCGGAACTTGAAAGTGCCTATCAGCGGCAGGCTCCCGTGCTGCTCTGGATCTACGCTCCGCACTGGGCTCCAGCAAAATACAAAGGCGAATGGGTCGCTTTCCCCGAATATACGAAGGAATGCTATGCCGACCCGAAATGGGGTTCGAATCCGGACGCGCTCTACGACTGCGGCAAGCCGCATGGCGAGATCTGGAAGGTCGGCTGGGCCGGCGTGAAGGACAAATGGCCCGGCGCCTACAAGGCCATCCAGGCCTTTACGATCAACAATGACGAGATGGGGCAGATGATCACCGAGGTCGACCTCGAGGGCAAGAAGGTCGAGGAGGTGGTCGCGGAATGGATGAGCGCCAACGAACCGCGCTGGTCGGAATGGATCGGGAAGTAGGCCGGACATCAAGGCGCCAGTGCAATGGTTGGCAGCACCCCTCTCTGTCCTGCCGGACTTGGCCCTATGCTTGGGACGTTCGTCGTTCGAAAAGCCAAATCGTTGGCTTTCGTCGCCTTCGGCGACCACTCCTCACCGCCCAGAAAGGGGGAGATCGGAGTTCAATGCTGATTTCGCCAATCCACAATGTGGAAATATCTTTCTTCGTTGCTTGGCAGGCTCCCCCTCTCCGTCTCGGCTTCGCCGAGCCACCTCTCCCCCACGCTGCGCGTAGGGGAGAGGAATCGCCGGCCGCACGCTCGGCGCCTTTCCTCTTCCCCACGCAGTGGGGGAGAGGTGGCTCGGCGAAGCCGAGACGGAGAGGGGGACCTGTCGTACGCGGCATGTTCACCTGCAGGGAGTGGCCGCCAGGCTACCGTGCTGGAAAGTGTGAATCCGATAGCCTTGAGGGGGAGATGTCCGGCAGGACAGAGGGGGGTGCCGGGGCCATGGTCATCCACCAATGACGACGCCACAGCCGAAACTCGTCTGCCGCAACCTCTGGAAAGTCTTCGGTTCCGGCGCCTCCGCCTTCCTCGCGAGGGATACCAACCCTCCGCCGGAGCGACTGACCGCTGCCGGGCTCGTCGGCGCCGTCCGCGCGGTCGGTCTCGACGTCTTCGCCGGCGAGATCTTCGTCATCATGGGCCTGTCGGGATCGGGCAAGTCGACGCTTGTGCGCTGCCTCTCCCGCCTCGTCGAGCCGACGGCCGGCGAAATATTGTTCAACGGCGAGAACCTGCTCGCCGCCAGCGATGCGCGCATGATCGAGATCCGCCGGCACCAGATGGGAATGGTGTTCCAGAATTTCGCACTGCTGCCGCATCTGACGGTGCTCGCCAATGTGGCATTCCCGCTTGAAGTCCAGGGCGTCGGTCGAACGGAGCGGGAGGCCCGGGCCGCCACCATGATCGAGCTGGTCGGGCTATCCGGCAAGGAAAACGCTTTTCCACGCGAGCTCTCCGGAGGCCAGCAGCAGCGTGTCGGCATCGCCCGCTCGCTGGCCGTCGAGCCTGAGCTTTGGTTCCTGGACGAACCGTTCTCGGCTCTCGACCCGCTCATCCGCCGCGAGATGCAGGACGAATTCGTCCGCTTGCAGTCCACGCTCAAGAAGACGATCGTCTTCATCACCCATGATTTCGACGAGGCGATCCGACTCGCCGATCGCATCGCCGTCATGCGCGACGGAGCGATCGTGCAAGCCGGCACGCCGGAAGAGATCGTGCTCGCTCCCGCCACGCCCTATGTCGCCGAATTCACTCGCAACGTCGCGAAGGCCAAAGTGGTTAGGGCCGATTCGCTGATGAAGCCGGCCAACGGCTCCCTGCCCGAAGCCGGCATAGCCGCGCGGGCGACGATCGCCGAAGCGGCGCCGCACTTCGCACCAGGCATTGAGCACCTGCGCGTGATCGACACGTCCGGCAGGACGGTCGGTCAGCTCCATCGCAACGATGTCGTCGACTTGTTGATGCGAGGCTGACGATGGCGACGCCTTATGTCCAGACGACGGAAACGATCGGCCGCCCGCTGCACCATACCGGCTTCAGACTGCCGATAGCGTGGGCGATCGCGCTCGCCGCCTTCGTCCTGCTCTGGCAGTTCGGCGAAGATCTCGTCGGCTGGGCGTTCGATTATCCAAAATCGCTAACGATCCCGGCCGCGCGCTGGATTAGCGACGTCATGAAATGGCTGCTCAACGATGCGAGCTTCGGCCTTTTCACCTTCCAGGAGCTGACGCGTTTCATCGCCGCGATGGTCGATGTTCCTTATCGGCTGGCACTCAGTCTGCTGGCGACGGGCTTTCTGTCGGGGCAGGGTTCCGGCGCCGTGCAGATGGTGCCGCCGCTTTCCTGGGTCGCGGTCATCGCCGTCGCCTCGCTGGCGGGTCTTTATGCCGGCGGGCGGCAGCTGGCGATCCTGGCCGGAGCCTGTTTCGGCTTCCTTGCGGTCTTCGGCCAATGGAACAGCGCCATGGTCACGCTCTCTTCCATCGTCGTCGCCGTGCCGCTGGGTGCCATCGGAGGCCTGCTGCTAGGCGTCGCCGCCCATCGCTGGCCACGTTTCGAGACGGTGCTGACTCCGGTGCTCGACCTGATGCAGACCATCCCGGTCTTCGCCTACCTCGTGCCGATCCTGTTCCTGTTCGGCTTCGGTCCGACGGCGGCGATCGTGGCGACGCTGATCTATGCCATGCCGCCGATGACCCGCATTACGGTGCTCGCGCTGCGCTCGGTACCGTCGGAAATCCACGATCTCGGCCGGATGATCGGTTGTACGCGACGCCAGATGACGTGGCGAGTGCTGGTTCCCTCGGCGAGGGAAAGCCTGATGGTCGGCGTCAACCAGGTCATCATGCTCTCGCTCAACATGGTCATCATCGCCTCGATGATCGGAGCGGGAGGCCTCGGTTTCGACGTGCTGGCGGCACTCCGGCGTCTCGATATCGGCGCAGGGCTGGAGGCGGGGCTCGCCATTGTGGCGCTGGCCATAGCCCTCGATCGGTTGAGCCAGGCTTTCGCCGATCGCGCCGGCGACTCTTCTGCGCATTCCCGCAGCAGCAGCTTCGCGGGGCGACATCCCTATACGCTGTCCGCCGTGGTCGTCATTGCCGTCACCGCCATCGTCGGTCTCGTCGTGCCGGCCGTACAGGCATATCCGGAAAACCTGCAGATCTCGACCGCTCCGTTCTGGTCCGATCTCGTCGCCTGGATCAACGTCAACTTCTTCGACGCGCTCGAAGCCGCCAAGAACGTGGTGCTGCTCAACATACTGGTGCCTCTCAAGCGGCTGCTTGCCAGCCTGCCCTGGCTCGGCGTCGTGGGCTTGCTTGCCTTTACCGGTTATCGTCTCGGCGGCATCAGGCTGGCGGCACTGGTCGGTCTCCTCGCGTTCCTGATCGCCGCCACCGGTCAATGGGAGAAGGCCATGGTCACGGTCTATCTGTGCGGTATCTCCGTGGTGATCGCGGCGTGTCTCGGCATCCCGATCGGCATCGCGGCAGCCGAAAGCGCCAGGCTGTGGCGCTGGGTGCAGGTGGTGATCGACACGCTTCAGACCCTGCCCTCCTTCGTCTACCTGATGCCCGCCGTGATGCTGTTCCGGGTCGGTGACTTCACCGCCATGATCGCCGTCGTCGCCTTCGCCATCGCACCGGCAATACGCTACACGGTGCTAGGCATCACGAAGATCGATCCGCGCCTCATCGAGGCAGGCCGAGCGATGGGCTGCACGCCCTGGCAACTGCTCGTCAAGATCAAGCTCAAGCTGGCGTTGCCAGAGATCATGCTCGGCATCAACCAGACCATCATGTTCGCCCTTTCCATGCTGGTCATCACGGCGCTGGTCGGCACGCGCGATCTCGGCCAGGAGGTCTATATCGCACTGACCAAGGCCGATACGGGGCGCGGCATCGTGGCCGGGCTTGCGGTCGCCTTCATCGCCATCATCGCGGACCGGCTGATCTCGGCCGGTGCCGCCCGTACGAAAGCACGTCTCGGGCTGGAGAGCGCATGAAGGACACGGACCTGAAGATCCGGTCGCTGCCGTGCTGGACGGGCCCCGTCACCATCGAACCGTTGCGCGGCGGCATCAGCAATGAGAGCTATCTCGTCACCGACGCTGTGGGCAGGCATGTCGTGCGCTTCGGCAAGGACTATCCGTTCCATCACGTCTTCCGCGACCGTGAGATCATGACGGCACAGGCCGCGCACAGGGCCGGCTTCGCCCCCGAGCTGCGATATTCGGCGCCGGGGGTGATGGTATCGGCTTATATCGGGGCAAGGACCTACAGTGCCGAGGACGTGCGTGCCGCTCCCGAACGCATCGGGCACCTGATCAAAGCCTTCCACCGGGAGATGCCACGACATGTTTCCGGCCCCGGCTTCATGTTCTGGGTCTTCCACGTCATCCGCGACTATGCGCGCACGCTCGAGCAGGGCGGCAGCCGGCTGGCGCAGGAGCTGCCGGCCTATCTCGCCCTCGCCGAAGAGCTGGAGAGAGCACAGACGCCGCTCCCTATCGTCTTCGGCCACAACGATCTGCTGCCGGCCAATTTCCTCGATGACGGCGACAGGCTCTGGCTGATCGATTTCGAATATGCAGGCTTCTCCACGGCAATGTTCGATCTTGCCGGGGCGGCCTCCAATGCGGGCATGAACGACGAGGAGTCGCTCCGGCTGCTCACCGCCTATTTCGAGCGCGAGCCCGAACCTGCCATCCGACGATCGCATGCCGCCATGCAATGTGCCTCGCTGCTGCGCGAGGCCATGTGGAGCATGGTTTCGGAACTCTATCTCACTGCGCCCGGCGTCGACTACGTGGCCTATACCGCGGAGAACCTCTTCCGCCTCGACGTCGCACTCGAGCGCTATCGCACGACCTACGGAAAGGCCGAATCATGACCCTTCCCTCCCATGCAGAGATCGTCGTGATCGGCGGCGGGATCATCGGTTGCTCCACGGCCTATCATCTGGCGCGGGACCACAAGGCCGAGGTGGTCCTGCTCGAGCAGGGGCGCCTGACTTCGGGTTCGACCTGGCACGCAGCCGGACTGGTCGGGCAACTCCGCTCCTCCGCCTCCATCACGCGCGTGCTCAAATATTCCGTCGATCTCTACAAGCGGCTCGACCAGGAGACCGGGCTCGCTACCGGCTGGAAAATGACGGGCTGCCTGAGGCTCGCCACCAACGGGGATCGCTGGACGGAATTCCGCCGGCTGGCTACCACCGCGAAAAGCTTCGGCATGGAGATGCACCTGCTTTCGCCGAGCGAAGTGAAAGCGATGTGGCCGCTGATGGAGGTGGGGGATCTCGTCGGAGCCTCATGGCTGCCGACGGATGGCCAGGCAAACCCGTCCGACATCACGCAGTCCCTGGCCAAAGGCGCGCGCCTGCACGGAGCGAAACTGTTCGAGGGCGTGCGCGTCATCGGCTTCGAGATCGAGGGCGGACACATAGCCAAGGTGAAAACCGACAAGGGCGACATCGCCTGCGACAAGGTGGTCAACTGCGCCGGCCAGTGGGCCCGGCAGCTCGGCGCCATGGCCGGCGTGAACGTGCCTTTGCAGCCGGTCAAGCACCAGTACATCGTCACCGAGAAGCTCGACGGACTCGCCACCAAAGCACCGACGATCCGCGACCCCGACCGGCGCACCTACTTCAAGGAAGAGGTCGGCGGACTGGTCATGGGTGGCTACGAGCCGAATCCTCAGGCGTGGACCATGGGTGATGTGCCCGCGGACTGGGAGTTCCGGCTGTTCGACGACGATTTCGACCATTTCGAGCAGCATATGACCCAGGCAATCGAACGGGTGCCTGCGCTCGCCCATGTCGGGGTCAAGCAGATGATCAACGGGCCGGAGAGCTTCACGCCGGACGGCAATTTCATCCTCGGCCGCGCCCCCGAATGCGCCAACATGTTCGTCGGCGCCGGCTTCAACGCCTTCGGCATAGCATCGGGCGGAGGCGCCGGCTGGGTGCTCGCACAGTGGGTGGTCGACGGCGAAGCCCCGCTCGACCTCTGGCCGGTCGACATCACCCGCTTCTCAAGCCTTCATCGCGATCGTCAATGGGTCCACGACCGCACGCTCGAGGCCTATGGCAAGCATTACACGATCGCATTCCCGCAGGAAGAATACGAAAGTGCCCGTCCGACGATCGTCTCGCCACTTTATCAGCGATTGAAAGCGCACCGCGCAGTGTTCGGTTCGAAACTCGGCTGGGAGCGACCCAACTGGTTCGCCCCCGAAGGGATGGAACCGAAGGATATCTATTCGATGGGTCGGCAGAACTGGTTCGAGCCTGTCGGCGAGGAGCATCGGCACGTTCGCGAGAAGGTCGGCATCTTCGACCAGTCGTCCTTCGCGAAATACGAGCTTGCGGGAGCGGATGCGCAGAAAGCGCTCGACTGGATCTGCGCCAACGACGTCCAGAAGCCGGTGGGGCGGCTGACCTATACCCAGTTCCTCAATCGTCGCGGTGGCATCGAGGCCGACCTCACGGTCGCCCGCCTGGCCGAGGACCGCTACTACATCGTCACCGGGACCGGCTTCCGCAGCCACGACTTCGCCTGGATCCGCAGTCAGTTGGGCCGGCATACGCAAGCAGTGCTGACCGATGTCACCGAGGATTTCGGCACGCTGTCGCTGATGGGACCGAGCGCCAGGCAGGTCCTCAAGCAAGTGACCGACGCCGATGTTTCCAACACGGCCTTTCCTTTCGCCCATGTCCGCGAGATCGAGATCGCGGGGCATCCCGTCCGGGCGCTGCGCGTCACCTACGTAGGGGAGCTCGGCTGGGAGTTGCACGTGCCGATCTCAGCGACAGGGGAGATCTTCGATGCCCTGATGACGGCAGGCGAGCCATTCGGTGTGCGGCCGGTGGGCTATCGCGCCATGGAATCGCTGCGACTGGAAAAGGGCTATCGAGCCTGGGGGGCGGACATCACACCCAACGACACGCCCTTGGAAGCCGGTCTGGGGTGGGCCGTCAAGCTGCGCAAGAATGTCGATTTCCTCGGCAGACGTGCACTGGAAGAGGCGAGGGGCACGCGTCCCAAGAAGGTCCTCGCCGCTTTCACCGTCGACGATCCAAACGTGGTGCTCGTCGGGCGTGAGACAATCCTGCGCGACGGTGAGCCTGTCGGTTACCTGACCAGCGGCGGCTACGGTTACACGATCGGCAAGAACATCGGATACGGCTATGTCCGCAATCCCGACGGGGTGGACGAGACTTATCTTGCCGCCGGTTCCTACGAGTTGGTCGCGGCAATGGATCGGATCCCTGCCAGTCTGCATCTGCAGCCGCTTTACGATCCTCCGGGAGAGCGGATCAGACAATAGCAGGCCTTGCTTGCTCGTGCGTCCTTCGAGGCTCGCTGCGCTCGCACCTCAGGATGAGGATGGGTGACGCCATGGCTCTCATCCCTAGGCGCCCCCGAACCGAGCCTAAAGGGAACTCTTCTGAGGTCGCAGCGCCGACCGCCCTCATCCTGCGGTGCGAGCGAAGCGAGCCTTAAGGACGCACCCAGCGGTATCCCTAAACTTTCCGCAACACGAGGCCGCGGCTCGGTACCGTGCCGGCCTCTCCCGGCATCGAGACGTAAGGGCTCGTCTCTTCCAGACGCGAAACGATCCGCCTGGCTTCGAGCTCGGTGATCCCCACGGCAAAGCCTCCTTCCCACAGCGTGTTCTTGACGGTCAGCACAAGTACCCCGCCCGGCCGGCAGATGCGGATCAACTCGTCGAGTCCCTCAATCCCAACATGGCCGGACGTGAACACGCCCGCCGATACGATGCCGGCATAGGTCGCGTCCGCGAATGGCAAGGGACCGCCGAGGGCAAGGCGATGGAGCGCGGCGTACGCGCCCTTGCGCGCCGCTTGAGCCAGCATGCCTTCCGAAATATCGAGCGCTTCGACATGGGGATAGCCCATGATGGCGAGCCACTCTCCGATCAGTCCGGTTCCCGCCCCTGCATCGAGCAGCGGCCCCGCGCCGCGCGGCAGATGGCGTGCCACCAACGCGAGGCAGATCGTGGGGTGCCTATAGCCGGCAACGGCCATTTCGGAATCGTAGGTTTCGGCCCAGCGGTTATAGAGTTCAGCGAGCTCCTCCGGCCGCTTCGCCGCATAGACTTGGCCGAGCGCTCCGCTGTGTTTCTCTTCGGTCATCTCACTTCCGCTGGTTGAATCTGCCTCAGCGGATGATAGCCAAATGGTCAAATTTGTGGAACCGTCCGAACGGAACATCAGAGGGGAGACCATGATCGAGGAAGAGGATGTCCGTGGGATCTTGGCTACCATTCCGCCACTGCTTGGCTACGCCGGACCTTTGGAACGGCTGGGCGGGCTGACAAACCGTGTTTATCGCGCCGGCGACGTATGTCTGCGTATCCCCGGCAAAGGCACCGAGGAATACATCGATCGAGCGAATGAAGCGGTCGCCGCACGCGAAGCAGCGACCGCCGGCGTCAGCCCGGAAGTCCTGCATTTCGACGAAGCCACGGGCGTGATGGCGACGCGATTCATCGATGGCGCCGAAACCATGTCTCCGGAGAAGTTCAAGTCGATCGAGGGTTCCCCCAGACGTGCGGGCGAGATCTTCCGCCGTCTGCATGGGTCGGGAGCCCGGTTCCCGTTCCGCTTCGAACTGTTCGCCATGATCGACGACTATCTCAAGGTCCTTTCGACCAAGGATGTCGACTTGCCCAAAGGCTATCACGACGTGGTGAGAGAGGCCGATGGGATACGCTCGGCGCTCGCGGCGCACCCCCTTCCTCTGGTGGCCTGCCATTGCGATCCGCTCTGCGAGAACTTCCTCGACAAGGGTGATCGCATGTGGCTGGTCGACTGGGAATATTCGGGCATGAACGACCCGATGTGGGATCTCGGGGATCTCTCGGTGGAGGCGAAGTTCGACGACGAACAGGACGAGGAGATGATACGCGCCTATTTCGGCAGGGAGCCGCGGCCGGGGGAAAGGGGCCGCATCGTCATTTATAAAGCCATGTGCGACCTTCTGTGGACGCTGTGGGGCCTCATTCAGCTCGCCAATGCCAATCCGGCCGACGATTTCCGCGCCTATGCCGATGGCCGTTTCGCCCGCTGCAGTGCGTTGATGGAGACCGCCGATTTTCCTCGCCATGTCGAAGCCGTACGGCGGAACTAATCGCTGTCGGCTGCTGAAGACGCAGTGGCTGGAGTGAGGCGGGTGATCCCTTGTCCCAACAGGCCCAAACGCCGTGACAGCATACGGACGAGCATGCCGGCCAATACTCCCCTTTGCCGGGCCAGCACCTCTGCGATCGATTTGTCTGCAAATGAATCGGTCAGTCGTATACGAGCTTTCCACACAACCTGGATGTTGTTATCCTTCGGTCGCTGACAGAGCATGCTCAAGGTTCGTTCAATTGTTATGATCCGGTGTTTAGCCGGGTGCTTGAAGTTCCATATGGTCTAGGCACACGATCGATTGCGGGAGAGGGATACCCGACATGCTGAAGAAATTCATCCTTGCGATACTGGCGCTTAACTTATCGATCGCGCCCGCTTTCGCTCATCTTAATCCTGCCGAGCACGGCTCTCTGCTTGCCGGCATCTCGCATCCGCTGTTCGGCCTCGACCACATACTCGCTATGGTGGCCGTCGGACTGTGGGCAGCGCTACTCGCGGCCCAAGCCAAGCAGGAATCCGCGCTATGGCTGGTTCCCCTCGCTTTCGTCGGCACCATGGTGATCGGTTTCGCCGCTGCGCTTTTCAACTTGCCGCTTCCGTTCGTCGAACCGGTGATCCTGGCATCGGTGGTGGCCATCGGCTTGCTGGCAGCCATTGCCCTGCGTGTGCCAACCTGGGCCGGTATGGTGATCGTCGCTTTCTTCGCTTTTTTCCATGGCCACGCTCATGGCGGCGAACTGGGCGCGGCTGGCGCGATCACTTTCGGAATCGGCTTTGCGCTGTCGACTGCGATGCTCCACGCCGGCGGCATCGGACTCGGGCTGCAGCTTGGACGTATCTTCGGAGGGGAGCGGGGGCGTTTGATCACCCGGTTCGTCGGCGGCATGGCAGCCGTAAGCGGGCTGTGGTTGGCGCTCGGCGCCTGAGAAAACTCGGACGGCAAGACTGCGCCAAGCTGACTTGTCGTCCACCGTTCAAGAAGTGGCAGCAGAGCCCCGCCGTACAGAACGCAACCGCATCGATGCATCGATGGGTTCTCCCTCGGCTTAGGCCGTGCAGCCTGTCAAATCTGGCCTGCTCTCTCATGCTGCTAGCATTGTGCCAGGACCCGTCATGACGCCCTGTTCACGATCCATCGGCTTCGATGAAACCGCCTCCGCGAAATCCAGGACGTTTCCGACACAAAGACATGATTGGGACGCCTATGTTTGCAAGGATATTGGCTTCAAGCCGTTACATGATGGTATTGCCTGTGATCGGCTCCTTGATCGCCTCATTAGCTTTGATTGTCTATGAGATCGCCGTGATGGCGGCCGCTATCATCGACACTGCTAGAAAAGCGGAATTTACTCCGACAGCCGCCAAGATCTATGCCGTAGGTGTGGTTGAGAGCGTCGATGTTTTTCTCATAGCGATCGCCGTATGGATCATCGGCATCGGCCTATATGCGCTGTTTGTCGACGAAACTGTAGAGCGGCCGCGCTGGTTAAAGCTTGCGGACTTAGAAGACCTGAAGGCCCACCTCGTCAGCGTTGTCATAGCGGTTCTTGCGGTCCTCTTCCTGCGTGAAGCGGTAGCTTGGGACGGCTCAAGAGATATTCTTGGATTTGGGCTCGCCGTCGCAGCCACCATTGCCGCCCTCGCCTTGTTTCTGAGGGCAAAGAATGAAGGCCAGGCCCCATGAAACCGTCACCCAACTCTGAGAAGTTCCGCGTCGCCACCAACGGGTGTGGTCGATAGCCTAAGGTATGTTCCCCGAAAATAGGAAGCGGTTTCAGGAAAAAGACATGCGCACAATCAAAGAATCTAAAGCACGTCGCCTGAATCGTTTTTCACGCGAGGTGCTGCACATTAATCGCAAGATCTTGAATAAATGAGTGTTAATTTGAGAGCGTAACGGTTTGTCGAAGTAAATTTCCGTACTTTTCGTGACGCGCCTTCGCCGCAGTTCATCGAGGATGACAGATCATGGGATTGCTTGGAATATTGATCGCGCTGGCACTCTTGATGTGGCTGGCATATCGTGGATGGAGTGTCCTACTCTTGTCCCCGGCAGCGGCGCTCCTCGCTGCGCTCATATCAGGCGAACCTCTGTTACCTCATTGGACTGCCACCTTCATGGGTGGAACGTCACGTTTTGTCGCGCAGTGGTTTCCGCTGTTCCTGCTTGGCGGCATTTTCGGGAAGCTGATGGATGACACCGGCTCCATCACTTCAATCGCCCGGTTTTTGACCGAACGGCTGGGAACCCGCCGAACGATGCTATCGGTGGTGCTAGCGTCGGCGGTTGTGACCTATGGTGGCGTCAGCGTATTCGTGGCGTTTTTCGTTCTGGTGCCGATGGCACGCGAAATGTTCAAGGCTGCGAACATCCCCGCGCGGCTGATGCCGGCGGCAATCGGACTGGGAGCCTTCACATTCACGATGTCGGCCATGCCTGGCACTCCTTCCACCAACAACGCGATCCCGATGCCATACTTCGGAACGACAACCTTTGCTGCTCCTGGCTTGGGTATCATTGCCTCGATAATCACGCTGGCTTTCGGACTGTGGTGGCTCCAACGCGCGGAGGCGAAGGCCCGGGCGGCTGGCGAAACATATGTGAGCGATAACGATACGGACGATGCGGGCGCCGTCACTGAAAAGCTCCGTGAACAGGCGACGCTAACCGGCGATTTCGACCCGGCGGAGCTGCATCACGGCAAGCGCAGCGACAACAATCCGCCGTTCATCTTCGCCGCCATGCCGCTCGTTACCGTTATCATCGTCAATTTCCTGATGGCGCTCGTCATTCTGCCCCGGATCGACTTTTCCTTCCTGGACAGCGAATCGTGGGGCATCAATGTCAGTTCGTCGATCGGCGTCTGGGCCGTTCTGATCGCGCTCGCCGCCGCGATCCTCGTCGTCATCGGCCTCAACTTCAAGCGTCTTGGCAGCCTCCGGGAAAGCCTGGATGCGGGAGCGAATTCGTCGGTACTTCCAATTCTGACCGTGGCAAGCCTCGTGGGTTTCGGCGCGGTGGTGGCCGCCCTACCCGCATTCGCTCTCGTCCGCGACGCAGTTCTGGAAATTCCAGGGGGCCCGCTTGTGTCCCTCGTCGTCGCCATGAACACGCTGGCCGCCCTTACCGGCACAGCGTCCGGCGGGATGGCGATCGCTCTCAATGCATTGGGAAGCGAGTATATGCGCATGGCCGCGGAATACGGCATCGATCCGGAATTGATGCACCGTTTGACCACAATCAGCGCGGGCACGCTCGATGCTCTACCGCACAATGGGACAGTCTTGCTCTTACTGCAAATCAGCAAGCTGACCCATGCGGAAAGTTATTTCGATATGGTCATGACAGTGATCGTCGGCGTGATCATCTCACTTGTGGCGGTTTTCATACTAGGTTCCATGTTCGGATCGTTCTAACGGCTTAGGGTTTCCAGATACCGTCGGCGATTGTCTTCGGGCGTGGTGGCCTCCGCCGGCGGCACCGGGATGAGTGCCTTGAAGCCATATTGGCCGATCAACATGAACCACGTCACGATGACGAAAGTCGACGTCAGGACCGGCATGCCGATCGGCGCCAGAAAGATCGCGACGGAGGCCCAGAGCCATGTCGTCACGACAATGCCGAAAAGCGTATAGACGAAGCTTCGGACTGTCAGGACGAGGAAGAAGCCGCCCAGAGCGATGGCTGTCAGAGCCGCGTTGTAGCCAAACAGGCCATCCCGGATCGCGCCTTCCGGCGCACCGAAGATGACGGCAACAAGGGCGGCGACAGATGCCCCGACCAGCGCCATGCCGGCGCTGATGCGCGAATTGACGGCAATGCCGAGCACGATGAGGTAGCCGCTGATCCAGTTGTCCTGGAAGAAGATCTGGCCGATGGCGTTGCCGATGCCCATGTACCATGTCGGCAGGGCATAGGCGACGTCGTAGGCATACTGATCGGGCGAGACGGGCTTGGCCAGCGGACCGGCCTCGATACTGTCGAATTTCAACACCGCGAACAGGAACAGCCATCCGACCAGAACGAAGGGCATCGTCAGCGCCGCCACTTTGTGCGGGCCCAAGAGGGTCGCGATGGTTGAAAACACCATGCTGGTCAGAGCCGCAGCGAAGACGATATAGACGATCATGTAGATCGATGGCACAGCTCCGGAGCGGAAGTCCGCGCTGGTGAAGGCAACGAGCGCGAGTGCGACCAGCGCGCCATTGAAGCCGAACAATCCATCGCGGATCAGCCCCTTGTCGGCCTTCAGAGCGATTGCCGTTACTGTACCCACCACGGCGCCCAGGATGCAAATCGAGCCGTAGATCAGCGAATTGTAGAATAAAGCACCCAGAATGATCAGGCCCGAGATCGGATTGTTCTGGAAGACGACCTGACCGACGCCGCGCAGCACCCAGTCGAAGAAGCCGAGGGTGGGATGATCCCGAAATCGATTCTGGTCCAAGGCTCCTCTCCTCGAACTTAATGTCATCGAGCCACAAACAGCAGGGAGGACTCACCCATGTCTCGCTTCACGTATTCCCGTCAGAACAGGAAATAGCGCTGCGCCATCGGCAGGACCTTGGCCGGCTCGCAGGTTATGATCTGGCCGTCGACACGCACCTCGAAATTCTGCGGGTCTACTTCGATGTTCGGTGTCAGATGGTTATGGATCATGTCCTTCTTGCGGATCGTTCGGGTGCCTCGAACGGCTACCAGCGCCTTTTCGAGCCGCAGCTTGTCGCCGATCCCGTCGTCGAGCGCGGCCTTCGAGACAAATGTCACGCCGGTGGATTTCCGCGCACGGCCCATGACGCCGTACATCGGCCGATAATGAACCGGCTGCGGCGTCGAAATCGAAGCGTTGGGATCGCCCATTGGCGCCATCGCAATCATGCCGCCAAGCAGGACGAGTGACGGTTTCACCCCGAAGAAAGCCGGGCTCCAAAGAACGAGGTCGGCCCGCTTACCCATCTCGATAGACCCAATCTCATGGGCGAAGCCGTGCGTGATGGCGGGGTTGATGGTGTATTTCGCGACATAGCGCTTGGCACGGAAATTGTCGTTGCGTTCACTGTCTTCCGGAAGCGGTCCGCGCTGGACCTTCATTTTGTGCGCCGTCTGCCAGCAGCGCAGCGTGGTCTCGCCGATGCGTCCCATCGCCTGCGAGTCCGACGACATGATGCTCAATGCGCCCAGGTCATGCAGGATATCCTCGGCGGCGATGGTCTCCTTCCGGATGCGGCTTTCGGCGAAGGCGACATCCTCCGGGATCGACGGCGAGAGGTGGTGGCATACCATGAGCATGTCGAGATGCTCGTCGATCGTGTTGACGGTATAGGGCCGCGTCGGATTGGTCGAGGACGGCAGGATATTCTCCTGGCCGCATGCCGTGATGATGTCCGGGGCATGGCCCCCACCCGCGCCTTCGGTGTGAAAGCTATGGATCGCCCGGCCTTTCATTGCCGCAAAACTGTCCTTCACGAAGCCGCTCTCGTTGAGCGTGTCCGTGTGGAGGGCGACCTGGATGTCTTCAAGGTCGGCGACAGTCAGGCAATTGTCGATCGCGGCAGGCGTGGTGCCCCAATCCTCATGCAACTTGAGGCCGACGACGCCGGCGCGTATCTGCTCGTGCAGCGGTTGCGGCAGACTGGCGTTGCCCTTGCCCAGGAGCCCTACATTGATTGGAAGGTCCTCCAATGCCTCGAGCATACGATGGATATTCCAGGGACCGGGCGTGACGGTCGTTGCCAGCGTTCCGACCGAAGGACCGGTTCCACCTCCGACCAGTGTCGTCGTTCCGCTCGCCAAGGCCTCTTCGGCCTGCTGCGGACAGATGAAGTGAATATGCGTGTCGATGGCACCGGCGGTGACGATCTTCCCCTCGCCTGCGATCACGTCCGTCCCCGGGCCGATGACGATATCGACGTTGGGCTGGATATCGGGATTTCCGGATTTGCCGATTCCGGCGATGCGGCCGTTCTTGATGCCGACATCGGCCTTCACGATGCCCCAGTGGTCGAGAATGACGACGTTGGTGATCACCAGGTCGACGACCTCGGCGGCGAGGCGCTGGCTTTGTCCCATTCCGTCGCGGATAACCTTGCCGCCACCGAAGCTGACTTCGTCGCCATAAGTCGTGCGATCATCTTCGATCTCGATCAGCAGTTCGGTATCCGCCAGTCGAATCCTGTCGCCTTTGGTGGGGCCGTAGAGATCAGCGTATGTCTTGCGCGTGATTGTCGCCATGTCTCAGTTCCCCAATTTGCCCATGACCTTCGCAACGAAGCCGTAAACGACGCGCTCCCCGGCGAGGGCGACAAGCTCCACGGTGCGCTGCTGGCCCGGCTCGAAGCGCACGGCCGTACCGGCCGGAATGTTGAGTCGGAAGCCCTTCGTCTGCTCGCGATCGAAGACCAGTGCCTCGTTGGTTTCAAAGAAGTGATAATGAGAGCCAACCTGTATCGGCCGGTCGCCGGAATTAGCCACGGCGATTTCCCGCTTGTCGCGGCCGGCATTCAGCTCGATATCGCCGTCTTCAAGGATGAACTCACCCGGGATCATGTCAGCCTCCTCACGGTATCGGATTGTGGACGGTCACCAGCTTGGTGCCGTCGGGAAAGGTCGCTTCCACCTGGACATCGTGGATCATTTCCGGGACGCCTTCCATCACGTCGGCGCGCGTAAGCAACGTTGCCCCGAATGACATGAGTTCGGCGACGCTTTTGCCGTCTCGTGCGCCTTCCAGTATGGCCCCGGAGATGTAGGCCACCGCTTCCGGATAGTTCAGCTTCAGGCCGCGCTGCTTGCGCCGCTCGGCCAGCAGAGCTGCCGTGAAAAGCAGAAGCTTGTCCTTCTCGCGTGGCGATAGTTCCATGGCGGGGATCCCTCTCTCAAACGAAGATCATGTCGCCCATATTCGGGGCGTGGAGGCTGGCTTCGACTGAAGCGCCGTCCGCAGCACGGCCCATGCGCGGGTGAAAAGCATCTTTCCCTGTTCGGCATGCGGGCCGAGGTAACGGCACACGACGACATCGTCGAGCTGGCTGACCGAAAAGAGACAGCCGCTTGTTTCTCCCGCAGCCTGGCGCACCAGTTCCGATAACCCCTCCGTCAACGGCCCGGCATAAACCATGGTGCCGAACACCGGATGCCCGGCCAGTGCGTAGGATGCGTCCTGGAGAGGTGAACCGCCCGGCAATTGAAACCGCTCGAACCATATCGGCCTGCCGTTCCGCCAGATCTCGACGCTCTGGGTAATTTTCCCGGAACGGAAGCGTTCGTTCGCCGCGGGTCGGCCGAGGCAGACAAGGTCCCAGCCAAGGTAAGCTCCTGTGTCGGCGATGGTGACCCGGGTGCTGATTTCGGTGCTCGCCCCGTCGAAGATGATGGCTTCCTGCGGAAGATACTCGCAAACCGCCCGCGGCCCGATATCGATGACGCTGTGCTGCATTCCCCTGTCGGCAACGCTTCTGTAGAACTTGGTTGCTCCGGGCGTCGTCAGCACGACGCGCGCGTCTTCAGCCAATTGAAATTCGAACTGCAGGCTGTCTCCTCCCGCGACTCCCCCGGGCGGATGCAAGAGGTAGACATGGCAGGTCCCGTCACTTTCCGGATGGAACGGCCGCTGCACGACCAGCGGCCCAAGATGACGCCTATGTGTGAGCCGGGTTAACGCTCCGGCGACCTCGAACCTTAAATCCAGTTCGGCCCGCCACCGACGTTCCGAAGTGCCGTGGAAGGACAGCGACGTCATCGCCGTTCGTCCACGACACATTGCCGGGGCCTCGTAAAAGCCGGCGCCTGCATGAGCAGTCGGTCTCCGTCAGGTCGTTGGGCGGCCGGGAACGGCCACAGCTTTGACGAGTGCCAGACTATACTTGACGCTGTGGGGAAGCAAGACAGGAGGGCCGGCGCCTGACCAGTCCTGGCATTCCGGCAGTGGGCGGCCTCAAGAACGGAAAAGCCGGCTGTATTGATCCTCGTGCCAGGCACTGGCGATAGCGACACCGATGGCGGTGTTGCCGATCTCGTCGTCTCGCAGGAATTCGGCTCGTCGGGCGCCGCGTTCGATCACTTCCACGGCATTCACCAGGATTCTCTGGCCCGCCGTCTGACCAAGCGGAACCAGCCGAACGGCTGCTGAAACCTGCCCTTCGGTCACCGCCCACATCAGTCCCTCGAGAGCCTGCGACGGAGCGATGCGCCAATGATGTGCGGCAATCGCGAAGGCGGTGGGATAACAGAGCGCGCGGCCCACATAGCGCCCTGCAGTAGCGGGCGCGAGATCGGCGAGCAGGCGAAGCAAGGCATCGCCCATCAGACGGTCCTCGGCCTGGATCTCACGGCTTTCGCGGCTCGCCCTGAGCCACGCGTCGCGGCGTAGGAGATTCTCGTCGTCGCCGGCGGCGAGTGCCGCCATCATGCGCAGGAATATCGGCGCGTCGAGCGCTGCGAAAGTGTTTTCGAGCGTGCCGAGGATCCACTCCTGGGCGGCCGCTTCGGTTGTCACCCAGCCGTGCCGAACCGCGGCTTCGAGGCCGCGCGAATAGGAAAAGCCGCCAACCGGCAGGCTTGGGCTCACAAGGCGAAGCAGGTGAAGCGATGGGATCGGATCGGCCAAGCCTTGTTTGTCCATAAATTGTCTGCCCGGGGAAGCGTCTTGCCTCATGCATGTCCGCTTGATCCACAACAGTCAACCGGCAGCATTGCATTGAGCGGCCACAACTATATGGCGCCCGTGCTCTTGGAAGATCCACCGGGCTGGCTATAGTCGGTTCCAATCCATGGGCCCATACCCCGAACGACCTTGAAGGAGCCTGCAATGCTTCGCGTCGTATCCCATCACCATGCCGGCCACTCCTCCGGCTCGCCCTTCGATGTCGTCGTGCTGGCACATGACGAAAGGCACCTGCGCCGCAAAGTTCTGGCGCTGCGAAACGGCCTGGATGTTCTGGTCGATCTGCCCGAAGCGATAGCCTTCCATCACGGCGACTTGCTGGTGCTGGAGGACGGCCGCTCGGTGGAGATCATTGCTGCGAAGGAGCAGCTCTACGAGATCAGCGGACAGAACGGTTTACATCTCATGCAATTGGCATGGCATCTCGGAAACCGCCATTTACCGGCACAGATCGAAGAAACCCGCATCGTCATCTTGCGCGACCATGTCATCAAGTCGATGCTGGAAGGGTTGGGCGCGAAGGTGAGCGAGATCGTCGAACCGTTCCAGCCGGTGCGCGGCGCCTATCACGGCACACACTCGCATGGTCATGGCCAAGGCGGACACAGCCATGATGATGGCCACCATCATCACGATCATTCCCACCAGCCAAGTCATCATCACGACTGACAGGAGTTCGCCATGACATCACCCAACGGACCGCTTCGCGTCGGTATCGGAGGGCCGGTCGGCTCCGGCAAGACCACAGTCACCGAAATGCTGTGCAAGGCCATGCGGGACCGCTATTCGGTCGCGGTCGTCACAAACGACATCTACACCAAGGAAGACGCGCTTATTCTCAACCGGCTCCAAGCGCTGCCCGAAGACCGCATCATCGGCGTCGAGACCGGCGGCTGTCCCCATACCGCTATCCGGGAGGACGCGACGATCAATCTGCAGGCAATCAGCGAAATGACCAGGCGCCATCCCGATCTCGACATCGTCTTCATCGAGTCGGGCGGAGACAACCTGGCAGCGACATTCTCGCCCGATCTCGCCGACTTGACCATCTATGTGATTTCAGTCTGCCAAGGTGAGAAGATCCCGCGCAAAGGTGGGCCAGGGATCACGCGATCCGATCTGCTGATCATCAACAAGGCAGATTTGGCACCGTATGTCGGAGCCGATCTCGACGTCATGGATCGTGACACCAAAGCTCAGCGCAACGACAAGCCATACGTATTCACCGACATGCTACGGCAGCGGGGCCTGGACGAGATCATCGGCTTCATCGAACGAGCCGGCGGCCTGGTGGTGCGTTGACAGCTAACCATCGATCGCCTTGCGACACTTCAGCACTCGTCAATGGCGCCTTGCCACAAGCCGAAAATATCGCTCCGAAAAGTATCGAGACTTAAAGCGTGTCGCTGGCAATCGGCTTCGGGTGCCACGCTTTAGGGCTTTGTTTTTGCCGCATTCTCGCGACGCCGACCGAATCCGGTCGGCTGCGAAATGCTCTAAAGCATGCCGTTTCGCGTCCAAATGCCGATAGCGGACGCTCGCCAAGCCCAAACAATGCCATGATTCCCGAATGAGTGTGCCCCGCACATTGGGGGTAAGTCTCAAGTCATGCAGGTGAAAAAACTGAAGGACGCCGATCGGCGCTGGCTGATCAAGGCGGGAAGCGCATCGCTGGTGCTGTCGCTGACGGCTTGTCAGTCGGTGCAGGACGTCGGAGAGATGGCAGCCGACGGCAAGACCGGCGAGGACTATCTCGCCACGATCCGTTCCGAACACGGCCTGCCACCGCTTCATTCCGATCCAATGCTGGAAAAGGCCGCTCTCCAGCAGGCGGCCTATATGGCCCAAAGTGGACGCATGGATCACACGACCGGCTGGGGCAAGGATTTCGCCACTCGCATGAGAGCTAACGGCATTGGCGGAGCGGCGGCGGAAAATATTGCCTATGGCGGGATGGCACCAGATGAATTGTTCACCCGCTGGATGAACTCCCCGGGCCATCGCAGGAACATGCTCGACCCCCGCTTCTCGCGCTTCGGTCTCGCCTATGCGCGCGAAGCCAAAGATACCCGCCGCCGCTACTGGGCGTTGGTTCTCGGCAGATAACCGGGTGCCCTACCGACCCTTCTCGGCCGCTCGATCGGCGACGTTTGCCCGGTTCAGATAGTAGTAGCGGCTATAGGGATAGTAGGGTCGGCCCCAATAGTCATACAGGTTGGCTCGCGCATTGGCGCTGCGGTCGAGATCGATGCGCTGCATGCATTCGGCAAAGGCGTCGTTGCGCTTCGCGAAGCCGTAGGAGCGGCATTTCGCTTCGTCGGCGGCGCGTTGTTCCTCGGCGGTCATGCAGCCGCTGACCAACGCCGTTATCGCGCCAAGGAGGAAGACTTTGCGCCACATCACCCGAATCTCCCGGCAATAAACCTGACTGCAACTGTAGAGTTTATTGCGGCGAAGGGAAGCCCCGGGCATCGTTCGAGGCGTTCCGTCCACGCCACTGGATGTGAACGACGGTACAAGCCTCGCTCATCCCGCCTTTGGAGCGACAGCGTGCATAGAAGCCAATCGATCTTTATGTCGGCACTTGGTGCCGCCGCGCGACGCTCGACGGCCTACCATCCAGCGACAGGCGCGTTTGTTGCTTCGTCTTTTCGGCCACGACCTTGCCCTTGGCGATGACGCAGAGGCGTTCGGCGCGGAGCCGGATGGCCTCGATCGGATTTCCCGCATCGAGGATGACCAGGCTCGCCCTCTTGCCCACAGCCAGTCCATGGTCGTCGAGCCCCATGATCGCGGCGTTGACGTTGGTGACCATGTCGAAACATTTTTCCATGTCGGCGGGGCTCGACATCTGTGCGACGTGCAGTCCCATGAAGGCGACGTCGAGCATGTCGGCCGTCCCGAGGGAATACCAGGGATCAAGCACGCAATCCTGACCCCAGCCCACGCGGATGCCGTGGCGCAGCATTTCCGGAACGCGGGTCAGCCCGCGCCGCTTCGGATAGGTGTCGTGGCGTCCCTGCAGCATGATGTTGATCAGCGGGTTGGCAATCGCCGAGACCTGGGCCTCCGCCATCAACGGCAGGAGCTTCGAGACGTAATAATTGTCCATGGAATGCATGGAAGTGAGATGCGATCCCGCCACCCTGCCCTGTAGTCCGAGGCGCTGCGTCTCGTAGGCAAGTTGTTCGATATGACGCGAATGCGGATCGTCCGTCTCGTCGCAATGCATGTCGACCATGAGGCCGCGGTCTGCGGCGATCTCGCAAAGCTCGGTGACGGAGCGCCGGCCGTCTTCCATTGTGCGTTCGAAATGCGGGATGCCGCCGACGACATCGACGCCCATATCGAGCGCTCGTATCGTGTTCTCCCGCGCCGTCGGGAAGCGATAGAGGCCATCCTGGGGGAAAGCGACGAGTTGGAGATCGAGATAGGGCGCGACCTCCTTCTTTATCTCGAGCAGCGCCTCGACGGCGAGCAGCCGGTCGTCGCAGACGTCGACATGGGTGCGGATGGCGAGCAAGCCCATCGACACGGCCCAGTCGCAATAGTCGAGTGCGCGCTGCCGCACCGCTTCATGCGTGAGGAGGGGCTTCAATTCGCCCCACAGCGCAATGCCTTCCAACAGGGTACCAGACTTGTTGATGCGGGGCAGCCCGAGGGAAAGCGTAGCGTCCATGTGGAAATGCGGGTCGACGAAGGGCGGCGAAACGAGATCGCCGGCCGCGTCGATTACCCGGCCCGCGTCGGCATCGATCCTGGGTTCGATCGCCGCGATCCTGTCTCCCTTGATGCCGATATCCGCGGCTCGGCCATCCGGCAGCGTGCCGCCCCTGAGGAGAATGTCGAAGCTCATCTTTCGCCTTTCTGGTAGGGGGTCATCAGCGCTTTCGGATAGGTAGCGCGGCGCGCCACCAGGATCAGCGCCAGGATCGACAGCGCGTAGGGCATCATCAGGAAGACCTGATAGGGCACGACGCCGCCAGATAGCTGCTGCAGCCTGATCTGATAGGCATCGAAGGCCGCGAACAGAATGGCGCCGAGCAGCGCCTTGCCCGGACGCCACGAACCGAAGACGACCAGCGCGATGCAGATCCAGCCGCGGCCGTTGATCATCTCGAAGAAGAAGGAGTTGAAGGCCGACATGGTCAGGAACGCACCGCCGACCGCCATCAACGCGCTTCCTGTCACGACCGCGCCAATGCGCATGCCGGTGACACTGATGCCTTGCGCCTCGACAGCGGCCGGATTCTCGCCCACCGCTCGAATCGCCAGGCCGAGCGGTGTGCGATAGAGCGCCCAGGCCACCACGCCCACAGTGACGAAGGCCAGATAGGTCAGTGGTGTCTGCGAGAACAAGGCCTCGCCGAGCACCGGGATGTTCGAGAGGCCCGGAATCGGCCAGGGCTGGAACGGCTCGATCTTCGGCGGCGACGTAACTTCCGGCAGCGCCAGCCGATAGGTGAAATAGGTGAGGCTTGTCGCAAGCAGCGTGATGCCGATGCCGACCACATGCTGGGACAGGCCCAGCGGCACGGTGAGCGTGGCGTGGAGCAGGCCGAACATGCCGCCTGCCAGCGCCGCGACGAGCACGCCTGTCCACAGATCTCCGCCCGAATAGACGGTGAACCAGCCGGCGAAGGCGCCCACGGTCATGATGCCTTCGATGCCGAGATTGAGGACGCCTGCGCGCTCGCAGATCAGCTCGCCCATCGTGGCAAAGATCAGCGGTGACGCGATGCGGATCGCGGCGACCCAGAAGGATGCGGTGAAGAGTATCTCGAGCGCGTCCATCTAGAGGTGCTCCGCGCTTGGGCGCCAGGCTTCTTCTCGACGGCTCTTGCATGCGGGCCAGTCCCCCTCACCCGGCCTCCGCTTCGCTCGGCCGACCTCTCCCCAAGGGGAGAGGAAATCTGCAACGTTTGCGATTCCTGGACCACCAGCTTGGCGCCGGCGGAGAAAACCTCCTCTCCCCTTGGGGAGAGGTCGGCCGAGCGAAGCGGAGGCCGGGTGAGGGGGAGCTTGACGCTCCGAGCGGTAGAAATTCGAAAGCAAGGACATCATTTCCACCTCACCCGGAAACGCGTGAGCAGGATGGCCGTCACCATCGTGAGGAGTGCGGTCGCGGTCATGACGTCGGCGATGTAGCTCGGCACGCCGGCCGACCGGCTCATCGCGTCGGCACCGACGAAGATACCGGCGACGAAGATGGCGGAAACCACCACACCCAGCGGATTGAGCATGGCGAGCATGGCGACAACGATACCGGAATAGCCGTAGCCGGGTGACAGATCGAGGGTGAGATTGCCCTTCAACCCCGCGACCTCGGAAAAGCCGGCGAGGGCCGCGAGCCCACCCGAGAGCAGGGCCGTCTTGGCAAGCACGGCATCGACGGGAATGCCGGCGAAACGCGCCGCCTCGCGGTTGTGGCCCACAGCGCGCATTTCGTAGCCCAAAGCCGTCTTCTTCATTACCAACCAGACTGCCAGGGCAGAAAAAAGGGCGAGGACGAAGCCATAATGCAGGCGCTTGCCCCGAATGATGCGCGGCAGTTGTGCATCGGCGATGACCTTGGGTGATTGCGGCCAGCCCAGCCCCATCGGATCCTTGAGCGGTCCCTCGAGCAGCATGGAGACGAAGAGCAGCACGATGAAATTGAGAAGCAATGTCGTGACCACCTCGTCGACGCCGAAGCGCGTCTTGAGGACCGCTGGCCCGAGCAGAAGCAGCGCCCCGACCGCCATCGCGGAAATGGCGATCGCAGGCAGAAGCAGGACCGAAGGCAAGGGCAGCGCCCCGGTACCAAGGACCACGGTGACCACGGCGCCGATATAGAGTTGGGCCTCGGCTCCGATGTTCCAGAGCTTCGCCCGGAAAGCCACCGCTACGGCCAGACCGGTGAAGATCAGCGGCGTCGCGCGGGTCAGCATCTCGAGTGCCGCGAACTGTGACCCGGCGGCGCCTTTCAGCACGAGGTAGAAGACCGAGAATGGGGACGCACCCGCGGCGAGCACCAGCAACGCCGTGATGACCAGCGTTGCGGCGATGGCACCGAGCGGGAAGAGCAGAAGGACGGCCAGCGAGGGCGCGAGTTTGGGTTCAAGCCGCACGATGAGCGACCTCCGCATGCCCGGCCATCAGCTCTCCCAACTCCCGGATCGAACGCTCGCCGCGGGCCGAGGGCATAGACAGCCTGCCTTTCGACATTACGACGACGCGATCGGAAAGCGCCAGGATCTCCTCTAGGTCTTCCGAGATCAAAAGGATGGCCGCACCACGCTCCCGCGCCTCCAGCAACTTGCGATGGACATAGGCGACGGCTCCAACGTCGAGACCGCGCGTCGGCTGATTTGCGAGGATGATCGAGGGCTCGGCATCGAGCACCCGGCCGAGGATCAGCTTCTGCATGTTGCCGCCGGAAAGCAGCCTTATGCGCGTTTCGGGCGAGGGACATTTCACGTCGTAGTCGCGAATGACGGCGGTCGCGAAGTCTCGCGCGGCGCTCCAATCGACAAAACCGCGCCGGCTGAAGCGGGACGAACGGTATCGCTCCGAAATCACATTCTCGGTGACGCTCATGTCGCCGATCGTGCCGACGGCGTGGCGGTCCTCGGGAATGCGCCCAATTCCGCCGTCGAGCGCGATGCGAGGAGACCAGCCGCGAACCGCCGCTCCGGCGAGGACGATCTCGCCGGCCGAAGGCATTGCGGTCCCGGCGATCACGCCCGCGAGCGCGGACTGGCCGTTGCCGGAGACACCGGCCAGACCGGTAATCTCGCCACCACGGAGGGTCAGGGACACGCCTTCGAGCCTTGACCCCGTGCCGCCGGGCTGCGTGGAAACGTCCCTCAACTCGAGCAGGGGCGGGCCAAGACGCAGCGGACTCACGGGCGGCGAGACGACTTCCTGGCCAACCATCAGGGCAGCCAGTTCCGCGCGGCTGACGCCGGCCGTCGGCCGCTCTCCCGCAAGCTTGCCTCCGCGCAGCACGAGAACGCGGTCGCTTACGGCCATGACCTCGTTCAGCTTGTGCGAGATGAAGATGATCGACAGGCCCTTGGCGACGAGGAGCTTGAGCGTGCGGAACAGCGCCTCGGTCTCCCCCGGCGTGAGAACGGCGGTCGGTTCGTCGAGGATGAGGATCCGAGCGTCGCGGTAGAGAGCCTTCAATATCTCGACGCGCTGCCGTTCGCCGACGGATAGGGAGGCGACGACGGCCGAAGGCTCCACGGTCAGGCCAAAATCGGCGGAGAGCTTGCGGATGCGCTCACGCGCCACCGCACGGTCGAGGCGCGGCCGCCAGAGCGCCTCGGTGCCGAGCGCGATGTTCTCCATGACGGTCATGTTGTCGGCCAGGGTGAAATGCTGGTGGACCATACCAACGCCGGCCGACAGAGCCGCTTTGGGGTCGCCTGGCGGCAGATGCCTGCCGAAGACTTCGACCGTTCCCTCGTCGGCTACATAGTGGCCGAAGAGAATGTTCATCAGCGTCGTCTTGCCTGCGCCGTTCTCGCCGAGAAGCGCGATCACCTCGCCTCCGCCCAGCTCGAACGAAATGGCGTCATTGGCAACCAGAGGCCCGAATCGTTTGGTGATGCCGGTCAGGCGCAGGACCGGTTCACTGTTCTGGCTGCTCGATCTCGGCTGGACCATCAAGGCACTTCCATCGCGGCGCGTTCCCAGTGAGGCAGCCGCGAGACATCGACAAGGGGTGGAATAACTTCCACCCCTTACTGTGCTCTACGTCTCCCATCAAGACAGTGGGAACGGCTAACTCGACTTCGGCTCGGCGTCGTTGATCTCGACGACGAAGGAGCCGTCCTTGATGGCCTTTTCCTTCTCGGCCACCTTGGCCTTGACCTCGTCGGGCACCTTGGACTCGAAGGTTCCGAGCGGCGCCAGAGAGCAGCCGCCGTTCTTCATGAAGGAATAGACGCCGTAATCTTCGGCCTTGAAGGTGCCGGCCTTGACCTCGGCGACGGCCTTGTCGAGCGTCGGCTCGAAATGCCAGAGCGCCGACGCGACAACTGTGTCGGGGTAGTCGGCCTGCGTATCGATCACGTTGCCGATCGCCAGAACACCCTTTTCCTTGGCCGCGTCGGAGACGCCGAAGCGCTCGGCATAGAGGAGGTCGGCGCCGCCGTCGATCTGGGCGAAAGCCGTCTCCTTGGCCTTGGGCGGATCGAACCAGGAGCCGATGAAGGAGACCTGGAACTTCGCGTCGGGCGCGCTTTCCTTCACGCCGGCCATGAAGGCATTCATCAGCCGGTTGACCTCGGGGATCGGATAACCCCCGACCATGCCGATATTCTTCGATTTGGTCATGGCGCCGGCAATGATGCCGGAGAGGTAGGAGGCATCCTGGATATAATTGTCGAACACCGCAAAATTGG
This sequence comes from Mesorhizobium sp. 1B3, assembly GCF_050958605.1. NCBI lineage: Bacteria > Pseudomonadati > Pseudomonadota > Alphaproteobacteria > Hyphomicrobiales > Phyllobacteriaceae > Mesorhizobium > Mesorhizobium sp. 1B3. The sequence continues at coordinate 225,699 of NZ_JBJHDO010000001.1, read as the reverse complement.
GCAGCGCGTCGTCCGGCTTGAAGCTGGAGCCCGCGAGAAAGGCAATGTCAGGATAATCCTGCGCGACGCTGCGGGCAGCATCTTCGACGCCGAACACCTCGCCGATGATCAGCTTGTGGCCGGCCTCGCAATATTCCCGCATCACGCGTTCATAGTCGTTGTTGGAGGTGTTCTCCGAATAGACATACTCGATATCGCCACGTTCCTTGGCTGCGGTTGCGGCCTTGTGCAGGCGGCTGACCCACTGCTGTTCGACCGGAACGGTGTAGACGGCCGCAACCTTGATAGGATCGGCGGCAAAACCCCTGGATGGGAAGGCCCCCAGCGCGGCAAGCGCCGTGCCGGCGCCGGCCGCCTTGAGCAACGAACGGCGAGAAAGGAAGGAGTGGGCAGCTTGGAGTGCCATGGTGTTCGACCTCTGGTTCATGAGTTCTTCCGTTGATCCCACCGCTATTATTTGATTCGACGTTAGGCGAAATCCCGAACAGCGGCAATCAACACATCGCCCCGTGAGATCTAGAAGCCGGCGCCCATTCCGAGCAGCAGGATATAGGCGACGACCGTCACGATGAGCGCACGGAACGACAAGGTGACGAGCCGATACTTCGAACGGTTGATCGCCGAGAGGTTATCCACATTGCCGATGTACTCTCGGAACAGATATTCTGGGTCTCCCGTGTCATGGGCGGCGATGAAAGCGGCGCGATTGGCCGGCCATCCGCCCCAATAGAGGGAGGTCGAGGTCGTGCGGTGACGCGGCAGGACGACCATGATCGAAGAAACCATCGATACGATCGCGGAGACGGCGAGAGCCGCCGAAAAAAAAATGACGACGGGATCGCCGGCCAGGTAACGATTCAGGGTGAAGACACCCCGCCCTTCTGTGGATGAGACCAGAAAGGCGATCATGAAGGTGAAGATATAGGCCGCCTTCTGGTCGGCGATGCGGATCTGGTCGTAGAAGACGTCGTTTATCTTGCGCAAATGGTCCAGGTAGAGTTTTGGATCCTTCGGCAGGACAAATGCCGGCACCTCTACTCCTTTCGGCTGGTCCTGAACGGCCTTCATACGATTAAATACCTCGATCCCCATGTAATTTTCCACATTGTTTGCCGCATTCGAAAAGCAACGGCAACGAAAACTTGACACTAAATTTGATTTGGTTGCATACCTTCCGCGCGAGAGGGGAAAAGCAAAGAAAACATGCGTATGTTTCGGGCGGGAGTTGCAGTACTCGCGGTCGTGGGTTGCGTCGTCGCGGCGCGCGCCGAAGTAGTTCCGCGCGCCTTTCCTGCCGCGGGCTCGGTCATTGCAAGAAAATACGGCGAAGAGGTCCGCTTCATCGACCTGGCGGGCTGGCGCGGCGTCGAGATCGCGCAGAACCTTCTGGCCGGCGACACACTGCGCACCAACGCGACCGGCCACTTGGCCATTCTGTTTTCCGACGACACGCAGGTTCGCATGGGTCGCAACACGACCCTCGTCGTGAAGAAGATAGGGGAAGCCTCCGACAGCGAATTCGCTCTGGAGAACGGCACGATCTGGGCACGGGCCGCCCGCGGCGGCGAGGGACTGATGGTGGAAACGCCAGCGGCCGTCGCCGCGATCCGCGGCACGGACTGGACGATGACGGTCGAGGGAGACAAGACGTCGCTGATCGTCCTGGAGGGGGTGGTCGAGCTGTCCAACCCCTTCGGCTCGGTCAGTGTCGCCCGCGGCGAAGCGGCCGTGGCGCGTATCGGCCAGGCGCCGACCAAGGTCGTCATCGTCGATCCGGTCGACCGCGAACAGATGCTGTTTTATCTGACGCTTCACCAGTCCTTCGCGTGGATGCCCGGCTCGCCTCTCTCCAGTCCGGACATGCGCGCCGAGCGCGTCCGGATTTCGGCCAAGCCGGAGGCCGCGCGCAGCGCCGAGGATTGGTTGGCGCTCGCCGAGATTTCGCTGAGCTATGACGGCAAGCAGGCTGCCGCCCAAGCAGCCAGCCATGCACGGGGCTTCCGACTGACGGCCTCGCAGCAAGCGCGCCTCGATCTGATCGACGCGCTTGCTGCCGGCTCGGACCGACGTTACGCCGACGCCGCCCGGCTGTTCGAGCGGGCGGCGCCTCGCCTCGATCCGAAACGTCGTGCGATCGCCGCCTATGGCGGCTACTTCGCCAGGGCTCTGGCCAACCCGGACCATGTCGAAGCTCCGCCCGCTATCCGGAACGGCGGCCCGTATGCTGCCCTCGCGGAAGCCTGGGCCGCCGGTTTTCTCAGGGATATCAAGAGCGCCCTGGAAGTTCTGAAGCGGGCGGAGGCGCAATATCCGGACGACCCCTCACTGCCTGCCTACCGGGCGCAGCTCGCCTTGCTGTTGGATGACCGCGAACAGGTCCTGTCGGGCGTCGAACGATCGCTCGCGATCGATCCGGACGATCCCAACGGCCTGGAAGCGCGCGCCCACTACAAGGCGGGCATCAAGAGCGACCTCGAAGGGGCACTCGCCGACCTCGAGCGTGCTGCGGTAACCGCGCCCGGCTCGGCCACCGTTTGGAACGCCATCGGCAATGTCCAGAGCGAGCGGGGCGCGGAACGCGAAGCCGAAGCCGCTTTCAAGCGCGCCATCGAACTTGAGCCGAACGATCCCGTCGCCTACGCCAATCTTGCCATCCTCTACCTCAACCAGGACCGGGTGAAGGAAGCAAAGACCCTGATCGACAAGGCGATGACCGTCGATCCGTCCTTCGACATCGGACTCGTCGCACGGGGCCGTTACCATCTGCAGAGCGGTGAGCTCGACCAGGCGATGCAGGACCTGCTCGCCGGCTCGACGGCCAATCCTGCCTATGCCCAAGCCCTCCTGCTTCTGGCTGGGGGCTATTTCGAACGAGGAGAGCGCGAGCCGGGAGAACAGGCGCTCGAAAACGCCAACCGGCTCGATCCGAACGATCCGGCGACCTCCAGCCTCGCCACGGCCATCGCCATCGACGACTATGATTCCGATCGCGCGATCGAGAGCGCCCAGGAAACGTTGAGACGATCGCAAGCGCGCGGCGGCGATTACGCGCCCCTCAGCGCCAACAAGGATGCCGGCTCGCTGCTCAACGAAGCCTTCCGGCTCCAAGGCCTCAATGCCTGGGGGCGGTACTATGGCGACGTCACTTTCGATCCCTTCTCCGGGGCGGGCTATGTCGACCAAGCGCTTGCGGGCAGCATCAACCAGTTCGCGCTCAAACCCAATTTCGGCGACACGATTGCCGACGCCAGCGTGAACAGGACAGCCTTCTCCTCGTTCTTTCAGGGCCTCATGCTCGACCCAGCGATGCTGTCCGGCCGGTCGCGAAGCGCCAATCTGTTCAGGCGGCCATTCGTCGAGGGCTCGCTTGGAGGCGGCTTCGTCAAGAAGGGAGACGACTGGGGCTGGACGTCCGAGGCCGAACTACAAGGCTATGTCGCGGGGCCCATTCCGTGGAGCTTCTATGGCCGGTTCGATGCCGGCCAGTCCGACGAATTCCGCGAAAGCACGCCGCCTGGTTTCCCCGTCCCCAACGCCCAGTTCGATCTCAATTACGAGAATCTCAGCGGCACCGGCTACCTGACGGCGCGTCCGACGCCAAACGACAGGGTGGTGGTCTATGCCGATGTCAGGGACGACGACGCCGACCTGCGCAATGCGATCTTCATCCCGCTGCAGCCGATCGAACTCGTTCCGGGGCTGAATATCGACGCCCTCTCCTACGATCGAACCGTCAACGACAAGACGGGCAATGCGGGCGTCGCCTGGAGCCATACGTTCGGCTATCGCAACGTCGGGAATGTCGCGCTGTTCGGCTCGGGCTTCCGGCGCAAGAGCGAGCAGTCCGCCGTCATCTATTCCGATCTCGGTTTGGGAATCATGCCGATCGGCCTGCGCAATGCCGAGACAACCACCAATCAGACAGCCTATGTCGCGGCCGCGAGCCACCTCTATGGAATCGGCGACCTCATCCTGCGATATGGCGTGGAGGGCGGAACGATCGACCAGGAGACCGAGGAAATCTCTTCGATCGCCACGATCTTCGGCCCTTTGGACTCGACGACAAGCTCCGATTTCGGACTCGGCTTCGGCCGGGCGTATCTGGACGCGGTCTACGATGTCGCTCCGAACCTCAAGGTCGAGGCGGGCATCTTCGGCACCTATATCAATGGCGATGCCGACAGCCTGACCCGGATCGACCCCCGCGTCGCGATAGCCTGGGCTCCCGTCGAGGACCACTGGCTGCGCGTCGGCTTCATGCGTGAGACCTCGGTCGCCACCTCCACCACGCTGGCGCCTATTGGGGTGCTGGGCCTTCAGTCGGACCAGATCCCGCTGGCCACCGGCGGCTATTCCGATGTATTCGCGGCACGTTGGGATGCCCAATGGACGGATTGGTTCTTCACAGCCGTCGACTACCAGCACCAGCAATTGTCGGATCTGTCGATCCTGGTTCCGCTCTCGCTCGACACGATCGACCTGACCGAAGGGAGGATCGACCGGGTCAGTTTCACGGCCAACACCTGGCTCACCCACGGCTTCGGCGCCTTCGCGACTTTCGCATATGCGGATTCGGAAGATCGCGATCCGAACAGCCCTGCCTTCGGCCAAGCCCTGCCTTTCGTTCCGGAGACCGCGGCGCGGTTCGGGCTCACCTACGTCAATCCGATAAACCTCAAGGTCACGGCAGCCGCGACCTATGTCGGCCCCCGCTCGGGCAATGCCTTCGGCGATCGTCTCGACGGCTATTGGACAGCGGACGCATTCCTGACCTGGGAACCCCTGGACAAGCGTTTCGAGCTGGAACTCGCCGCATATAATATTTTCGACACCGACTTTTCCGTGGCTTCCGATACTCCCGGCTGGGGGCGCACGTTGACCGGGACGTTCAAGGTCCGGTTCTGATGTCTTCAGGCTTGTCTTCAGGCAAGCAACGCTCTGCTCTGAACAGGATCGGGCGCCTGCCCGGTTTGGCCGCGACCGTGATCGGGACGCTGGCGATCCTCCTACCGCTGTCTCTCACGGCTCCATGGCGCCTGCTGGACGCTCGCAGCTTCGACTATCTCTCGACGCTGTCGCCCCCTGCCCGGCCGGCGGACGGGCCTATCATCGTGGCGATCGATGAACCCTCCTTTGCCGAAATCGGGCAGCAGTGGCCTTGGCCGCGCGACCTGCACGCCCGGCTGGTCACAGCCCTGAGGAACGCTGGCGCCAGGACGATCGGCCTCGATATCATCTTCGCCGAACCGTCCCGACCCGAAGCAGACGCGCTCCTGGCCGCGGCACTTGGACCGGACGTCGTGTTGGCGGCCGATCTGACGGATATCGATGCGCCGCAGGCGATCCAGATGGTCCGGGTGGAGCCGCTGTTGCAGTTCACCGAGGGCGGAGCCGTGTCCGGCCTTGCATCGATCGTACTGGACCGCGACGGCACGCTCCGGCGCCTGCCCCGCTTTCCCGACAGCTTCGCTGCGAGGCTGCTGGAGAGGAACGGCAGTCACTCGCCGGAGGTCCCAGCAGGGGCGTTGCTCCAATCCTTCGGCCCCGCCAGAACCTATCCCACCGTCTCATACTACCAGGCGCTCGCCCCCGACGAGTTCCTGCCGGCTGGGATTTTCTCGGGAAAGGTCGTCATCGTCGGTGTGTCGATGCAGGCGGCGCCCACGACCGATGCCGGAGGAGCCGAAGCATTCGCGACGCCACAGACCTTGCGCACGGGCCGGCTCACATCCGGCGTGGAAATCCATGCGACGATCTATGACAATCTGCGTGGCGAGCTGTTCGTCCGCGAGGCGCATCCCGCCCTGCTTTTCCTGACCGCGGCGCTCGCAGCCGGCCTTTCCGGGTTGACCGTGCTGCGCGGCACGGGATGGCGGACCATTGCGACCGCGGCCGGCGCGATCGTCCTTTGCACCGGAGCAAGCTTCCTGCTCCTGCGCTTCGGACGGCTGTTCGTGCCGCCGATCACACCCTCTCTCGCCTTCCTGACCGTCGCGGCGGCGCAAGGGGCGCGCGATTATGCCGCCGAGCGGCGCCTGCGAAAAACGATCACGCGCGCCTTCTCGCAATATCTTGCCCCGGTGCTCGTCGAACGGCTGGCCCGCGATCCCTCGCAACTCCGCCTCGGGGGCGACAAGCGCAAGCTGACGATCCTGTTCTCCGACGTGCGCGGTTTCACCACGATTTCCGAACGGCTCAAGGACGATCCGCAGCGGCTGACCGCCCTGATCAACAGGCTGCTCAATCCCTTGTCGCGCGTGATCCTCGCCGCCGGCGGGACCATCGACAAATATATCGGCGATGCGATCATGGCCTTCTGGAACGCGCCTCTGGAGGATCCTGACCACGCCGTGAATGCGATCGCAGCGTCGCTCGACATGCTGAAGGCCGTAGAGGATCTCAATATGGAACTGGCTGCCGAAGCAGCCGCCGACGGAGCGGATGCGCTGCGGCTCGCGATCGGCGTGGGGCTCAACACAGGCGAGTGCGTCGTCGGCAATATGGGTTCGGATATCCGCTTCAACTATTCCGTTCTCGGCGACTCCGTGAACCTCGCGGCACGGCTCGAAGGCGAGACGAAAAGCTACGGCGTGTCTCTTCTGCTAGGTGAGGAGACCGCCCGCCTTGCCGCCGGTCGCTACGAGGTAGTCGAGCTGGACCGCGTATTGGTCAAGGGCAAGACGGAACCGGCCACGGTTTCGACCGTGGTGCCCATCTTCGATCCACAAGCGAGGAAGGCGCATAGACTGTTCCTGGACGATGTCTATTCCAGCCGGCCCGTCCAGGCACTTGCTCGTGTCGAATGGCTTGCCGAGAGGACGCCGGCCCTGGCCGGATATTATGGCATCATGCGCGCTCGCCTGGAGGAGGATATAGGCGGGCTTTGATGTGGTGCGTGCGACAGGTCCCCCTCTCCGTCTCGGCTTCGCCGAGCCACCTCTCCCCCACGCTGAGCGTAGGGGAGAGGAAGCGCCGGCCGCATGCTTGGCGCCCTTCCTCTTCCCCATGAATGGGGGAGAGGTGGCTCGGCGAAGCCGAGGCGGAGAGGGGGAACTGCCAGGCAATGAGGAAAGTCGCCTTTCCAGATGCGTGAATGTCCCCGGTCCAAACAATCCTGAGGTGCGAGCGCAGCGAACCTCGAAGGACGCACTGACTTACTACATCTGGTCCAACGCCTGGCGGTGCCGGTGCATTTCCAGGAAAATCCGATAGTCGCGGTCGAAGCGCGCGCGAGCCTCAGGGGCCGGGTGGCGTTCGACGCCGGTCCGGCTCATCGCCCTGCCCGCCGCGTTGAGGTCAGGATAGAGTCCGGCTGCGACTGCGGCGAGCATGGCCGTTCCTAGCAGCACCGCATCCTCGGTCTCCGGTTCGACCGTTATCCATCCCGTCGCGTCGGCATAGAGTTCCATCAGGAGGGGATTCCTGGTGTGGCCGCCGGCCACGTGCAGCCTGTCCGCCTGATATCCGGCGGCGGCGACCGAATCGAGGATATGACGGATGCCGAGCGCGATGGCGACGGCCGTCCGCCAATAGAGCCGGCAAAGGCTGTCGAAAGAAGAATCCAATGTGAGCCCGCTGACCACCCCGACGGCATGAGCGTCGGCGTGTGGCGATCGATTGCCGTGAAAATCGGGCAGAACATGCAGACGGCCGGCAAGGTCTCGTCCCTCGACCTGCCGCAACTCCATGATCCTTTCGACGATTCGCCGATGGGTCTCGGCATCCGGGCTCCTGCCCTGCCCGTGCCAGCGCACGATATGTTCGAGCAACGCCCCGCTCGCCGACTGGCCCCCTTCGCTGAGCCAAACACCCGGCAGGGCCACGTCATAATAAGGCCCCCAACAACCGGCAAAACGTCGAGGTTCGCTGGACATCGCCATGACGCAACTCGACGTGCCGGCGATCAGCGCGAGGTGGCGCTCGATTGCGGATGTCTTGCCGGCAAGCCCTCCAAGGGCGCCCAGCGCACCAGCATAGGCGTCGATGACGCCGGTTCCCACCCGGCATGCCATCGTCAGTCCGAGCTGTTGCGCGGCCCTGGGCGTGAGCGCTCCGAGGTCGGTGCCCGGAAGCGAAGCCCGGCGCGGCAGACCGGCCCGGTCGAACAGATCTTCTAGACCCATCGCCGTGAAGAAATCCGGACGCCAGCCGTCCTCTTCATGGGCAAGGTAGGTCCATTTGCAGGCGAGCGTGCATTGGGAGCGCGCCGTCGAGCCCGACGCCTTGAACGTGAGGAAGTCGGCGAGATCGAAGACATGACCGGCGCGGGCCCAGCTTTCCGGCAGATGGCGCTTCAGCCACATGAGCTTCGGCACCTGCATCTCCGGCGACATGGCCCGCCCTAGAAAATCGACCACCTGGTGGCCGCTCGCCATGCATTCATCGGCTTCGGCCAGTGCGCGATGGTCGAGCCAGGCGATCGTATCCCAGCGCGCTTCCCCGCCGGCAGACACGCTGACATGCTCCCCCGCGCTTCCGCGCACGACCAGCGAGCAGGTCGCGTCGAAGCTGATGCCAACGATGTCCGAAGCAGCGACGCCTGCCCGCTCGCGCGCCGCACGCACGGCCGCGCAGACGGCCGACCAGATGTCCTCGGAATCGTGCTCGGCATGATCCGGCGCCGGCCGGTTCATCGCGATGGGATGCTCGGCGCGGCCCAATAGCTTTCCGGTCCGGTCAACGATGGCGGACCGAGCACTGCTCGTGCCGACATCGACGGCGCAGACCAGTTCGCTCATCGAGACGCCTGCAACCTCCCGTCCGATCCGGCGAGCAGAACCGGAAGTTCGCTCATGTCGTGGAATACGGTATCCGGCCCTAACGCCGCGATCGCAGTACGCAGGCCCGGCGTTGCCGCATGGGAGCCGCCGGCAAAGGCGAGCACGCGCATTCCGGCCTTCTGTGCCGCTTCGACGCCCGCCGCGCTGTCTTCGATAACGACGCAACGGGAAGGCGTCACGCCCATTTCGCGGGCGGCGTGAAGGAAGAGATCGGGCTCGGGCTTGCCGCGTTTCACCATGGTGGAACTGTAGATGTGCGGCTCGAAGAATTCCAGCAGCCCGGTGACGCGCAGGGACAACCTGATCCGGTCCGGCTGGCTCGACGAGGCGACACAGCGCGCGACGCCCAGCTTCGCGATGGCATCGTGGATCCCCGCGATCGGCTTCAGCTCGCGTTCGAAACGCGCATAGACGGCGCTGCGGACCTCGGCGAGATGATCGTCGGACATGGCCAATCCGAACTCGCTCTCTATCAGGCCTCGGATCGTGGCCATGCTCTTGCCGAGGAAGAGATCATAGGCGGCATCCTCGCTGATGCGCACGCCGAGCGCGGCAACGACTTCGAGAAGCACGCCCACCGAGATCGGCTCGCTGTCGACCAGCACGCCGTCGCAATCGAAGATGACAAGGTCGGGAGGAAGGATATTCATGGCACCGCGCGGAACGGGAAGAAAGACGGGAGGGGCGAAAGCGCTCCCTCCTATACCGATCGATCAGGAAGCGCCATCCAGATAGAGCCTCAAAGTTTCGGCCGTGCCCTTCGACCACAGATTTTCCAGGCTCAATCGGAAGGTTTCGGCGAAGGTGGCAGAACGGCCGACTTCGCCATAGATCTCGTCCATGGCGAGCCACGCCGATGGTTCAGCCCTGGCTTCCCGCGCCTTCCGTTGAAGCCGATCCCAGTTCGGATCGTTCGGGGCGATCTCGACGCCGCTGTCGGTGATGCCGAAGCAGTACCGGCACCAGAGCGCCGACTCCAGCGCGAGCCCGGCAATGCCCTGCCCGGAGGCGAGTCTGTCGGCGATGGTCGGTATGATGAATTTCGGTTGCCGGTTCGACCCGTCCAGGCAAAGCCGTCGAATCGTGTCGCCGATGCTTGGATTGGCGAAGCGCCTTTCGATCAGGCTGTAGTAGTCCTCCAACTCGACGCCCGGGACCGGCGGCACGGTCGGAATGATCTCCTCACGCTCCAGCCTGGCGAGGAAGGCGCTCACCAGCCTGTCTTCCATCGCCTCATGGACGAAATGTATGTCCATGAGACCGGCGGGATAGGCGATTGCCGCGTGACCGCCATTAAGAATGCGGATTTTCATGAGCTCATAGGGACCCACGTCGGCGACGAAGGTGACCCCCGCCTTCTCCAGCATGGGCCGACCGTCGGTGAAATCGTCCTGCAGGACCCACTGGCGGAACGGTTCGCAGAAGACCGGCCAATTATCCTCGACGTCGAATTCGTCGGCGAGCAGACGCCGCTCCCGGTCGGTGGTGGCCGGCGTTATTCGGTCCACCATGCTGTTCGGAAAGGCTACATGATCCCGCACCCAGCGGGCGAGTGCGGGATCGGTGAGAGCAGCCAGCCCCCGCACAGCCTCGCAGGTGACGCGCCCGTTATGGGGGATGTTGTCGCAGGACATGACGGTGAAGGGCCGCACGCCTGCATCCCGCCGCTGCTTCAGCCCTGCCAGAATCAGGCCGAAGACCGTTTTCGGCTCGCCGGGATTCTTGGAATCGGCGACGATATCGGGATGCTCCGGATCGAACTGGCCGGACGCCGGATCGATGAAATAGCCACCCTCCGTAATGGTCAGCGAAACGATGCGGATGGCGGGGTCGGCGAGCCGGAACAGAATGGCGTTGGCCTCCCCAGGCACGAGATACTCGATCATCGCGCCCGTCACTCGGGCTTGCCGATGGCCGCTGTCTTGCTCGACGACCGTGGTCAGCCAGTTCTGCTCGGCGAGCTTTTCACGGCCGGCCTTCTCGCTTTCGAACACGCCGGCGCCGACGACCGCCCAATCATGGTCAAGACCTTCATTGAAGAGATCGTCGAGATAGACCGCTTGGTGAGACCGATGGAAATTGCCGACGCCGAAATGCAGGATGCCGGCTCGCAACGTGCTTCGATCATAGCGCGGGACGGCTACATTTCCGGGAAGCCGGTTCAGCGTTGTTGACGAGAGTTTGATAGCCATGCGTGCCGTCTCCAGTGATCGTTCGACTGCGCGAGCAGTCGACTACGGCTTCAAAATCCCTTGCCCGGTCCGCGAAGCGGCGAGCATGGCAAGGCAGGGGCGCTCAGCTCATCCAGTTGCCGCCGTCGACATTGTAGGTCTGGGCGACGACGTAATCGGCCTCGGCACTCGCCAGGAACACCGCCATGCCGGCCAGATCCTGCGGCGTGCCCATTCGGCCATAGGGAACCGCCGCGCCGACCTGCTTCTTCTTCTCACCGGCCTGCAGACCCTCATATCTGGCGAAGAGGGAATCGACGTGATCCCAATGCTCGCCATCGACAACCCCCGGGGCGATGGCGTTGACGTTGATGCGATACTTGATGAGGTCGAGACCGGCCGATTGGGTGAGGCTGATGACAGCGGCCTTGGTCGCGCAATAGACTGCAACCAGCGCCTCGCCGCGGCGCCCCGCCTGGCTCGCCATATTGATGATCTTGCCGCCCTCGCCGCGCGCGATCATGGCGCGCGCCGCGGCCTGCATCGTGAACAGCGTGCCTTGCACGTTGACGGCGAACAGCCGGTCGTAGCTCGCCTTCGAAATCTCGACGATCGGTGCGAGGTCGAAAAGCGCGGCGTTGTTGACCAGGATGTCGAGGCGGCCTGCTCGCGTTACCACCGAACTTACCGCCTGCTCGATCGAGTCCAGGTCCGTCACATCGAGCGGAACCGCATAGGCGCTCGAGCCGATCGCCGACGCCGTCCGCTTCGCGGCGTCGATGTCAATGTCGGCAACCGCAACACTCGCACCCTCGCGTATATAGGCTTCAGCAAAGGCCCGGCCGATACCTCGGGCGGCACCCGTGATCAGCGCCGACTTCCCAGCCAGCCTCATAAGGCCCTCCCATCCGCGCCAAAACGATGCAGCTTGCTCGGATCGGGCGTAAGCCAGACCGCTTGCCCGTGTTCCACGCCGATCTCGCCCGGTGCCCTGACATTGATGGTCCCGAGACCATTCGTATGGACATGGACGAAAGTATCCGCGCCGAGATGCTCGGCGACGCCCACCGTACCCTTCCATTCGCCGGACGAGGCGGAGATGGCGAGGTGCTCGGGACGGATGCCGATCGTCTTCGCCCCATGCTTCGCGGCCGGCGCGCCCTCGATGAAATTCATCCTGGGCGAGCCGATGAAACCAGCCACAAAGAGGTTGCTCGGGCTGCGGTATAGTTCCAGCGGCGAGCCGACCTGCTCGATCTTGCCGGCGTTCAGCACGACGATCTTGTCGGCCATCGTCATGGCCTCGACCTGATCATGGGTGACGTAGACCATGGTCGTGCCCAGTTGCTGGTGAAGCTCGCTGATCTCGAGCCGCATCGTGCCACGCAAAGCCGCATCGAGATTGGACAGCGGCTCGTCGAACAGGAAGGCCTTGGGCTGGCGCACGATGGCCCGGCCGATCGCGACGCGCTGCCTCTGGCCCCCGGAAAGTTGGCCGGGCCGCCGTTCCAGATAGTTTGTCAGGTTGAGCACGCGGGCAGCGTCCTTGACCTTCTTGTCGATGGCGGATTTGTCCTCGCCCGCCATTTTCAGAGGAAAGGCGATGTTGTTGTAGACGCTCATATGCGGGTAGAGCGCATAGGACTGGAACACCATGGCCAGACCTCGCCTGGCGGGCGCCTCGTTGGTAACGTCGCGCCCGTCGATGAGGATCGTTCCCTCGGTCGTGTCCTCCAACCCGGCGATGAGCCGCAGCAGGGTCGACTTCCCGCAACCGGACGGTCCGACGAAAACCACGAACTCGCCGTCGGCGATGTCGAGGTCGATCCGCGGGATGACGCTGGTCGCCCCGAAGGATTTGGACACACTCTTGAGCGTGATTTTTCCCATGGCTTCCACCTATTTGACGGCGCCGAAGGTCAGGCCGCGGACGAGCTGGCGTTGGGAAAACCAGCCCATGATGAGGATGGGCGCGATGGCGAGCGTCGAAGCCGCCGAGAGCTTTGCCCAGAACAGGCCCTGGGGGCTGGAGAAGGAGGCGATGAAGGCCGTGAGAGGCGCCGCGTTGGTGGTGGTGAGGCGGATCGTCCAGAAGGATTCGTTCCAGGCCAGGATGATGTTGAGCAGCATCGTGGAGGCGATGCCGGGCACCGCCATCGGCGTCAGCACATAGACGATCTCGTTCAGCAGCGAGGCGCCGTCCATACGCGCAGCTTCCAGTATCTCGACCGGAATCTCGCGAAAATAGGTATAGAGCATCCAGATGACGATCGGCAGGTTGATCAGCATCAGCATGACTGTAAGGCCGACCCTTGTATCGAGCAGGCCGGTGTCGCGGAAGATCAGGTAGATCGGTACGAGGACCGCGACAGCGGGCATCATCTTGGTCGACAGCATCCACATCAGCACGTCCTTCGTCCGCTTCGTCGGTGAGAAGGCCATCGACCATGCGGCAGGTATGGCGACGATCAAGGCGAGGATCGTCGAGCCGACCGCGATGAAGACCGAGTTCATGAACGGCCTGAAATAGTCGCGCTGCGACTGGACCTCGACATAGTTCTCGAGGGTTCCCGACGGGATCAGGCTGATGCCGGCGATGGCCTCGGACTCGGTCTTGAAGCTGGTAATGATGGTGTAGAAGATCGGAAAGAAGATGATCAGCGCCACCACCCAGGCCAGAACGGTGAAGGAGATCGTGCTGCTCGTGGAAACCCTTCGGGCCATGACCGTCTCCTATCGATCCAGGTTTCTGCCGACGGCGCGCATCAGGAAGATGGCGACGATGTTGGCGAGCACGACGGCGATCACACCGCCGGCCGATGCCCCGCCGACGTCATAGCCGAGCAGCGCAGTGCGGTAGATCAGAAAAGGAAGATTGGTGGTCGCGTAGCCCGGCCCGCCATTGGTCGTCACCAGGATCTCGGCATAGACGCCGAGCAGGAAGATGGTCTGGATGAGAATAACGACCGTGATGGCGCGCGCGATGTGCGGCAGCGTCAGATACCAGAATCGGCTCACGACGCCGGCGCCATCCATCTCCGCGGCCTCCTTCTGTTCACTGTCCAGCGATTGGAGCGCGGTCAGAAGAATGAGCGTGGCAAAAGGCAGCCACTGCCAGGCAACGATGATGACGATCGAGAGCAACGGAAATTGAGCGAACCAGTCGATCGGTTGGCGCCCGACGAATGTGGCGATATCGGCAAACACGCCATAGCCGGGGTGCATGATCATGTTCTTCCAGACCAGGGCGGCGACGGGCGGCATAACGAAGAAGGGTGAGATGACAAGGATGCGCACGATCCCCTGGCCGAGAATCGGCTGGTCGAGGAGCAAGGCCAGAGCGATGCCGCCGATGACGGTGATCAGAAGCACGCCGACGACGATGACCAGCGTGTTCCAGATCGACTGGAAGAAGGCCGGGTCGGTGTAGAAATACTGGTAGTTGAAGAAGCCGGCGAAGCTGACATTGGCCGGGTTGAGCAGATTGTAGTTGAGGAAGGAGAACCACAGCGTCATTGCCAGCGGAACGATCATCCAGATCAGCAGCAGGATGACCGAAGGCGCCATCATGAAGCGAGCAAGCGTGCGTGTCTGTCGGGTAGCCATGGGTTCGACCCCGCCCCTTCGCGCAATGCCACGGTTTCCGGAAAGAGACCGCCCGAGTTCGAGGCGGGCGGCCAGTTCGCGAGAGGATCGTTATTTGACGTATCCGGCGCGGGTCATCTCGCGCACCGACACCGATTGCGCCTGGGCGAGCGCATCGTCGACGCTCATCTGTCCGGCAAGCGCCGCCGAGAAGAGCTGCCCGACCGTCGTGCCAAGCCCCTGGAATTCAGGGATCGCCACAAACTGCACTCCGACATAGGGAACCGGCTTGACTGCCGGCTTGGTTGGATCGGCGGAGTTGATCGAGTCTAGCGTCATTTTCGCGAAGGGCGCCGCCTTCTGGTATTCCGGATTCTCGTAGAGCGAAGTGCGCGTTCCCGGGGGCACGTTGGCCCAGCCTTCTTTGGAAGCGACGAGGTCCAGATAGTCCTTGCTCGTCGCCCAGGCGACGAACTTCTCGGCCGCTTCGGCCTTCTGCGTGCCGGCAGGAATGGCAAGAGACCACGCCCACAGCCAGTTGCCGCGCTTGCCAAGCCCATTGTCGGGGGCCAACGCATAGCCGACCTTGTCGGCCACAGTGGAATCCTTCGGGTTCGACACGAACGAAGCCGCCACCGTGGCGTCGATCCACATGCCGCATTTTCCCTGCTGGAAGAGCGCCAAATTCTCGTTGAAGCCATTGGACGACGCGCCTTGCGGGCCGGCATCGTTCATCAGTTTCACGTAGAAGTCCATCGTGTTCTTCCATTCGGGCTGATCGAACTGCGGCTGCCATTTCTCGTCGAACCAGCGCGCGCCGAAGGAATTGGCGGTGGCCGTCAGGAAGGCCATGTTCTCGCCCCATCCCGCCTTGCCGCGCAGGCAGATGCCGTTGATGCCGGCGGCGCGATCGGTGATCTTGCGCGCGGCATCGGCCACGAACTCCCAGGTCGGTGCCTCCGGCATCTTGAGCCCCGCCTTCTCGAAGAGGTCGGTGCGATACATGATGAAGGAGCTCTCGCCGTAGAAGGGAGCCGCGTAGAGCTTGCCGTCGACCGAAAGGCCATTGGCGATGGCCGGGATGATGTCCTTGACGTCGTAATCGTCTCCGAGATTGTCGAGCGGCAACAGCCATTGCTGCTTGGCCCAGATCGGGACCTCGTAGGTGCCGATCGTCATCACGTCGTACTGGCCGCCCTTCGTGGCGATGTCGGTGGTGACGCGCTCGCGCAGCACATTCTCCTCGAGCGTCACCCACTGCAGCTGGATGTCTGGATTCTTGGCGGTGAAATCGTCCGTCAGCTTCTGCATCCGGATCATGTCGCCATTGTTGACGGTCGCGATGGTGAGGGTTTCGGCGTGAGCCGCGAAAGCGAAGAGGCTCGCGGAACAAAGACCGAGGATATACGAACGGAGCTTCATGCTACTTCCTCCCAAAACAAGTGAGCATTTGCCTTCTATGTGGGCAATTACTCACTCAAACGGCATCCAAGTCAAGGCGAATTCCTTGCTGCAGCGCAACAGAATCCTGCCATGTACCAGACTCGAAGGACGGGCAGTCAGGAAGCGGCAGCGCCGAGCCAATCCCGAACCGCCGAAAGGATCCAATCGCGGAAGACGCGGATCTTGGGTGAATTGCGGCGCGCTTCCGGATAAGCGAGCCAATAGCCATGGCCGTCGTCGCAGACCAGATCAAAAGGCTGGATCAACCGGCCGCTTTCCAATTCCGCACGATAGAATGCCGGCGTCAACAGCGCGACGCCACGTCCGGCCATCGCGGCGGACGCTTCAAAAGTCTGGGCGCCAAGCTGGCTGCGCGGGCGTTTCGGAAGCGACTCACTCGAGACGCCCGCTTCCTCCAGCCATTTTGGCCACCAGGGATCGGCCGAATCGATGATGGGCAGACGCATCAGGTCGGCCGGTTCCCTGACGCCCCCGATAGAGGCCGCAAGAGCCGGACTGAGCATAGGGGTGAACAGGGCTCGCAACAGAAGATGCGATGCTAGGCCCGGCCAGTTGCCGCCACCGGCCCTGATGACCACGTCGACATCGTCACGACCGAAGTCGACCAGATCGGTCGAAGTCTGGAGCCGCACGGCAAGAGCCGGGTGCGCAATCTGGAAAGAGCCCATGTGGAGGGCAAGCCATTGCGCCGCGAAAGTCTGCACCGAGTTTATGACGAGCGTGCCCTGCGCGCCGTGCTTCGCCGTCTGGTAAGCCGCGCTCAGAAGTTCGAAGGCTTCGCTGACGGCTGGTGCGAGCTCGCGGCCGGTTTCGGTGAGGACAATCTGGCGTGGACGACGCAGGAAAAGCGGCGCCCCGATACGATCCTCCAAAACCTTGATCTGATAGCTGACAGCCGCCTGCGTCATGCCAAGCTCCGCCGCCGCCTTGGTGAAACTGCCGTGTCGGGCTGCCGCCTCGAAAGCTCGGACTGCCGTGAGTGGCGGAAGCTGAAGAGCCATGACGCATTAAATCTCCTTATGCATACCGCCAGAGATTCGATTGGAAAACAAGAGGTGCTCATCCGAGATTCTAGCCAACGGACCGAAGCTAGGAGAACGCCATGCCAACCAGGATCAACAAACCAAGAGTACTGGCCGGGGCCGGCGAAAGTTGGGTCGCCCGGATAACGCTCGGGCTCTTCAGATCACGCCATGTCAGGCTCGACCCCAGGACGCTGCCAGACTATCTGAAGCGGGACATGGGGTTCCTGGACGGCCGCGGCCCCGGCAACAAGGGGTGCTGATGCGTCAGGTGGACGCCAGCAAGGCGGCGGCGGTGCGCTCGTCGGTGATCAGCCCATTGACCAGGCGGCGGGTCAGCGCGCCGAGGATGCCGGGCAGCTTGCGCTCCCCCATCGCGGCCGCCACCACCAGCGACCGTTCGCGCGACGGGATCGGCGCGGACGCCACCCTCTCGTTGGTGTGACCTTCGATCAACCGGCCTTCGCGATCGAAAGCCCAGCCGACGATCTCGCCAACCGCGCCGGCCTTCTGCAGGGCCTTGAGCTCGGCTTCGGAAATGAACCCATCCTCGTAGAGCGGCGCCTTCGGCCCCATATCGCCGATGCCGACGAAGGTGACGTCGGCTTTCGCCGCCAACTCGACCGTCGGACGAATCATCGCCTGCCGATGCAGCATCTCGCGCTCGGCGGGCGAGGTCACGATGACCGGCAAGGGCATGGGAAAGCTGCGCGCTTTCGTCTTGTCCGCCATCGTGAAAATGACGTTGTAATAGGCGGCGGAGCCGTCCGGCGTGATGTTGCCGGTGAGCGATACCAGCTTATGTTGCGGGCAATCCACGGGTGAAAGCTGCTCGACCGCCGCCTTGAGCGTGCGGCCCGTGCCTATTGCCAGCACCAATGGCTCGGGCTCGCGCAGGCGGCGCTCGATTTCCGCCGCGACGGCTTCCGCTATGCCGAGGGTTGTCGAGGTCGAGTCCGGATCGCTCGGAACCACTTCCGCAAGATCCAGCGCGAACCGGGATGTCAGCCTTGACGCGAGATCGAGGCAGTTGGCGATCGGATGATCGAGCCTGACCTTGACCAGCCCCTCCGACACAGCCAGCGAGACAAGCCGTTGCGCGCTTTGGCGGGAGACGCCCAGTTTGGTCGCGATCTGGTCTTGGGTGTTGCCGGCGACGTAATAGAGCCAGCCGGCACGGGCCGCGTCGTCGAGACGCGGCTTACCCGCTTCTTGCCTGCTGTTCATTTGTCTCACCCGCCCTCGCAGTTCGGCACCCTAAACGTTTTGACCCGGGAGCAGAATAGGAGCAAATGCTATTCAAAACAACAATTGCTCAGAAAACGGCAATCCGGACTTTACGGAGAGACCATCTTCCTTCCGAGCCGCAAACATCCTAGGAACGAGCCGACCCTACCACGGATTTGCGAACAGCTTCGATGCCGCCGAAACGGCTCGCTCTCATCACCAGCCAGGCTTTCTCCCTTGCCAACTTCCGGGGAACGCTGATCACGACGCTCCGGTCGCGCGGGGTTGAGGTGCTGGCGCTCGCCCCCGACTACGACGAGGTGACCCGTGCTGCGGTCGAGGCTCTTGGCGCAAAGGCCATCGACTATCCGGGCACGCGCACAGGGACCAATCCGCTTCGCGATCTATCGGACACGATCAGGCTCGCCCTATTGCTCAGACGGCTCGAACCGAGTGTTTCGCTCGGCTACTTCATCAAGCCTGTCACTTTCGGCACCATTGCCGCGTGGCTCGCCGGCATTCCCAAGCGCTTCGCGATGATCGAAGGGCTCGGCTACGTCTTCATCGGAGACCAAGAACGCCAAGGGCTCGGCCGTCGCCTCTTGCGCGCGCTGGTGACGAGGCTTTACCGCTTCGCCCTGGCCCGCACGGAAAAAGTTTTCTTCCTTAACGACGACGATATAGCAGAGTTCGCCAACTCCGGGCTGGTCGACCGCAGCAAAGCCATGAAGCTGGGGGCGATCGGCGTCGACCTCGATGCGTGGCAGCCTGCACCGCCAGTGGTCGCCCCCCTCACCTTTCTCATGACGGCACGGCTGCTGCGCGAAAAAGGCGTCGTCGAATACGCCGAGGCCGCCCGCCTGGTGAAGGCGAGACATCCCGAGACACGGTTCATCCTGCTCGGCGGACTCGATTCCAATCCCGGCGTGATTGCACAAGGTGAGGCTGAAGGTTGGGTGCGGGAAGGGCTTCTGGAATGGCCAGGACATGTCCCGGTTCGTCCATGGCTCGCTCAGGCCAGCGTTTACGTGCTTCCGTCTTACCGGGAGGGCGTGCCGCGCAGCACGCAGGAAGCCATGGCGATGGCGCGACCGGTGATCACCACAGACGTCCCCGGCTGCCGGGAAACGGTGCATGATGGCGTGAACGGCGTCCTAGTGCCGGCGCGCGATGCGAAAGCGCTTGCCGCTGCGATGCTGCGCTTTGTCGACAACCCCGAACTGGTCGTGACGATGGGGCGGGCGAGCCGCGCGATGGCGGAAGAGAAATTCGACGCCAGGCGTGCCGACACGCTGGTCGCCGATACGATCCTCGGCCGCTGAACTTTATCCTTTTCCGTCGTCGGACCAGTCGCGCAGCGCCGCTTCGATGCGGCCCGTCTCGCTGGAATCGGCTGGCAGGCCGACGCGCAGGTCATGCGGTCGTTCGGCGAAGTTGCGCACCAAAATGCCGCGACGACCGAAGGTTTGGAAAAGCCTCTGGGCTTCAGCCAGGCGAAAGAAACGGAAAAGATCCGTTCCCCCCGCTGCGGGCAGGCCGGAGCGGGCAAAAACCTCGTCCAGCATCGATGCCTCCCGCGCCAGCCGAGCCCGCATCGCCTCCTGCCAGGAACTGTCGGCCAGTGCCTTCAGGCCAAATTCGAGCGCCGGGCCGGCCACCGCCCAGGGACCGAGCCTCGCTTCGAGGCGCCGAACTTCCTCCTCCGCAGCGAGCGCGAAGCCGAGCCTGACCCCCGCCAGGCCAAAGAACTTGCCGAAGGAGCGCAACACGACAAGGCCGCCGCGACCGACATCGCCCGCCGCGCTCTCCTCGCGCGGCCCGACCTCCATGAAGGCCTCGTCGATGACGAGAAGGCCGCCCTTGCGCCGCATGGATTCAGCCAGGGAGAGCAGCCGGGAACGTTCCACCACGCGACCATCGGGATTGTTGGGATTGACGATGATAGCGAGGTCGGCATCGAACAGTGCCTCGAATTCGTTTACTTCGAGGACTTCGTGTCCGGCGATTGCCGCAGCGCGGCGATGCTCGGCATAGGTCGGCGAGAGCACGAAGGCGCGGCCGGCGGGAACGAGCGCTGCGACGAGCGGCAGCAGGATCTGCGTGCCCGGTGCCGGCGCGACATGTGACGCCGAAGGTGCGCCATAGGCTGTGGCGGCTGCCGCCGCGAGTTGACTGATACGCCCAGGCTCCGGCAACCGCGAGAAGCACGTGGCGGGCAGGTCGAAAAGCGGATAGGAGTGCGGATTGATCCCCGTCGAGAGGTCGATCCAGGGCTCGGGCGCATCCGGAAAGAGCGTACGGGCGCGGGCAAGGCTTCCGCCGTGATCGGTCACCGAAGCGGTCAGGTCCATCATGTCAATCCTTCTCGCGTTCCTGGCACTCTCGATCGAACGGGTGTTCGGCTACCCAAGCCGCCTGCTTGCCGTGATCGGCCATCCCGTCATGTGGATCGGCGCGTTTATTGCTGCGCTCGACAAGAGGTTCAACCGCACGAACGATCCCGATGCGACGCGTCGCGCGGCAGGTGTCGCCGCGCTGGTGGGAATCGTGGCCGCTACAGGCGTGGCTGCCTTGGCCGTGCAAAACATCGCCTTGGCGCTGCCGTTCGGCACCCTTCTCGCGGCTGTCGTTGCCAGCAGTCTCATCGCGCAACGCAGCCTGGGCGAGCATGTGGCCGCGGTCGCGCAAGCACTGGAGACGGAAGGCCTCGAAGGCGGTCGCCGGGCCGTTTCCCGGATTGTCGGCCGGGATCCCGAAAAGCTGGATGAGGCCGGCGTCTCGCGCGCAGCCATCGAAAGCCTTTCCGAAAATTTCTCCGACGGCATCGTCGCGCCGGCCTTCTGGCTCGCCGTCGCCGGCCTGCCGGGCGCGGCGATCTACAAGGCGGTCAACACGGCCGACAGCATGATCGGCCATCGCTCGCCACGGCATGAGGCCTTCGGCTGGGCATCGGCACGCTTCGACGACCTGATCAATCTTCCTGCCTCTCGTTTCTCTGCCCTGCTGATCGTGCTCGCTGCCTTCTTCGTTTCCGGCGCTTCGCCGAAAGCCGCCTGGCAGTCTGTCCGCCAGGACGCGCACAGGCATCGATCGCCCAATGCCGGCTGGCCGGAAGCGACGATGGCGGGAGCGTTGGGCCTCGCGCTCGCCGGCCCCCGTCACTATGGCGGTGTGCTGGTCGATGATGCGACGATGGGCGCAGGCGGCCGCCGCGAGGCGACAGCGGCCGACATTCGGCGCGCGCTGCTCCTTTATTGGTGGGCGGATGGGCTGCTGATCGGGATCATGGGTGCGGCGGCGGTGGTGTGGGTTTCGGTCTGAGCAGGCCAAGCAATCATCGCCGCATACCCCCCTCTGGCCTGCCGGCCATCTCCCCCTCAAGGGGGGAGATTGGCTGTGGTCACCGACGGCGCTTGTTCTGCCACAGCGACGACTGGCGAAGCCGCAGCGGGCGTCCGATCTCCCCCCTTGAGGGGAAGATGGCCGGCAGGCCAGAGGGGGGTGCGGCCGCGCAGGAACCAAAAACGGCATCGCTACACAAACATCAGAACTCGATGCCTTGTTGCGCCTTCACGCCTGCAGCAAAGTGGTGCTTCACCTGGCCCATCTCGGTGACCAGATCGGCCGCCTCGATCAGTTCCGGCTTGGCATTCCGCCCGGTGACCACGACATGCAATCCCTCGCGTCTGCCCTTGAGCGCCGCCACCACGGAGCGCAGGTCGAGATAGTCGTAGCGCAGCGCGATATTAAGCTCATCGAGGATGACCAGGCTGATCGAAGGATCCGCGATCAGCTCCAGCGCCTTTCCCCATGCACGCTCGGCCGCGGCGACGTCGCGTTTCAGATCCTGTGTCTCCCAGGTGAAGCCTTCACCCATCGTGTGCCAGACGATCTTTTCGCCGAAAACGGCAAAAGCATCCTTCTCGCCCGTGTGCCAAGCTCCTTTCACGAACTGCACGACGCCGACCCGCCTCCCGTAGCCGAGCATGCGCAAGGCCAGGCCGAAAGCCGCCGTCGACTTGCCCTTGCCGGGCCCGGTATTGACGATCAGCAATCCCTTCTCGACCGTCTTGCCGGCAACCTCGGCATCCTGCACGGCCTTGCGTTTCGCCATCTTGGCACGGTGGCGCTCGGCGTCCTTCTCGTCGATGTCTCTCATTCTACTTCACCTGCATCGTCAAGCCGGCCACCATGAACAGGACCCGGTCGGCCCGCGCCGCCACTTTCTGGTTCAGCCGCCCCTGCGCATCGCGAAAACGCCGGCCGAGCGGATTGTCGGGCACGATGCCGAGCCCGACCTCGTTCGAAACAACGAACCATGGGCCTCTCGGACTGGCGAGGATTTCAGCCAGCCGGGAACTCTCCGCCTCGACATCGTGCCCGGCCAGCATCTGGTTGCTGAGCCACAGGGTCAGGCAATCGACCAGCAAGGGCAGGCCGTCGGGAATAGCCTGGATCGTCACTGAGAGATCGAGCGGAGCATCGACCGTATTCCAGCGGCCGTCGCGCCGGTCGCGGTGCAATGCGATCCGTTCCTCCATTTCCGCATCGAAGGCCTGAGCCGTCGCCACATAGGTCCATGGCGGCGGCAGGGCTGTGACCAGGCTTTCGGCGTGACTGCTCTTGCCCGAGCGAGCCCCGCCGAGAAGGAGGGTCAAGCTGCCCTTCTCAGGCAAGGCGACCACTTAGCTCTGCCTCTTCACCGCCGACCCTGCAGCGGACCGCGCCGGCGACAGCGCCGAGGACAAGCCAGAAGAGCAGGTTGGTGACCGTGGTCGCCACGACGAAGGAATGATGCAGATCGGCCGGCACCGGCGAATCATGGCTCGCCGGCTGCGGCGCCCCGACAATATGCGGCGCAACGATCAGGGCCACGCCCACCAGCGCAAATACCGGGGAACGTCGAAACGCAATCAGAGCGAGCCCGATCGCGGTCGCGACAACGGTGGCGACCCACCAGACCTGGCGGTCGAATAGATCGGCGGCAGGCATGGCCGGCAGCTCCGGCGGCAGACCGAGGCCGGGCGCCAACGTGAAGACGGCAAAGCCGGCGAAGCCCCAGAACAAGCCCTGACGCCACCCGGCAATGCCCCCAGCGAGTTCCGAGGCGACGATCAGGATCAAAGCGAAGCCTATGCCGCTGACGATATTGGCCCCGACATTGTAGGCGAAACGCTCGAAGCCGTCTGCCGGCGCCCAAGCCTCTTCGCCATGGTCATGAGCATGTCCGGCCGCGGAGTGGTCTCCATGATCGTGGCCGGCACTGTCGCCGGCAGCCTCATAGGTTTCAGCCTGAAGGATGAGCGGCACGGTGGCGTAGGCTTGCAGAGCCGCGAGAACGACACCCGCGACAAGCCCCGCCAGCGCCGCGACGAACACGACGTTGCGAAACACGGTCATGATGGAGTTCCGCTCTTAGTGGCAGGGAAAAGCCATGGAATGGCGATAGTCGTGGGCGGCATTGTGGACGGCCTCCATGTGGGAGAAACCCAGAAAGCCGACGACGAAGATGCCGAGCAACCCGGCCAGCGCGAGCTGCAGATAACGCGACTGCGCGGAGACGGACGCACCGAGAGACGTGGAAACCGTGTTCATTCTCAATCCTTTCGCCCTCCACCCGAGGGCCGCGAACGTTCCTTACGTCGACGGCAGGTCTCCTGGCTCACGGCTCGGCGCTTCATCCCGCCTTCCCGGGCTCGATGCCCAGTGGCTGTCGGGAGAAGCTCGCCGCTCACAGTTGCGGGGGCAGCCGCGGATTTGGGAAATCCCTCACCGCATTCCCTCTTCATTCCCCGAAGGGAACCGTCGATACAGGCAGTCTTAACCGAAATCGTCATTCCGGCAAACCATATTTCCGACGCGTTGACAGCCGGATGCGACGCGGCCTACAAACTCCGCGACGGTCTCCTCTGAGCAATGAGAGGAGCTAAGAGGGAATGCGGTGAGGGTTCTTGTCCCGAATCCGCAGCTGTCCCCGCAACTGTAAGCGGCGAGCTTTCGGCCGATTGCCACTGGGTTACACCGGGAAGGCGGCGCGAGAGCTGGGACCCGTGAGCCAGGAGACCTGCCGTCCCTGATCAATCCTGAAAGCCTGGCGGGTGTCCCGGGCAAGGAGCGCGGTTTGGAGTTCGACGAAACAATTGCCGTCGGTGATCCGTGCGTCGAGGCATCGACCTCGGCGGTATCGGTCGTGACGATCGTCGTGTGCAGTTCCTGCCGCGACGCCTCCGGTTCCGATGCTCGCCCCCGTCCAGGCGAATTGCTGGGCGCAGCGACGCGGGAAGCGAACACCTTCCCGGATGTCCGCGTCGAGCAGGCCGAATGCCTGGGCAATTGCAAGAGAAGGCTCTCCGCAGCCTTCATCAAGCAAGGCGCCTGGAGCTACGTCTTTGGCGATCTCGGCACCGACGCCGCCCACGATCTGATTGCCGGCGCGAAGCTCTTCCAGCAATCGACGGACGGGCTGATGCCCTGGCGCGGGCGGCCCGATTGTCTGAAACGCGGGCTCGTCGCCCGCATCCCTCCCCCGGAGCATTTTGCAGCCATGTGGGATCACATGGCGTCGCACAAATGCGGCCAAACCAAAGAGATGGAGCGCCGTGCGCCCGATGCGACGCCCGGCGTTCCGAGAACCCTTAAGGACAATCCATGACCGCTTCCGCCGATCGCGTCCCCTGCACCGTCGTCACCGGTTTCCTCGGTGCGGGCAAGACCACGCTCATCCGGCACATGCTGGAGAACGCCAACGGCAAGCGCCTCGCCATCATCGTCAATGAATTCGGCGATGTCGGCATAGACGGCGAGATCCTCAGGGGCTGCGGCATCGAGGCCTGCCCCGAGGAGAATGTCGTCGAACTGGCCAATGGCTGCATCTGCTGCACCGTCGCCGACGATTTCGTTCCTGCCCTCGACCAGATCCTTTCCCGTTCGCCAAAGGTCGACCACATTCTGATCGAGACGTCGGGCTTGGCTTTGCCAAAGCCGCTGGTGCAGGCCTTCCAGTGGCCCGCCATCAAGGGACGCGTCACGGTCGACGGCGTTGTCGCCGTGGTGGATGGGCCGGCGCTCGCGGAAGGCCGCGTCGCCTCCGACATGGACGCCCTCCAGGCGCAGCGCGCGGCCGATGATTCGCTCGATCATGAGGACCCTGTCGAGGAAGTGTTCGAGGATCAGGTGGCGTGCGCCGATCTGGTCATCCTGTCGAAAAGCGATCTGCTCGATACCGATGCAGCCGCCCGCGCGAGCGCGCTGGTCGAGGAACATCTGTCGCGCGCGGTCAAGATCGTGCCTTCGACCCATGGCAAGGTCGATCCGTCCATCCTGCTCGGCCTCGGCCTGGCGGTGGAAGACGACATAGAGAATCGCAAGACCCATCATGACGACGAACTCGACCATGATCATGACGACTTCGATACTTTCGTCGTCGATCTTCCGGCGATCACGGATCCCGAGCTGTTGGCCCGGCGCGTCAGCACCGCTTCGGAAGCCGAGAAGGTGTTGCGCGTGAAAGGGTTCGTCGACGTCCAGGGCAAGCCGATGCGGCTCCTCGTCCAGGCGGTCGGCCCGCGCGTCTCCCATTACTACGACCGCGCCTGGGCTCCCGGCGAAGATCGCCGGAGCCGGCTGGTGGTGATCGGCCTCAAGGGGCTGAACCGGCCGGCGGTCGAAAACATTCTCGCCGGATAGGCCATCGTGCATATCCTCGCCGCCACCACCGCCTCGCTCGACGATTTGATCGAGCCCGTCGACCTCGGGCAGGCGCCGGCGGAGATGGTGGCGCTGTCCTTCACCGACAGCGACCTGGCGGCCCTTGCGACGGCGTGGAAGGCCGAGGGGGACGTGATGCCCTCCATGAGGCTCGCACGGCTGCGCGACCTCCGCCACCCGATGTCGGTCGATCTCTGGATCGATCGGGTCGCGCGCCACGCCAAGGTCGTCTTGGTGCGCATTCTCGGCGGGCATGAGTGGTGGCGCTACGGTTGCGACCGGCTGGCGGCGGTGGCCCGCGAGCACGGCATCCGCCTTGCCCTGCTGCCCGGGGAATGTCGAGACGAGGATGCAGCGCTGATCGCCCATTCGACCTTGCCACGCTCCGAGCTCGACGAGCTCCTGGCCTATTTCCGCGAAGGCGGACCGGAGAACATGCGTGGCCTCATGCGCCGTCTCGCCGGGCACGCCGGCACGGATGTGGTCGCCCGGCCAGCGGAACCGCTGGCCAAAACAGGCTGCTATGATCCGGACGCAGGCGTCGTGGCCGTAGAGACGCTGCTCGCCGGCCGGCCGGCCGGCGCGCCGATCCTACCGATGCTTTTTTACCGATCCATGCTGCTTGCCGCCGACATCGCGCCGATCGATGCGCTCTGCACGGCTTTGCGCGAGCGCGGCATCTTCCCGGCGCCGATTTTCGTGCCGAGCCTGAAGGACCCGGAGGCCGCCGCCTTTATCGAGGAAACAGCGAAACGCTTCGCGCCGCCGCTGATCGTGGCCACGACAGCCTTCGCCAGCGGAACGGAAACGGGCGAAACGCTGTTCGACCGCATCGGGGTGCCCGTCTTCCAGGCCGTGGTCGCCACCACGCGCAGGGAGGCCTGGGAAACGGGGCAACGCGGGCTCGCTCCCGCCGATCTCGCAATGCATGTCGTGCTGCCTGAACTCGACGGGCGCATTATGGCCGGCGCTATTGCCTTCAAGGATGAAGGCATCCGCGACGATGCGCTCGCCTTCAAGGGCATGGTGAACGGGCCGGAGCCGGACCGGATCGAGCAAGTCGCCGATCGGATCGCGGCCTTCCGTCGGCTGCAAGCAACACCGCGCTGCGATCGGCGTGTCGCGATCCTGATGCCGGACTATCCCGGCGCGGCGGGACGTACCGGCTATGCCGTCGGTCTCGACGTGCCGACGAGCGTGCTGGCCATGCTGCACGACCTCAAGACCGAAGGATATGCTGTCGAGAACATTCCGGATACGCCCCGCGACCTGCTTTCCCGCTTGGAAAGCGGAAACGAAGGTGCTTCGCCGGACAGATATCGGCAGTCTCTGGCTGCCATTCCCTCCGAAGCGCAAGACAAGGTCGCGGCTGCGTGGGGCGAACCCGGCCATCTCGACCTGACTTTCCGTGCGGCACGCTTCGGCAACGTCACGGTCGCGCTTGCTCCCGATCGCGGGCGGAGCGAGGACCGGCGCGCCGACTATCACGACCCGTCGCTGCCGCCGCATCACAGGCTGCTCGCCTTCGGTTTCTGGCTGCGGGAGGAACTGGGCTGCCACGCGCTCATTCATGTCGGTGCGCACGGCACGCTGGAATGGCTGCCCGGCAAGACCGTCGCCCTCGGCAGCGCGTGTTTCCCCGAGATCGTCACCGGCCCCCTTCCCGTCATCTACCCTTTCATCGTCAGCAATCCCGGCGAGGCTGCACAGGCCAAGCGCCGGATCGCGGCCGTCACCATCGGGCATCTTCCGCCGCCACTTGCCGGAGCCGGGCTCGACCCGAACCAGCAGGCCCTCGAGCGCCTGGTCGACGAATATGCGCAGGCCGACGGCCTCGACCGGCGCCGCCGGGACCGACTGGCCAAGCTGATCGTCGAGACTGCCGGAAAGACCGGACTGGCGCGCGAGGCCGGCGTCAGCGAAGCGGATGATGCCGACGCCGCCTTGATGCGCATCGATGCGTGGCTATGCGACCTCAAGGACCTCGCGATCAAGGACGGCCTTCATGTCTATGGCCGGTCCCCCAAGGACGAAACCGATCCGCTGCGCCAACGGAGCGCGGAAGCCGAAAGGAAGGCGCTGCTCGACGCGCTCGACGGGCGGCATGTCGCCGCCGGTCCGTCGGGCGCGCCGGCGCGTGGGCGCACCGACGTGCTGCCGACCGGACGCAACCTCTTCACAGCCGACCCCCGCACGATGCCGACGCCGACCGCCTTCGAACTCGGCAAGGCCGCGGCCGACGAGGTTTTGCGGCGCTATCTGCAGGATCACGGCGACTGGCCGCGCTCACTGGTGATTGACCTCTGGGGTAGCGCCAGCCTGCGCACCGGCGGCGAAGAGATCGCTCAAGGCCTCGCCCTGATGGGCTGCCGGCCACGATGGGATCCCGCGACCGGCCGCGTCACCGGCGTCGAAGTGCTGCCGCCTGCCATGCTTGGCCGGCCGCGGATCGACGTGACCTGGCGGATCTCCGGCCTTTTCCGCGACATGTTTCCGACCCAAATCGCCCTGCTGGATGCCGCGGTAGCGGCGATCGCGGCGCGCGACGAGGCGCCCGGCGACAACCCGCTGGCCGAGACGGCACGCAAGGCCGGCGCCACCCCCGCCCGCATCTTCGGCTCCTCGCCCGGCAGCTATGGGGCCGGCGTCGAGGATCTGCTTGCCAGCGGCAAGTGGGAAAGACGCGAGGAGATCGGGCAGGCCTATCTCGAGGCCACCTCGCACGCTTTCGGCGGCGCCGATGGGGAAGGCCGCGCCCTGCCCGGCGCCTTCGCAGACCGGGTAGCGCAAGCCGAACTGCTCATTCATACCGGCGACGATCCCGGCCGCGATATCCTCGAAGGTTCGGCCGACGTCGCCTTCATCGGCGGTTTCGCTGCCGCGCTTGCCGCCCTCGGCCGCAACGCCGACGTCATCGCCCTAGACACCACCGACCCTTCCCGGCCAAGAGCGCGATCGGTCGGCGAAGCGGTCACCCGCGTAGTCCGCGCCCGCGCCATCAATCCCCGCTTCATCGAGGGGCAATTGCGGCACGGACCGCGTGGCGCATCGGAATTCGCCGAGACCGTGGACCGGCTTGTCGGCTTCGCCGAAATGACCGGCGCCATCCCGGGTTCGCTGATAGAGGCGGTGCATGATGCCTATCTGGGCGACGGCCGGGTGCGTGACTTCCTGGTGCGCGAAAACCCTGCCGCGGCCCGCGCCATAGCCGAGCGCTTCGCCGCGGCGCGGCGGCGCGGCCTCTGGCACCCGTTGCGCAACTCCGTCGACGACGATCTTGCCGCCCTGATAGCCGAAGCGCGTTCGCAGGAGGTGGAGGCATGAGCCTGCTCCGAGGCGCCTGCCCCACCCTCGCCGCTCCGATGGAGACGGGTGACGGGTTGCTTGCGCGCATGCACCCGGTCTCCGGCGGGGTGACGCCGGCAACGCTGGCCGCGATCGCCGAGGCGGCCCGCCGTTTCGGGAACGGACTTCTCGAAGTCACCGCGCGCGGTAGCCTGCAGATCCGTGGGCTGACGGGAGATTCCGCACCGCGGTTTGCAGCGGCCGTCGACGCGTTGGACATTTCGGTGCGTTCCGGAGTGCCCGTCGAGACCGGCCCGCTCGCGGGACTGGATCCCGAAGAAATCATCGATCCCCGACCGCTCGCCGACGATATCCGCGAACGTGTCGCCGCCGTGGGCCTTTCCCAACGGCTCGGGCCAAAAGTATCCGTCGTGGTCGATGGCGGCGGCAGGCTGAAACTTGTTGCCCTTGTCGCGGATGTGAGATTGGAGGCTGCTGCGACTGATGGCGCGTGGCGGGTGGCCGTCGGCGGGACGGCAAGCACGGCGACCGTATTGGGCGTGGTCCCGGCGGCAGACGTTGCAACAACCGTGGTTACCCTTCTCGAGACAGTTGCGGCGAAAGGACGGAGAGCGCGGGCGAAAGAACTTTCGCTTGAAGAACTGCGCTCTACGTTGCCCCCCTCTGTCCTGCCGGACATCTCCCCCTCGAGGGGGGAGATTGGACGGCCGCTCGGGTTTCGCCAATCTTCAATCGTAAGGAATGCGCCGGCGTCGAAACTGCCAATCTCCCCCCTTGTGGGGGAGATGTCCGGCAGGACAGAGGGGGGCAACGTAGAGCAAAGCCCTATCGGCATTTTCCCTCTCTCCGACGCCCGCCTTGCGCTCGGCATCGGCCTCCCCTTCGGCCAAGCCACGGCGACGCAGATAATCGGCTTCGCCGAACGCGCCGAACGACATGGCGTCGACGAAATTCGCCTGGCACCCGGGCGGGCTTTGCTTGCGCTCGCGCCGGTGGCCGAAGCCGCCGTGCGGCTGAAGGAAATGGCCAGCTTTATAGGCTTCATCACCGACCCGGCCGACCCCCGGCTTTCCGTCGTCGCTTGCGCCGGTGCTCCGGCTTGCGCGTCGGGTCATATCCAGGCGCGTGCGATCGCGTCGGAAATCGCTGCCGATGCAGCCGCAATCCTGGGCAGAGGTCAACTGCTCCACGTCTCGGGCTGCGCCAAGCAATGCGCCAGACCGGATCGCGCCGCGTTCACCCTCGTCGGCACGGCAAGCGGGGCAGAACTTTACTCCGGCGACGGCACGGCAGGCGAACCGCTTGCCCGCGTCGCCAATGACGCCGCGGCCGACGCATTCCGGCGCGCGGGGGAATTCCATCGGCAGGAAAAGAACAAGCGCGACAAGGCCGCCGCGGCCCGTTAGAGGGCTCGGGCCGGCAGGAAGTCGCCAGATAGCTTTGGGAAACAGCATGTCCGCATACGACTACATCAAGGACGGAACGGCGATTTATGAGCGTTCCTTTGCCATCATTCGGGCCGAAGCCGACCTGTCGCGCTTTTCCGATGCCGAAGCCGATGTCGCCATCCGCATGATCCACGCCTGCGGCCAGGTCGAGGCAGCGTCGCAATTCGTCTTCTCTCCCGGCTTCGTCACCGCAGCCCGCGAAGCTCTCCAAGCGGGCGCGCCGATCTTCTGCGATGCCGAAATGGTCGCCCATGGCGTCACGCGCGCCCGCCTGCCGGCCGGCAACGAGGTGATCTGTACCCTGCGTGATCCCCGCACCGCCGGTCTTGCCGCCAGGATCGGCAATACGCGTTCCGCGGCCGCACTCGAGCTCTGGGGAGAACGGCTCGGCGGGTCGCTGGTGGCGATCGGCAACGCGCCCACCGCCCTCTTTCACCTACTCGATATGCTGCGCGCGGGAGCGCCCAGGCCGGCGGCGATCATCGGCATGCCCGTGGGCTTTGTCGGAGCAGCTGAATCCAAGGAGGCGCTGGCGGAAGATTCGCAGGGCGTGCCTTACGCCATCGTGCGCGGACGCATGGGGGGCAGCGCCATGACGGCGGCGGCGGTCAACGCCTTAGCGAGGGCCGGGCTGTGACAGGCTTGGGGCGCCTCATCGGCGTCGGGACCGGCCCCGGCGATCCCGAATTGCTGACGCTGAAGGCGATCCGCGCGCTCGGCGCGGCGGACGTCGTCGCCCATTTCGCCAAGCGCGGCAATGACGGCAATGCACGCCGGACGGTCGCAGCGCATCTCAAGCCAGATGTGGTCGAACTCTCCCTTCTTTATCCGGTCACGACCGAGATCGAAAAAAGCCATGACGACTACAAGACGGCGATCGGTCGTTTCTACGAGGACTCGGCCCACGCCGTGGAAAGCCATCTCGCGGCCGGACGCACGGTGGCCGTTCTGAGCGAAGGCGACCCACTCTTCTACGGCTCCTATATGCATCTCCATGTTCGCCTCTCCAGGCGGTTCGCGACGGAGGTCATCCCCGGGGTGACGGCGATGTCCGGCTGCTGGTCGCAAGCCGGTGTGCCGATCGTCCAGGGCGACGACGTGCTGACGGTGCTTCCCGGCACGATGGCGGAAACGGAACTGGCCCGCCGGCTCGCCGACACCGAGGCCGCCGTCATCATGAAGGTCGGCCGCAATCTGCCGAAGATCCGACGCGCGCTCGAAGGGGCGCGGCGGCTCGACGACGCCCTCTACGTCGAGCGCGGCACGATGGAGAACACGCGGTCGGTGCGGCTCGTCGAAAAGCTGGACGACGGCGCGCCTTATTTTTCGATCGTCCTCGTTCCCGGCTGGAGGGGACGACCATGAGCGGCAAGCTGTTCATCATCGGCACGGGCCCGGGCAATCCACGGCAGATGACGCCAGAAGCCCGGGATGCCGCCGCCCAGGCGACCGACTTCTTCGGTTATGGCCCCTACCTAGACCGTCTCGAACTCGCCGAGGGACAGCGCCGCCATGTCTCCGACAATCGCGAGGAACTGGCGCGAGCCGGGGCTGCGCTCGACATGGCCGCTTCAGGCCGGACGGTGGCGGTCGTCTCGGGCGGCGATCCAGGTGTCTTCGCCATGGCCGCCGCCGTGTGCGAGGCGGTCGAGGCAGGACCGCCGGAATGGCGGGCGATCGACCTCGAGATCGTTCCGGGCGTCACCGCCATGCTCGCCGTCGCGGCGCGAGCCGGTGCGCCGCTCGGTCACGATTTCTGCGCGATCTCGCTTTCGGACAATCTCAAGCCGTGGGAACTGATCGTGAAGCGTCTCGAAGCTGCCGCTTCGGCCGGTTTCGTCATCGCGCTCTACAATCCGATCAGCCGCGCCCGTCCATGGCAACTCGGCAAGGCCTTCGAGTGCCTGCGCACAATCCTGCCCGGCACGACGCCGGTGATCTTCGGCCGTGCCGCCGGCCGACCCGACGAACGGATCGATGTGTCGTCCCTTGCCGAAGCCGATCCGGCAAAGGCCGACATGGCGACCTGCGTCATCATCGGCTCGCCCGACACCCGGATCGTCGAACGGCCGGGGCAGCAGCCGCTCGTCTATTCGCCGCGCTTCGCGGAGGCCAGAACATGATCGACCAGGGCCAACGCCGTTTCGACGCTTTCGGCCTTGGGCACAGCG
Organism: Mesorhizobium sp. 1B3; assembly: GCF_050958605.1. Lineage (NCBI taxonomy): Bacteria > Pseudomonadati > Pseudomonadota > Alphaproteobacteria > Hyphomicrobiales > Phyllobacteriaceae > Mesorhizobium > Mesorhizobium sp. 1B3. The sequence continues at coordinate 192,818 of NZ_JBJHDO010000001.1, read as the reverse complement.
GGCTCGTCGGGCCGGCGGAGCATGACGACCGGAATGTCGAGACGGCGTGCTGCAAGCAGCTTGCCGTAGCTGGCGGTGCCGCCGCTGTTCTTGCACACGATCGCGTCGATGCGATGCGCCTTGAGCAATTTCAGTTCGCCAGCTTCCTCGAAAGGACCACGGCCGAGAACGTAAACGGCATCCGGAACGGCGAGCGGCGGCTCGATCGGATCGACGCTGCGGATGAGGTAGAAATGCTGGGGCGCATGCTGAAACGCGGCGACCTCCTGACGCCCGAGCGCCAGGAACACGCGGCGCGGTACCTCGCCGAGCGCGCGGAGCGCATCGTCGGCATCCGTCACTGTCAGCCAGCGATCCCCTTCCGCCGGCCGCCAGGCTTCGCGATCGAGCCTCAGGATCGGCACGCCGGTCATGGCCGCCGCGCGGACGGCATTCGCCGATATCCGCGCAGCATAAGGGTGGGTCGCATCGATCAGGAGAGAGATGCCTTCGCCGCGCAGATAAGCCGCAAGGCCTTCCGCGCCGCCGAAGCCGCCGCTGCGAACGGGTACGGGCTGCGCGGCCGGCTCGCGGGTGCGGCCGGCCAAGGAGAGGGTAACGACAAGGTCGTTGCGCGCGGCAAGCCTGCCGGCCAATTGCCGGGCTTCGGTGGTGCCGCCGAGGATCAGAATCCGATGGGTCATCATGTCTTCTAGAGATACGGGCTTGACCGCATCAACCGGAAAGTGGCTTGCCATCATCGGCATCGGCGAGGATGGAATTCCCGGCCTCGGCGACGAAGCGAAACGCTTGATTGCAGGCGCCGAGATCGTGTTCGGCGGCAAAAGGCATCTGGCGCTCGCCGGCGACCTGATCAAGGGAGAAGCGAACCCTTGGCCATCCCCTTTCGACAGCACCATGGCCGATGTGCGCGCCCTGCGAGGGCGCCCGGTCTGCGTGCTCGCCTCCGGCGATCCGTTCCTGCATGGCGTCGGCGTCACGCTCGCGCGCCATGTCCCGCTCGGTGAAACGACCGTCATCCCGGCGCCGTCGTCTGTCAGCCTCGCCGCTTCCCGGCTGGGCTGGGCCTTGCAGCATATCGAGACCGTGTCGCTGCACGGCAAGCCGATCGAACTGCTCCGCCCGCTGCTTCATCCCGGCCGCAGGATCATCGCGCTGACCTCCGATGGGCATGGACCCGAGGCGGTCGCCAAGCTGCTTCGCGGAGCGGGCTTCGGCGGTTCTCGGCTCGTTGTGCTCGAAGCGCTGGGAGGCGTGGACGAGAGGATCACACGTCAACACGCCGACACGTTCACGATGACGAACGTCGACCCTCTCAACGTCGTGGCGATCGAAGTCGTGGCCGGCGACGGAGCGCGCATTCTGCCGCTGACGCCGGGTCTGGATGACGAATTCTTCGAGCATGACGGCCAGATCACGAAGAAGGCCGTACGCGCCGTAACGCTTTCTGCCTTGGCACCCCGCTGCGGCGAGTTGCTGTGGGACATCGGCGCCGGTTCCGGCTCGATCTCCATCGAATGGATGCTGGCCGATGCCTCGCTGCGCGCCATCGCCATCGAGGCCGATCCGAACCGTGCGGCAAGGATCGGCAGAAACGCCAGCACCCTCGGCGTGCCCGGCCTTGCAGTCGTCACCGGCACCGCTCCCGGAGCACTCGCGGGGCTCGCCCGACCCGACGCCGTCTTCGTCGGCGGCGGCGGCAGCGACGATGGCGTCATGGCGGCGGCCATCGACGCGCTCGAATCCGGCGGCCGGCTGGTCGCCAACGCCGTGACGCTCGAAATGGAAGGCGTGCTGCTCGCCCTGCATGTACGATATGGCGGCGAGCTGACTCGCCTTGCGATTTCGCGCGCGGCCCCCATCGGCACGATGGAAGGCTGGAAGCCGGCCATGCCGATCACCCAATGGTCGTGGGTAAAGCCATGATTGTCGCGGGAATAGGCTGCCGGAAGGATGTCGGGACCGAAGCCGTGCTGGCTGCGATCGAAGAGGCCTTGTCCCATCACCGGTTGACCGTAGCCGAACTTGACGCAATCGCCACAGCGCCCCTGAAACGCGACGAACCCGCGCTCCACGCCGCCGCGTTCCAGCTCGGTCTGAACCTCATCGTCGTGGCGGAGGAAGCGCTGAGGGACGCCGAAGCCGACACGCTCACTTCCTCGCAGTCCTCACTGGACCATGCGGGTAGCCGATCGATTTCCGAAGCCGCCGCGCTTGCCGCGGCCGGCCCGGGCAGTCGGCTGCTGGGCCCGCGCTTCGCGGCGGGCTCAGTCACCTGTGCGATCGCTGTCGGAGCCGGATTCGATCCGATGCGGAGGAGGGCGCCATGACCGTCCATTTCATCGGCGCCGGACCCGGCGCCGCCGATTTGATCACGGTGCGCGGGCGCGACCTCATCGCGCGCTCCCCCGTCTGTCTCTTTGCCGGTTCAATCGTCCCTAAGGAGCTTCTCGATTTCTGCCCCCCTGGCGCACGCATTGTCGACACGGCACCGATGTCGCTCGATGAAATCGAGGCGGAATATGTCGCGTCGAAAGCCGCCGGCCAGGATGTAGCCAGGCTCCACTCGGGCGATCTATCCGTCTGGAGCGCGGTCGCCGAGCAGATCCGACGTCTGGAGAAGCTCGGCATTCCCTACACGATGACCCCAGGCGTCCCAGCTTTCGCGGCGGCCGCGGCCGCGCTCGGCAGGGAACTCACCATTCCGGAAATCGCTCAGAGCCTGGTGCTCACCCGCGTTTCGGGGCGCGCTTCGCCGATGCCCGCGGGCGAGAGTCTCGCCGCTTTCGGCGCGACGGGCGCGACGCTTGCCATCCACCTCGCCATCCATGCGCTCGACCGGGTGGTGGCCGAGCTCACGCCGCTCTACGGCGCCGAGTGTCCGGTGGCTATCGTCGCCCACGCCTCAAGGCCGGAAGAGAAGGTGCTGAGGGGGACGCTCGGGACGATCGAGGAACTCTTCGCGGCCGATCCCGTCGAACGCACCGCCATCATCTTCGTCGGACCTGCCCTGGCGGTTGCGGATTTCCGCGAGAGCTCGCTCTACGACGCCTACTATCAGCGCCGGTTCCGGGGGCGTGACACGCCATGAGAGGGAGCAAAAGGCGCCTGCCCCAGAAATCCGCCCGTTCGGTCGAACACCAGGATCTCCAGCTCGATGCCGGGATCGCCGAGCACGGAAGCGGCCGTCCGCCAGGCTTTTGCGGCTATCATGTCGCCAAGCGGGACGCCTTCGGCAACCGCCATCTGGAACGCTTCCGCGACCATGTTCGCGCCACGGATGCGCTCGGCGAGGTCCGCCATCGCGCCGGCCTCCAGCGCCACCTCGGCAAGCGCGTCGAGATCGGCGGCGCCGCGCTTCGAATGGACATCCAGCATCCCCTGGGCGAGCTTGGTCATCTTGGCGACGCCGCCGGCGATCGTCACCCGCCTCAAGGGATGTGCCCGGAGATATTTGAGCATGCCGCCGACGAAATCGCCCATGTCGATGAGGGCGATCTCGGGCAGATCGTGGAACTTCTGGACGGCTGCTTCGGACGCGGAGCCGGTTGCGCCGGCGACATGATCGAGACCGGCCGCCCGCGCTACGTCGATGCCACGATAGATCGAATGGATCCAGGCAGAGCAGGAATAGGGAATGACAATGCCCGTCGTGCCCAGGATCGAGATGCCACCGAGAATGCCGAGCCGGCCGTTCAAAGTCTTCTTGGCCATCTCCTCGCCGTTCTCGACGGAGATCTCCACTTCGAAGTCGCCACCCTCGCCGGCCACTTCGGCGATCGCCTGTGCGATCATCTTCCTCGGCACGGGATTGATCGAGGCCTCCCCCGGGGGGATCGGCAAACCGGCGCGCGTCACCGTGCCGACGCCTGGGCCGGCCTTGTAGGTGATGCCGCTCCCCTTCGGTCCGCGCCGCACCGTGCTCATGATCAAGGCGCCGTGAGTAACGTCGGGATCGTCGCCGGCATCCTTGACGATACCAGCCATGGCCCAATGATGCCCTGTCTCCCACCGCGCAAGAGCAAAGGCCCGCTGCTGGCCGCCGGGCAGGGTGACCAGCACTGGATCGGGAAAATCGCCCGACAGCAGAGCCGCGCAGGCGGCCTTGCTCGCCGCCGCGGCGCAGGTTCCCGTGGTCCAGCCACGGCGCAAAGGACGCTCGTTCTCAGCCATCAGGATCGCTATAGGCCGACGAGGCCCGCCCGTCACGAACGAAAGACGACGTCATGAGTCTCGAATCCGCAATCGCACGGCTTGCCCGAGCCACACCGGCTTTCCAGCCGGGCCACGTCTGGCTGGCCGGCGCTGGGCCCGGCAATGCCGGATCACTCACGCTCGACGTCATCGCCGCGATCTCGGCCGCCGATGCGATCGTCTACGATGCCCTGGTCGACGCGACGGTGCTCGACGCGGCGCGCCAAGGCGTCGAGCTGCATTTCGCGGGCAAGCGCGGCGGACGGGTTTCGGCCGCGCAGGACGACATCACGGCGTTGCTGATCGCTCTCGCCCGCAAGCAGCGCCGTGTGCTCCGCCTGAAGGGAGGAGACCCCTATGTTTTCGGCCGTGGAGGCGAGGAAGCGCTGGCGCTGGCGCGTTCGGGCGTTCCGTTCCGCATCCTGCCCGGTGTGACCTCGGCTTTTGGGGCGCTCGCCAGCGCCGGTATTCCGGCCACGATGCGCGGCTTGAACAAGGCGATCATCCTGGCTACCGGCCATGCCGCCGGCGAAGAGGAAGATCTGGACTGGGCAGCGCTTGCCGCCACCGGCCAGCCCATCGTCGTCTATATGGGACTGAGGAATCTCGGGCGGATCACGGCGGCTCTGCTGGCCGGGGGACTGCGGGACTCGACGCCGGCCGCCATCATCATGGCGGCGACAACGCCGGACGAACGGGTGCTGGTCTCGACCCTGGGCTTGATCGCTGGGGAAGCGGAAGCGCAAGGTTTCGCTGCGCCGGCACTGATCGTGATCGGCGACATCGTGTCGATGCGCGCCGAACTGGTGGAATTGGAAAGGCTCGTGCGGTCGGCATGAGATTTCAGAGAAACGCTAGGGGTCGGTTCTCGAAATTCGCGGCCGGAGCACTTAAGACATATCGGGATTTGCGCGACATAGCGGCAGGCGGTCTTCTCCCCGTCGGGACGGGGAGAAGATGCCGGCAGGCAGATGAGGGGCATTTCGAGATGCGTGGTCCGGACAAGAGAGCGACGGCGTTCTCCCGACATCTGCGAAGGTCGGACAATGATGCAGAGGGCGCCCTTTGGACCGAGCTTCGCAACCGTCGACTGAACGGCTTCAAATTCGTGCGGCAGTTTCCGATCGGGCCATATTTCGCCGACTTCGCCTGCCGGCAATGCCAACTCGTTATCGAAGTGGACGGTAGCCAGCAGGCTGAGAGCGGGCATGACCGCATCCGTGATGATTTCATGCTGTCGAAGGATTGGTCAGTGCTACGCATCTGGAACGTAGACGTGCTCACAGCAAAACAAGCCATCCTGACAACGATCTTGGCTGCCCTCGAATTCCGGCTGGAGCCCGAGATTCTGGCACCCGACTTACGGTTCCTAGCGTCAGCAACGTATCGAGGAAAAATGTAGATGCTGGTGCTGCCCCTCATCTGCCTGCCGGCATCTTCTCCCCGTAACAACGGGGAGAAGACCGCTTGCGGCAACCTCGCCTGCTCACCGCGACGGTCCTCAGAAGCGCGGTATCAGGCGGACAGCTCCATTTCTGCAATGCCGAAGACACGCAATGAACGCTAGCTCCGGTCTCATCATCGGCGCGGCGCGTTCCGGATCGGGCAAGACGAGCGTGACCATTGGACTGCTGCGCGCCTTCAAGCGCCGCGGTCTGCGCGTGCGCGGGGCGAAGTCCGGCCCCGATTACATCGACCCGGGATTCCACGCCGCCGCCACGGGTCTTCCTGGTGTCAATCTCGACAGTTGGGCCATGGCACCGTCACTCGTGTCTGCGCTCCTGAAACAAAGCACCGCCGAAGCGGACATGCTGATCGTGGAAAGCGCGATGGGGTTGTTCGACGGCATCCGTTCCGATCCCGGCCGGTCGGGTGCGGCTTCCGATCTTGCGCGCCGTTTCGGCCTTCCGGTTCTTCTCGTATTGGACGTTTCCGGCCAGTCGCAGACAGCGGCGGCAGTGGCCAAGGGTTTCGCCGTTTATGATCCGGCTGTCCGCATCGCCGGCGTCGTGCTCAACCGCGTCGGAAGCGAACGGCACCGTCGATTGGCCGCGGATGCCATCGAGGCGCTCGGTTTGCCCGTCGTGGGGGCCATCATGCGCGACCCCAGGATGACCATGCCGGAGCGCCATCTCGGCCTTGTCCAAGCCAGCGAATACGAGGCGCTCGAAGAATTCATCGGGCGGATGGCCGATGTGATGGAAGCCTCGCTCGATCTCGACCGCATCGCCGCACTGGCGCAGCCGGTCGCGCCCGAGGTCGGCGACTACGGCCACATGCTGCCGCCGCCGGGCCAGCGCGTTGCGCTCGCCCAGGACGCTGCCTTCACCTTCCTCTATCCGCATCTTGCCGGCCATTGGCGCAGCGCCGGCGCCGAAATCGTGCCCTTTTCGCCGCTCGCCGACCAAGGCCCATCCGATGATTGCGACGTCTGCTGGATGCCGGGCGGTTATCCCGAACTTCACGCCGGCCGCCTGGCTGCCGCCGAGAATTTCCGCGCAGCCATGACCGGCTTTGCCGAAACCCGACCGGTCCACGGCGAGTGCGGCGGCTTCATGGTGCTGGGCGAGGAGTTGGAAGATGCCGAGGGGAGGACGCACCGCATGCTAGGCTTGCTCGGCCACTCCACCAGTTTCGCCCGACGCAAGATGAATCTCGGCTACCGGCAGGCCAGGATCCTGGCGGACTGTCCGGTTGGCTTGGCCGGCGCGCTGATCCGTGGCCACGAGTTCCACTATGCCCAGGTTACAAGGCCCGGCTCGGACGAGCCGCTCGTCGACATCGCCGACGGGCTGGGAACGCCGATCGGTGCCTCGGGCGCGCGGCGCGGCCATGTCACCGGCACATTCTTCCATGCGATCGCGCGAGGCTGACTTTTGAAACGTCATTTCGGTCGTTTTGCCGACCTTGTCCTCTGCCTGACCTTCTATACGCGCCTCCCGCTCGGCTGGACGGCGGCGGAAGGCCGCAATTTCGCCGAGGCACAGTGGGCGGCCCCGCTCGCCGGCGCGGTGGTGGGGCTCTGCGGTGCCTTCATCTTCTGGCTCGGCTTCACCGTCGGCGCCCCATCGCTCCTCACCGCCGCCCTGACGCTCGCGGCGATCCTCTGCGTGACCGGCTGCCTGCATGAGGACGGGGCGGCTGATGTCGCCGATGGCTTCGGCGGCGGCGCGACGCGCGAGCGCAAGCTCGAGATCATGCGCGACAGCCGGCACGGAACCTACGGCATCGCCACGCTGATCGTCACCTTGCTCATCCGCTGGTCGGCCATGGCCGCGCTACCCACCCCATGGATGGCTCTTGCCGGCCTCATTGCCGCGCATGCCGCGTCCCGGGCACTGATCCCCGCCTTCATGATCGCCTTGCCGCCGGCTCGGCGAAACGGCTTGTCCGCCGGTGCGGGAACCCCGTCCTGGCCGGTGGCCGGCGGCGCACTTGCCATGGGCAGCATCGCGCTGCTCGCCGGGCTCGGCATTGTCGGTGGCGTGATCTCGGCCGTTCTCCTCGCCGCCTGGTTCTTCTTCCTCAAGAGGCTCAGCTTCCGCCAGATCGGCGGCCAGACCGGCGACGTGCTCGGGGCGCTGCAGCAGGGCGGAGAAATCATCATTCTCGTCATCGCCGCTATTCTCGCCCCGGAGATCTCATGAGCCGCTTTTCCTCGATCGACCAGTTGCGCGCAGCCTGTGCCGAACTCGGCACACCCGACGACAGCGCCGCCGGCGCCGCCTCCGCTCGCCAGACCACATTGACCAAGCCGCAAGGCAGCCTCGGCCGACTCGAGGACCTCGCGATCTTCCTCTCGGGTTGGCAGGGCCGCGCAGTCCCGGTTCTCGATCGCGTCACGGTGATCGTCTTTGCCGGTTCGCATGGGGTAACGGCGCAAGGCATCTCGGCCTTTCCCGCCGAGGTGACGGCGCAGATGGTCGCCAATTTCGCGGCCGGAGGTGCTGCAATCAACCAGCTTGCCCGCACGGCAGGAGCTGAACTGAAGGTGGTGCCCCTGGAGATCGAACGGCCGACGGCCGACTTCACCCACGGCCCCGCCATGTCGGATGAGGAATTCCTGCAGGCTGTCTCGACGGGGTATGAGGCCGTCTCTCCCGATGCAGACCTGTTATGCCTCGGTGAGATGGGGATCGGCAACACGACGACCGCCGCCGCGGTCGCCGCTGCGCTGTTCGGGGGGAGAGGCATGGACTGGGTCGGGCGTGGGACCGGAGTCGATGACGCCGGTCTGGTCCGGAAAGCGGCCGTCGTGGACACCGCGCTAGCCTTTCACGGCGCGCGCCTCGACGATCCGCTCGCCGCCCTCGCTTCTGTCGGCGGCCGCGAGTTGGCTGCGATCTTCGGCGCCGTGCTGGCCGCTCGACATCACCGCATCCCGGTCCTTCTCGATGGGTTCGTCTGCACTGCCGCCGCCGCCCCGCTGGCGAAACTCGCCCCGGACGGTCTTGCCCATGCGCTCGCGGCCCATGTCTCGGCCGAAGCTGGCCATCGCGAGTTGCTCGCCAGACTGGCGCTGCAGCCGCTCTTCGATTTCAACATGCGACTCGGCGAAGCGTCGGGAGCTTGCCTGGCCGTCAACATTCTCCGCTCGGCGCTGGCCTGCCATTCCGGAATGGCGAGCTTTGCCGAAGCGGGCGTGTCGGAAGGATAGATTGCTTTTCCTTTTTCGGCACTGCGAGCCAAGTGCGCTTTTGCTGAATGCCCGGGCAATCAGACGAGATAGGTCTCCATCACGCCGACGCCTCTCAGTTCCACGGAACGGCGCGGCTCGAGTTCCCAAGGAGCGCGCAGGGCGCGCCTTGTTGCATCCGAGATCTGGATGCGATCGGCAACGCCCTGGGACTCTAGCCGGCTAGCAATGTTCACGGTTTCGCCCCAAACGTCGTAGACACACCGATGCCGCCCAATCAGGCCCGCGATCACCGGTCCTGTGTGCACGCCAACACGGATCCGGAAACTGTCTTCCCCACATGCGAGAGGCTTCAGGGAGTCCAGCATGGATTTCCCGAGCCCCACGATCCTGTCGGCATGATTGGCTGCCGGCTCAGGCACACCACACACAGCCATGTAGGCATCTCCGATGGTCTTGATTTTCTCCACGGAATGCTTCTCTGCCAAGACGTCGAACATGCTGAACAACTTGTCGAGGCGCTCGATCAGGTCCGACGCCGGCAACCGTGCCGCTATGGGTGAGAAACCGACAATATCGGCAAAAAGGATGGTCGCTTCGTCGAACCGGTCAGCAATGACCTCCTCGCCCGCTTGCAGCCGCGCGACGATCTGACCGGGCAGGATCGCATGGAGCAGCGAGTCGGCGCGCTGTTTCTCAGCCTCGATCCGCCGAAGATACTCGTGTTCACGATCCACCCAACGCTTTTTCTCCAAGCTGGAATTGATCCGGGCGCGCAGCAGGACGGGGTTGAAGGGTTTCAGCACATAGTCGTCGGCTCCCGCCTCAATGCAGCGGACCACTGCGCCGACTTCGTTGAGCCCCGAAATCATAATGACGGGAATATGCCGCGAGCGACGTTCCGCCTTCAATCTTGAGAGCACCTCGATGCCGTTCATGTCCGGCATCAGTATGTCGAGCAAGATCAGGTCGAATTCATGCTCGGCGAGGAGCGCCAGCGCCGACGGGCCTGACTCGGCAGTGATGACGTGATGGCCCTCATGCTGCAGGCGGCGCGCGAGCAGATTGCGGTTGCTTCCGATGTCGTCGACGACAAGTATCCTGCCACCGTGGGCCGAATATGCATCGTGCTTCGCCTTGATCACGGCCCTCTCGAGCCCCGCAGCATCGATCTCAGCTTCGTCCGTGGTCTGCAGCCCTTCGACGTCGCGCGTGCGCGCGAGATCGGCAATGGCATCGACACGCGCCAAAAGCTCTGCCGCCGCGGCGAGCATGACCCTTACATCCTCTTCCAACGCGCGTTCGTGCCGTTCTTCGGCTTCCTCGAGGATCATTTCGGAGTAGCCAATGATCGCATTGAGCGGTGTTCGCAGTTCATGGCGCAATTTCGCCTCGGCCTCGGCTTCGACCCCAGCCCGGTCCAGATAGTCGGATTTGCCACCGATCAAGTTGTCGATGAGGCTGTTCAATTCTCGCGCGGCGGTGCCGACCCTCTCGAGATCCGGTTTCATCTGGACCAGGCCGAGATTCTGCACCTGGTCGGTCAGAAGCTCCTGGAATCCAAGGATTGCCCGCGCCGGGCCCGCAAGCCGCTGTGCCACATGGGCGGCGATCGCATGGCGTTGAAAATCGTTCTCGACAGTCATGGTTCCAAACAGTCGGATGGGCTTATCGGGCGAGCAGTTGTTCGATCTTCTGGACGAGGCGTGGCAGGTCAACCGGCTTGCTGTCGTAGTCGTCGCAACCGGCCTGCAGCGCCGCTTCCCGATCCCTGGCCATTGCGTGCGCAGAAAGCGCGATGATCGGTATCCCGGCGGTGGCAGGATCTGCCTTGATCCGTCGGGTAGCCTCCCAGCCGTCCATGACGGGTAGGCTCATATCCATGAGGACCAGGTCGGGCCGCTCGGAAATGGTGAGTTCCACGCCCGATTGTCCATTTTCCGCGACGAGAACTTCGAACCCGCGCCTCGATAGCCGCCGCGAGAGCATATCGCGGTTCATTTCATTGTCTTCCACCAAAAGGATTCTCGCCATCGTCGGCTCCTCCAGCCATGCGGCGGTTCAGCGATCGGCGGCGTCCGCCCCCGTTGACGCAGGTGAAATCTGGCGCTCGAGAGCCTCGACCAATTGAGACCTGCTGTTTGCACCCTTGGTCACGACGGCAACAGCCCGTTCGCGCAGCCATTTGAGCTCGCTCGTGGACAAATCTTTCGACGTAACGACCACGACGGGAACGTTCCGCAGTTCGGGCGATTGCTGCATTTCGTTGAGGGTCTGGAACCCATCCATTTCGGGCATCAACAGATCGAGCAGAACCAGGCGCGGCAGCAACCGCTTCATCAATTCGAGACCGCGCACGCCGTCATTTGCCTCATGGACGCGCCAGTCCCTCTTGACCAGGATCCGCCGAAGGAAATCGCGAGAGGCCTTGTCGTCGTCAATGACAAGCACATCGCGATTGCCCCCGCCGCAAGCCTCTATCGTTCGTATCAGCTTATCGGTGTCGATCGGCTTCGTCAGATATTCGACCGCGCCGAGCGAGAGACCGAGTTCGCGATCTGCAAGGATCGTCGCGAGGATCACCGGAATCTCGCAGAGCTCCTTGTCGCTCTTCAAGGAGCGCAGCACGGACCAGCCGTCCTGATGGGGCATGATGATGTCGAGAACGATTGCGACAGGGCGGTGGGCTCGCGCAGCTGCTATTCCTTCCTCGCCGCTTGCTGCCTCGATCGAGGCCAGCCCCGCCTCGGCCAAGGCGGTGGCGATCACGGTTCGGGCGGCCGGTTCGTCATCGATGATCAGAACCGCCTTGTCCGAACTCATCGATAGCGGGGCTTCGGCGGCTTGTGGCTCGGCCGGTTTTTCCTTGCATTCCGCCGGAATCTCCATCGTGAAGATCGAGCCTTTTCCAAGTTCGCTCTTGACGGTCACGACACCTCCGATCATTCGGCAGAAGCTCCGGGTGATGCTGAGGCCCAAGCCCGTGCCGCCATAGTTCCGGGTGGTGGATGCGTCTGCCTGAGTGAAGGCGTCGAAGAGCCTTTCTTGCTGCTCAGACGTCATGCCGATTCCGGTGTCGGATACCTTGAATATCAGCCAGTCGCCGTCGGAGCGCGTGTCACGTCGCACCGAGAGTGTTACGCGCCCCCCTTCGGTGAATTTGGCGGCGTTGCTGAGCAGGTTGAAGAGGTTTTGCCGGAGTTTCGTCTGGTCGGAATGCATTTCCCCGAGATCGCCCTCCAGGTCCAGCACGAAACTGTTTCGGTTTCTGGCCATCAATGGCGTGAGCGTCGCTTGGACATCGCGCAACAAGTCGGCGACGTCGAAATTCTCGAGGAAGATTTCCATCTTGTTCGCCTCGATCTTCGACAAATCGAGGATGTCGTTGATGAGCGCGAGGAGATGGCGGCCCGCGGCAGCTATCTTTTCCAGTTCTGGGACCGACTCGTCGGTTTGCCGCTCACCCGCCTCTTCTATCAGCATTTCGCTGTAACCGATGATCGCGTTCAGGGGAGTACGCAGCTCGTGGCTCATGGAGGCCAGGAAACGGCTCTTGGCCTCGTTTGCCGATTCAGCGTGGCTTTTCGCCCGCTCGAGTTCCACTTGCCTCTGCTTCAGTTCCGTGATGTCGGTGTACACGGCGACTGTACCGGAATCGGGGGTTTTTATTTCACTGACGCGGATCCAACGTTCGCCGAACCGAACCTCCTGGACAGAGCCCGCCGAATCCTTGTGGAGACGTAGCCTCTCCGCGAACCACTTCTCCTTCGATACGCCGCCAAGATCGACCTGCCCGCTCTCCAGGCGCCGCTTCAGAATATCTTGAAAGCTTTGCCCATTCAGAACGGCTTGCTCCTGGTCGGCAAAGATCTCGCAATATTTGCTGTTGGCAAGAATGACCTTGTCCTCCGCATCGAACAGCACAAATCCGTCAGATATCGCTTCGACTGCCGCCGCTATGGTTCGTCTTTGCCTTTCGGCTTCATCTTCGAGCCTTTGCTTTTCGATCGCGCTTGCCCGAAAAAGTCGAAGCGTGCGCGCCATGGCACCAAGTTCGTCTCCTCCCTCCTCCGGTATTTCGACGTCATAGCGTCCTTGGGCAAAGTCACCGACGACCTTATTCAACCGTCGCAAGGGCCCGATAATCGAATGAAGAACAAGCATGGTCAGAAGCGATCCGATCAACACCACGACGGCAACCAGAACGGCCGCTTCGGTCGCGGTCTTCTGAGTTTGTCTTACAGCCTCGTTGCGCGCGGCTTCCGCTTCGGTGCTCACCTGCTCCACGAGCCTGTTGAGGGTTGCATCCACATTTGTGCTGTGGGTGCGCGCTTCAGCCAGGAGAGCGTTGCCGATGATACGGTTGTCCTGGGTATAGGCGTCTGCCGCCTCCAAAGCTTTCTTCACATAAGCATCGGTCTCAAGACGGATCGCGCTGACCGCATCCGGCGATGATCTCGCGAGGCGGTCCAGATGTTCCATCAGCCGCTCACGCGCCTGCTCGGCGTTGCGCTGCGAATTCATCAACAAGCTCACGGACAGATCCGTGAGCCAATATCGCAATTCACCGAAGGTAACGTGCGCGGCCGCCGCAGTGGCGGCGTGATCGAACAATGCCTTGGTCTCCGCAGTGCGATCCGCACTCCGATAAAGCGCTTGTGTGAGAAGGATGGACGATACGATGAGACTGATAAGGCCACCGGCTGTCAGCGCCGCGACACGAGCCGCGATCGGTAGGTCGGCAAGACGACGCGCAAGGGATTTCGCAGGCGCGGTCACAGCTTGCACTTGATGCGCGGACTGTTCCAAAGTGCTCATTTGAACAGGACGATGCTGATTGCGCCTCCCAGATCGCCCGCTTTGCCGCCCTCCTTCGGATACCCCGTCACGTCTATTTCGCCCTTCGGCTCGCCGTGACAGGACAGGCAGGATTCCGTGTAGTATTCGGGAAGCAGCATTCGAAAGACCGGACGACCGTCCAATTCGGTGACTTCGGTATAGACCTCTCCTTTTTTGGTGTTCGGATCAGAAAAGACACTTTCGATGATCCGGGACTCCCAATCGTCCGGAAGCGACTTGCGGTTGCGCACGAGTTGCTCCGGCGCCGTTACGCGCACCCGAGCTTCGTTGCCGACCCTGGCGGCGAATTTCTCGTTCATAAGGCGCGCGAAAATGGCAGGCACGAAGCCCTTGAAGGCGATACCCTCACGGTTGATGTTGTCCTGCTGTTCATCCACGACCTCTCGCATTGCCTCGATCTGGGCGCCAAGCAGGCGCCGGTCGCGCGCGGTCAACTCGCCGGAAAGCGGGTCGTGTCCAGTTTGTTTTGAATAGACCGCGATAGCCTCTTTCGCGAACCGGTCGCTGTCGAGGTGCTTGTCCCCAAGAGCAGGATCATTGATGAGCGCCTGATAGTTCGAGACTATGTTTCGGCCCGAGCGAAGCAGCTCTGCCAGCCGCGCTCCCGTCGCGAGATCCTCGGCATCTTCTTCAGCTATGGCATAGGGCAGGGCCAACACGCAGCCGACAAGAGCGGCAGCAATGCCAGTTCGTCTCAAGATTGACGGCGCAGACATCTCCGTTCCCTTCCAGAGGAAACCAAGAAACCAAGTATAACACGATAGAGACCGGGAACGTAGAGAGAAGCTCAGAAGATCAGGCAAGCCCGAAATGAATATTCATGACGCTCTCCTCGGCAGCCTAAACGGAGATATCGGCTGCTATGCCGGCAGGAAACTCCACCACGAAGCGTGCCCCTCCGTCAGCCGGCGCCTCATAGTGCACGGTCGCGCCATGATGGCCCGCGATCTGGCGAACGAGCGAAAGCCCCAGCCCCCAGCCACCGGCCGCCTCGCCTCTTCCAGATGGGCGATAGAAGGGCTCGAATACGCGGGCTGTCTCGTCCTGCGGAATACCTTGCCCATGGTCGCGGACGCTGAGCAGCGCCTTTCCGCGAGTTCCCTCTACCTCGACCTCGATCGGCGGCGCGCCATGACGGAGCGCATTCTGGACGAGATTGCGCACCAGCCGGGCAAGCAGCCGCGGATCGCCCGACACGATAGCCGGCGTGCCGGAAACGGCAACGCCGCTTCGCGCCGCCTCCTCGGCGGCAAGGCCTAGGAGATCCACCGGTTCGGCATGATCGAGCTGTTCGAGATGATCAAGCCGCGAAGCGAGCAGGATCTCCTCGACCAGCGCATCGAGCTCGCCGAGATTGCGGACGATTTCGCTCTTTGTGCCCTTATCTCCCGTCTGCTCGTAGAGATCGATCGCCATGCGCAGGCGCGCCAGCGGCGAGCGAAGCTCATGGCTGGCATTGGCGAGCAGGGTTCGGTGGGCGGCAAGGAGGCGCTCGACATGGTCGGCAGCCTTGTTGAAACTGCGCGCCACGGCGGCCACTTCGTCGCTGCCGTCATCGGCGACTCGCGTGGCAAGCGCACCGCTCCCCCAAGCGTCGACACCTTGTCTCAGCCGCTCGAGCCGTCGCGTCAGATGGCGCACGACCGGATAGGCAGCAATCCCGATCAACGTCGCTATCAAGGCAAGATAGGCAAGTGGATTACGCCCCGCCCGCCAGGGCTGATGCATGCGTGCCGCCACGGTGCGACCGTCGGAAAGCCTCACGACCATGACATCCCTGCCGTGCCGCCGGGATCGCTCGAGGAGATCGGCGGGAAGCGGATCGCCCGCGCTGGCGACAAGCTGTCCGCCGGCGCTGTAAAGCGCAAGATCGGCATCGAGCGCCCGAGCCAGCCGGGTCAATGTCGCCTGAAGCGACGGCGCATCGGCATCGGCCGGCAGCATCGCAACAACGAAACGCTCGCGACGCGCTCCCCAACCTTCATCCTCGTCTTGCCCGAAATGCATGAAGACGCCGCTCGCTAGCGCCACCAAACCGAGGCTGGCGAGCAGAGTGAGATAGACCTTCAGGAACAGGCTGGCGTGCAGGAAGCGCCACGTCATCGTTCATCGTCCTGATACCGGGCAAAGACATAACCGCTGCCACGTACGGTCACGATGCGGCGTGGGTGCCTGGGATCGGCCTCGATCGCTGCTCGAATGCGCGAGATGTGCACATCGATCGACCGATCAAAGGCGTCGAGCTCTTCGCCTCTCACCATATCCATCAATTGCTCACGCGACAGGATACGGCCGGCGCTTTCGGCGAGCGTCACGAGAATGTCGAACTGGTAGCTCGTCAACCCCTTCTCCTGGCCGTCGATACGAACGGTCCGCGAGCCCGGGTCGATTTCGAGCCTGCCAAAGCGCAGGAGCCTGGCTGGCGCGCCCGATCCGGCGTTGCGCCTGCGCAGGATAGCGCGCAGCCGGGCGAGCAGCTCGCGTGGATTGAACGGCTTGGGCAGGTAGTCGTCCGCCCCGATCTCCAGCCCTACGATCCGGTCCGTCTCGTCGCCTTTCGCTGTGAGCATAAGGATCGGAACATCCGAGACAGCACGCATGCGCCGGCACGTCTCGAAGCCGTCTATGCCGGGCATCATGACATCAAGCACGACGATATCTGGCCCGCGACGCGACAGTTCTGCCAGGCCGGCAGCGCCGTCCGCCACCCGGTGCACGGAAAAGCCATTGGCCGAGAGGTAGTCCGAAAGCATGGCGGACAGTCGCGTGTCGTCATCGACGATCAGAACCTCTTCCGCCATGCCGTTCGTTCTCCTTGAGCATCGGGCACCATTGAGAACCGATCCGATGCCGTCGTCTTGTCGTCTAGGGGAGACTTACCATCGATGGAAAGCCCTGCGCTCCTTGAAATGCTGGAGGAGCTCAGCCCGTTGCTCGGGCGTCAGAACTTCGGCGGCGTCGAGAAGCGCCGTGGTCAGCTTCTTCGATGCATCATCCACTGCCTGGATACGCTCGGTGCGCAGCTTCTCTGCCGCCGCCCTGTCGATCGTCGATGCCCCCAGGATTTCCGCTATCTGGTCGCGGGCGTCGATGAAACCTTCACGGGTGGAGCGCATATCGTCGCGCGTCCTGCTCACAATTGCCTTGAGCTTCTCCGACTGTTCAGGTGTCGCCTTGATGGCGTCCAGAATGTAACCGAGCCGTCTCTCGGAAAAGCCTCTCTCGCCCATCCCGCCGTGCATCATGTGGCCATGCATGCCGCGGCCGAAGTCGTCGCTCTGCGCGGCGACGAGCCCAAGCCCGCCGAGGCCGACCAAGGCGATCACGCCAATGGCAAGCCATCGTCCCCACTGGGGACCTTTCGGCGACTTGGTGACGGCAGCCTCGGTTTCGTGGTTGTGATCCGTTTCCATGGAGCTGGTCCTTCGTCCTGTTGGGATTGAAGGGACCCTACGCCCGGCAGATTTCCCCTGTTCGGGGAGATTGTAAAGAAATGTAAAGCTGGCCGGGCAGCGCTGCCGCTGGTGGTTCTCTGCAGGCCGCCACCATCTTTCCAATCGACTGATCCTCTCGACAAGCGCGATCACTTGCCAGGACGAGCGGGCCGATTGGAATGGCGTTCACCCTATTCCGCTCCCGCCCGCAGGGCGGATGCGACCAGTGTACGCGCATCGATCGGGCCGACGAGACGCGTTCCGTCGACCTCCCGCTTGCCGTTTCCGAAGAAAACCATGCTCGGCGGGCCCGCCACGCGCAATTCCTTCATCAAGGCTTCACGCTCGGCATCGAGCCTGGTGAGGTCGACCTTCACGAGGCGAAATGCAGCAAGAGCCTCAACGACGCGCGAATCGGGAAACACGCGACGTTCGATCTTCGAGCAGATCGCGCACCAATCGGCGGAGAAATAGACCAAGACAGGTCCGTCGGCCTCGAGCCTCGCCAGCAAGTCCGACAGGTTGTCGACCTCGACAAACGGCAGCTTGGGCGGCGCGCTCAACGAAATCCGCGCGAAGGACACCGCACTCGTCCCGAAAACAAAACCAATGGCGAGGACAGCGGCAACCGTAGTGCAGCGGATCGTGCCAATGAGCGCAGACCGCGCTTGCAAGGCGTGGGTTCGAGTGTTCATGTCGGCGGTGCTCCGCAACGTTTTCGCGAGGAGCAGAGATCGCCAGCCGGCTTAAGGCAACCTTAAGCAGGCCTCCCCCAGCCGCCGCCATTGGCAGTGTCGATCAGAATCTCGTCGCCGGGCTCGACCACCAGGCCGCTGACGAAAGCATGGCGTTCGCGCGCTCCGTCCCGACGGACGATCGACAGCCCGTTGATGCCGCCATCCTCGCCGTCGGCAAGCCCCCAGGCGGGATGTCGGTTGCGGCTGTAACCTGCCGAGAGGACTGCCCTGCCGCGCGGCCGGTAGCTGACGGAAAGCCCCTTGCCGCCTGTATGCAGCCCCCGGCCCTCCTGGCTCTCGTTGAGACGCTTATGGCCGACATCTATGCCATACCGCGCCTCGCAGATCTCAACGGGACAGTTGAAGGTCTCGCCATGACTGGCCGAATACATGGCGTCCAGTCCATCACGGGCCGCGGTCGCGCCCCACCCGCCCATCTGCGGCTCGACCATGGTGTAGCGCCGGCCCGTATCAGGGTGGTCGCCCGCAATCACCGTGCCGCAGATCGAGGCGAAATGGCCGGCAGGCAGACGTTCCGGCATGGCCTCGGCCATGCACCGCCACAGCATGTCGTAGAGCCGAATGCGTGTCTCGAAGTAATAGCCGTGGGGGGCACTGCCCTCGGCATGGAAGATGGTGCCGGGCTCTGTGATCACTTCGAGGGCCCGGAAGGAGCCGGCGTTTGCGAAAAGCGTCGGGTCGGTCAACGCCTTGAAGATCATCTGGCAGGAGATCACCGCGCCGTCGCGGCTGGTGTTGTAGGGCGCGTCACGCTGCCTGGGATTGCCGGTCAGGTCGACCGTGAAGCGATCCCTCGTGATGGTGATGGAGGCGCGCCAGATCGCGCCATCGTCCTGTTCCTCTTCCACCGGATAGGTGCCATGCGGGATGGCCCCAAGCCCTGCATGGCCACGCCTTGCGCCCTCCTCGAAGAGGTCTCTCAGCGCGGCGTGATAGGATTCCGGCCCATAGGTTTCGACGAGCTGTCGGATGCGCGTCTCGGCCTTGCGGCTGGCCGCGACCTGAGCCCAGAGATCGCCGAGCACGAAATCCGGCAGACGCGAATTGGCGGCGATGATGTCGAAAACGGAAGGGATGGGCTTGCCTCTGTCGAAGAGCTTCACCGCCGGCAGACGCAGCCCCTCCTGGAATATCTCCGAAACGTCAACGGCCATCGAGCCCGGCGTCTTGCCTCCGACATCGTTCCAATGCGCGATGGACGCGGTCCAGGCGACACATTCGCCCTCGACGAAAACCGGCAGCGCGATGACCACGTCGTTGAGATGGGTGACGCCGCCATAATAGGGATCGTTGGTCACGAAGCAGTCGCCGTCGCCGATGTTCTCCAGACCATGCAGGGCGACAATACGTTTCACCGCCTTGTCGAGCACGCCGACGAAAGTGGGAATGCCGGCGCCCGAACTGACGAGTTCGCCGTCACGGTCCGTGATGCCGGTGCCGACATCGAGCACCTCATAGATGATCGGGCTCATCGCGGTCTTTTTCAGCACCGCGAACATCTCGTCGGCGGCCGCGACCAGACCGGCCTGGATCACCGTCGCGGTGATTGGGTCCTCGGCGCGATTTATCATGATCTTTTCCTCCGATCCGGGGCGGACGTTCGCCTGGGTGGTCCGCCCGACAAGGCAGCAGCCGCAGCGCTTTCAAAGACCCGTTTCGATCACCACCTTACCATGCGTCGTGCGCGGCTGGCTCAGATAGTCGAAGGCCTCGATGTACTTCTCCATCGGATAGACGCGGTCGATCCTGGGACGGATGCGGCCCTGCGTCAGCATGTCATGGATAAACGCCTCGCCCTTGGCGAGCATGGCGGGATCCTCGACATAGTTGAACACCGAATAGGGATGGAACACGGCATTCTTCTGGAACATGTCCACGACG
The DNA here is from genome assembly GCF_050958605.1 of Mesorhizobium sp. 1B3. Lineage (NCBI taxonomy): Bacteria > Pseudomonadati > Pseudomonadota > Alphaproteobacteria > Hyphomicrobiales > Phyllobacteriaceae > Mesorhizobium > Mesorhizobium sp. 1B3. The sequence goes on along the minus strand of NZ_JBJHDO010000001.1, from coordinate 173,055 downwards.
GGCAGTTCAGGACGTGCAGTGTCGAGCGTCCCGTAGAAATAGATACGCGCATTGCGGGCGAGCGCCGGGCTGTATCGGGCGATGAGGCCCGCGCCGACCGGGTCGAAAACCATATCGACACCCCTGCCGCCCGTGATTTCCATGATCTCACCGGCAAGATCGTCCTTGCCGGTGACGATCACATGGTTCGCCCCCATTTCCCTGAGGTAGCCGACGTTCTCCGGAAAGCGGGTGGTGCCGATCATGGTCGCCCCGAGAATGCGGCCGATCTCAAGAGATGCCCCACCCGCAGTGCTGGTAGCCGCCGTCGCAAGGACGTGGCTGCCCGACCCCACTTTGGACACTTCGGCGAGCGGGAAATAGGCCGTCAGATACTGCATCCAGATCGAAGCGTTCTCCACGGCCGAGAGGTTCGGCACCGCTTTCGTCACGTAGCGCGCGTCGATGACGAGCGACTCCGTGCTCGCGCCCCTGTCGTAATAAAAATAAGGGAGCGTGGAGACACGTTCGCCGATGGCGAAGCCTGCGGTCTGCGGTCCGATCGCATCGACGATCCCTGCCGCCTCGATCCCGACGCGGGCGGGAAACCGCGGAAAGCTGAAGGAATAGTTGTCCTTCATCAGGTCCATATCGCCCCAGTTCAGGGCGAAGGCCTCGACACGAAGTCGGACTTCGCCCGGGCCCGGCTCCTCGATAGGCACCTCGCCGAGCTTGAGGCAGCGATAGCCTGAATAGTCATGGATCTGCCAGGCACGGGGCATAAGGTTCCTTTCGCTTCCGGCTCAGGCTTGCGCCACGTGGAGGTCGCGGGGCAGCGACGACAGGATCTCCGGACCGTCTTCGCGCAATATGACGATCTCCTCGAGTCGGATGCCAAAGCGGCCCGGCAGGTAGATGCCGGGTTCGATCGAGAACACCATTCCGTCCTCCAGCACGGTTTCCGACGTTGCCGTGATATAGGGCGGCTCGTGGCCGTCGATGCCCATCCCGTGACCTGTGCGGTGGACGAAATACTCGCCGTAACCGGCGTCGGCGATCACCTTGCGCGCCGCCGCGTCCACTTCCTTGGCCAGCACGCCCGGCCTGGCCGCCTTGAGGGCAGCCTGGACGGCCTTTTCGACGATGGTGTGGATCTGTCCGTAACCTTCCGGCGGCCGTCCGACCACGGCCATGCGCGTGATGTCGCTCGGGAAGCCTTCCGTGCGCGCTCCAATGTCGATCACGACGGCATCACCTTCCTGCAACTTGCGATCGCTCGTCTGGTGATGGGGGAAGGCGCCGTTGCCGGCCGCCCCGACGATCCAGAAAGACGGAACCGCGCCCTCCGACGCGAAGTGATCCTTCACCACGGCGGCTAGGTCCTGTTCGGTCATGCCCGGCCGGATCGAGCCAAAAGCCTTCTGCATGGCGCGGTCGGCGATAGCGGCATTCATCTTCAGCTTGGCGAATTCGGCCGCATCCTTGCGCATGCGCAGTGCGCCGACGGTGTCGGCCGTGAAGCTGTGGCGGGCGCCCGGAATGGCATCCAGCAGCAGAAGCGCGAAATCGGCGCGCATGGTTTCATCCAGCACCACCTTCTCGACGCTGCGCGCGCCGATCTCGTCGAGAGCGGCCTCGAGCGCAGCTTGCGGTCCATCCGCGTCAGCCCAGGTGAAGAAGGAGATGTCGGTACTCTCGCGCGAACCCTCGGCGTTGAGCACCGGCATCAGGAAGGTCTCTTTCTCGGGCGCGACCAGCAGCAGGCAGGGACGTTCATCCGGATGCGGATGGAAGCCGAGCAGCCAGTCCATGTGCGAGCCGGGAGCGATGGCGACGAGGCTCGTTCCCGTGTCTTTCATCCTGGCCCGAAGGGCGGCAAGCCGCTGCTTGGTATCGACTTTCACTGTATTTCCTTTCCATGAATTCGGAGGCGGATGTTGCTGGTGCCAGGGCCAAGGAGTGCATTTGCACGCAACCGGCTAGGCCGCTTCGACCACGACCCTGTTGCCGAAGGGTTCATTCGTATCGAACTGGCCGAAGCAGGCGATCTCTTCTTCCGGCGGCGGCTCGCTCGACCAGCGACGGCTCGGCACCCAGCCGCATTGGCGCTTCAATACGGCGCCGTATTCGGCCCGCTTGAGTGCTGCGATCGACGGGTCGATGACCGGCACGCCGAGCTTCTTCTCGACTTCCCTGTAGAAGCCGATCTCCATGGTACAGCCGAGGATCAGCGCCTCCGCATAGTCCTCCTCGACCGCCTTGCGACCTGCTTCGAGGAGCCTCCGCTCGGTTTCGGCATGGTCCTTCTGGAAGTCGTTCACGCCAAGCCCGACGTGATAGAAACCGGATAGCCGATGCTCGTGGCCGTAGTCGCGCACAGTGTCGTGCATCTGGTGCACCCATTTCCGGCGGCCGACCACGATGCCGAAACGGTTCGAGAGAGTCGCCGCGATCTCGCAGGACGAAAGGCATGGCGCGGTGACGATCATGCCCTCCGAGATCTCGCGGGCATCGTGTAGCGCCGTGTCGTAGAAGCAGCCGATCGCCAGAGCATCGAAGCCTTCACGCGCAGCGGCGCGAACGGCGCGGATGATGCCCTTCGTCACCATCGCTTCGTAGGACCGGTACTCGATATGAGTGAAGGAGCCTTCGCTCGGCGGGAGTGAGGTGATGTGGACCTCGGTTCCCGGCAGCTTGTGGTCGCGCGCCATGTCGGCGAACACGCCGTCATAGTCACTGTTGCCCACCGGGTTAAGATACATGATCTTGATCGGCTCTGACTGGGCCATCAATGTCTCCTCTTCCTTGTTCTTCGACCTCAAGCGCCGGCGCGCATCCGCGCTGGGCTTTCGCGCCAACAGGCGCGACGGGCGGTCGCCCTTGCTGTTTTCGACGCTGCCGAAAACAGGTTCTTGCCCCGGTCCGGCGGAGCCCGCCAGACCGGCCTCGTCCCGGCTTGTCACGACAAGCCATACACCTCACGGGCTCGCTCGGGCGTGATCAGCCCGTTGCGGATGTCCTCCGCGACGGCGGCACGATCGCGCTCCTTGGGGTCGCCGATACCGCCACCATTGCCGGTGACCACGCGGATGACGTCGTCCGTATGGGTGGTCAGGCCCGACACGAAGGAGAAACGGTCACTCGAGCCGTCCTTGCGCATCACCTTCACATAGTTGGGCGATCCTTCCAGACCGCCGTCGAGCGACCAGGGCGGGAACTTCGAACGGGTATAGCCTGCCGTCAGAAAGCCGTTGTCGCCACGGATGCGATAGTCCATCACGATGCCCCGGCCGCCGGTGAACTTGCCCTCGCCGCCAGGCTCGAGATTGAGTTCCATGCGGTCGACCAGGAGGCCGTTGCGAGCCTCGTTGATCTCGGCGGGGCAATTATAGGTCTCGCCATGGAAGCCACAAAAGATCGCGCTGTTGCCGTCACCGGCCCGGCTTGCACCCCAGCCACCGAGCTGGGGCTCGATGATGGTGTATTGACGGCCCGTGTCCGGATGGATGCCGCCGATGAAGGTTCCGCAAACCGAGGCGAAATGTCCGGCTGCCAGCCGTTCCGGCATATGTTGCGCGAGGCAGCGCCACATGATGTCGTATACGCGCAGTTCGATCTCGTAATAGAACCCGATAGGCGCCGGTTCCTTCGCCTGGAACACCGAGCCTTCGCGAGTCAGCAGACGGATCGGGCGAAACGAGCCCTCGTTGGCCGGCGAATATGGATCCGTCAGCGACTTGAAGATCATCTGGGCGGAGACCATGACGCCGTCACGGCTCGTGTTGACCGGTCCGGCGGACTGGTCGGGATTGTCGCGCAAGTCCACCAAGAACTCGGTGTCGCTGATGGTGATCTTCACGTTGAAGATGCGGCCGTCATCCTGCTCCTCCGACAGCTCGAACGTACCGTGCGGAAGTTTGGCAAGCTCGCTCAACGAGACCTGCTCGCCGAAATCCATGAAGGACGACATGGCGTTCTCGAAGGTCTCCACGCCGTATTTCTCTGCCAGGTCGACGAGACGCTTCGCGCCGATCCGCACCGATGCGATGGCCGCCCAGACGTCGCCTTCCAGCACATCGGGCATGCGCGAATTCACCTTGATGATGTCCATCACCGATCGGATCGTCTCGCCCTTCGAGATGATCTTGACGGCGGGCAGGCGCAGGCCTTCCTGGAAGATCTCCGTCGCCTCGCCTGTCAGCGATCCCGGCGCCATGCCGCCCACGTCGGAATTGTGGGCGATATTGGCCGTCCAGGCGATGATGCGGCCTCCCGCGAAGACTGGCATGGCGACGATGATGTCGTTGAGATGCGTGACGCCACCGTAATAGGGATCGTTGGTGACAAACACGTCGCCGGGCTCGATGTCGCCCGGCTTGTCGAACTTCTTCACCAGCACTTTCACGGCCTTGTCGAGCACGCCGATGAAGGCGGGAATGCCGGCGCCGGAGGACGCCAAGGCCCCCTTGGCGTCGGTGATGCCGGTGCCCATGTCGAGCACTTCGTAGATGATCGAGCTCATCGCGGTCTTCTTCATCACCGCGAACATCTCGTCGGCCGTTGCCTGGAGCGAATTCTGTATGATCTCCAGCGTGATCGGGTCGTTAGCCTTGTTCGACATCTTCCCCTCCTAGCCCAGATGGATGTGGATGTTGCCGTAGCCGTCGATCTCTACCCGGTTGCCGGGATGGATGACGACCGTGGTGCCGGGATCCTCGACGATGGCTGGGCCGGTGAAGCTCATGCCCGGCTCCAGCCTGGTCCCGTCGTAGATGGCAGCCTTGTGGACGCCCTCCAGCGCATAGTCGACGTCACGATGACCCTTGAGCGCGATCTCGGACTTGGCATCCGTCGCCTCACGCTTGCGCATGGTGAGCTTGCCCACTTCGGCCGATGCCACGAGGTGAATGCCGACCATCTCGACCGGAGCGTCGAGGCGGTAGGTGTATTCGCGCTCGTAGGTCTCGTGAAAGGCCGCTTCGATCGCCGCGAGCCGGTCATCGCTGACCGTGCCCTCGATCAGCACTTCGGTCGTATGCTCCTGGTTCTGGTAGCGGAACTTGCCGTAGCGCAGGAACCGGACTTTCGCCGGGTCGACGCCCTCGGCAGCGAACTGGGCCTTTGCCAATTCCTCCGCTTCTGCGAAGGCCGCTTCGATCCCTGCGGCGGCCCCCTTCTTGAGATCGGCCAGCCGCGTCACGAAATAGTCACGACGGAGATCCGACATCATCATGCCCCAGGCCGAGAACACGGAGGCGCCTTTCGGGACGACCACTTTCTTGACACCGAGCTCCGCGCCGAGCGCCACCCCATGCATGGCACCGCCGCCGCCGAACACGACAAGCGTGAAGTCGCGCGGGTCGTGGCCGCGATTGAGCGACACGAGCTTCAGCGCGTTGACCATATTGTTGTTGGCGATGCGGATGATGCCGCGTGCGGCTTCGTCCGCATGGACGCCGAGCTTGTCGCCGACTGCCTTGATGGCAGCCTCGGCCGCCTTCATGTCGGCCACGACCTCTCCGCCGCAGAAATAGTCCTTGTTGATGCGCCCTAGCCAGAGATTGGCGTCGGTCGTGGTGGCCTTGTCGCCGCCGCGCCCATAGGCCGCCGGTCCCGGCTTGGCGCCGGCCGATTGCGGCCCGACATGCAGCTTGCCGAAGTCGTCGACCCAGGCGATCGAGCCGCCGCCATTGCCGATCTCGACGAGATCGACCACCGGCACCATGATCGGATAGCCTGCCGAGGTGCGGTCGCGCTCGATCCAGTAGTCAGTCTTGATCTTGACCTCGCCGTTCTCGATCAGCGAGCACTTGGCCGTCGTGCCGCCGATGTCCAGCGCCAGCACGTTGGGCTCGCCGATCAGCTTGCCGAGCTCGGCCGCGCCCCAGAAACCTGAAGCGGGTCCGGATTCCACCATGGTGATCGGGATCTTCGCGACGGACTCCAGAGAGTCGACGCCGCAATTCGACTGCATGATGTAAAGGCTCCTGGCGAAGCCTTTCTCGACCAGCCCATTCTTGAGACGGGACAAATAGCGCTCCGCCGTCGGCTGCACATAGGCCGACAGCACCGCCGTGTTCGAGCGCTCGTATTCGCGCCACTCGCGGGTGATCTGGTGCGAAGAGACCACGGAAACGCCCGGCCACAGCTTCTGCACTTCCGCAAGCGCAGCCTGCTCATGGGCAGTGTTGGCGTAGGAATGGAGGAAGCAGATAGCGATCGCCTCCACCCCGTCCTTGCGAAAATCGTCGAGGATCGCCGGCAGTCCGCCGAGGTCGAGCGGCTTCAGCTCCTCGCCCTTGTAGGACATGCGACCCGGCAGTTCCCGACGCAGATAGCGGGGAACGAAGGGCTTGGGCTTCTCGTAGTGAAGGTTGAAGAAATCAGGCCTGTTGCCACGCGCGATCTCCAGCGTGTCGCGGAAACCTTCGGTGGTGATGAGGCCCACCTTCACGCCCTTGCGCTCGGTGAGAGCGTTGATGACCACGGTCGTACCGTGGGCAAGGAAATCGACCGCCTTCGGATCGACGCCGCCCTTCTCCAGGACGTTCAGGACGCCTTGCTCGAAATTCGGTGGTGTGGTGTCCGACTTCGCTGTGATGATGCGCGACTCGCCGGTTCCGTGATCGGTCTCGAAGCAGACCAGATCGGTAAAAGTGCCGCCGACATCGGTCGCGACGCGGATCGTCTTGTTCGTCATTAATGGCCTCCCTCGCATTCGTGGAGCAGAAGGCAGACGGTCCCGGGAAGCTTCAGCGCTTCCGCGGCCTCGACCTTCTCCCTGGTGTAGAAACCTGCTTCGTGCAGGCAGTTGATGGTACCGAGTACCCGTCCGCCGACGATGATCGGCACGTTGATGACCGATTCGCAGCCGAGCGATTTGATCAGTTCGTGGTCGCTGAAGACGGCGGCGATACCTTCGATGTCATTGGCTACGAAGGTCCGCTTTTCGCCGATCACCTGGCGCGTCCAATCGGTCTCGTTGGCAGGCTTGGTGCCGGAAACCGGATACGCTTCCGGCATGTTCGAATAAATGCGGCCGGCTTCGCCCGTTCTGGCGTCGTGGGTCATGACCGTGAAGAGCTTAACGCCCACGGCCTGTTTCGTGAGTTCGCAAAGCGCATCGAACGCCCCTTGCGCATCCGCCTTTTCGGCGGCGACGGATTTGGTGAAGGACGAGTAGTCAGGCACTTGCATTGCTCTTCTCCATGAGCCGGTCGCGCAACTCCACCTCTTCGGCGGTGACGACCGGTACGGCGCCGATGAGCCGGCGCGTATAGGGGTGCTCGGGATGGGCGAAGACGGTCTCGGTCGGGTTGAGCTCGACGAGCTTGCCCCTTTCGAAGACCGCGACTCGGTCGGCGATGTTGCGGACCACCGAGAGATCGTGGGTGATGAAGATGTAGGTCAGACCGCGCTTCATACGCAGCTCGTTGAGCAGCTTGAGGACTCGGGCCTGCACGAGCACGTCCAGCGCGGAGGTCGGCTCGTCGAGCACGACGATCTCCGACTGGCAGGCGAGTGCCCGGGCGATCGCCACGCGCTGCCGTTGGCCGCCCGACAAGGCGGCGGGCGAGCGCTTGCGGAAGTCTGCGGGCAGGCCGACTTCCTCGAGCAATTGTCCTGTGCGTTCGGCGCGGCCGGCCTTGTCGCCAATGCCATGCACGTCGAGCGCCAGGCGCAGTGACGCGCCGATCGTACGCTTCGGATTAAGCGACGACAGCGGATTCTGCTGGACGAGCTGGATCGCGCGGCGATGGGCGAGATCGCGCCGGGCCGGCAGCGCGCTGCCGCGGAAGCTTATCTCCCCAAGCGTCTGCGGATAGATACCGAGGATCATGTTGGCGAGTGTCGATTTGCCCGAACCGGACTCGCCGACGATGGCCAGGCATTCTCCCTCATGGACGTCGAAGGACACATCGTCCACCGCGCGCACCTCGCGCGAGCCCGTAGCGAAGACCTTGGAGACGGAACGAAGGGAAAGCATGGGATGGGTCATGCCGACCTCCCCGGTTCGCCATGGCCTTCGTGGATCACGAGCGGCGCGAAATAGGCTTCCGACGCGTCCTCGATTTCGGGGATGCCGCCTCCGGTGATGCGTGGCACGGCTCTCATCAAGGCCTGGGTGTAGGGGTGGCGCGGATCCTCGAAAAGACTTGCCGCGGGTCCCTGCTCGACGATGCGGCCCTTGTAGATCACGTAGACCCGGTCGGCGAATTCGCGCACCACACCGAGGTTGTGCGAGATGAAAAGCACGGAGGTGTGGTGCTTCTCGACAAGGTCGCGCATCAGGCCGAGCGTCTGCGCCTGGACGGTGACGTCGAGTGCCGTACCCGGCTCGTCGGCGATCAGCAGAGAGGGTTCGTTGGCGAGCGCCATGGCGATCATCACGCGCTGGTTCATACCGCCGGAGAGCTGGAACGAATAGGAATCGAGCACCCGCTCCGGCTCGGGTATCGCCACGTCCTTCAGAGCCGCGACGGCCTTGGCGCGAGCGTCCGAGGCCGAGATGCCGGGAGCGCCGCGCGACAGCACCTCGTGGAACTGCGTGCCGATCGTATAGACCGGGTTGAGCGAAGAGGTCGGATCCTGGAAGATCATCGACATCTTGGTGCCGCGCAGATGTTGGCGTTCGCGCGCCGACAGCCCGGCGAGATCGCGACCCTCGAATTCGACAAGGCCGGAAAGCCGCGCGCTTTTGAGCTTCTGCAGGAGGCCGAGCACGATGCGCGCCGTCACCGACTTGCCTGACCCGCTTTCGCCGACCAGCGCCACGCGCTCGCCCTTGCCGATATGCAGCGAGATGCCGTGCAGCACCTCGACCAAGCCCGACCAGGTACGGAAACCGAGCTTCAGGTCGCTTATGCGCAATGTGGGCGTCGTCATTGATCGCCTCCCAGGATTTCGCGCAGCGCATCCCCAACCAGGTTGAACCCGAATACGGCGATCAGGATCGCAAGGCCGGGGAACACGGTGAGCCACCAGGAGTCGGGCAGGTATTTCGCCCCCTCGGCGACCATCGAACCGAGGTCGGGGGTCGGCGGCTGCACGCCGAGGCCGAGGAAGGAGAGCGACGACGCGATCAGGATCACGAAGCCCAGATCCAGCGTCATCTTGGTGAGGATCGAAGGCACGCAGTTCGGGAGGATCTCGCGGAACATAACGTGCGATTTCGAGGCGCCGATCACCTCGGCGGCGAGCACATAGCCTTCTTCTTTCTCGGCGCGGGCGAGATTGTAGACGAGCCGCGTGTACCAGGGCCACCACATGACCGTGACCGCGATCATCCCGTTGGTGAGGGTCGGCTCCAGCAGGCCCATGACCGACATGGCCAGCACCAGCGGCGGGATCGACAGGAAGACGTCGGTCAGACGCATCAGCAAATATTCGGTCCAGCCGCCGAGATAACCGGCGAGCAGACCGATGGTGACGCCGACCGGCACGGCGATGGCCAGCACCACGATGCCGAGGATCAACGAAATGCGATAGGCATAAACGATGCGGGTGAAGAGATCGCGCCCAACGAGATCGGTGCCGAAAATGTAGGGCCATTCCGGCGGCCGGTTGAAATTGGCGAAATCGACCACCGCGCCGACATGTTCGGGGAACGGCGTGATGAAGTCCGCGAAGATCGCCGCGAGAACCACCACCGCGATCAGGACGAGCCCGAGCAACGAGAGCGGATTTCGCAGAAGAATGGAAAGGGTCCTCTTCATCTCAGGAGGCCCTCTGCGAATAGCGGATCCGCGGATTGATGAAAGCGATCAGCAGATCGACGATGACATTCACGATGAGGAACATGGCCGAGATGATCAGCACGGTGCCGACGATGGCATTGAGATCCTTGCGCAGGATCACGGCAACGCCGTAGCGCGACAAGCCGGGCCAGGCGAATACGGCTTCCACCAGGAAGGCGTTGCCGAGCATGGCCGCGAAGTCGAGGCCGATGATCGTAAGTGAGGGAATGAGCGAGGGACGGAAGGCGTAGCGCCGCGCGATGCGCTTTTCGGGGAAGCCGTAGGACTGCGCCATCTCGATGTAAGGCCGCTCATAGGTTTCCACCATGTTGGAGCGCGTCAGGCGCGCGGCCTGCCCGATGCCCGAAAGAGCCAGCGCGAAAGCCGGCAGCACGACGTGCCAGGCGGCGTTGCCGAAGGCCCTGATGTCACCGGCAAGCAGCGTGTCGATCAGCAGGAAGCCGGTGACGGGCGCGACGGTCATCGTGTCGGAGATGCGCCCGGCGATCGGGAAGAGCGGCAGGAAATAAGCGAAGACGAGCATCAGGATCACCGCCCAGACGAAAGCGGGAGCGGAGACGCCGAGCAGTGTCACCATGCGGATGCAGCCATCGACCCAGCTGTCGCGGTAACGGGCCGAAAGGACGCCGAGCGGCAAGCCGAATACCACCATCATGAGGCCGGCCACGATGACCAGTTCCAGCGTGGCCGGCAGGAACTGCGCGATGTCGACGGACACCGGACGATTGGTGTAGAGCGACATGCCGAGATCGCCGCGGAAGAGATCTGCGATGAAATAGCCATATTGGGTGACGAGCGACTGATCGAGATGCAGCCGCTCGCGCAGCGCCATTACCTGTTCGGCGGTCGCGTTCGGCCCGAGCGCTATGCGCGCGGGGTCGCCGGGAATGACCCTGGCGATGGCGAAGATCAGCATGGAGACCCCGATCAGCACGATCAAAGAGGTGCCCAGCCGCTTCGCGAGGAGGCGGATGACAGCAGGCATCGCGAGACGCTTCCGTTACAGGAGCGGCAGTGGCCATGCTTCGCGATTCCCTGGGCGTTCCCAGCTTTTGGAATTGCTTCGGCCACCAGCCGCTCGGTTTCAGCCTATTCGTTCATTTCCATCAGCCGGAAAGTGAAACCCATTCCCGGGAGGGTGAAAGCCTTGCTCTTGTCGGACAGCGCAGGCACCGATACCCGCTTGCTTGCAGCGAATACGGCATTCTGGTCATAGGCGAAAATTGTCGGCGCTATTTCACGCAAGCGCTTGCCTGCCTCGGTGTAGACGGCGGCACGCTCGTCTTCGCCCGTGACTGTGCGCCCCTTGTCGAGCAGCTCGTCGACCTTGGCATCTTTCAGATACTCCGTGGACTGCCATGTTCCGGCCGCTGAGGAATGATACATGTTGTAGAGCAGCGTATCGGGATCCGCTGTCACTGCATTGTTGAAGATTTGCGATATGTTGGGCGTGTTTTCGGGCTTGGTCACCTGCTCGGAAAACAGCGCCCAGGGAATCTTCCTCACCTCGGATTTGAGGCCGATCTCGGCAAAATTCGCCTGCATCAAGAGCGCGAAACGCTCCTCCAGCGGAACCTCGCCGACCCAGGAAAGCTCGACCGTGAATTCGTCGGGCTTGTATTTGCACTGAGCCAGATAATTCTTGGCCGCCTCGACGTCGCGCTTGAAGGTTTCGCTGGCCGGCAGCGAGCCGAGCATGCCGACAGGCAGCGGTCCCGTGGCCGGGCTGCCCAGGGAGACCGTGTCGGTGATCGCCACCATCCTGACGGCGGTATCGTAGTCGAACGCATTGGCCACGGCCAGGCGGCAGTTCACGTCGTCGAACGGTTTCTTGGCCGTATTCATCTTGATATAGAAACCGGTGCCGCCAGACTCCGTCAGGAGTTGGGCACCCTGCCCGGCGAGCGACTTCAAGACCTCCGGCGGCAGCCACTGCGAGGAGATGTCGTGCTCGCCCTGAGCGATAAGGGTGCGCACCGTCGCAGCCTCCAGCCCATAACGAAAGCGAACGGTTTCCGGCGCCTTGGCGGGCACGCCGAGGAAATAATCGGCGCTCTTGGCCATCACCGTTTCTTCCTGCGGATTGTGCGACACGACCTTGTAGGCGCCCGTGCCTGCCGCATGGGTGGAAAGATAGGCCTGGCCCCAATCCTTCATCTCGCCATCGCCGGCACCGAGATTTTCCATGACGAGCTTCTTGTCGACAATGGGAAGGCGCAGCAGCGCCGAAATGAAGGGCGAATACACATCCGAAAGCGTGAACTTAACCGTGCCGGCGTCGATGGCCTCCGCCTTCTCCACATCCGCGAAAAGGTGAGAAAGCCCCTGACCGATCGCCTTCATGCGGTCGAGTGAGAACACGACGTCCTCGGCCGTCAGCGGATTGCCGCTCTGGAATTTGACGTCCTGGCGAAGTTTGAACGTGTAGGTCTTCCCGTCGGTCTCCCAGCTTTCCGCCAGATGCGGGACGACGCCGGGTCCGCCCTGCTTCGACAGGACCAGCGTATCGTAGACGTTGAACATCAGGACAGAGTCGGCGTAGTCGCTCGCCTTGGCGGGATCGAGCTCGCCGACCGCCACTTCGTCGAGACGGAGCACGGTCTCGGCAGCCGCCTGGCCGGACAGGGCGGCAAACGACGCGGTGCCGGCGATCAGCGCGGCCGCGAACGGCTTCAACAATCTCTTCATGATGACTTCCCCTTTATTGTTTTCGGTTGCTTTGCTGTGCTCTTGCGGCCGTTCGCGCGCGACACGGCCATGCTGGTTTCCGGACGTCCCGTCGGCGCGCCGTCTCCGAACACATCCATCGTGCAGGTGTGCAGGAGCGTCGTCGTTTGCGCGGTATGGTTCCACGTCACATGCGTCCTGATAGACGGGAAATGGACGGAATCCCCGGCTTCGAGGATGGTGCGCTCACCGTCGATCTCGATGGTCAGCGAGCCGTCGAGGATGAAGAACATCTCTTCGCCCTCATGCGACATCGGCTCGCTTCGGAAGCCCGGCGGTTCATGGATGATCACGCTGCGCAGAACATTGCCGGGAAAGGACGCGGAAAGGCGCTCATAGGTGATCCCATTTCCCCCGAGCGCATAGGTCGGGCGGCTGCGGTGGCGCGTCACGGGTTCGACACCGCTCGGCTGAGACAAGAACTCACCGACCTCCGACTTCAATACGCGGCATACGGTTATCAACGAGACGAGCGAAGGCGTGGTGATGCCGCGTTCGATCTGCGAGATGAAGCCGACGGAAAGGCCAGCGGCGTCGGCGACATGCTTGAGCGTCAGGCCGAGAGACTGGCGACGGTCCCGCAGCCGCGTTCCCAGCGGATCTGCGAATTCCGACGATGTCTCGACTTTGCTACTCAACCGCGTCGTCCTCCACCGGTTTTAGTATTTCTAAAAAAGTAGACGGACCGGCAACGCTGAGTCAACAAGAATTTTAGCGATACTAAAACTGCGTGATGGGAATCGCTTCACTGCCCGGGCAGGGCAATTAAGTTATTGAAAAATTGCGGCTTTCAGGGGCCCATGATCCGTCCTCCGATCGCCGCAGAAGAGGCGAGGACACCGCGCCGGCCACAACGGGAGACAGCCTCGGGTCGAACTCTCTTATCGGCTTTCGCCAGCGCTCGCCCTGCAGCATGGCTGCGACGATCCCAACGGGGTTCAACCCTGCCTTGCGCAGCAGACGCAGCACCGAAACCATGGAAGCGCCGGAGCTGACGACATCGTCCACCACGACGATCCGGCGCCCCGTGAGCAGCGGCAGCATGCGCGGATCCAGATAGAGCCGCTTGGCATGGGTTGGGCTGGTGATCGAGGACATCGGCTCGGAAAGATCCTCGCTGTACCAGAATTTGCGCGAGGTTCCGAGTGCCACCATGCGGGGATGACCGAGGCGGCGGGCCACTCCGTTGGCAAGCGGCAGACCCAAGGTCGGAACGCCGACGATCACATCGGGCGCGTGATTTCGGGCGAGCGCGGCCATGGCTTCTGTGAGCGCGTCCTCGACGGCGAAGCTAGCCTGGTTGACGATGAGCGACGCCACGGCCGAGGTTCCGTCGCCAGGGAGGACGCGGATCGGCAAGGCGATCTGGCGACCGTCCGGCAGCACGGCGGGATAGAGATCGACGAAGCCCGGCACGACGGAAAAACTATCGGCGGGATAAACGACCTGCCAGAATTCATGCGGTGCGAGTGGCAATGCTCGCCTTTCTATTGCAGAAGGGCCAAGGCGTCGGATCGACGCGACGAGAGTCGGGATTAAAACATCGGCTTCGGATTTGGGAGCCGAATTCCACAATCCCATGCTTGGTATCGATTGCACTGACGGAGCGGACGATGGGCTTACAGGATGTGGACCCCGCTGAATGGGACATGCTGACGGCATTGCGGCGTGACATCCATGCCCATCCCGAGCTCGGCTTCGAGGAGGAACGGACGGCCGGCATCGTGCGGCGGATGCTGGCCAAAGCCGGTGTCGAGGTGCATGCGGGGTTAGGGAAAACCGGCGTGGTCGGCACGCTGAAACTCGGCGACGGGACAAGACGCATCGCCTTGCGCGCGGATATGGACGCGCTCGCCATGCCGGAAACGGCGGAGGATCGCCCGTACAAATCGCGGACGTCAGGTAAGATGCATGCCTGCGGTCATGATGGCCATACCGTCATGCTGCTCGGCGCCGCACGGCGGCTCGCCCAGCGGCGCAACTTCTCGGGAACGGTGCATTTCGTCTTTCAGCCGGCCGAGGAAGGAAGGGGCGGCGCACGCGCCATGATCGACGACGGCTTCTTCCGGCAGTTTCCCGTCGACGCGGTTTACGGGCTGCACAACATGCCGGGTCTGCCGCCCGACGAGATGGCGGTCGTGGCGGGCCCTCAGCTCGCTTCGTCGGATCGCTGGTCGATCACCTTCGAGGGCATCGGCACCCATGGCGCGAAACCGCATTTTGGACGCGATGCCATGACCGCAGCCGGCCAGTTCCTGACGTCGCTGCATACGATCGTGGCCCGGCGCATCGACCCGCTACAGCCGGCCGTGATCAGCGCCTGCGCCATCGAGGGCGGGCATTTCGAGGCTCTCAACGTCATCCCGGACAAGGTTCGGATCGGCGGCACGGCGCGGGCTTTCACGCCCGCTGTGAGAGACCAGATCGAGGAGGAGATCGGCGAGCAAGCGAAAGGCGTTGCCGGGCTCTACGGGGTCGCTTGCGACTACAGATATTTCCGGCAGATGCCGCCGGTGGTCAACGATGCCGGCGCGGCCGCACGCGCCCTCAAGGCGGCACAAAGCGCGCTCGGCGTGGAAAGGGTGCGGACGGCCTTCGCTCCCTCCACCGCAGGCGACGACTTCGCCATGTTCAGCAGCGAAGTGCCCGGAGCCTATGTCTGGCTTGGCAACGGTCCTGCCGAGGACGGCGCCCTGCACCACAACAGCCGCTACGACTTCAACGACGCCGCGATTCCCTCCGGTGTCGGTTTCTGGACGACACTGGTCGAACAGGAACTGGACAAGACGTAGTCTTCCTTGGCTACCGGGCCTTCAACCGTTCCAGGAGCAACTGGAGCGCCCCGGCAGCATCGACGGTCATCGCGATATCGACCGGCGCACCGCCCTTCTCGTCCAGAAGGAGCGACCCGGCATCGGGACCGTCGCTGATATCAACCGACAGCCTGAAGGTCTCGATGCCGAACAGGCCGGGTTCGATTGCCTGAAGCATTACGCAGGGATCGTGCAGGGGCCGGCTCTCGCGGCCGCTTCCCGACTGGAAGTAGGCATCGATCAGCTCGCCCGATGCGATGGCGGCCGTGGTGCCGGCAGCCTTCAGCAAGGTGGTGTCGGTTCGTGACGCGCGGACCTTTCGAGTCACATCGAGCGGGATCATCGTCAAGTTGAGCCCAGCCCGCAGGACGACAGCTACGGCTTCGGGATCGGCCGCCATGTTGAATTCCGAGCGTGGTCCGACGTTGCCGGGCTCGCGCACCGCCCCGCCCATGGCGATCACACGCCTGATACGTCGCGCGGAAGACGGCCTGTCGAGCACCAGCCGGGCCACATTGGTGAGCGGCCCGAGCGCGAGGATGTCGATCGTGTCGGGCTCGTTTTCGTCAAGCAGCCCGGCGAGCCAGCCCACCGCGTCGCCCGCCGGGGCGCTTGCCGGATCGGGAAAGGCGACACCGCCCAATCCGTCGCCGCCGTGGATGTCGGCAACGTCGAATCCCTTGCGCGACAGCGGCCCCGCAGCCCCGATCAAGACAGGAATGTCGCTCCGCCCAGCGAGCGCCAGGATGCGTCCCGCATTCCGCGTCGTCGTCGCGATGCCGATATTGCCCGCGACGGTGGTGATACCGCGAATGTCGAATTCCGGCGACCACAAGGCGAGGAGGATGGCCACAGCATCATCGATGCCGGGATCTGTATCGATCACAACCAACCGAGACATGCAATTCATCCCGCGGCGTCGATGCGCGCCATTTCGGCCTTGAAGGCGGCCGCGACCTGCAGCGCGTCGCGCATCACCTTCTTGCGGTCGAGCGTCAACACCTCCCGACCGCGCATCAGCCACTTGCCGGCGACCATGACGTCCCGGACATCGACCGGCATCGCCGAAAAGACGAGCGAGGCATAATAATCGTAGATCGGCTGCATGCGCGGCGCCGATACGTCAATGCGGACGAGATCGGCCTGCTTGCCCGGCTCCAGCGAGCCTATCCGGTCGTCGAGACCGAGCACCCGTGCGCCCTCGATCGTCGCCATGCGCAGCACTTCGACCGCCGGCATCGGCTTGCGGCTGTGGCCGAGCAGCTTCTGGAACATCGTGACCGGCGCGAATTGCGAAAAGAGGTCCAGCGTGTTGCCGCTCATCGGGCCATCCGTGCCGATGCCAACCGGGATGCCCGCCCTGCGCATCGTCTCGACCGGTGCGATGCCCCTCCCCGCCTTGGCGTTGGATCGGGCGTTATGAGCGACACAGACCCTGGCATGCGCCATCTTCTCAATGTCGCTCTCGCTGACATGCAGGCAATGGGCGCAGATCAAACCTTTACGCAACAGGCCTGCCTTCTCCACCACCTCAACCGGCCGCAGTCCGTGATTCCTCGCGCACCATTCCATTTCCGAATCCATCTCGGCGAGATGGATCTGCACGGGCACGTCGGGATGGTCGTCGGCCCAGCGGGCGACCCGGTTCATCACCGCGATGTCGGTCGAATAGGGCGCATGCGGCGCAATCGACGGAACGACGCGCGCATGGCCAGCGAACTCCGCGACCAGTTCCTCGACCAGCGCAAAACCTTCGTCGATCGTGCGATGGTCCGGCGGATCGAAGTCCGCGATCGTCTGCCCGACGACGCCCCGAAAGCCTGCCCTGTCGACGACGCGGCCGACCTCGGTCTCGTAATAATACATGTCGGCGACGGTCGTGACGCCGCCCTCGATCAGTTCAAGCGCGGCAAGCGCCGTGCCCGCCCGAACCATCTCCGGCGTGACGAACTTCCGCTCCATAGGCAGCACGTAGCGATAGAGCCGGTCGTCGACATCCTCACCGAGACCACGGAACAACGTCATCGCCATATGGCAATGCGGGTTGATCATTCCTGGCATGACGATGTCGCCGCCGGCGTCGATGATCTCCGCTCCGGCGATCTCAGGCGCAGGCCCCGCACCGACGGCCTTGAGGGCATCGCCTTCGACATGGACATAGCCGCCTTCGATGACGCTCATCGCGGCATCGCAAGGCAGGATGACGGCATTGGTGATCAGGATGGACATGGTGCCGACGCGCTCACTCCGCTTTCAGGACGCAGCACTGGTCCGGCACGGGCACGAGCCGAGCGGCGCTGCCGGGTTCCAACGGAGCCGAAAGCGAGCCGTTGGCGATCAGTTTCCCTGCGGCCGTGTCGCATTGGTACTGGTAGGCGCGACCGAGATAGGTGCGCAGGCCTAGCGTCGCGGGAATTCCCTCGACGCCAGGATCGGCCGAGAAGACCAGCCCGTCGGCACGCGTCGCAAGCACGAAATCATCTGGGATGACACCGAGCCTTTCCTGGTTCAGCGAGAGCCTGGTACCTCCCGCTGCCTCCGCCGTCACGAGAGAGCCATCGCGTGCGGCCACCTTCATGGGGATCAGGTTCTCGAAACCAACAAAGCGTGCAACGAAGGCATTGGCCGGGCGCTGGTAGAGCACCTCCGGCGTATCGAGCTGCATGATGCGGCCGGCGTTCATGATCGCAACGCGGTCGGAGATCGAGAACGCCTCCTCCTGATCGTGCGTCACATAGACCGAAGTGGTGGTATTGGCGCGCTGAAGCTGACGGATCTCCACACGCATGTCGACCCTGAGCTTGGCGTCCAGATTGGAAAGCGGCTCGTCGAACATCAGGAGCGGCGGTTCGATGACGAGCGCTCGGGCAAGCGCCACGCGCTGTTTCTGTCCGCCAGAGAGCTCGCCGGGCAGGCGATCGGCGAGCGTCGCAAGGCCGACACGTTCCAGCATCGCCTTGGCCCGCTTCTCCCGCTCGGCCGCAGCAATGCCCCGCTGCTTCAGGCCGAAGGCGACATTGTCGAGCACCGAAAGATGAGGAAACAGCGCGTAGTTCTGAAAGACCAGCCCGATGTCTCGCCGATGGGCCGGCAGCTTGGTGAGATCCTTTTCGCCCAGCCTAATGGAGCCCGATGTGGGCTCCAGGAAGCCGGCGATGAGGCGCAGGGTGGTCGTCTTGCCGCAACCTGACGCACCGAGGAGCGAGACGAGTTCGCCGGCACCGACGGTGAGCGAGAGGTCGTCCAGGACCTTTGTCGTCCCGTAATGCGCGGTGAGATTTTTGACTGTAAGGGACTGGGTCATCGTCTTATTTCGCGAGGAAAGTGAGGCCCAGCGTGCGCTCGACGATCGCCATGACGGCGACGGTGAGGAACATCAGGAGCACGGAAACCGAAGCGATCGTCGGATCGAAGAATTGTTCGACATGGGCGAGGATCTGGATCGGCAAGGTCGAGATGCCGGGACCGGTGAGAAAGAGCGAGGTCGACACGTCGTTTATCGAGGTGATGAACGCCAGGATGAAGGCCGCGATCACGCCGGAGCGGACATTGGGCATAACGATCGTGAAGAAGGTCTTGACCGGCGGACTCCCGAGGCTGATCGCGGCCTCTTCGACAGAGAAGTCGAAGGAGGCGAGGCTGGCGGAAACGACACGCACGCAATAGGGCAATACCAGGAGCGTATGTCCGATCAGCAATGTCGGAAAAATCGGCATGCTCGCCCCCACCGCCACCGACTTGAGGAGCGAGAAACCAAGCACGATTTCCGGCACCAGGATCGGCAGGACGAAGATCGTCGACAGCCAGGAGGGCAGGCGCACGCGATAGCGGTTGAGCGCATAGGCTGCGGGAATGCCGATCAGCAGGGCCAATCCAGTCGCCAGGAAGGCAAGCTGGAGGCTGGTGACGATTGTGCGGCGAAACGCGCTGATCTCGAAGATATTCTCGAACCAGCGCAGTGACAGGCCCTGCGGCGGGAAGGTCAAATAGGTCGTGTCGCTCACCGACGCGCCGAGCACGATGATCAGTGGGCCGACGAGAAAGATATAAACCGCTATGGTGAACAGGATAAGCAGCGGGTGGATGCGCGCGGTCATCATGGTCTAGGTAGCCATCGGATTGAGACGCCGCGCGATGCGGCTCATGATCAGCACGGTGGAGATGGTGATGACCACCATGATGGCTGCAATGGTCGAGGCGCCGACCCAGTCGAAGCGCACCATCGCCCGTTGATACATCAGCGTGCCCATCACCATCTGCTGCTCGCCGCCGACAAGCTGCGGGGTCGCGTAGGCGGTGAAGGATCCGGTGAAGACGAGCACGGCCCCGACGATCAGACCCGGCACGGCAAGCGGTAGGATCACCTGCCGGAAGGTCGCGGTCGGTGTGGCGCCGAGCGAGGCGGCGGCCTGCACCACGTCGTCGGGGATATTCTCGAGAACGCCCACAAGCGTCAGGATCATCAGCGGAACAAAGAGATAGACCATCGCCACTATCACCGCGCCCTCGCTGTAGAGCATGGAGAGCGGTTCGGTGACAGCGCCGATGCCGAGCAGAAAGTTATTCATGATTCCGTTCTTGCCGAGGATGATCAGCCAGGCGAAGGAGCGCACGACGACACCAGTGAGCAGCGGGAAGACGGCGGCGACGATAAGCAAGCTCTTCAGTCGCCCCGGCGTCTTGGCGACGACATAGGCCGTGAGGAATCCGACCACCAGCGAGATGGCCGTCGTCGCGAGCGAGATCTCGATCGTACGCCAGAGCACATTGCGGCGAAACCCGCTGCCGAAGAATGCGGCATAGGAAGAGAACGGTCCGGCTTCCTCGCCGAAGGTGGCAAAGATGGTGGCCGCTACGGGCAGCACCAGGAAGACGAGGACGATGAGCGTCGCCGGTGCGGCGAGCGCCCAAGCGGCATGGCGTTTGAACATTCCGGTGTATCCTGATCAACGGGCGCTCCGACAAAAGATCGGAGCGCCCGCCCTAGCTCTAGATGCCAGCGCCGCCTGTCGACCGACTTGGCGGCAGCCGCCTCTACATGCCGAACACTTCGTTCCAGCGGTCGATCCACTCGTCCTTGGCGGCGTTCAGCTTCTCGTAGTCGACGGTCTTCAGGGAAGCGACCACATCGGCCCCATAGGTCCATTGCCTGGCCTGTTCGGGCGTGAGCTTGACGGACGTGGCGACCGGCGCATCGACGCCGTTCTCCGCAAGGGTCTGCTGCAATGCCGGATCGAGCACGAAATTGATGAACTCGTGCGCCAGTTCGACATTGGCAGCATTTTTGGGGATGTTGATCGTATTGAGCGTGGCGATGGCGCCATCGGAAAGCTCGGCCCAGGTCGCCGTCGGCACGGCTGCCTGGATCTGGGCGAGGGTGAAGTCCTGGGCAACGGCGACGGAGATCTCCCCGGTCGAGAACAGATTCACCAGCTCCGAACCCGTATTGAAGTTCTTTACCACGTTGGGCTTCAGCGCCTCGATCGACTCGAAGGCCGCGTCCGCGTCGGCGAAGGCATCCACCCCGGCATGGCCGCCGGCGATCATCACCATCATCGGGCCGGCAGTCGTCGTGATGCCTGGCAGCGAGATCTGGCCCTTGAGCTCTTCCTTCCAAAGGTCGCTCCAAGAGGTGATCGGCGTCTTCACCTTGGCCGAATCGTAAATGATGCCGACACGGCCTATCGAATAGGCCGGACCATATTCGCCCTGGGGCGCCTTCGCGATCTCGTAGAGGCCGGCGAGGTTGGGCAGCTTGGATCGATCGACCTTCTGGAAGACGCCCTCCTTGATGCCGATCTGCGAATAGGCGTCCGTGAAATAGGCGACATCGACGCCGGCGCCATCCCGGATCTTGATCTTGTTCAGTCGGTCGGCATTGTTGCCGGTCTCGAAGACCAGTTCGCAGCCGCATTTTTCCTGAAACGGCTTGACGATGTACTGGTCGAGCTTGTCGCCATTGAACCCCCACCAGGAGATGGTGAGCGTCTTGGACTGCGCCATGACCGGCGCGGCTGCGAAGCAGGCAGCGCCTGCCAGCAGCAATGTGAGGAATCTGTTCATTCTGGCCCCTTCCTTTGCCGGCCCGCACGCGCCAAACTGTACGCCTTCGACGGCCGGACCATATTTTCGCAGCCTTCCTCCAGCAAGGCCAAATATCGCGCAACCGACAGGTATAGCTGCCCGCGAAACAGGCAACACAAGTGATGCGGGAAAACTCATGTGAGTTCGAAGCCTTCGTAAAACTCCCGGTAGTCGCAGGTGATTTCCTCGTCCGCGGCTATGTCGCGCAATGCCGTACCCTCGCCCTGCCGGGAGAAATCCGTGTTCGGAGTTTCGGAATGGTTCATGAAGCGTCCGTTGTCGGTCTCGTAGACCAGGAATCCCGGTTTCACCGGGCTTGGATAGGCATAGCGGTCGAGAAGTTCGCGAAGGTGTGAAGGCGCGGAGGCGTACTTCTCAATGGGGACGAGCATGTCGAAATCCGGGTCCGGCCGCCAGATGATTTCGCCCGCCACGATCGGGCGCGCCGCGAAGACCCCCACTCCTTCGATGCTGCTCGCGGCAATGTAGGTGCCCACCAGAAGCACGCCATCTCCTCGGTCGCTCGCCCGTTGCCGGCCCCTCAGGCCGTAGGGCTCCGATAATGGATAGCTCACTGAAGCGGATCGATCGAGCCCGAGACCGCACGGCGGCCGCCTAACGCATGGGTCGGAAGGGCTAATCCATTGGGACTATGGTTCGGCCGATCCGCCGGACGCCCCTAACCCGATCGATGATCTATCATATGTCCAACGCCCGCCCGAGAATGAACACGCGGCCATCGGGTCGTTTTCGGGGGCCGGTTCGGCGGGGCGGCAATGGGCGATCTCGACTTACGTTTCTATCTTTCCATTCTGTGGCGTAGATCACCTTACGCGGTAGCGATTGGCATCCTCGTCAGCGGAATCGCAATCGCGGTGGCGATGTTGATGCCGGAGCTCTACCGCGCGAACGCGAAGATCCTGGCGGAGGCCCCGCAAATCCCTGCGAAACTCGCCCGCACGACCGTGATGACGGATGTCGGCGGCCAATTGCAGATGCTCCAGCAGCAAGCCATGACGACCGAGAACCTCGTAGCACTTGCCCATAAGCTGAACATCTATGGGGACGATACAGCAAAGCTCTCGAACGAGGATATCGTCGATGATATGCGCTCGCGCATGGCGTTCGAAGCCATTCCCCTGGATCCCCAGCAGGGAGGTCAGGGCAATATGGTCCTCAACGTTACCTTCGACGCCGGTGATCCCGGCCTCGCCGCCGACAGCGTGAACGAGTTGGTGTCTTTCATCCTGGGTAAGAATGCACGCCAGAGGACCGATCGTGCTGAAGATACGCTGCAGTTCTTCGAAAGCGAGGTCGAACGGCTGCGGAGCGAACTCGCCAAGACGGAAGCGGATATCCTCAACTTCAAGAACGAGAACAAGGACACGCTACCGGACAGCCTGGAGTTCCGGCGCAATCAGCAGGTCGCCCAGCAGGAAAGATTGATGATGATCGAACGCGAGGGAACCGAGCTTCGCCGCCGGCGCAACAATCTCATCCAGACCTACGAAACCACTGGGTTCCTCAACAACGCCGGTCCGATCACCCCCGAGCAGCAGATGCTGCAGGAACTGAACCGCGCCCTGTCGGACCAGCTCGCGATCTTCTCGGAGAGCAGCCCTAATATCCTGGCGCTCAGGAAGCGGATCGCCGCCCTCCAGGAGAGCCTTCGCAGAAAGCAGGCCGAAAATCCAAAGGCCGACGGAAAGAAGCCCCTCTCCGAGTTCGATCTGCAGCTCTCCGACATCGACGATCGTCTGCGCTATATCGAGCAACTGAAGCCGTCGCTCACGCAAAGCATCGCAGACCTTTCCAGGACGATCGCCGCCACGCCGCAGAACGCGACGATCCTTAACGCGCTTGAACGAAATCGCGATAACATCCAGACTCAATACAATGCGGCTGTTGCAAGCCTCGCCGAAGCCTCGACGGGACAGCAGATAGAGATGCGTTCGCAAGGTGTGCGTCTGTCCGTGCTGGAGCCGGCGACACCACCGGAGGGCCGGCTGAAGCCCAAGCGGCGGCGCATCGTGGGGGCTGGCCTGCTCGGTGCCGCGGGCCTGGGACTTGCCTTCGTCGTCCTGCTCGAGATGCTGAACAAGACGATCCGCAGGCCGATCGAACTGGCAAAGGCGCTGGAACTCCAGCCTCTCGCGACCATCCCCTATATAAATGTGCCGGCAGAACCGCGCCGCCGAAACCCACTGCACCTGCTCGGCCTAAGATGGGCCGCTCGAACACCTTGATCTTCCCGATGCCCAGGCGGAGGCACACTCTTGGACTTGCAACAAGAATCATTCAACGGGATTGGGACGATGGAGCGCATACAGACAGCCTTGCAGAAGGCGCGCGAGCAGCGCGGTTCGGACCAGTTGGCTGAGCAGACGTTTTCCTCCTGTCTGCGCCTCGGCAGCGAGGTTCTTTGGGAGACCCTCCCCAAGCTGAACACCGACCCTAAGCTTCTGGCGCGTAACCGTATCGTCACGCCCTACAGGTCCGACACGGCCTATGTCACCTTCGACATGCTGAGGACCGCGGTTCTGCAGCAGATGCGCCAAAACAACTGGAAATCGGTGGCGATCACGTCGCCCACACCGGGCTGCGGGAAATCCGTCATCAGCCTCAATCTCGCTTTCAGCCTGGCCAATCAGAAGGAATGCCGGACAGCCCTGATCGATCTCGACCTCAGGCGGCCACAAATCGCGAAGCTCCTGGGGATGAAGACCCCGCCTTCCATCGAAAGTTTCCTCAGGGGCCATGCGGAAATCGAAGACGTATTCGTCCGTTACGGCGACAATCTCGCCATTGCGGGCAACGGACGGCCGGTGCGCTTCGCAGCGGAATTGCTGCAGAGCTCGGATACCGCCAAGACATTCAAATCAATGAAGCAGAAGCTCGATCCCGATGTTCTGATCATCGACATGCCGCCGATGCTGAGCAGCGACGACGTCCCTGCGTTCCTTCCCAATGTGGACTGCGCCATCCTTGTTGTCGCCGCCGAAATGACCACGGTGAGGGAAGCCGATATTTGCGAAAGCAGCCTGGCGGAAAAAACCAATGTGCTCGGCGTCGTGCTCAATAAGTGCCGTTATACCCCCGACAAATACGGCTACTAAAAATCAATCAACCGATCGCAAGCATCGACAAGCCATCTTTGGCTACTCAATAGAAATCGGAACATTCGGCTCCTCACTTGTCGTACTGATCAATGTCCCGCACATCCAATTTCAATCATTAATAAATATTTATATCCTTGCTCCGTCATTCAAGAATCGCTACCACCCGTGATTACGGCAGTATTAGGTGCTGCCGCATAAAACCCTTTCTGGTCGCTAATCCTTGAGTAATTTTAAGCGATATGCTGTCAGGATTCCGCCTCGCCCTGAGACATAACGGCTAAATTAGCTCGGGTCTCCAGTCACACTTCTTCATCTTTGTTGATTTGAAACTCCGCCAGAAGGCATACTAGCAAACGCTTTAGTAGCGTCTGCTTACTTATTTTGGCGCTGCCCATCCATATCCAAAAGTAGTGAAAGATCCCGGCCAACGGGCGTGGGGGAGAAGGGTTTTAGCAAAATGCCAAGCACAACTTTTCCCAATGAAAGCAATTCAGGCGTGCCTGCGGGGACAAAGCTGACTGCCTATACGGGTCCGATGAATATCACTCGGAACGGCACGGTCATCGAGAATGCCATCATCAACGGAACGCTGTCGATCAAGGCGGCGAACGTCACGATCAAGAACAGTATCATTCAGAATTTCACAACATGGGGGATCGAAGGTGAAGACGCAGCCAACCTTCGTGTCGAGAATAGCGACTTCATCGGATTGGGCCGCTCTCAAGTAACTAATTCCGCGATCCTCGGGTCGGGCACGTTTGTCGGCAACGACATTCAAGGCGTGGCGATCGGCATCCAGCTGACCGATGGCGCCAGCACGGTTCGCGGCAACTACATCCATGATCTCGCCAGCAACGCCGCCGACCCGCACTATGACGGAATCACCGCTCTTGGAAGGCAGAACAACGTCCTGATCGAGCACAATATGATCTCCGTGCCTCAGGATCATGGCACGGCTTCGATCCTGATCCAGAACACCTTCGGCCCTGTCAACAATGTCACGGTCCGGGACAATTTCATGATCGGTGATCCGTCGTATACATTGTATGTGGATGGATCGAGGGATGGCGGCCCCATCACGAACGTGACGGTCGAGGACAACTATGTCGACCGGGGGGCCTACGGCTATTTCTCGGTCACCAACTCGAACCCGGTCATCCGCAACAATATCCAGTGGCAGGAAGGCAAAGACCCATATCCCATCGACCCGGACACAACACCCACTCCGACTCCGACGCCCACACCTACTCCAACGCCCACGCCCACTCCGACTCCGACTCCGACTCCGGACGGCCGCACGATTACGGGAACGAGCGGAAACGATTCCCTGGCGAGCAAGGGGCTGGCAAGTGCATGGAACGAGAAGTTCCTTGGCCTTGCAGGGAATGACACCCTGACCGGTGGCGCCGGCGCGGATCATCTCGATGGCGGCGCGGGCATCGACACCGCCAGCTATGCAGGCTCCGATGCCGCGGTCAATGTCCGGCTCGATACCGGCAAGGCCTCCGGCGGCCATGCGACCGGCGACAAGCTGGTCAGCATCGAGAACCTGACCGGCTCGAGCCACAATGACACGCTGCGCGGCAATTCCGGCAACAACGTGCTGGATGGCGGCAAAGGCGCCGACTATATGGCGGGTGGTGCCGGCAACGACACCTATGTCGTGGACAACGCCAAGGACGTCATCTTCGAAGCAGGCAGGGGCGGCGGCCGCGATACGGTTAAGTCGTCGGTCAGCTACACCATCGTCTCCAACGTGGAAGAGCTGCATCTGACCGGCACGGCCAATGTGAACGGCACCGGCAACACCGGCAGCAACGTGCTGCGCGGCAACTCCGGCAACAACGTCCTGAACGGCCACAATGGCGACGATGTCATCAATGGCGGCCTCGGCAACGACACGCTGACCGGCGGCTATCAGAAGGACACCTTCGTGTTCGATACCGCCCTCAGCGCCTCGAACAATGTCGACCGGATCACCGACTTTTCGGTGGTGGATGACGTCATCCATCTCGACAACGCGGTGTTCACGGCGCTGACCAAAACCGGGGTTCTCGCCGACTCGGCCTTCGTCAAGAACACGACCGGGCTCGCCCAGGATGCCAACGACCGCATCATCTACGAGACCGACACCGGCGAGCTGTACTACGACGCCAACGGCAGTGCCGCCGGTGGCTCGGTACACTTCGCGACCTTGAAGGCCCACTTGAACCTCACCGCGGCCGACTTCGTCGTGATCTAGTAATCAGCAATCTCCCATCGGCAGCTTCACTCACGGTGGGCACACTGGACGGACTTACCAGGACCCGTCCGCTGCCAACTGGGCAAGCTGGAGCGCTTCTCGTCGCGCCCCTGGGCGTCGCGTGAATCCTTGTTCACGCGACGCGCTGTAAAAGCGCAGGGCGCACGTCACCGGAAAGGAGACTCGGCTATTTGTTGTCTCGCACTGCAATGTGATTGACGAACGACCTGACTGAGAGCCAAGTGTTCGCTCCCATAGCGCGTTTCAGAGCCAGTTTCATCCAAGGCAACGACAACCGCGACGTCGGGACAAGCTCCACAGCAAATCGAGCGATTGCATTGCTGAGATCGGGATTGCGGCGATTAAAGGCTACGCTTGCCTCATTGATTGCCTGCGCGGCAAGATCGCGTAGCAATCCACTCCGGATGTCGTCGCCCTCTCTCTGCATTCGCGGGTCGCATTCGAAGAGGCATTCTATTGCCTTTCTGCGCTCCTCCAGGTCGCGAAGGATATACTCGCCAAAATACGTGAGAGACATGTTTGAGCCATGCTGCCTGTACACGGCCTGATACTCGTCAACGAAACCGACCGGCGCCCGCATGGCCAATCTCATCCACATCTCCATATCGCCACTGTGCGGCAGATCTTGACGATAGCCGCCAATGTCCTTTTGCAGTTTCGTCCGAACAACAGCAGTAGGTGTCGGCACGATATTCTTGGCCCCGCTTAGCCGAAAAAAAGATCTCCCGTCCATCGCACTGTTTTGAACGAAGCCAGGTGCGCGCCCCAAGGGATGTACAGGCAAGGACGTTCCATCCTCATTGAGCACGGTTGCGGCGCCAAAAGCGAAACCCACTTCCGGCATGCCCGACAAGAGCCTTGTCGAGCGTCCGAGTGAGCCGGGCAACAGATAATCATCGGCTGAGAGCAGCAGGAAGTACTCTGCGGATGCCCATTCGATCCCTTCGTTGTAGGTCGCGATGTGGCCCATGTTGACCGGGTGACGACGAAATAAAACTCTGCTGTCTGAATGCGCTAGAGATGATGCAACTTCCGCGCTATCGTCAGGGGACGCATCATCAATGATGAGTATGCGCGCATCAACATCCCCCTGAGACAATACGCTTTCGACGCATTCCTTAAGAAAATGTCCGTATCGATAGCATGGCACCACCACATCAATTGAATGCGCCATATTGATCTCCCAGGTTGACCCACACTGACCTATCCCGAACCATAACCAGGATAGTAGGCTTGTTGTGTTCCTGAAGGTTGTCAATTGTCACGGACGAGCAATGCATGGCCTCGCCTACTGCTTTCAACGCAGACCTGCCTCCCGACAGGCCCACCTATACCGCTCTCATTCGGACCTTCAACTCGGAAGCAACCCTGCCGGATACGCTCCGCTCACTTGAACGTCAGTCCCTCCCTCCCCACCGGTATGTATTTGTCGATTCAGGGTCCACGGACCGAACGCTGTTGCTGTTTCCACCCGGCT
The DNA here is from genome assembly GCF_050958605.1 of Mesorhizobium sp. 1B3. Taxonomy (NCBI): domain Bacteria; kingdom Pseudomonadati; phylum Pseudomonadota; class Alphaproteobacteria; order Hyphomicrobiales; family Phyllobacteriaceae; genus Mesorhizobium; species Mesorhizobium sp. 1B3. Next base: position 144,835 of record NZ_JBJHDO010000001.1, on the reverse strand, counting down.
CAACAATTCACGAATACAAAACAGATAAATTCAATTATTCTATCTCTCTTAACCTTGGAATAGATTACATCGTCGATGAATTCACCTTAATTACCAGTTCACACACAACAATACTTGGAAGAGAAGCCATTGAATACGCGATCAATCTTCTTCGATCGAGAGATGACATCGGCGCGGCCTATTTCTTACAGGAATTTTCTGATAATATTCGCTACTCTCTGATAAATCAGAAGACTTTTTCGGGATACAACGGCGTATGGAATACATGCGCGATTTATAAGACCGAACTTCTCAAGAAAAGACCATTTCGGCCTGAGGTTTTCTCAGCAGAAGATCAGGACTGGTCGCGATGGCTCCTGCACGAGGAAGGACTACACATAGCACAGATACACGGATACGGCATGTCATATAACAACCCATCCAAGTATCCTATTAGAAAAAAATTAAATGAGGAATTTGCAATTGCCCTGTTCGTTAAACCTGAAATGATGAGACTTCCCTATATTATCAAACTAATTCTTAGATCCGTAAGACCTATCTCAAGCATAAGAGATCGCGCCTGCAACTTATTGCTTGCATATCGTATCATTCATCGAAACCTCTTTCGAGAATAGCTTGTTGTTCGAGCCGCGCCAGAGACCCGCAGAGGTCATCGAGCGCTTGATCCTCCAGCTTTTGATCTCGAGCACAGGACGAGCCGGCTACGTTCCCAGTGCTCGGCGAAGCGCCACATCCACCGCGGCTCCCGCGTCGTCCCATGAGGCCGAGACGACGCTTGCCGCCGCACGCCGGGAGACAGTGTCGAAGCTCGATTTCGTGACCACCGCTTCCAGCGCCCCCGCCAGCGCATGCGGTGTCGGGGGGGCGTAGACCACATGGGGATTGTCCAGAACGATGCGATTTTGATCAGCGTCATTGACGACGGGAATGCAGCCGCAGGCGAGCATTTCGTGGGGAACGAGCGATACGTTCGTCAAAGACAGCGAAAGGCCGGCAAAGCAGCGATTATAGATTTCGTTCAGCTTCGCCGGCGTCACCAGACCGTGATTCACGAACTTGAATCCCAGGTCCCCCATCCTTTCACCAAAGAGATGCAACTCGATCTGCGGCTGGCGCTTCGCAAACAGCCCTAGCGCCAACAGACCGAGTTCGACCGCGCGCCGTGGGGTTTCCGCGCGCGCGTAAAATGCCACTCCGTTACGTTTCACGGCTGGATCGTGGCTGTATCTTGCAGTATCGCACCCGAACGGGAAATAGTCGGTCTCCATGCCGAAATCCCGCGACAGCTTTTCCGCCAGCCACCGTCCCGCCGTGATGCCGTGAAAACCCATCCGGTAGGTATTTTCGGCAAGAACGCTGCTGGTGCCCACCGAGTAAAAATACGGCTCGTAGTCCTGGACAAAGTAGAACCGCTTTCCATGACAGGGAGAGTTGAACACCGGATATGCTGACGTCCAGTTGGTCGCTACGACGGCGTGGGCATGACGCATGCCGTCCTTCACATTGCCGATTTCGCATGTGAGCCCGTAATGTTCGCGCGCGATGGCCTCATAATATCGTTGGTCACCGCCGTAAGGCGCATAGAAATATACGCGGTTGGAATAGCCTCTCCCCTGCAGATACTTGACGATACGATAGAGGGTCGTGTGGCCGCCCGAGCCTGGGCCGGCGGGTCCTGTAACCCAGTTCACGGCGATCGGTTCGCCCGGAGTGATTTTCGGAAACACTATCTTTTTGGGCCGCGTCAGGTCCGCAGCCATTACATCCTCCGGAAAGACAGGCCAGACGACGCCGCGTGGCCGGACCCAGTCCGATGCTTTAGAACGGACGCGAAAGACAACTTCCTTGTACCCGCCCTTTGCAAGGATATTTACAAGCTGACGAGCGCGGCGGCTTGCCTGGCGATGCATGGCGCCGAGGGCCGACGCCCCGGGAGCGGCGGCGGCTTCTATGATTTGTGATGTGCTGAAATCCATTAGCCTGAAATCCTCAGGATGCGGGTGGCTTTGCTGGCCCGGCATTCAAGCCTTGCCGCAGCCCGAACCTTGTTCTCCAAAGGAGCTTGACCCGATCGAGTCCGTCGCGTCCGAGAAGCCCCATCACAAGACGTTTGCCTGTTGCCCTGCCGGATTCACGGACGAAACGGACCGGCCGGGAAATGAACTGATCTCTGCCGAGGTCGAGAAGACGTGGCTCGGCGACACCATCGAGGAGTCGTCCAAACTCATGCCTGTAAGGCGTTGGCGCCACGAGGCGTCCTTGGACGCGGTTGCTCACGTTTGAGCCGTGGACGATCTGCAGCCAGCCAGGAGATCCTTCGAGCTCGACGACAGGCATGCGGTTGCCCAGTTCGGTATGCCATGCTGACCACGCCATGACCGGCGCGGACCAGGACTCTCGAACCGAATTGAACGCGTTCCGCGGATAGCGATACAGATACAGACCTTCCGACCGCCTGATCAGACCGTTCACGAGGTAAATCGCAACCCTTTCTTGGGCCGTGGTGACCGCCTGCACTCTGTCGACAAAATCGACCGCAATCCCATCATCGTTATCGAGATTGGTTGTGATAAGGACCTCACGCTCACGATCGATCAACCCGCGGATGTCACCCATCATCTCTGCGTTCGACACGCTTTCGCGATAGATCGGAGCATAGTACCCGTGCTTGACGTGGCTGGCGATGCGATCGCGCAGCCATGCCGGGCTTGCGGGATCGAAATAGATCATCCAAACGAAATTCCGGTTTGTTTGCGCTGCCACGGACGGCAGGCAATATTTCTCGAACAAACCCACGCGCTGGCGGAGCCAGCCCTCCTTGGCCCTGATCAGGCTCTCCACACCAGGCGACGGCAAGTTAAACCGTGTAAGCAATATGTGATTGATGGATGTTTTGTTGGATTCCCGCATGATCAGCCGCCGTTTTCGGTATTGCAGGGTTGCCAGTATGAAGCGCCGGGCTGACCGTTCGCATCAAGGGTAACGATCGCCGCATCCCAGATTTTTACGACCGAGCACTTGACGTCTATTGGGCCGTACCCCCAGGACTTGACCACGATATTGAGGTCTTTCACAGATCCCGGCATGCCTAGTCGAAACGGATAACCTCCGCCGCTGACGAGAAGACCGTCGATGTCGACCGAGGCGTTGCCCTGGTTGCTAGGGTAGAAGAAAGGAGCCGTTCCGCCACAGCCAATGGCAGTGCCGAGTTCGAGCGTAACGTTGCGCACCCTTAATGGTGGGCCGTCATAACCTTGAATACCGTCTCCATGCCAATCACGGCATATGTCGGGTGCGACGACCCGCGCGAAGCTGTCCTCGATTGTGACTGGACCGCATTTGCCGTCGCTTGCCCCTCCGATGCGAAAACCTTGCGCAACATTGTCGATCTTCACGTTGCGCGCCGTGTAACCACCCACTCCGATTGCCGGCTGATCGGTGTCAAGGGTTGGTGCGGTGGAGCGCGTCACGGTTGTATCCTCGATGACCAAGCCATTATGGCATTCGGAGCCAGGCCGGTTGTCGATACGTCCTCCGCGGATCTCGACGCGGCGAATAGTGACGCCCGGCGCATCGATCATCAGATCACCATCCGTGATCCTGAGATCCTCTACGACGGCCCCTGGCTCGCGAACCCAATAATCCCCTGTCAATGATCGCACCGGGACCCAGTTCGATGGGATGCCGGTCGTACCACGTGATGGAAAAAGACGCTCCGCCTTCATGCCTCGCGAAGCGGACCTTGCCTCGGCCAGTTTCACGGCGCCGAACGCGGCAGCGGGCGGCGGCGGAGCCTCGCCCAGACGACGAAGACTCTCCTGCGTGGCAGCCTGCGGCGCATCCGCCAACGACACGCGCGCGAACCCGACAACAAGCAGTAGGCAAGCCACGAAAACGCCGAGCTTGTCCGAAATTGCGAAAAGCAGACGCATATGCTTTGCACGGCGCGTTCCGCCACTCATCGCTCTCATCCTGGTGACATTCTGGAAGCTCCCGCCGGCCCATTGGGTATTCGAGATTTTATGCGTCGCGCACAGCAAGGAAAGGCGCTGCGGCCCCTCCATTCGGACTAGGAGGCATAAGCTAGATGGATCAGTCGCGCAGCGAGAGAGGCTGTGTATAGTCGGGTCGTTCTCCAAAGGTGCGCGGGAAATGGGCATCGGTGCAACCAGGACACCGCGGGTGACCACGGGACTCGATCCGGCGCTTCAGTCGGAACAGTCAAAGCCTGTCACGGTGGTGCGGTCGGCAAGTGCTGCACGCTCCTTGACGCGCGCGACACGATCCAACCGGCGGACGAAGATCGGACCGGATCAGACCGGCCAGGTTGAAGCTGGAACACGGCCACAAAGAGCGCCCTGGCCAGTCTTGATCTTCATTGCCAGCCTCGTGATCCCATGGATCATCCCGTTGGGTCCGCTGAGCATGTCGCCATACCGGTTTGTTCTGCTGGCTCTCCTGGTGCCTTGCCTCGTAATGTGGGCTGGAGGTCGCGCGGGTCCCATCCTGGCAGTCGACGTGGCAGTCCTCCTCTACTGTGTGTGGTCAGCAATCAGCGTGGCCGTGGCCCACGGTGCCTCGGCCTCGGTGCAACCAACCGGCATCTTCTTCATCGAGACAATGGGCGCATATCTCCTGGCCCGCTGCTACATCCGCACGGCCGCAGACTTCGAGAGCATGGTCGTTCTGGTCACCAGGACCATTATCCTGCTACTCCCTTTCGCAGCCTATGAATGGGTTGCCGGGCAGAAACCACTGCTCTCGATATTTGGAGCGGTCTTTCCTACAGTCGACGTTACTTTGATGGAGCCGCGGCTCGGTTTCTGGCGCGTGCAAGGTCCGTTCGCCCACGCCATCCTTTTCGGGCTTTTTTGCGGAAGCATGTTTGTTCTGGCATTCTACGTGCCTGCCGCAGGCTACAAGACGATCCGAAGGCGGTTGTCGACAGGCATGGTCGCTGCCGCTGCTGTTATGTCGATGTCTTCAGCGCCTATCGCAGGCCTACTTTTCCAGCTCGCGCTGATCGGCTGGAATTGGCTCCTGAGGCAGAACAAGAATCGCTGGAAAATCCTTTGGGCGCTGGCCTTCGCCGGGTACCTGGTCGTCGAACTTGGGTCCAACCAATCACCGATCCAATTCTACATATCCTACTTCACTTTCGACAAGAATACCGGCTGGTTTCGCCTTTACATCTGGGAATACGGGTCTGCTTCGGTCAGAAACAATCCACTTTTCGGGATTGGCTTCAACGACTGGGTACGACCGAAATGGATGGTCCCAGATAGCGTCGACAATTTTTGGCTACTTACTGCCATGAGATACGGAGTCCCGGCCCTGGCCTTTATCCTGGGAGCATATCTCTGGCTTCTTTTTCAGATTGCTTCCAGAAAGTTTCAGGATGAAAAACTACAGACCTACAAGGTGGCCTATCTGATCTGCATGACGACTTACTTCATCGTCGGAACCACCGTTCATTTATGGGCTGCCCCCTATGTGTGCTTCTTGTTCCTCCTGGGAAGCGGTGCCTGGTTCCTCCACGCCAGCGCAGAGTGCCCGGAGGCGCCGGTCGATGTTACAAAGAGCAGCCTCAGCCGAGGCAATTTCAACCCGAAATACTCCAGGCGAGCGCCGGCACGGGCACGTGAAAAGCAGTAGGTGGCATTGCGCGAGCCATCGTCTCCGGAGCCGGTTGCAATTTCCGAATTCGCGCGGCAGGGAAGTTGGTCAGCCCTCGCCCTCGCCTCCTATGTGCCGGCACGGCTTCCCCGGAACGCGCCATCAGCCAGAGCCGCAATACGGTTATTGCCGGTTCCACGCGCTCGAGATGGCACGCGCATCCTCATGTATCAGCACTTCGATCATACGCCGCCCGCGATAGAGCCGGATGCGGGCGAGGCACAGGAACGCCAGTACGCGTTCCCATGCGCCCGAGACACGAGGAGAGAAGAGCAAGGTACGAAGCTCGAACGCCGGTGAGCCTGCGATTGCGATCGCTCTCGCAGCCCATCGCAATGCTCCCAGCCTACGGGAACGCATGAGTTCATAGTCATGCGCGATGTGCCTGTCCCACTTTCGGGTGAGTTCGGAGAAGGACTTCCGCGCGGGGTGATACACGATCATCTCGGGGACGTACCGTATCGCATAGCCTTTTGCGCCTGCTCGCAATCCCCAGTCCCTGTCCTCCGCTGTCTCGATTCCTGCAAAGGGTCCGACCGCTGCAACGACTGACGGCAAAGTGGCAAGATTGCCGGTGCCCGAGAATCCTTCCGCTATGTGTTCGTTGTTCCGGTACGAGTAGATGCTTTCGTAAGGTTCGAGGAATGTCGGTCGAGAGGGGCTCTCATAGCCAACCCTTACGTCGCCACCGATAATCTGGGTCCCGGCTTTGGCGAAAGCTGCTTCGATCGCCGCGAGCCATCCCGGATCGGCCCGGCAATCCGCGTCGATGAAAGCCAGTATGTCGCCGTGAGCCTCCCGGATACCGCGGTTACGTGCCGGTCCAGGACCAGGCGTCCTCTCCTGAACGAGCCTTACATCCGGCCATGCGGCGCAGACTTCGGCTGGAAGCCGGGCGGAGCCGTTGTCGACGACAATGATCTCGCGCTCGGCGACCAAGCCTTTTTGTCGATGCAGGGCCTCCAGCGACGCCCTCAGGTGGCTTTCCTGATTCAAATGCGGAATGATCACCGAAATCAGCATGTCGATTGCCCGCTCAGAAGAATTCACGCATGAACGTCTCAAGGGAAAACAGAGCCCATAAAGTCTTGTCGTGGTTCTGTTTCCCCATCGCGTGACTATCCAGCAATTGCGCGACTGTGGCGCGATCGAGGTAAGCCGCGCTGATGCTGTCTGTCCCAAGCAGAATGGATCGGGCTGGATCGCGAAGAGGACCTCGAAACCACTCCGTGACCGGCATCCGAAAACCGTTCTTCTTGCGAGTGAGGACTGCCTTTGGCAGCCGTGAGCCAAGCGCCTCGCGCACGATCCGTTTGGTGGCGCGCCCCCCTATTCTCCAATGGTCAGGCAGGGTGCTCGCGAATTCCGCGAGGCGAACGTCCATGAAGGGGGTCCGAGCCTCTATCGAAGCCGCCATCGTCATCATGTCCATGCGCTCGAGCAGGTTGTCCGGCAGCCAGGAAGTCTGGTCGAAGTGGAGCACGCTGCGCAGCGGCGTGCTTCCCGACGCGGCCTGGAAAGGACGGCCGTCCGGCGCACGCGATGGTTTGGGCCCGGCCCAAAGCGCTTCGCGTTCCCTTGGTGTTATTGCGCCGAACCACATGATCATCCTATCATCGAAACGCGGGGCGCACATTGCTCGTGCGGCGATCCTCAGCCGCCTTGCCTTCGCCGCGACCGGGGATGTCGCGGCAAGCAAAGCACGTCCGGCGACCGACATGAGGCCGGGTTTAGCCAGATGCCCGAAGTAGCGCTCGACGAAATGCTTCGGATAGCCGGCGAACATCTCGTCGGAGCCCTCGCCCGAGAGCACGACCTTGACGTATTTGGCGGCCTCGACCGACATCAGGTAGATAGGCAAATCGGCAGTCTCCGACACAGGCGCCCCCCGATGCCGGCTCAACATGGGCAACAAGGTTGTCAGATCGTCGGTAGATAGTTCCAGCGGGGTATGGATCGTGCCGATTTGGCGAGCCGTTTCCGCGGCAAGAGGTAATTCCGAAGCCTGGTCGCCTCGAAAGCCGACGGAAAACGTTCGTATCTGCGGCGCGCCCAGATGTGCCAGCGTGGCGACGATCGACGCGGAGTCCAGTCCTCCCGACAAGAACGCGCCGACCGGAACATCCGCCCTGAGGCGGAGCGTAACCGCTTCATCGAAGATCTCGCGGAACGCGCCGATCGGATCGGAAGGCACTGGCCTACCTGAATCGACTTCTTCTGGACCGGTCCAATAGCGTCGGATGGTCGAGCGTCCACCTTTCCAAGTCAGATAGCTGCCGGGCGGAAGCTTGTGGATGCCGCGAAAGAAAGTGAACGGGCCCGGCGCGTAACGCCAGCACAAATATTGATAAAGCGTATCTACATCGAGTTCGGCTTGCACCGCGGGATGGGCGAGCAAGGCGCGAATTTCGGAACCGAACACCAGGACAGACCCTGACGGCGTCTGGCGCTCCGCAAGGAAGAGCGGCTTCTTGCCGAATTGATCGCGCGCCAGAAAAACGCTTCGCGTCTTTTCGTCATGTAAGGCGAAGGCGAACATACCTCGAAACCGTGCCAAGCAATCAGGCCCCCAGACCCGCCAAGCTTCGAGAATGACCTCGGTGTCCGACCGTGTCGTGAACTTGGCATCGGCCTGGATGAGTTCCTTGCGAATTTCCAAATAGTTGTAGATTTCCCCGTTGAACACGACGGTGAAGCGGCCGTCATGGCTGGTCATGGGTTGAGCCCCAAGGGACAGATCTATGATCGAAAGCCGGCGGTGGCCGAACGCCGCCACCGCCCCCTCGGAAAGTGGCAGGACTATTTGACCCTCCCCGTCGGGACCGCGATGCCTGAGGGATTCCGTCATGTCATGCAGACGTCCCGGAAACATAGGAGGCCCAATCCACCCCGCGATGCCACACATGGCCTACCCCCTAGCCCGTTGACGGAAAGAGAGATGAATGTCGCAGCCAGCAAACCTTTTGGCTGTATTGCCCATGGCTCTCGAAAAGATCATACAGTCTCGATCGGCGACGAAAGCTTCCCACCAATGCAAGACACCGTGCCTGCGATCTCTGTAATTGTTGTCAGTTACAACACTCGAGACATGACCTTGGATTGTCTCCGGTCTGTCCAAGCGCAAACCCGCCGGGATTTCGAGCTGATCGTGCTGGACAACGCCTCGTCCGATGGCTCCGTCGCCGCAATACGTGCCGAGTTTCCGAGCATTCGCCTTCTTGCCGAGACCGAGAACCACGGATTCGCGAAGGGCAACAACATCGCCGCAGCCCACGCCCGTGGCGACTATCTGCTGCTTTTGAACCCGGACACCGTGGTCCTGGACGGTGCAATCGATCGGCTTTTCGACTTCGCGAAAAGCACGCCCGAGGCTGGAATCTGGGGAGGCCGCACGCTGTTCGGGGACCGCAGCCTTAATCCCGCCAGCTGCTGGCGGCGCATGACGCTTTGGAGTCTTACGAGTCAGGTGCTGGGCCTTTCGAGCCTTTTTCGCCGCAGCGCAGTTTTCAACCCGGAAGGATACGGCGGTTGGGAAAGGGACACCGAAAGAGGCGTGGACATCGTCAGTGGATGTTTCTTGCTGATCCGACGGCGCTTCTGGGAAGAGCTTGGAGGCTTCGACCTCAGTTTCGTGATGTACGGAGAGGAAGCCGATCTCTGCCTGCGCGCGCGCGATAAAGGAGCCCGCCCCCGTGTCACGCCCGAGGCCCAGATCATCCACTATGCCGGGGCCTCCGAAACCGTGCGGACCGACAAGATGATCAGATTGCTCAGGGCCAAGATACTTCTGATCCGGCGGCATTTTCCTCCCTGGCAGCGCCAGATCGGGCTCATGATGTTCAGGCTGTGGCCATTCGGTCGATACTGGGGAACGAGGGCGTTCGGGCGGTGGGAGAACTCGAAGACCTGGGGCGCGATTTGGGGCCGGCGGTCCGAGTGGTGGCACGGGTGGCCGGAACTGCGGACGCCCGCCGAATGACGGCTCTCGCAACGCAGTGGCCGCGCATCTGCGCATAGTTGGAAAGCCCTTACCGACAGACGCGTCGCGCATTAATGTTTGGCTGAAACGGCCTGATCTGTGCCCCATGTTCGGCCCCACAAGTTTCCTCACGCTACATGGGCCTCCGCCGTCTCCGAGGGATGCCGTGTGTCTATTGTTGAACTTGTGAGCGCTCGCCTTGCAAGTAACCCGAACCCTGCCAGAAGTCGGTACGGCCGAACTGCTCCCTTACGTTTTATAACCATGGGGGCCGCTACAGTATCTCGACAAAAGGGGTAGCAGCCTATTCCGTTTGCTGACTGGAGTGTTCAAGAGGCCAAAACGTATCGTCGCCGCGACTTGCTTGTGGGCAGGAGGCGGCCATTTCGAAGAACCACCACATTCTCATTCTCGTGGAGAATTTGCCCGTGCCCTTCGATCGGCGCGTGTGGCAGGAGGCTCAGGCCCTTGGCGAGGCCGGATACGAAGTGTCGGTGATATGTCCAGCCGGCAAAGGGTTTGACAAGACGTACGAAGTCATCGACGGAATCCACATTTACCGACATCCCCTGAAGGAAGCGGAGTCGGCTGCCGGATATGCGCGAGAGTACGGCAGCGCGCTCATGCACCAGATACGGCTTTCATTTGCGGTACGCCGTCGCAGGCGGATCGACGTCATACAGGCCTGCAACCCTCCTGACCTGATGTTTCTTGTCGCGCTGCTGCACAAGCTTCTGTTTGGCACCTACTTCGTGTTCGACCACCATGATCTCGGGCCGGAGCTCTATGTCAGCAAGTTCGGCCGAAAGGACTTTTTGTACCGGATCATGTGTCTGCTCGAGCGGCAGACGTTTCGAACTGCTGACGCAAGCATCGCAACGAACGAGACCTTTCGCGACATCGCGGTGGCTCGCGGCGGCATGGACCCGAACCGGGTTGTCGTCGTCAAGAGCTATCCTGAAGCGAGCAAGTTCCGGCTTACGGCCGCCGAGGAATCGCTCGTTGTGCCTGGAAAGCATCTGATCGGTTACATCGGGATCATGGGCGCTCAGGACGGCGTGGAGACCCTGGTTCGCGCGATGGCCGAGATCCGGCACGTCCGTCGACGGGATGACATCAACTGCATCATCATCGGAGACGGACCGGAATTGGGCAGGTTGAAGGAAATCGCGGCCTCTTTGGATCTCGACCACTCTCTTCAATTCACGGGATATCTCAGCGGACCACAGCTCATGGCGCACCTGTCCGCCTTGAACCTGGGCGTCATTCCGGATCCACCGAACGAGTTCAACGACAAGCTCTCGATGAATAAGGTGTTCGAGTACATGATGCTCGGTCTGCCTTTCGTTCAGTTCGACTTGCGCCAGGCCTCCAGCGAGGCGGGAAGCGCGGCACTGGTGGTGCGGGAGCATTCACCGCAGGCGCTTGCCAATGGAATCGTGGAGCTGATCGACGACCCCGAACGCCGCAAACGGATGGGACTATTGGGGCGCGCCGTGGCGGAGCGGGAGTTTCAATGGTCGCTCGAGGCACGGCGATATCTCGATGCATATCGGAACCTGCTTCGCCCCGGCCTGGCGCAACGCGGCCATCGGCCGCATCCAGCATCGTAGCCGGCGCGACCGACGCGGCGCCTTTCCTGCGTCATCACAATGATGAAATACAGATCACGGTGTACTTTCTCATCTTGGAGTTCATTCGCTTTGTCTCGCGATACTCCTTTGGGTCAATTTCCTACCAAGATTTGTTTCCTTTACGCGGATGGGGAAAAGCATTCCTGTGTTTTGCACATTCCTGTTCGAACGTCGTGAGTTGCAGCGATCGAGGCGCTGGGGGCATTAGCATGATCGCATCGAGTGTCGTCCTGGATGAGGGTGTGGTCATTCATCATCCGGATCTCGTCAATCTCTACGGCTGCAAGATTGGCGCTGGCACACGCATCGGCACCTTCGTCGAAATTCAGAAGAACGCCTCCGTCGGCCGCAACTGCAAGATCTCCAGCCACTCCTTCATCTGCGAGGGCGTGACCCTGGAGGACGGTGTCTTCGTCGGCCACGGCGTCATGTTCACCAACGATCTCTACCCTCGGGCGGTCGCGCCCGACGGAACGCTGATCAAGGATGGCGACTGGAGCGTCGTTCCCACCACCGTGCGCAAGCATGCTTCGATCGGCAGCAACGCGACCATCGTCGCAGGCATCACCATCGGCGAAGGCGCACTCATCGGCGCCGGCGCCGTCGTAACCAAGGATGTTCCCGCCCACGCAACCGTCGCCGGCGTGCCGGCGAAGGTCGTGGGACAAGCCAACCACATGCCGCTCAGGCAGGTTCTTCCCGGAGAGTGAGATGATAGGCGTCGCCGTCGTCGGTTATGGTTATTGGGGCCCCAATCTCGTCAGGAATTTTGCTGACACACCGGGTGCGCGCCTGGTGGCAGTCTGCGACCTGAAGAAGGAAAGGCTGGCTTCGGTCAAGGGGCGCTATCCCTCGATCAGGATCACCGACGATTTCGACGAATTGCTGCGCGATCCCGAAGTCGCGGCGGTCGCGATCGCCACTCCAGTCTCCACGCATTTCCGGCTCGCCATGAGCGCCCTGATGGCGGGCAAGCATGTCTTCGTCGAGAAGCCTATCGCCTCGTCGTCGGAGGAGGCCCAGCGCCTCGTCGAGGAGGCTGTGCGGCGAAAGCTCGTGCTGGCCGTCGACCACACCTTCATCCACACAGGCGCGGTGCGCAAGATGCGGGAGCTGGTCGAGGACGGCCTGGGCGAAGTCTATTATTACGACTCCGTGCGGGTGAATCTCGGCCTGTTCCAGCACGACGTCAGCGTGATCTGGGACCTCGCCGTGCATGACTTGTCGATCATGGACTATGTGCTGCCGGTCCGGCCCGTAGCGGTCTCGGCGACGGGCATGAGCCACGTCGCCGGCGAGCCGGCGAACATCGCCTATCTCAACCTGTTCTTCGAGAACAACCTGATCGCCCACGTCCATGTGAACTGGCTGGCGCCGGTGAAGGTACGCCGCACGTTGGTGGGTGGCAGTCGCAAGATGATCGTCTACGACGATCTCGAGCCAAGCGAGAAGATCAAGGTTTACGACAAGGGCATCACCCTCAACGGAGACGCGCGGCAGGCCGGCGAAAGGACCTACCAGGCGCTCGTCGGTTACCGCACCGGCGACATGTGGGCGCCCCATCTCGACGTGACCGAGGCCTTGGGCAGCGAGATCCGCGAATTCATCGGCTGCATTGAACGGTCGGAAATACCGGCCGCCGACGGGCGCGCCGGTCTGCGGGTCGTGCGCATCCTGGAGGCTGCCACTCAATCGCTCGCTCAACGCGGGCGCGTGATCGAACTCGAAGGCGTGAGGCGGGTGGCATGATCCCTTTCCTTGATCTCAAGGCGCAATATGCAAGCATCAAGGACGAGCTCGACGCGGCAGTGCTCAAAGTGCTCGCCTCTACCCAATACATTCTCGGCGAGGAGGTCGCGGCATTCGAGCGCGAATTCGCCAGCTACTGCGGAACCAGGCATGCGATAGCGGTGAATACGGGAACAAGCGGGCTGCATCTGGCGCTGCTTGCAGCCGGCATCGGGCCGGAAGACGAAGTCATCACCATTCCTTTCACCTTCGTCGCGACAGTGTCGGCGATCTGCTACACCGGCGCGCGGCCAGTTTTCGTCGATGTGGATCCTGTGACGCTGACGATGGATCCGGCAAAGCTCGAAGCTGCGATCACGCCGCGCACCAAAGCGATCATGCCTGTCCATCTGTACGGACAGATGGCGGACATGGCCGCGATCATGGAGATAGCCGGCAGGCATGGCGTCCCTGTTATCGAGGATGCCTGTCAGGCGCATGGCGCTGAATACCTCGGCCGGCGGGCGGGCAGCATCGGTCTTTCCGGTTGCTTCAGCTTCTATCCCGGCAAGAATCTCGGGGCCTGCGGAGAAGGCGGCATTGTCGTCACCAACGACGACCAGCACATGAAGACCATCCGCATGCTGCGCGACTGGGGCCAGGAACAGCGCTACCACCACACGCTGAAAGGCTTCAACTATCGCATGGACGGCATTCAAGGCGCCATCCTGAGGGTAAAGCTGCGTCACCTCGACGGCTGGACCGACGCGCGCCGGCAGCGGGCGCGCCACTACTCCGCCCTGCTCGCGGGCCCCTCCCGCATCAGGACACCCGTCGAAGTTCCGGGACGACGGCACGTTTACCACGTCTACGCCATCCGCGCTCACGACAGGGATGGGCTGCAGCGCGCGCTCCAGGCCGAAGGCATCCAGACCGGTCTGCACTACCCGATACCGGTCCATCTTCAGAAGGCCCATCTCGATCTCGGCTATGGGGCGGGCGACTTTCCCGTTTCGGAAGCTGCCGCGCGCGAGGTCCTGTCGCTGCCGATCTATCCCGAAATGACCATACGCCAGGTCGAGCAGGTCGTGGCGGCCGTGGAGCAGGAAGTCTATGTCGGTTGAGCCCATCGGCAATCGAGTGGTGAAAGCCGTCCATGGCCGGCAGGAGGTCGCGCCCGATCCCGATTTCGAGATCGGACTGAGCGAAAGCCTGAAGGCTTCCTATGGGAACGAAGGGTTGGTCGAGCTCTACGGACGTTTCGCCAATGGCGACGGCGCGCTCGACGCTCTGATGCGCCGCGCCATATGGCGTGGCCTGGCTCGCAAATGCGGCGCCAGGCTCCAGGTCGGCAGCGGCGCCGGCTTCAAGCATGCGGAGACCTTCGAGATCGGCAAGGGCGTCTTCATCGGCGCCCAGGCCTATATCCAGGGCCGCTATGACGGGACCTGCGTGATCGCCGACAATGTCTGGATCGGGCCGCAAGCCTATTTCGACGCGCGCGACCTGATATTGGAGGAATTCGTGGGATGGGGGCCGGGCGCCAAGGTGCTGGGCTCGACTCATACCGCATTGCCCGTCGACGTTCCCATCGTGCGCACCGATCTCGAGATCAAGCCCGTACGGGTAGGGGCCTGGGCCGACATCGGCACCAATGCCACCATCCTTCCCGGCGTCACGATCGGCACTGGCGCCATCGTCGGGGCGGGTGCCGTGGTCACAGAAGACGTTCCGCCCTTTGCCGTCGTTGCCGGCGTTCCAGCAAGGTTCCTGCGCTGGCGCACCGGCTCCGAGTTGCCGCCCGCGCTCACGTCCAATGGAGAACCCCATGAAGAATAAGCGTGTGCTGATCACCGGCGGCGCCGGCCTGATCGGCTCCCACATCGCCGACCTCGTCGCGCTTGAGCAGCCGCGCGAGATCATCATCCTCGACAATTTCGTGCGCGGGCGGCGGGAGAACCTGCGGCAGGCTTCCTCCCGCTTCCGTCTCAAAATCGTCGAAGGGGACATCCGCGACCAGTCGCTGCTCGAGAAAACCCTCGACGGCGTCGACGTTGTCTTCCACCAGGCGGCCATCCGCATAACCCAATGCGCGGAAGAGCCTCGGCTCGCCTTCGACGTATTGGCCGGCGGCACGTTCAACGTGCTGGAAGCAGCCGTGAATGCAGGCGTTTCGAAGGTGGTGGCGGCGTCCTCTGCTTCCGTGCTCGGCCTGGCCGAGAGCTTCCCGACCACGGAGGCGCATCATCCCTACAACAACAGAACCATCTACGGCGTGGCCAAGACCTTCAATGAAGGGCTGCTTCGGTCATTCAACGAAATGTACGGGCTGGACTATGTCGCATTGCGTTATTTCAACGTCTATGGACCGCGCATGGACGTTCACGGCGTCTACACAGAGGTGCTGATCCGCTGGATGGAACGCATCGCTGCCGGAGAACCGCCGATCATCCACGGCGACGGCACCCAGACGATGGACTTCGTCCATGTCCACGATATAGCCCGCGCCAACCTTCTCGCCGCGAAGTCGCATATAGGCGATGAAGTGTTCAACGTGGCGAGCGGATCCGAAACGAGCCTGCGCGAGCTGGCGGACAGGCTGATCCGTATCATGGGAGCCAAGGGCCTGGAGCCGCAGCACGCGCCAGCCCGCAAGGTCAACGGCGTCACGCGGCGCCTGGCGGATACGCGGAAGGCGAAGGAGCTTCTCGGTTTCGAGGCGAAGGTCGATCTCGACCAGGGCTTGCGGGATCTCGTCATGTGGTGGCAACAGGAGCGGCGCGCAACGCCGGTGGCAGCCGAATGAGCGGAGCGCAACGCATGATACCGGTCGCCAAGCCGCTCCTCGACGAGCGGGAAGTCGACGCGGCGCGACGCGCCATCATGTCTGGATGGGTCACCCAAGGCCCGGAGGTGGCGGCATTCGAACGCGAGTTCGCCAGCTTCGTCGGTGCTCCCTATGCCTGCGCAGTGTCAAACTGCACGACAGCGCTTCATCTGGCGTTGAAAGCTGTGGGCATCCAGCCGGGCGACGAGGTCGTCACGGTGACCCATTCCTTCATCGCGACCGCCAACGCCATTCGCTACTGCGGCGGCATACCGGTGTTCGTAGACATCGAGCAGGGCGGCTACAACATCGATCCCGACCTGATCGCCGCGGCGATCACCAGTTCCACACGCGCCATCCTTTGTGTGCACCAACTCGGCATGCCCTGCGATCTTACCCGTATCCTCGAAGTGGCAGGCAGCCACGGGCTGCCCGTGATCGAGGACGCGGCCTGCGCGATCGGCAGCGAGATCCATCTGGGTGGAGACTGGCGCAAGGTCGGCACGCCGCGCGCCGACATCGCGTGCTTTTCCTTCCACCCGCGCAAGGTCGTCACCACCGGGGACGGTGGCATGCTGACCACGGCCGATCCGGATTATGACCGAAAGTTCAGGCTCTGGCGCCAGCACGGCATGAGCGTGAGCGACACGGTTCGGCATGGCGCACGCGAGGTCATCTACGAGAGCTATCCGGAGCTGGGCTATAATTACCGCATGACCGACGTACAGGCGGCCATCGGCCGCGAGCAATTGTGCAGGCTGCCGGTGATCATCGAACGCCGGCGCCAACTCGCCGAGCAATACAGGAACGCGCTGGGCGACATCCCGGGGCTCGCCACACCCGTCGAGCCCTATTGGGCGCGCAGCAACTGGCAGAGTTATTGCGTACGGCTTCCCGCAGCCGCCGACCAGCGGTCGGTGATGCAGGCGCTGCTCGACCGCGGCATCTCCACGCGGCGCGGTGTCATGAACATCCATCTCGAACCGGCCTATGCCGATCCGAATTCCTTTCGCCGCGCATCGAGCCTCAAGAACAGCGTCGCGGCGCAATCGGGCTCGATCATCCTGCCGCTCTATGCGCAGATGACTTCGGAGGAGCTTTCGGCGGTCGTGGAGGGGCTCCACGAGGTCCTCGGCAGGCGCCAGGTCGCTGCCGCGCGAGCCTGACCGTTTTCGGCATCCACTTGAGCCGCGCCTCGTCTGGGAGCGCGGCTCTCTTAATTTCTGGATCTGCTTCACGGAACGCTCATATCCAGCGCGGCAACCAGTGGCCGAGCGGCAGATTCTCGCGGGGAACGAGCTTCAGAAGCATGCGCAGCGAATAGACACCGCTTGCGACCGAGACCAGTGCGCCTATGGCGACGGCTTGGGCCAGCGGAAGAAGATAGAATACCGAAAACACCACCGCGGATGCCGCGAGGAAAAGTGAGCCGAGCCCCAAATTCGCCGCCGACCAACGGAACCCGCTCATGGTGCGGGTGATCACGTAAGTCAGGGCCGTGTGCCAGACATAAAGGCTGAAGAAGGCGATGCCTGCCCCGGTCAGGCCGAACAGACTCACGAACAGCCAGGCCAGACCCACATGGACGACAGTCGCTGCGACTTCCGTCCAGAAAAAGATGTTCTGCGCGCCCTTGGCCACGATGATGAATCCCATCGGCCAAGAGGCGATCCGCAGCATCATGCCCAGGCAGATCCAGCGAAGCAGGTCGGCAGCCGCCTGAAATTCCGAGGAATAGAAAAGCACCATGAGGAGCGGCGCGGCCGTCAGCGTGGCCATGAGCCCAGGGCCTGCCAGAAGGAGACTGATCTGCGCTTGCTCGTTGACCAGGCGGTTACATTCTTGATTGTCCTCGCAGACGGCGGTCAGGCGCGGATAAAAATCCGTGCCCATGGCTTGCAGGATGAACCCGGCGTATAGCCCCCCCAGCGCCCAGGCCGCCTGATAAAGACCGGCGGCCTCGAAGCCGCCCAATCTCAAGATGATGAGGCGGATCGCGTAGGCAGCGCCGGCTGTCAGGACGGCGCTTGCCATGAAGGCGAAGCCCAGCTTCAGAAGCATGGTCGTTTCCCGCCGTGTCTGGAGGAGCGACGTTGCCGGCTTTGGCAGATGCACCTTGCGCCGATACCACCAGGATGTAGCGAGGGTCGTGGCAGCGACAGCGACGAGCGACGGCACGATGCCCTGCTCGCCGAACAGATAGATGATCGGGATGGTGATGATGGTGCTGGCTAGCGCGCCGACAATGTTGATCCAGGCCAGGTCGGAAATCCGCCGGAGGCCCTGAAGCAAGGCGGTTTGCCCGGCCGATACAAGCTTGAGGAACACCGCCAAGGAGAGAAGAACGAGGGCAGCAGCGTGGCCGCGGTCGCCGAAGGTGAACTGGGCGACCGGTAACGACAATGCTGTGAGAAGCAGCCCCCCCAGCAAGCCCAGCGCAACCGATACACGCCCGAGCACGATTGCGGTCCGTGCAATGCGGTCCTCGTCACCGGTGCCCACCGCTTCGGCCACTTGACGGACACCGCTTGCCTGGACACCCAGGCCGGCTACTGTCTGCGTGAGATCAGCGATTGTGTTGAACAATCCCATCAGGCCGACGCCGTCGGGCCCGAGCAATATGGCGATCGCCTTGTTGCGCACAGCCGCGAAGGCGATGTTGACGACGGACGAGCCGCCGATCACCGCTGTCGACTTCAGGATCTGAACGTAGGATTTCTCGCCTTCTCCGGCCGTCTCGCCGGATTGGACCTGCGCATCCATCTGTGTCAGCCGGTCCCGGTCGCCGCCAGCCGGCCGAGCCGCTCACCGGCATAGGCGCCCTGGCGGATGGGTTCCCACCACCATCTGTTAGCAAGATACCAGTCGATGGTGCGGGCAAGACCTGTCTCGAAACTCTCGCTCGGTATCCACCCAAGGTCTCGTTCGAGCTTCGATGAATCCATCGCGTAGCGGCGATCGTGTCCCGGCCGGTCCTGCACGAAAGTGATCAGTTCGCGATGGGCCGCGCCATTGCGCCGTGGCGCCTTCACGTCCAGAAGGTCGCAGATCGTTTGCACCACCGCCAGGTTCGTACGCTCGGCACGGCCCCCGATATTGTAGCTTTCGCCCATCGCCCCCCGTTCGGCGATGAGGGCCAGCGCCCGGACATGGTCGTCGACATAGAGCCAGTCGCGAACGTTGTCGCCCCTGCCATAGATCGGGAGGGGCTGTTCATCCAGCGCATTCAGGATCGAGAGGGGGATCAGCTTCTCGGGGAAATGGAAGGGCCCGTAATTGTTCGAACAGTTGGACAGCACGACCGGCAGGCCGAATGTGTGGTGCCAGGCCCGCACGAGGTGATCCGAGGCTGCCTTGGAGGCAGAGTAGGGTGACGAGGGCGCATAGGGCGTTTCCTCGGTGAAGAGGCTGTCGTCGAAGGGAAGGTCACCGAAGACCTCGTCCGTCGAAACGTGGTGGAATCGGAAGTTCTCGCCGGCCTCTCCTGTCAGGCCGCGCCAATAAGCCAGCACGGCATCGAGAAGCCGGAACGTGCCAACGACATTGGTCTCAATGAAGGCGGACGGCCCGTCGATCGAGCGGTCCACGTGGCTTTCGGCGGCGAGATGGATGACCCGGTCGATCTCCTCGGCGCGCAATATGGCTGATATCTGCTGGGCATCGCCGATGTCAGCCCGGACGAAGCGGTAGTTGGGATAGTTCTCGACAGATCGCAACGATGCGAGATTGCCGGCATAGGTCAGCTTGTCCAGATTGACGATCCGGTTGCGAGGATCGCCCGCCAGATAGCGGCAGAGCGCCGATCCGATGAAGCCGGCGCCGCCGGTAACGAGAATCCTCATGGTCGGCCTCACGCCGTCATGCGTTCCGGCCGGATGCCGGAAACGGCCCCAGGCACGGGTACGAGCTCACCGACGATGCGGCGCAGATAGCTGGCGTAGGAGGTCTTGCCCATCAAAGCGGCGCGCCGGAGCACCTGCTCTGCGTCAAGCCATCCCATGTCCAGCGCGATCTCCTCGGGACACGCGATCTGCACCCCCTGCCGCCGCTCGACCGTACGAACGAAGGAAGCGGCGTCGTAGAGACTGTCATAGGTGCCCGTGTCCAGCCATGCGTAGCCGCGGCCCAACTGGCAGACGTTCAGCCTCTCGCGCATGAGATAGGCATTGTTGACGGCGGTGATTTCCAGTTCGCCGCGCGCGGAGGGCTTCGTCGCGGCGGCGATGTCCACGACATCGTTGTCGTAGAAATAGAGCCCTGTGACCGCCCAGTTCGACTGAGGCTCGGCTGGCTTCTCTTCGATGGAGATGGCCCTGCCGGTGACCTTGTCGAACGTGACGACGCCATAGCGTTCGGGGTCTTCGACATGGTAAGCGAACACCGTTGCGCCGTTGCGGCCGGCCGCTTCCTGGCAAAGTCTGGGCAATCCGTGCCCGAAAAAGATGTTGTCGCCGAGCACCATGGCGACGCTGCCTGAACCGATGAAGTCGCGGCCGATGATGAAGGCTTCCGCCAAACCGTTGGGATGCGGCTGTGTGGCGTAGGACAGGTTCAGCCCGAAATCGGAACCGTCGCCGAGAAGCGCCTCGAAACATGGCAGATCGCGAGGTGTCGAGATGACGAGGATGTCGCGAATGCCCGCGAGCATGAGCACGCTCAACGGATAGTAGATCATCGGCTTGTCGTAGATCGGCAGGATCTGCTTCGATACCGCAATCGTGAGCGGATAGAGCCTGGTGCCGCTGCCGCCGGCAAGAACGATTCCCTTCATGTCTTTCCCTTGTCCGGTTGCGAGTTGCGTGGCGCTTCGCGCGCCCGCCCGAGAGCGGACGCGAGCGCCGATCATTGGCTGGCCTCGGATGCGACCGTTGTCTTCGTCTTGTTGTCCACGGCCGCCACCGGTCGGTCGCTCACAGGCAGAGAAGCCGATGCGACCGTGACCACGTCACCCGGCTGCAGCGCCGTTGTCTCTAACGCTGAGATTTCGACCGGTTTGCCGTCCTGCCGGCGCGTGATGACGAAGGAGAGGTCGCCCTTTGCTTCGCCCGACCTTGCGGCCAGCGTCTCCAAGAGGATTTTCTGCGAGGCCTCGCGCTTCAGTCTGAGAGTAGCAAGCTTTGCCTGCTCGTCTTGCAGAGCGGTCGCAACTTCTGTCTTCTGGCGGTCGAGGAGCCCGTCCGCACTCCTCGTTGCCTCGGTGATCGCCTGGCGCGCCCTCATGACAGCCGTCACCTGATCGAGACGGTCGGTGCGGTAGCCGGCCAAGGAACGCTCCAGCTCCGACTTACGGGAGGCGGTCGCTATACCCTTCTCGACCAGCGTGGTGACATTGGCGAGTTCGGTCTCGGCCGAAGCGATGCTGGCATCAGCCGCCTTGATCTTTTCAGTCAGAACATCGATCTCGGCCTTCAGCAGTCCGCGCAGATCGGCAAGCGACTTCGTCTGCCTATCGAGTTCGCTCGCCCGGCTCGTGAAGATGACCTTCTCCCGCGCGAATATCTGCTTTGCCACTTCGTCGCTCGCCGGCACGATGGGAAACCGGATCTCGGTCGCGCCTTCGCTTTCGGCTGTCAGCCGCGCGATCTTGGCCATGCTCCGTATAATATCCGCATCCATCATCTGTATTTCGGAGACGAGTTCGATCTCCTTTTGGGACTGTTCCCCTTCCGCTTTCGGTCGGCCACCGCCGAGAGCCAGCGCCTGCAGCACCGTCATGCCGGATCGGTACTTATACTCGCCAGGCGCCTTGACCGCGCCGAGCAGGTAAACCGGTGGATAGTCCAGGATTTCAACGGTCGTGTCCGGCTTGTCGACAAGGACCAGCTTTTCCTGAAGCCGCTTGGCGATTTCGGCTGCCAACGCCGTGCTGTCGAGATTTCCGACGGGCACCGGGCCGATCACCGGCAGGACGACCTCGCCCGATTGGGAAATCTCGAACTCACCGCCGAGCGCATCCCAGCGCTCATATGTGCCCTTGGTAGGCATCCATTGGATGACCGTCACGCGCAGTTTCGTCTGGGGCGTGATCTGGTCGGCCAGCGCCGCAAACGACGACCAGCCGAAACCGCCGGCGGCCAGCATGCCCGCTACCATCAGCGGGCGAATCCTTAACGTGACGATTTTCAAGGGCATATATCGCTCTCCGGCCGGCCGCCTCATCGACCCCTGACAGTCGCTTCCAAGTGTCGGGCAAGGCCGGCGATCGGCTTCACTGTGCGGATTCGCGCGGGTGTTGGAAAGTGGAAGGCCGGCATGCGCGCTTCATCAAAATTGGGGAGGCGGGTGGAACGCACCTCCCCCGAGGGTGAACCGGCTTTGGCCATCTCGCATGGATATGCGCCCATTGCCGGTCGGCTGCACGGAGCCTTGAGACGATGTATGCGCTGGGCTGTCCATCAAGTGCCGGTTCCGTCATGCGGACGGCGATCCTGGAGATAGTGATTGCCGTCCCGGTCTAGTCCGTTCGGATGAGGCGTGCCTACGGGGGCAATCCGATCGGCCGCATGCCATAGTCCCGCCTCTCTCCCTATTGGCTCGTCGCGGCACCCGCGGCGCCCCGCTATGCTCCGGACAACGTTACAAGAAACGCCTTGCGGGGTACGGGCGACATGCCGGCTCCTACCAGACTCAGGTGATCGACATGGCACCGCTGATGTACAGGGACGAGCAAGATCGCGCGGGTATCGGCGACGGCTACGTAAATCCGGAAACGCAATGCGAGCCGCAGCGGGCCATTATCGTCGCCGCGTCGGCGGGAACCATTTCGGAGCGGTTACTGCACGCGCTTCGGCGGGAGTTCCCCTGGACGATCGTCCAGCAGGTCGCCAACATCGAAGCTGTGTGCACCGGCTTTGCGGTGCCCGTTTCGCTGATCCTCCTCGACGCCCCGTTGCTGCGGGCCGCGGAGGACGCTTCCCAGGCACTTTCCAGGCTGCATCCTCAGGCATTGACCGCCGTCATCGAACTCGATGACCACAAACCGGTCTGTTCGCTTCCGGAGATTCTGGGATCCCAATTGGTGCGCGGCATCCTGCCGATGAACCTCGGACTCGATGCCTGGCTTTCCGTGATCAGGCTCATGCTGTGCGGCGGCGAATACTATCCGCCACGGATGTTCCGGTCCTTCGTCGAAAAGGCAGGAGAAGGGCGCGGCTCCCTGCCGAGCTTCGGCGGCAGGCCGGCCCATCGCGGCCGCGACGCGGACTTGGCCGACTTGACCGCCCGGGAGATCCAGATCCTCGAGATGGTTGCCCGCGGCATGCAGAACAAGACGATCGCCGCCGAATTCCGGCTGTCGGAACACACCGTCAAGATCCATCTGCACAACATCATCAGCAAGCTTGGTGCCCACAACCGCACCGAGGCGGCAGCGCGATTCCGGAACTTCCAGGAACGCCGGGCGGTGTCGACGGACATGACAGCGTCCAACCCATAGATCGGCTAAAGGCATGTCGCATGTCGGACGCCCAAAACAGCAGCAGATTTTGGGCGACATGCTTTAGCGGCCGAGTTCTCGGCTAGTCCGACTCCGGCCGCGCCTCCGCAGCATGGCCCCTCATATCCGCGCATTTGGCTGAAGCTTGGATTGGCCTTCCGCTCCCCGCGCCGCGCTTTCAGGCGCAGACGACCTGCATAGCTCCTCCATCCTAGGAAGAACTAGCTATCGCGGATTTATTGATCGTTACGGTTAATTTTCCGAAAATTTCATTCAGGCGTCGCAGCTGTCTTGGTTTTTCTCACGCAAGAACAAGAACACTTGCACGTCCAAAGATCGAAAAAGGCGAAAGTCAGAAAAAATCATCCGATAAAAGCCTTTCAAATTCGCAATAAATACCACAATTGGAGGCATTTATGCTGGATGAATACTCCAGAGCATACCATCACAACCTTTCGGACGATGGGCTCTCATCCGAAAGAGGTGTTCGCTCCAAGCCTGTGTATCTGGCCATGAAACGCGGTTTCGACATCCTGGCGACGCTGGCGGCCGCGCCCTTCGTCGTTGCGATCGTCGGTATTCTTGCCCTGCTCGTCCGAATGGACGGCGGCAGCGCCTTCTATCGTCAGCCGAGACTTGGAAAGGATGGCAAGGTCTTCAGCATCTGGAAGCTAAGAACCATGGTGCCCGATGCCGAGTTGCGGCTGCAGGAATATCTCATGCAGAATGCTGCCGCGCGCGTGGAGTGGGATCGGGTGCAGAAACTCAAGAACGACCCGCGCATCACGACGCTGGGCTACTATCTGAGAAAATACTCGGCCGACGAGTTGCCTCAGCTACTGAATGTCTTTCTTGGCCAGATGAGCCTCGTCGGCCCGCGGCCCATGTGCCCAGAACAGAGGCCGCAATATCCCGGCAGCGCTTATTTCGACATGCGACCCGGCATAACAGGCCTCTGGCAAATCAGCGAGCGCAACAGTTGCTCTTTCGCTGAACGCGCCATGTATGATGCCCGCTACGCCGGCACCATGTCTTTCTCGACAGACATGCGGATTCTGCTTTTGACCCCTCTCACCGTCCTGAGGGGAACAGGCCTGTGAGACGGCGGCGGACGGCATCCCCTCCAACGATGGGTCCACCGCTTCTGTCTCGTAGCGCAAATATCATGCTCCTAAAGACAACGAGCCGCGGCATGACTGCCGCGGCTCGTTTGGTTTTTGTGCCCGATTTTTGAGCCTTCGCGGGTCCGGACCTCGTTTCCAGTGATGCGAAGTCCGGCTCCCGTCAACTCTCAAGCGGCCGACCTGCTGCTGGCCGAGGAACCCGAATACTCCATCGGGAAGAGGTCGTTTATCTTATATGCCACTTCTGTCCTGTTGGTGGCTTTGACCTTTTTCATGATGTTGCGGATGTGAACCTTGACCGTGCTTTCGCGCAGCTTGAGTTCATAGGCGATGATCTTGTTCGCCTTCCCGCGACGCAACGCTTCGACAACTTCCGCCTGCCGCGCCGTGAACATACCGGCCATCGGCCGGGCAACGGTGCCGCCGGTGTCCAGCACTTGGCGCATCGCGAAGACGCTGCTGGCAGGCACGAAGATCCCACCCGCAAGCGCCAGCCCGATCGCCTCGATACACACTTCGATGCCGACCGACGATGGAATGTAGCCGCGAGCCCCGAGTTCCAGTGCCTTCATGATCTGCGGCAGATCATCGGTATCGGCGAGCACTATGACTGGCGTCGTCTCGAACTCGGTGGAAAGCTTCCGGATTTCCTCGGCAACACTGGGTTCAGCTACTTTCTTGCCCCCGATGTTGAGAAGGATCGCCGCAAGGGGGGGATACTCTTCCCGCTTTACCTTCCATTCCTCGATCGTTCCGAATGCCAGGACCTGCATTCCGACACGATGGGCCGTTATGCTCTGGGCCAGGCACTCGCGGTCGAGCGCGCGGCCATCGATGATGATCAACGAACGGCTAGAGCGCGACGACGTCTCGGAAGCGGCCGCAGCACGCGTATTACCTCCCGCTGCGACCGGTACATTTAGATTTATTGCTGTATTGCTTCCATTTGCTGCGATTGCTGGATTCATGTTGATTCACCCCTAAGAACCAGTCGAAATCGCGATGTATCGCCCCGATACATCAGACTGGCGTTACTCCCCAACACATCCATCGCCGGAATAAGGTTAAGCCCGAGCCCGCGCCGTCATAGTCTAACTGCGACCATCATCAGCAAAAAGGATACGGATAGCCCCACCCGACACCGCGATTGGCTCGCGGCCATACTCAATATACACGCTCCGATACCAAAGAGTTTAACTTGGGTTAACCAATCCATAAATTTAGTTACAAAGGGCCAATTCCGTCCGTATTCTTAACGGAACTGCGATCTTCGATGTAAATATGAGACAGCGTTGGATCACTATCTCGCGTGATCAAAGGTGTGCGTTTTATATCCCGCCACCAGGACAAAGCGCCAAACCACACAAAAACTTAAAATCCGGAAGATATCTTTTGATGATTTCAAATCATCGCCCTAATTTATGACAATATTTCTATATATAATACTTAAATATCGTTTTAAACACCTTCGCATTATCGCTAAAATCAAAATATCTGATCAATACGCCACCTTTTTGCATTCGCCTGATCATTGCTGTTTTTCTAATGAATTTTTATGTTTTTAAGAAATACCTTTAAATGTCTAGATAACCTAACGATATTACAAATATAATTAACTAATCAATAGTAAAACGTAAAAGTTTTAATTAATTCCGTTTGATATATACAAGTCGGAACGATCTTGTGATCTCCGGGTGATGCAGGCGTGACCAGTCCGGCCGATTTCGGTTTACCCGGGCAATGATCTCCCTCGACCGGATGAATGATGATTTGCAACGCCTGTACTCCGCCATGCTCCTTATGATCCGCTTGCCAGAGACCTGATCCCACGTGACCATGGGTGACCGCGCCTGAAAAAGTTCCCAATAAAGCAAGTTGCAGGGCAAGCAGAATTGACGATAATTCATTTCATATAGCCCCGAAATACCAATACTCGGCTGGAACCTCATTCACGTGAATATGCTTTTGTAGAAAATACAAATGTCACTACTCGCATCGAAGGGGACAAATTTGGCGGGCATCGGCACGGACGCATTCTCGAGACGCTTCGACCGATTCGCGCCAACCCTGACAGAGAAGGCGATACTGGCAGAGTTCCGCAGCGCCCGGCATGTCGTCGCCAAGCGCAAGGAGCTGGTTCACGAAAGCCATACCGCGCCGGTAGCCTATATCCTCCACGACGGATGGATGTGTTCATACAAGCGGCTCCCGGATGGAGGGCGGCAGGTCGTCAACATCCAGCTCCCCGGGGACATCGTCGGACTGAACAGCCTTTTCCTCCAGACATCGGACCAGAGCATCGAGGCATTGACGGACACCATCGTCTCGGAAATCGGCAGAGGACAATTGCTTTCGGCCATGCGGCAATCGCCCCGCCTGGCAGAGGCGGTGATGTGGAGCTTCGCGCGCGACGAGGCGATCATCGCGCAGCACCTGGCGAACCTTGGCCGGCGGAGCGCGCTTGGCCGCACAGCGCATTTTCTGCTGGAACTCGGTTTCAGGCTTCAGGAAGCCGGCAGGGCCACGGCCTCCGGATATGATTGCCCCCTTTCGCAGCAGCTCCTGGCCGACGCTCTCGGCCTGACGAGCATCCATTTCAACCGGATTCTCCGCTATCTTCGCGAAAAGGAGCTGCTGCTCTTCAGCGGCGGCGCCGTCGAGTTCCTCAACCGGCCGGCTCTCACCCAGCTAGCCGGCTTCGATCCATCCTACCTGGAAGTGGCTGGTTCATAGAACGCCATGCGTCCATCCGGACAGCACGCCAAGTGCTTCAGCTTGGTCGCTCGGGCGCTCTCGCTCGAGTTTCGCCAGGATCGGGACCGCTTCATTCGGGCTTCAGCTTTCCCGAAGGTGACGCAGTCCTTGGAAGAACCGTATAAACGCGCGCGACGAAGGCGTGGAACTCGGACATGTAATCGCGGAGAAACTCCCGCGTCGATTCGACCGTCACGTCCCCATCATCGGTGATGAGGCCAGGCTTGAACTGTATGTAAGCCTCTGGCGCATTCATCTGAGGCGAATTGCAGAAACTGAGCACGCTGCGCAGTTGCTGCTGCGCAATCGCCGTTCCGATCGCCCCAGGCGATGTACCGATGACGGCCGACGGCTTGCGCGCGAACGAGTTCGCTCCATAGGGCCGGCTTGCCCAATCGATAGCGTTCTTCAGCCCGCCCGGAATCGATCGGTTGTATTCGGGTGTCACGAACAACACCGCATCGACCGCAGCGATAGCCGCCTTGAATGCGCGCGCGGCCGGCGGAAAATCCGAGTCATAGTCATAGCTGTAGAGCGGCAGGTCCCTGAAGGAAATCTCCTCCATCTCGAGCCCCTTCGGAGCAAGCCTCATCAGCGCCTGGCAAAGCTTGCGATTAATGGATGCCGTGGCGAGGCTGCCGACGAGGCAGCCAACTTTGTAGGTGGTCATTTGACAGTCTCCATCACGCCCCTTCATGGTTGCGGCCGTCGCCCCGCAATGATCGTGCGCTCGGACCGGATGCGTCGTCACCTGCGACATCAGCCATCGCCCTTGACAGCCTTGCACCGGAGTATCGCCTTCCCGCCGCCGATCGCCTCCGGCACACGATCGAGGCTATTCTGCTCTCGCGGGTTCTTCCGATTTTCGCCTTCCGCCCAGCAGCTCCCGCGATCTCTGGAAAAATACGTAGAGCGGTGGAATGAAGATGATGCCGACAAAAGTCGCGGCCAACATGCCTCCCCATACCGGCGTGCCGAGGGCCCGACGGCTTCCAGCCCCGGCGCCGGTCGCGATAACGAGCGGAAACACGCCGATGATGAAGGCGAGCGCGGTCATCAGGACTGGTCGGAACCGCTGTTTTGCCCCCGCGATGGCGGCATCATGGGCAGAGAGCCCTGCCTCATGCTGCTCCTTGGCGAATTCCACGATCAGGATCGCATTCTTGGCCGCGAGCCCGACGAGCAGAACGAGCCCGATCTGCGCATAGATATTGTTGTCCAGCCGCGCGATCCAAAGCGCGGCCACCGCGCCCGCTACCGCAAAGAGGACCGAGAAGACGACAGAAAGCGGGATCGACCAGCTTTCATATTGGGCCACGAGGAAAAGATAGGCAAACAGCAGGGCCAACGCGTAGACCAGCAATGCCTCTCCGCTTACCAGCTTCTCCTGGAAAGACATGCCGGACCATGCGATTCCGAAGCCCTCCGGCAGCTCGCTCGCTGCTACCCGCTCCATGGCGGCAAGCGCCTGGCCGGAACTGACGCCCGCTGCCGCCGAACCGTTCACGGTCGCCGATGGAAACAGATTGAACCGGTTGACGACTTGAGGCCCCAGTGTCGTCGAAAGCGTGACGAGGGTCCGCAGCGGCACCATCGCGCCGGTGGAACTGCGGACATAGAGCTGATCGATCCGATTGACCCGATCGCGGAATTCCGCATCGTCCTGGATCCTTACACGGTAAACGCGGCTATAGAGATTGAAGTCGTTGACATATTGCGAGCCGAGATGTGCCTGGAGGGTCGCAAAGACGTCGCTGATCGGCACGTTGAATAGTTCGGATCTCGTGCGATCGACATCGACGCGGATCTGCGGCACGTTTGCCGAGAACGTGCTGTAGGCGGCACCAATCTCCGGAGCCTGGTTGGCAGCGTAGATGAGACCGTTCAAGGCGGCCGCGATCTCCTGCGGGGTTTGCCCCTGCTGGCCCTGCAGGCGCATGTCGAATCCGCCGGCAGCCCCGAGACCGGGAATCGAGGGCGGATTGAACGCGATAACATTGGCGGACGGGATCGCCGCGAAGCGCGGCATGAGACTCGCGAGCATCCCTTGGACCGTCAGTTCTGGCCGCGTGCGTTCTCTCCACGGGTCGAGAACGGCTATCGCCATGCCCACATTGGAAGACGACGCACCGCTGAGCAGGCTGAAGCCGGAGACCGAAATGACGTTCGCCACGCCTTCCGTCTCCTCCAAGACGCTCCGCGCCTGGTCGAGCACTGCTTCGGTTCGGTTGAGAGAGGCTGCATCCGGCAATTGCACGTTGACGAAGAAATAGCCTTGGTCCTCCTCGGGCAGAAAGCCGCTCGGAAGCCGGGTGAGCCCGAAATACACGCCTGCGCCAACGGCCAGGAACAGGACGGCCAGAACGGTCAGGCGTGCCCCAAGCCATCCGACGACGAGACCGTAGCGCGTCCGGGAAGTATCGAGCAGCCGATTGAACCA
Source organism: Mesorhizobium sp. 1B3 (assembly GCF_050958605.1). Taxonomy (NCBI): domain Bacteria; kingdom Pseudomonadati; phylum Pseudomonadota; class Alphaproteobacteria; order Hyphomicrobiales; family Phyllobacteriaceae; genus Mesorhizobium; species Mesorhizobium sp. 1B3. Next base: position 115,238 of record NZ_JBJHDO010000001.1, on the reverse strand, counting down.
GCCGAACGGTCCGCGGCTGGAATGCTGGGGACGGCGCAGGATCAACGCGCAGAGCGCCGGACTCAAGGTCAGCGCACATACGCCGGACAGGATCACGGAAAACGCGATGGTGACGGAAAATTGCCTGTAGAGCTGCCCGGTGATGCCCCCCAGAAAAGCGACGGGAACGAAAATGGCAGCCAGAACCAGCGTGGTCGCCACGATGGCGCCCGTGATCTGCTGCATCGCCGCCTTGGTGGCATCCCGCGCCGAAAGCGAAGGATTCTCCTCCATGACGCGCTGCACATTTTCGACGACAACGATGGAGTCGTCGACGACGAGGGTGATCGCAAGCACGATGGCAAACAGCGAAATCGTGTTGGCCGAATAACCCAAGGCGTAAAGGACGGCCATCACCCCGATCAACGAGACGGGTATCGTCAATGTGGGAACGAGCGTCGCACGCCAGTCCTGCAGGAACAGATAGACGACGGCGACCACCAACAGGAAAGTGATGAGTAGTGTCTCGACGATCTCCTCGATCGTGGCGGAAACGAAATCGGTCGTATCGAAGATGATGGCGTGGGCGACGTCGGACGGAAAGCTCTGAGCCAGCCGGTCGAGTTCGGCTCGCACGGCCTGAGAGACCTGAAGCGCGTTGGCGCCGGGGGACTGGTAGACGACCACAAAAGCTTGGGGTTTTCCGTTTAGCTTGGACTGGGCGTCATAGCTATCCGCTCCCAATTCCACACGAGCGACGTCCCCGACGCGCACGACGGCGCCCTGTTCGTTCGCGCGAATGATGATGTTCTCGAATTCGGCGGGGCTCTGAAGACGCCCCCTGGCGATGATCGTGAGTTGCTGTTGCTGGTCGGTCCCGATGGGTGCGCTTCCGATCTGGCCGGCCGGGGCGAGCACATTCTGCTGGGAGATTGCAGCCGCGATATCCGACGCTGTCACGCCCAGTTCGTTCATCCTGGTCGGATTCATCCAGATGCGCATGCTGTAGTCGAGCGCGCCCAGGACGGTCGCCTCGCCGACGCCGGCCACCCTTGCCAGGGTGTCGCGAATGTTGATGGTGGCGTAGTTGCTGAGGAAGATGGCGTCGCGCGTTCCATTCGGAGAAAAGAGGTTGACGCCGAGCAGGATTGAAGACGATCGCTTCTTGCTCGATATGCCGAGCTGCGTCACCTCGGAAGGCACGCGCGGAGTGGCAAGTGAAACGCGATTCTGCACGTTGACGGCCGCCAGATCGGGATCCGTCCCGACGGCGAAGCTCACCGACAATGAATAGCTGCCATTGCCGGAGCTGGTCGATTCCATGTAGAGCATGTCATCGACGCCGTTGACTTCGGCCTCGATGGGGGCTCCGACAGCGTTGGCGACGTCCTCGGCACTCGCGCCGGCGTAAGTGGCCGAAACCTGGACCTGAGGCGGCGTTATGTCCGGATACTGGGCGACCGGAATGACCGATAGCGCCAGCAGTCCCGCCAGGGCGATCACGATCGAGATGACAATCGCGAAATTTGGTCTGTCGATGAAGAATTGAGGCGACATGCCGTCACTTCGCGGTTTGAGCTGCGGCAACCGTCTGGACCTGCCCGCCGGGTCGTACCTTCTGCAATCCCTCGACAATCACCCTTTCGCCGGCCTTTAAACCGTCCTCGACAGCCCAGCTCTGCCCGACCTGCTGGGTGACCTTGATCGGACGCTCCTCCACTTGATTGTCCGAGCCGACGACGAGGACGAACTTGCCGTCCCGACTCTGCTGGACGGCCTGGACCGGGACCAGGGGCATGCGCCTGCTTTCGGCCGGCCGCACGCTGACGCTGAGCGTTCCGCCAGGCAGCAACATCCTGTCCGGATTGGCGAAAGTCGCACGCACCGGTACCGTTCCGGTCGCCGGATCTATCTCATTGCCGACAAATTCGATCTTGCCCTCTCCGGGATATGCGGTCCCGTTGGGCAGCGTGAGCGTCGGCACGAAACCTGCGTCGATCTGCTGGATCGACGCGCCCTCTTGCTGTTGGGCGACTGTGATGAAATCCCGCTCGCTCACGGAAAACACGACGCGGATCGGATCGAGCTGAACGACCCTGGCCAGCACATCCGAGCTGGGACTGACGACATTGCCGGCGGTGATGTTGGCTTTGCCGATCCTCCCCGCGATCGGCGAGGTGATGCGCGTGTAGCCGAGATTGAGCTCCGCGATGCGCACCGAGGCTTTCGCCGACTCCAGCGATGCCGCCGCGGCATCGCGATCGGCAGTCGCCTGATCCAGGTCGGCCCTCGTTCCCGTGCGGGTGTTATAGAGCTGCTGGCGCCGGTCGAGTGTAAGCTGGGCATTGGCCAGATTGGCCTCGGCGCTTGCCTGTTGGGCCTTTGCCTGGCTCAGCGCAGCCTCGTACTGATCCGGTTCGATGACGAACAACAGATCGCCCGCCGCAACGTCCTGTCCCTCGCTGAAAGCAACTTCATCGAGGAACCCGTCAACCCTGGCGCGCACATCCACCTGCTGGATGGCCTCGATCCGCCCGATGAATTGGATCTTGGGCGCGACATCTTCGACCTGAATGGTCGCGACCGTCACGACGGGAAGTGGTGCCTGCGCAGTTTGAGCAAAGGCTGTTCTTCCGGCTACCGCCATTGAAAGCACGACCAAGGCCGCCGCAGCAGTCCCGCGAACAACTTGGAGGATGGCCACGCACTGTCGCCTCGATCTTGCCGATTGCTTGGAGAACGACTGCTTACACATCGGCACGATCCCCTTGCCTTCTGGTATGGTCGGGCGTTCAACACGGATGAAGGGGCATCAGATTTCTCATCCGCGAATGACAATAGGGGAAGAGTTCAGATTACTGCAACTGGATTTGCATCGAATTGGGTCAGCAGATATTGGATGGCTCGTTTCGAAAAATAGTGACAGATACTGCTGACGATCCGGTAGTTTTGTAGTGCAACGGCCTCCAAATTTGTCGGTTATTAGGCCAGCTCCGCATTCAATCCGGCGGTGATGCGACATCCGTGCATGCGCTCCTCTTCGCCCGCCCTTGGCAGGCCGCCGAAACGTGGCGCGATAACCAGAATTGCCCGGTATTCGGCACAGCTGACGGCCGGTTCTCGTTGCCGCGCGAGCTTTCAGGGTTCGCGTATGCTGTCGTCCAGGCCGCGGATGAGGGGATACAGGAAATAGGAGATGACGGTGCGTCGGCCGACCTTGATCTCCGCGGAAACCGTCATGCCTGGCAGGAGCCGCACCGGCTCGCCAGCGCCTGCCAATCTGGTGTCGCCGAGCCGGACACGTGCGCGGAAGTAGGGAAGCGGGGCAGCGCCGTCAGGGGACTCCTTTGCGTCGGGTGAGAACGCGTCGCGACTGATCGTGCGTATGCTACCCGAAGCAGTGCCGTATTTCTGGAAGGGGTAAGCGTCGAACTTGATACGTACGTCGTCCTCGTTCTCGACCCGCCCGATGTCACGCGCATTCACCGACACTTCCGCTTCGAGCGGCACATCCAAGGGGACCAGCGTCACGATCGGCTCTGCCTCCTTGACGACGGAACCGATGGAACGCTCGGCGAGATCGAGCACCACGGCATCGGCGGGCGCCGTCAGTGCCACCATGTTGCGGCGCAGCTCCATTTTCTTCAGTTCTTCCCCGACCGTGTCGCGCTGGCTTTTTGCCTCGACCAGTGTTTCGACGGTGGCTCGCCGAAAATCCTCGATGAACGCCTGCCGATCGGCTTTGAGCTTTGCCAGAGTGTGCTCGGCCTCCACTGCCTTTCCCTGGAGCTGCGCCAGATTTGCCTCGACCTCGAGACGTGCGTCCCGCGATCCCAGCAGCGTCAGGAGCGAGCCCGTCTCCTTGTTGTAGAGTTCTTCCCGTGCCGCCTCGATCCGAACCAGCCCGTCGCGCCGGTTCTCGAGGATAGCCCGCTCTCGCTTGCTCGAAGCAATGGCCGCGGCCTGTCCGGCGATCTGCTCGTCGAAATTGGCGAGTTGAGCAAGGCGGAAGGCACGGCGCTGTTCGAACAGCTGCAGTTGAAGCTGTTCGTCGCGGGAGCCGCCAGCGACGGCGGCATAGTCCGAGCCTGCGAGCTCGGCATCCATTCGCTTCACCTGTGCCTCGAGCGCGGCAAATCTCACGCGCTGCTGCTCGACGTCCGACTGACTGAAGGTGGCGTCGAGCTTCGCAAGCGTCTGGCCGGCCTTCACGACATCGCCGGCCGCCACATCGATCGATCGGATGATCGAGGTTTCGAGCGGCTGGACGACGATTGTCGGCTGCGTGGTGATAAGCTTGCCGGGAGCCACCACGATCTCGTCGATCAAGGAAAGCGATGCCCACAGCAGCGCTGCGCCGATCAGTGCGGTCACGCCGTAAAGCGTAAGCCGTGCGGTCCTCGGCGGAATACGCTCCTCGAGCTCCACCGCATCAGGATGGAACTCCGCGATAACAGGAGAGAGAGAAGCCTTGCGCACGATCTCGCGTTCCGGGCCGCGTGCCGGCACAGGCAGGTTTACATTCGGCTGTTCGGGTTCCGTCGTCATGCCGCCTGCCTGTTCTGCTGGGTCCAGAGGTGACGATAGGTCATGCAGCGCGAGACGAGCTGATCATGGCGTCCGATATCGGCCACCTTGCCCCTGTCGATGACGAGGATCGCATCGGCATCCACCAATGTGGACAGGCGGTGCGAAACGATGATGACGGTCCGACCCCTGGCGATCTGTGCCAGATTCTGGCGGATGATCGTCTCGCTGTCGGGATCGAGCGCGCTGGTCGCCTCGTCGAAGATCAGCAGCCGGGGATTGGTGATGAGCGCGCGGGCGATGGCCAGGCGCTGCCTCTGTCCGCCGGAAAGATTGGAGGCGTTCTCTTCCAGCATGGTTTCGAACCCGCGGGGCAACCTCTCGATGAACTCCTCGGCTCCGGCGATGCGAGCGGCCGTGGCGATCTCCTCCAGCGACGCATCCGGCTTCGCCGCGGCAATGTTGTCGCGCACGGTCCCGCGGAAAAGAAAGCTGTCCTGCAACACGACGCCGATGCTCTTCCTCAGATGGACGAGATCGATCTCGCGGCTGTCGTGACCGTCTATGCGGATCAGCCCCTCCTGGGTGGGATAGAGCCCCTGGACGAGGCGGGTCACGGTGGTCTTGCCCGAACCGCTCTTGCCGACGAGCCCAAAGACGGAACCGGCCGGCACCGTAAAGGAAACATCGTCGAGCGCCGGGGACCCGTCTGGCCCGTAGCGGAATGAGACCTTGTCGAATTCGATGCGGCCCTTGAGCTCCGGCCTGAGACCGCGGGCACGGCCGTGCTGCTCCGGCCGCCGGTTCATGACCTCGCCGAGCATGCGCACCGACAAGGCAACCTCCTGATATTCGTGCACCATGGTGACGATCTGGACGAGCGGGCCGGACACCCGGCCGGCCAGCATGTTGAAGGCGACGAGGGCGCCGATCGTCATCGAGCCGTCGAAGACGTCGAGCGCGCCAAGGCCGACGATGGCGACGCTCATCAGCTTCTCGAGCAAGCCGGTCAGCGACTGGGCGAAGGTCGAGATCTTCTCGACGCGGAAACGCACCGAGATCGATTGGGCCGACTGGTCGTCCCAGACGCGGCGCTGGCGCGGCTCGAGCGCCAGCGATTTGACGGTCCGCATCCCGTGGATGGTTTCCACCAGAAGAGCCTGGCGTTCGCCTTCCGCTTGATAGAGCGCCTGGAGGCGCCGCTGGAACGGTCCGACCAGCAGCATGACGACCAGCCCGACAAGGGCGGCGAATCCGAGGACGACGAGGGTCAGCTTGACGCTGTAGAGGAGAAGGATCGGCACGAAGACCAGAAGGGAGAGGCCGTCGAGCAATGTCAGGAAAAGGCGGCCCGTCAGGAATTCCCGGATGCGCCCGGTCTGCTGCATATGCTTGACCAGCACGCCGGCCGACGCCTGCTCGAAAAGGGCGATCGGCAGGTTCAGGAGGTGCCCGAAGGTGCGTGTCGCGACCCTGATGTCGATCCGGTTGGTCGCATAAAGCAGGAGATAGCGTCTGAGGAAGGAGAAGGCGGCATCGAAGACAAGGGCAACAGCGATGCCGATGGTGAGCACCGTGAGCGTCGCATAGCTCTGGTGAACGAGCACCTTGTCGATGACGAGCTGGAAGAAGATCGGCGTAAGCAGCCCCAATCCATAGAGCACGAAAGCCGCCAGAGCGACATCGCCGAAGAGGCTGCGTTGACGGATAAGTTCGGGCAGGAACCAGCGGAAGCCGAAGGGCTGGTCGTCGTCGACGAGCCGATAGTTCCGCTTGAGCAGGACGATCGAACCGCCCCAGTTGCCGGTGAATTGCTGCTCGGTGAGCAGCAGGATTTCCGCCCTCTCCGCCAGCGGGTCGAGCACCCTGACGATATCCTGCTCGCCGCCGGTGACGAAGCCGGCGATCACCACCCAATTCCCGTTCTCGAGCTCAGCGAGCACGGGGTAGGCATCGCCCAATTGCATCAGTGCCGACCATGAAAGGAAGGTGTGGCGCGCCCGCAAGCCTGCATCCTTGGCCATGCGCAAGAGCTGTCTCGTCGCGATGGGCTCATCGCCGACCGCGTAGTCGTGCATGAGGCGTTCGGGCGACAGGTCGACGCCGTGGTGGCGAGCGACCAGAGCAAGGCATTGAAGGTTCGTGTGCGGATTGGCCTGCATTCTTCACACCGTCCATAGCGGCGGAACCGGCGCCTCCGGGTGAGCCGCTCTGTTTCACGAGGCAGGCGGACACCGCCCGCCCGGGTCGACCGTCAGTTGAAATTCGGCGACACGTTGGATTTTGAAGAAGCGGCCGGCGGTCCCTGGTCGGTACGCTCCGGAGCGGCATCTCCCCGCGGCAAGGCCTGGATGTCGGCAACGCGGCGGATCGTGCCCGCCTCGACAAGTCCGCCAAGGGCTTTCTGCATCAGCTCGACGGCATTGGCGAAAGCGTCGACCGGCATGATGATGCGCTGCCTGAAAACGGCCTTGGGGTTACCCTTCTCGTCTTTTTCCGTAGCCGACAGGCTCATCAAGTCGATCCTGACAATGGCGTTGGTGACGGTGATCTCGCTGATCCCATCGGCATAGAGTTCGCTACCCATCTCAATCTCCCCGGGTTGCTTGGTGGATCGGGACAATCGGTTCCCTTTCCGGGTTACGCGGCATGCGCCGGCCGCCATGGCGGAAACGGATCGCGGAGGTCACGGACAATCCGCGGATCGTATCCGGCTTCGCTTCCGACCAGACAGCCATCAAGCGCCGCCCGGATCGCGTCCCGGGCGAGGCCTGTTCCGATGAAAACCAGTTCCTGGCGGCGATCACCCCAGACGGGATGCCAATGCCGTTCCAGCAACTGATGAAACTGGGGATGGCGCGGCCATTGCGCCTTCGGCACGACCGCCCACCAGAACGCCTTGGGATCCACCCGGCGCTGGGCGCCGGCTATCGACAGAAGACCTACCCATTCGGGTCGGGTGACCAGCCAGAAATGACCCTTGGCACGGATAAGGCCGGGCCACTCCCCTTGCAGGAAATCATGGAAGCGGGCCGGGTCGAAAGGACGCCGCGCGCGGTAGACGAAGCTCTCTATGCCATATTCCTCCGTCTCCGGCACGTGGCTCGCCGAGCCATAGAGCTCCTTGTGCCAGAGTGGGTGGCGTGCCGCCTTGGCTTCGTCGAACAGGCCGGTGTCGAGGATGGCCGAAAGCGGCAGTTCGCCAAAGTCGGTCTCCCAGATCCGCGCGTCCGGATTGAGCGCCGTCACCACACGTCGCAGTTCACGACGGGTTTCCTCGCCCACCTCCGAAATCTTGTTGATCACCACCACATCGGCGAACTCGATCTGCTCGACCAGAAGATCGGCCAGGGTACGCTCGTCGCTCCCGTCCCTCGTCTCGCCGCGATCCCTGAGGAAATCCCGGCTCGAATAGTCCGACAGCAGGTTCACCGCATCCACCACCGACACCATCGTATCGAGCCTGGCGATATCGCAAAGCGCGGCACCCGTGGCATCCCGGAAGGAAAAGGTCGCCGCGATGGGCAGCGGCTCGGCTATGCCGGTGCCCTCGATCAGCAGGTAGTCGAAACGCTTCTCGGCCGCCAGACGGCGCACCTCGCTCAGCAGGTCGTCCCTCAGCGTGCAGCAGATACAGCCATTGGTGAGTTCGACCAGCGTTTCGTTGGTCCGCGACAGATCGGCACCCCCGTCCCGAACGAGGTCGGCGTCGATGTTGATCTCGCTCATGTCGTTGACGATGACGGCGACCCGCCGTCCATCGCGGTTGCGCAGCACCTGGTTGAGCAGCGTCGTCTTGCCGGCGCCGAGAAACCCTGTGAGCACCGTCACGGGCAAGCGGGTATCGCTTTCGGTCCGTGTCTCCATCCTAGCCTACCAGCTGCGGCCTGAACGCCACGTCGACATAGTAGTTCGTCGCGGCAAAGCTGTTGGTCGGGAACGTGCCGCTCGGGCCATAAGCGAAGACGCCGTTCCCCGCACTCACGGCGCTCGATGGTGCGGTGAGGTCCTGGTTCGAGAAATCGGCATTGAAGAAATTGCCCGTTGCTGAATAGAACCCATTCGAGTGATAGGAGACGACATATGTCGTATCGGCTTGGATCGCGACTTCCTGCGAAAGATACGCGGTCTGCCAGCCGCTGGTTGTCTCGTTGGCAAAGGTCGCCGTGGCGAGCAGCGTCCCGTTCGATGTCCAGAGATGGGCTTCGTGAGGGCCAACATTCTGAGGGCCCTTGTAGAAGCGCAAGCCGCTGATCCAACCATCCACGTCGGCTTGGAACTTCATGCCGAGTTCGACATCACCGGTGTCATTCACCGTAACGGTGGTCGGCGTGGCGCTCGACGCGAACAGATTCTGCGTGCCCGCGGGCCCGACGACCAGCGATGCCTGCGCCGTCGCCGTCCCTCCGTTGCCGTCCGAGATCGTGTATTCGAAGCTGGCGTTGCCTGCATAACCGGCGGTCGGTGTGAAGGTGACGATATTGGTCTGGCTGTTCAAGCTGACCGAACCGTTCACGGCGTTTCCGACCCCCGTTATGGCGAGCTGGTCGCCGTCCGGATCGCTGTCGTTGCCGAGCAATGCCATGGCCTGGAGCGAAAGCACGGTGTTGTGCCCGGTCGAGAAACCGGCATCGTTGTTGGCCACAGGACTGCGGTTTTGCTCGGTCCGTTCGTAGAGCACGTCCACCCAATAGTTCGACGCGCCGAAGCTGGATGTCGGGAAAATGGTGCCGGTGCCGTAGCTGAAGACACCATTGCCGCCGCTTGTCGCGCTCGACGGAGCCGTCAGCGAGCCATTCACGTGGTTCGACGTGAAGTAGTTGGGCGTCACGGCATAGCGGCCATTGGAATGATAGCTGGCGACATAGGTCGTGCCGGCGGTCACCGTCACCGGTTGCGAAAAAACCACGGTCTGCCAGCCGCTGGTGCTCTCATTGGTGAAGGTGGCTGTGGTCAGCAGCGCCCCAGTGCTGATCCACAGCGAGCCCGTATGCGCGCCGGTGTCGAGCGCGCTCTTGTAATAACGCATGCCGGTGATCAAGCCGTTGGCCGATACCGTGAACTTGACCCCCAGTTCGACCGAGCCGGTATCGTCCGACGATGCGACGCTCGGCGTATCCACTGTCGAGAACAGGCTCTCGGCCGTGCTCGGCGGGTCGACCGTCAGGTTCACCGTCGCGGACGCCGTCCCTCCCCGACCATCGGCGATGGAGTAGGTGAAGCTTGCCGGACCGGTATAGCCGTTGGTGGGTGTGAAGGTGACCATGCCGGTCTGCGTATCGAAACTCACCGAACCGTTCGTCGCTCCGCCAACGCCGGTCACTTCGAGCTGATCGCCGTCGGGATCCGTATCGTTGAACAGCAGGGCGCTCATCGCGAGCACCAGCGGCGTGTTGTTGATGACCGTGAAACTGTCATTGCTGGCCGACGGCGCCGTGTTGATGGTCGACTGCTTGAAGACCACGTCCACCCAGTAGTTCGTCGACTGAAAGGATGACGTGGGGAAAGACGACGCGCCGTAGGCGAAGACGCCGTTTCCTCCGCTCGTCGCCGAAGACGGCGCGGTCAAAGAACCATTGGTCTTGGCGTTGGCGAAATAGTTGGAGTCGGCGACATAGGTGCCCGCCGTGTGGTAGGAAGCGATATAAGTGGTGCCCTTCGTGATCGTCACCGGATTCGAGAAGGTCGCTGTCTGCCAGCCGCTGATGGATTCGTTGGTGAAGGTCACCGTGGCGAGCAGCGTCCCGTTCGTCGACCAGAGGGAACCGGTATGCGTTCCGGTGGCTCCAGCCGGCTTGTAGAAGCGGATGCCGGTCACCTGTCCGCCGGCCGACGCCGTGAACTTCATGCCGAGTTCCATCGGCGTGCCTTCGTGGATGGCAGCTCCCGAGGGACCTTCGCTGTTCAGGAACAACGAAACGCCGGCCGGTTCCTCGTCGACATCGATGCTCACGTTGGCCGTGTCGGTGCCACCGCGGCCGTCCGACACGGTGTATGTAAAGCTTGCCGGACCACTGTAGCCCGCAGTGGGGGTAAAGATCACATTGCCGGTCTGCGCGTCGATGGCCACGGTTCCATTGGTCGCGTTGCCGACGGCCGTGATCGTAAGTTGATCGCCATTGGCATCGGTGTCGTTAGCGAGCAGCGTCGGGAAGGAGATCAGCAGAACGCCGTTCTTGCCGATCGCGAGGCCGGTGTCGCTGAGCGCCTCGGGCGCAACGTTCGGATCGGGCGCGAAAACGACGTCGACCCAGTAATTCCGCCCACCGCCGCTATTGCCCGGGAACACGCCGGGCGTGCTGGTGTAGGCATACACCCCCTCCTCGGCAGTAAGAGGCCCGTTGGTGCGGGGCTCCGTGAAGTACCCCGTGTCCATCGGATAATACCCGCCGGTGTGGTAGGAGGCGACATAGCTCGCACCGGCGTCGATATGCACCGGCGTGTTGAAGATCACCGTCTGCCAGCCTGTCAGCGACTCGCCCGTGGAAACGCCGGTAGCCAGCAAAGTGCCGTCCGCCGTCCAGAGATTCACGATGTGCTGCCCGACGTTGTAGAAGCCCTTGTAGAAGCGGACACCCTGGACGAAGCCGCCGGTCGACGCCTTGAAGCGCACGCCCAGTTCGATGCCGTCCCGTTCGAGTGTCGTGTCGGAAACAGGCTTGTTCGCGAAGGTCCATATGCTGGAGGTCGTGGGCAGATTCACGGTCACCTGTGTGCCCGTTGACGGCGCTTCGAGATTGAGACTGTCATCCACGGCACGGGAGCGGATCGTGTAGGTGGCGTTGGCCTGGGCGATCCAGCTATAGGTCCAGTTCTCTCTGCCGGTGGCTTTCCACCAGCTCTGCCCGCCATCCGTCGAAACCTCGACGCCGGCGACAACGCCTCCGCCGAAATCCTGGGCGGTGCCGGTAATGGTGACGCGCTGCCCTTCGGCGAACGTCGCACCGAGAATGGGCGAGGTGATCGTCGACGTCGGCTTCAGCGCGTCGGTCGACGCTGTCGCCATGATCAGGCTGGCGTCCAGCGTCTGCGGCTGGATGCCCATGTCGGCAAACATGTTCACCATCGCCTGGCGAACATTCGGATCGATCGGCGTGGCCGGGCCTTCGTGCTGGTCGTCCAAACCCCAGGACCAGAAGACGGTGCCTGCGCCGAAGACGAGCGCGCCGCTCTCGGCACGATACATGGTGAGGCTGTGCGTCACGTCGGCCGAACCGATCGACGTGCCGTAATCGCGCAGATAGGAATTCACAGACACGGTCGAGAGCGACAGGTTGATGAGACCGGCCGGACGGAAGCCGTTCTCGACATCGGAATCCCACTCGTAGCCGAGCAGGTTCTGGACCAGGGAGCCGGTCTGGCCCGGCTGGAGGTCGGCGATATCCGTGTTGCGCCAGAAGCGGAAGTTCGACATCTCGTAGGGGATGGTGATGGTGTCGAGCCTATAGCTGTCGACCGTGAACATTGTGCCGGTCAGCGCATTTTCCGGCTTTTGCCCGGGATCGGCGAAGCGAGGATCGCGCCAGGTGCCCGTGCCGATTTCGCTGGGATCAGGTGTACCGCCCCAGGTTTCCTTGTAGCAGACCATCGTGCGATAGGGCGTACCATTGCCGTCGATGCTGGTTTCCCAACGTACCTTCCAGTAGACCTCGTTGCCGCTCCAGAAGGCGAGATTGACGCCCGAATCCCGTGCCGCCTCCACATTGGTCCGCTGCTCTGCCGACCAATATTCATCGTGGCCGACGGAAAGGAACGCGTCGTGGTTGAGCAGCTGGCTTCCGGATCGGGTGGTATCGACGCCTGAAATGTAGGAGACGTCGTAGCCATTCTGCTCGAGCCAGCGCACCGCCGAATGCTCGACGCCGAAGATGAAATCGTGCGTTCCGCCGACCGGGCTCGTATTGGTGATGAAGGGGCGATTATAGCTGACGGCCGTCGCGCGGCCGATCGCTGTCAGCCCACAACTGCAATTGGGCGGCATATAGCCGATCATGTCGGCGGGATCGACCGGTACCTCGCCATAATAAAGGCTTGCCCCACCCCAGGCATTATATGCCTGCCAGGTCGTGTCGGAGGTCTGAAAAACGATGTCGCTTGTCGAGCCGTCGTCGCGGACGATGAACGGGATATGGCTTTGCCCAGACGTGCCGTCCTCTCGCACCAGCTTGGCGATGTAGATGCCCGAGACAGCGTCTTCAGGAATTTGCCACGTTGCCGACACCTCCCAGTTGCCGCAGTCGATGAGGCCGCGCGACATGTCGACGATCGGGTGAGGTTGCACCTGGGCCGTGGTGAGATTCCTCTCGATCGTGTCCACCTTTCGGGCGCCGTCCCCGCCGTAATAGCCGAGCCGATAGATGTCGATCCGGTAGTTGGTGGAATCGGTAGCGATTTTGAATTCGACCGTTTGGCCGATGTTCCTGCTTATGTCTGTGGCGAATCCTTGAATGTTCCCATCGCCATCTCCCTCGATGCCCCATTCGCTCTGGGGATTGCCCTGTTTCATATTCTCCAGGACGATCTTGTTCGGGCCGGCCGTGGTGAGCTGTGCCGCCGTGCGCGTCCCGTCGGAAAATTGGAAGTGCTCGACATTCGTCACGGTGTCGGTGCCGTCCGGTGCCCCGGCGCGTTTGTCGGCGATCGTATACGTGGTGCCAGACAGCGTGATCGTGTAGTCGGCCATGGCACCGCTGAAGATGGCGGTATCGCCGGTTCCGGCGCGGCCATCGATCGTGTCGTTGCCCCCGCCACCCCGGATCGTGTCGTTGCCGGCACCCCCGGTCAGCACATTCGCGCCGCTGCTGCCCGTCAGGTTGACCGCCGCCGCCGATCCGCTTGCATCGACGTTCTCGAAGCCGCTGACATTCGCAGTGTCGCCGATGCTCTGGTCGGCCAGCGACAGGTTGATGTTGGCGGCCCCGTTCACCATGAGCGTGTCGATATCGGCACCGCCGCCGATCGAAACGTCATTCGCGCCATAGCTCAAAATGTCGTTGCCCGCCCCGCCTTGCAGGGTATCCGCACCACCACCGCCGACGATGGTGTCGGCTCCCGATCCGCCGGTCAGCGTATCGTTGAGGTTGCCGCCAGTGATGGCGAAGCCTTCCGTCTGACCGCCGAGCGTTATGGTGACGCCCGCCAAAGCCGAAGCCGCCGAAATCGCCTCGACACCCTGGATGGAATTGTTGCTCGCGCCGAGCGTGTTCAGGTCGGTCGAGGTGCTCGTCAGGTTGATCGTGTCGCCGCTCCCCGCGCCAAGATTGACGATACCGGAACCGGCGACGATCGCGTTGAGCTGGGAGCCGCTAAGCGTGACGGAGTCGGTGCCGGCTGTTCCGGTGAGACTGGAGTTCTCGACGCTGCTCAATGTCGGCGACGGCAGCGTCGAGATGTTGCCGCTGGCCCGCACGTTCAACGTATCGGTGCCGAGCCCCAGGCCGAGGGTGCTGAAACTTGCCCACTGCGAAGCAGTCATCGTGACCGTGTCATTGCCGATGCTGCCAGTCAGGGTCTCGATGCCGGAGACTGAGCCCACGGAGAAGTCGACTGTGGTTCCACCCGTCGTCAGGATGATCTGATCGCGCGTGCCGCTTGCGCTGTTGCCGCCGCCCTGGAGATTTTCTCCGGCGACGAACTGCCCGGTGCCGAGATTAATCGTGTCGTTCCCGCTGCCGGCGACGATCGTGTCGGCGCCGTTACCGCCATTGAAGGTGTCGCCGGTGCCATCCTGGAGCTGCGCCGCCGTGCCGCCGGTGAACCCCGTGATCGTTCCTGTCGTGGCATTCGCCACGTCGCCGCCGCTTGTTCCGTTGAACGTCGCCATGACCCCGGGATAGGTCGCCATGCACTTCACGGTAAGAGGGGCTCTGGTGCTGTCCGCATGGCCGTCCAGCATCCAAGTTCCGCCGAGCGCCTTCGCACCCACCAGTGCCCCGGAGGCCGCTACGTGGACGCCGGCAGCGCTGGCAAGCGCAGCGACGAAGGCTGCGCCGCGCTCGCCCGAGCCTGTGTTGCAACTCCACAGGAAGAGGCAACCGCGCGCCGCGAGAGCCGACCCGATATCGTCTAGGTCCTTCGCGCAAGCATCTACGGTTTCGTTCGAAAAGATGCCCGCAGCAAAGTGTATCGCGCCGGGCTCGCCGTGGGCGATCACATGGATCGCATCGACTTCCTCCCTGTCCTCCACCGTTCGGACAATTTGCCGGAGAGCCGGCTCTTGATCGGAAAGAAGGATTGCTTCAATGCCTGGCCTAACGCCGGCGAGCAACAATTGCGGACCCGTCACGGCCGGATCGACAAACGCAATTTCGCGGCGGCTAGGACCTTCCCGCATGATGTGGTCACCCCCTTGGTTGCCCGCGCGAGCATTGCCTGGACTGCTCGGCAGCTTCGGATAGTGACAGTTTTTAGTGCTCTACAAACGACACCAAAGGGTAGAGTGCCCCCTCACCCGAAGGGATGATGCCCGCTCGGGCGACGTCTCGGGAACAGCTTGAAAGCTCCGGGGGCAGGCGATCGCAATATCCATGGCAGGGTGGAGTTTCTTCAAATTGGGCAGCGACTTCGATTGCCACGGGATATGCGCGGAACCTTTCACGGCAAGCCGGACCTCCGGTTGCTTACGCGCCGCTATCGCAAACTTGGCCAGAAGGTTGATGCCGGAACTGTTGAGGAATTGCAGCTCCGTCAGGTCCAGAACAGCGACTTGCGGCCTGGCCGCCAGCACCTCGTTCATAAAGGCGAGGATGGGCGCGTAGGTGCTCCGACAAACGCGGCGGGTGGGAGCCCCAAACATTCTCTCGACAGATCGACGGCATATTCCGGCGAGCCTCCGCAGCCGGACACTACTGGACGGCTTTCCGCCACCGTCGGCGATCATGACTTCAGGCTCTCAACCCGATAAACCGCAAGATATGCCACCCTCTGGTTGATTGTCGTCCGGCAGGGCAAGTATCGCACTCGATGATAGACGAAATCTTCACCCCGCCCGCGAAAAATCCGCGATTTGACCGGCAGATCCGGCCCCGAGCCGGTCTCCCGGGGCCGGCAACGTCGCTCAGTTGCCTTCGATTGCAATCCGCCTGCTTTTTGTTTGGGCACGTTCGGTTTTCGGCAAGATGACGGTCAGGACGCCATTCTTGAACGAGGCCTTCACCTTGTCTTCGGCAATCTCGGCGCCCAGCGGTATACGGCGCTCGAAACGGCCATAGGTTCTTTCGGAAAACTGGCGCCCCTTATCGTCGGTTTCGGACCGCTTTTCACCTTTCAAGGTAAGCACTCCGTCGTCGAGCAGCAGTTCGATGTCCTTCTCTTCCATGCCGGGAACTTCCGCCATGACGCGGACTTCCTTGTCCGTCTCCGAAACCTCCAGGCTCGGCCAACTTCCGCCTTCGCCCGAAAACCTCCCGAAAGCCGGGAGTCCAGCGCCTCGGAAAGCGTCGTCGAACAGGCGGTTCATCTCCCGATGCAAATTCATGAACGGATCACGGTAGGTTGCGGGAGATTGGCTGCCCGTGCGCCCCCAGGGCATGAGATCGCGAACGCTCATCGCATTTCTCCTTCATATTGTTTTGCAAGGGACATGTCCCACGCCCGGATCGTGTTTGGCCGTTCCAGCCCGCTTGCCTGATTGGGAAAGCACCGCCCATTGCCAGCATAGCCACACCCGACGCCGGAGTCGGAACATGAAACGGCCTTCTCGGCGCTGCGTCGAGCGGCCGCCGCTACCGATCTGGCGCTGCCATCAGGAGTGTCAAGAGGTGGGCTGCAGACCGAGAGCCCGGTCAGGGCGCGTGCGCCTGCTTGAGGACCAGTGCCACCAGTTCCGACTGCCTGTTGACCCCGGTCTTGGTGAACACGGCCCGCAACTGCGTGCGAGCCGTTTCATAGGAGATGCCCAACCGACCCGCGACTTCGAGCAGAGTGCCGCCATTCGGCAACGCGGTCGCCAGCCGAGCCTCCGACTTGGTCAGTCCATAGCGAGTCTGGAGGCCATCCGTCGGCGTCGTTTCGGAGCGGGGCCGCAGCACCACCAGCGCCACGACCTCCGGAAGGAACATCGGCAGCACTCCGCTCAAGGCCATCGATCGCAGATTCTGGGCCACCGGCATGACGGCGATGGAAAAAGCGCCTCGCGGAAGCGTCAACGAGAGATCTTCGATCGAAGACAAGGCGCCCGGCCCGGCGCTGCAGAGAAGACGAATTTTTTCGGCGAAGGCCTTGTCGATCCTGGCATCGGCGAAGTGGAGCAGATCGCGCACGCCGACGTAAGGATTGCGACCCGAAAACAACTCCTCCGCCTTGGCATTGGCCGCAAGGACCCGGCAGTGCCGATCCACGATGAAAGCGGGGTGGAGCAAGGCATGAAGAAGGTCGAGATCGAGCCCCAAGGAGGGTGTCGAACGGTAGATCGCCCGGTTGACATCCAGCGCCTGCCGCATGGAAGTCGCCAACGCCTGAACCAGCGGCCCCAAAACAGCGTGCATCTCCTCGCCCTTGCCGCTGTCGTAGTGCACGGCCAGCATCGCCAGACGACCGTCCTCCTGAACGACCTTGATGCCCGTGGCGGCGTCAACCTCTCCCTCCGGCCGTAGCATGTCCGCGTAGTATTCCGTCTTCCTCAGTTGGGGATTGGGAAGATAATCGTCGGCCCAACAGGCACGCATCGGCGGCATTTCGAGCCAGGCCGGCCGCCATGGATTGATCTCGCAATAATAGTCGCTGTAGGCCTGGATCGTGGCGGGGCTCCAGCCGCTCGATATCAGAGGAAGCGGCGGAGAAAGGCCGTCCCAGACCTGCATGACGACCTTCGTGCCCGGCACGCAGCGGGGCAGACGATCGGCAACCTCCTGCCATTGCGCCGGCTGCAATGCCGCAGCCTGAACGGCTTCGGTCATCTCCGAAATTATTCCATGCAGTTCAAAGTGCCGTGCCACTGATCCCCACCGATCGAGCCTAGCAATGGTGCGGCAAGCCAGTCCGCCCCGTACGCGCGAAGGCCGGCCTCCATCCCCGCCCACCTTAGCCAAATCTAATGTAACCCAGGCGCTCGGTTGGATACCAGGGAAATCTCGCGCCGAACTAGGCCGCTCTCTCGTTCCGGAAACGGCTTGGCGGCAGGTCGTTGAGCCGGTTCCAGGCCCTTCGGAACTGGCGCGCCGAGGCGAAGCCGGAGCGTTCGGCGACGCTTTCCATGTCGAGGCGCGACGCCGCGACAAGCTCGCGCGCGAGGGCTATGCGCATGCGGTTCACATATTCAGTCACGCTCATGCCTGCATGCTCGTTGAAAAGCCGCGAAAGGTTGCGCGGGCTCGCCGCCGCCGCCCGAGCAAGCGCCCCAACGGACCAGTCGCGCGCGGGATCGGCGGCCACCGCGTCCTGAACGCGGTGGATCGCCGGATGGATGTGGTTTCGTCCTTCAAGCCAAGGCGAAATCTGAGGGTCGCTGCCGCCGCGGCGAAGATAGACGACGAGATAGCGGGCGACAGCGAGCGCCGTCGCATGACCCGCCTGCCGCGCAACGACATGCAGTATCAAGTCGATACCCGCGGTGATGCCGGCGCTCGTCAGCCGTTCGCCGTCCTCGACATACAGCCTGTTCTCGCGAATGCGCGCGGCAGGCGCGAGGCGGGCCAGTTCGGCAATCGTCTCATGGTGCGTGGTGCATTCGAAGCCGTCGAGCAGGCCGGCGCGCGCGGCGAGAAGAGCGCCCGAGCAGATCGACGCCAGTCGTATCCCCGGCCTTATCGCACTCGCCAGCCATGCGACGATATCAGTCTCCAGAACGGCGTCCTGATCACGGCTCGGGGTGCCGCCGAGCGGCAGGTCGGCGGCTCCGGAGACAACGACCAGCGCCCCATCGGGGAGTTTCTCCGGCAGCGGCGCGACGCCGGTGACGTCCAGCCCGATAGAACTCCTGGTCCGGGAGGATGGGCCCACATAGTTTACCGTGAAGCGCACGGCGTCCTGTTCGAGGTTGGCCTTGCGCAGCACCTCCATGGGTCCCGCCACGTCGAGCAGCAGCACGCGCGGCGCACCACGACATAGACCGGGATCTCGATGGGCGGCTCCGTCATGCCGCTATTTTCCTCGCCGGCCCGGCCAGTGCCTCCTCGACTGTCGCGATCCGCGCGAAGCGTCCGGCCAGCACGAGTTCGGTGCGCGCCCTGATTTCGGCTGGGCTCCATTCCCGCCCGGATGCATCCGTCATCGGAAAGGTCAATGTCGCCTCGCCGACATAGTCCACGAGATAGCCCAGATCCGAGGCGTGACGAGTGGTGGTCTCGCAGCATTGCTCGGTGCGGATTCCGGAAACGATGATGCGGCGGACGCCGTTCTCCGTCAGCCAGACGTCGAGGCCGCTGCCGATCAACGCGCTGTGGCGACGTTTCCGGAAGACGGCGTCGGGCTCGATCCTCAGCGGAGCAAGCGTCCTCACAAGGCCCGAGGTCTCGGAGAACACACCGCTCTCCTCGACATGGAATATCTGGACGACGGCAATGCCGGCCGCCTTCGCGCCGTCGATCAGCGCCTGCTGACGCTCGATGAACGCCGGCACGCCCTCTTCACGATAGTATGGCCGGTGCCGAAAGGATTCCTGAACATCTACGACAATCAGCGCGGTCTCACGAACGGACATTTCCTGTTCTCCTTGGATATCGAACATAGCCGATCCTATGCCTTTTCATACAAGGCGAAATTCCATCTTGGGACGAAGTTCGGACAAATCACGCCATCGATGCGACAGGAGGACATGAAAAAAGTTGAGACGCATGTCACATCGGGCGGGGGCCATCTCGTCTTGTCCTTGCAATCCCAATGAAGGAGATGATCATGGTCCCGAGATTGAATCCGTTCGCCGCCGCCCCTGCTCCGATGCAATCCTGGATGGACTTCGGCAAGACGATCCTGCAAAGCGGTCTGGAAGAAAGCCTAATGGAGCTCGTGAAGATCCGCGCCTCCCAGATCAACGGCTGCGCCTTCTGCCTCCACATGCACACCGCCGAGGCCAGAAAGAAAGGTGAGACCGAAGAACGCCTCTACCTGCTCGACGCGTGGCGGGAATCGCCACTCTACGGCCCGCGCGAACGTGCGGCCCTCGGCTGGACAGAGGCATTGACCCTGGTGTCCGAGACACGTGCACCCGACGACGCCTATGCTGAGGTGAAGGAACAGTTCAGCGATGAGGAACAAGTGACGCTTACCCTGCTCATCGTGGCGATCAATGGCTGGAACCGGGTCCAGGTCGGGTTCCGCGGTGTTCATCCCGTCGAAAAGAGGCAAGCTGCATGATGCCGACGCCGAGCCAGGACCCAGCGGCAGCCTTCGATCCGCTGCGTCCCCGCTTGAGCCGCATCGCCTATAGGATGCTGGGTTCGGTCGCGGATGCGGAAGATGTCGTGCAGGAAGCGTTCCTGCGCTGGCTCGGCACGGACCGCGATGCGGTGCGGGCACCCGAAGCGTTCCTGCGCCGTGTGGTGATGCGCCTCTGTCTCGATCAGTTGAAATCGGCGCGGCGCCGACGTGAGACCTATGTCGGCCCATGGCTTCCGGAGCCGGTCATCGAGGCCGACGACGAGGGCATGGATGACGACGTCACTCTGCCGCTGATGATGGCGCTGGAGCGGCTCTCGCCGCTGGAGAGGGCAGCCTTCCTTCTCCACGACGTCTTCGGCGTAGGCTTCGAAGAAGTCGCGGAGACGATCGGGCGCGAGCCGGCAGCATGCCGCCAACTCGCCAGTAGGGCGAGAACCCATATCCGGGCGGCACGGCCGCGCTTTCATGTCCCGAAGGAGCATGGCCTGCAGATCGCGGCAGCCTTCTTCGCGGCCTCACGCGGCGGTGACATGCAGCAGCTGCGATCGCTCTTGGCGACGGACGTGATCGTCTATGCCGATGGCGGCGGCAAGGCTTCGGCGGCAACGGAGCCGGTCACGGGCTTCGACAATGTCATCGAGCTCCACGTCTTCTTGTCTCGTGTCTTTGCCAAAAGCATGTCCAGGATCCAGCGCTATGCGTTCATTGATGGGCTGCCCGGCTTCGTCACGATCGAGCCGGGCGATGTCGTCCAGACGACGGCGTTGCAAATCGAGGACGGCAAGATCGCGGCGATCTATGTCGTGCGCAATCCCGACAAGCTGCGTCACATCGGTTCGGTTCACTGAACGGCCGGCTCGGCGGAGCTCGGGTTCAACTCGCCGGCCAGATAGGCACGCAGTTCCCGCGCGAACGAGCGCGCCAGGCCGGAGGCCGGCCAATGCTCGGGCCACACGAGATTGAGGTTGAACGACAGCGACGGCCGAAAAGGCCGAAGCTGTTCCACGCCGCCAGGAATGCGCGAAGCGGTCAGGCGATCGACGATCGAAATGCCGACGCCGCGCATCACCAGTTCCATCGCCACGGATGTCCAGAACACTTGGACGCGGCGGCGCGTATAGACCTTCTCCTGCTCGAGCAGAGCCTCCAGCCAGAACTGGGTGCGGTCGAGATGGTCGTAGGTGATGAGATCGCGACCTTGCAGATCGCCGATCTCGATGATGTCGTGGCTTTCCAGCGGATCGCCCGGCGGCAGCGCGCAGAACAGCTCCAGATCGACGAGCGGCTCGATCAGGATGCCTGGTGGTTTGGAGAAACAGAAGCAGACGCCGAGATCGACCTGGCGAGCCGAAACCCATTCCACGATCCGAGCCGAGCTGCGCGTTTGCAGCGCGACGGAAACCGAAGGCCGCTCGCGCATGAAATTCGCCATGATTTCCGGCATAGCCGTCAGCGACAGCAGCGGAAGGCAGGCGACGGTCAGGTGCCCGTGCCTCTCTCCCCCCAGATCCTTCATGAACTGCTCGAGCTGCGACAAGCCAAGAAACAGACGCTCGACCTGATCGTAGAGGGCGGTGCCCTCCGGGGTGGGCACCAGACGGCCACCATTGCGCACAAAGAGCGCAAGGTTCAGCCGTCGCTCCAATTGGGCAATGTATTTGCTTGCGGCAGGCTGCGAGATCATCAGCCGCTGCGCCGCCCGTGATACCGAACCTTCCATCATCACGGCCCGGAAGATCTCGATTTCCCGAATGTTCAAGAGGCCCCTCCTATATCCAATAGGTTATACTGCACCAAAGAATTGGTATTTGGAAGTTATGGGGTGCGGCGCTAATGGTGCACGCAAAAACCGCCATTGGGAGCTTTTCGTGGCCGATCAATATGCGCGCATGCAACTGGCATTTCCGTCCAGTGTCTATCGAGCAAACCTCGCCCTTATCCAGGCCGACATGCGCGAGCGTGGCTTGGCGGCGACGGCGCTGTTCGACCCGGAAAGCATCTATTGGCTCACCGGCTACCGCTCTATCGGCTATTTCACCTTCCAATGCGTCGTGGTGCTCCCTGATGGCGGCCCCATCATGGTCTCGCGCCAGGTCAACCATGCGGTCGCGCTCGGCAACGACAATATCGCGGAGTTCGTGGCGATCGACGACACCAGCGATCCGATCGACATTCTTTCGGGTCTACTGCGCACGAGGGTCCGGGGCAACGCGGCGATCGGGCTGGAGACGGCTTCCACCTATCTCAGCGTGCAATCCTACAAGAGCCTGGAACGAGCGATGCCGGGCCGGTTCGTCGACTGGGGTGGCGTCATCGAGAAAGCGCGCACAATCAAGACGCCGGAGCAACTTGCGTTCATGCGACAGGCCGCCAGAGCGGCGGTCGCCGGTCTCGATGCCGCGGTGAAAGCGGTCCGTCCCGGCTGTACGGAGAACGATCTCGCCGCGGCAATGCTCCACGGTGCGACGGCGGCAGGCAGCGAATATACGCGCGTTCCACTGGTCGCTACTGGCCAAGCGACAGGCGTATGCTTCACGACTTGGGAACGGCGCGAAGTGAAACGCGGCGACGTGGTCTTCCTCGAAGCCGCCGCCAACATCAATCGCTATCACGCAATGATCGCCCGCAATTGCATTGTCGGTCCCGCCACGGCAGAGCACAAGCACTACGCGCAAGTGGTGATCGACGCGCTTAACAGCGCGATCGACACGATCCGCCCGGGTGTGACGTCGGGCGCGGTCGATTTGGCCTGCCGGAGCGTCTTCGAGAAAGCAGGGCTAGGACAATATTTCGATCACCGCACCGCTTATGGCATCGGGATCGGCTTCCCACCGAACTGGGCGGAGGGGCGTTTTCTGGCGCTCAAGCCGAACGACCCGACCCAGTTGCAGCCGGGCATGACGTTCCATCTCGTACCGTCGATCTTCATGCCGCAATTCTGCTTCATGACAAGCGAGAGCGTCGCGGTGACCGAGGACGGCTGCGAGGTCCTCACGGAATATCCACGCGAACTCATCGAGATCGACATCTGATCATCCGGGGCGACAGCTACACCGTCGCCCGCAAGGCGACGCAGGCATAAAGAGCAGGATGCGACATGCGAGCAAACTGGATCTATCCATCGGCGGCAATTCTCTGTGTGATTGCCTTGTGGCAGCTCTCCATTTCGCTTTTCGCGATCCCGGCCTATCTGCTGCCGCCGCCGCTTGCCGTGCTGGAACGGCTGGGCGCCGACTTCGGTTTTCTCATCCATCATTCCTGGATTACGACGCTGGAGACGCTTGGCGGCTTCCTGCTGAGCATCGTGATCGGCATCCCGCTAGGGATCCTGCTCGTCTGGTCGCGCACGCTCGAGCGCGCCATCATGCCTTTGCTCGTCGTGTCGCAGGCCTTTCCAAAGGTCGCGATCGCGCCGCTGATCATCATCTGGTTCGGTCTCGGCCTCTTTCCAAAGGTGCTGATCGCCTTTTCCGTGGCTTTCTTTCCGATCGTGGTCAGCACCATCGCCGGCATGCGCTCGGTGGATTCAGACCTCAACGATCTTGCTCGGTCCATGCAATCTTCAGCCCTCAAGACTTTCCTCAAGATCAGATTGCCGTTCGCCATGCCGCAGATCTTCTCCGGTCTGAAAGTGGCCATCGCCTTCGCCACGGTAGGCGCCGTCGTCGGTGAATGGGTGGGAGCGGAAAGCGGGCTCGGCTACCTGCTCCTGTCGGCCAACGCCAATCTCGACACGACGCTGCTCTTCGCCGTGCTCATGGCGCTGATGGTGATCGGGCTGGTGCTCTATTACGCCGTAGAGATCGCCGAAAGACTGATGATCCCGTGGCATATCAGCGTGCGTAGCGACGAAGCGCTTGCCTCACGCTGACCACGGATCGTTCTTAACAAAACCAGAAAAGAGGGAACCATGAAACTTCGCATTCTCACGATCGCCGCGGCCATGGCCGCTTCCGTCGCCGCGAGTGCCTCCGCAATCGCGCAGGAAAAGCTGGGCCTGAGGCTCGACTACAGCATCTACGGCACACACGCTCCGTTCTATCTCGGCATCGACAAGGGCTTCTACAAAGAGGAAGGCATCGACCTTCAGATCGGCGAAGGCAGCGGTTCCAGCAATACGGCCAAGCTTGTGGCCCAGGGAACGGACCCGATCGGCTTCATGGATTACGGCACCATGGTGAAAGGCATCTCAGCCGGGATGCCGCTCAAGGGAATTTTCGCCGTCCATCAGCGTTCGCCCATGGTCATCATCAGCCATGCCGATGCCCCCATCAAATCGCCGGGGGAACTTGAAGGCAAGGTGCTCGGCATGAGCCAATCCGAGTCCACGGCCCAGATGTTCCCGGTGCTCGCAGCCATTGGCGGTGC
This sequence comes from Mesorhizobium sp. 1B3, assembly GCF_050958605.1. Lineage (NCBI taxonomy): Bacteria > Pseudomonadati > Pseudomonadota > Alphaproteobacteria > Hyphomicrobiales > Phyllobacteriaceae > Mesorhizobium > Mesorhizobium sp. 1B3. The sequence goes on along the minus strand of NZ_JBJHDO010000001.1, from coordinate 91,049 downwards.
CGACGCCTCCAAGATCAACGTCATCTCGCCTGCGGTCGGAGCCAAGACGGCACTCTTCCTGCAGAAGCGGGCAGACGCCATCACTGGCGTCACCTATTTCCATGTCCCGCCGCTCGAGGCTCAAGGCGCCAAGCTCAGCTATTTCTACTATGCCGATTTCGGGGTCACTGCGCTGGAGGGTGGCGTGGCCGCGAACACTGAATGGCTCGAGGCCAATCCCGATCTTGCCCGCCGCTTCATAACGGCCACGCGCAAGGCCTTCGAGATCGCGAAGGCCGAACCGGCCACCGCCGTCGACGCGCTGATCAAGCTACGGCCGGAACAGGCCCGCAACCGCGACCTGCTCGTGCGTCAGCTCGAGCTGTCGATGGAAGCGACCTCCACCGCCAACACGCAAGGCATGCCCTTCGGCAAGATGTCGGAAAAGGACTGGCAGGCCATGGTCGACCAGTTCGTCCAGTCCGAGCAGATGAGCGAGCCGATCGCGCTCGACAAGCTTTATACGAACGAGTTCATTTCCGAGTAAGCCATGTCGAGCGCCGACACCGCCTCCGCCAAATCCAAGGACCGACGGCAAGGCCGTCCGAAGAACGCCATCGACATCGAAGGGGTCACCCAGCGCTTCGGATCGTTCCAGGCCCTCGACACGGTCGATCTCGTCATTCCGGACGGACAGTTCCTGTCGGTGCTCGGTCCCTCCGGTTGCGGCAAGAGCACGTTGATGCGCGCCGTCGCCGGGCTGGTTCCGCCTACCACGGGTACTGTGAGGATTGCTGGAGAGATCGTCGAGAGGCCGCACCCCGATGTCGGCATCGTCTTCCAGAAGGCGACGCTGCTGCCCTGGCGCAGCGTCGTCGACAACATCGCTCTCCAGCTCGAGATGCGTGGCAAGGCGATCGACGGCTACAGGGGACGGCTAAAGGAACTGATCGAGCTGACCGGTCTCGTCGGCTTCGAAAAGGCCCTGCCGCACCAGCTCTCAGGCGGCATGCAGCAGCGTGTCGCCCTCTGCCGCGCGCTGATCCACGATCCGCAGATCCTGTTGATGGACGAGCCCTTCGGCGCACTCGACGCCATGACCCGCGAGACGATGAACCTCGAGCTTCAGCGGGTTTGGCTGGAAAGCCGCAAGACGGTGATGTTCATCACCCATTCGATTTCGGAGGCCGTGTTCCTCTCCGACCGAATCGTCGTGATGAGCAAACGACCCGGGCGCGTGGCCACAATGATCGACGTCGACCTGCCGCGTCCACGCGACTATTCGATGGTGGGCGATCCCGCCTTCGTGGAAGCCACGACCAGCATCCGGCAATGCTTCGATGCCGTCGGCATGACGGAATGACGGCGCTGCCTTTCGACGCACGGTTCGGCGACGGGCCCTATCCACGGGCCCGCATCGGCTTCATCTGCGTCGCCAATGCCGGACTGACGGAAGGCGACATGTTCGCCATGCGTCCGCAAGGCGTGGGGCTGAGCTTCACCCGGGTGCGCATGCATCCGGATTGCACGATCGCCAGCCTGTCCGGCATGGAGGACGATCTCGACGAAGCGATCGGGACGCTGTTCCCCGGCCGCACCGACCTCGATGTCCTCTGTTACAATTGCACTGCCGGGAGCTTCGTCATCGGGGAAGACAAGATTGCCGCTAAAATGAAGTCGGCACGGTCGGGCACAAGGGCGACCACGCTGCTGTCCGGGGTCAGCGCGGCCCTGCGCGCCATCGGCGCCAAGCGCATCGCTATGGCAACGGCCTATACCGCCGACATCAACGCCCTGGAGGCCGGGCATTTCGCCGCCATTGGTTTCGACGTCGTGAACGTGGCGGGGCTGGAGCTGCTCACGGATGCCGACATGAACCGTGTTTCGCCCCACTACCTTGCCGAGTTCGCGAAATCAGTCGATCGTTCCGAAGCCGAGGCACTCTTCATCAGCTGCGGCGCACTTCGTTCTACGGAGATCATAGAGCGTCTGGAGAGCGAACTCGGCAAGCCGGTGATCGGCAGCAACCAGGCGAGCATGTGGAATTGCCTTCGTCTGGCGGGTATCAAGGACCGCATGGACGGATTCGGGCGCCTGCTGCGCGAATACTGAGACCTGGACTCTTCGATCGGACGGCTCTCGACATGTTTGGCATTCCTCTTTTCGATCTCGCCTGGCTGACATCGGCACTGCTTGTCGCCGGCGGGCTGACGGGCCTCCTAGCAGGCGTCTTCGGTGTCGGCGGCGGAGCGCTTGCCGTGCCAGTGCTTTATGAGCTCTTCACCTACCTGGACGTGCCCGAAGAAGTGAGGATGCCGCTTTGCGTCGGCACGTCGCTGGCAGTCATCATTCCAACCTCGATCCGCTCGTTTCGGGCTCACCGTGCCAAAGGCGCGGTCGACATGTCGATCCTGAAGGTATGGGCCGTGCCGGTGGTGATCGGCGTCGCTGCCGGCAGCCTGATTGCGCGTTATGCGCCGGCGGAACTGTTCAAGGCCGTTTTCGTGGCTGTCGCAGGCGTTTCGGCATTGCGGCTCCTGCTCGGCAAGGACAGCTGGAACTTCGGCACCACCATGCCCGGCCGCGCCCTTATGATCTTCTACGGCTGGATCATCGGGATCCTCTCGGCATTGATGGGCATCGGCGGCGGCCAGCTCTCCAGCCTGTTCATGACTTTCTACGGTCGCCCGATACACCAGGCGGTCGCGACGTCGTCGGGGCTGGGCATTCTGATCTCCATCCCTGGGGCATTGGGCTACATCTATGCCGGCTGGCCACGCGCCGCCGAGTTTCCGGACGTTTCGGCCCTTCAGCCACCGCTGGCACTCGGCTACGTTTCGCTTCTCGGCCTCGTCGCCTTCATTCCGACCAGCACGCTCGCCGCGCCACTCGGCGCAAAGCTCGCCCACACGCTGTCGAAGCGTCAGCTCGAGATCGCTTTCGGCATCTTCCTGCTTTTCGTCTGCGTGCGCTTCCTGATCGACCTCCTCGACTGAGCTCGATCGCAGGGGAACGAGACTTTCCTGCCGAAAGGACATGACCTTGTTTACGACACGCCCCGAGATCCTCGGCACATTTGGAGTGGTGACCTCTACCCACTGGCTGGCCACAGCGGCCGGTATGCGCATGCTCGAGCTCGGCGGCAACGCATTCGACGCTGCCGTGGCTTCCGGCTTCGTCCTTCAGGTCGTCGAGCCCCATCTCGTCGGCCCCGGCGGCGAAGTGCCGATCGTTTTCCATTCCGCCGACACGGGTAAGACCGAAGTCTTGTGCGGACAGGGAACGGCACCAGCCGGCGCGACCATCGCGCACTATCGCGCCGAGGGGCTCGAGATGATCCCAGGCAACGGGCTTCTTGCGACGGTCATTCCCGGAGCGTTCGACGCCTGGATGTTGCTCCTGCGCGACCATGGCACGATGGAGCTTTCCGAAGTCCTGGCACCGGCGATCGACTATGCGGAAAACGGTCATCCGCTTCTCCCGCGTGTTGCCGACACCATCACGGGTCTTGCCGGCTTCTTCGCCAAGGAATGGCCGACCTCCGCCGCTCTCTTCCTCCCCGGCGGGGTGGCGCCGTCGGCCGACAAGCTTTTCCGCAACCCACAGCTTGCCGCGACCTGGAAGCGCATCATCCGTGAAGCCGAATCCGGCGGAAGCCGAGAAGCAAGAATCGACAAGGCGCGCGACTGTTTCTACCGGGGCTTCGTCGCCGAGGCGATCGACCGGTTCGTTCGGGGAACCGAAGTGATGGACGAATCCGGACGACGTCACCGTGGCGTCATTACCGGCCAAGACATGGCCGGCTGGTCGGCTTCTTACGATACTCCCCAGACCTACGATTATCACGGTTATCGGGTCCACAAGATCCGCCCCTGGGGGCAAGGCCCGGTCTTCCTGCAGACGCTGGCGCTTCTGAAGGGGATCGACATCGGCGCCATGGGGCCGGCGAGCGCCGAATTCGTCCATACGCTTACCGAGGCGATGAAGCTCGCCTTCGCGGATCGGGAAATCTATTACGGGGATCCGGCCTTCGTCGACGTGCCGATCGACGCCCTACTGTCCGACACTTACAACGACGAACGCCGGCAGCTCATCGGCGACAAGGCCTCGCTGGAGCTGCGCCCGGGAGCCATTCCAGGCTACGAGGATCAGCTCCGCCGCATGATGCAGGCGCTCTCCCGCCTCTCCAAGACCGCCGATCCGGATGCCGCCTCCACCGAGCCGACGCTCGCCGACATGCGCTCGGCACGGCGGGGCGATACCGTCCATGTCGATGCGATCGACCGGCATGGCAACATGGTCGCGGCGATGCCGTCGGGAGGATGGCTGCAATCCTCTCCGGTCATTCCGGAACTCGGTTTCATGTTGAACAGCCGCGCCCAGATGTACTGGCTGGAGCCGGATCTGCCGGCGAGTCTCGCGCCCGGAAAGCTTCCGCGCACCACGCTCACGCCCACCCTCGTGCATAAGGACGGGCGGCCTTACATGGTGTTCGGCTCGCCGGGCGGGGACCAGCAGGAGCAATGGCAGTTGCAGCTTTTTCTGCGTCATGTCCATCACGGTCTCAACCTTCAGCAGGCGATCGATACGCCGATGTCGCACACCGCTCATTTCCCGAACTCCTTCTATCCACGGCAGCAGAAGCCCGGCCACCTGGCCGTCGAGGAGAGCTTCGGGGACGACGTCATCTCCGATCTACAGGCTCGTGGGCACCGGCTGGAGGTGGCGCCGCGGTGGACGATCGGGCGGCTTGTCGCCGCAAGCCGCGACGCGGACGGGCTGCTCCATGCAGCGGCAACACCGCGGCTGATGCAGGCCTACGCGGCGGGACGATGATCGATCAACGATCGGTCTCCGCGGCGCTCGGAGTCTCTTGAACCGCCGCCCCTTCCGGCCTATGTGGTGGCGACCTGCAACTTCGATGGGACCGGCAGCAATGGATTTCCACCTTTCAGCAACGCCAATTCGCCTTGCCTGGAAGGAAATCCGTTCACATGCCTGCCACCATCACTCTCTCGGACATTGCCTGGGCCACGCCTGACGGCCGGGCTCTCTTCCCCAACCTCGATCTGAGCTTCGACGGCGTCCGCACCGGACTGGTGGGGCGAAACGGCGTTGGCAAGACCACGCTGCTCAAACTAATCTCGGGTGACCTGCTGCCTCGGGCAGGCAAGGTGACGGTCAGCGGGACTCTGGGCGTTCTGCGCCAGTCTGTGCGGGTCGCGCCCGGACAGACAGTCTCCCATCTCCTCGGCACGAGGGAAGCGCTGTCCGTATTGCGACGGGCGGAAGCCGGAGAGGCAGGCATTGACGAGCTCGCTGCCGCCGATTGGACCCTCGAAACGCGCATTGCGGCGGCCCTTGCCGCTGTCGACCTGGACGTGTCGCCGGAAACGCCGTTGGACGCGCTCTCTGGCGGGCAACGGACGCGCGCGGCGCTTGCCGCCCTCGTTCTGAAACGGCCGGATTTCATTCTCCTGGACGAACCCACCAACAATCTCGATCGAGACGGGCGCAACGCGGTGATCGAACTGCTCCGGAACTGGCGCAACGGGGCCGTGGTCGTCAGCCACGATCGCGAACTGCTCGACACGATGGACGCCATCGTCGAGCTGACTTCGCTCGGGGCGACCCGCTACGGCGGCAACTGGAGTCGTTATCGCGAACGAAAGACGACCGAACTGGCGGCGGCGCGGGATGATCTTGTCCATGCGGAGCAGCGGGTCGAGGAAATCGAGCGCCGCGCACAGACCACTGCCGAGCGCAAGGCGCGCCGGGATGCCGCCGGCCGGCGCAAACGAGCCAAGGGAGACATGCCGCGCATTCTCCTGAACGGCCTGAAGAACAGGAGCGAAAATACGGCCGGCGGGAATGCGCGATTGGCGGAAGACCGCCGCGAAAAGGCTCTCGACGACCTGGCTTCGGCTCGCGAGCGCATCGAAGTCCTTCAGCCCTTCTCAATTGTCCTTCCGTCGACTGGCCTGCCACCCGGCAAGACTGTCCTGAGGCTCCACGCAATCCGTGCCGGCTACCAGCCCGACCGGCCGATCATCCGCGACCTGTCCCTGATCATAACCGGTCCGGAGCGCCTGGCCGTGACAGGGCCGAACGGGTCGGGCAAGACGACCCTTCTCGAACTCATCGCGGGCCGGATTAGCCCTTGGTCGGGCAGCGTCAAGATCACGACGGACTTCGCGATGCTCGATCAGCAGGTGTCGCTGCTCGATCCCCGGCTTTCGATCCGGGACAATTTCCTGCGCATCAATCCCGGGCAGAGCGAAAACGCCTGCCGCGCGACGCTCGCCCGTTTCATGTTCCGGGCCGACGCCGCCCTGCAGACCGTCTCCAGCCTGAGCGGCGGACAGATGTTGCGGGCGGGCCTCGCATGCGTCCTAGGGGGCAAGAAGCCTCCGCCGCTTCTGATCCTCGACGAGCCGACCAACCATCTCGATATCGATTCCATCGAGACGGTGGAAGCGGGCCTGCGCGCTTATGACGGCGCGCTGCTTGTCGTCAGCCACGATGAGACTTTTCTGGACGCGATCGAAGTTTCGCGCAAGATCGAGATGTAGCCTGTGCCGGGATGCCCCCTAAAGCCTCGGCTTCCTGACGGTGAGATCCAGATACGGCTACGATCTGCTGGCGACCCCCCCGTTATACCGTTCGAGCAGGCGGCAGATAGCCATTATGGCGACATCTGCGCCACGCTTGAAACGGCAGGACAGACGATAGGCATGAACGACCTGTTGATAGCCGCTCACGCCCGCGCCCTGAATGCAACGATCGTCACCGCAAACTACGGAGAGTTTCGCCGCATCGATCGTCTTCGGATCGAAAACTGGCTGGAGTAGCCAGATTGATCTGGCCAGAACTCAAGCTGGCTCCATTTGCTCGTCAATCATATCCCTTAGCGCCCGCACCGCGACACCATACCCGCGCGGGCCGAGACCGGCGATCACTGCCGTCGCCACCTTGGAAACCAACGACTTGTGATAGATCTCCTCGCGCCGATGGATGTTGGAGATGTGCAGTTCGACGATCGGCCCCGGAAACATCTTCAGCGCGTCGAGGATGGCGATCGAGGTGAAGGAAAACCCGGCCGGATTGATGACGATGCCGGCGCCCTCGTCGATCGCGTCGTGGACCCAGTGCACGATCTCGCCCTCGAAATTCGACTGATGGAATCTCAGCGGCCGCTCGCCGGCTGCTTCCAGGCACATAGCCTCGATCTCGGTGAGCGTCGTCTTGCCGTAGATCGTGGGCTCGCGCGTGCCCAGCCTATTGAGATTGGGACCATTGATTACGAAGATCGGTTTCATCGACTTGTCTCCTAGTCATCCCTGATAGCCCAGAAGACGCGGCAGCCAGAGCACGAGAGCGGGAAAGAAAGTGATCAGCGCAAGCGACCCGATCATCGCCCAAAGAAAGGGCAGGACGTCGCGAACGAGATCTCTGAGCGGCACTTCGGCGATGCGCGTCATGATAAAGAGCAGCAGCCCATAAGGCGGCGTGACCAGGCCGAGCATGATGTTCACCACGACCATCACACCGAAATGGACCATATCTATTCCCAGCGACTGGGCGGTCGGGATCAATACCGGAACGACCACGAGAAGGATCGTCGTTCCCTCGAGCACGCAGCCCAGGACAAGCAGCAGCACGTTGACGAGGATGAGGAAACCTGTCGGTGAGAGATCCCAGCTCGTGAAGAGAACGCTGAGGGAGTGCGGTATGTTCTCCACCGTCACGACATAGTTGAAGACGAGCGCGCCGGCGATCAGCATGCCGATCGAGGCCGTGGTGCGCGCGCTGGCCAGCACCGAGCGATAGAAGTCCGAGAAGCCGACGCTGCGATAGAGCACGACCGAGATGAAAAGGGCGTAAGCCGCGGCCACCGCGGCCGCTTCGGTCGGCGTCGTGACGCCGCTGTAGATGCCGCCTAGAAGCACGACCGGCATCATCAGGGATGGAAACGCTTGCAAGGTAACGCGTGGCAGCTTTCTGAGCGGCGTCGGCGGCTCGACAGGGAAGTTCCTGCGGCGCGCGTCGATGGCGACGATGACCATCTGGGACAGCGCCATGAGCAGCCCTGGAATGACGCCCCCGAGGAAGAGGTATCCGATCGAGGCGTCCGATACGAGCGCGTAGAGCACCATCGGGATGGAGGGTGGTATAATCGGGCCGATGACGGCGGTAACGGCTGTGAGCGCCGCGGCATAGCTCGGCGGGTACTTGCCGTCCTTGGTCATCATCTGCTGCATCATCTTGCCGGTTCCGGCCGCATCGGCGATGGCCGAACCGGACATGCCGGCAAAGATGATCGACTGCAGTATGTTGACATGCGCCAGGCCGCCTCTGAATCGGCCGACGAAAGCATTGCAGAAGGCCATGAGGCGGTCGGTCATCGAGCCGATATTCATCAGCTCCGCGGCAAGGATGAACAGCGGAACGGCAAGGATGATGTAGTTGGTGTACATACCGTTCAGGAACTGCTCGGCGGCGGTTCCCATGTCGAGGCCCGCCAGCAGCAGGTAGAGGATCGACCCCGCGATCATGGCGTGCCCGATCGGCAGGCCGAGGAAAGCGAGCGCCGTGATCCCGACGATCGAGATCGAAAAGGGGCTTGCGAGATTCATACGCCCGAACCCGCCTTCGTCGGATCGAATTCCTGAGGCGCACGGCCGAACATTGCCGACCAGCCCAGCCAGAGATAACGAATGATGACAGCGACAACGAAGACGAGATAGATCGAGAACAGCCAGTCGAAACGGATCTTCAGATAGGCTGTGCTCTCGACCTTCATGAAGGTGACGTAGTCGAAAGTCGCCGGGAAGGAGATGGCGTAAAGGATGATCAGGGCAGAAGCCGCGGTCAGGAACATAACCCGCCGCGCGCGCGGCCCGACCGATGCGTAGATCAGGTCGAACCTGATCTCCTCCTCTTCGCGGAGGACGAAGGCAGCGCCCCAGAGCACAAGCCAGATCCACAGGACGACGCTCAACTCATTGGTCCAACCGATCGGGAAATTCAGTAGATATCGGAACACGATCTGCAGGATGAAGGCAGCGAACATCACTGCGAGCATTGCGGCGAGGACATTTTCCGCGCGGCGATAAAGCCAGCCGCCAGTTCGGCGAAGAGTCGAGGGCACGGCGTCCGCTTCCATTCTCTGTCCAAAATAGAAAACCCGGCGAGCTGAAACCCGCCGGGGGCTTGGTCCACTACAGCGCGTTGATCTTGTCGACCCAGCCGGCCGGCCAGTCCTTGGCCAGGTCGGAAGCCAGGTATTTTTCCTGCGCGAATTTGCGGAACGCGGCAATGTCGGGTTCGTAGAGCTTCAGCCCCTTGCTCTTGAAAAGTTCCACGAGCTCCTTTTCGCGCGCGAGATGCTTCTCGGTGCTGAAGTCGATCGCCGTATCCGCCGCTGCCTGGAACTTCTTCTGCTTCTCCTCCCCTATTTCGTCCCACACCTTCTTCGAAACGACGAGCAGGTCGAAGCCGACGAGATGCGAGGTCAGGACGATCTGCGACATCACCTCGTAGAACTTCATGTTCTCGACATTGGGTAGCGGATTGTCCTGGCCGTCGATCGCGCCGGTCTGCAGGCCGGTATAGACCTCTGCATATGCCATGGGCGTGGGATTGGCCCCCAGGGCAGTACCCAGGAACTGCCAGGCATCGCCGCCCGGCATGCGCAGCTTGATGCCCGCCATGTCAGCCGGCGTCTTGATCTCCTTGTCCGGCTTCAGGCCGACCTGGCGCGCGCCGAAATAGGTCGGGCCGAGAATGCGTACGCCGAGCTGGTCCTCGGCCATCTTCTTCAGTTCAGCTCCCATGTCGCTCGCGAAGAACGCCTTCAGATGTGCCGCGTCGCGGAAGAGATAGGCAGATGTCACGATGGACCATGCGGGGATCTGCTTGGAGATATCCTGCGGGGCGATGTTGCCCATCTCCAGATTGCCGCGCTGGAGCGCGACGAGTTCGGTGCCCTGCTTGAAGAGGTTGCCGCCATAGTATCCCTCGAAGACGAAGTCGTCCTTTATGGCATCGGCGAACTTCTTCATCATCTCGGCGCGGATGTCCTGCTCCGAAAACACGGCCGAGAAGCGCAGCTTCGGCTTGTCCTGAGCGAAGGCTGGAACTGCCGCGGCGACGGCCACCATAGCCGTGCCGACCAAAAACTGCCGGCGGGTTGTCCTAAGGTTCATGTCACTTCCTCCCTGTTATCTGTTGCTACGTTCAACAGCGCCCATGTCATCGAAACTGGCGAAGGCCCGCTTCATGCGGTCCACATCTGGCGAAATACCGGTGAACAGTTCGAACGCGCGAGCAGCCTGATAGACGGCCATGCCCTCGCCGCCGAGAGTACGACTGCCGCGCCGCCGCGCCTCCCGGAGAAGCTCGGTTTCGAGTGGAAAATAGACGATGTCGGCAACCCAGCTTTCCGCCCGCAGCAACTCCGGATCGAGCGGGATGCCGGGCAGCTTGGCCATGCCGACCGGTGTCGCGTTGACGATGCCGTCGACTCTCGCCGCTGCTTCACCCATGTCCGTTGCGATCGTCACCCGATCGGCGCCGAAGCGCGAGGCGAGACGTTGGGCAAGGGCGGCTGCTTTCGTGAGGTCGACATCATGAAGAGCCAGATACCCTGTGCCGCTGTCGAGCAATGCATGCGCGACCGCGGCCCCCGCCCCGCCCGCCCCAAGAAGCAGCACGTTTTCACGGGGCGCGCCTGCCATGTCTCGCCGGAAACTTTCGCGGAAGCCCCACATGTCGGTATTGTGGCCGATACGCCGGCCTTCGCGCAGCACGACCGTGTTGACCGAGCCGAGCGCTTCGGCCGCTTCCGACAAGCCGTCCAGGAGAGGAATGATCTCCTGCTTGTAGGGAAAGGTGACGTTCAGCCCATCGAAGCCGAGATGCTCCGCGAAGGCGAGGATTTCGGCAAGTCGCGGCGGGGCAGCCCCCATGCGATCCGTGTCGAGCAGACGATAAATGTAGGAGAGGCCCCGGGCGCGGCCTTCAGCTTCGTGCATGGCCGGCGTCCGGGACAACTGAATGCCGCGCCCGACGAGCCCTACCAGAATCTGATAGGGGCCGGATCGCACATCACAATCTTCCGCCATCGTGGCGATGGGCGATGACACCAGCAAGCCTCCCGATGTCGACCCCGCTTCCGGCAGGGCTCCTCCCTGACATCAAGAGAACTTTGTACCAATCGGTTAATTTCGTCAATCACTTTGTACGAGCCGGTTAATTTGCTATGACGCCGTGCGACGGCCATGGGAGGAGTAGAGGGATAATGGACGACAAGCCGGCGGGCAGCCGTAGCGGCTGGAAGCAGGACCCGGCAGGTGTGCGCAAGAACATCCTTGCCGTCGCAATGCAAGAATTCGCTGCCAACGGGCTGTCAGGCGCGCGTATCGATGAGATCGCGGCAAAGACCAATACGTCGAAACGGATGATCTATTACTATTTCGGCGACAAGCAGGGCCTCTACACCAGGGTACTGGAAGAGGCTTACCGGCAGGTCCGGGCCGGGGAGCAGGAACTGGAGCTCGACCATCTCCCTCCCGTCGAGGCGCTCAAGCTGCTTGCCGAATTCACCTTCGAGCACCACAGCCGTCATCCCGATTTCATCCGGATCGTGATGATCGAGAACATCCACGACGGCGCCTATCTCGAGCAATCCGAACTGATCCGCCTCCTCAACGCGGGCGCGATCCAGAAGCTCGAAGCGATCTGCCGGCGCGGGCGGGAGTCAGGTCTCTTCCGCGACGACGTGACGCCGCTGGAGCTGCATTGGCACATCAGCGCGCTGAGTTTCTTCAACGTCTCCAATCGCGCCACTTTCTCGCGCATCTTCGGCGACGCGCTCTTCACCGCCGATGGACAGGAAGCGCTCCGGGCGCATCTCGTGGAAATGGTGGTCGGGCTCGCGCTCAACCCCGATCGGCGCGCGCGGCGCTACCAGACATAGGGAACGAGGCGGTAGCGCACGCGGGCGGCATAGTCCCGATAGCCCTGGAGTTCTTCAGTCAGGGTGCGTTCCTCATGCACCGCACGCCATGCGATGCCGAGCATCAACACGACGGAGAGCACCAACCCGATCCAGGAGCCGAGCAACAGCGGAATGCCGGCAAGCAGCAGCAGCGCGCTGGCATACATAGGGTGTCGCACGATCGCGTAGGGGCCGCTGTCGATCACCCGCTGGCCGGCCTGGATCTTCACGACAGGGGCAGCAAAAGCGTTCTCGCGGAACGTCCACATGGCGCCGAGCATATAGAGCACGATGCCCGACCCGCCCACCGCCTGAAGCCAGACCGGCATAGCGATGAAGCCGGTTCGCGCCGCGTCCCAACTCATGACCACCAGCCACGCGAGGAATGCGATCACGAACAACCCCAGCCAGACGCGGTCCCACGGCTTCTGTTCACGCTGCATGGGCGAGGACATGCGCTCGCGAAGCAGAGCCGGACTGTGTTTCCCCAGCCAGAGGATCATGACGAGGCCACCGAGCCCGAACAACGCTATCAGAACCCAGGCGCCGGGGTAGGCCAGCGTGCCTGCCGGCCACAGGATCAGAACGGCCATAAAGGCTACCCAAGCGGCAAGCTGGAGCAGATAGACGGCCATGGCTTCCTCCGGGCTGATGGCTGCAAATCAGGTTCTGTGGTTGAATATAATTCCAGGAGGCGCCGCGGACACCCGAAGATCACCCGGACAGGCTGAATTGCGCGGAAAGGGCACTGCGTCTTACGTGCTCGCCTGAGCGCATCACAAGTGTCCCGCCTGAAAGTCCGGGCCATAGAGCGTCGGGGGACCGGCGCGCTTCAGCGACTGGACCACATCAAACCTTCAAAACTGGATTCCAAGCGAGCCAGATCTTCGGCATCTTTCCCTGAAACGCAAGGAGCTTCGCTGTGTACACGCCCCCCGCATTTCGAGACGACGACAAGGAGAGCCTCAGGGCGACGATCCGCGCGGCGCGGCTGGCGAGCTTCGTCACCGCCACAGCTGACGGGCCGTTCGCGACACCACTGCCTCTCTACTTGGACGACAGCGAGGGCGAGTACGGCGTGATCTATGGTCATCTCGCCAGGGCGAATCCTCAGTGGACTGTTCCGCCGCTGGGCGATGGCCTGGCGATCTTCATGGGACCGGACGCTTACGTGACGCCGACGTGGTATGCGACCAAGCAAGAAACGGGGAAGGTCGTGCCGACCTGGAATTACGTTGCCGTCCACGCCTACGGTCCGGTCGAGTTCTTCGAGGATCCGGACAGGCTGCTGGAAGCCGTGAGTTGCCTGACCAACCTCCACGAGGGCGAGCGCGTCTCGCCTTGGGCAGTGTCTGACGCGCCGCCGGATTTCGTTCAGGCGCAACTGCGCGGGATCGTCGGGCTGCGCATGCGGGTGACGAGGCTCGAGGGAAAGCGCAAGATGAGCCAGAACCGGAACGCGGCCGATCGCGGCGGCGTGGCCGCAGGCCTTGCAGCAAGCGACCGTGCATCCGACCGAGAGGTCGCCCCTCTCATCCCGTTGTGAGATCGAGCGAGCCGGCGGCTTCCTCTATGCTGGTGCCGCGAAAGGATCGGCCAAGAACGATCGCCTCGATATCCTCGCGGATAAGCAAGAGGCCGTGTACGTGGCTTCGCAGCTAGGTTGCGCTCTGTGCCCGATGATAAGCAACCAGAGCGTTGGCATGCCCATGGCCCAGACCATGCTCCTTCTTGAGGAGTTGGACCATTTCCATATGCTTCTTCCCATTCAATGCTTCGAGGGTTTCCAGCCAATGGCTTATCGGCTTGCCATACTTTTTCTCAATGGAAGGAAAGTATGACTTCGGACCTTTGACTGCATTGTCTTGCGACATGACGGCTCCTTAACACTTTGCCTGTCTGGCTGTGTCTGATGGCTGTTACAGCAAATTTCATTGGGTCTTGGGCAGTACGAACTCGACACGCCGGTTCAATGCACGTCCCTCCGGGTTGTCCAATCCGTTTTCACCTTCGTTCGGCGCAACCGGACGACTGCTGCCCAAACCGACGACCGACAGTTTTGCCCTGTCGGCGCCGTGACCAACGAGCCATGTGGCGACAGCCTTCGCCCGGCGCAGGGAAAGGGTCCGGTTATAGGTATCCGAACCCTTGGAATCGGTGTGGCCCTCGATGACTGTTTTGCCAACGGGGACCGATGCGATGAGGCGTGCGATCTCCTTTAGTGTCGGTTCCGCGGTTGTTCGAATGTCTGCCTTGTCGAAAGCGAACAGCACATCACCCGTCATCGATACCCTGATGGCATTATCTTCCTGCCGCACCGTCAGATCACTCTGGTTGGCGGCAAGATCCTCAATCCGAGCAAACAGCGCCGAAGCTGTGGAATCCAGATCTTGCGGAAGGCCTTTCAAGTTCAGGATTGTCGCTTTGAGGTCCCTGACCTCGCGTTTGTAATCCGACGCTTCGGCGCTCGCATGGCTTGTCGAAAACAAGAGCGCAAGAGCCGCCATTCTCGCAAACTTGCCCATGGCTATCTGTCGGCAATTGGAATGGAATCGATTGTCTCGACACCGTGGATGGTCAAGGAGACTTCCGTGATGTCCTTGGGCGGTGCGGGAAATCTTCCATACCAGGTGCCCGACACCGGCGAATCCTTGGTGTTGCGAATGGAAAGCTGCGGGCTTGCCAGTGGCGTGTCCTGACTGTCTCTCAGCAGAAGGTATTTTTTGTCACCTGCAAGGACGTAGAAGCTGTTCTCGTAATCCTTCTCGGTGATCTGGGCATAGATCGATTCCATCTTGTCCGGCACGAGCGGTGCAAATCGAATCTTGATCGTGAGGATATCTCCCTTGCGGGTAGCCTCCGTAACTTGCGCTTCCGCCGCACCGCTATTGGTTATCCCGGTTGCCAATGGCGGTTTGGATGTGGTCAATGCCTCAGATCGAGCAGTATTGAAGCCCGCGGCGCTACCGATCACCACAGCGAGACAGGCGGCGGCGACGAGCGAAATGGATTTGTTTGAACGCATTCCCGGTTCTCTCCTGTGAAACATTGTGGATGCGCCTATGGATGAGGAGGGACCGCAGTCTGCGTCACCGGATCCGTCCCTTCCGAATGCCGCATTTCCGCTTCCAGAAAGGAAAAGAGCATTTCCTTTTGCCGCTCCAGGAACCGTTCGTCAGGCGCTATAACGTTGTAGAATACATAGCCGCGCAGGGTGGCGAGCGTGAAATGCATGAGGTCAGCGCGCTTCCTTCGATCGGGAATGCGACCACCGAAGACATTGCCCCAAAGCCGTTCCAGAATCGCCTGCGATTGGATCCTGTGCTGCATGACCAATGTATGGAGGTGCGCGTCCGCGCGTGTCCCCATCACAATTTCCCATATCGCCATATAGCGGCGGCCTGCATAGATTTTGCGCAGCAACTCGATAAAGGTCCTCCAGTCGGTGGTGGAGCTTTCATCATTCGCGAACGTCTCGAGTTGGAGTCGGACTTCTTCGAACTGGTAGTCCACGAGGGCAAGGACGAGTTCTTCCCTAGAGGCAAAATGATGCTGTAGCGCGCCGGACGTCAGACCTGCCCTGCGAGTAATCTCGTTCGTTGTGGCACCCGCGTAACCACGCTCAATCAGCGCAGACATCGTCGCTTCGAGCAGAGCTTTCCTCGTTTCCTCGCGCCGTTCTTGCTGCGTGCGGCGCCGTGTGCGCAACTGCTTTGCAGGCATTGGCATTTTTTCCTTCCAACATAAAACATCATAGTGATGATGTTTTATGTTGGAAGTGATTTTGATGACCGGGCGATAAAAGCAGGGAGAACAGCACCATTGTCAAAACCGCGAAGTTGACGTGACTGACCGGCGCAGGTGGAGGAGGGAATTCCGGGCCGCGAAGTGGCGCAAAAGTCCGATTTTTGCCAGCGACTTTGTCGCAAAACTTTAGGAATTACGCGACACAGCAAGGTCACAAGCCCCGACATGGCTCCCGCAGAAATCACGCAACCTTGCGAGTTCAGCGGCATACCCGTATTTGAAGTTGCGCGGAATTTTGCGACTGAAGTGCATGCAGTGCCGTCATACGAACGTTGCCTTTCACAATGACAGTCCTTTCACAATGACAGTGCCTTTCACAATCACAAAGGACCCCATCATGCCGGATAAGTCCGCAAAAGGCATCGACCGCCGCGATCTGATAATGGCATCCATTGCCACGGTCGGCGCGGCGGCCGCCGTCGCCATCAACGCTGGCGCTGCGAATGCCCAGGACGCGGCGACACCCCCTGCCGATTCGGCATCAGGAACGGTCTATACCGGCGATGTAATCGACGGAAAGAGAGTCGTCACCAAGCTCGACGTCAACGACCTAGAGCCCGGCAAGAAGCACCGTTTGTATTTTCAGGGCGTTGAGATGCCCACCGGACAGCACTGGTATGTGTCTGTGACGGTCGCGAAGGGGGCAAAGCCGGGTAAGCGCGGCGTCCTGACCAGTGGCGTGCATGGCGACGAGATGAGTTCTGTGCATACGGTTTACAGCGTGATGAACCAGCTCGACCCGGCGGAGATGTCGGGCACGGTGATGGCGGTCACGGACGTGTCCCGCCCGGCCCTGGAAAGCATGCAGCGCAGATGGCCCAACCAGGGCAGAGGCATCGATCTGATCGATATGAATCGGGAGTGGCCCGGGAACGAGAACGGCGCCACCGCGCCCAGCCGACACGCAGGGCTCCTGTTCAACCGGCTGCTACGGCCGAACGCCGACTTCGCGATCGATTTCCACACTGGGACAACCGGATTCGAAGTCGCCGCATTCAATATTGGCGGTATGGATGTGCCCGAGGTCCAGGCGATGGTGGAACTCTATCCCGTCGGCCAGATCTTCGACAATCATGTATATCCCGGTGTCCTGCACAACGCGTTTATGGACGTCGGCATCCCGGCGTTCACGCCGGAAATCGGCGCTGCGCGCGTCTTGGACCACGAGATGATCTCGCTGTTCGTGGAAGGCACAATGAATGTCCTCAAGCATCACGGTATCGTTGCCGGGCCAATGGGACGCACAGGCAAGGACGTGGCTGTCTTTGTCGGGAACAGTGCGTTCCCGATCCTGGCCACCACGGGCGGGCTCGTTGAACATCTGGTCAAACTCAACGACAAGGTCGAAGCTGGACAGAAGGTTGCCCTCCAGCGCGATAGCTTCGGCGAGGTGGTTGCGGAGTATACAAGCGGCGTGGCCGGAGAGATTACGGGCCAGCGCAGCGATGCAATGTCCGAGCCCGGCAACCCCTTGGTATTCATCCTTTTCAACAAGCCGGGACCGGAGGACGCTCAGGTCTATCCCGAGTAGTTGCCGCACCGCCCCCGAGGCCGTGGCGTGACTTTCACGACGGTCAGTACGTGTAGAGCACGCTCAATTCGACGGCGGGCGGCGCTTGCCCAGGCTGCCCACAACCGGCGATGCAGAGCGCGGCCGAGCAGAATAGTCTTTGCACATCATTTTTCCGGCAGCGAAACGAGACGCTCAACCGCCGGTGCATGCGGACGGCACGGCTCGGCCAATGCCCCACGATAGGCGCCCCTGTGCGATGGTCAGCGTCTGCCGGTCGTTCGAATAGGTCGTTCCTTCTGGCCCCATGGAGGGCAGATCGACCGCGGCTGCGCCGTTGACGGATACCGAAGCGCGATCACCGAGAAGACGCACTGCCAGACGCGTGCCGTCCTCGCACGTGTAGTCGCTGACGGGATAGGGGTTACCCGCACCGACCGACGCGCCAGACGCGGAATGCCCGAAGCTTGCAAGCATCAACGCGCAGATTGCCGCGATCGATAAATGTCTCAACATAATAGTCCTCCAAACCGGCACAAACTCATCGGCACGCGCAGGCCGAAGCACATGGTCAGCAATGCGCTGGCCGCCCCCGCGACGATCGACCCGATCTCGTAGAGCGAGACAGATCAGCCCACCAAACCGGCCCCGCCAATCTCGGCCACGATGGAGGGGAGCATGGTGGCGACGATCAGGCTGTCGGCCGCGTGCAGCCAGACGGCCAGGCAAACCAGGGCCAGCGATGGTGCGTAAGGGCTTCCAAGAAACTCCCTCCATGATACGAACGACTCCGTGTCTTTCCCCGCCTCGGTGCCCTTGTCCGCCATGCCCGTCTCCTCTTGGCGGATATGCTGCTACGGCCTCAACATTGGTTGAGGTCAAGGAGTTTCCGAATGGCGAAGAAGGAATTGTCGGTCGGCGAGCTCTCGGCGCTCACCACCTACTCACCCGAGCAGAACGCTTGAGAACAAAGACAAGCGCGCGGCGGTCACCAGTTGAACCGGACGCCGAAAGTACCGGCGGCGGCGGTCTGACGGCTACGGCCGTCGTCAAGTGACCAGCGGTAGCTGCCCTGTCCGTAGAAACTAATATTTTTATTGACTCGCGCGGTGACGCCGCCCCCGACCTCAAGCGCCGTACCGCCAAAGCGGGTGTCGATGGCGGGCGAGGACTGGCCGAAGATCGTGCTGTCATTGCCGGAGAAGGCGTGCCAGAGATTGATCCGCGTATAGGGTTGCCAGAGGGTGCCTTGCGCGTCCTCGCTAGTATACTGCAGCCGGGCTCCGAGCCGTCCCGTCCAGGCGGTGCCCTCGCTCCAGTTCACACTCGAATAGGCGTCGCGCGAATGGTCGACCGAGATGGTTTGGTAAATGACCTGCGCCTGCGGCTCGATCTGCCAGCGGTCCTCCGCCCCGAATCGGATCGGATAGCCAGCTTCGAGTGACGCCGTGTAGCCGGTAGCTTTTGTGCGGAGGCCGGCGGCGAAATCGGAGTGGGCGGAAATGTCGTACCAACTCGCCTGGAAGACAGCGTCAAGATA
This sequence comes from Mesorhizobium sp. 1B3, assembly GCF_050958605.1. Lineage (NCBI taxonomy): Bacteria > Pseudomonadati > Pseudomonadota > Alphaproteobacteria > Hyphomicrobiales > Phyllobacteriaceae > Mesorhizobium > Mesorhizobium sp. 1B3. Next base: position 72,212 of record NZ_JBJHDO010000001.1, on the reverse strand, counting down.
CCAGTTGCTCGGTCCGAAATGGGTCCAATAGGCACCGGCCGATGGGCCGTTCATCTGCAGCCGGCCGACGCGGAGATTCTGCACGCCGAGGGCGAAGCCGGAGATCGATGGCGCACTGTAATCGGTATAGGCGCCATAGACGCCAAGATGGTCACGATGGCCACCGGCATAGGGATCAGTGCGGACGACATCGATGCCGGCCTGCAGGCCAACGAGATTGCCGATGGCGGAGCTGTCGACGGTGCCATCCCAGCGATTGCGAGTGCGTTCGCCGATGGCGCGGGCCCAGACGCCATTGAGATAATCGCTGCCGCTCAGGGCACGGATATTCTCCTCTTCGCCGACCCGCTCATGCAGCGTGCCGAGGGTTGTAAGCCCCATTTGCCGACCGATCGCAGGGATCGGCGCGTAGAGCGCCACTTCCGGCCGGTGGAGCGGGATGTCTGGACCGCTCGGCGTCGTCGGGGTCGGCGTGTCGATGAGGTGGGAACGCAAGAACCAGTCGTCAGTGCCGGTGCTGCCACCACGGAAGAGTTGGTATTCGTAGGCGCCGGCGGCGACACGCTGACGGAGCGTGAAGGCATCTGCCGCCGTGACGCCGCCATTGGTCGCCTGCACAAGGCGGATGCCATCCGCCACGGTCTGCGCGCCCGGACCGCCGGTATTGTTGACCAGCACTGAGGTCGTGCCGCTGGCTCGGCCACCATCGATCACCAGCAAGTTGGTCGGCGAGTTGTCCGCGCCAAGATAAGTATTGAAGCCGATGCGGCTGCCGGCGCCGCCGACATAGCTGCCGACCGTGAGCGTGCTGTAGGCTCCCGGCCGTGCCAGGAACTGGATCAGACCGGCGTTAGTCACCGTGCTGGTCGCGTTGGAATCTCCAGTCACATTCCAGGCGCTGCGGGTGTCGATCGCGACATTGGTCGCGTTCCGCGCCAAGCCGGTCCAGAGGCTGTCCTGCGCCAACGCCACGTCGGCGGTGTTGCCGGCATCGGCCAGCAGGTCGCCGGTCCATTGCGACGCAGCTAGGTTGGCGCTGGCGGTACTACCCGGTCCGGTCAGCACGAGATTGCCCGCCCAGCGGCTGTTGCCGAGATTGTAGCTGAGGGTCGAGGGATCGACGATGATGTCGCCGGTGAGCGATGGTATACCGGCGATGTTCAGCGTCAGGTTGGCCGGGTTGCCCGCGGCATCCTCGGTCACCAGCGCCAGCAATGGCCGGCCGTTCACGACGGCAGGGGTGATTGCGGTGCCACCGCTGATCGAGACGGTGCCGATCCCGCCCTCGGCGAGCACGATCGCCCCGCCGGTGGTGCTCAGGCTGCCGCCGACGACCGACACGGTGCTCGGCGCGCTGCCAGCGAGGTAGATCGGCGCCGATCCGGCGCCGCTCACCGCGACCGCGGTCCCGGCGGCGGCGAGGGTGCCGCCATTGATGGTGGCGATACCATGCGCGCCGGCACCAGTAGTGATCACCGAGCCGCCAGTGACCTGGACGGCGCCCATGTTACTGGCTTGGACGCCAGTGGCGGCGGCTCCGGCGGTCGTGATGGCGGCATGGGTGAGGGCGATGGTGCTGCCAGCATCCTGGGCATGGGCGCCGAAAGCATTCTGCCCCTGTGTGGTGACTGTGACATCCGTGGCGGCGATCGTGCCGCCTGCCACCGCGTGCAGGCCCGCGGCGTTAATATTGTTGGTGGTTACTGAGGTGCCGATCAGGGTGACGCTGCTACCGGTGTCGGTCGCCCGAACGCCGTCGGCACCGCCAACGGCGACGGCGTCGGCGCCGTTGGTCGTTATGGTACCGTCGATGACGAGGGCCGTGCCGCCTTGGCTGATCCTGACCCCGATGGCACCGTCGCCATTCGTGGTGATGGTGCCGTTCTCGGCCTGCAGCCGGCTGCCGGCCCCGACCACGTCTGCGCCATGGGCTTCCAGGCCCATAGCGTTCGGGGCCTCGAGGACCGGCCCGGTCGCCCGGTACCCGGTGCTGATCTCGGTGCCTGTCACGATGATCGTGCCCGCGTTGGTGACGAGCAGGCCCGAGCTGGAAGGACCGGACGTGCGATTTCTGGTGTCGGTCAGGGTAATCGTGCTGCCCGACCCATTTGCCACCGCCCCGGGAGAATTGGGTTGGTAGGTGAAAATCCCGAAACCGGAGAAGTCGATCCTGCCCCCGGCCTCGGCCCATACACCCGGGCTGTTCGCGCCATAGGTAGCGGAAGTCGCGCCATTGCTGACCCGGATGCTGCTGCCGACACCCCGGGCGAGCATGCCCGGAGCGTTGGCGATGATGGTGCCTCCGTAGTAGTCGCCGGTCACGATGGCGCCGCCGCTCGTCGTAATCGTTCCTCCGCTGGTGGCGAGCAGCCCGCCGCTGTCGTTGCTGAAGACGTTCACATAAGTATTATTCAGGTTGAGGCTGCTGCCGCGTCCCGAAGCGACGGCGCCCAAGGCATCGCTTGCGCCCATGCTGAAGGTGCTCAAGTCGTTGAGGATGACCGAGCCACCGGCGTCCACGAAGACAGCGGAAGCGCCCGCGCCGTAGGTTTGGATATTCGCCCGGATCAGGGAGATTGTCCCGCCGCTGGCCGCATAAGCGCCATACGAGCCGTCGCCGTAGGTGTCCACTGCACTATCGGTCAGCGTAATTCTGCTGCCCGTTCCGGCCGCACCGATGCCATAAGCGCCGGCGTCGTTCGTGTAGATGGCAGTATTGTCACCGGTGATCCGCCCGCCGCCACTAGCATAGAGGGCGTGGCTGCCCACGCCATAGGTCGAGATCTCGCTCAGCGTGGTGGCGCTGTCGGGCGTGCCGGTCAAGGAGATCATCCCGCCGCCGGCCGCATGTGCACCGTAGCCGCTGCCGGTCACCAAAAGATGGGTGGAGGTGGCGCTGTAGCTTCCCGCACCGGTGATCTCGACTACAGTCCCCGGACTCTCCCGCGCGGTGAACGCCGGATCCTCACAATTGCCGGAGGAGATGCTGATCGCCGCAGGCGGCGATGGGGCGCACTGTGCGAACGCTTGCGCCGAGGGCAGCAGCATCGTCATCGCGGTACCCAGGACGAAGCGATGATTGCAGATGGAGCTCAGCAGCGCGTTCTTCAGCGAGTTGGCGGCGAAGGTATCGAAGCCATGAATGGCAATTGGCTTGTTCAGGCGGTCAGTATGCAATTGACTCAGTCTAAGGACATTTCCGAGAATCATTCATCGTCATTCTCACAGCGATTTCATAAACAATCTCATAATCTGGCGACAAGTGATGACTGGGTTTTGTTGCAGAAATCGCCAAGCTCGGACTGGTTTCACGCGCCTCGCCTTCGGTGACTGGGAGGCGGTCGATCGGACAAAGTTTTTCAGAGCCGACGAGAGTGTACGGATCGGCGCCCATCCCAGCCATTTAAGCCGCGAAGAGCTGTTCGAGCATGCGGCTGTTTGGGCGATGCAAGCGTCGGAAGACGTTTGCCGTGCAGGGCGATTTGCGCCAGGACGGCAAGCGGGCAGCTTCCATTACAGTGACGATCGCCGACGCAAGGGAGACGCCGACGCGGGAGGCCCGCGCCACGGCGAAGGAATACCTCGCGAAGATCAGCCGGGGCATCCGAAGGCCGAGGAGCTTGCCAAAAGGAGGAGGTTAAGGAGCCGACCGCCGAGCCGGCTCCGATCGTCGGCATCACCCTGCGGGCCGCATGGGAGCGCTACAGGGACGCGCATATAGTGCGCAAGGGCCGTAGCGAACGGACGATCGACAGCTATCGCGATCTTGTCGGTCGCCATGAAGCGCTGGAGCATGGGCGCCACCAGCTTGGCCGGATCGGGCGATGTCCTGTTGCCGGCAGCACGGCCGAGGATCTCGGCATAGGCGACGAGATCGCGGTGGACGGCGGTCGGCAGCTCGACGATGATCTTCACCGGCCTGTCAGGGATGGCGGAGAGCTTCAGCTTGGTCATGCTCGGCCATCAGAGCATCGTACTCGTCGCGCAACGCCTCGCGCTGCTTGCGCTCCTTGCGCGTGAGTTCGGGCGGCCTTCTTGATGATGCAGGGATCAGACCGTCCTCGAGGAAACGCCCCGCCTTGCGGACAAGATCGGCCATGGGATCGGCCATACCCCAACTGGGAGCGGTACTAATCATTTGAGATCAAGGCGGTAGCTCCAAGCGACATCGGCCAATGGTGCGCCGGTCGCTATAGGCGAAATTGATGGGAAGATCGGCCAAAAGATCGGCCAAATTCTTTATGCAGTGCGGAATATGTGTTTATACTCATGTGATTAGAATAGTCACAGATCGGCCAGATTGATGGAAGAAAGCGTCCAGCGGATCAAACCAGCCCGGCTCGAGGATGTGTCCGAGACCGTCTCCGGACGCACTGGCGGAGCTTTCGGCCGCATCAGCCACGTTAGGGAGCAGCCTGCATCCGCGCACGGCCGCCAGCCTGGCGGATCTCGTGCGCATTATGAACACCTACTACAGCAACCTCATCGAGGGGCACGACACGCGGCCGCGCGACATCGAGCGTGCCCTTGCGGGCAGTTTCGACGAGGACGAGAAGCGGCGCAACTTGCAGATCGAGGCCGCTGCCCATGTCCAGGTTCAGGCAGAGCTCGACCGGATGGCTGCGCAGGGGCGGTTGCCGGAACCAGCATCTGTAGATTTCATCCGGTGGCTGCACGCTGAGTTCTACCGCGACGCAGAAGAACTGATGCTGCGCATCAAGGGCGCGGGGCAGGAATTCATCATGACACCCGGAGAATGGCGTTCCGCGCCAGAACACGACGTCGCGGTCGGCCGCCATGTGCCGCCCTCCAGTGGGAGGGTCGGGGACTTCATGGACTATTTCGAGCGGCGCTATCGGTTTGAGAAGCTGGGTAAAGCCGGCCGGGTGCTGGCCATCCCCGCCGCGCATCATCGCTTCAATTACATCCATCCCTTTCCAGACGGCAATGGTCGCGTCAGCAGGTTGATGAGTCATGCGATGGCGCACGAGGCCGGTATTGCGGCTCATGGCCTTTGCCGATCTCGCGGGGCCTGGCTCGCGGCCTCGAAAGCCGCAAGGACTACAAGCGCATGATGGACCACGCCGATATGCCGCGTCAGGGCGATCTCGACGGGCGCGGCAATCTCTCGCAGCGTGCGCTCGCGGACTTCACCTTGTGGTTCCTGCGCGTCTGCGTCGACCAGGTGACGTTCATGTCGGGCCTGTTTGATCTCAGCACGCTGGCGAAGCGGTTGCGCAGCCATGCCGAGCGCAGCGGCCTGAAGCCGGAGGCCGCGCGCCTGCTGGAAGAGGCGCTTATGCGCGGCGAGTTCGAACGAGGCGAAGCCGGGCGCATCACGGGCTTGCCCGAACGGACGGCAAGGCGAGTGTTCAACGACGTGATCTCGCTCGGGCTGCTGGCGTCTGAGACACCGAAGGGGCCGGTCTCGCTGCGCTTTCCGGCCGATGCGCTGGATGTCCTGTTTCCGAAGCTGTTTCCAGAGACATAGGCAGCGCCTATCGATTGCTGCGTGGCATCGGGGCGCGTTTGACTCCTCCCGGCCAGCAGTTATTTTGGTGCGCGGCATGATGCCGACATCGGGAAAGATGAAGCTGGTACGCCAATTTTTGCGCTTACCGCTGCTCCACTGATGGATATGATCGGGCCGAACAAGACCGACACGGCCAAGGGCGACATCTATGTGACGCCGGCCACCATCGAGAAGCTGCATCAAATCTGCATGAGCATCGTCGCGACGTATTGACGGCGTTCCGAAACGTAGAGGGAAAACGGGTCTTAAACGGCCCGTTTTTCGTTTCGGCTTTGGTCTCAAATGTGGCGCAAAACGGTCTCAAAGTGCGCGGCGCGCAACAGATTCATGCGCTGTTGGTGCTGATGCTTCGCGCTCATCGGCCGAAAAACCCCAGACTAAAACCCAGACTAAAAGGGATTTCTATGCTGGGGAGCCGTTGCGGTGAAGACAGAAAATGAAGGTATTCCATGTGGTTAAATGGCGCGCCCGAAAGGATTCGAACCTCTGACCCCCAGATTCGTAGTCTGGTGCTCTATCCAGCTGAGCTACGGGCGCGCAGTGGGCGGTTTGTCGACCAGCCCGACAGCCTGTTCGAAAGAACCGGCCGCGAATGTGGGTGCTACCTAGCGACTGGCCGCGCGAAAAGCAAGCGGGGCGATGCGAAAACTTTCAAAGACCACAACACCCTGCGGCAGCTCCGGCCGAGAAGCACGAAAAAGCGGCACCGGCAAACTCCGGCGCCCGTCAAGCAGGCCGGCGGAAGGCGCTGCGTGCCTCGTCGAGCTGCACCGGCTGGTCAGGGATCATCACGGCAAAGACCGTATGGCCGCCGACACTTTCCACAAGTTCGATCGAGCCGCCATGGGCGCGAACCAGTTCGTTGGCGATCGCGAGCCCGAGACCGGTGCCGCCGCTGCGCGCCGAGCCGCGAAACGCTGCGAACAGGTTCTCCCGCGCCTTCTGGGGGAGACCGGGGCCCGTGTCGGCCACGAGGATGCGGCTGATGCTGCCCGTCCGTTCGGCCGAGACGGTCAGCCGCCGCACCACCGACGCTTCCTTGTCGGCGCTCATCGCTTCGACCGCGTTACGGCACAGGTTGGTCAGCACACGGAAGAGGTGTTCCGAATCGGCGTCCACCTGGAAGTCGGGCTCGACCAGATTTTCGAACTCGACGCTTGAACCCGGATCTATGCCGAGCACGCCCTGCACCTCGTCGACCAATTGCCGCAGCCTGAGCTTCCGGCGCATGGGCGGCGGTTCCTGGGTGCGGCCATAGGCCAGCACGCCTTGCGAATAGGCGACGGCGCGATCGAGCGCGCGCACGAGCTTAGGCGCGAATGCCTGGACGGTCGGATCCTTCACCATGGCGAGGCGATCGGAGAGGAGCTGCGCCGAAGCGAGGATGTTGCGCATGTCGTGGTTGATCTTGGACACCGCCAGGCCGAGATCGGCGAGATGGCGCTGCTCTGACAGCGTACGCTGCAATTGCATCTGCAGCCCGGCAAGCTCCTTTTCGGCTATGCCCAATTCATCGTGACGCCCGCTCGGCCTCAAGACCCGGGTCGGATCGTCCGGCGCCTCGGCGAAGCGCAGCATCGATTGCCGTAGGCCACGAATCGGCCCGATCATCAGGCGGTTGATGGCGGTGAAAACCAGCGTGGCGGTGACGACGGAGATGAGCAGCGACAGAAGCGCGATATTGCGCGCGTAAAGCAACATGGCCTTGCGCAGCTTGCGGTCGGGGAAGATCAGTTCGAATTCCTTATCGCTGTCGCCGACCTTGCCGAACACCCGCACCATCCGGTCGCCGCCGAAGAACACGGTGTCGAGCGCGTCGACCACAGCGGCGGCGGGTCCGATATCGGCGAGATCGATATGTGCGTCGACACGCGGCGGCATGTCGGCAACCGCCAGCAGGCGGGACACGCCGGCGTCCCGCACGGCGATGGCCTTCGCGCCGAGCGCCCTCAAAAGCTCATCCTGGGCGGAGCGCGACAAGGTGACCGGCTCGCCCTGCATCAGAACGACGCTGACCGATGCAGCCGTGCCCAGGCGCTCCTCCAGCCAGCGTACCCGGAAATAGGAGATGGAGGGCACGAGGATTAGGAGCTCCGCGATCATTACGAAAAGAATGGTGAGCAGCAACAGCTTCGTCGACAACCGACGCACGACCGGCACGCGCCTGGCAATTGGCGTCAGGTCGTCGGATTGTTCTGGCCCGCCGGCCGGCCGTTCCGTCATAGCACGCGCCCTCTACCGCGATCCCCTGCCCCGCCAGGGAGACAACGCTTGCCCGGCTTGCAAACCGTGGCTTTTGCGTTGCAACAAAAATAGGTGTTCGCCACGCATTTGCCAGCTTTCGATTTTCCGGACCAGCATTGCGTCCTGCCAACCTGATGTCAGGAGACCGGGAAAGCCGGCCCGTGCCGCCTGGCTTTCCGGCAAAGCCCGCGATTGACTTCGCGGCACCTTCTCCATATAAGCCCGCTCACGCTCGGGTCCTTGGTCCGGCGCAATTGGTTTTGCGCGAGAACAAGCCGGCGAACGCTCCTGCTCATCAAGAGACAGAATGAAGAAGGGCCGCACACCGCGGTATTAAATAAATGAAGCGCACCTACCAACCGTCCAAACTCGTCCGCAAGCGTCGGCACGGCTTCCGTGCCCGCATGGCCACCAAGGGTGGTCGTGGCGTGATCGCCGCTCGCCGCAACCGCGGCCGCAAGCGGCTCTCCGCCTAGGAAGGCGGCAGCCTTGCCGGTGACCGGCAAGCCGCCGCGAAGGCTTCGCAAGAGAGCGGAGTTCCTGGCCGTCCGGCGCGGTGAAACGCGTCGCGGGCGGCTTTTCGCGCTGGAAGTGCTCCATCGAGGCGACGGCGGCGCGCCGCGCGTCGGCTTCACGGTCACCAAGAAATCCGGCAATGCCGTCCGGCGCAATCGTATCCGGCGCCGCCTCAAGGAAGCCGTCCGCTGCCATGCCGCAGGTGACATGGCGCCGGGCAACGACTATGTGATCGTCGGGCGCAGCGACATTCTCTCCGCCCCTTTCGGCCAGTTGGCGGCCGAGTTGACACGGCGCATCCGCAACAAGCGGTAAGATCCCAGGTCCATCGATGGAAAACAACCGGAACTTCTTCATCACGATCGCGCTTTCAGTGCTGATCCTCACGCTCTGGCAGGTGTTCTATATGAACCCGCGGGTCGAGTCGCAGCGCGAAGCGGCTCGCATCGAAGCCGAACGGGTCGAACAGCAGAAGAAGACAGAACCTGCCAGCCGCGGCGACGTTCCCCAGCAGACGGCGATTCCCGGCAGTGCTCCGGGCGGGGTTCCTGGCAGCGACGGCGCCACGGCAGCCACGCGCGATTCCGCGCTGGCAGCCACGTCGCGCGTCCAGATCGACACGCCGCGTCTTTCCGGCTCGATCAACCTCGCCGGCGCGCGCCTGGACGACATCCGCCTCAAGGACTACCACCTGACGATCGACAAGAGCTCGCCGACAATCGAACTGCTCAACCCGTCGGCACTTCCCAACGGCCAGTTCGCGGAAATCGGCTATGTCGGCAACGACGCGACAGGATCGGTTCCCGGAGCCGACACGGTGTGGACGGTCGAAGGCAATCCGGTGCTCACCCCGGCAACCCCCGTAACGCTGACCTACACCAACGACAAGGGCCTGACCTTCAAGCGCATCATCGCGGTCGACGGCGATTACATGTTCACGGTTTCCGACACGGTGACGAACGCCGGTGCAGCACCCGTGTCGCTGTCGAATTACGGCCGCGTCACCCGTTTCGACAAGCCGACCCATGCCAGCATCTACGTGCTCCATGAGGGGCTGATCGGCGTCACCGGTCAGGAAGGCCTGCAGGAGATCAAATATTCGGCCATCGAGGAAGACAAGGAGGTCAAGCCCGGCAAGTCGTCCGACGGCTGGCTCGGCATCACCGACAAATACTGGGCGGCGACGCTCGTGCCGTCGGGCAAACAGGAGTTCCAGCCGCGCTTCGCCTATTTCCCCGACGACCGTCCCCGTTTCCAGGCCGACTTCCTGACCGATCCTATCAATGTTCCCGCCGGCCAGTCGGCGACGATCGAGACGCTCGTCTTCGCCGGCGCCAAGGAAGTCGCCACCGTCGACGCCTATGAAAAGGACCGCGGCATCCGTCAGTTCGAACTGCTGATCGACTGGGGCTGGTTCTATTTCATCACCAAGCCGATGTTCTGGTTGATCGACACGCTTTACAAGATGCTCGGCAATTTCGGCCTGGCGATCCTGGCCACAACGGTTCTGGTCAAAGCCGTCTTCTTCCCGCTCGCCAACAAGTCCTACAAATCGATGGCGAACATGAAGAAGGTCCAGCCCGCCATGCTGGAGATCCGCGAGAAATACGCGGACGACAAGATGAAGCAGCAGCAGGCGATGATGGAGCTCTACAAGAAGGAGAAGATCAATCCGGTCGCAGGCTGCTGGCCGGTGCTGATCCAGATCCCGGTGTTCTTCGCCCTCTACAAGGTTCTCTACATCACCATCGAGATGCGGCACGCGCCCTTCTTCGGCTGGATACAGGACCTGGCCGCGCCGGACCCGACCTCGCTGTTCAACCTTTTCGGGCTCCTGCCATTCGCCGTGCCGGAGTACCTCCATATCGGCGTATGGCCGCTGATCATGGGCGTCACCATGTTCCTGCAGATGCGTATGAACCCGACACCGCCCGATCCGACCCAGGCGATGATCTTCAACTGGATGCCGGTGATCTTCACCTTCATGCTGGCGAGCTTCCCGGCGGGCCTCGTCATCTACTGGGCCTGGAACAACTTCCTCTCGATCGTCCAGCAGGGCGTGATCATGAAGCGTCAGGGCGCCAAGATCGAGCTCTGGGACAATCTGGCGAGCCTGTTCCGAAAGAAACCGAGCCCGGCCGAATAGTTCCCGACCCGCGAAGCCCCGGCCCTGCCGGGGCTTCGCAATATGTCAGACCGGTTATGCGTCCTTCGAGGCTCGCTTCGCTCGCACCTCAGGATGAGGTTGGCCGGCGCTACGGTCCTCATCCTGAGGTGCGAGCGAAGCGAGCCTCGAAGGACGCACCAGCTATGGGAAGGTTTCGTCATGACAGGCACTGATCAATCGCCAGGAACCAACGGCTTGACCGAGATCGACCCTAGCCTGTTCATCCGCCCTTGGGTCTTTATCCGCGGCGTGCCGGCCATGAAGTTCCTGCCGCCGGAAGGTCCTCCGGAGATCGCGCTTGCCGGCCGTTCCAATGTCGGCAAGTCCTCGCTGATCAACGCGCTGATCGGCCAAAAGGGTCTCGCCCGCACCTCCAACACGCCCGGCCGCACGCAGGAACTCAACTATTTCGTGCCCGACGGCTTTTCCGGCGAAGGCGGCGACCTGCCCCCGCTCGCCCTTGTCGACATGCCCGGCTACGGATACGCACAGGCACCCAAGGAGCAGGTCGAGAAATGGACGAAGCTGGTGTTCGACTATCTCAGGGGCCGCGCCACGCTAAAGCGCGTCTATATGCTGATCGATGCCCGTCACGGCATCAAGAAGAACGATGAGGAGGTCTTCAGCCTGCTCGACAAAGCAGCCGTTTCCTACCAGCTCGTGCTCACCAAGACCGACAAGATCAAGGCTGCTGGCGTGCCGCGCCTGATCGCCGAGACTTTGGAGCGGATCCGCAAGCGCCCGGCAGCCTATCCCGCCGTCCTGGCGACGTCGTCAGAGAAGGGCTCGGGCCTCGATGAGCTTCGCGAGGCCATTCTGCTCGCCGCGCATGGCGGCTGATCACAACGCCGCAGGGTGGAACGTCAGCGCCACGCCGTTGATGCAATGGCGCAATCCCGTCGGTGGCGGTCCATCGTCGAAGACGTGGCCGAGATGTCCGCCGCAACGCCTGCAATGGCACTCGGTGCGCGTCATGAATAGCGAATTGTCCCGCCGTGTGCCGATGGCATTGGGAAGCGAATCCCAGAAGCTCGGCCAGCCCGTGCCGGATTCATACTTGGTCCGGGACGAATAGAGCGCGAGATCGCAGCCGGCACAATGGAAGAGGCCCTCGCGCTTTTCGTCGAGCAACGGGCTCGTGCCGGGACGCTCGGTGTTCTCCTTGCGAAGGACCGCATACTGTTCCGATGACAGGATGCTGCGCCATTCGGCATCGGTCTTCGTCACTTCGAATGCCTCGGCTTGCGCAGAGTCCGTCCGGTTGAGGCGCGACAATGCCGCCGCACCCGCGAGATAGACGACGCTCCTCGCGCCCGCCAAAAGAAAATCCCGACGTTTCATCGGCATATCTCCTGCTGCCAGCATAAGCCACCACGATCACTGTCCGGAAATCAAATCCCATTGACGGTCTGACGCCCCGCACCGCAAGGCCCCAATTTCGGCGGTGCGGGGCTGGCCGCGGCGGCCGGACGGATACGGCACGCCGCGGTCGATGCTGCTGCCCTCTGAGACGGTTCACATCTTCGGCAGCAGCACCTTGTCGATGACGTGGATCACGCCGTTGGACTGATCGACATCGGCAATGGTCACCGTGGCGACGTTCCCGTTCTCGTCCTCGATCTTGACCTTTCCGCCATCATGCTTCGCCGTCCAGGTGCAGCCCCCGACCGTCTTGATCGGATGCTCGCCCTCGTCGTCGTCGATCATCTTCGTGATATCCTTGGAGAAGGCCTCCGCCGCCACGACATGGCAGGTCAGGATCCTGGTGAGCAGGTCCTTGTTCTCGGGCTCGAGCAGGGTTTCCACAGTGCCCTTCGGCAATGCGTCAAAGGCTGCATTGGTGGGAGCGAAGACCGTGAATGGTCCCTTGCCCTGCAACGTCTCGACCAGACCTGCGGCCTTGACCGCCGCGACGAGGGTCGTGTGATCCTTCGAGTTCACGGCGTTCTCGACAATGTTCTTGTCGGCGAACATGGGAGCTCCGCCGACCATGGGATTGGCGGCCAAGGCAAGCGAGGTGAATGCCGAGAAGGCGATCGTCCCGGCGAGAATCGAAGCTGTGTATTTCGGCATGTCAGTGGTCTCCTCTTAACGCCCCCCGATCGGGGTGCACGCGAGGAGCTACGACTACCCATCCCGGGAAGTTTCAGAGACCGGAAAGAATTTTCTCATCCCAGTGGCCCTGGATATTGACACATCCAGGGCGCCTCACTCGCCGGCGCGGCCCATCCGGGCCACTTGGCTTTCGCGCCAACAGGCGCGGCGCGCAGTCGCGCGCTCCAATGGTCAATCTTATCGACCATTGGTATCAGATGCTCTTGAGATCGCCGGCGGCAACGACGGGTCCCGTGGGCTGGCCGGTCGGAGAACCGCCGGATGGCTCGAGGCTGACGGCGAGGATCGCGCCGGCTGCAAGCCGCGCCCGTGTCGCTCCGCCGACGGTCAGATGCGCAGTCGCACCCGCCGGAATAACGCCCAGCGACACCGGCGCATTGCTGCCCTCGATCATCCAGAGCTCGAAATCCCTGTCCTGGGCGCGTTGCCCTGAGACGTGCGAAAGGCTGACCTCTCCGCGTACCTCGTCATAGACGGCAAGGTAGCGCACGTCGCTGCCTTCGGCGGAGAGCGAGGCGACCAGTCGCGGAGCCGGAGGCTCGGTCGGCGGCGTGAAGGCCGGTATGGCGACATAGAGAACAAGAGCGGCAAGAGCCACGGCGGCAAGACCACGCCAGAAGGCGAGGCTCGACCAGATGCGCCGGCCGATCGCAGCCTCGTCCGCATCCGGCCCAGCAGCGGCGGATGGGCCGAACAGCCGTCGGTCTATCGCTGCCTTGGCGCCAGCCGGCGGCTCGACCGACGTGTAAGCGGAAGCCAACGGGCCGAGATGGGCCTCCCAACTGTCGACCAGATGAGCGAAATCCGGCTCGCTGTCGATCCTGGCCGCCACCACCCGCCGTTCCTCCGAAGACAGGACGCCAAGAACATATTCGGCGGCAAGGATGTCGTCGCCACTCGGCTCGGGTCCGTGTTCGTCCGTGAGCGTCATCGTTCGAGGCATTCCCTCAATTTCATCAGGCTACGGCGCAGCCAGGTTCTCATCGTGTTGAGCGGCACGCGGTGGCGCTGCGCCAGCTCGGCATAACTCTCCCCCTTCAGATAGGCGCCCCGAACGGCTGCCGCCCGATCCCTATCCAACTCGTCGAGGCACTGGTGTATCCGTTCGCTTTCCCCGGCCGCGACGGCAGCCGCTTCCGGCCCGGGCGCGGGATCGGCGAGATCGAGCGCCGCTTCAATCCCGACCGCCGCTCCCCGTCGCGCCCTCACACGATCGATCGCATGATTGCGCGCGACTGCGACAAGCCAGGTGATCGGGCTCAAATCGGAGATGGCGAAGCGGTCTGCCTTGTTCCAGATCTTCACATAGACTTCCTGGAGAGCCTCTTCGGCCTCCGCGCGGTTGCCTAAGACACGCAGGCAGACGCCGAAGAGTTTCGCGCTCGTCTGCCGGTAGAGCGCATCGAAGGCTCCCCGATCCTTCATCGAGGTCCGCACGATGAGCTTGCTGACGTCTTGCGGGGTCATCCCGGCGGAAAGACTACGCCCTTGCCTCGTATTTTCAACGCTGGTGCGGGTGGAAGTAAAACATCGAAAGATTGTTCTCACCTTTCCAAGCAATGCTGTAGCTTGCCGCGAAAACAGATGGAGGATCAAAATGCCGGTTGAGGGGCTGCTTTGGGAACATGATGCGACGGGGCTCGCGGAACTCGTGCGCAAGGGCGAGGTCAGCACGATCGAGCTGGTCGAGGCGGCAATCGCCCGGGCCGAACGAGTGAACCCACGCATCAACGCGATTGCGGAGCGCGCCTACGAGGAGGCGCGGGAACGAGCCGGAAAAGTCGACCGCCAAACGCCGCTTGCCGGCGTTCCGTTCGCCATCAAGGATCTCGGCATCGCCTGGAATGGCGTGCCGGTGCATGGCGGCAGCAAGGCACCCTTCTTCGTGCCGGACTTCGATTCGGTGCTGACCGAACGCTACCTCGCCGCCGGTTTGATCCCGATCGTCACCAGCACCACGCCCGAATACGGACTGCGCCTGATGACGGAGTCGCTCGCCTTCGGCATTACCCGCAATCCCTGGAACACGGATCATACGACCGGCGGTTCGTCAGGCGGCGCGGCTGCTCTGGTCGCGTCCGGCGTCGTGCCGGCGGCGCATGCCTCGGATGGCGGCGGCTCGATCCGAGTTCCCGCGGCAACGACGGGGCTGGTCGGCCTGAAAACCTCGCGCGGCCGGGTGCCGCTGTCGCCGCTCGCGACGGAATCCTGGTACGGCTTCGTCGTCGATCATGCGCTGACGCGCTCTGTACGCGACAGCGCACTGCTCCTCGATCTCACGCACGGTCCCGATCCCTTGGCTCCCTATGCGGCCCGCCCGCCCAAGGGGACATTCGCGGCCGCCGCCATGCGCGATCCCGGCCGGCTGAGGCTCGCCGTCTATCGGCAGTCCCCGCTCGGACTGGAAATCTCGCCGGAAACGCTGGCGGCTCTCCACACGGCGGTCGCGCTTGCCCGAGAGGGCGGCCATACGGTCGAGGAGATCGCCCTGCCGATGATCGACCGCGACTTCATGGCTGGCTTCGCCGTCTCGGTCAGTTCGGCGGTCGCCGGCACGATACGCATGGAGTCAATCCGGACTGGCCGTTCGATCATCGGCAACGTCGAGCGCGCAACCCGCGTGCTTGCTCGTTTCGGCGAGCTGCTTTCGGCCGGCGAAGTCTATGCCACGCTCGAGCGACTCCACGCGGCCGCCAGGCAGCTCATCGCCGCGACAGCGGCATACGACGCCGTGCTGATGCCCATCATCGCGCATCCGCCGCTTCCCTGCGGGGCGATGGACCCCGGAGGTGCGGACGAATTCATCGAGGACATGCTGGACAAGCTCCGGCTCACCCGTCTGCTCAGGATCAAATCCCTGCTCGGGCAATTGATGGACAAGAGTCTCTGGTTCACGCATTGGCCGGCTATCCAGAACGTCACCGGCCAACCGTCGATCGCCATGCCGGTCTATGTGACCGATGCTGGCCTGCCGCTCGGCATCCAGGCGGCGGGCAGGCCGGGCGACGAGGAGACCCTCCTTTCGCTCGCAGCCCAGATGGAAGCGCTATCGGGATGGCGGAGCCGCAGGGCGCCACTGATGGCGCCGGCGCAAGCGGCCGGAAAGGCCCGGCTGGCCGCAGCTTCCTAGCCCTTTCATACGTCTCGATTCGGCAACGTCGGACTGGTGAATCATTGCCCGACTTGCGGTTTCCCGCTAAGACGCCGCGACCCCTTTCTTCCGCGAGGCCCTCATGACGACGGATACCGCCGAAACCGCCGCAGCGCAGGCAAGCCTGCTTTCGGCCGCCCTGCCCTACATGCAACGTTACGAGAACAAAACGGTCGTGGTGAAATATGGCGGTCACGCCATGGGGGACATCGCGCTGGGCAGGGCTTTCGCGCGCGATATCGCTCTGCTCAAGCAGTCGGGCGTCAATCCGATCGTCGTACATGGCGGTGGCCCGCAGATCGGCGCGATGCTCTCCAAGATGGGGATCGAATCGAAGTTCGAGGGCGGCCTGCGCGTCACCGACCAGAAGACGGTCGAGATCGTCGAAATGGTGCTTGCAGGCTCGATCAACAAGGAGATCGTGGCCCTGATCAATGCCGAGGGCGAATGGGCGATCGGGCTCTGCGGCAAGGACGGAAACATGGTCTTCGCCGAGAAGGCGAAGAAGACCATGATCGACCCCGACAGCAACATCGAGCGCATCCTCGACCTGGGCTTCGTCGGGGAGCCGGTCGAGGTCGACCGCAAGCTGCTCGACCTGCTTGCCCGCTCGGAGGTGATCCCGGTGATCGCACCCGTGGCGCCGGGCCGTGACGGCCACACCTACAACATCAACGCCGACACCTTCGCCGGCGCCATCGCCGGGGCGCTGGGCGCTTCACGCCTGCTGTTCCTGACCGACGTGCCGGGCGTTCTCGACAAGGACAAGAAGCTGATCGACGAACTGACCGTGGCCGAGGCGAAGGCCCTGATCAGGGATGGAACCATCTCCGGCGGCATGATCCCCAAGGTCGAGACCTGCATCGAGGCGATAGAGCGTGGCGTCGAGGGCGTCGTTATCCTCAACGGCAAGACGCCGCATGCTGTCCTGCTGGAACTCTTCACCGAACACGGCGCCGGCACCCTGATCGTGCCGTGATGCTTGCCCATGCCGGTCGTCTTTCGGCACAAAGGCTTTCGGTTCTTCTTTTACTCGAACGAGGGAGATCCAAGAGAGCCACCGCATATCCATGTCTTGAGAGACGGTGTGGACGCCAAATTTTGGCTTTGGCCCGAGGTAGTGGTCGCATACAATGACGGCTTCAGCGCCAAAACATTGCGCGAATTGTCGGAGATCATAAAGAACCGCCGACAGATGATTATGGATACCTGGAATGAGTTCTTTGGTGAAAGCCACTAAAGTCTGGTTCGATGCAGACAGCCTGTGGGTGCAACTGTCCGATGGACGCACCCTGAGCGCCCCCCTGGCCTGGTTTCCGAAACTGCTGCAGGCGAGCGTCGCGCAGCGCAATGAAGTTATCATCAGCACTCGCGGCCTTCATTGGGAAGAACTGGATGAAGATATCTCAGTCCAAGGCCTGCTCGCTGGCCGGGGTGACCGGATACAGCCCAAATCCAAAAGCAACGCCGCTTAGGAACTGACAATCTAAAGCAGGTCGCGCGAATTGGTACTCGCCCAACATGCTTTAGCTGTTATTTTTGTGCATGTCGTTTTGCCCAAAACCGCTGCACACTTTTGGGCGACATGCATTAATCTCGCGAACCGCGGCTCCGTTCCGCGAACGCCCGGATTGCCCCTTCGGCGATCTGCGTAAAGCTCGTGCTGGGACCTTCCGTCCCGCATGCCCTGAGATTGGCGCGGGCGCCGTCGACAAGCAGGATCAGCGTGTTGGCAAGCAGCTCTGCATCGGCGATGCCTGCCCTTCGGCACAGATCGGTGAGCCGTTCTCTTTGCAGCCGCTCGAATTCCTGGATCACCGCGCGCGCGGGATGATCCCCGTCGGCCAGTTGGAACGCCACGCTGGCCATCTCGCAATTGCAGTCCCGGATTTCCAGCTTGTCGGCCGCCAGCCGCGCCCAATCCTTGAGCTGCGCCATCGGGTCGCCAGGGTAGGCAGCCTCTAGAGTTCCCCAGAAACCCTCCGCCTCTTGGGCCGCCTGCTTCAGGCAGGCGGCGACCAGATCGTCCTTCGAGCCGAAGTGGCGATAGAGCGTCATCTTGTTGCTGTCCGCGGCATCGACGATCGCATCGACGCCGATGCCGTTGATGCCATGTTTGCGGAACAGGTCGCGCGCGGCGCCGATGATGCGCTCGCGCGGTTTGAGGGTCGTACACATGTCCGTCATCGCGATTACCGCAGCCAAAAAATCCGTCCGGGCACCTTGACAAATGTTACCGATCAGTAACAAGTATGCGTTACTGACAAGTAACACCCTTGCGCGCCAAGTCAAGCCCGATGCGGCAACCTATCGGTCACCTCACGTCTGGGGACAAGGAAAAACGCGAGCGTCCCAGAGGGATCGCTCCGTTGCGCAGGAAGGACATGGAAGCACGGCGAAGGACGATCGTCCCCCGTCGATGAAAGGAGAAAAGTCATGACACCGCCCACCGTACATCCGATCGATCGCATTCTCGCCGATCCCATGATCCGGGCCGTCATGAAAGCCGACGGCATCGAGATCGCCGAGATGAAGAGCCTGCTCTGCAATGTCAGGCGACGCCTCACGGCATCGCCCATCATCGACGACGGCGGATTGGCCAATGCAGACGGCTACGGCGCGCTCGCGGCGGCAAGTACCGGCCGGCTCGGTCAGGGAACCAGCAGATCATGGTAGATTTCTTCATCCGGCGGCCGATCTTCGCGTCGGCCATCGCCATTATCATGACGCTGGCAGGGGGCATCTGTTATTTCCTTCTGCCGGTGGCGCAGTTTCCGGATGTCGCGCCGCCGCAGATCGTGGTGAGCGCCAACTATCCCGGCGCCAGCGCGCAGGTGGTCGCCGACACGGTGACCACCCCGCTCGAACAGCAGATCAACGGCGTACCGGGCATGCTCTATATGTCCTCGACGAGTTCCAACGACGGCTCGGCGCGCATCATCGTCTCCTTCGAGGTGGGCTATCCCCTCGACACCGCCGCCATGGACGTTCAGAACCGCGTCTCCCAGGCGGCGCCGATGCTGCCGGCGCTGGTCAACCAGAGCGGCGTGACGGTCACCAAGCAGAACCCGAATTTCGTGGTGATGGTGAGCCTGGATTCGCCCGACGGGTCGGTCGACCCGGTCACGCTCAGCAACTACGCCTATCTCCAGATCCTGGATCCCTTGAAGCGCCTGCCGGGCGTCGGCGAGGTGCAGATGTTCGGCGAGCGCCGCTACTCCATGCGCGTCTGGCTCGACCCCGATCGCATGGCCGCTCTCGGCATCACTGCCGTCGACGTCCAGAACGTGATCGCCGAGCAGAACATCCAGGTGGCAGCCGGCAAGATCGGGCAATCGCCCGCTCCCGCCGGAACAGCCTTCGAAATGCAGGTGAACGCGAGAGGCCGGCTGAGCGACCCCGCCCAATTCGGCGAAATCGTGGTCCGCACCGGCAAGGAAGACGGTTCGATCGTGCGGCTGCGCGACGTGGCGCGCATCGAGCTCGGCGCCTTGCAGTATTCATCGTCGACCGATTTCAACGGCAGCCAATCGATCGTGCTGGCGGTGTTCCAGTCGCCCGGCTCCAACGCGCTCGAGCTGCAGGCCCAGGTCAATGCCAAGATGGGGGAGCTCGCCAAGCGTTTTCCCAAAGGCATCGCCTATCACACCTATTACGACACGACCCGCTTCGTCTCTGCCTCAATGCATGACGTGCTGGTCACGCTGGTCGAGGCGCTGGTGCTCGTCGTCGCGGTCGTCTTCATCTTCCTGCAGAGCTGGCGCACCACGATCATCCCGGTCATCGCGATCCCCGTTTCCCTGGTGGCCACGCTAGGGGTCATGTATCTGCTCGGCTTCTCGCTCAACATGCTGAGCCTGCTCGGCATGGTGCTGGCCATCGGCCTCGTGGTCGACGACGCCATCGTCGTGGTGGAGAATGTCGAGCGGCAGCTCGAAGAAGGTCTGCCGCCGCTCGCCGCCGCGCGCAAGGCCATGCAGGAAGTGACCGGCCCGATCATCGCCACAACGGCCGTTCTGATGGCCGTGTTCGTCCCTGTCGCCTTCATTCCCGGCGTTGCCGGCAGGCTGTACAACCAGTTCGCCCTCACCGTCGCCATCTCCTTCGGCATTTCCGCGCTCGTTTCGCTCACCTTGACGCCCGCACTGAGTGCCGCCTTCCTGCGCCATCGCGGCGCGCCGACCTTCGCTCCGTTCCGCTGGTTCAATACCGGCTTCAACCGGCTGTCGGACGCCTATGCGGGCGGCGTCGGCACGCTGATCCGCTGGCGCTGGGCATTGCTCGGGCTGTTCGCGCTGGCGATGGGCGGTACCTGGATGCTGTCGCAGCGCATCCCCGCCACCTTCCTGCCCGTTGAAGACCAGGGCTATTTCTTCGTCGTCATCCAGCTTCCCGACGGCGCTTCGCTGGAACGCACGGAGGCGGTGGCGAGGAAATCACGTGAAATCCTCCAAAACACCCCAGGCGTAGACGTGGTCGGGTCGGTCAACGGTTTCAACTTCCTGACTTTCGCCAACCAGTCGAGCGCGGCCGCGCAGTTCGCCATCCTGAAGCCCTGGGATGAACGCGGTCCCGGCCTGCGTGCCTCCGACATCGTCGCGCAGGTCCGGCCGCAGCTCATGCAGATACCGGACGCGATGGTGCTCGCCTTCGATCCACCCTCCATCCAGGGGCTGGGCACGACCGGTGGCTTCGAGTTCCAGGTTCAAGATCTCAGCGCCCGCGGCAGCATGGCGCTCGACGAGGCCACGCAGGCGCTGATCGCGGAAGCGCGCAAGCAGCCCGAGATCGATCCGATGCAGCTCTTCTCGACCTTCAGCACGTCGACGCCGCAATTCGACTACGATCTCGACCGCAACAAGGCCAAGCTCCTGGGCCTCAATCTACCCGACGTGTTCAGCACGCTGCAGATCTTCCTGGGCTCGCTCTACGTCAACGACTTCAACCTGTTCGGCAGGACCTTCCGCGTGACGCTGCAGGCCGATCCTGGAGCGCGCGCATCAGCGAACGACATCTCGCGGCTTTCCGTCCGCAACGCATCCGGAGAGATGGTGCCCTTGAACACGATCGGCACGCTGAAACCGATCGTCGGACCGGAGACCGTGACACACTACAACAATTACGGCTCGGCCCTGATCAATGGCGCGGCTGCGTCGGGCTTCAGCTCCGGACAGGCGGTCGCGGCCATGGAACGCGCCGCCGCCACGGCGCTGCCGCGGGACTTCGGCTTCGAATGGACCGGGATCACCTACCAGGAGATCCGCGCCGGCTCCGTGGCGCTGATCGTCTTCGCTCTCGCGATCGTGTTCTGCTTCCTCATCCTGTCGGCCCAGTACGAAAGCTGGTCCATGCCCTTCATGGTCCTGCTTTCGGTGCCCCTCGCCCTTCTCGGCGCCATCGCCGCGTTGTGGATCCGCGGCATGCAGATCGACGTTTATTCGCAGATCGGCTTCGTCATGCTGATCGGGCTCGCGGCGAAGAACGCGATCCTGCTCGTCGAGTTCGCCAAGCGCCGGCGTGAGGAAGGCTTGAGCATCGTCGCGGCCGCCCAGGAAGCCGCACGGCTGCGTCTGCGTCCGATCCTGATGACGGCCTTCGCCTTCATCCTCGGGGTCGTGCCGCTGCTCAACGCGTCCGGCGCGGGTGCGGCCAGCCGGCAGTCGATCGGCACCACCGTGTTCGGCGGCATGCTCGCGGCGACGGTGCTGACCTTGATCTTCGTGCCGGTGTTTTACGCGACCATCGAGAAGTGGCGCGAACGCCGGCCTCTCCGGGCGGCCGATCACGTCGCCGATGTCCATCCCCAGGCGGCAGAATAACAGGAATTGACATATGCGTATCTGGAAGAGCTTTTTCGGCGCCGCCGCCATCTTGGCCGTGCTTGGAGCCGGCACCTATTTTGGGCTTCGTGACGGGCCGAGCAAGGCGGGAGCCGCTACCCCGCCCGCCGCGCAGGCAATGCCCGTGCCGGTGACCAGGGTCGTCAAGCAGACCATCCCGATCTACCTGGAATATTCGGCGCGCACGGAGGCGATCCGCAACGTCACGCTTCAGGCCAAGGTTTCCGGCTATTTGCAGGAACAGGGGGCGCCCGATGGGGTCGACGTCAAAGCGGGCGATCTCCTCTACCGCATCGACCCGCGCGACTACGAGGTCGCGCTCGACCAGGCAAAGGCGCAGTTCGAGCGTGACAGCGCTTCGCTAGAATATCTGCGCAGCAACCGCGACCGTGGCAACGAACTCGCCACCAGCGGTTATCTGGCCAAGGATAGCTTCGACCTGCGCAACTCCACGGTTCGTCAGGCCGAAGCCGCCCTCGCCATGTCCCGGGCCGCTGTCCGCGCCGCGGAGATCAATCTCGCCTATACGGAGATCCGCGCCCCCTTCGACGGCCGGCTCGGGCGCAATCTCGCCCCCAAGGGCACGCTGGTCGGCGCGGCCGGCACTGCTCTCAACGACCTCGTGCAACTCTCCCCGATCTATGTGACCTTCAATCCGAGCGAGACCGAAATGGTCGATATCGTGAAAGCACGCGCCGCCGGAAAGCTCGAGGCCGAGGTGTTCCTGCCTGGGCAGACAGAGCCCAGTCACCGCGGCGAGGTGACCTTCGTGGACAATTCTGTGCAAGGCAACACCGGCACCATCGTGGCGCGGGCGACGATCGAGAATGCCGACCGATCACTGCTGCCGGGCCAGTATGTGCGTGTCCGTCTGCTGATCCGCGAACAGCCGAACGCGCTGCTCGCGCCCGTCGCGGCGATCGGATCGAGCCAACTCGGCAAATATGTCTATGTGGTCGGCAAGGGCGACATCGTGGAGCAGCGCCTCGTCTCCCTCGGCCCCTCTGTCGGGAACTTCGTGGCGCTCTCCTCCGGCGTGTCCGAGAGCGACCAGGTGATCAGCGGCAATCTGCAGAAGATCTTCCCCGGCGCGCCCATCGCCCCCATCGCCGAGGCCAGGGCGCAGCAATAGCAGCAACTTGGCCTCGCCCCGGAACAGGATTTGCCGTCCGGGGCACGCGTGCTCCACAGCGCTCCCTTGGTGCCACTGTTCTTGCTGCCGTTCAGAAGGGACTTCACATTTACCGAAGTGCCGCCTTTATTCGGCTGCCCCTCCGAGAACGGGCAGCGCGAGTGAAAAGCGCTGCCCGCAATGAGTTAGGTCGTCAGTTACCCGGTTTGTTTCTGATGGCTTGATCGATTTGTTTCTTGACTGCGTCCAGATTGAACGATGCGGGATCCTGCATCGGTGGATAGTCCATCGCCGTGGCCGCCAGTTTTGCGACCTCTTGCTGAACGCTGACAAACCGCCAGAACTCGCGGGCATAGAAGTCGTTCATGTAACCGCCGCCCAGATCATTGAGGTTTTGGCCACCAATTGAGGGCGTCCGCTCGAACGGATCCTGGCGAATATTGATCATGGTGGGCATGTCCGTCGTCACTTTTGCGCCGGGCCAACCCTGCGGCTGTTGATAGAACTGGAACTTGAAGTCGCCAATGCGCACGGCACCCAGCTGGGGTCCACCGAAATAGAAGAACTCCTGACGTGCAGATGGCCCCTTCCCTTGCAGCAAGTCCATCTGGTTATAGCCGTCGAGATGGTTCTTGTAGGTTACATCGCCCAGCTCCACTCCCTTCAGGAGCTGATCGGTGATGTCGGGGTTGCCGGCAGCCGCCAGGAGGGTGGGAAACCAATCGAGGGCGGAGAAGACACCGTTCTCGACGGTGCCCGCCTTGACCTTGCCGGGCCAGCGAATGATTGCAGGTGCACGAAAGCCGCCTTCAAAGACGGTACCCTTGGTGCCCTTGAACGGAGTCATGCCGCCATCGGGCCAAGTGAATACTTCCGCGCCGTTGTCAGTCGTGAAAACTACGATCGTGTTGTTCGCATCCCCTGAGTCTTCCACGCATTTCAGAAGCGCCCCCACGCTATCATCCAGCTGCGCCATGCCGGCTTCCTCGAGACCGTAATTGGTGGAGCTGTTCATCATGGCCTGGTATTTGGGCCCGAGGAACGTCCAGACGTGCATGCGTGTTGTGTTGTGCCAAACAAAGAACGGCTTTCCGTCCGTCTTGGCCTTGTCCATGAAGTCGCATGAGGACTTGACCAGCACTTCGTCAAAAGTGGTCATGTCATACTTGGCCTTGGGGGTGATGTCGTGCATGTTCGGGACGTTCGACATATCCGGATAGGGAGCCAGCGGGCCTTCATCCACGATCCGCTGCTTGCCGATCTTGCCCCAGCGCGGTTGCACGGTCGCGTCGTCCGTAGCAGTGGCGTAACTATGCAGCAGATTTCGAGGGCCGACCTTGTCTCGATAAGATTGATCGTCGGGGAACGAATACCAGTATGGATCCGACATCGCGTCGAGGTGATAGAGATAACCGAAGAACTCGTCGAACCCGTGCAATGTGGGCAGATATTTGTTCAAGTCGCCGAGATGGTTCTTGCCGAATTGCCCGGTCGAATAGCCTTGATCCTTGAGGGCAGCGGCTATGGTGGCCGCCTTTTCGGGCATCCCAACGTCCGCCCCGGCCTGTCCCACTGTCGTCAATCCCGTCCGTAAAGGTATCTCGCCGGTGATGAAGCTCGCTCGGCCAGCGGTGCAGCTTGCCTCCGCGTAATAGTCCGTGAACATCATGCCTTCGGAAGCAAGCTTGTCGAGATTGGGCGTCTTCCCGGACATCATGCCGCGATGATAGGCGCCTATGTTGAACCAGCCGACATCATCGCCCATGATGACCAGGATGTTTGGCTTGGCCTGGTCTTGAGCGTGGATTGCCGAGGTGCTGGAAAGAAGACTGGCGCCGCAGGCGAGGGCCGCGCCAACACAGTTTCTGGCGAACGTCTTCATTTCTTTCTCCTCCGTTTATTTCAGCAATTTCCCGTTGAGCGGTCTCTCGATGGACAATCTGGCTGCATGTCTCGACAACAACGCCGGGTCGCTAGCCAAAAGTCTCGTGGCCATAGGCCAGGCACAAAAAAAGAGACCACCAGTTAATAAATTTAGGATAAATTACAATTACGCGATATTGTCCTTTAGATAATTTCACTTTGAAAAAACTTATCGCGCACGGATACAGGAAAATAGCACAAACTTATACTTTGGCGAGTCGATCTATTTTATATCTTTACCGCCGCCCCCTACGCGGGACGACGTTGCCGGAGCCGCAGGCGCCATTCAGTGAGCCGGCAACGTCAGAGCTGGTCGACTTGCTCGCCTACCGACGCAAATGCGCCAGCGGGGTGCGGCCCGGTCCCTTGATGTTCTGGAGCACAAGCTGGGTGTGCACGTCGCGAACGCCGGGAAAGCGCATGAGTCGGTGCATGACGAAATCGTTGAGATCATCGACCGAGCGCACCATGACGTGCAGCAGAAAGTCGTAGTCGCCGGTCATCGTCCAGCAGGACGACACTTCGTCCATGCGTTCCACGGCCGCAATGAACCGTTCGGGTGACCCATCGCTGTGGCTGACCAGCCGCACTTGGATGAAGACCTCCACCATGAGGCCGACGGCCCGCCGGCTGATCTGCGCCTGGAACCCCTTGATGATGCCCTTTTCCCGCAACGCCTCGAAGCGGCGGGCGCAAGGCGTCGCCGACAGGCCGATCTCTTCGGCCAGTTCCGAGACAGGTTTGCGCCCTTCGCCCTGCAGGATCTCCAGCATCCTGATCTCGAATTCATCCAGCCGAGACATATTCTCTCCCCTCGCAAGGACTTTGAGTGAAATCTACTCCATTTACGGTCATTCCACGAGGATAAAGGCGGAATTCACTAAGCCAACCGGCCTAGACTTTCGTCAGATCGGTTTTCCCTGCGAATGGAGGTTCGTCATGGAGATCAGCGTTCAGGAATACGCCCGCCAATGCGCCGCCCAGGGCCTGCGCGGCGATTATCTGGCTTGTCGGCCGGACTTCACGGTGCGGCAGGAATATGACTACGACGAAGCCCAGCAGGAGGTCTGGCGCCTGCTCTGCGACCGTCAAACACGGCTG
Source organism: Mesorhizobium sp. 1B3 (assembly GCF_050958605.1). Classification (NCBI taxonomy): domain Bacteria; kingdom Pseudomonadati; phylum Pseudomonadota; class Alphaproteobacteria; order Hyphomicrobiales; family Phyllobacteriaceae; genus Mesorhizobium; species Mesorhizobium sp. 1B3. Next base: position 46,490 of record NZ_JBJHDO010000001.1, on the reverse strand, counting down.
ACGCGACGCCTCGCCCATCGCTCCTATCTCGACGGGGTCGAGACGCTAGGGCTGCTCGAACGCATACCTGATTTCGACGAGGTCAGCGCCAAACTGCGGAAACTGACAGGCTGGGAGATCGTCGCGGTGCCCGGGCTCATCCCCAATGCTCCGTTCTTCGATCATCTCGCCAACCGGCGCTTCCCCGTCACCAACTGGCTGCGCAAGCGTGAGGAGCTCGACTACATCGTCGAGCCCGACATGTTCCATGATTTCTTCGGCCACGTCCCCGCGCTCACCCAGCCAGCCTTCGCCGATTTCATGCAGATGTATGGCGACAAGGCCGCCGGCATCGTCGATCTCGGCGGCGAGGAGATGATGGGCCGGCTCTACTGGTACACGGCCGAATTCGCTCTGATGCAGGAGCCTGGACAGCCGCTGAAGGCCTTCGGCGCCGGGCTGATGTCGTCCTTCAGCGAATTGCAGTTTGCTGTCGAGAGTCCCGACGCCCACCGCGTGCCGTTCGACATCGAGACGGTGATGCGGACGGGCTATGAGATCGACAAGTTCCAGCGCGCCTATTTCGTGCTTCCATCTTTCGACGCCCTGCGCGACGGGTTCCAGACTGCCGATCTCGCGGGCATCGTCAGGCGATGGAAGGACGAGCCGGCGCTCGACCCGTCCACAGTCTGATCGCGGCTCGCATCTTCGCCGTCCATCGTCGCGGCGAGATGCTTTTTTGAACGCAAACGCCCGTCGAGGAAAGTCAGCGCTGCATGTTCGGCCAGGATGCGTGGATGGCAGGGCGAAGCTTGCCTTGTCGCCATGACAAGGGATGTAGCCACAATAGCCGCCACATGATTGGACCTGGCTGCGTGATGCTCCCCGCCGACTCACACCTTGCCGTTCTTCAGCGCTGCGAGATGCTTTTCCTGTAGTGCGAGCGCGCCCTCCAGGAAGCGCAGCACTGTCTGCAGCTCGGGCTCGGAAAAGGTCGCAAGGAAGCGCGCGCCCTCCTCGGCAATAGGCTGATAATAACGCCCGGTCAGCGAGGCCGCGGCATCCGTGATCTCCACCATCACCTTGCGTCGATCTTCGACGCTGCGCGTGCGCTTGAGCAGACCACGCCCCTCGAGCCGGTCGATCAGCGACGTCACCGCGGCGGGCGTCAGACCAATGGCGGCAGCGATCGCGCCGGCGGACTGTTGTCCTCCATGCAGAAACGCCAGGCAGCGCCGCTCGGCTGCGTTGAGTTCCAGCCTTTCTCCGACCGCTTCGTCATAGGTCTGCGTGGCATCCTGCCACCGCATTACGGCCCCGCCAATCGCAATGACGAGATCGCCGCCCGCGGGGATTGACGAATTTGTTTCGATCATCTAAATATCAATCTATCGTAACTTATGTTGGTCGCACGAATATGAACCTTCGCTGCGACTGAAGCAAGCATCGGGAATGGCCATGCAATACGACAGCGAACCGTTCGAAGTCCCGGGAGATTGGGGCAGCGAGGATTGGGACGACCGGGAATCACTCGCCAGCCTCGCGCCGACGCGGGTTCTCGGGATCGCCGCGCTGCTGGGCGTCAGGATTTTGGAGATACTGCCATGACGGCTTCGACTGCGAACATACCTATCGCCATCATCGGAGCGGGTATAGCCGGCCTCACGCTGGCCATTCGCCTCCGGCAGGCCGGCTATGCGGTCAAGATCTTCGAGGCGCGCTCCGAAGAGGTCGGCAGCGAAGGAGCGTTCCTCACGCTCGCCCCCAACGGCATAAACGCGCTGAAGGCTCTTGGCCTTGCCGAACGCATCTCGGCGCGAGGCATACAGACCTTGGGCATCGAAATGCTCAATGCATCCGGCAAACGGCTGGCATTGATCGACGAGCGCAAGCTGCAACACGAGTCAGCGGCCGCGAGCATAACGCTTCCCCGCTCCGCCCTTCTCGAGGAGCTCCTCATGGCGGCCAAGGCAGCCGGCGCCGAAATATGTTTCGGTCACGCCTTGACCGATCTGGAGCGGGAGGGAGCCTGCGTCGTGCTCCGCTTCGCCAATGGAGTGGCGGTGCGTGCGGCCTGGGTAGCCGGCTGCGACGGCGTCTGGTCCAAGACACGTCGGCTTGCTTTTCCCGATGCGCCTCCGCCCACCTATACCGGCCTGACCGGCACGGGCGGCTTCATCGACCTGCCGGCCGTAGCGCCGACCGATGGCTTCATGCGAATGGTCTTTGGCGAGCATGCCTTCTTCGGCTATATCAAAGCGGAACAAGGTCCGGTGTTCTGGTTCGATTCCTTCCCGCTCGCCGAACACGACGCCATGGCCCGCCCAGATCCCAGAGCACTGGCGGCATTCACCCGACGGCTCCACGCCGGCGATCCCGAGCCTGTCGGCGAGATTGCCGCGAACATCACCCATGTTCCTCGTGCTTATCCTATCTATGACATGGCGCATCTGCCGCGTTGGCACGATGGGCAAATCGTGCTCGCCGGGGAAGCCGCGCACGCCGTCTCGCCTCACGCCGGCCAGGGGGCATCGATGGCGATCGAGGATGTCGTCGTGCTGGCCGCCTGTGTGACCCACCATTCGACACGCCCGGCAGCTTTCGCCGCCTATCAGGAGCTTCGGCGCGAGCGGGCCGAGCATGTCGTCAAGATCAGCCGGCAACGCGGTACACAGAAACAGGCGAAAGGCCGTTTCGCCTTGCTTCTGCGCGACCTCATCTTGCCCTGGGTCATACCGTTCGGCGCGCGCACAGCGCATTCGGTCATGCGCTATCGTGCCGATCACGCGCCGCTCGTGAAGCCGGGCCTCTGACGCGGGTCAGGCGACGACCCGTGTCAAGTGATCGCCCAATCTGACGGCAAGTGCCGTGATGGTGGTCGTCGGCGTGCACTGGCCCCCTGTGGCAAAGACCGAGGAACCGGCGACATAGAGGTTCTCCATGCCATGCACCTTGCAGTCGCGGTCGACGACCCCGTTCGCCGGATCGTCGCTCATCCGCGTGCCGCCCATATGATGGTTGCCGGCAAGCTCCATGCCGTCGGGATAGGGGCTGCCGTCCAGGACCCAGTCGCTGATCCGCAGGCGACCGAGATTGCTTCGCGCCATGTTCTCCCCGAACAGCCGCAGACCTTCCACCAAGGTACGCCGATCGAGCTCGTTCTTCTTCCAATGGAGTTCGAGGCGCGGCACCCCGGCGGCATCCCTGTCCGTCTTCGACAAGACGATCCTGTTCTCTGGGTCAGGCGCCTGCTCCCAGGCGACATGGACGCGGGAGCTGCATTGCAGGCGCAGATCGAGCTGGGAAGAAACCCACTCGGTAAAATCAGGAGCGTAGCAGGCAAGCTCAGCGATGTGCCGCTTCATGCCGTGATAGGGCATGGTCTCGATCTGGACATGGAAATTCAGGATGCCCCGCGCCGCCATGGCCTCCGGAGACGGGCAGAGGAATGCCTCGCCGTCGCGGTCCCATGCGATGGCGCCGGGATCGGTGATCAGGGCATCACCGCCCCAGTACATCGGATGCTCCATCCAGTAGCGGCCGAGTGCGGCATAGTTCGGCACGACGCCGCCATTCGACTGTTCGTTTGACCACAAGAGAAGTCGGGAATTCTCGAGCCCGCCGGTGGCGACGACGAAGTAATCGAGCGCGATTTCGCCGGCAGGCGCCCCGTTCGACCACAAACGCGCCGATGTCGCCACGCGGCCGTTGCCGATCAGCCGCTCGACTTCGGTGTTGAGCACGACGGCGACATAAGGATTCGTGGAGAGCTCGTTCCTGAACTTCTCGCCGAACTGCACGTGATCGCTCTTGATCATCTCGAACCAGCGGAAATCCGCACTCACCGGTGTGTCGGGCCGGAACGGCGCGATGTCCAATATCTCATAGGTCTCCGGCAGGAATGGCTCGATATCGGCACGACGGATCGGCCAGCCTGTATGCGGCACGTAGTCCTTGGGCGTGAAATCGTAATCCTCGAGCACCCGGCACCAGCCGGCCCAATGATTCGACGATCCCCCGAGGAATCGCAGGCGCGTGACGTCCAGGTCGAAATAGGGATCGCCGATCACCCTGCCCTTATAAAAATCCTGCGACTCTTCGGAAAACTCGTCGGACCCGGCCTCGAAGAGGACGCTCGGAATGCGTGCCTGGGCAAGCTTGTGAGCGATGGTGATCCCGGCCGGGCCGGCTCCAACGATACCGACGCGCGGCTGGAAAGCTGCCGCCTTGAACGCCGCGAAATTATCGAAGATCACGAGAGGTCACTCCGGCGCAGGATCCAACCGTTTATCTCAACGATGTCCTCGGACTGCCCTTCATTCTCCGTCTGGACGGGCGGCCCGGAGCGCAAGGTAAGCAGGAACGGCAAGGCCAGAAAGGCCTGCAGCAGGTTGCGGCGGCCAGTGCCGCGAATGTGGAACTTTTCGGTCATGTGTTACCCCAAAGGCATATTGCTTCAGCCGATGCCCTCACCAGCCATGCGGGACCATGGCAAAGAGCCTTGAAAGCCGTCTTTCTCCGATCGGTAAAACTTGAAGTATCGCTATCCGGCAGGCGCGTTTGCGCCCGCAACCGGACATGGTACAAGCCCCGCCAATGAGCTTGAAACACGCCATGACACGTCGCCCCGGAAAGAGTCGGGGCCGGAATGTATCGCCGTCACAATTTTGGCGGCGGCGTAGCCCGATGCCATCGGCGGACAAGCAGGCGTTCAAAAGCGCGCACTCCTGGTCGGCGCTCGCCTGTTTCCTGTTTCTCCTGGCCAAAGCACTGGCTGTCGTTCCCGCGGTTCCGTCCTTGCCTTCCAAGCAAGGCGCCGTCGCCCTGCGCTGGCAGGACCAGAAGCCGACGCGGGAGGCCGAAGCAGCTGCCGAGAGCCGTCGCGTCTATCTGGCCTCCAGTCGGACACGCAGCCCGGTCGATGCCGGGAGTGGCCAGGACCTGGTCCTGCCGACGCGCCCGCTCCTCGTTTCGCTCACCGAAGGAGGTGAGCGCCGAACTCTCGGGTCAGTCTCGGTTTCATCGCCTTTTGTCCCATCCGGCTTCCGCGCCCGGGCACCGCCGCCGGCCATAGGCTGAATCCCCTCTTTCTCGAAATCCTAGAAGCGCCTGGCTTGCGGCCGGGTGATGACGTCGTTTTTCGGGCCCGCGACGCGGCGCCTGAGCAAAAGGAGTCCTGCTATGGACAATATTGACAAAGCAAGGAAACAGCCCGACACCGAGCCGGTCGTCAGTTCAGCCAGATGGGGCTGGGTCGTGTTCGTGGTTTTGACGGCTGCGATCCTCGCGATTGCCTATTTCCTCAAGCCGTAACGCGGTCAAGGAGTGAAAGCGCCGCGCCCTGCTCTTGTCTGAGCCGCATTGTGCAACGCCAAGTGGCTCCACCTGGCTGTAAACGCTCGATCGCGGGGCGCGGCAATCAACACCTTCGAGCGAGGCTTCCCTTGCCATCGTTTCGTGTCATAAGAGCATCATGATCGCTCTTCCGGATCCCGCTCGCTTCGCCCATGTCACCGATTGGGTGTTCGACCTCGACAACACGCTCTATCCCCATCATTCGAACCTGTTCTCGCAGATCGACGTGAAGATGACGGCCTATGTGTCGGAACTTCTCAACATGTCGCGCGAGGAAGCCCGCAAGCTCCAGAAGGAGCTCTATCTCGAATATGGCACCACGCTGAACGGGCTGATGGCGCGCCACGGCATCGATCCGGACGATTTTCTCGAGAAGGTCCACGACATCGACTATTCGTGGCTGGTGCCGAACCCGGCGCTCGGCGAAGCGATCAGAACGCTGCCCGGGCGCAAATTCATCTTCACCAATGGCGACCGTGGCCATGCCGAACGAACCGCGCGCCAGCTCGGGATACTCGGCCACTTCGACGACATCTTCGACATCGTGGCAGCGGGCCTGACGCCGAAGCCCGCCCGCGCGACTTATGACCGTTTCGTCGATCTTTACAGGGTGGTCGGTCCCAACGCCGTGATGTTCGAGGACCTCGCCCGCAACCTGTCCGTGCCCAAGGCGCTCGGCATGACCACGGTCCTCATCGTGCCGAACAATTTCGAGCCTACCTTCTCGGAAATCTGGGAACGCGATCCCGGTTACGACGATGACGTGGACTTCGTGACTGACGACCTCTCGGCCTTCCTTCAAACCATCGTCAAGGCGCGGACATGAATAAGCCGTGCGTCTCTTTCGAGGCACTAGCGAAGCGGGCCTCGAAAGACTAGTGCGCCATGCCGTGACCGGAATGGTCCATGCCCTGGCCTGCGTCTTCACCGGGCTTGCGCACCGGCAGGCTCACATCCACCTTGCCGGCCTTCTCGAATTCCAGGCTGAGCGGCACAGCGCCGCCGTCCTTGAACGGCTCCGAAACCTTCATGAACATCAGATGGAGGCCGCCAGGCTTTAGCGCGACAGCGGCACCGGCAGGAATCTCAAGACCGCCTTCGACGGGCCGCATCGTCATGACGTCGTTCACGACCTTCATGTCGTGGACTTCGACCTTGCCGGCCGAAGGCGAGGATGCGCCTACCAGCCGGTCGGCCTCGTCGCCCTCGTTGACGATCGTCAGGAAGCCTCCGCCGGCCGGCTGGCCCGGCAGCATTGCCCGCGCCCACGCACCGGAGATCTCGATATTGCCGACCGTCACGGACGCGGTTTCCTCCGCCCCCGCCTTTCCCGAAAACGCGGAATAGATGGCGATGATCGTCAGCAGCACTGCTGCGGCGAAAGGCAGGGAAAGTCGGCGGGTCATCTGTCCTCCTGCATCAGAGAGCGTCGTGCAGGAAGAGCTATGGCCCTCTTGTGTCAGTTTCCAGACAGACGCCCTGCGTCATGCGCGCACAGCGACCGATCGAAGCGGTTCGTAAAGAATTGCTATAGCCTGTAAAAACGGCTGATGATGTCCCACGCCTCCTCGGCCGTTTCGACATAATCGATGATGTCCTGGTCGCCGGGCGAAATGGTGCCTTGCTCGGCCAGGAAATCGAGGTCGAAGGCGCGTTCCCAGAACTTGCGGCCGAAGAGAATTACCGGAACGCGCTCCATTCGCCCCGTCTGGATCAGTGTCAGCGTCTCAAAGAACTCGTCCAGTGTCCCAAAACCGCCGGGGAATACCGCGACCGCCTTGGCGCGCATGACGAAATGCATCTTGCGGATCGCGAAATAGTGGAAGTTGAAGCACAGTTCCGGTGTCACATAGGCATTCGGCGCCTGCTCGTGCGGCAAGACTATATTGAGGCCGATCGACGGGGCGCCGACATCGTTCGCTCCGCGGTTGCCCGCCTCCATGACGCCCGGCCCGCCACCCGTCACCACGACATATTCGCGATAATAGGAGGTGGCCGATTGCTCCGAGCAGAGCCGCGCGAACTTGCGGGCCTCCTCGTAGTATTTGCTGTTTTCCTCCAGGTTGCGCTTCTGCGTCTCGGTCTTGGCGGCCCAGGCATTGCCTCCGGGTTCCGGCAGGCGAGCCCCGCCGAACATGACGACGGTCGAGCGTATGCCACGCTCGGCGAGCAACATTTCGGGTTTCAGCAGTTCGAGCTGCAGGCGAACGGCGCGCAACTCGCGCCGGGTCATGAAATCCTCGTCGTTCCAGGCAAGCCGGTAGGTCGGCGACAGGGTCTGCGGGGTGGACGGCGTCTTGCGCGCCCGTTCGAGGTCTTCGTCCGAATGCGGGAGCGGGGTCCACCCCGTCTTTTCCATCGGATTCATATCAGCAACGATCCACTTCTGTGTCTCGGCGCCGTTCGGCGGCGCCGTCATGATTGACCGTCAATCAGGCATGACATAGGGTCCGCGCCGATTTGGGGCCAACTGTTTCAGAAACCTATGCCCCAGCCCTTAACGTCGCGTCAAATGGAGCCCCTCATGCCGAAGCCGGACCTCGCCAGCCTCGAGAAGACGATCGACAAGGCTTTCGAGGAGCGCGATAGCGTTTCGACATCGACGCGCGGCGAAGTCCGCGAGGCTGTCGAGACCTCGCTCGATCTGCTCGACCGGGGTGAAGCCCGTGTCGCCGTGCGGCAGGGCGACGGCCAGTGGCATGTCAATCAATGGCTGAAGAAGGCGGTGCTGCTTTCGTTCCGGCTGGCGCCGATGGAAGTGATCGCAGGCGGTCCCGGCCAGTCGGTCTGGTGGGACAAGGTTCCGTCCAAGTTCGACCGCTGGGGCGCGGTCGATTTCGAGAAGGCCGGCTTCCGCGCCGTGCCGAATTGCGTCGTCCGCCGCTCGGCCTATGTCGCGCCGGGCGCCGTCCTGATGCCGTCCTTCATCAATCTCGGCGCTTATGTCGACGCCGGCACGATGGTCGACACCTGGGCGACGGTCGGCTCCTGTGCGCAGATCGGCAAGAACGTCCATCTTTCGGGCGGCGTCGGCATCGGCGGCGTGCTCGAGCCCATGCAGGCCGGCCCCACCATCATCGAGGATAATTGCTTCATCGGCGCGCGCTCCGAAGTGGTCGAAGGCTGCATCGTGCGGGAAGGTTCGGTGCTCGGCATGGGCGTCTTCATCGGCAAGTCGACCAAGATCGTCGACCGCTCCACCGGCGAAATCTCCTATGGAGAAGTCCCCCCCTATTCCGTGGTCGTGGCCGGCACCATGCCCGGCAAGCCGCTGCCAAATGGCGAACCCGGCCCGAGCCTCTATTGCGCCGTCATCGTCAAGCGGGTCGACGAGAAGACCCGGTCGAAGACGTCGATCAACGAACTCCTCAGGGACTAAAGCATGTCGCGCGAATCGGTATTCGCCCAACATGCTTTGGCCGTTGTTTTTATGCATGTCGTTTGCCCAAAACCCCGGCACACTTTTGGGCGACATGCATTAGCAACCCAGGACCGCGGAACGGACCAGCTCCTTGCCTGATTCATCCCAACTCGTATGGCTGTTCTTCAGCGTATCTGGCCGCGTCAGCCGCGCGGCCTATTTTCTGGCGGGCCTTCTGCTCGCCATTGTTCCGGCCTTCTTCCTCTACCGCTTGATGCTTGTTTCGGACGGAACCACCCTTCCGCAAGGCGAAGGCCAGATGTGGGCATTCGCCTTCTGGGCCGCCTTCCTGGTGTCGATCTGGTCAAATGTGGCACTCGGCATCAAACGCCTTCACGATTTCGGCCAGCCCGGCATCTTCGCCGCCTCGCTCTTCATCCCGGTCGTTTCGATCGTGGCCTTCGTCGTGCTCTGTTTTTTTCCCGGTGATCCAGGTCCAAACAAATACGGGCCGCGGACCAACGCGCCCGGCTGAGACCGGTACGCCGGGGCCCGCCGGACGCTTTCCGGCGAAAGACGGGGTGAGCCCCTGCTCTCTTTCTCGGCTTCGCGGACAAGCTCCAAGATCCGGCGCGACAGGGGAGCGTCGCTACCTGTCTGCTCGGCAAGGCGGACGATCGTGCCCTGGAACTCATCGATCTCGGTTTTCCGGCGCCGGTCGAAGTCTTCCCACATCGAAGAGCGAGCGGCTGGATCGACCGCCAGCATGCGTCGGGCCAGCCATTTGAAGAGAATGTCCGGCAAGCGCAGGATAGCAGGCAATGCGCCCGGCCTCGGCCCGCCCGCGCTTGCAGGCATCACTCCCGCCCTGCGCATCACCGCCAGCGCTTCCGCGATCTGGTCGGCGAGGATCAGCCGCCAGCGCCGATCAGCAAGCTGCTCCGCAAGCGGAAGGCCGGAAAGCGCGTTGAGCGCATTGTTGAGATTGAACAGTAGCTTGCCCCATAGCACTGCTTCCATGTCGCCGCTCTCCTCGAAGGGAGCTCCTTGGACGTCCAGGAATTCGGTCAGGCCGGGCAATCCGGCCTGAACGAGGCATTGGCCTGACGTGGTGCGACGGAATGTCGGCGCCCGATCTCCGCCGAGAGATTGGACCACGTTGAACGGAACCATGCCGGCCAGCACGGTCCGCTCCTTCCCCAGCGTCGAGCGCAACGTGCCGGCATTGCGCACCCCGTTCTGAAGACTCACGACAATGGCATCCGGCGGAGCATGCGCCGCGATCAGCTGCGCCATCTCCTCCGTCGCGCCACTCTTTACCGTAACCAGGACGATCCGCGCTTCGGCGAAGGCTACGGCTGGTTCGTCCGTCAGCGCGACTGCCTCCGGAGCAAGCAAACGCTCCTTGCCATCGAGGTCGACGATTCCCAGGCTCCGGGCGCGGATCGCATCGGCTATTCGCGGCCGTGCGAGAAAGGCGACATTGCGACCGGCGAGTGCTAGGCAGCCGCCGATATAGCAGCCGATGCTGCCAGCGCCCGCGATTGCGACAGACGTACCCTTTGGGAACATGTTTTTCGACCGTCTTCCCCTACGGCATCACCGCATGCGGCGGCGATGCCGTCAATACCGCCCCCCTAGGCAGGTTTGCGTGACTTCATGCACGCTGGACCATGGTCCCGAGCGTGACAGGCCTGGCCGATTCGACTATCCATCCCAGCCATGAGTCTGCCCATCGATCCCGCCGCCAATCTCGCGACATTGATCCGCTGCCCGTCGGTCACGCCGGCCGATGGCGGCGCGCTCGCGGCATTGGAGGCGATGCTGGAGCCGTTGGGTTTCGGCGTCGAAAGGCCGGTCTTTTCCGAAGACGGCACGCCTGACATCCAGAATCTCTATGCGCGCCTTTCCGGCAACGGGCCGCATCTTATGTTCGCCGGCCATACCGACGTCGTGCCGGTCGGCGACGAAGCGGCCTGGACGCATCCGCCTTTCGCCGCGGCGGTCGCCAATGGCGAGATGTATGGCCGGGGTGCCGTCGACATGAAGGGCGGCATCGCCTGTTTCCTCGCGGCCGTCGCGCGGCACGTCGAGCGCCATGGCCCGCCGAAGGGCTCGATCTCCCTCCTGATTACAGGCGACGAGGAAGGACCGGCAATCAACGGCACGACGAAGCTTGTCGACTGGGCCGCGGCGAAAGGCGAGACATGGGATGCGGCGATCGTCGGCGAACCGACCAATCCGGAAGCCCTCGGCGACATGATCAAGATCGGCCGGCGCGGATCGATCTCCGGGCAGATCACGGTCCATGGACGCCAGGGCCATGCCGCTTATCCGCATCTCGCCGACAATCCCGTGCGCGGCATTGTCACCCTGGTCGAGGCGCTGCTCACGCCGGGTTTCGATGAAGGCACCAAGGATTTCCAGCCGACAAACCTCGAAGTCACCTCGATCGATGTCGGAAATCCCGCGACCAATGTCATTCCGGCCAAGGCGACCGCCGCCTTCAACATCCGCTTCAACGACAGCTGGACAGCCGAAAGCCTCCATGCCGAGATCCACAACAGGCTTGACCGGGCCGCGCGCCGCGGCAAGCTCCGGCCAGGCCGGGCAGAGCCGATCGACTACGAGCTCGTCTGGCGCGACCGGCCGAGCCATGTATTCCTTACGCGCGACGAGAAGCTGATCGCCACGCTGTCGGGATCGGTGGAGGCGGTCGTCGGCCGAAAGCCTGCCCTCTCCACCTCCGGCGGCACCTCCGACGCGCGCTTCATCAAGGATTATTGTCCGGTCGTCGAGTTCGGCCTCGTCGGCAAGACGATGCATATGGTCGATGAGCGGGTAGCGCTCGCCGATCTCGAACTGCTGACCCAAATCTATCAGCGGTTTCTCGTTGATTGGTTCGAATAGCGATGATCGCGGCGAATGAAATGCAGAACAGCCTGCTGGGCGCCTGGCGCTTGATGACAGGCAGGGCCGACGGCCTGAGACTGCTCGACCTGTCGGCGGACGGGTTCTGGAACTCCTTTTTCGCCATGGTCGTCGCATTGCCCCCTCTCTTCGTCAGCTGGACCAGCTTCGCCAACGAGATGAGCCCGGGCCCAGAAATGTTCGCCGAGCGCCTCGGCCTGATGCCGCGACTCGCCATAATCGATTTCTGCGCCTGGGTGGTTCCGCTGGCCGGACTGGCCGCCGTGGCGAAACCGGTGGGCATAGCCGGACGTTTCGTCCACTATGTCGTGGCCAGCAACTGGGCCTCCGCGATCATTGCATGGATGATGATGCCGCCCGCGCTGCTCAGGCTCATCTTTCCGACGGCCGGCGACGTCGCATCATTGATAAGCTTCGCGCTCTTCCTTCTCTCGATGCTGTTCAGCTGGCGGCTGACCAATGCCACGCTGAACAGGGGACCCGCCGTCGCGACCGCCGTCTTCGCGGCCATGTTCGTCGCCTCGGTGGTCGTGCTGCTTGCCTTGCAGTCGGCGCTCGGTCTCGCGACAGCCGGTCAGGTACCGGCGTAATCGACCGCGACGAGATAAAGACCTTGCGGCGGCGCGAGGCCGGCGCAGGCAGCGCGATCCCTCGCCTCGAGGGCGGCCTTGACATCGGCCGCCGTCCAGGCGCCCTCGCCGACGCGTTTCAGCGTCCCAACCATCGAGCGTACCTGGTTGTGGAGGAAGGAGCGCGCGGAGGCACGTATTTCGACGACCTCTCCCGAGCGCCCGACATCCAGCCGATCAAGCGTGCGCAATGGGCTGTTCGCCTGGCAATGGGAGGAGCGGAACGTCGTGAAGTCGTGTCGGCCGACGAGCGCCTGCGCGGCCTCGTGCATGGCTTCCGCATCCAGCGGCTTCGGAACCCACCAGGCCTTGTTCTTTTCCAGCGCGAGCGGGGCGCGCCGGTTCACGATCCGATAAAGATAGTGGCGGCCGCGCGCGGAAAAGCGAGCGTCGAAGCTTTCCACGGCCCGGCTCGCCACAAGTATGGCGACCCGCTCCCCGGCCATGGTCAGGTAGGCGTTCAGCGCATCGCGAACCTTGTCGGCCGACCAGTCCCTGGCGAGATCGACATGCGCCACCTGGCCGGTCGCATGGACGCCCGCGTCGGTACGCCCGGCGCCACGCAACGAAACCTCCTCGCCGCAAAAGCTCTTGATCGCCTGCTCGATCGCAGCCTGCACGGAATGATGGCCTGCCTGCCTCTGCCAGCCGGCATAAGGCGTCCCGTCATATTCGATGTCGAGGCGGTATCGCGGCATTTAGGACCTGCCATCAGCCGAGATTGTCATCCCGAATTTGACGACGCTGCGCTCTACGTTGCCCCCCTCTGCCCTGCCGGACATCTCCCCCTCAAGGGTACGAGATTCACACATCCGGCGGAGCTTTCTGGAGCGCCCCTCATCCGACCGCGCTTCGCGCGACCACCTTCTCCCACAAGGGGAGAAGGGGGAGTTTTGCAGAAGCGCTCCTGCCAATCGCCAGCGCTGGCGATTGGCAGGAGCGCTGCGGCCGTCTTGCCTTCTCCCCTTGTGGGAGAAGGTGGCCGACGAGCTTGTGACGCGGCCAGGCCGCGGCACAAGCGCCGGAGGTCGGATGAGGGGTGTTCCAGAGACCGCCGACGCCACATGAGGTGCGTGAATTTCGCAACCCACAAGGAGGGAGATTGGCCGTCGCGCATGTTCCCGCCAATCGTCGGCGTAACGGACGATGCGCTGGCGCCAAAGCTGCCAATCTCCCCGCTTGTGGGCTACGAGATTCACACATCCGGCGGAGCTTTCTGGAGCACCCCTCATCCCACCGCGCTTCGCGCGGCCACCTTCTCCCACAAGGGGAGAAGGAGGAGTTTTGCAGAAGCGCTCCTGCCAATCGCAAATGCTTGCGATTGGCAGGAGCGCTGCGGCCGTCTTGCCTTCTCCTCTTGTGGGAGAAGGTGGCCGACAAGCTTGTGACGCGGCCAAGCCGCGGCACAAGCGCCGGAGGTCGGATGAGGGGTGTTCCAGAGACCGCCGACAATACGTGAGATGTGTGAATGTCGTAGCCTTGTGGGGGAGATGTCCGGCAGGACAGAGGGGGGTGTAACGCATGTTCCAACCGATAAGAGATAAGGACTTCAGAGCCCGCTGAAGGGAGCGGGATAGACAAGCTTTCCCAGGAGCGGCGCGTCACCCCAGGCAACCGCCTGCAGGGCATCGCATTGGTAATCGCTTTCGAAATCCTTTGCCCGCTGGTGTTCATATCCGAACCGACCGTAATAAGAGGGCTCTCCGAGCACCACGGACAACGTCTCGCCGGCTGCCTGGAGACGGCGGTGGGCTTCCTCGACGAGGGCGCGACCCACACCCGTGCCCTGCTCTTCCGGCAGGACGGCGAGCGGCGCGAGGGCTACGCCGGTCAAGGCGGCACCGTCCTTCTCGACGCGCAGCCGGGAGAACAGGACATGGCCGACGATCTCTCCGTGGCGCTCTGCGACGAGCTCGAGCACCACATCGCCGGCCGCTACGAGCTCCTCGACCAGATCTGCCTCGTCCGCGCGACCGAAGGCGCGCTGCTCCACGTCCCGGATCGCCCCGCGATCGCGCTGCTCGGCCAGCCTCAACGTCAGACCGCTCATGCGAGCTTCCCTCCTTTTGCAAGCTTGGCGCCGCGCAGGAACTCCACCGCGCCGGCAGACTTTCCTCCCGCGCGCTGCACTTCGACCAACCGCACCGCACCCCTGCCGCATGCGACGGTCAGCCGATCGTCCAGGATCTCGCCAGCCAAGCCGGCGCCCTCAGCCAGTGACGAGCGCAGCAGCTTCAGCCGCTCCGTCCGGCCGGCAATCTCGAACTCGCACCAGGCACCGGGAGCTGGCGATAGGCCACGGATGCGATCGTGAACCGCCCCGGCCGTCAAGCTCCAGTCGATGCGGGTCTCGCTCTTGTCGATCTTCCGGGCATAGGTCGCACCTTCCTCGGGCTGGTATGTCAGCGGCAATGCTCCCGCCTCCAGCAGGTCGAGAGCCTGCGTCATCAGCTTCGCCCCCACGATCATCAGCACGTCGTGGAGTTCGCCGGCGGTCATATCCGGACCGATCGGCACTCGCTCGCTCATGGCGACAGGGCCGGTGTCGAGACCGACATCCATCTTCATGACCATCATGCCTGTCTCGGTATCACCGGCCATGATTGCGCGCTGGATGGGCGCGGCACCGCGCCAGCGCGGAAGCAGCGAAGCATGGCCGTTGAACGCGCCGAGCCTGGTGCCCTCGAGGACAGGCTTCGGCAGCAGCAGGCCATAGGCGACCACGACAGCGACATCGGCCCGCAAGGCCCGGAACGCCTCCTGTTCCGCCTCGCCCTTCAGCGAAACCGGCGTGCGTATTTCCAGGCCGAGTTTCTCGGCCTCGCGTTGCACCGGGGAAGGCGTCAGCTCCAGTCCCCGGCGACCGCCCGGCCGCGGCGGCTGTGTATAGACCGCCGCCACCTCATGACCGGCCTCGACGATGCTGAGCAATGTGGGGACGGAAAAATCCGGCGTTCCCATGAAGACTACGCGAAGGGGCATCCGATCCTATCCGCTTGTTTCTCCCACCGGATCCCGATGGAGTAGCGTCCCGCATGGCGGATTTACATGGCTCGGGTCAAGTCCAATGTCGAGCCGGCAGTCCTTTACAGCGCGTCGCGTGAAAAGGATTCACACGACGCGCTGTAGGTTCTTGATTTAGCGCATGTCTTTTCCCGAAACCGCTGCATACTTTCGGGAGACATGCTTTAGGATCTGCCCTTTAAGAATAGAGATAACCCACGCCGCGGATGGTCTTGATCACTTCCGGCTTGGAGGGGTCCGCCTCGATCTTCTTGCGCAACCTCGAAATGCGGATGTCGATGCTGCGGTCGAACGGGTCCCAACCGCGATCATGGGCGAGCTCGAGAAGTTGGTCGCGATTGAGAATGCGGCCGCGATGCTCGGCAAAAACCTTCAGGAGCCGAAATTCCATGGGAGTGATCGCGATCTCGACGCCTTCGGCACCGTAGAGCTTGTGGGCCTCGATATCGAAACGGCAATGACCGAATTGCACGAGGTGACGCGACAAAGCCTCGGCCTTGTGGTTATGCCGCTGCCGGCCGGAGGTGCGGCGCAGAACGGCCTTGATCCTGGCCAGGAGTTCGCGCAGGTCCACGGGTTTGGCGATGTAGTCGTCGGCGCCGATTTCCAATCCGACCACCCGGTCGACGACGCCCGCCGAACCCGTCAGCATGATGATGCCGACGTCGAAATGCTCGCGCAGGTACCGGGCCAGCGAAAGACCGTCCTCGCCGGGCATTCGCAGGTCGAGTATGACCACGTCCGGATGTCCTTCGGTCATAAGCTTGCGGAGCGCCGGTCCGCCATCGGCGGTCGTGACGTTGAATCCGCTGCGTTGCAGATACTCGGCGACGGTATCCCGGACGTCGGGCTCGTCGTCGCAAACAATAATATGTGCGTTGGCGGTCAAGGCTTTACCCGGACGATCCTGGAACCTCCGATCTCCTGCAAATCACGGCTTGGCGCCGTTCGAAGGACCCGGAGGTTGTTCGTTGCGTGGAGCCGTGCCCACACCAAGACACCGCCATGTGCCGCCGTCATGGCGAATGCAGGCCGGGCATACGCCCCGGACAAGAAACAAGATTCCTTGAAGCCGGCGGGCAAGTCAACAAGCGTTGCCATCAGGGGCCCCTCTGAACGACTCGGGAGGCAAAGGCCCGCAGATCGATCGGCTTCACCGGCTTCTCGATGTAGGGCCGCTTGGTCGTGCTCAAGAAACTGCGAGCGTCCGGGCTGATCGTGTCGCCGGTCAGGAAGGCGAGCTTGTCGAGCGCGCCAGGATGGAATTCGGAAATGTGCCTGAACAGGCGGCGTCCATCCATGTTGGGCATCTTCAGGTCGCTGAGGATCAGGGCGAAGGCGTTCTTCTCGAGCTGCGCCAGCGCCTCCTCGCCCGACCGGGCGATGGTCACCTCGAAACCGTCTCGGCTCAGCACGTCCGCTATCATGTCGCCGACCTCCCTCTCGTCGTCAACGACCAGACAGGTAAGCCCTCTGGAGGCGGTAGGCACGGGCTTCGCCGCCTCGCCCGGAGCTTCGAGCCGGTCGGAAGCGGGCAGCGAGACGATGAAAGTCGATCCTCCCCCTTGGGATGTCTCGACCTTGATCGTGCCGCGATGGGACTGCACGATTCGGTGGCAGAACGACAGTCCAATCCCGGTCCCGGCACCGACGTCCTTGGTGGTGAAGAAGGGCTCGAAGATGCGCGGCAGGATTTCCCTTGGGATTCCCGGGCCGGTATCGGCAATCTTCACGACAATGCTGCCGGTCTTGGCGCGTCGCTTGGTGGACACGATTATCTTCCTGCGACCATCCCAGTCGTGCAAGGCCTGCTCGGCATTGACCAGGAGATTGATCAGCACCTGGCTGAGTTGATCCGGATCGGCCCAGATCGGCGGAAGGCCCGGCTGAAGCCTGAGCACGAGGTCGATGTCCGATGACCTGATGGCGTAACCGGCCACCTCCACGGCGGCGGCAACCACATCATCGATGGCCACGTTGGAGGTGCGCGCAGGCTGCTGCCTGGCCATGGCCAGGAACGTCTTGACGATCCGCGCGCAACGTTCGGCTGCCCGGCAGATGCGGTCGGCGCGCTCGGCGACGGCCGGATCGACGACCGTCTCCTTCATCATCAGGGATAGTCCGAGAACGACGGAGAGCGGGTTGTTCAGTTCGTGGGCGACCCCGGCCAGGAGCCCTCCCAACGCCGACATCTTTTCATTCTGGTGCAACGTCTCGCGCTGGCGCTCCAGTTCCTGCTGCATCTCGATGCGATCGGTGAGGTCGTAGGTATGGGAGACGATGACCTTCTCACCCTGGAAGTCGATGAGGCGCGACGATATCGAGCACCAGCAGGGCTGGCCGTCCCTCCGCCAGAGCTGCGTCTCGAAATCGTCGACCCACCCTTCCCTCAACAACCGCTCGACATAGCGACTGCGGTCCGCGGGATCGACATAGTGATCGACCGCATGGGGAGCATCGCCGAGCAACGCGGCGGTAGCCGGGCTGCGATAAAGCAGCTTTCCATCTCGGGCTCGGGTCATCTGGATGTTAACGGGGCAGGCCTCCAGCACCTTGCGGACGAGTTCGTCAGCCTCCTTGGCGGCGAGTTCGGCACGCTTCCGCTGGGTGATATCGACTCTGGTAACAACGAACCCACCTTCTCGTGTCGGGCAGTTGGACACGAAGAACCAGCCGCCGTCCGTGTGCTGGAATTCCTGTTGGCGAAACTCCCTGCGGTCTCTTGCGCGCTCGGCAAGCCATTCGTCGATCTTGTCCCGCGGCACCCGAAACTGGTTACGTTCGGCCGTCACGCGCAGAAAGTCGAACCAGTTTACGCCCGGCACCAGAACGTCGGCGCAGATCGAATGCATCTTCCGGTACTGGCTGTTGGCCATGACAAGGCAGTCGTTGCGATCGTAAAGCGCGAAACCTTCGGCGAGCGATTCGATCGCGTCGATCAACCGGTCGTTCGCCTGCCTCGTCTGCTCCTGGGCGACGATCATGTCGGTGATGTCCGAGGTATTGGACACGATCACCTGGCGGCCCTGAAAATCGATCAGCCGCGCCGAGATCGATCCCCAGAATATGTTGTCGTCGCCGTCATATTGCCGGACGCGGAAATCGTCGATCGCCCCTTTTTCCTGCAGGACCCTGACCAGTGTTTCCCGATCGCCGGGGTCGACGTAGTAATCCGTAAGCCGGGGCCGATCCCCGTAGAGCTTCCTGCTGGCCGGATTGCGATAGAGCGTCTCGCCCTCGATGGTCGACATACGGGTTGGCGACGGGCAGGCATCCAGCACCTTCTGCATCAGCGTCGTGGCCATGCGATCGGCGGCCTCGGCCTTCTTGCTCTCGCTGATATCGGCCCGCGTCACGACGAAGCCGCCGAGATCTGTCGGATGGATGGACACCGAATGCCATCGGCCATCGCCGAGGTCGGCTTCGTAGCGGCCACGGAAGCCGGTTCGATCCGGCTGCAGCCGTTCTTGCAGCCAGGCCTCCTCCTGCCCGACCGCATCGACATAGACACCCCGTCGGACCGACTCCCGCAGCAACTCGGACCATTCGACGCCGGGCTTTATGAGATGCTGCACCGGCTGGTTCATCTCGCGGTAGAGACTGTTGCACATGACCATACGGCGATCTTCGTCGAAGAGCGCAAAGCCTTCCGACAACGACTCTATCGCGTCGGCAAGCATTGCCCGGGCCAGCATCACCTCCCCGTCCCGCTTCTTCTGCCGGGTGACGTCCGCAATGCCGGACAGGACCACTGGCCGCCCGTGATACTCGACCATTCTCAGATTGCCGGTCGCCCAGAATTCCTGGCCGTCCGCTCGGCGCAGCAACGCCTCGCAATTTTCGACCGCCCCATTGGCCACGAGTTCGCGGCTGATCTCCAGATATTGTTCGTGATCGACGAAACGCTCCGCCAGCCACTGCGTGGTGTGACGGCCGTTCTCGTCCCATCCAAGGAGGCGCTCGGCCACGCTGCTGAGATAGATCACCTCCCCGGTGACGGCATCGTTCATCCAGACGGCCAGCGGATGATTCTTGATCAGGAACCCCAACAAGTCCTCGCGCTGCTTGCGCTCGGTGATGTCCAGCACGCCGATGACAAGCGAAGGCCGTCCGCCATAGGCGCCGCGTCGGCAATTCGTCGAGCACCAAGCCACCGCACCGTCGCTGCGCCGGAGCTCGATCTCGTGGTCGCGAACGATGCGGTTTCTGGCGACCAAGCCGCGCATCTCATGGAACCCATCGGGATTCACATAGTGGTCCGTAATGTACTGGGGTGTGCTTTCCTGCCATTCGCGGCCGAGGAGGTTGGACGCGTCGAGACTCTCGTACAGGATTTCACCGCTCTCCTCGTCGACGACCCATACAGGCAGAGGATGGCTGTCCGTGATGCAGCGGAAGATTTCCGCCTTCTCGGCATAGGCAAGCTGGGCGCGCTTCATGTCCGTGATGTCGACGCTCACAAGCGCGGTCTCGCCGTTCGCACTGGGATGCACGGTCAGCAGTTTCCAACGACCTTCCAGCGTCTGTGCCTCCACCGGCTGCCTGTCGGCACTTTTCCAGCGCGTCGTCGCAGCTGCGAGGAACTCCTCGCTCTCCTCTACCGGCTGACCGTCGAAGCTCCTCAGCCCGGAGAACATTTCGGCGATGGAGCCGTGATTGCCGGATCGCCTTCGCCGACGTCGCGCAGGCCCGAAGATCTCCGGATTGGAAGCGACGAGATGCCCGTCGCCATCGAAAAGCGCATAGCCCGTGCGCATGTTCAGTCACTCGCAGCAAGGACCCAAAGGCGATCCTGCATTTCGGCAGGATTTCGGCAGCCCGTGTTCGGTTTTTCAGAAGCGCTCGTATCGAGCCTAGACTTTCCTACGCAGAGACGATGCTCTTGCCCCAAGCCCGCTCTCTGACGGGCGAGAGAATGCTCGGCATGGCAATCGCCACAGCTGCAACTGCAAAATGCCGAAAGCAAACCCCTCAACCAAGTTCAATCTCCGACAATCACGCTCTTTTCACGTAAATAGTGTCATAATCTCTACGACGATGTCAAATTCACAGAGTCAAATATCTGATCTTCTCCAGCGTGATACAAATGAAACCTTTCAACCTAACTTCAGAAAAACTTGTGAAACACGGGCCGATTAGACCGTTGGATGCCGCCAACTGGGCGGATTCCACCAAAGGAGCACTGCAATGTCTACCGGACCACTGGCCGCTGCCTATCGCGCATTCCGTAGTCACAGAGCGCGCCGGCATGGAATGAAGCTCCTCGCGGAGCTTGACGATCATATCCTCAAGGACATCGGACTGAGCCGCTGCGTCGGCTCCGTCTATATCGGCGCGGCCGACGAGCGGAGGCACAATCATGACCTTCATAGATCTTGACCGGGCCATACGTGGCCCGGTTGCTACCGATGCTCGCAAACCCGTCCTCGCCCTGCACGCCGCAGCGAGCTCTGGTGAACAATGGCAAGGTCTTACCGACTATCTTCGCGGTCGCTACAAGGTGATCGCGCCCGACCTCCCCGGCTATGGAAAGGCCCGCCTGTTGCAATCGCGCTCCCCCAGGGACACCGCCGAACAACTCGCGCATGCCGTCGCTCACGATGCGCCGCTTCATATCGTCGGCCATTCCCTCGGCGCCGCGATAGGCCTGGAACTCGCGACTTCGCACCCTCATCTCGTGCGCAGCCTGACTTTGATCGAGCCGATGCTCTTTCACCTTCTGCGCGACGGCGTGTCTTCCGACCGCGCGCTTCATGGCGAACTCGTCAGGCTGGCAGACCGGATGCTGACGGCGGTCGCGGCGAACGACAATGCCATCGGGATGCAGGCATATATCGACTTCTGGTATGGGGTGGGCGCGTGGCGCCGGACTGGCGAGGCTCTCAAAGAGCGTCTGGCGCGGCTGACGTTACGGGTCGCCTCGGACCTGACGGCCTCGCTCGCAGCGGCCGGAAGTGCAAGCGTGTATCGTGAGCTTCGCTGCCCCACGCTTCTCGTGAAGGGGCTTCAAAGTCCTGTCGCCAGCCTTCGGGTCACCGAAATGGCGGCCCAGGCGATCCCGCACGCACGGCTCATGATGATAGCGGACGCGGGGCACATGGCCCCTCTCACAGATCCGCATATCATAGACCCCTTGATCGGCCGACATCTGTCGTCGGTCGAAACGTTCGGCAGCAGCCGAGCTTTCCTGTATCGTGCGGCCTGAGGACGGGCCGCATCGATCGAGCATCGGCGAGCGCCAACGCGATGAGGGTCAGGTTTTCATCCCCGATTCGCCAAAAGCAGGGCTGCGGACCCGAACTCTGCGGCCAGCCGGTCAATCAGGCCAGCGACGTTCGGCAGATCGTCAATGGCTCCGACGCCCTGGCCGGCGGCCCAGAGGTCCCGCCAGGCTTTCGCATCCGTGGTTCCGAAATCGAGCTTGTCCGGCGGCGTCAGGTCATCGGGGTCGCGACCATACGCCGTCAGGCTGGCACGAAGGAAATTGCCGGGGATGCCGCTGACGGCCGGCGTGTAGACGATGTCGGCGGCCTTAGCCTCGAGCAGCATCTGTCGCTGGCGCTCGACGGCCATGCTTTCGGCCGTCGCCATGAACCGGGTGCCCATATAGACCATGTCGGCCCCCATCAGGCGCGCGGCCGCCACCTGTCGTCCCGTCGATATCGCACCGCCGAGAACAAGCACGCCATCGAAGATCTGGCGGATTTCATGCAACGCAGCGAAGGGGCTGATGAGACCGGCGTGCCCCCCGGCTCCATAGGATACCGCGATCAGGCCGTCCACGCCTGCTTCCGCCGCCTTGGCGGCAAATTTGAGGCTGGTGACGTCGTGAAACACCAGGCCGCCATATGCATGGACGGCCGATATCAAGTCGCGGTTCAGCCCAAGCGATGTGACGACGAGCGGCACCCGCTTTTCCACGGTGATGGCGAGGTCCGTGTCCAGTCGCGGATTGCTTCTGTGCACGACGAGATTGACCCCGAAGGGCGCAGCCTCCGGCATCAACCGGCTGGCGATCTCGTCGAGCCAGTCGCGGTACCCTTCACTGGTGCGCTGGTTGAGCGCGGGAAATGTTCCCACGACCCCGGCGTTGCAGGCCTCCACGACAAGGTCCGTCCCCGAAATCAGGAACATCGGCGCAGAAATGACCGGCACGCGCAGCCGATCGGTCCAGGTTGGCGGGATAGCCATCATTCCCTCCGGTGAAGCGGAAAGGCCCGCCGCCGGCGGGCCTTTCTCGGTCAGTAATCGACGAAGTCGGTGAGTGCCTTGAACGTCTTGTCCGCGGCATTGAGCTGGTAGATCGCCAAGGCGGTGCCGGAGAGCTGCTGCTCGTTGTCGAAGCTCAGCGGCGCGCTGATCCCGCCGGTGTCGAAGTTCTTCAGGCCGCGCAGCTTCTCGACCGTGCATGCGCGCGTCAGTTCCTTGCCGCATTGGGACATAGCCTCGGCAAGCGCCTTGAGGCCGATATAGGTCACATAAGTGTAGCGGTTCATCGCCGCTATCTCCTCCGCGGAGGCATATTTCTTGGCTTTCTCCATGAAGGACTCGATCGCCGGTCCGCTCAGCGCCACATAGTCGGCAACGAGGAAATCGTAGCCCGCCGGAGCGGTGAGATTGACCGAAGGCGGCATGTCTTCGCTCCAGACGGAGGCCACCTGCACGTCCATGCCCAGCTTGCGCGCCTCGCCCAGTATGTTGGCCGCCCCCGCGATGATGCCGCCATTGGCAAGCACGTTGACGCCCGCCTGCTTCATCTGAGCCACTTCGGCGGCGAAGTTCGCCGTTCCCTTCTTGAAGCGGATGCGCGCAGCATCCTTGACGCCGAATTCCTTGATCGCGCGGTCATAGCCGTGTTCGACCGCCACGCCGAAATCGTCGTCCTGCCGGATCAAGCCGTAGACGGGCTCAGCTGGCGCCATTTTCTCGTGAATATATTTCAGCTGCCCATAAAAGGCGTCGGAATAGGAGGCGCCGATCGTGAATACGGAAGGCCTGACCGGGTCGTACACGAGTTCGTTCGGCGCGGTGGTGACGACCGTCGGCAGGTTGTTTTCCTCGATCAGCGGCATCATGGCAAGAACGTTGGCGGTGCCGGACGTGCCGTTGAGCGCGAAGATGCCGTCGACCTCGATCAACTTCGTCAACGCCTGGAATGATCGCGACGGGATGTAGCCGTCGTCCTCCGTGACGATGGTGATCTTGCGTCCGTGGATTCCGCCTGCCTCGTTGATTTCGCCAGCGGCAATCTTGGACCCGACGGAGACGGCCCGGCCGATGAAAGAGGCAGGTCCCGTCATGATGTTGACATCGCCGATCTTGATCTCGGTATCGGTGACGCCGGGATCACCGGCGAGCGACGCCGTGGTAGCAAACAGAAACGCGCTGAGCGCGAGCAGTCCGGTCTTCATAGTCTCCTCCACAATTTTGCTCCCTGTCCGGTTATCGGCCGGCTAATAGGCGAGCGGCCATCTGCTCCAGTATTTACGAATGTCCCGCCAGATCCCGATCAGTCCTTCGGGCTGCAGGCGCAGGAATATGATGATGACGATGCCGTAGGTGATGCCGCGTATTTCGTAGACATAGCTCGTGTAAAAGCTCGAGCTCGTGTCGGCGAACGCCTCGAAGAAGAGCCGGATGGCCTCGGGCAGCAGCGACAGGAATATCGCGCCGAGAATTGCTCCGGCGATCGAGCCGAGCCCGCCGAGAATGATGATCGCAAGCGCCTCGATCGA
Source organism: Mesorhizobium sp. 1B3 (assembly GCF_050958605.1). NCBI lineage: Bacteria > Pseudomonadati > Pseudomonadota > Alphaproteobacteria > Hyphomicrobiales > Phyllobacteriaceae > Mesorhizobium > Mesorhizobium sp. 1B3. The sequence goes on along the minus strand of NZ_JBJHDO010000001.1, from coordinate 22,476 downwards.
GAGGATCAGAGCGAAGACGTCGATGTTGATGAAGCGAATCTGCAGCGAGATCAACGCGCCGGCGATACCGACGATGAAGGAGCTCACCATGAAGGCGAGCAGTTTGTAGCGCACCAGATCGACGCCCATGACCCGCGCGGCGATATCGTGGTCGCGGATCGCCATCCATGCCCGCCCCACGCGAGAACGCTGGATATTCAGCGCCGCGAACACGACGATCACGGTGATCCCGAAGGTCATGTAGTAGAGAGGCATGCCCCGCTGGAGATCGATGCCGAGCACCTTTGCGCCGGAGACGAAAATGCCGTTCGGGCCGTGCGTGAGCCCCTCCGCGTAGAGGATCACATGATTGATGATGAAGGCGAAGGCGAGAGTCGTGATGGCGAGATAGAGCCCCTTGAGACGCAGTGACGGCACGCCGACGAGGATGCTGATGAGAGCCGCGGCAACGCCTCCCGCGGGCAGCGAAAGCCATACCGGCCAACCGAAATCCATCATCAGGATGGCGTTGGTATAGGCGCCGACCGCGAGAAAACCTGCCTGGCCGAGCGAGATCAGCCCGGTCGTGCCCGTGAGCATGTTCAGCCCGACCGCGCCGATGACCGCGATCAGAGCGGAAACGAGCAGCGTGAGCTGATAGTTGCCGAGCATCAGCGGCGCCAGGAGCGCGAGTGCGAACAGCAAGCCGACGAAGGCCCACACCACCTTGCTGTCGCTCAGAGCGATGAGCTCGCCGGTCCTCTCCTTGAAATGACCCGTACGCATCAGACCCGCTCGATATCCTTGCTGCCGAACAGTCCGTAAGGTCGGACCATCAGGACGATGATGATGACGATGAAACCCGAGATTTCGCGGAGGCCCTGGCCGACATAACCCTGGAACAGGTTCTCGATCATGCCGATGATGAGGCCGGCCATCGCCGAGCCGATCACAGAATCGAGCCCGCCCAGGATGACGGCCGGGAAAGACTTCAATCCCTGGAACCAGAGATCCGGCGCAAGCTTGAAGTTCGCCGCGAAGAGAACGCCCGCAACCGAGGCGATGGCCGCCGAAAGCATCCAGGCCACGGCGTGAATCCGGCTGACGCTGATACCCATGAGAAGAGCGGCGGTTTCGTTGGCTGCGACGGCGCGCATGGCTATGCCCATCCGGCTGAAACGGAGGAACGCCCAGCCTGCAGCGGTCAAAACCACGAGAGCCCCGATCAGGTAGAGCTGCGCGGGATAAAAAGGAATGGAGCCGATATAGACCACATCCACCGGGATGCCCGCCGTGAAATTGAACGGATCGGGTCCCCAGATCATGATCGTAATGCCGCGAAGGATGACCGCCAGTCCTACTGTGACCATGACGATCGCGAAGATGGGTTCGCCGAGCATGGGCCGGATGAAGAGCCGCTCCAGCACGAGGCCGATCACCATGGAGATCGGGATCGTCACGATGATCAGCGGGAAGAAGGAGAGCTCGAAGGTCGAGTAGAGCGTAAAGGAAATATAGGCGGTGAGCATCACGAGCTCGCCCTGGGCGAAATTCACCACGCCGGTCGACTTGAAAATGATGGCGAAGCCCATCGCTATCAGGCCGTAGGCGGCGCCCGAGACCAGTCCGGTCGAAATGAGCAGAAGCAGGAAGTCCATCAGGCCGCATCCCCGTAGATCGACTGGATTTCGGTGTGGAACTTTTCCTCGATGATCCTGCGACGCACCTTCATCGTGGCTGTCAGCTCGCCGTCGTCATGGTCGAGCTCCTTGCTCAGGATCGCAAACTTGCGCACGTTTTCGACACGCGCGAAGCGGTCGTTCACCCGCTTTACCTCCCCGGAAATGAGTTCGCGGACCTTCTCGTTCTGCGCCAATGTCCGGTAGGTGGTGTATTGGAGGTTCTGTTCCTGGGCCCATTTCCCGGTCGTCTCGAGATCGATCTGGATGAGAGCCGACAGGAAGTTGCGTCCGTCGCCGAGGAGGATGGCCTCGCGGATATAGGGCGAATCCTTCAGCGCGTTCTCGATCAGCGAAGGCGTGATGTTCTTGCCGCCGGAGGTTATGAGGATGTCCTTCTTGCGGTCGAGGACATGGGCCTCACCACTTGCTTCCACCTCGACGATGTCGCCGGTATGGAGCCAGCCATCGCTGAAGGCGCGAGCAGTCGCCGCCTCGTCGAAGAGATATCCCTTGAAGATGCTCGGGCCGCGCAACAGCAGCTCTCCATCCGGAGCATCCTTCTGTTCCACCCCGGCGATCAATGGCCCCGATCGGCCGAGTGTCGTCGCCCCCGGGCGTTGGGTGTGCGAAACCCCAGCGCTCTCTGTCATGCCGTAGATCTGGTAGACCGGCACCCCGAGGATCCAGAAGAAGAGCAGCACCTCCGGCGACACGGTCGCGCCGCCGCAGAAGCCCGCTCGCACACGATCGATGCCAAGATAGGTCCGCAAGCTGCGGAAACAGATCAGGGATAGAAGCATGAACAGAAGACGGTCGCCTGCCCCGGCAAGGCTTCCACCATTGGCCAGCCGCCGCTCCGCGATCGGGCGGCCGCGCTTCATGCAGGCTTCGTAGACGCGGCGCTGGAAAAGCGTCGTGTCTTTCACCCTGTAGAGCACGCTCTGCTGCATCTTTTCCCAGATGCGCGGGACGCCGAGGAAGCCCTTCGGCGCGATCTCGCGAAGATTGACGACCACGGTATCCACGGATTCCGCAAACGAGACGGTGCAACCGGTCACCAGTTGCATAACGGTGGAAAAGCTCCGCTCGGCCACGTGGCAGAGCGGCAGGTAGCAGAGAACCGAATAGGTCTCGCGACTGAGCCCATGAATATCCACGACCTGCGCGGCCGAGTGCAGCATGTTGCGATGCGTCAGCATCGCTCCCTTCGGCATACCGGTGGTGCCGGAGGTATAGACGACGATCGCGACGTCGTCGGCGCTTCCCTCGGCAAGCTGGGCGTCGATCAAGGGTCCGAATTCGGTTTCCTTGCTGCGGCCGAGTTCGAGCAAGTCCTCGAAAGACATGAGGCCCGGCTCGCGATACTGGCGCATGCCTTTCATGTCGACACAGACGATATGCGCGAGGTCGGGAAGGCCGCCATCATGCAGACGGGCCTCGAGAACCTTGTCGGTCTGCTCCTGGTCTCCGCACACGACGATCTTCGCGCGGGAATGACGCACTATGTATTGCAGTTCCGGCCAAGGATTTGTGGGATAGATCCCCAGGCAGGCCCCGCCGGCCATCTGCGCTCCGAGATCCGAGAAGAGCCATTGCGGGCTGTCGTCACCGGCAACGGCGATGCGGTCGCCGGGACGAAAACCGAGGGCATAAAGCCCGATGGCGGTCAGCCGCGCGTTCTGGAAATAGTCGCTCCAGGTAAAGCGGCGCCAGAGCCCTCTTTGCTTCTCGCGCAGCGCCAGCTCCGCGCCTTGCGTGTCGGCGCGGCGCTTCAGCACCTGCGGCATGGTGACGTTCGAGAAATCGAGTGCCCCGGTCATGCCGCGCTCCTCTTGACGCCGAGATAGGCGTCGATGACGGCAGGGTTCGAGGCAACTTCGGCCGGCGTGCCCTCGGCAATCTTGCGGCCGTAGTTCACGACGCAGACATGGTCGGAGATGTCCATGACGATACCCATGTCGTGCTCGACCATGAACACCGTCATGCCGAGTTCGTCTTTGAGGTCGAGGATGAAGCGGGCGATATCCTCGCGCTCCTCCTGGTTCATTCCCGACACCATCTCGTCGAGCAGCAGCAGCTTCGGCTCGACGGCAAGCGCGCGGCCCAATTCGACGCGCTTCTGCTGCCCGTAGGACAGCGTGCCGACCGGATGATCGCGAATGTCCTCGATCTCGAGGAAGTCGATGATTTCCTCGACACGGTCTCGGGCGTGAATCTCCTCGCGGCGCGTCCGCCCCCAGAAGAACGCGGCCGAGATCGGATCCGATTTCAGATGGGAATGCATGCCGACGAGCAGATTATTGACGACCGTCTCGTGCTTGAACACCGCCAGGTTCTGAAACGTCCTGGCCATACCGAGGCGGGCCAGCACATGGGTCGGAAGCCGCGTCAAATCCTGCCCCTGAAAGAGGATCCGACCGCTGCTGGGCCGGAAGACGGCGCTGATCAGGTTGAAAAGCGTGGTTTTGCCCGCGCCGTTGGGTCCGATCAGGCTGTATATCTGCCCTTCTTCGACAGCCAGGCTGACATCGTTGACGGCCACCAAACCGCCGAAGCGCTTGGTGACACCCTGCAGTTCGAGAAAGCCGGTCACGACAGCCACCTCTTGCGACGCTTGTAATGCTTCACGTCGCGCATGCTCTTGCGCTCGCCGCCGGAGAAGCCGAGGTAGAACTCCTGCACGTCGTCATTGGCGCGCAGTTTCTCGGCCGAGCCGTCGAGAACGATGCGGCCGTTTTCGATGATGTACCCGTAGGAGGCGGTCTGAAGCGCCAACTGCGCGTTCTGTTCGACAAGCAGCACCGTCAGCGCGCTTTCATTGTTCAGCCCTATGATCGCTTCGAAGATCGTGTCGACGATCTGAGGCGCCAGCCCCAGCGATGGTTCATCGAGCATGATCAGCCTGGGCTTGCCCATCAGCGCGCGGCCGATCGCCACCATCTGCTGCTCGCCGCCGGAGAGATAGCCGGAGATCTGGCTGCGCCGCTCCTTCACCCTGGGGAACATCTGGTAGACACGCTCGAGCCCTTCCCCCGACTCGGCGCGGCTGCGCGTGAAACCACCCATCAGCAGGTTTTCCTCGACCGTCAGCGTCGCGAAAAGCGCCCTGCCTTCCGGCACCTGCAGGACGCCTTTCTCGACAATCCCCCGCGGCGTCTCGCCGGAGATCTGTTTCCCTTCGAGTTGAATCGACCCGCTGACGATCTCGCCGTCCTCCTGATAAAGGACGCCTGAGATCGCCTTGAGGATCGTCGACTTTCCCGCGCCGTTGGAACCGAGCAACGCCACGATCTTGCCGGCAGGCACTTCGAGAGAAACGTCCCGGACGGCCTCGATTGCTCGGTCGTAGAGTATTTGCACGTTGTTCAGCGCGAGCATGGCCGATTGCCGAGACATAAATGAATTACGCTTATCAACGACCTGCCTCCACTTCGATGGAAGGTCGTCAAAACCTCATGGTCAGCTCCCTGGGGTGCGCCAAAGACAGATAAAGCCAAGGAAAAACTGTGAGATAACGGCACTTCCGCTGCCACTGCGCCCCCTCCCGGTGTAGCCGCTCGCGCTGTTTTCTGCTCTTGCGCTTAGCGAAGAAATGATGAATTGTATTCATTAAGGGCAGGCTTTCATCGTTTGTCAATCTGCAATTCGCAATTTTTCGGAGGGGTGATCATGACCGAGCAGGAGGTGGGGGCGCCCGCGGAACTGGACTGGCCGGCTGCGCAAATCGCACGCATTACGCTGACACGCGCGTCTTCTCACAACACGCTGACCGCCGAACTCCTCGGCACGCTCAATCGGCTGCTTGACGAGGCTTCGCAGCGCGGCGCGCGGGTGCTTGTCGTCACCGGATCCGGCAAGACGTTCTGCGGCGGCGCCCACATCAAATACTTCACGGATAACGGGTCGCCGCTCCACCGGAACCCCCGAGCGATCCGGGACGACTATGTCCTGCCGATCGTGCGGACCTTCCGCAGGCTGAGGGACGCGCCATTCGTGACGGTAGCCGCGATCAATGGATTCGCCCTGGGAGGTGGCTGCGAGCTGGCTCTTTCCTGCGACTTCCGGATCATGGCCGACCACGCCAGGATCGGGCTCACGGAAACCAGACTTGGCGCACTCGCCGGCGCCGGCGGCGTCCAGTCGCTGGCGCATGTCCTTGGTCGTGCCAAAGCGCTGGAGGTAGCCCTTCTCGGAGAACAACTGGGGGCGGCCGAGGCGAAGGCCCTGGGGCTCGTGAACGCGGTCCATCCGGCGCACGAGCTTGACGAGGCAACGACGGCGTTTGCACGGCGTTTCCTGCTCTGCAGTCCCATTTCCGTTGCGGAGACCAAGCGAGCCTTGTATCGCTGCGAAACCGCAGGGGCGGACGAGGCCGACCGAATCGCGCTCGATGCGGTCGCGGCTGCCGCCTCGGGTCCGGAATGGTGGGAAGGTATGTTGGCCTTCACTGAAAAGAGGCCTGCGGGCTTCCGGATGGAGGGTTGATGAGCAACGGAACAGGGCGTCGGCAGGTCTTCCGGCTGTCGAGAGAACGGCGTGTCGCCGACATCATGACAGCCGCACGATCGGTGTTTCGCGAAAAGGGATACGAGGATGCCCCTCTCTCCGAAATAGCCGAACTGGCGAATGTCGTCGAAGGCAGCATCTACCGCTACTTCGAAAACAAACGCGACCTGCTCGTCAAGGTGATCGAGGATTGGTACGAGTCGATGCTTGCCGACTACGACCAGCAGCTTTCAGGCATACAGGGCACACGCAACCGTCTGCGCTTCATGATCTGGCGTCATCTCAAGACGATCCATGAGGAGCCGGCCCTGTGCAACCTGATGTTCCAGTTTCTGAGGACGGGCAACGATTACAGCCACACCGCAGTCTATGAGCTCAACCGCCAGTACACCCGCCGCACCCTGGATATCGTCAAGGAGGGGATCGACGCCGGCGAACTTCGCGAGGACGTGCCGCTTCGACTGGTACGCGACCTGATCTACGGCTGCGTCGAGCACCGCACCTGGGCCTATCTGCGCGGCGAAGGAGATTTCGAACCGGATGCCACCGCCGATGCCGTCGTCGATCTCGTTTTGAGCGGGCTTCAGAAGCGGCGGCCGGCAGAAACACAGCCGGACTTTGCCGAGCGCATCGAGAACGCAGTCGCCAGATTGGAGCGCGCGGCCGCCAGGGTCGGCCCCTGAACGACGGCAGAAACGCCAACCGAATTTGCACCGCAGGGAGGAGACTGGGATGCATTCATCGACATCGGACATCGCTTGGCGCGACGATATCGCCGCCGCAGGCAGATTGACCGTCCACGGGCTTTTCCGCGCCTGCGTCCGCCGCGATCCCGGGAGCGTAGCCATACGCACCAGGACCGCGGAGGTGACTTACCGGGAATTGGACCAACGTGTCTTGCGCCTCGCTTCGGCACTTTCCGAGCTCGGCGTTTCGCGTGGGTCACGCGTCGCGCTCCTTTCCGAAAACCGTCTCGAATATGCCGAGATCGAACTCGCCGCCGCCTGCCTCGGTGCGATCGTGGCCTGCCAGAATTGGCGCCTTGCGCCCAGCGAACTCCAACACTGCATCGATCTCGTGGAACCCGTTCTCATCCTGGCATCGGAACGGTTTGCCGCCACCGCACGCGGTCTCGACCTTCGCGGCCAGCGCCTTCTCGTCATCGAGGACGATTATGAAGCTCTGCTCGCCGACGCGCGGCCGCTGGATTCCTTGCCGCATGTCGATCCGGAAGATGGGATCGTCATCCTCTACACCAGCGGCACCACCGGCCTGCCGAAGGGGGCGCTGATAAGCCATCGGGCGCAGTTGGCCCGCAACATGTTGCTGCGCGTCGACATGCACGCCAGGGAAAGCGACGGTTTTGTCGCCTGGGCGCCGATGTTCCATATGGGATCCACAGACCAGGTGCTTGGCGCGCTGATGTCAGGCGCCACAGTCCACATCGTCGACGGTTTCGACCCGGACATGATCGTCGACGCCATGGAACGCTATGAGCTCGGATGGATGCTGCTGATGCCGGGCTCGATCGAGCCGGTCGTCGAAATCCTGCAGCGTACCGGCCGTCGCCCGAGAAGCATCCGCGCCGTTGGAGCGATGGCCGACCTCGTTCCGAAGCACCTGATCGCGGAGCTCTCCCGCCTCTCCGGCGCGCCTTATCTCAACAGCTTCGGCTCGACGGAAACAGGACTTGCGCCTGCCTCTTCCTGCCTGCTTGCTTCCGGCGTCATGCCGACGAGCCTCTCGAAGCGCAAGAGTGCCTTCTGCGACCTGCGCCTTGTCGATCCCGACGGCATGGACGTGCCGGACGGCGAACCCGGCGAGGCCGCCGTGCGTGGTCCGACCGTATTCAGCGGATACTGGAACGCGGCCGAAACCAATGCCCGCGATTTTCGGGACGGCTGGTTTCGCATGGGGGATCTCTTCCGCCGCAACGCCGACGGCAGCTACGATTTCGTCGACCGCGCAAAATACATGATCAAGTCAGGCGGCGAGAACATCTACCCCGCCGAGATCGAACGGGTGCTGCTTTCCGATCCACGCGTCAGCGACGCGATCGTGGTACGGCAGAAGGACGACCGTTGGGGAGAAGTGCCCGTGGCATTCATTTCCCGCAAGGACGACAGCCTGTCGGAGAATGATGTCGAAAGTCTCTGCAGACGAGAGCTTGCCGGCTACAAGCGACCGAAAGCGGTTCATTTCATCCGCTTCGAGGATTTTCCGCGCAGCACCACCGGCAAGATCCTGCGCCACGAGATGGAAACGCGGTTGCGCGGCGCCTGATACGATTGGCGCTGACCTTGGCCGGTCGCGAGTTGTCCTCATTGTCCTGCCGGGAATTTCTCCCCGCGCATGGGTGGCCATCGGGTTCACGCATTTGGGCGGTACGGGATGATGGCTGCTGTCATTGCCGTTCGGCCAGTCCGTTCTGCACCGTTGGGTGAGTTGCCCGAATGGAACGGAATGGATCCTCGGATCAGCTCGCCCGCTGGCGCGGGCTCCCGTCCGAGGATGACGACCGCGTTGAAGCCCTGCCCCCAATCGCCAACGTTGGCGATCGGCATCGACATAAAAGCTTCGTCCTCCTTGGGCCGGCGCCGAGCGAAGCGATGGCGACGTGACCCGAGGATCCATTCCGTTCCATTCGGGCAACCCACCCAACGGTGCAGGACGAGAGGGCGGAACCGGCGCCAGCACCATCCGCTCTTCGAGCCTTTCATGCATTGTGCGAGGTATTTCACCATCCAAGGTGCCCTCGCCACCCGCCGATGCCGGGTGATTGGCGGCAGCGGACACGCATCGTCCGTCTCCCCGTTCCTTCACGGGGAGACGATGCCGTCACTCAGATGAGGGGCTAAGCAGCAAGCAGCGGATCAATGAACCGCCGCATACATGATCTTCTCTTCCGTCGCTTCCGACGGCGCGAATTCCTCGACTACGCGGCCTGAGCGGCAGACAAGGATGCGATCGGAGAGATTGAGGATCTCCGGCAGGTAGGACGAGATCACGATCACCGCGAGACCGTCGTCGGCCAACTGGTTGATGAACTGGTGGATCTCGGCGATCGCACCGACATCCACGCCGCGCGTCGGCTCGTCGAAGATGATGATCTTCGGTTTTTGCACGAGCGATTTGGAGATGACGACCTTCTGCTGGTTTCCGCCCGAAAGCTCGATCACGCGCGCATTCTTGTTGATTGCCCGGATGTTCAAAACCTTCGTCCAATCGGCCGCGAGCGAGCGCATCTCTGCCATATTGACCACCGCGCCACCAGTCAGTCCGGCGGCTAGCGCTCCCATGTAAAGGTTCTCGGGAATGGTCATCGTCTCGAAGAAACCTTCGATCTTGCGATCCTCGGTGACGTAGACGATCCCGTCGCGCACGGCTTGTCGTGGGACGCGATAACGGATCGACCGATCGCGTAGCCGTATCTCTCCTCCGTTGAAGAAATTCCGCTTCACGACACCGGCGACGATCTTGGCCACCTCGGTGCGCCCGGAGCCGATCAGCCCGAACATTCCCGTGATTTGTCCGCTGTAGACCGAAAACGAGGTGTTGCGCACGATCATGCCCATGGACACGTTCTGCACGCTCAGCACCTTTTCGCCGACCGGCCTCGGTTCCTGCCCGGATTCACGCCGATAGAGCGAGGCCGACAAAAAACGACCGACCATCGCCCGGATAATCTTGTCGCGGTCGAACGCCTTGGCTTCGTCGCTCGCGACCAGTTCCCCGTCGCGTAGCACCGTGATGTGGTCTGCGATCGCAAGCGCCTCCTCGAGAGCATGTGAAATGAAAATGATGGAGACGCCTCGCCGCTTGAGCCGCTCCACCAGCGCGAAGAAATGGTGCTTCTCCTCCGGGGTCAGCGACGCCGTGGGCTCGTCGAAGATGATGACCTCGACGTTCTTGCGCACGGCGCGGGCGATCTCGACCATCTGCTTGTGCGCGGCCCCGAGAGAGGAAACCAGCGCGGTCGGATTCACGTTGAAGTTGAGGGATTGCAGGAAGGTCTGCGCGGCGATGTTGAGGCCGCGAATCCGATTGAAGAGGTTCTCGTCGCCAAGATAGAGGTTCTGCGCCACCGTCATCGACGGCACCAGGCTCGTCTCCTGGAAGACCATGGCGACGCCGTTGTCGAGAGCCTCGGCTGGGGTCTGGAACAATACTGGCCTGCCGTTGAGCATCATTTCGCCGCTGGTAGCCTGCGTGACGCCGCACATCATCTTGGTGAGCGTCGATTTGCCGGCGCCGTTTTCTCCCAGGAGGGCGTGAATCTCGCCCTTTCGAAGCACGAAATTCACGTTGGTTACGGCCGGCACGCCGCGATACTCCTTGGTGACGCTCCTCATTTCGATAAGCGGCTGCATCATGCTCCTCCAACGTCCGGCGAGAGGCGCCCGTGAGGGCCGGCGTCGATCTCCAAGATCGCATTGCCTCCCTTGGAAGCCGCCAGCGCCCTCCCTTCGAACGGAAGACAGGTGAACACGCCGTGGCGCGTGCCGTCGGCGCGACTGTGGTACGACATGACCGGCCGAAAGGCGTCGTCGAGCCTGACAACGAGACCATAAGAGCGGGTCGGCGCCCACGGCTTCAGCATGCCGAGGTGCTTTTGGGCACCGCCCTGCAGCGGCTCCAGGAACGTGGCGGACGGCTTCAGCGACGGCGCAGCCCAATAGGCCTCGTCGACTTCCGACGTCATCCTGGCGAGGAAGGCAGGCTCGCGCTGGATGAATTCGATGATCTGGTTACGGGGCGCGAACACGGCAAGCCAGTATCCTCCGGCGGGATCGCGATGGATGCGTGCGGGATATCCGGGGAGATCGGCAAGGACGGTCTCGGGCGGCCCGCCTTCGGCCACGGCAACCAGGCGATGACGCCAGCTTTCGGATACCACGACCCGCCCATCCTGAGCCGAAGAGAGGCCGAGGGGCCAACCGAGTTGGGTAGCGAGTAGCGTTTGCCGGCCGCCCTCGAGCGCGAGCCGCCATACCGCCCCGTCGCTCCGGCGCTCCATAAGGTCTCGCTTCCACTCGGTGTGGGCGCGCTCGGCCGATCCCTGCGCGACGATGAGTTCACGTTCAGAGGGAAAGCAAAGCGCAGTGATGCAACTGACCGGCCCCTTCCCGATCCTGTCCAGCACCACGCGCGAGCCGTCGCGGTCGAGAATCACGATGCCGCCTTCGGCGAGCGCGATGGCGATCCGGCCGTTTGGCGATGCCGCGATCGCGGTCACGTTCGAACCGAATTCGGCCACAAGCTGGGAATTCCCGTCCTTGCTTAAACGGAGGATCTTGCCCTCGCTGGAGAAGAGCAGTCCCTCCCCGTCCCGGGCAAGGTCGTCGGGTGCTTCGACCTGGAGAAGCAGTCGGGCCTCCTCGATAAGGCGGTTCGGCCGGAGCGCACCGTCCATCGGCGGCACGGTGACCGCTGCTTCGCCGCTGCCGCGGAAATTATCCCATGCCCTCCTTAACGCGCCGATCACGAGTGTTTCTCCCAATAATCCGCAAGCGAGGTCCAGGTCGTATCCACGTTCGGGATACGGTACTTGCCGACGCGATTGTTGTAGATGCCGCCCAGGTAGAGAAAGCCCTTGTGCTCGCGGATCGACGTGATCATCGGGTGCGCCTCTCCTCCAAGATCCCAGAGCACATTGAGCACGTTTCCTTCGGCGTCGAACTTGATGACGCACCCCGTGTTCATGTTGGGGTAGAGCCAGTCGTCGCGGCCGACCTTCTGAACCATGCGCCGTCGGAAGCCCGGCATTGTGAGCGCGAGATCGAAGACGGGGGCGCGCATACCGCAAAGAGCGCACCAGTAGGTGCCGTCGGAGGCACGATTGATATTGTCGGGATATCCGGGCAGGTTGTCGATGACGACTTCTTTCCTCCCCTTCTTGGGCCCATCGAAGTACCAGCGGGTGATCCGGCAGCCCCAGGTTTCGGCGAACAACAGAGACTGTCCGTTCCTTTCGACACAGATTCCATTCGGCAGTTGCAGGTCGGGCAACACCGTGCGCGAGCTGTCGGTGGCCGGGTCGTAGCAGATGATGCGCCCGTTGCCGCGCCCTTCGAGGGCATCCACCATCCAGTCGTACATCTCGTAACGAACCGTCGCCTCGCTGAAAAAAACGCGGCCGTCCGGCGCTATGTCGAGATCGTCGGCGAGGCGCAGGCGGCTGTCGTCGACGACGGAGAGCAGGCTGCGATTGGTTTCGTCGGAAAGCTTGCGGACCTCGCCGTCCGGAGAGATGCGGTAAAGCCCCATGCCGCCCACGCAGGTGTGCAGATTGCCGTCCTTGTCGAAGGCCATGCCGAGCGGATGCCCGCCGATATGCGCGAATATCTCCCAGCGTTTGTGGTCGGGTGCGAAGAAGCGGATGATGTCGCCGTGGCGGCTGCCGCAATAGAGATTGTCATCCTTGTCGAAAATGACGTCCTCGGGCCCATCGAGTTCGCCAAGCCCGATTGCTTCGACCCCGCGCAGCTTGTCGTTGAGGGCATAGGGCGAGCCTGAACCGGCAGCCGTTTCCGGAAGCGGCGGCAGCCGGAAGTAGGTCGGCGAAACATAGGCGCGCGCCAGCACCTTGTGCCTGTTCTTGACCCATCGGACGTCGATTGCCACCGCGCTCAGAAGGATGAGGCCGAGGACCAGCGAGCTGGTGCCGCTGGTAAGACCCATCCGGATGAGGCTGTTCTGAACGAGCAGGATGATGATCGCGCCGAGCATAGCCTTCACGATCGAGCCGCGTCCGCCGCCCAGGCTTATGCCGCCAAGCACCGCGGCCGTCAGCATGGTCACCTCGAGGCCCTTGCCGACATCGGTGCCGGCGCTGGAAAGCCGCGCGGCATAGAAAGTCGCCGCCAGGCCGGTGAGCACTCCTGAAAGGACGTAGGTCAGGCAGATCGTACGCTTGACCTTGATGCCGGCGTTGTAGGCGGACCGGCGCGACCCGCCGACGGCCATGACATGCCAGCCGAAGCGCATGCGCGTCAGAACGACATGCCCTATCAACGCAATAACGGCGGCGACGACGAGGCTGGACGGCACGCCGAAGACCTTGCCTATGGCCATGAATTCCCAGGCTGCGGATGCGTTGAAGCCCCTGCTGATAATCTGGCCGTAGTCGAGCAGGCCCTGGTCCACTATGGCACGCACGATGATCAGCATGACGAGGGTCGTCAGGAAGGCCCTCATGCCGAGATAGCCGATCAGCAAGCCGTTGATCAGACCGATCAATCCGCCGAGCATCATGATCGCCGGTATGCCGATGGCGAGATTGACTTCCATCGAGTTGATGAGAAGCAGCGCCGCCAGGTTGCAAAACGCAAAGACGGAACCGACCGTGAGATCGATGCCGCCGGCCATCATGACGAAGGTGATTCCGACGATGATGATCAGGTACTCGCCGTAGATCTGGGCGATGTCCGACAGGTTCGACCCGCCCAGAAACCCCGGCATGTTGATGCTGAAGAAGGCGAAGACGGCGGCCAGGATGACAACCGGTATCAGCGTATCGATCCAGCTCTTTGAAAGGATCTCGCCGACGAACTTGTCCGGGATGTACCGGTAACGCCAGCGCGTCCAGGTCTCTGACGTTGCCATCTGCGGTCTCTCCATGGGCCGTGACAAAAAGAGGACCGACGCTCGAGGCGCCGGTCCAGGAAGCGCCGGCGAGGTCAGCCGCCGCTCTGCTTCAGCTGGTCAAGAGTCCAGCAGGAGGATGGGTTGAGGTTGTCCTTGGTGATCAGCTTCAGCGGCGTGTAGAGCGCGAAGGGCGCGCTTCCCGGCTCCGGCTTGGTCTGCAGGAGGATCTTCACCGCTGCATTGAGGTCGCGGGCCTGGCCCGGAACATCATAGCTGAAATAGGCATCGAAACTTCCGTTCTCGACGTTGTCGCAGGCGGCCGCCTTGTTGCCGCCTCCCGAGCTCACCATGTAGACCTGATCGAGCATTCCGGCCTCGCGAATGGCGGCCGCGGTTCCGGTATCCTGACCATCCCAGACGCCGAGGATGCCGCATAGGTCAGGGTTCTGCTTCAAGATCGTCGAGGTGATGGCCTGTGCCTTGGCCGGATCGAAATCGGCCGATTGCTTAGCTACGACCTGGATCTCGGGATGTTGGGCGAAAACGTCTTCGATAGCCTGGTTGCCGATGACGATCGTAGGTGTCGCCGCCTGTCCGGTGACGATCGCCACTTTGCCGTTCTTGCCGGAATCCTTGCCGCAGGCCGTCACGATGGCCTCGGCCTGCTTGTATCCCATCTCGTACCAGTCGGCGCCCACATAGGCGTCGCCATTGGTGACCGATTTGAGATTGACCTGGACGATGTTGATACCCTCCTTCATGGCCTTCGGGACCAGCCGGTTATAGGCCTGCTGGTCGAGCGGATGCAGGATGAGGACATCCGGCTTGTCGGCGATGAAGCCGTTCACCGCCTGAACGCCGGCTTCGACGTTCCAATTGGGATCGCGTACATCGACCGTGTAGCCCAGCGCCTTGGCCTGGTTCTGCAGGCCCGCATTCCATCCCTCCGTCAGGTCGAAACCCATCGACAGCGGCACGAACGCCACTTTTTTGCCTTTCATGACCTCGTAGTAGGTCTTGGACTGGCCGTCGTCGTACGGTTCCGACAGGGCTGTGCCGGTCACGACGGCCAGAGCGGCCGTGGCGACCAGCGCCTTCATCAATTTCATTCCTTTCATGTCACTCCTCCACTTTGTGACAGTTGGTTCCCTGACTTGCTTAGATGTCTCCGTGCTGGGCAGTCTGCTCGTCCCGCGGATTGAGCAGAGTGTCGACCACGATCGCCATGAGCAGGATCACGCTCTTGAGAATGCTCTGGACGGTGTAGGTGAGGTTCATGATCGTCATGCCGTTCAAGAGGATGCCGATCAGAAGCGTGCCGACGACGACGTTGCGGATGCCGCCCTTGCCGCCAGACAGGCCGATGCCGCCCAGAACCACGACAAGGATCACGTCGTAGACCATGGTCGACAATGCGAGCCTGGTGTTGATCGCAGCGAGCGCTGTCGCCATCACGATCCCCGCGATCAGCGCGATGATCGATATCAGCACGTATTGGACGACGATCATCGGCCGCACCGGAACACCGGTGACGCGGGCGGCGAGCGGATTGTCGCCCATGCCGTAGATGAAGCGGCCCGCCTTCATGTAGCGAAGGAAGAGGTACGCCGCGAGCGCGACCAGAGCGAACACGATAACGGGAGCGGGCACGCCGAGGAAACGGCCGCTTCCGATGCTGTAGAACCAGGAATCGCCGCGGCCGATATAGACGGCATCGATGGGCGCCATGAATGCCTTGCCGAAGCCGTAGACGACGATGCCCATGGCAAGCGTCGCGAAGATCGCCGGGATCTCCACATAGGCGATCAGGATACCGTTGATGATCCCGACCAGCATGACGAAGCCCAACGCGCACAGCACGGCCAACCAGATCGGCATCCCGCCATTGATGAGGTTGAGCAGCCAGGCGACGGAAACCGGCATTGTCGACAGGATCGAAAGATCGATGCCGCGTCCGATGATCGCGATGGCCATGCCGACCCCGAGGATTCCCAGGATCGACACGTTCTGAACCAGCGACAGCAAATTGCCGGGAGACAGGAAGCCCGGCAGCGCGACCGAGAACATGACAAAGAGCCCGATCGCGATCACCAGGACGATGCGTTCCTGACTAAGGCCTTTCACCATCGGTGTGGTCTCCTCCCACCGCCACGCCCCATAGGCCGGCGAGGTTTAATGAATGATGTTCACTAACTATCGGTCATGTCAACCAAGATTTATGCTTTCCGGCCTCGAAATAGTTTCCTTTAAACAAGCCTTTGCCGATCGTATAGCAAAAGAATATCGTCTTGAGACGTTAGTGAATACGTCTCATTTGTAGCTTGCCGGAGAACGCCAGAGCCTATGTCAGAGTGGAAAGCCGGCGAGCTTCCCGTCCTCGATGCGCTCGATGTATTCCGTCATGCCGTAGCCAACCTGTTCACCCCATCGAAACCGTGTGAACCCCTCGGCGATGCGCGAAACGAGAATCCCGTCGTCGGTCTTCCTGCGATTGCGCAGCGGCGCGAGCCTAAGGATCTCGCCGTCGATGCGGGCCTTCCGGTTGGCTGTGAGAACTCCTAGGCGCACGAAGGACGGGTCCTGTTTATCGGTCCAGTCGGTCGACACTTCGAGATCGAGGATTTCTTCGTACTGTCCGTTCACGAGCAGCACCCCCGTCCGTCTGACATGGCCCGCCTTGTCGGTGATCTTGAGCAGCATCAACCCATCGCCATTCGCGAAATTCGCGATGAAAAGACGATAGAAGTAGATCGCCTGCCAATAGCGCGGCCCCCATGAGTGGTCGCGCCAGCCATGGCCGTCGATCGTCCAGCTTTCCTCGCCGACCCGAATTTCGCCTTTCACCCGACTGTGCTGATTGAAATGCCCCAGGGAAAAGTCGCGCCCGTACATGGTCTGAACGGTGTCATCCACCGGCTCGCCACCGTGGACAGGTGATTTCGCGATATGTTCCCAGGAGACGAGACCAGGCAGCCGCGGGCCCTTGGCGAACAACGCGCCGGGGTCACGCAGATCGTCCGGGTTCTCGACGATGATGAGATCTCCGCTGTAGGTCATCGACACGCTGCGCAGCGGTTCGTTGACCGTGTAGCTGAGACCACCGGCAGCGAAGCCGTCGTTGCTGCCGATCGTCGGGCGCTGGAACTGGCATGCGATACGCCCGTCGGGTAGATAAAGGCAGACCGACAGCTCGGCATACCCTTCGTTTGCCCGATTCCCGAGCCGCATCCATCCGCCGACCGGGGAAGTCGCGTCGAAGCCGTTTGTATAGACGCTTTCGTTGAAGTTGATCGAACCGTCAGGCCTGTGCATCAGTTCGTGCTCTGGCCTCATGATGAATTTGTCGCTCATTCCAACGCCTCCCGGGCCTCGTCGGAGCGAACGATGACCATCATCCGTCCGCGTTGAATCTGCTCGTCGCGCTGGTTGAGAACCTCGAACGCGAATGTTGCCAGGCTGCGTCCCTCCTTGGAGGTCGGCCGGACAGCCTCGACCGTCACCTTCGATCGGATCGTGTCTCCGATTTTCACCGCCCCGGAAAAATCCCAGTTGAGATTGACCAGACCGATCACCCGCTCGCCGAACAGCCCGGTCTGCGTCGCCATGCCGATGGCGGTCGCCATCGAATGAGGGCCATGGGCGATGCGGGACTTGTGAGGCGACGCCTGCGCGAAGGTCTCGTCGACATGGATGGGCGTGAAGTCGCCGACGAGACCGGCAAAAAGAGCGATGTCGCCCTCGCCGATCGTCCGTCCGGGCGTCATGACCGTCTGGCCTGTTTTCAGTGGTGGCATGATCTTCCTTTCAATGCTGTCGCGCCAGTTCCGCGCGAGCGAGCGCTTCCCGATGAACCTCGTCGGGGCCATCGCCGATGCGCAGGAACCGGGTTTCGGCAAATGCTTCCGCGAGAAAGAAATCCTGCGAAAGCCCTGCGCCGCCATGAACCTGGATGGCGCGATCGATGACTGCGCCGGCGATCGTCGGCACGACGATCTTGGCGACCGCGATCTCGTTGCGGGCAGCCTTGTTGCCGACCTTGTCCATCGTCCAGGCCGCCCGCAGCGTGACCAGCCGCGCCTGCTCGATGTCGCAGCGCGATTGTCCGATGGCCTGCCGGACCGCGCCCATCTCGGCAAGCGTCGAACCGAAGGCTACGCGCTCCCGAGCGCGCGCGCACATGATCTCCAGGGCACGCTCGGCCAGCCCGATGAAACGCATGCAGTGGTGGATGCGTCCAGGTCCGAGCCTTCCCTGAGCGATTTCGAAGCCTCGCCCCTCGCCGAGAAGCATGTTCTCGGCGGGAACTCTCACATTGTCGAAGACGACCTCGCCATGCCCCAGTGGGGCGTGCTCGTATCCGTAGACGCTGAGCGGCCGCTCGACCGTGACACCAGGGCTGTCCATCGGCACCAGGATCATCGATTGCTGCAAGTGCTTGGCCGCCGCGGGGTCGCTCTTGCCCATGACGATGGCCACCTTGCAGCGTTGCGAAGGGGCGCCGGTGACCCACCACTTGCGGCCGTTGACGACATAATGGTCGCCGTCGCGGCGGATCTGCGTTTCGATATTGGTTGCGTCGGACGACGCGACCTTCGGCTCGGTCATCGCGAAACAGGACCGGATTTCGCCGGCGAGCAGCGGCTTGAGCCATCGCTCCTTCTGCGTCTCTGTGCCATAGGCCGCGAGCAGTTCCATGTTGCCGACATCGGGAGCGTTGCAGTTGAATATTTCCGGCGCCGCCAGGGAACGCCCGAGAACCTCGCAAAGCTGGGAGTACTCCCAGTTGGTCAGTCCCTGTCCCTCGGGGCCGTGGTTGTAGAATAGGTTCCAGAGCCCCTGCGTCCTGGCCTTTTCCGTCAGGGCGACGGCGAGCGGACGGGGCGCCCACTTCTCCGCCTCGGCCGGCGGGGCCAGCAACGCCCGCTCGTTGGGATAGATGTGCTCACGCATGAAAGCTTCGAGGCGATCGCGCAAGCCGCGTGCATGGGGAGAAAGTTCGTCAAACATCAAAATCCCCCCGTCAAGCGCTCTTGAGCCCGACCTTCTCACGCTTCACGACGATGCCCGCGGCATCCCGATCCCACGTATCGGCGGTCACCCCCTGTTCGCGAAGCTTGACCTTCTCGACCTTGGCCGTCGGTGTCCGCGGCAAGGCGTCGACGACGCGCACGTAGCGGGGGATCATGAAGTGGGCCATGCGGGGACGCAGGAACTCGATAAGCTCGGCAGGGTCGAAGCTGGCTTCGTCCTTGAGCGCGACGACGGCCATGACCTCGTCCTCGGCGATCTCGCTTTTCACCGCGACAGCGGCAGCCTCCCGCACGGCGGGATGCGACAGCACTTCCGACTCGACCTCGAAGGACGAGATGTTCTCGCCGCGCCGGCGAATCGCATCCTTCAGCCGGTCGACGAAATAGAAGTTGCCCGCCTCGTCGCGCCGGAACCCGTCGCCAGTGTGGAACCAGCCGTTTCGCCAGGCCGCGGCAGTCGCTTCCGCATTCGCGGCGTAGCCATGATTCATCGCCCAGGGGCAGTCGGTCCGGACCACCATTTCGCCGACCGCCTCGACGGGCACCTCGCAATCGTTTTCGTCGACGAGACGCACCTGGACCCCGGCGCGCGGCTTGCCGGCACTGCCGAGCGCCGTGGGGTTGGGTTCCGAGACGATGGGCATGCTGATCTCGGTCATGTTGAAATGGGTATGCACCTCGGTACCGAAACGTTGGTGGAATTTCAGCGCGGTATCATTGAGAGGCACGTAGGTGCAGGTCCGCAGCGTGTGATTCCTGTCGTCCTCGCTTGCCGGGCGTTTCAGGAGAAACCCGCCCATGACTCCCAACAGGATGGCTGTCGTGATGCCGGTGCGGCGGACCGTGGGCCAGAACGCTTCGGTATCGAACGCGTCGACCATGACGATCGAACCGCCATGGATCAGCATTGCCGTGACCGGCATGACGCCGCCGGAATGGAACATCGGCAGGTTGATCATGTAGCGGTCGTCGGAACGAAGGAACGGCGCGGCCGCGGCCATGCTGTAGAGATGGACATAGGAAGACATCACCCCCTTCGACGGTCCGGTCGTGCCAGAGGTGAAGATGATCGACTGCATGTCCCAGGGCGCGATCGCGCGCTCCAACGTGGGCGGGTTCACATTTTGCGAGGCAAGCTTGTCGGCCTGATGGACCTTCAACCCGGCCACGTCGCTTCCCTGGCCGCCCAGGACGACGATTTCTTCCAGCCTGTTCAACTCGATTTCCCCAAGACGCTGGTGAAGGTCGGCATGGACGATGCCGAGGCGCGCTTCCGACAGCTTGACAGCATGCCTCAGGAGATTGCCGCGATAGGCGAGGTTCAACGGCACGAAAACGGCGCCGAGATAGTTGAGGCCGAACCAGACCTTGAGGCAGTCCGCGCTGTTGGGAAGCCAGCACATGACGCGCTCGCCCTGCCGCACTCCGAGTGCGCGCAGCGCGTTCGCGGTGGTGACTGCCTGGCGCAGCGTTTCAGCATAGGTCCACTCCGACCCGTCCGCGAAGGTCGCGAAGACCTTTTCCGGCTGGACCGAGGCCCAGCGCTTGAGCATGTAGCGCTGGACGCACGCCTCGGGCGCGGGCATCCGTGGATCGAGATGATATTCCATGGTCCACCTCCCGTGGTCCCGTTCTTGATCAGGTATTTGCCGTGTCGCCGCTCGCGATTTCGGCAAAGAGCGGCTTGCGCGTTATCTTCATCTCGGCCGTCATCTCGTCGTGGAGATGGGCCTTGATCAGCCCCGCCGCACGACTACATTCCGGCTCGTCCCGGCGCGGCCACACAAAGGCGATGGCCTCGCAGATCGCGGCGTCCAGCCGGCCCTTGAGGACCAGCAAATCTTCGGCCGTCGCCGGTGTCTGCTCGACGATCGGCTGCGCCTTCACCTCGGGCACCGTCCGAGCGATCTCTTCGAGAAGGCGGCGTTTCGCCTCGACCAGATCCTGGAGCGGCGCCTGCGCCCATTCGACTCTCGGCGCGATGTTGTTCAGAAGGTCGATGACACCGACAGCCTGACCTCGTGCAAAGGAATCCGAGACGTGCGGGATCACGTCGCTGCGCATCGTTGCGATGATGCCCTCGATCATCCTGGAAAGAGGAACATTCATGATGCGCGTTCCATTGCGGATTCCACTTGAAGGAGCATGCGCGGGATCTGCGCGCCCATCCCGGCCATGCGCAGGTCGTTGAAGCCGCGCCGGGCGAAACAGTCCGTGGCTCCGTAGTGCATGACGGCCAGCTTGAACGTGCCGAACGCTTCCCAATAAGCCATGTCGGCGAGCGAGACCTCGTGCCCCGTCAGGACGGCATATCGGTCTCGCAATTCCTCGCGTTCGAAGAAGTGGCACATATAGGGCGAGCGCCCACGCCAAGCCTGGAGGCAGACCCAGCCCAGGTCCTCGACCGGGTCGCCGAGACGCACCAACTCCCAGTCGAGGATGGCCGTGATGCGACCGTCGACTTCCAGGAAATTGCCGATGCGGAAGTCGCCATGTGTGATCGAGATCCTTGCCGCGACCGGTGCGCGTTCGCGCAACCAGGCCGCAGCCAGCTCGAGCATCGGAATACGGTCCGGCGACCAATTTTGGAGCAGTTCCATCCAATGGTCGACCTGCGTAGCGGCCGTTCGTTTCACATCCTTGGTGCCGTCGATCGTCGCGACGGGCGTGTCGCGCCATTCAAAGCGGTGCAGGGCGGCCAAGGCGCCCACGAACTGCGTGCCGAGCTGGATTCGTCGCCGCTCGTCGAAAGCCGGTCCGCCATCGTGCGTCCACGGTATGGGCGCCTCACCGGGAACGAGATCGCAGACGAAGAACGGCGCCCCCAGGACGGAGGTGTCGTCGCTGTACCAGTAGACACGCGGGACAGGAACGGTGCTGTTCTCAAGCTCTCGAAGCGTGACGAATTCCGGATAGGCGCGATAGGGTCCGAAAATCCCCGCGGGTGGACCGGCGCGCAGAATGAGGTCGCGTTCCACGGCCTGACCGCTTTCGAGCCAGCGAGCGCGGAAACCGTAGGTCACCCAGGAGAAGCCTACTGTAAAGCGCCTGAGCGGCCCAATCTCGACCGGTGCACCGGTTTGGTCGCGGATGAAGCCGGCCAGCACGCCGCGTATCGTCTCGACATCGGTCGGGTCGAAAGTTTCGGTCAATGCCGCGGAGGGCGAAGGGCTGGCGGAGGCGGTCATACTGCCGAACTCCCGTGGAACGCCGGCTCGTCGGCGGCGGCCTCGAGGCCCAGGACCCGTCTGACATCGCGGTAGAGCAGCCGGCCCATCTCCAGCAGCATCAGCCCGAAAGCGAGCGGCATCATCACGAGGATCGGCCACAACGGCCAGAACGAGGTGCCGATCTGCATCGTCCGGTTCGACTGGATGCTGGTCCAGACGAAGCGGACGATGTACCACATGAACACGGCGTAGACGGCGATCTCGACGGCCGTCACCAGGGCCGCGACGATGGCCCGCCGGCGCGGCGGCTGCGCATCGGCCAGGGTCTCCAAGCGCGGAAACATGCCTTCGCGATGCGCGATCGGCAACGCCCAGAAGACCAGCAGCGGGAAGATGATGCGCTCGACGATGTTGTAGGCGCCGGGGATGAGGTCGGCCTGCAGGAAGTAGCGTCCGGCGACGCTGATCACCGTCACCATCATCATCAGGAACAGCATGGAACCGGCGCCGATCGCGGCAAGC